>NZ_JAZAQL010000009.1:0-719 GCF_037081675.1 Halorubellus litoreus | reverse complement strand
CGCGAGGAGTGGACGGAGTTCGAGTTCGAGGGCGACGCGAAGTTGAGCGTCGAGGACCTGAACGTGTGGTACGGCGACGACCACGCCTTGAAGGACGTCTCCATGGACATCCCGGAGAATTCCGTCACCGCCCTCATCGGGCCGTCTGGGTGTGGGAAGTCGACGTACCTGCGGTGCCTGAACCGGATGAACGACCGCATCAAGGCCGCCCGCATCGAGGGCAGCGTGAAGCTGGGCGGGACGGAGATCTACGACGCGAACGCGAACCTCGTCGAACTCCGCAAACGCATCGGGATGGTGTTCCAGGCGCCGAACCCGTTCCCGAAGAGCATCAAGGAGAACATCAGCTACGGGCCGCGCAAGCACGGCGACATCGACACCGGCCTGCTCGCCAGGCTCTTCGGGCGCGACGACACCGAGGAGGAGTTGGAGCTCGTCGAGCGCGCGCTCAAGCAGGCGGCGCTCTGGGACGAGGTCTCGGACCGACTCGACGACAACGCGCTCGGCCTCTCTGGTGGGCAACAGCAGCGGCTCTGCATCGCTCGCGCGCTCGCCGTCGACCCGGAGGTCATCCTCATGGACGAACCCGCGAGCGCACTGGACCCCATCGCCACCTCGAAGATCGAGGACCTCGTCGACGAACTCTCGAAGGAGTACACGGTCGTCATCGTCACCCACAACATGCAGCAGGCCGCCCGCATCTCGGACCAGACCGCGGT
>NZ_JAZAQL010000008.1:0-2130 GCF_037081675.1 Halorubellus litoreus | reverse complement strand
GTGGAGAACCTCGGTTCCTACGTCAGCGAGTACATCGGAATCTTCGGGGAAGAGGCGCTGAGCCGGCCGATGAAGGAACAGATGTTCAACGCGGTGGCATGGGCGACGGGGACCCGGCGGGTGGAGTTCTCGAACGGGGCACAGGAGATGATGACGCGGGAGCAATTCCGGCGGGAGACGGGGCTGAGACCGGAGGATAGAGGGGGGGAGAGCATGGAGCGGTGGAAGGAGACGGGCGACCCGGACGGCGACGGCGGGCCGGAGTGGACGGCCGAGGCCATCGTGCAGGTCGAGGCCGGGAGCCGGGACCGGCACGACCCCGGCGGCGGCGGCGCTCGGACGACGCGGATCGACGGCGCACCGGGGAGCGACCCACCGGCCGACCGAGGCGGGCCACCACCGGGCTGACGTAGCGAGGCGTCAGGAGGACGCTGAGGGTGCGCAGGAGCGCCCGAGGGTGCCGAGAGGCACCGAGAGACGCACCGAGACACACCGAGGCGTCTCAGGGTGCGTGGCGACGTATCTGGAAGCCTCCCGGTGTAAGGGAGACAACCATCCCCCCTCCGGGGGGATGGTTGATGACCTGTTCTCATGACCATGACCCGACGCCGTATGGCGATTAGGGGTGAAAGCACCGAAACCAGCCGTCTCAGAGCCTGAGGAGGCAGATATATAGCGGCGCACGTGTCGGGCGGTGGAAACGACTAAGGGGCCGGGTGCGGAAGCGGGAGGCAAAGCTACGCAACGTGACGAGTGTCCCGGAGAAGGGCCGGGACGTGGCGAGTCGGCCGCTGGCACGGCGCTCGCCGCCTTACGCACCGAGTACGGTTCTCCGCTCACACCCCTTCGGTCCCTGCAGGGTCGGGGTGCGAGTGGTAGGGTGCACATGGTCCTTCTCCGCCGAGCGGCAAAGTCGTAACGACTCATCCGACTCGGCCGGTAGACCGCCTAACTCGCCCGAGAGCGACGCTTTCGCGGAGCGCGTCCGGCACGAACTGGGGCCGGCGCGGCCGGGAGCGACCGGAGGGAGCGACCCCGCCCGGCCACAGCTCGGGACGGCGCGCGACCTCGGCGATCGGGACGTCGAGGCGGGCGGTGGTGCGGTCCGGGCGGAAGCGGGGGCTTGCCCCCCGACCCGACCCGGAAGCGCCGGCCGGGGAGGCGGTCCGCCGAACCCGAGCGGTGGAGGCGGACCGCCGGGCCGGCGACCCGGAACGGCGGCGTCTACCGTCGCCGCCGCCACCTTCGAGAACGCGGTGCGGGGGCGGTGCGCATGAGCGTGGACGACGGGAGCGAGGCCGCCCGTGGCGGCCGCCAGCCCGGCGACGGTGCGGCTTCTCGGCCTTCCAAGAACAACCGTCAAGAGACCGCTGAGGGGGCCAGCGACGGGGATTTCTGGATGCGCCCCCGAGACATGCCGGACGGCACGGCGCGCCGGCCGCTGTCGGTGGAGCCGGGCCGGCGGCTGCGCGACGAGGCGGTCCTGGGCGACGGCGACGGCGACCGGGCGACGCGATCCCGACCGTGGCACGCCGTCGTGAACGCATGGCGACGGTGGCACCGGGGCTACCTGAACACGCACATCGAGTTCACGAGCGACCGAGGCGAAACCGGCCGTACACGGCTTCAGAACAGCTACATGCCGGAGTACGGGAAGCGGTACTACGCGAAGGTGAAGGACTTCGAGCGAGCGGCAGACCGGGAGGTAGACGGCCTAACTACGGTGATGCTGACGTTCTCGGCATCGAACCTGAACGCGGAGGGACACAAGCGATGCCCGGCGGACCACATGCGAGACATCGCGGACGGGTGGGACACCGCCCGGAAACAGCTTCATCAGGTCCTGAGCGGCCGGAACTGGGAGTACGCCCGAGTGTGGGAACCGCACGAGTCGGGGTACGGACACCAGCACGTCGCGGTGTTCGTCGAGGACGGCGACGACCTCGCGGCCGAGGAGTTCGCGCCGGTCATGAGGTCATACGTCGCAGAGTGCGAACCGGCGGGCTGGGAGGCTCACGACCCGGAGAACGACGCCGTGAGCGTGAACGACTCGGTGGAGAACCTCGGTTCCTACGTCAGCGAGTACATCGGAATCTTCGGGGAAGAGGCGCTGAGCCGGCCGATGAAGGA
>NZ_JAZAQL010000007.1:1628-4936 GCF_037081675.1 Halorubellus litoreus | reverse complement strand
CAGCATCACCACTCCCTCTGTAAAGACAAAAAGCCCACCACCCCACAACAGGGGTGGCAGGCTCAAAGTATGAATAGCGAGGCAGCGAACCGCGTTTCCCAGAGGCTCGCGCACTCCAGTACTCCCCGGTACGCAGATGGGCTTAACTTCCGTGTTCGGGATGGGTACGGGTGTCACCCCACCGCTCTGGCCGCCTCAACGCCGACCCACGGGAACGATCCATGGTACGCCAACGTCGGTACGTCAGCCGCAATGTAAGCACAATCCAGTTAACACCTGGACTCGCACAGCACGAGTCAGCACACAGTCCGAATGAATGGTGGCTCGAGTGATTAGTTCTCGCGGGCTCAACACCTCGTTGCCTTGGTGCGTACACCCCGAGTCTATCTACCTCATCTTCTATGAGGACTCTCAAGCGGAACCTCTTTTCCAGGTGGGTTTCGAGCTTAGATGCGTTCAGCTCTTACCCCGTGTGACGTAGCTGCCCGGCACATGCCCTCTCGGACAACCGGTACACCAGTGGTCACCACTCGTAGTTCCTCTCGTACTATACGAGCGTTCCCGTCAGGTTCCATAACACCCCCAGTAGATAGCAGCCGACCTGTCTCACGACGGTCTAAACCCAGCTCACGACCTCCTTTAATAGGCGAACAACCTCACCCTTGCCCGCTGCTGCACGGGCAGGATGGAGGGAACCGACATCGAGGTAGCAAGCCACGCGGTCGATATGTGCTCTTGCGCGTGACGACTCTGTTATCCCTAAGGTAGCTTTTCTGTCAGCAATGGCCCGCATCAAGCAGGCAAATTGGTTCGCTAGACCACGTTTTCACGTCAGTGTCACTCGTTGGGAATGACACTGTCAGACCACCTTATGCTCTTGCGCTCTTCATCGCGTCTCCGACGCGATTGAGGTGATCTTGGGGCACGCTCGATATCTTTTCAAGCGTGTACCGCCCCAGTCAAACTGCCCGGCTACCGGTGTCCTCCTCCCGGAGTGAGAGTCACAGTCATTAGTGGGTAGTATTTCACTAGTGCCTCGGTGGCCCGCTAGCGCGGGTACCTGTGTAACGGCTCCTACCTATGCTGCACACTAACGACCGTGTCTCAGCGACAGCCTGCAGTAAAGCTCTATAGGGTCTTCGCTTCCCCCTGGGGGACTCCAGACTCCGCACTGGAACGTACAGTTCACCGGGCCCAACGTCGGGACAGCGAAGCTCTCGTTGATCCATTCGTGCAAGCCGCTACTGAAGCGGCAAGGTACTACGCTACCTTAAGAGGGTCATAGTTACCCCCGCCGTTGACGGGTCCTTCGTCCCATTGTACTGGGTGTTCAGATACCCGCACTGGGCAGGATTCAGTGACCGTACGAGTCCTTTCGGATTTGCGGTCACCTATGTTGTTACTAGACAGTCGGAGCTTCTTGGTCACTGTGACCTGCCTCTCTCCGAGGCAGGCACCCCTTCTCGCGAACTTACGGGGCTAATTTGCCGAATTCCCTGACGTCGGTTGTTCCCGACAGGCCTGAGCGTTCTCGGCTAGAGCACCTGTGTCGGATCTCGGTACGGTTCGTATGCTTGCCTTTTCACGGGCCCCGGATACGGTCGACTTTCGCTATCCCGTGCTTCGTCCGCTTCCTGCCATTACGGCGTCCACGGATTTCCACGGTTCGACTGGGCGAAGGCCCAGCTCGACTGTCTCTAAGGCGTCGGCGTTCACTGCATACGAGCACTGGAATATTAACCAGTTTCCCGGTTCGTCCAAGTCGAATTACGGTTGGACTTAGGGCCGGCTAACCCTCGGCTGAACGGCATTGCCGAGGAACCCTTGCTCTTTCGGCCGTCGGGGGTCTAACCCGACTAACGCTGCTACTATGGCCAGGATTTTCGTCACTGTATGGTCCACGCGAACTCTCGTCCGTGCTTCCACCCATACAGAGCGCCAATCTACACGATCACCCATATGATGGGTGCGGCCAGGTCTCGGTGGTGGATTTGAGCCCCGATCATTTTGGGCGCCTCAAACCTCGGCCGGTAAGCTGTTACGCTATTCTTAGAGGGTAGCTGCTTCTAAGCTCACCTCCCGGCTGTCTAGGGCTTGAGACCACCTTCGATCGCACTTAATCCACACTTGGGGACCTTAACCCGGCTCTGGGTTGTCTCCCTCATGGTGCACAGGCTTACCCCGCACACCGGACTCCCTGCGTCGACGGCGCTCGTAGGTTTGGAGTTTGACAGGGAGGCCCACTTCTCTCGAAGTGGGATCTCCCAATCGGTCGCTCTACCCCACGAGCTACCTCAGCAGAGGTCATGCTTCGACATGTTTCGATTGGAACCAGCTGTTGCCAGATTCGATGGGCCTTTCACCCCTACACCTAGGTCACGCGAGGGTATTGAAGGACACCAACGCTAACAGGCCTCCACGTGCCTTTCGGCACGCTTCACCTTGCCCAGGCGTAGATCATCTGGTTTCGGGTCGCATCCGTTTGACTCCCCGCGCTTGAACACGGTGACCCTGGCCCCGAATGGGGCTGCGGTCGTATCGGTTTCCCTGCGCCTTCCCAGCGAGAAGCTGGTTAGACTCGTCAGACAGATGCACTCCCTGGCTCGTTTTTCAAAACGCACGATGGAACACCGGCTTCCACGAGTTCCTACTGCGGGCTCGCGCCCGTGTCGTTTTCTCGTGGACCTTGTGTGCCCCATCGCTCTATCGCCAACTGATTTCAGGCCCTATTGCACCTCCCTTTGTGGGGTGCTTTTCAGCGTTCGCTCACGCTACTTGTTCGCTATCGGTCTTGAGGAGTGTTTAGTCTTCGCGGTCGATGCCCGCGTGGTTCACGAGGGATATCCAACCCCCGATACTCTGGAGCTGACGCCCAACGTACTAGTCTGTCTTACGGGGCTGTCACCCTGTGTCGCGCTCCGTTCCAGGAGACTTCGTGCAGATGTTCTGTTGTTGGTTGTCAGTCCGTACACCACATGTCCCGTGAGGGATTCGGTTTGGACTGGGTCGCGTTCACTCGCGGTTACTGACGACATCGCGGTCTTGCTTTCTTTTCCGGCCGATACTAAGATGTTTCAGTTCTCGGCGTTCCCCATTGCGCGAAGCAATTGCGGTGGGGATTCCCATTCGGAGATCCTGAGTTCTTACCCTCCGTGCGGGTCCCTCAGGCTTTTCGCAGCTTGGCACGTCCTTCGTCGGCTCTCAAGCCGAGCCATCCACCAGTTGGCACAGTAGCCACGTCTGTTGGAATGTTGTTGACTCGATGGTACGAGTCCAGTTTGTGTCTGGATTGTGCTTACACGCGACTT
>NZ_JAZAQL010000007.1:0-1535 GCF_037081675.1 Halorubellus litoreus | reverse complement strand
CGATGGGCCAACCCGGTGTGGGTTGGTCCCGGTCAGTGGAGGTGATCCAGCCGCAGATTCCCCTACGGCTACCTTGTTACGACTTAAGCCCCCTTGCGGAGCCCAGATTCGACCACCGTTAGGTGGCCTCATCCGGACCCCACTCGGGTGCTTTGACGGGCGGTGTGTGCAAGGAGCAGGGACGTATTCACCGCGCTCTTCTGAAACGCGATTACTACCGAATCCAGCTTCATGCGGACGAGTTTCAGTCCGCAATCCGAACTACGATCGAGTTTCGGAGATTAGCGCCCCCTCTCGGGGTTGCATCCCATTGTCTCGACCATTGTAGCCCGCGTGTTGCCCAGCTCATTCGGGGCATACTGACCTACCGTTGCCCGTTCCTTCCTCCGCTTTAGCAGCGGCAGTCCACCTAATGTACCCAACCACCACGAGGGTGTTGCTGGCAATTAGGCGTGCGGGTCTCGCTCGTTGCCTGACTTAACAGGACGCCTCACGGTACGAGCTGACGGCGGCCATGCACCTCCTCTCAGTGGCTCAGGTAAGCTCATCACACTGACCGTCACTGCACACTGTCGGAGCTGGTGAGATGTCCGGCGTTGAGTCCAATTAAACCGCAGGCTCCTCCGGTTGTAGTGCTCCCCCGCCAATTCCTTTAAGTTTCATCCTTGCGGACGTACTTCCCAGGCGGCTCACTTCACGGCTTCCCTACGGCACAGCACTGGCTCGTAGCCAGTGCCACACCTAGTGAGCATCGTTTACGGCTAGGACTACCCGGGTATCTAATCCGGTTCGTGACCCTAGCTTTCGTCCCTCACCGTCGGATTCGTCTTCCCGAGGCGCTTTCGCCACCGGTGGTCCGTCCAGGATTACGGGATTTCACTCCTACCCCAGACGTACCCCTCGGGTCTTCCGATCCCAAGCTGACTGGTTTCCGCCGGACGCCTGCTCGTTGAGCGAGCAGATTTCCCGACGGACCTGTTCAGCTGGCTACGGACGCTTTAGGCCCAATAATATCGGCCATCACTTGGGCTGCCGGTGTTACCGCGGCGGCTGGCACCGGTCTTGCCCAGCCCTTATTCTTGTACCTCCCTACGGTACAGAAAAGCGAGGACGATATGCCCTCGCACTCGGAGTTCCCTTATCGCACTGTCGTGCAGTGTAAAGTTTTCGCGCCTGCTGCGCCCCGTAGGGCCCGGTATCTTGTCTCAGATACCGTCTCCGGGCTCTTGCTCTCACAACCCGTACCGATTATGGGCACGGTGGGCCGTTACCCCACCGTCTACCTAATCGGCCGCAGCCACATCCTATGGCGCCGTAGCATTTCCGGCTCAAGCCATTCCAGGCATAGAGCGTTATTCAGAATTAGCCTCAGTTTCCCGAGGTTGTTCTGATCCATAGGGTAGTTTGGCCACGTGTCACTGAGCTATCTGCCACGAGTATGAACTCGTGCGACTAGCATGGCTAAATCGAACTCCGATAGCAATGGCCTCCGGCAGGATCAACCGGAATGGTCCCGAGCTCAAGGCTCGGGGGGT
>NZ_JAZAQL010000006.1:0-238232 GCF_037081675.1 Halorubellus litoreus | reverse complement strand
CTCGCACGAGCGTACGGCGTCCGCCAGGACGCCGTTTCTGGGATTACTGCTCGCACGAGCGTACGGCGTCCGCCAGGACGCCGTTTCGGGGACGACTGCTCGCACGAGCGTACGGCGTCCGCCAGGACGCCGTTTCGGGGACGACTGCTCGCACGAGCGTACGGCGTCCGCCAGGACGCCGTTTCGGGGACGACTGCTCGCACGAGCGTACGGCGTCCGCCAGGCGGCCGTTTCTTCGGGAACTGATTGTGTGGGTGCGCTGTGAGAGTGATGTGCGAGGATGGGTTTACGTCTCGTGTAAACTTCGCGGTCAGAATTGGACGAATCCGGCGTCGGTGTCGGTCGCGCCGGTTTGCTCGCTGAAGGCGTCGTGGAGGCGGTCGTAGGTGTCGGTGACGGCTTCGACGATGACTTTGGTGTCGGCGATGACGGGCATGAAGTTGGTGTCGCCGGTCCAGCGGGGGACGACGTGGGTGTGGAGGTGGTCGTCGATGCTGCCGCCGGCGGCGCTCCCGCCGAGGTTCTCGCCGGCGTTGTAGCCGTCGGGTGCGAAGGCGGTGTCCATGGCGTCGATGGTGCGTTGTTTGAGGCGGGCGTGTGCGAGGAGTTGGTCGTCGTCGAGCGCGCGCCAGTCGCCTTCGTGCGCTTGGGGGATGACCATCGTGTGCCCTGGGTTGTAGGGGTAGTTGTTGAGCATGACGACGGCGTGGTCGTTGCGCGCGAGCACGAGGTTGTTGCGGGCGTCGTCGCGGTCGGGGAACTCGCAGAAGACGCAGTCGACGTCCGGGTTCTTGTCGTCGCGTTCCACCCATTCGATGCGCCACGGCGCGAACACCTGGTCCATATCGTTTCGAGGTGTGGCGTTGATTTGAAAGCACGGCTTCATACGTGTGGGTTTCTCGACAGTAACCATCTGGGAATCCGCTGGTAAGCATTGACAACCGATTGAAATGCTCTCCACAAACACTGGACAACCGCCTTAGAAGCGGCTTTAGACGATTTGGGACTGTCTGTGGCGTTAGAATGGTTTCATTGGCTCCTCGTCGGGTATTTTTCGCCCCCGGCCCCCGAAAACTGACGAATCGATTTATTACCAACCAGGGTAACATGTGGTTTGTAGATGGCAACGACTGACAACTCCTTCGACGGCCTGACGGAGCACTGCACCGACTGCGACACCGACACGCTGCACCAGGTGTCCGTGCAGATCCGTACTGAAAGTCTGAAGGAGGAAAATGCGGAGTTCTCGCGCGAACCCTACCGCGTGGCCGAATGCCAACGCTGTGGGTCCCGCTCGAGCCAACGCATGAACAACGCTTAGACGCACAGGTGGGCACGGGGGTGTCCAAAACAACCAACTCGCCGCCGGCACTGGGGTGACGGCGGCACGCAGATTCTTTGGGTACTACGGACCGACCAGCATACGGCCGCCTCCAGGCGGCCGTTTCTGCTGCGGATAGCACGAGCGTACGCCGATCGCCAGGTCGGCGTTTCTGCTGCGGATAGCACGAGCGTACGCCGATCGCCAGATCGGCGTTTCTGCTGCGGATAGCACGAGCGTACGGCGACCGCCAGGTCGGCGTTTCTGGTGTTGGTTCGGTTCTGACTCGGTTACCGTGAGCGGGTGGTGATCTCGCAGCCGTCTTCGGTGACGATGATGGTGTGTTCGCGTTGGCTGACGAGGCAGCCGTCTTCTTCCTTGAGGACGGGGTAGCCGTGGACGATGTCGTTCATCTTGAGGCGGCGGAGCGCCATCTCGGGGCGGGGGACGTCGAGCCAGCGGGTGGCGAACGGGAGGGTCTTGAACTCCTCGGTGATCTGGTCGAGGGCTTGGCGTGCGGAGCGGTCGCGGACGGTGGCTTCGCGTTCGAGCGAGTAGATCTCCTCTTGTTGGCCTTCGGAGACCTTCCCGGAGCCGTCGGTGGCGAACGGTTCGATGGCGACGACGTCGCCGACCTCGAGCGTCGTTCCTTGGGAGACGCCGCGGTTCGGGATGTTCGGGGCGGTGTGTTGCTCCCAGTGGCCGAGGCCGTGCCCGGTGAGGTTCACGACGGGGTTGTAGCCGTACGCGTCGATGACGTCCTCTATCTCCGCGCCGATGGTGCCGGTGTCGACGCCGGCCTCGACGACGTCGAGTGCGGCGTCGAGCGCTTCTTCGGCGGCTTCGACGAGGTCCTGGTTCCCGGAGAAGTCGACGGTGACGGCGGTGTCGGCGAGCCACCCGTCGATGTGGACGCCGATGTCGAGCTTCACCATCTCCTCGCCGACGACGCGGTCGTCGTCGGGGCCGGCGGCGCCGTGGGCGGCCTCCTCGTCGACGCTGACGTTCACGGGGAACGCGGGCGTCCCGCCGAGCTCGCGGATGCGGTCCTCGGCCCACTCGCTGATCTCGAGGTAGCTCGTTCCGACCTCCAGGCGGTCGGCGGCCTCGTCGCGGACCTGCGCGAGTATCTCGCCGGCCTCCCGGTGCTTCTCGTACTTCTCGGCGTCGAGGTCGACGTCTGTCATACCCCATCGTAGACCCGTCCGCGAGAAAGAGGTTGCGTCTCCCCAACGCGAGCCCGCGGTCGCGGTTCCGTCCGCCATTCGCACCCGCAGACCGCATGCTACTCGTTGACGAACACATTCTACATAGCTGCATAGAGCCGTCATAGCAACGCTTTACGTGCGTTCCCGTTCATATAGGTCAAGACCGTGACAGCCGACCGATTCGACTTCGACGACACCGAGGGCGCCTGGCATCGACGTATCGACCTCGACGACTGGGACGACGTCTACGTCGTCGGGGACGTGCACGGGTGCTTCGACGCGATGAAGCGCCTGCTCGCGACGCTCGAGGTCACCGACGACGACCTCGTCGTGTTCGTCGGCGACCTCGTCCGGAAGGGTCCGGACTCGAAGGCGGTCGTGCAGACCGTCCGCGAGGCGGACAACATGCTCTCCATCCGCGGGAACAACGAGGAGAAACTCCTGCGCGGCGAGAAGGAACTCGACGCGCTCTCCGCCGTCGACATGGACTACATCAAGTCGATGCCGGTCGTCATCTCGTGGGACGACGGCGTCGTCGTTCACGGCGGCATCGACCCGCGCAAGCCCCTCGCCGAGCACGACGTCGACGACGTCCAGAACACGCGCTCGCTCACCGACGACTCCTACGGTCGCCCGTTCTGGTGGGACGAGTATGCAGGTGACCGCCGCGCGTTCTTCGGGCACACAGTCCTCTCCAGCCCGGTCGTCCGCGAGCACGCCATCGGGCTCGACACCGGCTGCGTGTACGGCGGCGACCTCACCGCGTACGACGTCCGGAACGACGAGGTGGTCGCCGTCGAACTCGACCGCGACGGGCTCTCCCGGAGCGACGACTCCATCGTCGACACTCGCGAACGGGTCGTCGCCTGAGTGACTCGCTTCTCGATGCCCGACGACGACGCCAGCGAGAGCGACCGCGTCACCGGCAGCGACGATGCAAATAAATCCGGGGCCGACGAAACGACTGGCATGACTGCGGACGACGACGCTGCCACGACGACGGCCCGCTTCGAGTGCGCGTGCGGGTACGCGGCGGACAGCCGCAAGTCCCTGACGTCGCACATCGGCGGGACTGGCGGGACGAGCGAGTCCCATCACGTCGTCGTCGCGCCCGCGGACGCGGACGTCGAGTCCCTGGACGCGCCAGCGAACGACGACCCAGCGACCAGCGGTGCGCGCGCCGACGGCGACGGGTCGGTCGCACGCGCACCGGCACGCCCCATCGAAGACCCGGAGGACGTCGACCTCGACGACGACTCGCTCTACCTGAACCGCGAGCTGAGCGAGCTCGCGTTCCAGCGGCGAGTGCTCCACGAGGCCGTGGACGACCGGAACTCCATCCTGGAGCGCGCGAAGTTCCTGTCGCTGTTCACGTCGAACCTCGACGAGTTCTTCATGAAGCGCATCGGCGGCCTCAAGCAGCAGATGGACGCGGGCGTCACCGAGCTCACGCCCGACGGCCGCACGCCGCGCGAGCAGTGGCGCGAATCCATCGAGAAGGCCGAAGCGTTGTTCGAGGAGCAATCCCGGTGCTTCCACGAGGACGTCGAGCCCGCGCTCGCCGACGCCGGCATCCACGTCCTCGACCACGAGGACCTCGCCGAAGCGCAGCGCGAGTCGCTCCGCGAGTACTTCGAAGCGCAGGTCCTTCCGACGCTCACGCCGCTCACGTTCGACCCCGCGCATCCGTTCCCGTTCATCTCGAACCTCAGCCTCTCGATGGCGATCCTCACGCGGAAGTCGCCGGACGCGGACGTGAAGTTCTCCCGCGTGAAGATCCCGCAGAACCGCCCGCGGCTCGTGCGCGTCGACGACAAGGACGCCGGCGACGACCACGCGGAGTTCGTGCCCTTGGAGCAGGTGATCGGCGCGAACCTCGACCTCCTGTTCCCCGACACGCAGGTCGTCGAGTGGTCGACGTTCCGCGTGACGCGGAACGCCGAGGTCCGCCGGAACGAGGAGGTCGCCGAGGACCTCATCGACATGATCGAGGAGGTGTTGCGCGAGCGTCGGTTCGCGACCGTCGTCCGCCTCGAGCTCGCGAGTGGGACGCCCGACCGCGTCCGCGACCTCCTCGTCGAGCACCTCGACGTCGACGAACGCGAGGTGTTCGTCCGCGACCCGCCACTGGACTACCGCGACCTCATGCGACTGCACGGCCTCGACCGGCCGAACCTGAAGTACGAGGACTGGACGCCGAAACCGCACCCGCGGTTCACGCACGTCCACGAGGACGAGGACCGGACGATCTTCGACGAGGTCCGCGACGGCGACATCCTCGTCCATCATCCCTACCATTCGTTCACGGGGACCGTCCACGAGTTCATCCACGAGGCCGCCCACGACCCGGACGTCCTCGCTATCAAGGCCGCGATCTATCGGACGGCGAAGGACTCGAACGTCATCCAGAGCCTCATCGAGGCGGCCCAGAACGGGAAGGAGGTCGCGGTGATGGTCGAGTTGAAGGCGCGGTTCGACGAGGAGAACAACCTCCGGTGGGTGAACCGCCTGGAAGAGGAGGGCATTCACGTGGCGTACGGGACGCCGGGGTTGAAGACGCACACGAAGACGACGCTCGTCGTCCGCCAGGAGGACGAGGACGTCCGCCTCTACAGTCACGTCGGCACCGGGAACTATCACTCGGAGACCGCGAAGACGTACGAGGACCTCGGGCTCCTGACCGCGGACCGGGACGTCGGCCAGGACCTCGTGAAGCTGTTCAACTTCTTCACGGGGCACTCGATGCACGACGACTACCGGCGGCTCCTCATCGCGCCGACGAACATGCGCGAGCAGTTCCTCGAACGCATCCGCCACGAGACCGCGGTCGCGCGCGACGGCGGGGACGGGCGCATCGTCGCGAAGATGAATCGCCTGGAGCACCCGGAGGTCATCAGGGCGCTCTACGAGGCGTCGATGGCGGGCGTCGAGTGCAAACTGATCGTGCGAGACATCTGTCGGTTGCGCCCGGGCATCGAGGGAATCAGCGACAACATCGAGGTGCATAGCATCGTCGGGCGGTTCCTCGAGCACTCGCGCGTGTTCTACTTCGAGAACGACGACCCCGGGTTCTACATCGGGTCGGCGGACTGGATGGTGCGGAACCTCGACAACCGCGTCGAGGCGAACGCGCCCGTCGAGGACCCGCGGTTGCAGCGCGAGCTGGCGCGCGTGCTCGAACTGAACCTCGAGGACAATCGTCGTCGCTGGCGGATGCACGGCGACGGGTCGTACGAGCAGGTACGGCCCGCGGAGGGCGAGCCGGTGCGGGACCTCCACGAGCGCATGATGCGTCGCGCGGAGGCCGGCCTCGACGTGTGGGAGGGGCCGGTGACGTTGTTCGACTGACGACGACGGCGGTGCGGCCGCGTTCTTTTGCGGGCGGTGTCGTCAGTCGTCGTCGGCGATCCACGCGCAGTCCGGGCACGCGTCGACGCCCTGGACGTTGATCGTCTTCGTGCCGCACTCGGGGCAGGCCGCGCGGCGGTGCTGGGTCTGTTCGAGCATACGACCCTAGTCGCCATCGACGATGATAAAGATAGGGTACGACACGCGTCGAAAACCGGCTACGTGGCGTCGCAGTCGTGCGGTTCTCAGCGTCTCGGTGGTTCCGGCGGCGTCCCGGCTGGACGGGACCGGCGCCGTCGGTCGAGGACGGCGACGGCGACGCCCGGCCCGAGGACGGCGACCGCGAGCAGGCCCGCGACCGCGAGTTCGCGAACGGGCGAGTCCAGGAACAGGACGTTGTACCGCGCGAACCCACCGGGTGCGACGAACAGGACGCCGGCGAGTCCGAGGACGACCGGCCACGCGAGCACGACCCAACGTCGGCCGGCGCGGACGGGGGTGGCGTCGGCGCGGGCGGCGACGAGCCAGCCGACGCCGAGCGGTGCGACCGCGAGCACGAGCACCACCGCCGCGACGACGGCGGCGGCGAGGACGCCACCCAGGACCAGCAGTGCGCCGACCGCCACCGTCGTCGGGACGGCCACCAGGACCGCGGCGACGCGGTCGACGCGTACGTCGGCGACGCGTTCGGCGACGACCGCGAGCACGGCGACGACGGGCGCGGCGACCACGACCACGACACCAGTCAGGATGGCCAGAAGCGGGAACCACTCGTACACGCCCGCCAGTACGTGCGCTCGAACCATCAACCCGCCGCGGCGACGCTGCAGCCCGTCAGGAACCGACAGGGGCGGTGCGGGACGTCTCCCGGGCTACTCGACGGCGACGGCGGTCTGCATGAGTTCGGAGTTGTACGCGCTGCCGGCGTTCCCGTCGGCGTCGAGGACGATGACGCCCGCCTGCGCGCCGGTGAGTTCGGCGAACTCGTCGATGGCGAGCGCGGCGGCGTCGTCGGCGCCCCGACCGGATTCGACGTGGCGGACGGCGCGGCGCGCGAGCGTGACGCGAGCGATGTCCTCGCCGGCGCCGGTCGCGCTCGCGCCACCGGCGGGCGCGCAGTAGAAGCCGTTCCCGAGCTGGGGGACGTCGCCGACGCGCCCCGCCAGGGCGAACCAGCGACCGCCCGTCGACGTCGCCGCCGCGATGCGGTCGCCGTCGCGTGCGACCGCGCCGACGGTGTCGTGATCGGTGTGGTCGCTTCCGGATTCAGGGTCGGCGCTCGCCGCACCACCCTGCCCGAAGCGGTCGGCGAGCCACGCCAGGTGCTCGCTCGGCGACCCGCTGGGTGGGTCCGCGTTCGCGTACTTCTCGCGCGTTCGCTCGGTGAAGAGGTCGCGGTCCGTGTCGACGCCGTAGTCGTCGGCGAGCGAGACGGCGTGCTCGCCGGAGACGAGGACGTGCGGGGTCTCCTCGAGGACGACGCGCGCCGCGGAGACGGCGTGCTCGACGCCGGGCATCGAGCACGCGGCGCCCGCGTCGCGGTCGCTCGTCATGACGCCGGCGTCGGTGCGGACGACGCCGTCGGACTGGACGGCACCGCCGATACCGGCGTTGAACCGCGGCGACGATTCGAGAACGTGGAGGGCCGCTTCGACCGCGTCCAGCGGTGTCGACGCGGTCGCGCCGTCGTTCGCGGCGTCGTCGAGGATCGCCTGTCGGCTCTCGGGTTCGTCCGGTGCACTCCCAGCGCCGCCGTGCACGATGACCTGCATGGCTTGGGACGCGGCCCCCCGCCGCTTAACGCTTGCCGACCTGCGCCATGGGCTGTCGTTCTCGACCGCGCCGGTCCCGTCCCGCCACGGCCCGGCCGTGCCGCCGCCCCCATGGTAATTGGCCCCAAAGTACTTGTGGTGTGGTAACTCTTGACTAAGACGTGATGCGGACAATACGCTTGCGACGACCGTGACGTCGTCCGCGCGACCACGACGCAGCGGGCGGCACCCACGAACGCACCGACGACCGCCGACCAACGGGCCTCCGACACGCGATGCCCGCGGTGAACTGCCTGCACCGCGGCCACTCGAACCGCACCCGAACCGGCGCTGACGCGATTCCCGCGGCGAATCACCTGCGCCGCGGCCGCCCGAACCGAACGCGAACCATCTCGAATCGACCGCGAACCGAACGCGAACCAACATCGTTCACGCCCGCGGTGGACTGCCTGCACCGCGGTCGCCCGCACCGAACGCAACGAACGCAACGAACGCCCGCACCGAACGCAACGAACGCCCGCACCGAACGCAACGAACGCCCGCACCGAACGCATCGATCACTCGAAACTCGACGCGACCCCCGCGGTGGACTGCCCGCACCGCGGCCGACCCGCACCGACCACGACCGCCCCACGACGGAGACGCAGACGTCGTGGCCGACCACGCACGCACCGAGCTGTCGCGGCGCAGGCCACGCCGCGACCGACCGGCACCGACTCACGAACACGCACCGCGAATCAACCGGCACCACACGCACACCAACTTCCTGCTGTCGCCGACGGACCCCTCGCAGCAGCCTCGCCGCGCCGACCCGGTCGCTACCGTCACCGTCGCTCGCCGAACCCGTCGTCGTGCGCCGACCACGTCGCCACGCCGAGTACGTGTCGCCGCGTCGATCCCGTCGCCGTCGCGCCGAATTCCCTGTCGTCACGTTGACTCCGTCGCCGTCGCGCCGAATCCGCCGTCCTCCTCGTGCTGTTCGTCGTCGCACCGTTCGTCGCTGACCACGTAGTCGCGGCCCTCACGTGTTCGCGCGAGTCGGCACGCGGCCAGCGGCACCGCGAACGCGATGGCAAAACTTTCCTCCCGACCACACCGAGAACGGCCGCGAACACGCCGACGTCGCGGGTCTCGCAGCCAAATGATAGCCCTTTTAGGCGGGTATTCCGACCAACTAGGCGAGTATGAGTCACGAGTACGAGAAGGTCGACGTGCCGTCGGACGGCGAGGCGATCGAAGTTGTCGACGAGGACGCTGACGAGCTGGACGTCCCCGAGAACCCCATCATCCCCATCATTCACGGGGACGGCATCGGGAAGGACGTCGGACCGGCCGCCCAGAAGGTCCTCACCGCTGCCGCCGAGGCGACCGGCCGAGACATCTCCTGGATGCGCGTCTACGCCGGCGAATCCGCTCGCGAGAAGTACGACGAGAACCTCCCCGAGGACACCGTCGAAGCGATCAAGGAGTTCAAGGTCGCCATCAAGGGGCCGCTGACGACGCCGGTCGGCGCCGGCTTCCGCTCGCTCAACGTCGCGCTCCGGAAGACCCTCGACCTCTACGCGAACGTCCGCCCCACCTACCACCTCGACGGCGTCCCGTCCCCAGTCAAGGACCCCGGCGAGATGGACATGGTTACATTCCGAGAGAACACGGAGGACGTCTACGCCGGTATCGAGTGGGAAGCAGGCACCGACGAGGTCCAGGAGGTCAAGCAGTTCGTGGAGGGCGAGATGGGCTTCGACAATACCATCCACGAGGGCCCGGTCGGCATCGGCGTCAAACCCATCACCGAGTACGGCACCAAGCGGTTGGTCCGTGAGGCCATCGATTACGCCATCGAGGAGGACCGCGACTCCGTCACGCTGGTCCACAAGGGCAACATCATGAAGTTCACCGAGGGCGCGTTCCGCGACTGGGGCTACGAGGTTGCCGAGGAGGAGTACGGTGAGGACATCATCACCGAAGACGAGCTGTGGGAGGAGTACGACGGCGAACAACCCGCGGGGACGATCGTCGTCAACGACCGTATCGCCGACAACATGCTCCAGCAGCTGCTGACTCGGACGAGCGAGTACGACGTCATCGCGACGATGAACCTGAATGGGGACTACATGTCCGACGCCGCCGGCGCCCAGATTGGTGGCCTCGGCATCGCCCCCGGCGCGAACTTCGGTACCACACGCTGTCTCGCCGAACCGGTTCACGGGTCGGCGCCCAAGTACGCCGGTGAGGACAAGGTCAACCCGACCGCGATGATCCTCTCGGGCCGCCTGATGCTCGAGTATATGGGCTGGAAGGACGCTGGCACGCTCGTCCGGGACGCCGTCGAGGAGACCATCTCTTCCGGAAAGGTCACGTACGACCTGGAGCGGCAGATCGAGGGCGGCGAGAAGCTCGCTACCAGCGAGTTCGCCGACGAAGTCGTGAACAATATCGAAAAGCTCTCGTAGAGCGGTTCTCGCGGCGACGCGGTCGCGGTTCTTCTCTCCGTTTCTTCGCCGTCGAGAGCCGCTGGTTCGTGCGAGGTGCCGCTCGAACCGGCCGCCTGTGGTCGACGGCGCGTTGAGTCCGGTAGCGGTTTGGGCGAGCGGTCGTTCTGTGTGAGTGATGGACGACGCGGCCGACGCTGGCGGGTTCGAGTGGCGCTGCGAGCACTGCGGGGAGCGGACGCCCAAGCACAATCCGCCGTGTTCGAACTGCGGGGGGATGTCGCTGGAGAAGGTGCCGTTGGACGGCGAGCGCGACGTGCGTGAGGCGGAGTCGCTTCTGGGGACGTCGCGGCGTGCGCTCGTCGGGTACGGCGTCGCTGGCGCGGTTGCGGTGTTCGGTGGCGGGTACCTGTTGTACGAGGAGTACACGCCGCCGGCGATTCCGGATGCGCCGGGAAGCGCGGAGCGCGCGGGCGGTATCTCGCTCGTGACGGTCGAGGACGCGATCCTGGCTGGCGTGAACGCCGAGCGCGACGCTCCCCTCGCTGCCGACGGTCGCGTCGTGGACGCGGCGCGGTACGCGACCGCGTACACGGTCACGACCGGCGAGGACGGGAGTGCGCGCGAGCTGTTCGGGCGACTCCGGGACTTCCGGCTCGGCCGATTCCAGTTCGTTCGACGGATCTTCACGGGCGGCGAGGGCGAGCGCGCCATCGAGGGGTTCGCGGACGCCGACGCGGTCGCGGACGCCTTCCTCCGGAACCTCCTCGGCGACGACGAGGTGCGCGAGTTCCTGACGAGCGAGCGCTTCGAGCACGGGAGCGCGGACGTCCACGTCGCGCCGAACGGCGACGTGTACGCGTCGGTCGTCGTCGCGAGCGGCGGGACGGGCGTGCTCTGAATCGACAGCTATGGAACGGGCGTGCTCTGAATCGACAGCTATGGAACGGGCGTGCTCTGAATCGACAGCTATGGCACGGGCGTGCTTTGACTGACTGGACCGTCACCGCCTGGGGAACGAAACGCCTTCGACGGTCGTCCGCGTCGACTCGTGTATGACCGACGTACGTGCAGCGGTTGCGGCGGGGGCCGACGAGCGCGAGGACGCGTTCGCGGTGCGGCGCGTGGTGTTCGTGGACGAGCAGGACGTCGACGAGAGCCTGGAGTGGGACGACTGGGACGACGACCCGGCGACGACGCACGTCGTCGCGTACGACCGCGACCCGACGCGGGACGCCGCGCTCGCGGTCGCGGACGGCGTGCGCCCCGTGGGAGCGGCGCGACTCCGGCCGAAGGACCGCGACGAGGCGCGCGTGGGGAAGGTCGAGCGGGTCGCCGTCCTCGAATCGTACCGCGGGACCGGCGTCGGGCGCGCGCTGATGGACGTCCTCGAGACCGAGGGCCGCGACCGCGGGTTCGAGTCGTTCCTCCTGCACTCCCAGACGCAGGCGGCGGGATTCTACGAGCGACTCGGCTACGAGCGCTTCGGCGACGAGTTCGACGAGGCCGGCATCCCGCACGTGAAGATGCGGAAGGACGCTACTGACTGACTGATTGTCGTCCACACCCCGCGACGGCGGGGGCTCGGACTGAATCTCGGGCCGCGACGGAGGGAGGAGACTTACGCCGGTCGGGTGCGAAGCCGAGCGCGTGCCGTCTCGACGCGCCCTCCTCCAGGCCGTGGCGGCGAGCGCGCCAGCGTTCGCCCAGCCGGGAACCGACTCCACGACGACGAACGCGGACGCGCCGGCGAGTCCCCTGTCCGTCGGTACGGTCGTGCATCGCGTCCCCTCGATTCCGGACCGCACCTTCCGCCGGGTGGTGCGGGCGGTCGACCGCGGCGTCGAACAGGTCGCGCGGAACGCGGACCGGGAACTCGACCGCGAGGTCACGTTCGACGTCGCCGCGGGCGGAACCGCGCCCCGGGGGACGGTGGTGACGAACACGCGCGACGCGGTCTGGGAGTCGACCGCGGACTGGCTCGACGCCGAGGGCCGCCGCGACCCCGACGCGCTCCACCTCATGCTCGTCGACGAACCCCTCCAGCAGTCCATCGGGTACGGCGGGAACCGCACGCACCTCAAGAACGGCGGGCCGGTGTCGTACGCGAACGTCGGCGCGACCGAGCAGTGGGACGACGCGGCGGTCACGGACAACATGGCGGTCCACGAGGTCCTCCACGGGCTCGTGACGCCGTTCGACGCGCGACCGATAATCGGTCGCGGCTGCGAGCACGACCTCGGCGCGGTCGTTCCGGCGGGCGACGGCCGCGGCGCCATCGTGACGCCGCTCGCGACCGCGTACGCGGAGACGACGGTCGGCGGCGAGACCCAGTGGCCGGGCTCCGGCTGCCTCGGGCGGTTCTCGCGGGACGTCCGCTACGACCCAGACTGGTGGGGGCACACGTACGCGCTCTCGGAGGCGACCCTCGCCGCGACCGCGCGCTACCTCGGCCGCATCTGACCGCTCGCCGCCGGCGAGCGCCCCACTCGCGTCGCGCCACGACGCCCTCGCTCGCGGTGCCTACCTCGATGCCTTCGCCGCCTCGCACGACACTAAGTAGCACGCGTCCCTAGCGGGCTGTATGTCCCTCCCGCGCAGGCGCGACGTGCTCGCGAGCGTCGGTGCGAGCGCGAGCGCGCTCGCCGGCTGTCTCGACCTCGACCTCGGCGGTACCGACGGCGGCGACGCGGACGCAATCGTCTCGCTCGAGACGGTAGCCGACGGGTTCGCGGCCCCGGTCGCGGTCTCGTTCCGCCCCGGCGACGACCGTCCGTACGTCGTCGACCAGCCCGGGCGCGCGTACCGCGTCGACGACGACGGCCCCACGGCGGTCGCGGACCTCCGCGACCGCATGGTCTCCATCGGTGGCGGGTACACCGAGCAGGGCTTCCTGGGGCTCGAATTCCACCCCGACGGGTCTCGTGCGTACGTCCGGTACAGCGCCCCGCGCCGCAGCGGGACGCCGGAGAACTACTCGCACACGTTCGTCCTCGACGAGGTCCCCGTCACCGGCGACGGCGCGCTCGCGGTCGACGACGAACGCACGCTCCTCGAGATACCGCAACCGCAGGGGAATCACAACGCCGGCGACCTCGCGTTCGGCCCCGACGACCACCTCTACGTTGCGGTCGGCGACGGCGGCGGGAGCGGCGACCGCGGCACCGGGCACGTCGACGACTGGTACGACGCGAACGCCGGCGGGAACGGCCAGGACGTCACCGAGAACCTGCTGGGGAGCATCCTCCGCATCGACCCGGACTCGCGGACCGACGGGAAACCGTACGGGATACCCGACGACAACCCGCTCGTCGGCCGCGACGCGCTCGCCGAGCAGTACGCGTGGGGCCTCCGGAACCCGTGGCGGCTCTCCTTCGACGACGACCGACTCGTCGCCGCGGACGTCGGCCAGAACCGCTGGGAGGAGGTGAACGTCATCGAGGCGGGCGCCAATTACGGGTGGAACGTCCGCGAGGGCCGGCACTGTTACGACGCCGACGACTGCCCGACGGAGACGCCCGACGGCGACCCGCTCGTCGACCCCGTCCTCGAGTACAGTCACGACGTCGGCATCGCGGTCGTCGGCGGCCACGTCTACCGCGGGAGCGCGGTCCCCGCGCTCGACGGAAAGTACGTGTTCGCGGACTGGCGCCAGCGGCTCTTCCTCGCCGACCCCAGCGGCGACGACTGGACGCGCGAGGACCTCGCGGTCGCCCCCGGCGGCGGCATCGAGCGGTTCGTGCTCGCGTTCGGCCGCGACCACGACGGCGAACTCTACGTCGCCACCGACGGCAACAGCGGCCCCGGCGGCTCGAGCGGCCGACTCTCGAAGTTCGCGCCAGCCGACGCCGCCGACCGCGACCCCACGGACACCACCGCGTCGGTCGCGAGCAGCGTCACGACCGCGCTCTCCGGCACCCCGCCCGCGCCGACGACCGGCGACGGCGGCGGCAGCGGGAGCGGCGGCCAGGGGAACGGCGCCACCCCCGGATTCGGCGTCCTCGCGGCGTTCGCCGGCCTCGGCGGGGCCGCCGCTCGACGACTCAGGCGTCACTGAGAACGAACCACGCACCGTCACCGAACCGCCCCGTCGATTCAGTCGTCGTCCGTGAACGCGCCGAGCGGCGACTCGCTCGCCGTCCCGTCGTCGCTCTCCGCGAGCATCGCCGCGACCGCCGGCGGCATGCCCTCGGCCTCGAAGTCCGGGTCGAACAACTGCAGTGCGGTGTTGATCGTCGACCAGTCGTCCTCCGCGGCCGCGTCCCGGAGGCTCTTCGTCGGCGCCGACAGGAGCTGGGAGACGAGCGCGTCAGCCATCGACTCCACGACCGCTGCCTCCTCGTCGTCCAGGTCGAGCTTCGACAACGCCGTCTCGACCTCGCGAGCCTTCATGCGTTCGGCGGACTCGTACATCGCCGCGATGACCTCGTCCGCGCGCTGGCGCTTGAACTGCTCGAGGAGGTTCGCGAGCTCCGCGTCCACGATGCGCTCGACGGCCGCGGCGGCCTCCCGGCGGTTCTCGCGGGTCTCCTCGGTGACGTCCTCGAGCGCGTCCAGGTCGTACACCGTCACCGACTCGATGTCGCCCGCCGCCGGGTCGACGTCCCGGGGTTGCGCGAGGTCGACGACCGTCACGTCGCCCGCGTCCGCGAGTGCGCTCGCGTCCACGACGAGGTCGTCGCTCGACGTCGCCGACAAGACCACGTCCACGCGAGAGACGACCGTGTCGACCGCCGACAGCGGCACGGGCTCGGTCGGCACGTCCAGTTCGTCGACGACGTGCTCGGCGTTCGCGACCGTTCGGTTCGCGACGACGAGCCGGCCGACGCCGCGGTCCGCGAGCGCCCGCGCCGCCAGCAGCCCCATCTCGCCGGCGCCGACGACCAGCGCGGTCGCGCCCTCCAGTTCGCGCTCCGCGGCGACGCGCTCGGCCGCCGCCGACCCGAGCGAGACGACGCCCTCGTTCACGTCCGTCTCCGTCCGCGCACGCTCGCCGACGTGCACTGCCTTCAGGACCGCGTCCTCCAGGACGTCCGAAGCCGTCCCGACCTGCTGAGCGGTCTCCAGGGCGTCCCGGACCTGCCCGAGCACCTGGTCCTCGCCGAGGACGAGCGAATCCAGGCCCGACGCAACCCGCAGGAGGTGTTCGAGGCTCTCCTCGTGGCCCATCTCGATGCGCGCCTCGTCGCTCGCGTCAGCGCCGTACTCCGCGAGCGCCGCCTTCCCCGTGCCGACGTCGCCCGTCACGACGTACGCTTCCGCCCGGTTGCACGTCTGGAGGACGAACGCCTCCTCGACGCCGTCGGTCGCCGCGAGCGTCCCGAGCACCGCAGCGGGCTCGCGCGTACTCGCCGCGGCGACGTCGTCGACGCTCCCGGTGCTGTGAGTGACGCGAACGCCCGTGATGACGCCTGTATCCTTCATTATTTGACGAGTTCGGGTGCGACGTCCGCGAGGACGTCGTCAATCAGTTGTCGTGGCTTGGCGTTACCGGTACGTAAAGTTGTCCAAACGTCCGGCGACCGCACGACGGCACGTACCACATCCCGACGCCGCTCGGGGTCGACGCCGCGACCCTGGAGGTCGTCCCGCAGCGCGCCCGTGAGCTCGGCCATCGCGCCCGCACCAGCGATGTCGTCCTCGATGCGCTCCCGGAGGTACTTCGAGAGCGCGGGACTGGCGCCGCCGGTCGCGACGGAGACGACCACGGGGTCGTCCCGGACCGTCGCCGGCACGACGACGCTCCCGGGGTCGCGCTCGCCGTGCGTGTCCGTTCGATTCACGAGCACGTCGCGCGCGCTGGCCTCGCTCTCGACGCGCGCGTTCACCGCCGCGTCGTCGGTCGCCGCCACCGCCAGCGCCGGGTCGACGCGGTCGAACCACCCGGGGACGTCGTCGGGCACGACCTCGCTCCGGACGCGCTCGGCGCCACCGAAGTCCGCGTCCGCGAACCCCGGCGACACCACGACGACGTCGGCCTCGGTCGCGAACCGCCGCGCCTTCCGCGCACCCACCGACCCACCGCCGACGACGAGCACGCGTTCCCCCGTGAAGTCGTGGTAGAGCGGTATCATCGACGCACCTCCTGCGAGCGCGGTCTCATCGTCGTCACCTCGACGCGTCCGTCGGTGCCGTCTCCTCGTCGTTCGACGCGTCGGCGTCGGTGGCGTCGGCGTTGGTGACTTCGGCGTCGGTGTTCGCGTCCGCGCGCTCGTCCAGCCGGATACCGGTCTTCTTCAGGATGCGCGTCGAGAACAACGTGTCCCAGTCGTCGTCCTCGACGTCCCAGTACTCGCTCATGACGTCGCGGACCTGCTCGACGCGCTCGGCGCTCTCTTCCTCGCTGCGTCCGTGGGTCATCGCGAAGAAGTTGTACGGCCACACGCCCTCGTGACGCGGCCGCTCGTAGCAGTGCGTGACGAAATCGAGACTCGCGACCGCGGGCCCGACCTCGTCGACGAGGTCGTCCGGGACGTCCCACACCGTCATCCCGTTCTCCGTGTACCCGAGCGCGTAGTGGTTCGGCACCACGCCAACGCGTCGGATCTTCCCCTCGACCTCGAACCGACGGAGCGTCTCCAGCACCCACTCGACCTCGGCGCCGAGCGCGTCCGCGACGTCGCGATACGGCGTCGACGTTACTGGTAGTCCTCCTTGCACTTCGAGCACGAGGTCGCGCTCCTCGGGCGTCAACGTCGACCGCCCCGACGGCGCCGGACTCGGCCCCAGACTGGACAGGTCGACGTCGCCCTCGGGAACGGGGCCGTCGACGAGGAACTTCGCCTCCACGCGGAACTCCGTCTGCTTCGGGAGGTTGTACGTCTCCTGGCCGGTCTCGTCCTCGATGGCCGCGAGCACCTCGTCGACGCGCTCGGGGTCCGCCACGCTCACGACGAACCACACGTTCAAGTGCGGATGCTCGCGCTCGTAGTTGTGCGCGACCTCCCGATGCGCGTTCACCGCCTCCACGACCTCCTCGAACCGCTCCTCGGGCGCGTGCATCGCGACGAGCGTCGCCGCCCCACCGATCTCCTGTGCATTGACGAGCGGCCCGAACCGCGACAGCACCCCTTCGTCGTCGAGCGTCCGCACGCGCTCCAGTAACCCGTCACCGTCGATGTCGATGGCGCGCTCGCGCAACGCCGCCGCCGCCGACTCGAACGGCCGCTCCACGACGGGGAACCCGCCCTGGAACGCGTTCACGACCGCCCGGTCCACGTCGTCCAGCTCGTAATCGACGTCTCCCCGTCCCATTTGCTAGGCGCTCGGGTCCGCGAGCGTATAAGGAACGCGGGTCTTCCGAGACCGTGAAAACCCGGCCCTCGTCGCCCCCTGCCGTGCCGCAGGGACAAGATACGTACCGCTGGCGGGAGACGGGCGACGCGATGCCCTCCACTAGTTCGCCCGCGACCTCGCGCAGACGCGTCCTCCGGTCGCTGGCGGGTGCCACCGCCGTCGCGGCCGGTGGCGCGACCGCCGGCTGTCTCGACGCGTTCCGCTCGCCGCTCCCGCGAAGCGACCTCGCGTGGCCGGGATTCATGGGCGGCCCGCAACGGGCGGGGTGGCGCGCGAGCACGAGCGGTCCCGAGGACGCGCCCGGGTCCGTCGACGCCTACCCGTTCGAGAGCACGGTCGAGGCGCCGTACCTCCTGTTCCCGGCGGTCGCGGACGGCGTCGCGTACGCCGCGCGCGCCGTCGAGAGCGACGCGTACGCGGAGAACGACGTCGTCCCGCCGAGTTCGGGGGACCGCCTCGAGGTGCTCGCCGTCGACCTCGACCGCTCCCGCGTCCGCTGGCGGACGCGCGTCGACGTCGGCAGCGGGTACGGCGTCGACCCGCCGCTCGCGGTCGCCGTCACCGACGGCGCCGTCGTCGCCGGCTGTCTCGAGGAGGTCGCGGTACTCGACCGCGACACCGGCGACGTGCGGTGGACGCGCGACCGCGTCGCGCCGATGCCGACCGTTCGCGACGGTCTCGTGCTCACGTTCGGCGTCCGCGACGCCAGCGAACCCGTCCTCACGAGCCACGACCTCGACACCGGGGCAGTCGAGTGGACCGCTGACCGCGGCGTCCTCCCCGGGAACCGCACCGACGTCCGTCCGCCTGTCGCGAGCGTCGACGCCGACCGCGTCTACGCCGCGTCCCGCTCGAAGGTCGCGGCGATAGAGCGCGGGACCGGCGAGCGCGCGTGGCTGCACGACCTCGACGGCTATGGCGGGGTCGTCCGCCAGTTCGCGCCCGCGGTCCGCGGCGACCGCGTCTACGTCGTCCAGAGCCGCCCCGACGCGGGCGACCAGTTCCTCGAGGGCCTGCGGAGCCGGGTCGTGGCGCTCGACGCCGAGACCGGCGCGGTCGTCTGGAGCCAACAGATCGGGGACGGCGTCGAGCGGTTCGCGACCACGAACCCCGTCGTCGGCCCCGAACTCGTCGTCGTCGCCGAGAGCGACCCGCCGACCCGCGGCGACGCCGCCGCGGACGTCTCGAGCACGCTGTGGGCGTTCGACCGCGACACCGGCGACGAGCGCTGGCGGACGCGCGCCCCCGGCCGCCTCAGCGGGCGCACGCTCGCCGACGGCTCGACCGTCTACGTCACCGGCGACGGCGACGGGGACGCGTCGACCGAGGAACGCGCGCTGTACGCGTTCGACGCCGCGGGCGGCGATCTCGCGTGGCGCGTCGGCACCGACGGGCCCGAACTCGCCGCGCTCGGTGCCGGCGCGGTGTTCTCGACGTCGTCGGACGCGACGCTCCGACGGCTGCACTGAACCGGGACGCGCCGCTCGCCGGACGGTCGCGAGTGGAATCGAGAAGGCGCCGGCCCCTTACTCGTCGCCGCGGACGCCCGTCGCGTCGAACCCGAGGTCCTCGATGCCGGCGACGATGGCGTCGTGGTCGGCCTCGGCGAGATAGTACATGACGATGTCGAAGCTCCCCTGGCGGAGGAGCTGCTGGCACTCCCACACGAACTCCTCGTCGTCGATGGTGAGGCCCTGGTGCTGGTTCGAGGAGAAGTTCGGGTCGTCGTTCCCGCTCTCGACGTAGACGTCGTTCGGGTCGTGCCCGCTGTGTTCGGCGATGACGTCCGCGGCGTCGAGCGTCGCCTGCATCATCTGGACGTCCGCCTGCCCGTCGAACTCGGTGTGGACGACGACGCCGTTCAGGTCCACGTCGCCCGGTTCCAGTAGCGCCTTCGTCCGCCGATAGAGGTCGTCGTCGAGCGTCTCACTCATACCGTCACGCTTCTCGACCGCCGAGTAAACGTGTCACGATTCCGCGCCGCCGCGACGGAACGGACGCGGACGTCCCGGTCGCCACCGACGCCAACGCCGCGGCTATCGACCGTGAGGACCGGGACGCCCGGCGAGCGCGAGGCGCTCGGGGCGTCGAAAATAACCGTAGTCCGCTTCGCGAGAGGAGACGAGATTACCGCCGCCGCCCGGAACCGCTACCGCAACTGGTGGTGAACCGACTTAGAGGCGCTCGAGGTTCTCGGCGCGCGGGCCCTTGTCGGCCTGCACGATGTCGAACTCGACCTCCTGCCCCTCCTCGAGGTCCGGACCGCCGATGTCTTCCATGTGGAAGAACACGTCCTCGTCGGATTCGTCAGTATCGATGAAACCGTAGCCACCAGTGTCGTTGAAGAAGTCAACCTCGCCTTTCGCCATTGCAGTCGAACGGAGCACGGCCTGGCATATAAATTTGTCCGATAGCGCGCGACCGGCTGTTTCGGGCGGGAGACGCCGGTAAGGGGTCGTTCCGGGCGGTCGCACGGGCCTCGATGGCGGGGCAACCCCGTGATTCGAATCAAAGGCGGCCTTGCGAGGCGGTGGCAGGGCCGGGCGGCGTCGGCTGCAAGCAGAAGACACATATCCGCGGTCGAATAGGATGCTACTAGATGCGAGGGTGGCTTCGCGAACGCGTTCGAGCGGGATACGAGCACCTGCTCCGCCGTGAGATATCGGGGTCGCCGACGCACGTCGCCGTCATCCAGGACGGGAACCGTCGGTACGCCCGACAACGCGGCGGTGACGCGCCGGACGGGCATCGGGCTGGCGCGCAGACGACCGAGGACGTCCTGTCGTGGTGCCAGGACCTCGGCGTCGAGGAGCTGACGCTGTACGCGTTCTCGACGGAGAACTTCGACCGCCCCGACGAGGAACTCGAGCCGTTGTTCGACCTGCTCGCGGAGAAACTCCGCGAGTTCGCGGACGCGGAGAGCGTCCACGACAACGAGGTGTGCGTGCGCGTCATCGGCGACCACGGGATGCTCCCCGAGCGCGTGCGGTCGGCGGCGCGGTACGCCGAGGAGCGGACGCGCGAGTACGACCGGTTCGTGTTGAACGTCGCGCTCGCGTACGGCGGCCGGAACGAACTCCTGCACGCCGCGCGTGGCGTCGTCGACGACGTCGCCGCTGGCGAGCTCGATGCGAGCGACGTGGACGTCGCGACCGTCGAGGACCGCCTCTACGACTGTCCGGTGCGGGACGTCGACCTCATCATCCGCACCGGCGGGGACGAGCGGACGTCGAACTTCCTGCCGTGGCACGCGAACGGGAACGAGGCGGCGGTGTTCTTCTGCGCGCCGTACTGGCCGGAGTTCTCGAAGGTGGACTTCCTGCGCGCGATCAGGACGTACGAGAACCGCGAGCAGTCCTGGCGGCGGACGAGGGCTCGCCGGGCGCTCGCGCTCGTTCGCGCGTTCGGGAACGCGGAACTGGAGGAGGCGCGGCAGGTCGTCGACCGGTTCCGTGACGCGCTCCCGCGACGCGAGCGCGCGGACGCGGAGGACGTCGCGACGACCGAGCCCGCGGACTGATCCGTTCTTTCAATCGCGCAGTGAGAGTGCGACGAGGACGCCGCCGGCGAGCGCGAGCGCCGCGCCGCCGGGGGTCGCGGTCGTCGGAACCGTCGCCAGAAGCGTTGCGGCGAGTGCGGCGACGGTGCAGACGCTGAGCGTCCACGCGGTCCGGCGCGCTTCGAGCGCCCACGTCACGGTGTCTGGGGCGTGTGCGTGGAGGGAGACGGTTCGTTCGCCGGCGTCGTACGCGACGACGACGAGGACGGTGCCGGCGAGGACGGCGACGTCGCCGAGCCCGGTGAGGGTGCCTGCGAGCGTCGCGGCCAGCAAGGTGAGCGAGCCACCGCGGCGCGCCAGCGGGCGGTCCTGGAGGACGCCGGTGGCGTGTGCGACCGCGCCGACGGCGGCGACGACGGTCGTCCACGCGGCGGTGGCGGCTATCGCGACCGCGAGCGCGTCTGCGCCGACCGCGAGTACCCCGCCCGGGCGCGTCGCGATCGCTCCCGGTGGTATGCCGGCAGCCGTGGGGTCGTCGCGAGTCACGTCGTCCACCCTGAGCGGTCGAATGCGGTCGCGAGCGGTTCGTCGCCCCAGTCGACGACGGTGATTCCGCGTCGACGCAGTGCGCGGAGGCGCGCGCGGCGTTCGAGCGCGGCGAGGCGCCCGCCGGCGTCGGTGCGCGCGGTCGGGTCGGGACTGCAGACGCCGACGTCGTGGCCGGCGGCGGCGAGGTGCGTCGCGGCGTCGACGACCGCGTCGTCGCACGCGGGCGTGCAGAGACACACTTGTGCATTCCGAGGGAGGCGCGCGCGGACGCCGGCGGCGAGGTCGCGCCCGTCAGCGTCGAGCGGTTCGGGCGCACCGGCGACGCCGGGGACGGCGTCGAGGAACGCACGCAGGCGGTGGGCGTGCTCGCGGCCGACGCCCGGGTCGAGCGTCGGGTACTCGGGTGCGAGCGCGACGACGCCGACGTGCGCGAGGTCGAACCCACCGACGATGCGACGCGCCGCCGTGACCCCGCGGCGGATGGCGCTCTCGGCGGTCTCCGCGTCCTCGGCGTCCGCGGCGGCTGCGAGGTGCGCTCGCTCGCGGGCGTCGACGAGGAGCATCACGGTCGGCGCGCGTCGCTCGCGGTACCTGACGGTCGCGAGGTCGCCGGTGCGGGCGTACCGCCGCCAGTCGACGCGCGCCGCCGGGTCGCCGCGGCGGTACTCGCGGAGCGAGTCGAACGAGATGCCGTCGCCGGCGTCGTCGCTCGGGCGACGACCGGGGCGGCCGCTCGCGGGCGGGGCGACGGTGACCGCCTCCACGTCTGGCAGCGGTGCGGTCGACGCGACCGTCGTCTCGTCGACGGTGACGCGGCCAGTGACCGCGACGCTCCCGGTCGCGTCGTGGACCGCGACGAACGGGTCGTCGAACGCGTGCTCGCCTGCGGGGACCGCGACCTCGTACGTCGCCGTCGCCGATTCGTCGGGTGCGAGTGCGGCGGCGAGCGCGCGACTGCCGTCGACGACGTCGACGCCGTCTGGCGGTGCGTCGACGACGCGGACGTCGGCGAGGCGCGCGTCGCCCGCGTTCCTCGCCGCGAACTCGACCGTCGCCGTCTCGCCTGGGGCCGGGTCCGGCGGACGGACGACGCGGTCGACGACGACGTCCGGTTCGGGCGGTTCGCTGGCGCGTCCGAGCGCGGGGACGACCGCGACGACGACCGCGGCGACCAGGAGGACGGGCGTGCCGGCGAGCGCGCCGAGCGCGGCGACGACCGCGGCCACCGCGAGCGCCCCCCGGTATCGGCCGGTCCGGGTCGCGTCGAGTCCAGCACCGAGTCCAGCGCCGTCGGTCATGCGTCGCCCTCCACGCGGTCGAGTTCGGCGAGCGCCCGGCGGACGCGTCTGGCGTACGGCGGGTCGCCCGACCGGAGCGCCGCGAACTGGTCGCGCGCCGACAGCGGCGGTATCGGGCCGTCGACGAAGCACGCCGCCGCCGTCGGGTCGTCGGTCCACGCACCCGAGGCGAGCTGGTCCCTGGCAGTCGATGCGTCGACGTCGCGTTTCGCGACGAGGACGTCCACCGCGAGCGACTCCAGGCGGTCGTGGAGTTCCCGCCGGCCGTCGTCGGCGTCCGCGCGTCGCCCGACCACGCGCAGGTCGGCTATCGCCCGCGCCGCCGCCGCACCGGGACGCCGCGGCCGCGACCGTTCGGGCGGCGCGGCGCGTTCGGGCGAGTCGTCGTCGGTTGCGTCCCGGTAGAGCGTGACGCCGGCGACGACGACCGCGAGCACCGCGACCGCGAGGAACCCGTACGCACCGCCCGGGAGGACGGGACCGACGACGCCCGCGAGGCGCGCCACGCCGACCGCGACGCAGGCCGCACCCACCGCGAACAGCGCCCGGTTCACGCGTCACCACCGCCGCGCTCGCGACCGTCGCCGTTCGACGCGTCGTCCGCCACTCCCGCGTCCTCGACCGCTCGCGCGGCGAGCGACCGTGCACGCTCGGCCTCGCGGTCCGAGTCGGCGTCGCCGTAGCGGACGCGTTCGAACAACTCGGTGAGTCGCGCGAACGCGCTCGCGTCGACGCCGTCGTCGCTGGCGGCGCGGACGAACTCGCGGGGCGTCCGCGCACCGGGCGCCGGCGTCGTCACCGACGCGACGACGCGCTGCCACGCACGAGTCACCTCGTCCGACGCGTCCCGGCTCGCCGGATGCACGTCCACGTCACGCGGCCGCGCTCCAGGCTCGCCGCCGCGGCCGGCGTCGTCGTCGGTGGCGTCCGCCGGGCGCCGCTCGCCGTCGTCGCGACCGAACGCCAGCCAGACGCCCGCGGTCACGGCCAGCGCGAGCACGACCGCGAGCGCGACGCCGAGCGGGCCACCGACCGCGGTCGCCGTCGCATCCCCAACCACCGATAGCAGCCCGCTCACCGCCGCGGGCCGGAGCCACGCGTCGCTCGCCGCCGCGACCGCGACCACGCCCGCCGCGACCGCGATGGTGCGGCGGTGCCGTGGCGCGAGCGCGTACCCGACCGCGAACGCCAGCGCGACGACCGCCGCGAGCAACCGGTCGCGCGTCGCACTCGACACCGGATTCTCGACCGACTCCTCGACGCCGGCGTCGCGTACCGCCCCACCTGCGGCCGAGGTGTCGCCCGACCCGTCACCACTGGTCGGCGCGGGCGCCCCGCCGGAGGACGGCAGCGACCCGGCGGCGAGACCGAACGCCACCACGAGGAGGACCGCACCGAGGACCGTCCGCGTCCGAAGCATACCTCGTCGTTCGTCAACCAGCACCCTAAACCACCCCCGGTGTTTTCCAGGCCAGCAAACGCGACGGCGAGCGCCCGCCCCAATGATTATGCCGCCCGCACTCGATTGGTGGCGCATGGCAGACGTCCTGGCAGACGACGAGGTCGAGGAGCGACTCCCGGAGGGCTGGTCGATAGACGAGGACGAGATCGTTCGGACGTTCGAGTTCGACGACTACATGAAGGGCGTGAACTTCGCGCAGTTGACCGGCGAGATCGCCGAAGCGCAGTACCACCACCCCGAGATCCGCATCCGGTACAAGGAGGTGGAGGTGCGCGTCACCAGCCACGAGGCGGGCGGTATCACGGAGAAGGACCTCGAGATGGCTGAGATACTGAACAACGAGACCGCGTAAGGGGAGACGGATGCCCGCCCAGTACGTGTTCCGGGTGTCGTTCCACCTGGCGCCGTCGGCCGACGTCTGGGTGCGTCCGAACGAGTTCCGGACGGTGCTCCGTCGGCCCGCGGCCGAACCCGGCGACGACGGCTGGCTGTTCTTCCGCGACAACCTCTGGCGCGGCGAGGTGAACGACCGCGAGCACGCGCGCTGGCTCGCCGAGGACGCCCTCGGCGTGCCCGTCGACGACGTCGAGTTCCGGAGTCTGCGCGCGGACCAGGCGTACGTGGACGCGCTCCGCGACGCCATCGCCGCCGACCTCGCCGCGTTCAACGCCGACTCGGTCGACGAGGTCGTCTCGAAGTACCTCGGGAGCAGCATCGACGTCGTCGAGGACCCCCAGGCGTAGCGTGCGGTCGCATCTCAGGCCTCCCGAAGACACTTAGCGACTGGCGGTCCTAGAATCGCCTCCCGATGGTCGCCGACTCGTACGACTTCTGGCTGTTCGACCTCGACGGGACGCTCGTCGACGCGGAGTGGGCGTACACGCGCGACGTCTTCGACCGCGTCGGCGACCGCGTCGGCCGGCGGTTCAGCGACCGCGAGGCGTACGTGCTCTGGCACGGCCTCACCGGCGCGCGCAATCGACAGTTGCAGGCGTGGGGCGTCGACCCGGAGGCGTTCTGGCCGGCGTTCCACGCGGAGGAGGACCCACGAGCGCGCGCCGAGCACACGTTCCTCCACGACGACGCCACCTTCGTGGGCGACCTCGACCGGCCGGTCGGGCTCGTGACGCACTGCCAGCGGTTCCTCGCCGACCCCGTCCTCGAGCACCTCGACGTCGCGGACTGGTTCGACGTCGTCGTCTGCTGCGACGACGACACCGGCTGGAAGCCCGACCCCGCGCCCGTCGACCTCGCACGAGCGGGTCTCGGCGTCGACGCCGAGGACGTTGGAGTGCTCGCCGGCGACGGCAGCAACGACGTCGGCGCCGCGTGGAACGCTGGTCTGGACGCCATCCACGTCGAACGCCACGGCGCGGACCGCCGCGGGCACTGCGTACGTGGCGACCACCGCGTCCCGCACTTCGGCGCGCTCGACGGCGTCGACGCCGCGGCGGCTCGCGACGCCACGAGTCACCTCCCCGCGTTCGACGAGTGACCGCGAGCGCGCTGGTCGACGACGGCCCGACGGCTGCTCTCGACGGGGACGCTCGCGGCAGCGCTGCTTACGTGACTGGGTCCGCCATCGCGGACGCTCGCACTCGCGTCTCCCCGCATTCCGGACAGTGCACGCTCGACATGTCCGCCTTCGGTGACTCGAACGTCTCCTCGCAGTTCGGACACCAGTACTCGTACGTTCGCTCCTCGCGCCCGAACAGCCCCTTGAGCCTGTCGACGAGTGACATGAGTATCGTTCGCACCTACCACGGGCCGTGACTTAAGCCCCGACGACCGGTCACGCCAGTTCACGGGCGGTACGACCTGGTTACGCGCACGAAACCGCTGATTACGCCGCCAGCGCGCGGAACCGGGGATCACGTCGCTGGGGGGCGGTGACGGCAACCGTTCGACCACCGCGCCGCGAGCGGACGCCACCGCGACCGACCCACGGTCGTGCGAGTCGTTGTCGAACCGCTACCCGTGGGTTTTTCGACCCAGGGCACCTACGGCCGTCCATGTCCGCGCTCCGAGAGGCGTTCGCAGACCTTCCCGACGCCGTGTTCGCTGACCTCCTCGAGAGCGACGACGGCTACCTGCTCGTCGTCGACCTCCCCGGCGTCACCGCCGACACGCTCGACGTCGTCGCACGCGACGGCCGCGTCTCCATCGAAGCGCGACGCGAGAAGGACGTCCCCGCCGAGTTCCGGTACGAGCGCGAGGACCGCTCGCTGTTCCTCGACGTCGACCTCCCGCTCCCACCGGACGCCAACCCCGAGGCCGCCGACGCCGAGATATCCCGTGGCGTCCTCGAACTCTCCATCCCGAAGCGCACGTCGACCGACGAGACCCGCATCGAGATCCGGGACGCCTGACTCGAGGTGAGAAAGGCTGGTCAACCTACGGGCGTACTGGCGATTCCTCGTCGTCGCACGCCAATTCCTGCCGCTCCTGCTCGCGTACGCTCGCGACCGCCGACGCTACCTCGTCATCGGTAGCAGGCGACAGGTCGACGAGGCGACGCAGATCGACCGCGCCGAGCGACTGCTCGACTCGCTCCTGAAGCTCGGCCCGACGTTCATCAAACTCGGCCAGCTCCTCTCGACCAGGCCTGACGTCCTCCCGCCCGCGTACATCGACGTGCTGTCGTCGCTCCAGGACGACGTCCCGCCCGCGGACTGGGCGGAGGCCAAGCAGGTGCTCGAGGCGGAGGTCGGCCCCGTCGAGGACGCGTTCGCGGAGTTCGACACCGACCCCATCAGCGGTGCGAGCCTCGGCCAGGTGTACAAGGCGACCGTGAACGGCGACGACGTCGCCGTGAAGGTCCGTCGCCCCGGCGTCGAGGACCTCGTCGAAGCCGACTTGCGGGTCATCCGGTGGAGTCTCCCCATCCTCCTCTACTTCGTCGGTGACGCGCAAGCGTTCAGTCTCGAGAACCTCGCCGACGAGTTCGCGAAGACCATCCGCGAGGAGATGGACTACGAGCGCGAGGCGCGGATGCTCGAGGAGATCAAGCTGAACTTCGCCGAGAGCGACGAGATACGCATCCCGGCGGTCGTCGACTCGCACTCGGGGCCGCGCGTCCTCACGATGGAGTACCTCCCCGGCACGAAGATCAACGACGTCGACGCGCTCGACGAGAAGGGTATCGACCGCGAGCGCGTCGCGGAGACCCTCCAGCGCGCGTACCTCCAGATGATCATCGACGACGGCGTCTTCCACGCCGACCCGCACCCCGGTAATCTGGCGGTGCTCGACGACGGCGCCATCGTGTTCTACGACTTCGGGATGAGCGGGCGCGTGAACGAGTTCGTCCAGGAGAAGATCGTGGAGTTCTACGTCGCGGTCGCGAACCAGGACATCGACGCGATCCTCGACTCGCTGGTCGCCATCGGGACGCTGAGTCCGGAGGCGAACCGGGACGTGATGGGTGACGTGATGGAGCTCGCCATCGCGGACGCCAGGGGCGAGGACATCGAGCAGTACCGCGTCCAGCAGATAATCGGCCAGATAGAGGACTCCATCTACGAGTTCCCGTTCAGACTCCCGCCGAACCTCGCGCTCGTCCTGCGTGTCGCAACGGTCGTCGAGGGCGTCTGCGTCACGCTCGACCCGTCGTTCGACTTCATCGAGACGGCGACGACGTACCTCACCGAGCAGGGGTACCGCGAGGAGACGGCCCGCCAGTTCATCGCGGACGCCGGCGACCAGGTTCAAGATGCAGCGCGGTCGCTCGTGCGCGTCCCCCCGAAGCTCGAGGACACGCTCGACACCGCCCAGCGCGGGAACCTCACCGTCCAGGTCGAACTCGGTGACGACAAGGGCGTCATCGACAAGCTCGCACGCCGACTCGTCTCCGGGCTCGTGTTCGGGTTCAGTCTCCTGTCGACGGCGTACCTGTACGCGGGCGGAGACTACTACGCGACCGCGGTGTCGGGCGTCATCGGGCTCGCCGGCGCGTTCTTCCTGTGGCGGTCGTTCCGCTCGAAGAAGGGTATCCGCGCGAGCCCGCAGTTCACGCGCCAGGAGATGAAGAAACGCCGCGGGAACGACTGAGCGCGGCACGGGCGGGGGAACGACTGAGCGCGGCACGTGGACCTGACGATTGCGCGGTCCATCTCCACGTGCAGGGGGGTCGACTCGCGGGGCGGTTCGGCCGTCGTGCATGACGTTTGGTCGGCGGACTCGCCGGCTGGTGTGGACGCTCGCATCCCGCCGAACTTACCCCCTTATAGTTGAACGTTTGAAATATGGTGTTCGTTCGTCGAAAGGAGGGGTCGGGGTGACGGTGAGCTATCGGGGGCTGCGACGTCGCCTCGTGTTTGTCCTCGCGTTCGTCGTCGCGTTCCCACTCCTCACGCTCTACGGGGCCCTGTTCGTGGTCAACGCGATCGGCTTCGACGTCCATCGGTCGCTCGGCGGCCCACGCCTGTACGGCGAGCTGTACGTGGAACCGTGGGCGGCGGCCGCGTTCGCGGTGACGTTCCTCGGGTGCGCCGGCTACGGGTACCGACTCCGCGTCCGCGCCGTGATGGACGCCGTCGAGCCCACGCGAGTTACTCGCGAGGACCGACCCACGCTGGTCGACCGCGTGACGGCGCTCGCGAGCGACGTGGGCGTGGACGCACCGGCGGTCGCGACCATCGACGTCGATACTGCCACCGCCTTCACCGTCGGTGCCGACCCGCGAACCCAGACGCTCGTCGTCAGCGAGGACCTGCTGGCGGTCCTCGACGACGACGAACTCGACGCGGTGCTCGCGCACGAACTCGCCCATCAGCGCAACGCCGACCATCCAGCGACGGCCGCGACCGTCGCCGTCCTCTCCGTCCTTCGGCCGCTCGCCGTGCCCGCGGTCGCCGGCCGCACCGCGGAACTCATGATCGGGTTCGGTGTGTCCGAGCACCCGGTCGTGCGTCGCGCAGTCACCATCGTGTACCTTCCCGTGGCGCTGTGCTTCCTGCCGGCGTTCCTCGGCGTCCGAACCGTGTTCTACCGGTCGTTCTCGCGGTACAGGGAATACGTCGCCGACACCGCTGCCGGGGCCATCGTCGACGACTACGCGGCGCTCGCTGACGCGCTCGAGACCCTCGACGAGGCGGATGGCGACGGCGACAGTCATCCCTTCCTCGACGCGTTCACCGTCGTGCCCGTCGCCGACGGCGACGAGCGGGACGCGCCGTTCCTCGAATCGCTCGGCGCCGTGTCCTCGGAGGACGCCCAGGCTGGGATACGACTCGGCCTGCAACCACCGACGAGCGAACGCGTCGCCCGCATCCGGGCGCTCGAGGGGGCTCGATGAACCGGGACGACCGCTCCACGCGTACAACGCGCCGGCACGTCCTCGGCGTTCTCGGAACCGCTGCGACGACCGCCGTCGCCGGATGTGGTTACCGCGAAGCAGCCGGGGACCCGGTCTGGCGGCAGACTGAAACCAGGAACAACACCAGCGCCGCGGGGGACCTCGTGTTATTATCCACCAGCGGAATCGGCGACACCGTTGAGGGCGCCTCGTACGTCAACGTGCTCGACGCCGCCACCGGTCGAGCACAGATGGACGTTTACACCGAGGATTCCGCGGGTGCGGCGATACTCGGTGACGAGGTGCTGTACTTCACGACCGAGGGCGAACGACTGCTGGTCGATGACGAGCCCGTCACCGACACGAACGGGACGGACGCGGTCCACGACGAGTTGTTCGCCATCGACGGGACGGACGTCGTGCGTCGAGGGCGCTTCGAAATTGACGTCAACGCGGTCGCGGAGGGCCCCGAGACCACCTACGTTGTGACCCACGACGGGCTCGTCGCTCTCGAGAAGGGTGGAGGGAGGCGCTTCTCCGTGGCGTATCCGTGGGAGCGGGTCTACGGTTTGGGCGTCGCGGCGTCCGCCGACGGGTGCGCGGTCCTCACTGGAGAAACGGCGCAGCGGGTCGTCGCGATCGCTCCCGACGGCGCGGAACGCTGGCGGACCGACGCACGGTTCGCGGCGAGTGCCACGGTCGAGATGGTCGAGAACGCCGTCTTCGTCCACGAGCCCCCCGTGCCCGAATTCGACGTCGAACCAGCGATGACCGCGTTCGACGCAACGTCCGGTGAACCCCTGTCTTTCGGCGTGCCGACCCCGCACGATGCGGTCGTCCCCACGAACCGCGGCGACGTGTACGTGGTCTCGGCGGGAGTCCTGTACGCGGTCGACGTCGCGGAGCGGCGCGTCAGATGGCGGTTCCCGGCCGAGCAGGACTCGCCGCTCGGTGTCCCGAAGGTGTCCGGACCACCCGTGCACACCGCCGATTCGGTGGTCGTTCCCACCGACGGGAAGACGCACGAACTGGCCGCCACGGACGGGGCGGTCCGCTGGCGACGACGGTTCCCCGAGCAGGAACTGGTCGGTGCGTTCGAGGACCGCTTGGTGGTTGCGGACCCCGGCCTGCTGGTCGGACGGCGACGCTGAAACGCCACTCGGGTCGCGTCTACAGCGGGAGGAACGCGGCGTACTCCTCGACCTCTCGGTCGTCGATGCCGTACGCGGTGACGCGCCGGCCGTTCTGCGAGAACTGCGTATACTGGGGGCTCATGACGCCGACGACGCGCTCGCTCGGGATGGAGACGTAGTCGTGGTCGTCGGTGCCGACCTGGTCGAACCCGACGACCCACGGCCAGTCCTCGATGATGAACGCGGCGTCGACCTGCACGGGCTGGTCGTCGTCGTAGTAGATCTTCGCGACCGCTCGGTCGAGGCCGTCCGTCGTGTGCATCGTGGTGGTGTCAATGCGAGTCACGACACCGCCCACCGATATATCTCCCACTTGACGCCTGCTGGCAGGCCGCCAGGGGATTCCCGCGTCGGCGAACGGACTCGCAGTGGGCGTCGTAGCGTTCCAAACCGTTTATAGCCACGTGGGAAGAACGGCCGTGCATGGCTACGCAGCAGCAGGAAGTTCGCGACCTTCAGGAGGGCTCGTACGTCATGCTGGACGACGCTCCCTGTAAGATCAACGCGTACTCGACCGCAAAGCCCGGGAAGCACGGCAGCGCGAAGGCGCGCGTCGAAGCCGTCGGCGTCTTCGACGGGAAGAAGCGCTCGATGAGTCAGCCGGTCGACCAGAAGTGCTGGGTCCCGATCATCGAACGGAAACAGGGCCAGGTCGTCTCCGTGGAGTCCGCGACGGTCGTGCAGGTCATGGACCTGGAGACGTACGACACGTTCTCGATGAAGGTCCCCGAGGAGCAGGAACTCGACCCCGACGACGAGATCGAGTTCCTCGAGTTCGAAGGCCAGCGGAAGATCCTCTGAGGGCGGGTCGAGGATGTTCCCGGGTGCGGGCGTCGACCGCGAGGACGCGGCGTTCGTCGTCGTCGGCGCGCCACTGGACGCGTCGACGTCCTTCCAGCCCGGGACGCGATTCGGTCCGGACCGCGTCCGCCGGTACGCGCGCGGGTTCGACGATTACGACCACGCGACCGGCACGCACTTCTCCGATTGTAGCGTCGCCGACCACGGCGACGTTCGCGCGTGGGACGACGCCGGCGAGTACCTCGAGTACCTCGAAGGCGTGTGTACCGACGTCGTGTGGGCGGATGCGGTCCCGCTCGTCGTCGGTGGCGAGCACACCGTCTCGGTCGCGGGCGTTCGCGCGGTCGACCCGGACGTGTTCGTGTGCCTGGACGCGCATCTGGACCTGAAGGAGGACTTCGACGGGAACGAACTGAGTCACGCGACGGTGACGCGGCACGCGCTCGACGTCGCGGACCGCGCGGTCGTGCTCGGGGCGCGTGCGGGGAGCGAGGCGGAGTACGAGCGCGCGAGCGAGGGCGACGTCGAGGTCGTCCCGCCGGAGGCGGTTCCGGCGTGGGAGCCGTCGTTCGACGCGGACGCGTCGGTGTACCTGTCGGTGGACGTCGACGCGGCGGACCCGGCGTTCGCGCCGGGGACGGGGACGCCGGAGCCGTTCGGGTTGACGAGCCGCGAGTGCCGGGACGTGGTGCGTGCGGTCGCGGCGACCGGACAGGTTGCGGGGTTCGACGTCGTCGAGGTGAACGACCGCGACGACGGCCAGGCGGCCGTCCTCGGCGCGAAACTCCTGCGTGCGTTCGTCCACGAGGCCGCTCGCGTCGCCGAGGACGCGTGAGGAGCGCGTTCGGTGCCGACGGACGACGTGTCTGTTGGAAGGAACGTTCAGTCCGTTTTCGGGGTCCTCCTAACCTGTTGTGTAAGTCAGTTATTTCCGGATAGCACGCTAATCCCTATACGGAGAGACACCACCTGCGCGGGGTCCTCGCCGGAGAACACACGATGCACGACGAACACGTCAAGGAAGGGAAAGCCATCCAGCGAGAGACGGGGAAGACCTTCCATATCGCGACGCGATTGCTCCCCGAACGCATCAGGCACCCGACGTACGTCCTCTACGGGTTCTTCCGCATCGCGGACGAGGTCGTCGACGACCCGGACGGGCGCTCTCGCGAGGAGCAAGCGCGTCGCCTCGCGGAACTCCGCGCGCAAGCGCTCGGCGAGGAACCCGCCGACGACCCCGTACTGGAGGCGTTCGCGGAACTCTGCGAGACGTACGGCATCGACGACGAGTGGGTGAACGAGTTCCTGGACGCGATGGCGTCGGACATCGATACGGACCGCTACGAGACCTACGACGACCTCGAGGACTACATGCGTGGGTCGGCGGCCGCAGTCGGTGTGATGATGACGGACATCATGCATCTCGACGACGAGGCGTACGAGCAGGCCTTACCGCACGCCATCAAGCTCGGTGAGGCGTTCCAGCTCTCGAACTTCGTCCGGGACGTCCACGAGGACGTCGTGGACCGCGACCGCGTGTACCTCCCCGAGGAGACCCTGGAGCGCCACGGCGCGGACGTCGAGGACGTCAAACGCCTCGAGTTCACGCCGGAGGTCAGGGACGCGATCGCCGAGGAGACGGCGCGCGCCGATTCGCTGTACCGCGAGGGCGTCGCCGGCATCCGGTATCTGCCCGAGGACTGCCAGCTCGCGGTCCTCCTGGCGGCGGTCCTGTACGCCGAACACCACCGCGTCGTCCGCAAGCGCGACTACGACACCGTCACCGTCGACGTCGACCTCCCGCTCTGGCGGAAGCTCGCGTGCCTCGTCCGCACGCGCTGGCACTGGCAGTGGAACAAGGACCCCGAGGCCGTGTTCCGGCGGGTGTCCGCGGTGCCGTACGGCGACGAGCCCGCAGACGAACACCACGAGGGCGAGCACCACGGCGACGACCGCGACGGCGGTCGCGGCGCGCTCGGCCGCGTCCGCGGCTGGCTGCCGTCCTGGTAGCGTCACAGACGCCCACTCGCCGGTCTATATCTCCTTGTGCATCCGGACGACTGGAATCTCGGGGTCCGCTCCGACCGTGGTCCGTTCGCCGGTTGCGTACCCGTGTCGAGCGTAGAACCCGCGTGCGTTCAGTGTCGAGTGCAACCAGAGGTCGTCTCGGCCGGCGGCGGCGGCACGCCGTTCGAGGGCTTCGAGGAGGGTGGTACCGACGTCTTCGCCCATCGCTGCCGGCGAGACGAAGACGGCGTGAATCTGTCCGTCGTCAGCGTGCAGGCAGCCGAACCCACGGACGTCGTTGGCGGTTTCGGCGACGACGAGGGTGAACTCCTGTCGTTCGAGTATCGACCGATACGCGTCGGGGTCCGGGGGTGTCGGTGCGATGGCATCGAGCTGGGTTGCGTCGTACTGATCCGACGCGTCTTCGCGGAGAGCTCGCGTCTTGATCTCGGCGACGGTCGCCAGGTCGTCGGCCGTCGCGGCGCGAACGTCGACCATGTTCGACCACCAACGCGTGGTGGCCGAATGAGTCCTCGGATTGCCCCCGAGTCGTCCATTCAGCGGCGGACGGCGCGGACGAGTGCGCTGTCGCCGACGGCGAAGTCGAACCGGTCTGTCGTCAGTAAGCCGACGCCGAGTGCGGCGGCGATGGCGACGGGAATCCAGTTCCCGTAGAGGGCGTTGATGCCGCCCCAGAGGAGGACGAACGAGACGAGGTCGTCGAGCATGAACTCGCAGTCCCGTAGTCGTTCCTTGAGGCCGGTGCGGTCGAGGCCCTGGTCGAACGCGAGGACGGCGACGGTCGCGGAGAGCACCCAGCCGCCGTAGTTCGACCACGGGACGCCGTAGTACCCGCAGGAGGCGGTGGCGGCGCACTCGTACGCCCAGAACTCGACGGCGACGGCGCCGGGGTCGAGGACGAGGTCGGTCGCGAGGACGGCGGCGACGGTTGCGGCGAGCCGAACGGGCGTCGAGTCGGCGCGGTCGCCGAGCAGTAAGAGTGTGAGGAGGTACGCGTTCAGGACGAGCGGGAAGAAGAACACGGGGAGGGCGACGGGGATGACGCCGGCGAGCATCGGCCCGAGCGGGACGGTGTACTCGAACGCGCCGTACGGCCAGCCCGTGGTCGTCCCGATATACTCGATGCCGTACGCGTAGACGGTGAGGAGTGCGAGCGCAACGCCGGCCTTCCGGTCGATGAGGGGGCCGACGCCCGCGATGAGTGGAAGACGCATCACGAGCACGCCGAACAGCACGAAGAAGGGGTTGTACGCGAGGAAGGAGAGCGGGTCGGGGTACCAGCCTTCGGCGCTCGCGACGAGTGAGACGGCGCCGACGAGCGGGAAGACGACCGCGATGGTGAATCGGTGCTCGCGGACGAGCTCGTCGAGACGCGCCTGCACCTGCTCGCGGCCCGACGGCGTGCGCGTCGCGTCGGCGAGCGACCGCGACTCCTGTTGGTCTGCAGTCGGTGTGTCCTCAGACGCCATTCGTGAGCCTCCAGAGGGCGCCCAGCGTCAGGACCATTCCAACGAGCGTGTTCAGGTACGGGAACCACCAGTACGCGCGGTCGACCGCGACCGACGACCGCGCCACCCACGCGACGAACACGGGGTAGACCGCGAGGGCGACGCCGAGGCGGTAGTCGACGGCGGCGAACGCGCCCGCGGCGGCGGTCCACACCGCGAAGCAGTACGCGTACGTCCGGGATTCCCCCAGGTGGGTCGCGGTCGTGTCGATTCCCGCCGCGCGGTCCGGTTCGATGTCGGGAATCGCCGAGAAGGTGTGCATCGCCATCGTCCACAGCCACGCGCCGGCGAGCGCCAGGACCGGCGGGTGTTCGCCGAGGACGGCGGCGTACGCGGCCGCGCCCGGGAGGACGTACAGGCCGTTCGAGAGCGAATCCAGGAACGGCGTCGTCTTGAACCGCAGCGGCGGGGCGGAGTACTCGGTCGCGAGCACGGCGTACGCGGCGAGGTACGGCCACGCCAGCGCGGGCGCGAGCGCCGCCACCGGGACGAGCGCCAGCCCGGAGACGGCGACGACCGCGACCACCCACGCGTCCCCCGAGAACCGCGCCTCGCGGCCCTCCTTCTTCGGATTCTCGGCGTCGGCGTCCCGGTCGAAGACGTCGTTGATACCGTACAGGTAGACGTTCGCGGGCACGAGGAAGTACGCGAACAGCGCGATGGCGACCGGCGCGAACAACTCCGGGATCGAGCGCGCGCCGTACGCGACGCCGACGACGACCGGGCCGGCGAGGTAGAACCAGAACCGCGGCCGCGAGAGCGTCAGGAGGTACGCGACGCCCTCGAAGACCGCGGTCGTCGTCGACTCTCTGGTCTCCCCGGCGGTCATCCCTGATGGGCGTGCTCGAGACCGGCGTCCTCGCGGACGGCGTCCGCGGTCAGTTCACCGCTGATGAGGCACATCGGGACGCCGATACCCGGCGTCGTGTACCCGCCCGTGTAGTAGAGGCCGTCGACGGACTCCGAGCGACGGGACGGCCGGAAGAGCGCGGTCTGCTTGAGGGTGTGCGCGAGCCCGAGCGCCGACCCCTCGTAGGCGTTGTAGCGCTCCGCGAAGTCGCTCACCGTGAACGTCTCCTCGACGACCATGCGGTCCCGGAGGTCCGTGCCGGTGTGCTCGGCGATGTCGTCGAGCACGAGCTCGCGGTACTGCTCGCGGGTCTCCTCGGTATCGTCGAGCCCCGGTGCGATTGGGACGAGCACGAACAGGTTCGAGTGGCCCTCGGGCGCAACCGAGTCGTCGGTCTCGCTGGGCACGCAGAGGTAGTACGCCGGATTATCCGGCCACGCCGGGTTCTCGAATATCTCGTCGAAGTGCTGCTCCCAGTCGGTCGGGAGCACGAGCGTGTGATGCGCGAGCTCCTCCACGTCCCCCTCGACGCCCATGTACATCAGGAACGCCGACGGCGCGTACGTCCGCGACTCCCAGTAGTCCGCGTCGTAGTGACGCTTCCCCTCGTCGAGCAGCTCGAGTTCGGTGTGCGCGTAGTCCGCGTCGCTCACGACGACGTCCGGGAAGAACGTTTCTGAACCCGCGGTCGTCACCTTGAACCCGCCGCGGCGACCCATGATCTCCGTGACGGGCGTGCCCGTGACGTACTCCACGCCGAGTTCCTCGCCCAGGCTCGCCATGCCGTCGACGACGCCGCCGAGGCCGTTCTCGGGATACCAGACGCCGAGGTTGAAGTCGACGTGACTCATCAGGTTGTAGAGCGCCGGCGTGTTGTTCGGGGACCCGCCGAGGAACACGAGCGTGTACTGCATGATCTGCTGGAGCTTCGGGTGCTCGAAGTACTTCTCGACGTGGTCCTGCATCGACCCGAGCATCGTCAGCCCGCGCGCTTGCTTCGCGACGGCCGGGTCGAGGAAGTCCCGCACGGTCGCGCGGTCCTCGTACACGAAGTGCTCCATCCCCACGTTGTAGTTCTCCTCGCTCTGCTCGAGGTACCGTTCGAGCGCCTCGCCAGCGCCCGCCTCGTAGGACTCGAAGACCTCCTTCGAACGTTCCAGGTCGGGCGTGATGTCGACGCGGTCGCCGTCCTTGAAGAAGATGCGGTAGTGCGGGTCGAGGTGCTCGAGCGCGTAGTAGTCCGTGGGCGTGCGGTCGAAGTGCCCGAAGAACCGCTCGAAGACGTCCGGCATCAGGTACCACGACGGCCCCATGTCGAACCGGAAACCGTCGCGTTCGAGGACCGACGCACGGCCGCCGAGGCCGTCGTTCTTCTCGACGACGGTGACGTCCGCACCGGCGTCGGCGAGGTAACAGGCAGTCGATAGGCCGCCGAACCCGCCGCCGACGACGAGGACCGAGGTTCCGGAGAGTCCGTTCATGACTGCACGTAGTAGCGAGACGACCTTAAACAGCGGCCACGACTCGGTAGGTGTGCGAACCGCGAGCACGCGATGGGGCGGCGGGCACTGGATGGGCGCACCACGCGGTAGGTACTGCCGGGGGATGGCGCCTGCTGACGGGACGACGCGACGTCAGATCCCGGAGGCGGCCCGTGGCGTGGCGTCGTCCTCGTCGACCGAGTCCGGGTCGGCCGACTCCCGTCGGTCGGGGTCGCCCACGTCCGCCGGGGCGATCGTCGTCCGGAACTCGAAGCGCGCGCCGCCGTCCGCGCCGTCGACGACGTCGACGGTCCAGTCGTACGTCTCCGCGACCTCGGCGACGATGGAGAGCCCGAGGCCGGTGCCGTCGTCGTTCGAGTACCCGCGGTCGAACACGACGTCTCGTTCGCCCTCGGGGATGCCGGGGCCGTCGTCCTCGATGGCGAATCCCTCGTCGTCGTCGAGGCAGGTGACGCGGATGGTCGGGTCGGGGCCTGCGTGCTCGGCGGCGTTCCGATAGCAGTTCTCGAACACCTGCCGGAGGGCGCTGCGTTCCGCGTGGACGGTGCAGTCGACGTCGACGACGACCTCGCCGTCGTCGGTGTCGACGGTCGCGAGCGCGTCGGTGGCGACGCCGGCGACGTCGAGTTCGGTGACGGCGTCGGGGTCGCGTTCCATGCGAGCGAGTGCGAGCACCTGGTCGATGAGCGTCTCGATGCGGGCGTGACACGTCTTGACCTCGTCGAGGTGGTCGAGGTTCCCGGTCTCGGCGGCGAGTTCGACGTAACCGCCCGCGACCGCGAGTGGGTTCCGGAGGTCGTGACTGAGGATGCTCGCGAACTCGTCGAGGCGCTCGTTCTGCTCGCGGAGTTCGGCGTTGGTCTCCCTGAGTTCGGCGTTGAGGTCGCGGAGACGTTCGGTCTGTCGGCGCTGCCGGAGGTAGAAGTGCGTGGGGACGACCCCGAACCAGGCGCCGATGGCGGCGATGCCGTAGCCGACGGCGAACGCGTCCGCGACGCCGCCGAACGGCTGGCCGATGCCGGCGTAGAACGCGCCGACGAGGACGAGGTAGCTGGCGGCGGTGGCGACGCCGGCGGCGGCGACGCGACGACAGTGCGTCGGCGTCTCCGTCCGGGCGAGGTGGACGCCGAACGCGGCGAGCCCGAGGAACGCGAGGACGGAGACGACGAGCGTCGACCCGACGAGGTCCGCGGCGACGCGAGCGAGAGGGGCGGTGCTGGCGATCGCGTGTGCGACGACGGCGGCGAGCCCGACGAGCCCGAGCGCGGCGACGCCGTACCGCCCGCTGTCCGCCAGCCTCCCCCCTGACACGAATATCAATTGGATACATATTGGTAAATCTCCGTGGCATGATTTCGCAAGCCAGGACCGTGGCGTGGTCGCGCGTTCACCCGCCGATAATCGTCCGCGTGCGGGCGTCGAGGCAGGGGTCGTCGCCGAGCGCGTGCCGCGACCGGTGCTTTCCTATCGACCCTACTCGTACGTGTGGGTATGCACGGGACGACGGCGGTCGTGACGGGTGCGACGAGCGGTATCGGACGAGCGGTCGCCACGGCGTTCGCCGAGGCGGGTGCGTCGGTCGCGGTCTGCGGTCGGGACGCGTCGGCGGTCGGCGACCTCGTGAACGACCTCGAGGCGGTCGGCGAGGGCGAAGTCACCGGGTTGCGCGCGGACGTCCGCGACGAGTTCGACGTGGAGCGACTCGTCGAGACGGCGTCGCGGACCGGGCCGGCGGGCATCGACGTCGTGGTCGCGAACGCGGGCGTGTTCCACGGGTCGCCCGGCGAGACGTCGATCGCGGAGGAGTCCTACACGGCGTTCGACGAGGCGTTCCGGACGAACGTCCGCGGGGCGTTCGCGACGTTCAAGGAGTCGCTCCCGCACCTGAACGAGGGCGCGCGCCTCCTGCTCCCGACGGGGTCGGTGGCGCGGGACGCGAAACCGGGTCTCGGCGGGTACGCGCCGTCGAAGGCGGGCGCGGAGGCGGTCGTCCGCCAGTTCGCCGCGGACACCGAGTACGTCGCGGGGTGCGTCGACCCGGGGAAGGTCGAGACCGACCTGTCCGGTCCGGGCGGTCGGGCGCCCGAGGACGTCGCGGCGATGTTCGTGTGGGCGGCGACCGAGTGCGACGCCGAGGACCTCGACGGAGTGGTCGTCGACCTGAAGACCTGGAAGACCGCGACGCGCTGAGCGTCCTCGCGGGGCTGCTGCGTGCGTTCGCGGGGTCGCTGACGTGCGCTCGCCAGCCCAGGGGCTGCACTCGCCGAGCGTACGCGACCGACGGAGTTATTAACCAACGACGGCGTGTTGTTAACAAGAATGGTTACTAACTCGGAATCGAGGGTTAACAACATCGCGGGCGTGCCGACGGTCGGCGTCGTCGCCGTCGTCGCGTTCCTCGCACTCACCGCGTGGGCCGCGACCGTCGCCGCCGACGGCCGCCCCGAACTCTGGAAGGTCGTCGGCATCGCGTGGACCGCGTTCGCCGCCATGGGCGTCGCCATCCCGCTCGGCGCACGCGCCGACGGCGGCCACGCCCACGGCCTCGTCTGGGCGTACGGCCTCGCCGCCGGCGCCATGGTCACCAGCGCCGCCGTCTTCCTCCTCCCGCAAGCGTTCGGCCTCCACCCGCGCTGGGGCGGCTTCGGCGTCGCCGCCGGCATCGTCCTCGGGTTCGGCGCCCACACCGTCGGGCACCGCCTCACCCACGAGACCAGCTTCGACCACACGAGCCTCGAGATATCCGCGCACGCCCTCGCCGCTGGCACAATCATCGGCATCGTCTACGGCAACATGCCCACGCTCGGCGCGTTCCTCGGCGTCGCCATCGTCTCCCACAAGGGCCCCGCCGGGTACGCCGCCGCCCGCCGACTCGCGAGCGACGGCGGCAACCCCTGGGTCCTCCTCCTCCCCGCCGCCGGCGTCGGCCTCACCGCCATCCCCGCGAGCATCATCGCCCTCCCGCCCGACCCCGTCCTGAACGCGCTCGTCTTCGGGTTCGCCGCCGGCGTCTTCCTCCACGTCGCCATGGACTTCCTCCCCACCTGCGAGATCGGTGGCGACGTCTACGACGTCGCACACACCACCGACCACGCACACGAACTCCTCGACAGTCTCCGCCTGCACGCCGTCGTCTCCACGCTCCTCGGCGGCCTCGTCGTGTTCGTCGCGTGGCTCCTCGTCGCCTGAATCGACCCCGAAAATCGAATCGACCGCGCAATCGCGCTACAGTTCCCGGTCGCTCGACGGGTCGTCGAGCTCCCAGAGGACCTCCGGGAGGAACGCGTCGAGGTTGTCGACGACCTTCCGCTCGCTCACGTTCATGCCCTCGCAGTGCTCCCACGCGGACTCGCGGACGTCCACGTGGATGTCGCCGTCCTCGACCGACACCGCGAGCGGGTACACCGAGCACCGCGTCGGCTTCCAGTCGTGCTCGGCGTGCAGCGAACAGAGGCCGTCGTCGCGCAGGAACACGCACGCTTCGCCGTCCTCACCGACGTGCTCGTCGCGGTCCTTCGCCTCCTTCTTCACGAAGTCCTCGCCGCGGAACTGCGTCGTCGTATCGTCCAGACTCGCTCGCTCCGCGAGCTCGTAGAAGTCCCGCTCGTAGAGGAGGACGCCGTGCGTACAGCACCACGTGCACTCGTCGACGCACTCGAAGGTCAGGTCGGGGTCGAACTCCACGACCGCCTCGCGACCCGGATGCACCTCGACGCGACGAGAGCCCGTACTCATCGCGTCGAACGACGCCGCGAACGCGGAAGTGTCCTTCCCTTCCCCACGCACCAAACAATTTAGGAATCACGAATGAGGGGCCCGAGTTCCGTACCTAGGGTAAGCGCACGGAGCGCCGCTATCATGCCCGGAACTCACTCGCTCCCGATGGACGTGACCGTCGACCTCCCGACGACGGACGCAACCGTTCTCGTCGTCGACGACGACGAGGACCTGGCAGACACGTACGCGCTCTGGCTCCGCGAACACGTCGACGTTCACGTCGCGTACTCGGGGAGCGACGCGCTCGACGTCCTCGCGACCGAACCCATCGACGTCGTCCTGCTCGACCGCCGGATGCCGTCGATGTCCGGCGACGTCGTGCTCGCCGAGATGCGGTCTCGCGGTCACGACCAGCGCGTGTCATTGGTGACCGCCGTCGAGCCGACGCTCGACATCGTCTCGCTCCCCTTCGACGAGTACCTCGTCAAACCGGTCGGCCGCGAGCCGCTCGAATCGACCGTCGAATCGCTGCTGGCACTCGCCGAGCACGCCGACGCGTTCCAGGAGTACTTCTCGCTCCAGTCGAAGCTCGCGGTCCTCCAGGCCGGCCCCGAGTACCGAACGCAGGACGACCCCGCGGACCTCGACGCGCTCCGCGAGCGCGTCGTCGCGGCCCGCGAGCGCGCGGTTGACTCCCTCGAGGACGTCCGCTGCGACGAGGACGCAGACGGCACCAGCGGCATCACCGACACCGGATGACCGCGCGACAGACACCCGAGACGACCACCGGAAATTTCCGTCCCTAAGTGCCAAGGCCCCATCGTAAGGACGCACGGTGAGAAAGTACCGAACGGCCGCGGACCAGTGACGGACTGTCCGCGACCGATTCCCCCCTATCCGTCGGTGGGCGCTCCGATTCTGCCCCCCCACCCACGAGCGCCCCACCGACTCCCCCTCTTCGAACCGCGTGACCTACCTGAACCACGGAGAGAGTCCCGCCTTTCAGGGCGCAGAGGATGTCAACCGGTGTTCTTCATGCCGGCCGCGATACCCTTCACGGTCAAGCGAAGCGTTCGCTCCTCCGCCGGCGTGCGATGGGTCTGGTCGAGCAGGTCGACCTGTAGCAGGTGCAACGGGTCGACGTAGGGATTCCGTCGCGAGAGGCTCTCACCGAACCACTCGCGCTTGTACACCGTGTCCCGACCCGTTATCTCCGTCACGAGCTCGCACGCCCGCTCGTACTCGCCCTCGAGTCGCGGGAAGAACCGCTCGCGGAGCGCCGGCGTCGCCAGTTCCGCGTAGTAGCCCGCGATCTCCATGTCGGTGCGAGCGAGCGCGACCGCCGCGTTGTCCAGGAGCGTCGTGAACACCGGCCACGAGTCGTACATCTCCTGGAGCGTCCCGAGGTCGCCCTCTCCCTCCAGGTACTCGTCGAGTGCAGTCGCGAGCCCGTACCAGCCCGGGAGCACGCACCGCGACTGCGTCCACGAGAACACCCACGGGATGGCGCGCAGGTCCTCGACCTTGCGCTCGCCGGTCCGCGACGCGGGCCGCGACCCGAGGTTGAGGTCCTCGATGACCGTGATGGGCGTCGCCTGCTCGAAGTACGACACGAAGCCGTCGGTCTCGAGGAGGTCCCGGTACTCGTCGCGCGCGACGTCGGCCATCCCCGCCATCGCGTCCTCCCAGTCGTCCGCGGCCTGCGGTTCCGGCTGCTCGATGGCGCGCTTGCGCGACCGGAGCTGCGCGGACAGCAGTTGTTCGAGCGAGCGCTCCGCGACCTGCGGGTTCGCGTACCGCTCCGCGAGGACCTCGCCTTGCTCGGTGAACTTCACCATCCCCGATACCGCGTCGCTCGGCCGCGCGAGCAGCGCCGCGCCGATGGGCCCGCCGCCGCGCGAGATGGAGCCACCGCGGCCGTGGAACAAGCGGAGGGTGACGTCGTGGTCGTCGCAGACGTGCGCGATGCGACGCTGGTTCTCGTGGAGCCGCCAGTTCGCCGCCAAAAAGCCGTTCTCCTTGTTCGAGTCCGAGTACCCGAGCATCACCTCCTGGACGTTCCCGCGCGCCTCGATGGCCGCGCCGTACGCCTCGTTCTCGAAGAGCGTGCCCATGATGTCCCGCGCGTTCTCCAGCGCGCTCTCGGTCTCGAGCAGCGGGACGACGTCCACGCCCGAGTACGCGGGTAGCGACACGACGCCCGCCTGGTCCGCGAGGAAGAGGACCTCGAGGACGTGACTCGGGCGTTCGGTCATCGAGATGGCGTACGTGTCGATGGCGTCCGCGCCGTACTCGCGCTGCCAGTCCGCGAACGCGTCGAACCGCCGGAGGACGCGCTCGGTCGTCTCCGAGACGCCGTCCGTGTCGGTGACGTCCACGACCGGCTCGTCCTGGAGGATGGCGTCGGTCAGGGCGTCGACGCGCTCGTCCTCGCTCATCGCGTCGTACTCGATGCCCTCGCGAGCGAGCGCCTCGCCGACCGCCTCGGTGTGGTTCTCCTGGTGGTCGCGGAGGTCGAGGCCGGCGAGCGTCAACCCGAACGTCTCCACCTCGCGAACGAGCGGTTTCACGTGCGCGTCGACGATCGATTCGGCGCCGTTCGCGCGGAGGCTCTCGGCGAGCGTCTCCAGGTCCTCGATGAGCTCGCTCGCGTCCTCGTACCCGCCGGGGCGGACGTCGCCGACGCGGTCGACGCGCTCGCGCATCAACTTCAGCTTCTTTCGGTACGGCTCGCCGGGATACCGCTCCTCGGTCTCGGTCGCGACGCCCGGGAGCCGCTCGCGGTCCGCGGCGAGCCCCGCCTCGAACCCGTCCGTCGGGGGACAGCGGTCGCCGTCCTGACTCACGACGCCCGACAGCGCCTTCAACCGATTCCGGTAGCGTTCGAGCGCGACCGACCGCTGGCGTTCGAGCGTCCGCTCGGTGACCTCCGGCGTCACGTAGGGGTTGCCGTCGCGGTCGCTGCCCGCCCACGACCGGAACTCGAGCAGCTTCGGGACGTCGAGGTCCTCGACAATCGATTCGTCGAGTTCGCGTTCGAGGGTGTCGTAGACGTCGCCGACGACGTCGAACAGCGTGTTCTGGAGGTACCACTGGACGTTCCGCGCCTCGTCGTCCGGCGTCGGCGGCCCCTCTCGGACCTGCGGGGTCTGCCAGAGCGACGTCACCTCCGCCTCGATGTCGCGCCACACCCGGGCGTCCTCGAGGTCGGTCAGGGAGCGTTCGTCGAGCGTCTCGACGTGCTCGGCGATCGACCGGAGCTTCGCCTTCACGGTCTTCCGACGGGCTTCGGTCGGGTGCGCGGTGAACGTCGGTTCGACGAGGACGTCCGCGAGCGTCTGCTCGACGACGTCCACGTCCGCGTTCCCGAGTTCGTCCGCGGCCGCGGGCAGCGAGTCCTCGAGTTCGTCGGTCTGCCGGCTCCGGCGGACGGTGCGAACGCGCTCGCGTTCCTCCGCGAGGTTCACGAGTTCGAAGTACGTCGTGAACGCGCGAGCGACGTCGCTCGCGCGCTCCGGGTCGAGCGCCTTGATGGTCTCGACGAGTCGTTCGCGCGAGTCGACGTCCCCGCGTCGGTATCCGATTGCGCGCTCGCGGACGTCCTCGACGGTCTCGAACGCCGCGGTCGACGCCTGCGCCTCCAGGACGTCGCCGACGAGTTCGCCGAGTTCGCGGACGTCCTGCCGGACGTCCCGTTCGTGCAATGGCATACCACCACGCACGCGCTCCGCGTCCATCAAACCCGACGCCACGCCGAAAAATTGCCACTCGGAATGTAGTAATTAATAATCGGGCTCGGGGGGCGTCGAACCAACGCTCAGTTGTACCCGCGCCACTTCTTCCCGCACTCCGTGCACTTGAAGAACCGCGTCGGCGGTTCGTCCGCACTCGCCGTCTGCTGGATGTAGTACCACGCCTCCTCAGTCCCGCACTCGTCGCAGCGCACGTCCGTCGCCGTCGGCTTCCCCTCGAAGTCCGCGTTCTCCTCCGTCTCGATGACCTCCTCGTTCGCCTGCGCGTCCGTCGACACGTACTCGCTCTCGTCGCCACCACGGGACTCTGTCGCGCCACACGACGAACACACCCACTCGTCGCCGTCGGTCTTCATCATCGAACCGCAGTCGTCGCAGAATTGCATACGTACCCACCACGTTCGAGGTACACGACTGTAACGTCTTCGCGACGGCGCCCCGAACGCTCGGGACGCCAGCAGCCTCCCCGACCGTCCCGTCACGCGCCACCGCGGCCTACTCCGTCGTGACGTCCTCGAGACGCTCGTCCTCCAGGATGACCGGGCAGTCCGCGACCTTGAAGTGCTCCATGTCCACCTGCTCGATGATGTCCGTCCCCTCGTGCGAGCACCCGACGTCCGGCGGGTCGGCGAAGTACGGACACTGCGAGCAGTACTTGCGCTTCTGGACCTCCCGTATCTCGCGCTCGCCGCGCGGTTCGACGGTCGGCTCGTCGGTCTCCACCTGCGCCCAGAGTTCGTCCGCGTCCAACTCGCCGACGTCCACCTCGTCGAACAGCTCCTCGTCGGTCTTCGTCTTCCGCTCCCGACGCCCCTCGATACCGGCCGCGAGATCACCGAGCGGCCCCTCGCGGCCGTCACTTGGCGCTCCCGGCTCGTCCTCGACCGCAGCCCCGTCGTCGTCACGGTCGACTGCAGTCCCGTCGTCGACCGGTGACCCGTCGCTCTCGTCACCGGCGCCCGCAGCGTCCGCGGGCGACTCCTCCGGGAACAACGTCGGCGGTGCCGCATCGTCGTCCTCGCTCCGGACGCGGTCACGCAACCCACCGAGGGGCTCTCGCGACGCCGACGACTCCTCGCCAGCGTCCCCCTCGTCGGTCATTCCGACGCCTCCTCGGCCTGCTCGGCGAGCTCCTCGGCGAGCTCGGCGTTCAGGTCGTCGTCGTGACCCTCCGGGAGCGCCGGCGGGTCCCCAGTGACGAGCCGGTTCGAGGAGAACAGCCCCGTGCGCTTCTCGACGTCGTTGAACGTGCTCGCACAGTGCGGGCACTCCGGCACCGACAGCAGCGAGACGTCCACGGGCGACCCGCACTCCTCGCACTTCGCCGTCCGGATGCCCTCGCGGTTCGCCGCCAGCTTCAGCGTCTCCGCCTCCGCACGTCGAGACTCCTGGAGACTCAAGCGCTTCACCTCGGAGCGAACGTCCACGAGCACGCGAGCGAGCGTCCCCGTCTTCGCCTCCAACTCGTCGGTCGTCTCCGTCAGGTACTCGAGGACGTCCTCGAAGTTCTCGAACCCCGCGTCCAGGTCGTCCTCGACCCGGTCGACGGTCTCAGAGAGGTCCGCGACGTCCGCCGCCATCGCGTCCACGCGCTCCTCGAGGTCGGCGTGCTCGTGGTCCGCCGGCGCCTTCGCGTCCGCCTCGCGCTTGACCTGCACCACGCGCTTCCGGACGTCGCTCAGGAGGTCCTCGAACTCCTCGCGTTGCTCGTCGAGCGCGTCCTCGAACGCCGCCGTCTCGACGTACGCCTCGAGCGCGGCCTCGTCGACGACACCGTCCAGGTCGTCGGCCGTCACGACGCCGTCCCCGGCGTCGCTCTCCGTCATCGAACGGTACGCGGCGACGAGCTCTCGGATCACGTCCTCGCGACTCCGGTCCATCTCGACGGCTTGCTGGTCGAGCCACTCCTCGAGGTCCGGCGGGAGTCGAACCGAGACGTCGACGTGCTCCTCGCTCGCCATTCGCCTGGATTTCGGTCTTAAGGTGCTTAAGGGTTGTTGCAAAATCGACGGGTGTGGCGGGGACGACGCGGCCGCTTCCGGCGGTTCCTCGTCACCTGATCTTCCGGACGTCGCTGATGTCGAACCCGGCGTCGCTGATGTCGGTCTCGAACTGGATGATGTTCTCCTCTTCGAGGCGCGACAGCACGCCGCGGAACTGCTTGACGACGAGCGTTCGCGCGCGCTCGCTCCCACCGGACTCCCACTCGAACAGCAGCGAGCCGTCCGTGGACTCCATGAGCCCGCCGAGTTCCCGCGCCGACAGCGCCTCGGTGTTCACGAGCAGGAGCACGAGGCCGCCCCACTCGTAGCTCGCCTTCTTCAAGCCCTTCATGAGGAGCGTGATCTCGTTCCAGTCCATCTCGTCGCTCGCCGCCGACACGAGGTCGGTGACGGAGTCGACGACGACGAGACTCCCGCTCGCGTTGTCGTTCATGTACTCGCCGACCGCGTCGAGCGTCCCGCGGCGGTCGTTCCGGTCGCCGAGTTCCGTTATCTTCCGCGTCTCCTTCGCGTACCACTCCCGGGGGACCTGCGACAGCTGGAAGTACTCCGTGGAGAAGTCCGCGAACGAGATGGCTTCGGCGGCGGCGTCCACGATGTCGTCGTCCATCGCGTACTGCATCTCGGAGACGATGGCGTCTCGCTCCTCGGTGAACGACAGGTAGTGGATGTCGTCAGGTACGGCTGCGTTCCCGTGGAGCCCGCCGTAGTAGAGGTCGAACAGTTCGGCGTCGGCGTGCGCCAGCGCGTTCATCGCGACGCTCGTGTACACGAACTCGCGCGCCCCGGCACCGACCTCGCCGGCGAGAAGAACGACGCTCCCCGGCGGTGCACCACCGTCTATCATCGAATCCAACCGCGAGATACCGAACGGGAGCCGCTCCATGCACGCACCCTCGGGAGCGTCGGGTAACTGTCTTACGGGCAGTCCCCGCTCGCAGACGCATCCGCCATCCGCCAGGACGTCGTTTCGATGGTGTCGGTCACACGGGCGTCACGACCGTAGGGCGGATGGTGTCCACAGGGGAAGTGTCTCAACGGCCGGGTCCTGCGATGGTGGTCCTCGAAGAGTTACCAAGTCGATCTCGCAGTCGCGACCGTACCGGTAGATACAGAGGAATAACTGTCCATCCCGACCACTGGTGACTACAGTTGGAACGGCAACCCCTTTTTTAGTAATTGAACTGAGGCCATGAAGGAAACTCCGCCAGCGACACCCGATTTGACTGTCGGAGAGAGAGCAGCAGGCAGAACAATGGCCGTGACTATCGACATAATTGTCCAGAGTGTCAGAACGACGGCGGCGAGCAACCACGGCTGCTCTATCTCGATATCTGACATAGCACGTTTGTCAGTCCCACCGGCCAAAAATATGGCTGATGGATTCGCACGGTCACGTACCAGAAGGTTCGATGCCTTTCTACTGAAACGAATCGTTCGTGAGGGGTCCGCTGACTCCCTGATAGCTCGGTGTTCGAAACGCGGTGGTCTCGTCTATTCGAGTCGTGCGCCGTCGTCGGCGGGGGCGGTCGCGAGGACGTCGCCGTCGACGTTGGCGGTGTCGAGTGCTCGCCCGGCGGCGTCGAGGGCGTCGTCGACGTGCGGTTCGCTGGTGAGTGCGTAGACGGCGGGCCCCCAGGAGGACTGGCCGACGCCGCCGACGGCGTCGCTCCGGGAGAGCGCGTCGACGATTTCGCCGACTGGCGGCCGGAAGACGCCGCCCTGTTCGTCGGCGTACCACGCGCCGTTGAGGCGGCCGAGGTCCGCCATCCCCTCGGCGAACCGCTGGCGGTCGTCGGTCGCGGCGGCGGGGAGGAGCGTGCGGGTGAGGGTTCCGGCGACGGCGTCGGCGACGCTCCCGTCGGCGGTTTCGACGACGCTGCGCATGCTCTCGGTCTCCGCGCTCCCGCTGCGGCCGGTGTCGGCGTTCGGTATCGCCAGGACGAACCGCCAGTCGTCGGGGAGCGCGTGCCGGGCGACGACGGGCGGGGTCTCCCACTCGCCGCGGGCGGGTTCGTCCGTGGTGAATCTGGCCGTGGGGTGGCCGGCGTCGACGACGAACCCGCCGGCCTCGAAGGTGGCGACGCCGATGCCGCTGCGGCCGCCGCGACCGAGCGCAGGGGCGTGCTGGCGCGGGGTGGGTTCGACGTCGTTCGCTCGTGCGACCGCGGCGTACGTCGCGAGCGCGAGTTGCGTACCGCTGCCGAGGCCGACGTGCCGGGGGAGCGCGCGCTCGACCGTGAGGTGTGCGCCAGGGACGTCGAGGGCGTCGACGGCGCGGTCGGCGTACCGCCGGACGGCCTCGAGGTCCGCCAGCTCGTCGCCGCCGACGGCGGGCATCGCGTCCGCCGCCGCGTCTACTGACACCGCGTCCGCGAGGACGGCGGTGACCGCGACGCGTGGCTCGGCGAGCCCGACGCCGACGCCGCCGTACAGGCGGTCGTGCGCGAGCGACAGGTTCTGGAACCCGAAGTGGAGGCGGGCGCCCGCCGAGACCGTGACCATACCGACAGCTAGGGACTAGAGGTCCAAGGCGTTTCGGCGGTGGCAACCACGTCCGGTGACGGAAGGTCGTCGGCGAGGTGGCCGCGCCGCCGGCGGGGCGTCAGGTGGTCCTCGCCCGCGGCCGTGGCATCACTCGTCCGCGCGGCCGCTGAGGGTGGCGGTCGCCGGGAGGACGCTGCCGGCGAACCAGACGGCTCCGATGGAGAGGAGGACGACGCCCGCGAGCACCGGCGTCAGGCTCGCCGTGCAACTGTTACAGCCTTCCTGCCAGCGGACGACCCACGAGGAAAGCGAGACGCTCTCGAACGCCACGGCCGCCGCGGCGGTATCCCCTGTGCACAAGACGTCGGTGCAGCCCCCGCGGAGGAACGTGAGTAGCACGAGGGCGGCTCCGGCCGCGGTCGCGGTCGCTGCGGCGAGAGCGGTCCGCGACGAGCGCGTGCGGCTTCGTTCTCGCATGCGACGGCGTTCCCTGGGCGGGAGTAAAGGCCTTCTGCCGGTCCGTGGCGCGTCGCCGGCTGGAACCTGCGGCGTCGACGCGACAGCAACGTCTGTCGAGGGGGCCGGAGTTAAGGCGGGCGGGCGCTTCACCCGGGACATGAGCGATAGCGAGAAGCCCGAGGGTCTCCGGAGTCGCGAGGTCACCGAGGGCACCGAGCGCGCGCCGCATCGAGCGATGTTCCGCGCGATGGGATTCGACGACGACGACCTGAACGCGCCGATGGTCGGCGTCGCGAACCCCGCCGCGGACGTCACGCCCTGTAACGTTCACCTCGACGACGTCGCCGACGCCGCCATCGACGGCGTCGACAGCGCCGAGGGGATGCCGATCGAGTTCGGGACCATCACGATAAGCGACGCCATCTCGATGGGGACGGAGGGCATGAAGGCCTCCCTCGTCTCGCGCGAGGTCATCGCGGACTCGGTGGAGCTCGTCGCGTTCGGCGAGCGCCTCGACGCGCTCGTCACCGTCGCGGGCTGCGACAAGAACCTCCCCGGGATGCTCATGGCGAGCATCCGCACCGACCTCCCGAGCGTCTTCCTCTACGGCGGCTCGATCATGCCCGGCGAGCACGACGGCCGCGAGGTCACCATCCAGAACGTCTTCGAGGGCGTCGGCGCCGTCGCCGAGGGCTCGATGAGCGAGGACGAGCTCGACGACCTCGAACGGTCGGCGTGCCCTGGCGCGGGCTCCTGTGGCGGGATGTTCACCGCGAACACGATGGCGTCCATCTCTGAGGCGCTCGGGATGGCGCCGCTCGGGTCCGCGAGCGCGCCCGCCGAGTCCGACGCGCGCTACGACGTCGCGGAACGAGCCGGGGAACTCGCGCTCGACGCCGTCCACGCCGACCGTCGCCCGAGCGACATCCTCTCGCGCGAATCGTTCGAGAACGCCATCGCGCTCCAGGTCGCCATCGGCGGCTCCACGAACGCCGTCCTCCACCTGCTCGCGCTCGCCGCCGAAGCCGGCATCGACCTCGACATCGACGACTTCGACGAGATCAGCCAGCGGACGCCGAAGATCGCGAACCTCCAACCCGGCGGGACGCGCGTGATGAACGACCTCCACGAACTCGGCGGCGTCCCCGTCGTCCTCCGCCGCCTCCACGACGCCGGCCTCGTCCACGGCGACGCCGCCACCATCACGGGCCGCACCATCGCGGAGGAACTCCAGCACCTCGAGGAATCCGGGCACCTCCCCTCGCGCGACGCGGTCGAAGCCGCGGACGCCGACTTCCTCTACAGCGTCGACGACCCCTACCAGGCAGAGGGCGCCATCCGCATCCTCAAGGGGAACCTCGCGCCCGACGGCAGCGTCCTGAAGGTGACGGGCGACGACGCCTTCCACCACGAAGGCCCCGCTCGCGTGTTCGAGAACGAGGAGGACGCGATGCGGTACGTCCAGGAGGGCGACATCGAGAGCGGCGACGTCATCGTCATCCGGAACGAAGGCCCGCAGGGCGGCCCCGGGATGCGCGAGATGCTCGGCGTCACCGCCGCCGTCGTCGGCGCCGGACACGAGGACGACGTCGCCTTACTGACTGACGGTCGCTTCTCCGGCGGCACGCGCGGCCCCATGATCGGCCACGTCGCGCCCGAATCGTACGTCGGCGGCCCCATCGGCGCCATCGAGGACGGCGACGTCGTCACCGTCGACGTCCCCGACCGCACCCTCGAGGTCGACCTGTCGACCGCCGAGATCGAGGAGCGCCTCGACGCCCGCGACGACCCCGAGCCCGCGTACACGAGCGGCGTCCTCGCGAAGTACGGCCGCGACATGGGCTCGGCCGCCAACGGCGCAGTGACGAATCCCGCTGCGAAACGCGACGACTGACCGCGTGCTGAAGATGACGGGAGACCGATTCGCTAGACGTTGATTGCACTCGAGACTTGGCGAATTAGCTGTTAGCGTGTGGATGCGAATTGACCACCGGAGTTCCTACCAGTTTCGGACGATATTCACATCGCCGTGCAAGATACAGGGCGCATAGTCAGCAGTTCGTCAAACACTTTCATCGACTCGAACTGTCCAGTTCAGACAAGATACTTGTTTCTCGAGTGGGCACAGCGAACATGGACCGCCGTCAGTTTCTCCTCGGGACAACCGGTGTCGTGGCCGGCTGTGCCGGTTGCTCCACGCTCTCCTCCCAGTCAGTAACGCTCAACCTCGTCGTGTTCAACCACTCTGAATACTCGCACAGGGTCGAGTTCGAACTGTTTCGGACCGACGCCGAATCGCCTCAGCAGGGGGGACCGACTAATCCGGAAGCGAGCGTGTACTTCGAACGGATAGACGTCGAGCCACCGCAGGAGGTTGCGAACGGCCCGTCGATGACACAACGAGACGCCGTTGCCGAGTCCAGACCCTACGTCGTCCGGTACAGGGTGTGGAGGGAGTACGGTTCTTCGAATTACCCAGGCGTCTATGACGAAGACCACGTCCACTTCTTCCCGCCGGATGACGACGGCGACAGTGACGCCGTCATATTCGATATCTACTCCGAAGGGGAGATGGAACGACGGTGAAGACTTCGCAGGCCCGCTGAGAACCTGATTCTGTAGGAACTACCAGAAGAGAGAAGGCATCGTGCTGACTACATGCTCTGTATCTCGCACGGAGTATCTGACAGGAATGGAAGCTATCACCACCGTTCGCGTTACGTCCTTCGGCTGTATCTACCGCTTCGCGATTCCGTTCGAGAGGGATGCGAACTGGTCTCTGACTCTCTTCACGCATCGCGGGGGAGCGCGACGACGAGGGGGGTCGCGGCCGTACGGTCGACGTGCTCCGAATCCGCGGAGGCTAAACCCCGCGAGTCCCTACATCGAACAATGAGTCTGGAGGGGGACTGGCGCGAACGCATCGACGACGTGGACGCTCGCCTCATCGACGAGTTCCAGAGCGACTTCCCCGTCGAAGAACGCCCGTTCCGTGCGGTCGCCGACGCCATCGGCACCGACGAAGCCGACGCGTTCGACCGCATGAGGACCCTGCTCGATGCGGGCGTCTTCCGTCGGTTCGGCGCCGTCCTCAACCCGCCGGTCATCGGGTCGTCGACGCTCGCCGCCGTCTCGGCGCCCGACGACCGCTTCGACGAAGTTGCGGCCGTCATCAACGGCTACCAGCAGGTGAACCACAACTACCGCCGCGACCACGAGTGGAACATGTGGTTCGTCGTCACCGCCGGGTCGCGCGCAAAACGCGACGAGATACTCGCCGAGATTGAAGCCCGAACCGGCTGCGAGGTACTGGACCTCCCGATGCTCACCGACTACTACATCGACCTCGAGTTCCCCGTCGTCAACGACGACCGGTTCGCGCGCGAGAGCCTCGAATCGACCGACGTCTCGGCCACGCGCATCAGCGAGAGCGCGACCGGCGACCTGTCGGCGTTCGACGCCGACCTCCTGCTCGCCATCCAGGACGGCTTCCCGGTCTCGACGACGCCGTACCGCGACCTCGCACGCGACCTCGAAGCGACCGGCGACCACGACACCGTCGCCGTCGACGACGTCCTCGCCGCCATCGACCGCCTGCTCGACGCGAACTGCATCAAACGCATCGGGTGCGTCGTCAACCACGTCGTCACCGGGTTCCGGAACAACTGCATGGTCGTCTGGTCGGTCCCGGACGACGACCTCGACGCTCGCGGCGAACGCGTCGGCGCACTCCCCTACGTCACGCTCTGCTATCACCGCCCGCGCAGACCCGACCTCGACTGGGAGTACAACCTCTTCACGATGATCCACGGCCGCGACGCCGACGTCGTCGACGCGAAGATCGACGAACTCGCCACCGACCACCTCCCCTACGAGCACGAACGCCTCTACTCCACGGAGACACTGAAACAGACCGGCGCGCAGTACGAAGACCTGATGAACTAGCCCGCGAGCGGTCCCGGCGCCGACGACCGCGACCGCCGCGTGAACACTCCCTCGGCGACCGACTCGACTGGACCGACCGACGCGTTCAGTTTCGCGACCGAATCTGGTTACTTCCGCGACGCGACGAGGATCATCGGGCCGACGAACAGGAGGCCGAGCCCGAGGAACTTGTACTGGAGCGGCGCGAGCGACCCGGGCGTGACGACGAAGATGGCGCCGAACGTCACCATCGTCAACCCGACGAGCTTCATCGACTTCAGCGGCAGTGCGCCGAGGACGGACACGATCAACAGCAAGAGCAGCGCCTGCCCCACGTTGTACTGGAGCAGGAAGTTGTCGACGATCTGGAGCGCGATGTCCATCATTCCTAGGTCGTACCTCGCCACGAAGCGGTCTTAATCGTAACGATACCGCGACCACGCCCGTCGACTGGTGCCGGGGGACTCACGCGGTCGGCCCGGTGAGGTCGAGCGATCGAATCCAGCGATGCCAGAACAGGGTGACGATGGCCGAGAACCCCCACGTCCACGCGATCGTCCCGAGGAGCGAGTAGCCCGCGGCGGTGAGCGCGAACTTCGCGAGTCCCGGGACGACGATACCGGCGAGGACGGTGAGGCCGACCTGCACGCGCTCGTCGCCGAGCGTCGCTGCGTCCATACGCGACGATTGGACCGGACGTGCCTCAACCCATCGGTCTCGGTGGCCCGCCACGGCGCGACTCACGCGACGCTCTCGGACGTGACGTCGGTCGCACAAAGGGGTGGACGCACGGGACGTACGAACCATGGAGCGTGCACGTGCGTCCAGTGGGACGTAACGGTCCGGACACCCTTAATTCGAACGGGGGTCCTGTAAGTGGTCCGCACAGCCGCGGAAACGCCCGAACCGCCGACTCCCTTCGTCCGGTTCGTGGGCGGACGACGGAGGCATCCGTCGTCGCTGCTCGCTGTCCCGCGGAGCGGGCTCCACCCGACAGGATGCTCCACGGCCGTCAGTCGTCCTCGTATCGACGACGACGCGCAAGCCCGACGAGCTCCAGGCCCGCCTTCTCCAGCGAGTCGTAGTCGTCGGCCGCCACCGCAAGCTGGGCCGCCTCCAACGCCTCACGAACGTCATCTTCCGCACTCATACCCCACCAATACGGACGGACTACCCCTAAACCCACGCCATGCACGGTGAAAGTGAAAACCGCAAGAAGACGACTCGAAATACTACTCGACGACCGACCGGAACGCACCCCGAACCGCCCAGCAAGTTAGTCCGAACCATTATGACACCACGAGGCGTCAGACGTCTCCAGATGGGAACTCTCGACCGCGTGATGGACCACTTCAGCGAGAGCGACACACGCCCGGAGTACGCGTGCCTCGCGTGCGAGAACGGCTACGAGGTCCAACACCACGTCTGCCCCGAGTGCGGTGGGTACCGCGTCGAACGCAACGACTGGTAGCACGACGCCACCGCCGACGGAACCACCTCCCGGAACCGGTCACCCCGAGGCCACACCGCTCCGGACGAGCCCGAACCCCCAGTCCACCAGCACCAGCTCCAAGCAACGCGCACAGACCCTCCAGCACGAATCGAACCACACCCGTCGCCGTCGCTCGCCGCCAGTTGTTCGCTGGAGAAGTGGGCGGACTCGGATTCCGAACCGATGTGAGACGTTCCTGCTCGCTCCGCTGCGCGGGCTGCGACTCACAGGGTTCAAATCACTCGTTTGTACTTCTGCGACGAACGACTCCTCGCTGTCGCTCGTCGTTTGTGGTCGCGGAGAAGTGGGCAGACTCGGATTTGAACCGAGAACCTCCACCTTATCAGAGTGGCGCTCAACCTGATTGAGCTATCCGCCCGAACGCATGCTGAGATAGATGGGTGATGAATAAAAGGGTTTCCTTCTTGCAGTTCGAGTGTGAGTCAGTCCCGGTCGTCGTCGGCGTCCCGGACGTCCTCGACGTCCACCTCGAACGAGTCCTCGTCGAGGTCGATCGTGTCGTCGTCGCCGTCGTCGTCCTCGCGAGCGGCACCGCCGAACGGCCCGGCGTCGCCGTCACCGCCGAACCCGCCGCCGAACGACCCGCTGACGGAGAACCCACTCGCGCTACCAGCACCGCCGCCCGAGGCGTCCTCGGGGTTCGGGAACCCGAACGTCCACGCGTTCCCCGACGCCATCCCGCCGGTGCGCTTGTCGAGCTGCGGGACGACGACGTACTTCTTGAGTGCCATCCGGATCGGGACGCGCGTCAACGGCAGCGTCAGCGCGATCCCGATCGCGTCCGTGACGAGCCCGGGCGTCAGGAGGAACGCGCCCGCCGCGATGAGGAGGCCCGCGTCCATGAGCTCGTTCGTCGGCGGATTGCCTTCGGCGAGCGAGCGCTGTATCTTCGCGAGCGTCCGCCGGCCCTCCATCCGCACGAGCAGCATCCCGATGAGTGCGGTCAGGACGACGAGCGCCACCGCCTGCACGCCACCGAGCGTCCCCGACGCCACCAGCGCCACGAGGACGATGGAGTCGAGGAGCGGGATGACGAGCAGTGCGGCGATGTACCGGAGCATACCTCCGCCTAGCGCGTCCGGCTTCAAAGCCCTTTATCCACGGCCGACCGAATCACTCGTATGGACGAGTCCGCCGAGGCAACGAAGGTCGAGTGGCGCGAGTGGGGCGAGGAGGCGTTCGCGGTCGCGGACCGCGCCGGGAAACCCGTGCTCCTGTCGCTCTCGGCGACGTGGTGCGCGCACTGCCACGAGATGGATCGGGAGACGTACGACGAGCCGCGTATCGCCGCGAACGTGAACGACGGGTTCGTGCCCGTTCGCGTCGACGCCGACCGCCACCCGCGCGTCCGAGAGCGGTACAACATGGGTGGGTTCCCGTCGACGGTGTTCCTCGCGCCCGACGGGAGCGTGCTCTCGGGCGCGGGCTACCTCGGCCCGGACGGGTTCCGGCAGGTGCTCACGAGCGTCCGGAAGGCCTGGAACGCGAAGGGCGAGGCCGCGGGGACGGTGCCGCGCGCGCTCCGCGAGGGCCTGCCGCCAGCGGGCGAGTTGACCTCTGACGTCGAGAAGCAGATGCTCGGTCAGCTCGTCGACTCGTTCGACGACGAGCACGGCGGCTGGTCCGACAACGCGAAGTTCCCGCTCCCCCGGACCGTCGAGTTCGCGCTGAAACGCCAGCGCGACCAGGCGGTGCGGACGCTCGACGCGGTCGACGCGAACCTCCGGGACGACTACGACGGCGGGTTCTATCGGTTCGCGGAGAACGCGAACTGGTCGAACGTGCACCACGAGAAACTGCTGGACTCGAACGCCGCGCTCATTCGTGCGTTCGCGAACGCGTACCTCTACACGGGTACCGAATCGTACCGGGAGGCGGCGAGCGCGGGCGCCGACTACCTCGCGTCGACGCTCTGGACGGGCGAGGCGTTCGCGGGCAGTCAGGCCGCCGACGAGTCGTATTACGTGCAGTCCGCGAGCGGCCGCGAGGACGACGACGCGCCGTCCGTGGACCCGACGGTGTTCGCGGACCGGAACGCGCTCGCGGCGGACGCGCTCCTCGCGTTCGCGGCGTACACCGACGACGAGCAGGCGCGCTCGTACGCGACCCGTGCACTCGACTTCGTCCGGGAGGAACTCGTGAGCGAGGACGGCGTTGTCACGCACTACGTCGCGCAGGGCGACGGGCAGGCGACAGCTGACGGCGGGCCGTCGGCCGGGGAGCGTGGCGAGGTCGGTGTGCTCGCAGACCAGGCGCGCGTGCTGTCGGCGCTCCTGCGCGCTCGCCAGGTGACGGGCGCGGACGTCGTCGACGAGGCGCGTCGCGTCGCTGACTGGACCATCGACGAACTCGGGGACGACGACGCGTTCCGCGACGGCCCTACGTCCGGTGCGGGGCTGCTCGACGAGTCGCTGTACCCGCTGGACGGGAACGTCGAGTTCGCCGACGCGTTGCTCGACCTCGCGGTCGTCACGGGCGAGGACGAGTACCGAGCGGTCGGTCGGCGCGCGCTCGAGGCGTTCGGCGGGGCCGCCGACCGGTTCGGGGTGCGCGTCGCCGCGTACGCCGCGACCGCGTCCCGGTACCTGGAGTCGCCGCTTTCGATCCGCGTCGGCGACGACGCCGGGAGCGACCTGCATCGCGCCGCGCTCCGGATGGCCGACCACGAGAAGGTCGTCGTCCCCGCCGCCGAGGACGTGGCTGCGGGCGAGGCCGAGGTCGCGCGCGGCGACGACGTCGCGGGCACTGCGACCTCGCCACAGGCGCTCGCGGACCTCGTCGCGGAGACGGTCTGAGCGCGCTCGCGCGGTCCACGACCCCAGAGACGGTCTGAACGCGCTTGCGATTTCACGACCGTGGAGTTCTCGTGGGGGGCCTGCGCGGATTCGAGCGCCTGGAGGACTTCAACTACCGATGTGTTTATGGTTCTCCACTATGTTTGGGTTTACTATGGCCAGCCTTCGAGACCTCGGATTGTCGGAGTACGAGGCGCGAGCGTACCGCGCGCTCCTCAACACCGGCCCGACAACCGCTAAAGAGTTGTCACGGGCGAGCGACGTCCCGATGGGTCGCATCTACGACGTGCTGAACAGCATCGAGCAGTACAATCTCGTCCGCAGCCAGACCGCGTCGCGCCCGAAGAAGTACGTCGCGGTCGAACCCGCGACCGCCCTCGACCGCCTCCTCGAGGACAAGAAACGCGAACTCGAGGAGAAGGCCGAGCAGTACCAGAACATCGTCGACGAACTCAGCGACGAGCTCGACGCCGCCGAACCCGTCGAGGAGCAGTTCTGGACCGCGGCCGTCGGCCAGGAGGAGACCACGGACCTCCTCCTCGAACGCCTCACGGCCGCGGACGACCGCATCGTGATGGTCGCGAGCGACCCGAGCCCGCAGTTCAACGTCGCCGAGATCGGTGAATCCATCATCGAGGAGATGGAGAACGCCCTCGAACGCGGCGTCGACGTCGACGTCCTCATGACTCGCGAGATGGTCGCGTCCCTCAGCGAGGAGGTCGGCCGCCGCTACCGGAACCGGCTCACGGACGACCCGAACTTCAACGTCCGCACGAGCGAGGAGGTCACCGGGACGTTCAACCTCATCGACGACATCGAGGTCGTCATCCAGGTCCCGAACCCGCTCGGCGGCACCGAAGCGTTCGCGATGATCGACCTCAAGGACCCCGAGTTCGCCGCGGACGTCTTCGACCAGTTCAACCCGACGTGGCAGAGCGCGGAACCGCTCTCGTTCTGAAGGACACTGCGAGCGCCGTTCTCTCGTTTCGGCGGCGGCGAACCAGCACCTCACGCGCTCGGCGCGACAGTCGAACGGTCGCCGAACAGGTCAACGGACGATACAGTTTTGTTCGTGGCTGCTGTCAGGTAGCGGTATGCCAGCGACAACGGGTGCCTCGCACGGGTTCGCGGCGTTCGCGACGCTCCTCATCGGCACGATGTTCTCGAAGTTCGTCTGGGAGCTCCTCCCGCCGCTCGCCGAACTCTCACTGCTCGTCATCGGAACGCTCCGACAGCTCGGGCTGGCGGTCCCGGCGAGCAGGCAGTTCGCCGGAACGATCGTCGTGATGGTCGGCCTGTCGTTCCTCTGGGGGATACTGTACCACGTCAGTCGGCACTGAGAACGGTCCGCGTCGCGGCGAGCATCGAGACGGGTCCGCGTCGCGGCCAGCAGTCGAACCGTTCAGCCGTCCGCGAGCTCGTCGCGGAGCGTTCCGACCTCGGCGACGCGTTCGGCGTGCGCGTTGTGCTGGTGGATGGATTCGTCGTTTGACTGCTTCATCGTGACGATGGCGTCGTCGGCGAGGTCCGGGAACTCTCGCGCGACGCCCTCGGCCATCGACCGCACGCAGTCCTCGACGAACTTCGCGTTCGAGTGGCTCTCGTAGGTCATGTGGTCCTCGTCCGGGCGCTTCGCGAGGTTGTAGATGCGCGCGCTCATCGAGTCGCGAGCGACCTCGACGAGGTCCATGAGGTCGACCTCGGGTGCGCCGTCGGTCTCGACGGTGAGCGTCGCGTGCCCGCGCTGGCTGTGCCCCGGCTGCGGCACCTCGTCGAGGAACGCCTCGGCGGTGTCGTCGTCGACGCCGAGGTCGTCGAGCACCGACCGCGCTCGCGCGGCGCTCATCCCCTGCGAGCACGGACACACCGTCATCCCGACGACGCGCGCCCCGACCTCCTCGCGAGTGCCCTCCTCGGTCGCGGTCGCGCCGGCGATGACGTCCACCGTGCTCTGGGTCTCCCGGTCGCTCGCCGGCGTCTGCTCGCGCGTCACGAGTTCCGCCTCCATCCGTACCTCGGCCTTGCTCGTGTAGTCGTGCTTGTCGAGCAAGCGCTCGGCGGCGTCACCGCAGACGTCCTCGACGCGGTACGCCTCGTCTCGCGTCGCCGCCTCCAGGGTCTCGTCGATGACCTCCATGTTCCGACTCATGTCCGCACCCTTCCGCCACGACGGCAGGTCGACGAACACCTCGAACTCCGCCATGAGGACGATCGGTCGCTTCTCGGGCCGGGCGAGCTTCACGAGCTTCTCGACGCCCGTGACCCCGACCTGGTTGAGGCCGACGGTGACGTCCGGGCTCGACGCCTGGACGTCCGGCAGTTCCTGACTCATTGCTCCAAGGAAGGTGCGACGGATGTTTGTACCTAACGAAGGGGGAACCGACCGCGAGAACCCGACTATCGGACTCGAGCGGGCGTCACGCTGTCGTTCTCCGCGCAGTCAGTCGAGCTTGTTGAGGGCCTCGAAGAAGTTCACGGGCGGCCCCGCGACCCGCACGGGGTCCTCGGCGGTCCCGACCTCGACGGCCGCCGGCGGGTCGAGCTCGCGGGTCTCCCGGCCGTCGCTGATGACGTGCGCGCAGTCGGCTTCGTCGACGCGGACCGTGACGGTCTGGTCGCGCGACAGGACGAGCGACGGCATCGCGTCGGTCGCGCACATCTCCGTGACGACGTAGTCGCCGGCAGCGGGAGCGACGAGCGGGCCGCCCTCGCTGAGGTTGTACGCCGTCGACCCGGTCGCGGTCGCGACGAGCACGCCGTCGGCGTGCCCGCCCGAGTAGAGTTCGCCGTCGACGCGCACCTCGAACCCGGCGCCGGCGCCGTGCCCGCGCTGGGGGCCCTGGACGACGATCTCGTTCACCGCGGGCGCGAGCGACCACTCGTCGCCGTCCTCGCCCGTGCCGGTCGCGGCGAGCCGCGGGAGCGCGCGCGACCGAACCGTCCCCGTCTCGCGGAACCGCTCGACCTCCGCGACGAGCGCGTCGTGGGCGTCCTCGGGCGACACGGCGTTCAGGAACCCGACCTCGCCGAGGTTCACGCCGAGGATGGGGACGGAGTTCGCGCCACGGGCCGCGTAGAGGAAGGTGCCGTCGCCGCCGATACTGCAGACGAGGTCGCACGCTCGCATCTCGTCGGCGGGAACGCCGTCGACGCCGAGTTCGCTCGCGGTCGCCTCGTCGACGGCGACGGCGACGTCGCGGGTGCGGAGTTCGTCGCGGAGCTCGCCGGCGAGCCCCGCGGCGCGCACGTTCCCTTTCTGGGCGACGACACCTACGTGCATGTCCCCGCCTACCACCCGCCCGGTGAAAAACCCCGCGTCGTGAGGTGACCGGTCGCGACCGTCGCTGGTTGCGATATCGCGGCCGTCGCCGACAGCAACAAGGTTGATACGTTTCGCCCCCGTCGCTCGGCACACGCACGCTCGCGCGGCCCTCGATGTGGTCGTGCGAGTCCTATCGACGATGAGCGAGGACGACGACGAGGACTGGTTCGAGCGCGCACTCGAGGAGCCGCCGGAGAACGCCCCCGACGACTGGGACGAGTGGGCCGGCGACGACGTCGATAGCGACGACGTCGACGCGCCAGGCGCCGCGAACGAGGACGCCACGGAACCGGAAGTCGACGGCGACGCTGCCAGTGCTCCCAGCGGCGGTGACGCGAACGAGCCGTCGAGCGAGGCGGCCGTCGACGCCGACCTCGTGGACCGCGCCGAGCGCGGGTCGTCGCCGGCCGCGAACGACGACGATTCGGGTGACGACGTCGACGAGGACGGTTCGGGCGGTGGGCTGTTCGACGACGACTTCGCGGCGGCGATGGGTGACGCGCCGGACGTCGCCGGCCCGAGTGGCGGCCCAGGGGGCGCGCCCGGTGATTCCGGCGGGACGGTCGACCCCGGCGGTGGTTTCTCCGGCGGCGAGTTCGGAATGGGTGGCGACCTGGACGTCGACGACGAGTTCGGGATGGGGGTCGACGACGACTTCGGCATGGGAGGCGGCGATTTCGGGATGGGAGGCGGCGGCGGGTTCGACGCCGAGGAGGAGTACGAGACGGACCTGCCACGCATCGACCTCGGTATCGACGGGCTCGACGAGATGATACAGGGCGGCGTCCCCGAGCGCTCGCTGATGGTCACCATCGGGTCCGCGGGCACCGGGAAGACGACGTTCGCGCTCCAGTTCCTCCACGAGGCGCTCGAGCAGGGCGAACGCGGCATCTACATCACGCTCGAGGAGTCCCGCGAACGCGTCATCAACTCCGCGACGGAGAAGGGATTGAACTTCGACGAGTACGCCGACAACGGCCAGCTCGCCGTCGTCGACCTGGACCCCGTCGAGATGGCGAACTCGCTGCGGTCCATCCGCTCGGAGCTCCCGCGACTCATCGAGTCCTTCGACGCGACCCGGCTCGTCCTGGACTCGGTGTCGCTGCTGGAGATGATGTACGACGACCGCGCGAGACGCCGGAACGAGATCTACGACTTCACGAACTCCCTGAAGAACGCGGGCGTGACGACGATGCTGACGAGTGAGGCGTCTGACGAGCACTCGTACACGAGCCGGCACGGTATCGTCGAGTACCTCACGGACGCCGTGTTCGTCCTCCAGTACGTTCGCCCGGACGACTTCCGGGAGACGCGGCTCGCCATCGAGATACAGAAGATACGGGACGCGAATCACTCCCGGGAGACCAAGCCCTACGAGATAACGAACGAGGGCATCTCGGTGTACCGGCAGGCGAACATCTTCTAGGCGTCGCGCGCCGCGGCGGGCTACTCGCTCTCTTCGGTGTCGTCCTCGAGCGCGGCGACGATGCCGTCGAGTTCCTCGGGGTCGGCGGCCGCTATCCGCTCGAGGAGTGCCTCCGTTCGTTCGCGGTCGTCGGGGTCGAGGATGGCGGCGAGTTCGCCGAGTGCGGCGTCGACGTCGGCGGGTGCGACGTCGGGGTCGGGTATCTCGTCGGGGTCGACCGCGGTCGCGTCCGTCGTCGGGTCAGCGGCGAGTGCATCTGGGACGACCGGGTCGTCGGGGAGTGGCGTCGACAGGTCGTCGGCGCCGAGGGTCGCGGGGTCGGGACTGAGGCCGAGGAGGCGTTCGAGGGTCTCGCTTTCGGACTCGTCGGGCATCCCCATCGCCTGGAGGTGGTCGTGGACGCGTTCGCTGACCGCGATGGTCCGGGGTTCGCGGTCGGTGGCGTCGTCGGATGGCATACGCGAACGGTCGGGCGCGACGGGCAAGAAACGGTCGGACGCGACCGGGAAGGAGGTGGGTTACTCGCGCGTCTGTTCGGGCGGCCGACGGGGTTCGTGGTCGTGTTCGGTGCCGCAGTCCGCGCAGACGCTGGCGCGACCCGGGCGGGTGCGCTGGGCGGCGACGGCGCCGCAGTCGTCGCAGACCATGAACAGGCGTTTCTCTGGGGGGACGCCGGCCTCGAACGTGACCTCGATCCAGGCGTCGTCGTTGTCGGGGTCGAAGAGGCGGACGCCGTCGTCGGTGCGCCGCCAGTCGACCGGGTCCTCGCTGCCGCGCTCGGGGGTCGCGGGGTCGCTCATCTACCCGACGCTCGCGCCCGCAGAAACATAAACACGTTGATAGAAATTAGTTCGGTCGCGAGTAAACGCAGGAACCACCACCGACGACCACGGCGCTTAAGCGCGCCCGCGACCACCCACGCGACGTGACGCTCGACCCCGTGCACTACGAGGGCATCGCGCGCCTCGCCAAGCGCATCCAGTACGACGTCGACGAGTCCGACCACCGCGACGTCGCCGAGACCGTCTGGACCGAGTACCTCGACCCGCTCGTGCACGACGGCGACCGCGTCCTCGAACCGCTCGACGACCAGCGCCGGCTCGTCGCGGACGTCGAGGACGTCGCGCTCGCCGACACCGACTTCGACTCCGTGCACGGGCTCGACGCCGGCACCATCAACCCGACGACGTTCTCGAACGGGCTCGTGCTCGACATCGCGCAAGCCGCGATGAGCGCGACGCCGAGCGACCTCGACCTCCACCGCGGCCGGACGATGGTCATGACCGTCCACTCCGCGGACGCGACCGTCGCGTTCGACGAGGACGACTGGACGATGAACGACGCCGGCTACGTCCGCACGCAGATACGGCAAGCGCCCCGCGTCAACCGCTTCGAGGAAGGCGTCGTGCACGCACTCAGCCTGTACCGCGCCGAATCCGAGCACGCGCGCACGAACGCTGACGTCGTCGACGACCTCCTCGTCCTCGACGGCCCCATCTACCCGACCGGCCTCCTGCGGTGGGCCGACCAGCACCCCGAACTCAAGACGGTGCTCGAGGAGGAGGACCAGCCCGAGGAGGTCGTCGAGAACTACGTCCGACTCGTCGAGCGGTTCGTCGAGAAGGACGTGCCACTCGTCGGGTTCGTGAAGAACCCCGCGGGGAACGCCATCACGCGCGTCGTCCGGGACTCGTTCGGGCAGGCGCCGTGGGTGGACGACGCCGCGATGTTCAAACGCCTCCTCGAACGCGGCGAGATGGTCGCCGACGAGGACGCGCGCGACGCCGACGACGACGGCCCGACGCCGCGGCGGTTCGAGCGCGACACGAGCGCGCTCACCGCGACGTCGTGGTTCGTCTCCCGCGGCGGCACCGACCGCGTGCTCTCCCGGCACGGCGACGCCCTCGGCGTCGACCGCCGCCTCGACGACGAAGCGTACGAGGTGACGTTCTGCGCGATATACGACCCGCGGACGGACGTCCTCTACCGGCTCGAAGCGCCCTACGCCGTCACGCGCCACGAGAGCCAGCGCGACGCCCTCCAGCAGTGGGCGCTCGCGTCCGTCGCCGCGGAACGCGGCCCACCCCTGGCAGTCGGGAAAGCCGACGAACTCGCGAAGATCGGCGGCCGCGAGAAGCGCTCGCTCCGCGAGACCCTCGAGGAGACGTTCCAGTCCCGGCGCGCCCGCCAGTACGACGACGTCCGCTGGGGCGACGAGTAGTCAGCGGCGACGACGTCCGCTGGGGCGACGAGTAGTCAGCGGCGACGACGTCCGCTGGGGCGACGAGTGGTCCACGGCGACGACGCCCGAGCAGGAACCCGCAGACAGCGCCGAGACCGTCCCGGCGGCGACGTCCTGCGGTCGCGTGTCATCCGGTTCCGGAGTACACCACTTCAGTGTGAAAATGTCTCTCCTTCACACCCTCACGTCGCGTAGTACACTCGGAGTGAAGAATCGAACATGTCCCTAACGACACCCAAGACCGACGACCAGGCCATCACCGACTTCGCGGCGGCGTTCCGCGGCACCGTCATCCGCCCCGGCGACGAGGGCTACGACGAGGCCCGAACCGTCTGGAACGCGATGATAGACGAACACCCCGCGCTCGTCGCGCAGTGCGCCGGGCCCGCGGACGTCATCGCGGCGGTGAAATTCGCGCGAGAACACGACCACACCATCTCCGTGAAAGGCGGCGGGCACAACATCGCCGGACGCGCCGTCCAGGACGACGCCTTCATGATCGACCTGTCGCGGATGAACGCGGTCCGGGTCGACCCGGACGCGAAGACCGCGCGCGTCGAACCGGGCGTGGTCCTGAACGAACTCGACCACGAGACCCAGGCGTTCGGGCTCGCGACGCCCGCGGGCTACAACTCGACGACGGGCGTCGCCGGACTCACCCTCGGCGGCGGCTGGGGCTGGCTCTCGCGCAAGCACGGTCTCACCGTGGACAATCTCATCTCGGCGGACGTCGTCACCGCCGACGGCGAACTCGTTCACGCGAGCGAGGACGAGAACCCGGACCTCTTCTGGGGGATCCGCGGCGGCGGTGGGAACTTCGGGATCGTGACGTCCTTCGAGTTCCAACTGCACGAGGTCGGCCCTGAGGTGCTGTCTGGCCCGATCGTCTACCCGTTCGACGACGCCGAGATGGTCCTGAAGGAACACCGGAGACTGGCTGCGGACGCCCCCGACGAGGTGGCGGTCTGGTTCGTCATCCGGGACGCACCCCCGCTCGAGGCCATCCCCGCGGAGTGGCACGGCGAGCGGGTCCTCATCCTCGCGGCGTTCTACGCCGGCGATATCAGTGACGCGGAGCAAGCGCTCCAGCCGTGGCGCGACATCGGCGACCCGGTCGCCGACGCGGTCGGGCCCCACCCCTACGCGGGGTGGCAACAGGCGTTCGACGGACTGGGTCCGGCCGGGAACCGGAACTACTGGAAGTCCCACAACTTCCTCGAGTTGACCGACGGGATGATCGAGACGTTCGTCGAGTTCGGCGAGACGATTCCCACCGAACTCACGGAAATCGCGTGTGCACAACTCGGCGGCGCGATCAACGAACGGCCGGTCGACGCGACGGCCTATCCCCACCGCGACGCCGAGTTCGTGATGAACCTCCACACGCAGTGGACCGACCCCGAACAGGACGAGGAGTGCATCGCCTGGGCGCGCGACATGCACGAGGCGATGACGCCCCACTCGACGGGCGGCGTTTACGCGAACTTCGTCTCCGAGACGGACGGTGACCAGCAGGCCGCGTACCGCGAGAACTACGACCGGATGGTCGAGGTCAAGACGAAGTGGGACCCCGAGAACGTCTTCCGGCTGAACCACAACGTCGAACCCAGCGAGTGACCGTCGCCCCCGGACGGCCGGGCTGGTTCGGCCGTCCAGTGCGCGCACGCCCGGGCTGTTTTTACATACGTGGCGTGACGAGGGACGACCATGGCAGCGCTCGAGATCGAGTACTGCGTTCCGTGTGGTCACAGAGCGAACGCCCTGGAGACGGCCGACGCCATCCTCGACGCGCACGCGGACGCCGTCGATTCCGTGGGTCTCGTCCCCGGCGGTGGCGGGGTCTTCGAGGTGCGGACAGACGACGAAGTGATCCTGGACACCGACGAGGAGGCCTACGACCGCGACGCCATCGTCGAGCGCATCGGCGACGCGGTCGCGTGAGTCTCACCGCAGTAGGGCGGTAGGATGGAGTGGGGTTCGATAGTCGACGACAACCTCCTGTGGTGGGTGCTCGCCGCAGTCGCCGTGGGCGTCCTCGTCCCGGAACTCTCCGTCGTCACCGACTACGCGACGCCGATCCTCGCGGTGATGGTCGGGAGCGTCTCGCTCACGCTCACCGTCGACCGGTTCCGGGCCGTGGACGGCCGGGGCGTCGCGGGCGCGCTCGTCGGTCACGTCGCGATGCCCGCCCTGGCGTTCGCCATCGCGGTTGCACTCGACCTCTCGCCGGCGCTCGTCGCCGGGTTCGTGGTGCTCGGCGCGGTGACGCCCGAACTCGTGACGCCGACGATGACCGAACTCGCGGGCGGCGACACGGCGCTCGCGATGGTCGTGCTCGTCGTCGCCGGCGTCGGCGCGACCGCGCTCGTCCCGCTCGCGCTCGCGACGTTCGTCGGCGACGCCGTCGCCGTCGACTCGATGGCGATAATCGAAGGGCTGGCGCTCGCGGTCATCGCGCCGATGGGTGCCGCCATCGGACTCCGGCACGCGTTCGACGAGCGCGTCGGCGCACACGAGGACGTCTACAGCTCGGTGTCCGCGGTCGCGGTGATCGTCATCATCGGCGGTGTCGCCGCCGCGAACGCAGACCTCCTGCGGGACGCCCCGGCCCTGACCGCGGTCGTCGCCGCCGGCGCGCTCGCGCTGAACGCCGCCGGGTACGGACTCGGGTACCTCGTCGGAACCGGCGGAAGCCGCGAGACGAAGGTCGCGACGACGCTCTCGGTCGGGATGCGCGACTTCGCGGTCGCCGCCGCGCTCGTCGTCGCCGCCGGCTTCCCGACCGTCGCGACCCTCCCCGCGGTAACGTTCGGCGTCGTCGAGCTGACGACGAGCGCGCTCCTGGCCGAGCGACTCGCCAGCACGTAGCACCGACGTCGCGTCGCGACCTCAGGCGTGCTCGACCTTCTCGACGCTGACCTCGACGTCTTCGGGGTCGACGCCGATGCGCGCGAACTGCGTGCGGACGTGCTCCCGAGCGGCCTCCACGGCCTGGTCGCGCGTGTCGAACCCGCGCGGCATCGGCGAGTCGAACGCGACGTGCACCTCGCGCCCGTCGACCTCCTGGATGCTCCCGCCGCTCTCGACCTCGTAGAACTCGTCGCACACCCACACGTACGGCGCGTCCTCGTCGGGCGCGCCCTGGAACTGCGGCGCGCGCTCCCCGCGCTCGTAGACGGTGCCGGTCAGCTCGGTCCCACCGGCAGCGCCGCGGACTAGCAACATAATTCGACTGACGGCCCGCAGCCGAATAAGGGGAGTGGGTCCCACCGCCAGCACGAGCATACGCCGCCCGCCAGGGCGGCGTTTCACGTGTGGTTTGGTGCCCGCCAGGGCGGCGTTTCTGGTCGTCTTTCGGCGTCCACGGGATGGTATTTCGCGTGCTGGAGTGGGATGTCGAGCGAGGCGTGGTCGTGGGTGCGTGAAAAGCGGTATGGTGCTCGCGGTGTGAGGGTGTGCTATGACTGACCTCGGCGACTTCGGGGATTTCGCTGGTGACGACGACGAGGACGACGCGGGTGATGGCGGCGAGTCGGGGCCCGCCCGGCGTGCTGGGGCCGACGGGGGCGGTGACGAGGCAGCCGTCGGCGACGACTTCGAGCGCGTGGACGTGTCGCCGGCGGGGAGCGACGACGGTATCGGGACGGTGGCGGTGTCGGCGGGCCTCCAGATCGCCGAGCGCGAGGAGGATACGCAGTTGCGGGCGTACGTCACGACGGGGAACCGCCCGCAGGTACGTATCGGGAAGTACCTCCTGGTGCCGTATCCGGACGGCGAGAAGCTGTTCTGTCGCATCACGGGATTGGAGTACGAGCAGGCGTTCGTGAGCGACGACGCGAACGAGATTCACGCGCGCCGCGCCATGCGGCGGGACGGTATCGACGAGGCGGACTACAAGTTCATGGCGACGCTCGACCCGATGAGCGTCATCTTCAGGGACAACGCGGCGTCGGAGGCGCCGCGCGGAGGCGGCGACGCCGCCGGAGGCGACGGCGAGTTGAAGCGGCGGATGGTCGACCGCGTGCCGAAGCCGGAGACGGTGGTGCGGGTGGCGAGCGACACCGCGGAGATCAAGACGGGATTGAAGATGCCGGACGACGGCGTGTTCCTCGGGCACCTCTCCGTCGGCGGCGAGAAGGTGCGGACCGCGGCGGAACCGCCGACCATCGACTACCGATTGAAGGACGACTACGGCGACGGTGACCCGCTCCTGTTCCGGCACACGCTCGTCGCGGGCGGCACCGGGAGCGGGAAGACCCACGGCGCGAAGAACGTCCTCCGGCAGTTCCTCGCCGAGGAGCGCACGTACCCGATGGAGGGCGGTCGCGAGTCGCGGCCGGCGGTCGTGATGTTCGACCCGCAGGACGAGTACGCGCAGATGCACGACGACAACCCGGCGGTCGCCGACGACGACGCGTTCCGGCGGCGCCTGGAGCGCGAGGACGTCGCGTACGGCGGGGTCGAGGACACCACGGCGTTCGTGCCGAAGGTCGGGTCGGCGACGTACAGCGCCGACCATCACCGCGCGGAGCAGGTCGAGTTCACCATTCCCTTCTCGATGGTGCGGTCGCGGCCGTGGCTCGTCGCCAGTGCGGGGCTGAACGACAACCAGTACCCCGCGCTCAAGCTCCTGCTCTCCCGGTTCTTCGACGATTACGGGAACGCTGGGACCTACCAGCAGTTCCGGTCGTTCCTCGACGACCCCGCGTTGAAGGAGGAGCTCGACGAGAGCGGGCGCGTGCACGAGGCGACGTTCGACGCTATCAAACGCCGGACGTACGGGTTCGGGGACGTCTTCGACCAGAGCGCGCGCGCCATCACGGACATGGTGAACGAGTTCGTGCGCCCCGGCGGCCTGAGCGTCGTCCCGACGTATCACGTGACGGATTCGCGCCAGACGACGACGGTCGTGCTCGCGCTGGCGAGCCTGCTCGTCGACCAGAAGCTCTCGAACGACCCGCGCTACGAGCGCATCAAGGAGACGCCGCTCGTGCTCGGGATGGACGAGGCGCACAACTTCCTCACGGACGCCGAGGACGTCCAGGCGCGGAAGGTCATCTCGAAGTTCACGGACGCCGCCAAGCAGGGCCGCAAGGAACGCCTCGGATTGTTCCTCATCACGCAGGACCCGCAGGACGTCGCCGACCCCGTGTTCAAGCAGGTGAACACGACCGTCGTCCTGAACCTCGGCGACGAGGACGCCATCTCCGCGGTGAACATCCCCCGGAACCTCGAGGACAAGGTGCCCTACATGGAGAAAGGCCAGATGGTGGTGTACTCGCCGGACAACTCCGAACCCGTCGAGATCGTGGGACTCTCGAAGTGCCTCACGAAGCACGGTCGCTGAGGGAATCGCCGCGACTCTGCCTCGTGGTGCGACCGGATCGACGGGTGGTGACTCGCGGTAGTCGGCGGGTTCCGTCCGCTGAACCGTCCTGAACGGTCGAATTACTTATCCCACCAACTGTGCTATTTGATACCATGTCTGTGCACGTGCTCGTGGCGTACGACGACTCCACGCAGGCCGACCGCGCCCTGGCGTTCGCGCTGGAATCGTTCCCCGACGCCCACGTCACGCTGCTCACAGTCATCGACCCCGCCGACGCCGGCTCCCGCCGCCGCCTCTCGCTCCCGCCACTGGGCGACGAGTGGCTCGCTCGCGCCCGCGAGAACGCCGAGAGCCACCTCGCCGACGCCACCGAGCGCGCCAGCGACGCCGGCGTCGACGCCGACACCGTCATCGAGGTCGGACGGCCCGCGAACACCATCGTCGGGTACGCCGAGAACCACGACGTCGACCACGTCGTCATGGGCAGCCACGGTCGGTCCGGCGTCACGCGCATCCTCCTCGGGAGCGTCGCCGAGACCGTCATCCGACGGTCGCCCGTCCCAGTCACCGTCGCCCGCGCCGACGAGACGAGCGGTGACGGGACGAGCGCTGGCGCGACGAGCGCGGATTCGACGAACGCGGACGCGACGAGCGCCGAGGACGCGCCCGAGAGCGAGTCCGCGAACGGCTCGCCCGAGGACGCCGCGAACGAGGTCCCCGGCGAAGGCTCCGCCTGACCAGCACCCTTTTCCACTAAGGTTCCGAACACTTCTGGTATGGAATCGAGCGGCGGCGACGTCGTCGCCTGGGAGATCTCGGCTACGGACACGCGATTCGGCCGCCTCTGTGGGTACGCGCTCGTCGGCGTCCTCGGCGCGTTCGCGCTCGTGGCGCTCCTCGCGTTCGCCGTCGCCGTCGCCGCTGCGGTCGCGAGCGGCGACAGCGGGACGCTGTTCGTCGCCGTCGTGCTCGTGCTCGTCGGCGGCCCGATGTCGGCCGTCGCGCTCGTGCCGTTCCTCGACGCCGACCAGCGCCCCGACGACCTCTGGCCCAGCGAGACGTTCGACGTCCGCGCACTCCACCCCGTCGGCGTCGCCGCCAGCAGCATCCTCGCCGCCGCCGCCCTCGTCGCGACGGTCGCCAGCGACAGCGTCCTCGCGGTCTACCCGCTCGTCGGCGTCCTGTTCGTCGCTGCGATGGGGCTCGCCATCGGCGGCCCGGCCGGGCGCGTCGACCGCGACGCCGGCACGCTCACCGTCCACGGGAACACGCACCCGCTCGCCGACCTCGCCGCCGTCCGCGCCGTCGACGTCGGCGGCCTCGTCCTCGTCAACACGCGGTTCGTCGCCCGACCGGGCGGCCGCGACGCTCCCTTCCTGTTCACGGTACCGCGCGACGCCTACGCGCAGGTCCGCGACGACCTCGACGCCGGCGTCGCCGCCGACAGCACCGTCGACGCCCCGCGCTCGCGCGCCGACCGCGTCGCCATCGTCGCCGCCGGCGTCGGGTCGCTCGCGCTCGCCGCCGCCCTCGTCGCACTCGGCGCGACCAGCGGCGTCGACGGCGCCGACGTCCTCTACGCCGTCGCCAGCTTCCCCGCGCTCTTCGGCGTCCTCTTCCTCGCGCTCGCCGCACGCCGGAGCGCGTGAACGTCGAGAGACGACGGGAACGAGAGACGACGGGGGACGCGTGAGCGACGGGACGCGTCACCGACACGACCCGCGCTACGCGACCCGATACCGGCCGTCGTCGGTCGTCTCGAGTTCGCCGAACAGGACGAGCCAGTCGAGCTCGCGCGCGACCGTCTCGCCCCAGACCTCGCGCCAGTTCGTCGGGTACTTGTTGCGCTCGTACTGCGGCACCCTGTCAGCGACTGCATCGAACACCGCGTCCGCCGACACGGGCTCGTCCGCGGCCGCGACCGCGTCGCGGACCGCGGGCGCGAGATAGACGCCCTCGAGGAACCGCTCAGCGAGTTCCACCGGGTCGACGTCCTCGCGCGTCCTCGCGTACCCGCGCTCGTGCTCGGCGACCAGCCCGAGCGCGCGCAGGAACGTCAACCACTTCGCGGCCTCGTCGCGCTCCGGGAACCCGACGCGCTCCATGAGTCGCGTGCAGCAGTCGTCCTGCGTGTCCGGCACGAGCGGGACCGCCTGCCGGGACTCGAACACGCGGTCGACCGACTCGGGCGGACGCGGCACGTGCTTGAATCGCATCGCCTACGAGAGGTCGAAGCTCTCCGCGAGCAGTTCCTCGTCGGTCTCCCCGAACACGTGCGTCGGGCCGCCGCGGACGTCGATCGTCACCTTCGCGGGCGCGAACACGTCCTTCGGGATCTGCTGGAAGTTCCAGTCGTTCTCCTCGAACACCTGCATGAACGGCTTCCCGTACGTGTCCGCGGCGGTGCTCGCGACCTCGTCGAACCGGTCGAAGCCCTGGTCGACGACGACGTGCACCTCGCCGCCGTACGCGAGCGCGTCGTTCGTGCGCGCCATCGCCTCGTCCTCCGTCGGCGCGACCGGCGCGACCGGGGCGCGAGCGTTCACCGACAGCACCGAGAGCGGGTCGTAGCCGAGTTCCGCGAGCCGGAAGGCCGCGAGTTCGCCGGCGCGTGCGGCCATGCTCACGCTCCCCGCCATGCTCGCGGTCGGGAACGCGAGCAGGAACACGCTCTCGACGTTCGTCTCCGTCAGTTCCGCGACGTGCTCCGCCACCGCTTCGTCCGGGAGCGTCTCCGTCTCCACCGCGAGCGCCGTCAGGTCGAACGCGTCGTGGTACCCGATGGTCCGGAAGACGTCCTCCTCGCCGACGAGCGCGCGCGCCGGCCCACTCCCCAGGCCCTCGAAGTCGTCGACGCTGACCTCCCAGCCCGCCTTCTGCGAGCACAACAGCGCGTACGCCGGGTGGTCGGTCGTCAGTTCGACGTGCGATAGCGGCGCGCCAGCGACGTCGCCGAGCTCGCTCTGGACGGTCGCCAGCCCCGCGGTCTGGATCTCCGACAGGAGGAGGCCGGCCTCCAGCCCGCCGTCGAAGTCCACGCCGAAGTCCAGGACTGTCGCCTCGTTCTCCAGTTCGAACGCCCCAACGTGCAACTGCTCCGCGAAGTCGATGGCCTCGTCGACGAGCTCGATGGCCATCCGATTCAGACTCTCCATACCCCCGCTAGCGCGCCCTCACGAATAAAAGACGCCAGTTCGGGCGACGACCAACGGGAGTCGCCGAACGAGCGGCGCGGCGACCGGTGGGAGCCGCGTCGCTCGCGGTCGATACGAATGGCGCGGAGGGTGCGACGACCAACGGGAGTCGCCGAACGAGCGGCGCGGCGACCGGTGGGAGCCGCGTCGCTCAGGGGTCAGTCCTGGGTCGAGCGGGCGTCGCGTCCGAGTTCTTCTTCGACGCGGTCGACTTTCGAGCGGGCGGTCGTGTCCACGGTGCGCTTGTCGTCTACCTTCAGGAACGTGGAGACGCGGTCGCCGTCGACGGCGGCGTGCGCGGCGCTCGCGGCCGCGAACACGGTCTCGGCGTCGTCCGCTTCGATGGTCGTCCCCATCGGCGTCGTCTCGTACGCGACGTCGAACTCCTCGAGTGCGGCGACGGCCTTCGCGACCTCGCCAGCCATGCTGTCCTCCGTGACCGGTGCCACCGACAGGAACGCTACGGTCGTCATACCGGAACGTTCGGCGAGCGCGACCGAAAGCGCGTCGACTGTCCTCGCTGGACCTACCGAGCGGTCACTCGTCGTAGAGCGATACCGTGACCAGCCCGTCGAAGTTCAGGAGGATGCGCTGGGTGACGTCACCGAAGAACGCCTTCCCGCTCGGCGACCGGCGGCGTCCCGAGATGAACATGTGGTCGCAGCCCTCGTCCTCGGCGATCTCGATGGCGTCCTGCTCGAGGCGGCCGACCACACCGCGGTACTCGACGTCGACGTCGTGCTCCTCGACGACCCGTCGACCCGCCTCCTTCGCGATGTGGGTCGCCTCGCGTTCGGCCTCGTCGATGGAGAACGTCCCGCCACCGCTCCCCGTCTCCAGGCGCGTCGCCATCCGGTCCTCGTACTCGTCCTCGGGCATCACGTGCAGGAGCACGAGTTCCGCGTCGACGCCCTCGCACAGCTCCACGGCCTCCTCGACGAGCGCTTCCGTCGCACCTGTGTCCATTCGAACGACTGCCAGTGCTTTCTCCATATCCCGACCTGTCACGGGGTTTCCGGAAAAGCGTTTCCAGTACGCGTCAACGTGGCACGCACCCGCAGGGTGGCGTTGGCCTCGGGTGACCGGTGACGAGCACTCGGCACCCGCCGGCCGACCGCGACGAAGCCGTCCGCACCGACGACCAGCCCGATGACAAGCACGGCTTTCCCACGCAGGGTCGGCGTAGCTGATGAAAATATTCTGGGCAATAACGCTATACGGCGGACTGTGTAATGACCCGGCAGAAGGGGGATGCAATCCGGACAAGACGACGCAGGAGGGGGAAGAACAGTGCCGAAAGCGATCGTCCACAAGAAGATCCTCGACGTCGCCGAAGAGCGACCCGACGCGTCCATCGAGGAGCTCTCGGAGCGCGTCTCGGCGGCGTCGCCGTCGCTCGTCGAACGCGTCCTCGACGACTACGGTGACCCGTCGGCGAGCACTGGCAGTCCGACCGCGAGCAGCGCCGACGCGTCCGCAACCGCATCGGACGGGAGTGGACTGGCCACGGTCGCGGCGGCCGACGAGGACGCCGGCGCGACCACGCCACCGTCAATCGTTGGGTCCGAGGATGGCGTCGACGCGGACGGGTCCGACGGGGAAGCGGATGTGGACGCGGCCGACAGCGACGACGGGACCGACAGCGACGACGGGACCGACAGCGACGACGGGCGGACGGACGCGAACGAGACAACACCCGACCGCGTCGAGTCACTGACCGACCGGCAACGCGAGTACCTCGCCGCAATCAAAGCGCGTCCCGACGCAACCCAGAGCGAGATCGCGGCGACGTTCGACGTCAGTCAGGCGACGGTCAGCACGCAACTCAACGCCATCGACGGCTTCGACTGGGCGAACCGCCAGTCGTACGTCGCCGACCTCCAGCTCGACGAACACGCCCCAACCGACGAGCCCGGGACGGCCGACGAACCCAGGACGACCGACGACGCCTCCGGGAGCACGCGCAACGCGAAAGCGGGCACGGACGAGCAGGATGCGAGTGCGAACGAACCAGCAGCAGACGAGCCGTCGGCACCGACGGACGACCGGCCGACCGACGACGAGCCGAGCGACCCAGACGACCCCGACACGGCCCGAACCGACGCGCTTGAACCGAGCGAGTCGACCGACGAGCACGACGCCGACGCAGCGGAATCATCAGACGAAACGGTCGCCGAACCACTCGACGCAGCACAGACGACCGAGACGACCGGCGTCGACCGAACCGTCGCAACGGCACTCGCGGAGACACGACCACCGCGCTCGCCCGACCACGACGACGGCGACGACGCCGTCGACACGACCCTCGCCGACGCCGTCGACGACCTCGCCACCACCGTCACCGAACTCGAACGACGCCTCACCACCAGCACGACGAACCCAGCACCTACCTCACCACTCCGAGACACCGAACTCGCAGCCAAAGTCATCCACGCCACCGTCCAATCCGACACCATCGACGAAACCGACGCGCTCGAGGTCATCCAACACCTCACCACGCAACCCGAGGACTGACCGCGAACACGACGCCCTCACCCCGCCAGCACCACGCGCCACCCACCCGACCGCACCGACCACGAACAACCAGGTGCACTCACAACCGACGACACCGAGCGACCCCCGTCACTCGAACCCCGAAATCCACTCGTTCGACCTCGACGAACGCAGCCGCCTCGCCACGCTCGTCGACTCCGAGACGACGAAACGTGCGCAGACCAGGACCTGAACTCGGTCGCACGGTCCTCGGTTCGCTCGGCTGCGCGCTCCCCGCTCAAATCCCAGCGTTCGACTGCACTCGCCGACGCGCATGACTCGCACCGCTATGCGGTGCTCGTCGGCGTTGTCGTCGAGAGAAGTGCGCAGACCGGGATTTGAACGCGACGAGACGGTCGCCTCACTGCGTTCGGCGCTGCGACTCGTCTGCTCAAATCCCAGATACCGATTCTTCCGGTTTCGGACGACTCGCTACGCTCGTCGTCTGGGAAACCGGAAGAATGCGCAGACTGGGATTTGAACCCAGGTTGTGACCATGGCAAGGTCACGTGATACCACTACACTATCTGCGCGCGGTCACGCTTTCGCGTACCTAATCGTAGTGGCCGGGTTACAGATAAGGGTTCCGAATCGTGGCGCGTTCGTGACGTGGAACCACCACAGGGCGCCGGGGTCGAGACTCCAGACTATGTCTTCTCTACGTGCGCGAGCGCTCGCGCGAGCGAAGGCCAGCGACCGCGGCACCGAACCGGTCGTCACGCGAGCGGTCGCACGCGCCCACGCCCTTGGGGCCTGCCTCGCCCGCCCCTTCCTCGCGAGGCCGGCTAGCCACCCTGCGTGCGAAACCAACCCACGCCAATGCGTCACCTTGTGAACTCGAAACACGCGGCTAGTGGGCTGAGAGCGCCTCACAACCCCAAATACAATTCGGCACCCTTTTATGGCGCGTTCGAATACAATCGGCACAGTCTAGTGACGAGGCGAGAAAGCGTCACGGCATGACCACCAGCGTACTCGTGCCGTCCTCCCTCACCCGGGAAGCCGAGGACAAACGCGAGGCAACTCGCAAACTCGGTTACGTCGCCCGCGCGGCGACCATCTTCCGGGCGGACCGACTCGTCGTCTTCCCCGACGAAGACGGCGAACGGAAACGAGGCGGGGACTTCGTACGCACCGTACTCGAATACGCCGCAACGCCCCCCTACCTCAAACGCGAGGCATGGGGAAAACGGCCAGAACTCGAGTACGTCGGTGTCCTGCCGCCGCTCCTCCCGGCGTCACAGACCGGCTCCGAATCGAACGATTCGGAGTCGTTAAGACAGGGAATCGTGACCGAGGTCGGACCTGAAGGGCGCGTCCGGGTCAATTGCGGACTGCAACACCCGATCTCCCTCAACGTCCCTCCGGCGATGGAGGTGGCTGAGGGAGAGCGCGTGACCGTCAGGGTCTCTTCGAGACGACCGGTTCGTGCGCGACTCGTCGACGCCCCACTCCCGGGGTTCGACGTGGAGCAATCGACCATTTCGGCAGCACTCGGCCGTGAGGACGCGGGCGTGACCATCGCCGCTTCACGACACGGGGAGGAACTCTCCGTGTCCAGGCTGGACACGCTCGCCGGGCGCATCCACGACGACGGACTGACCGTCGTCTTCGGAGCGCCCGACAGAGGACTGCCGCCAATCCTCGGCGTCGACGCCGACGCCGTGGACTCGAACACCGTCGAATCCGGTGACCTACCCGGGTTCGACCTCTGGGTGAATTCGATCCCGAACCAGGGCAGCGAGGTCGTGCGAACCGAAGAAGCGATGTTCGCCACACTCGGCTGCCTCACCCTAACGAGGTAACAGCATGCCACAACCAAGCAGACCACGCAAAGGCTCGCTCGGATTCGGCCCACGAGTTCGCGCGTCTAGCGAGACGCCGCGATTCAACTCGTGGCCCGAGGACGATGGACAGCCGACGCTGCAGGCTTTCGCCGGCTACAAAGCCGGCATGACGCACGTGGTGATGATCAACGACGAGTCCGACTCCCCCCGCGAAGGGATGGAGGAGACCGTTCCCGTGACCATCATCGAGACGCCGCCGATGAAGGCGGTCGCCCTGCGAGCGTACGAGAACACACCTTACGGCAAGCAGCCGCTCACCGAAGTCTGGGCGCCCGAGGTCGACGACGACCTCGACCGCGTCCTCGACGTCCCGGAGGACGTCGACTTCGAGACGAAGGCCGACGACTTCCGCGCGACCGTCGACGAGGCGGACATCGCGGACGTCCGTGCGATCACGCACACGACGCCCCGTAGCGTCCCGTCGGTCCCGAAGAAGAAGCCGGACGTCATGGAGACCCGCATCGGCGGTGGCTCCATCGACGACCGCGTCGACTACGGCCTCGAACTCCTCGAGGACGGCGGCGCGCACGACACGACGGACGTCTTCCGCGAGGGCGAACTCGCGGACGTCGCCGGTGTCACGAAGGGCAAGGGCACCCAGGGTCCCGTCAAGCGCTGGGGCGTCCAGAAGCGGAAGGGCAAGCACGCCCGCCAGGGCTGGCGGCGCCGCATCGGGAACCTCGGTCCGTGGAACCCGAGCCGCGTTCGCTCGACGGTCCCCCAGCAGGGCCAAACTGGCTACCACCAGCGCACCGAGCTCAACAAGCGTATTCTCGGGCTCGGTGACGGTGACGACGCGAACGTCGACGGCGGCTTCGTCAACTACGGCGAGGTCGACGGTCCGTACACGCTCGTCAAGGGGAGCGTGCCTGGTCCCGACCAGCGCCTGCTCCGACTTCGCCCGGCTATCCGACCGAACGAGCAACCGCGCCTCGACCCCGAGGTCCGGTACGTCTCCACAGCATCGAACCAGGGCTAAATCATGAACGCGACAATCTACGACCTGGACGGCGACGAGTCCGACTCGCTCGAGCTGCCGGAGGTCTTCGGGACGCAGTTCCGCCCGGACCTCATCAAGCGAGCGGTCGGCGTCGCACAGGCAAACGCGAAGCAGGACTACGGAGCGGACCCGCACGCGGGCCTCCGGACGTCCGCGGAATCGCCCGGCTCCGGGCGTGGCATGGCGCACGTGCCGCGCACGAACGGTCAGGGTGCGCGCGTCCCCCAGACTGTCGGGGGTCGCAAGGCGCATCCGCCGAAGGCCGAGAAAGAGCAGGGGAAGTCGATCAACAAGAAGGAACGCAAGCTCGCGTTCCGTTCCGCGGTCGCGGCGACCGTGGACGCAGAGCGCGTGGCCGAGCGCGGCCACGAGTTCGACGACGACCTCGACCTGCCCGTCGTCGTGTCCGACGAGTTCGAGGACCTCGCGAAGACCAAGGAGGTCGTCGCGCTCCTCGAAGCACTCGGGCTCGACGCGGACGTCGAGCGCGCTGACGAGGGGCGCTCGGTCCGCGCAGGCCAGGGGAAGGCCCGTGGCCGGAAGTACACGGAGCCGAAGTCCGTGCTGTTCGTCACGTCCAGTGACGCGGGCCCGTCGAAGGCCGCGCGGAACCTCGCCGGTGCCGACGTCGCCACCGCGGCGAACGTCGACGTCGAGGACCTCGCGCCCGGCACGCACGCCGGTCGACTCACCGTCTGGACGGAGTCCGCCGTCGCGGAGGTGAACGAGCGATGAGCGCCGACGTCATTCGGTTCCCGCTCGTCACCGAGAAGGCGATGAACGACATGGACTTCGAGAACAAGCTCCAGTTCGTCGTGCACGACGAAGCCTCGAAGATCGACGTCCGCGAGGCCGTCGAGTCGCAGTTCGAGGTCGACGTGGACGACGTGAACACGATGATCACGATGAAAGGCCAGAAGAAGGCGATCGTTCGTCTGAGCGAGGACGACGACGCGCAGGAAGTGGCCTCCCGCATCGGGGTGTTCTAAGAATGGGACGCAGAATCCAGGGGCAGCGACGCGGTCGTGGTGGCTCGACGTTCCGAGCCCCCAGTCACCGTTACAAGGCTGACCTCTCACACAAGAAGCTCGAGGAATCGGACGTCGTCGCGGGCGAGGTCGTCGACATCGAGCACGACCCTGCTCGCTCCGCGCCCGTCGCGGCCGTCGAGTTCGAGGACGGCGACCGTCGTCTCGTGCTCGCGCCCGAAGGGATCGCGGTCGGCGACGAACTGCAGGTTGGTATCTCCTCGGAGATCAAGCCCGGCAACACGATGCCGCTGGCGGAGATCCCCGAGGGTGTTCCCGTGTGTAACGTGGAGCGCCAGCCGGGTGACGGTGGGAAGTTCGCGCGTGCATCGGGTACGAGCGCGGACCTCATCACGCACGACCGCGACGCCGCGGTCGTCCAGTTGCCCAGCGGCGAGATGAAGCGCCTGTCGCCGGACTGCCGCGCCACGGTCGGCGTGGTCGCCGGTGGCGGTCGGACGGAGAAGCCGTTCGTGAAGGCGGGGAACAAGTACCACAAGATGCGTGCCCGCGGTGGCAAGTGGCCGACCGTGCGTGGTGTGGCGATGAACGCCGTCGACCACCCGTTCGGTGGCGGTGGCCGCCAGCACCCGGGTCAGCCCAAGTCCGTGTCGCGGAACGCGCCGCCGGGCCGCAAGGTCGGCGACATCTCCTCCCGACGCACGGGCCGAGGTGGTAACAAATGACGAATCAGGAATACCGAACCGGCCGGGACGAGGACGAGGAGTTCACGTACCGCGGCCACACGCTCGACGAACTCCAGGAACTCGACCTGGAGGACGTCGCGGAACTGCTGCCCGCTCGCCAGCGGCGAAGTATCGAACGCGGCCTCTCCGTGGAGAAGCAGAAGCTCATCGAGGAGGCTCGCGACGCGACCGAAGAGGAAACCGCGAACAACCCGCTCCGCACGCACCTGCGCGACATGGTCGTGCTGCCGGAGTTCGTCGGCCTCACGTTCGCCGTCTACAACGGCCAGGAGTTCGAGCGCGTTCGAGTGGAGCCCGAGATGATCGGGCACTACCTCGGCGAGTTCCAGCTCACGCGAACGTCCGTCGAGCACGGACAGGCCGGGATCGGGGCGACGCGGTCCTCGAAGTTCGTGCCACTCAAGTAAACCATGGGAATCAGTTACAGCGTCGACGCGGATCCGGATTCGACGGCGAAAGCCATGCTCCGGGAGCGTCACATGAGCAACAAGCACAGCAAGGCCATCGCGCGAGAGATCAAGGGGATGACCGTCGCGGACGCGCAAGCGTACCTCGACGACGTCATCGCCGGCGACCGCTCGGTGCCGTTCAAGCAGCACAACAGCGGTGTCGGGCACCGTAGCGACATCGACGGCTGGGACGCCGGTCGTTTCCCCGAGAAGGCCAGCAAGGCGTTCAAGGAACTGCTCACGAACGTCGCCGCGAACGCGGACCACCAGGGGTTCGACGGTGAATCCATGGAGATCGCGCACTGTGCGGCACACAAGGTCGGCGAGTCTCAGGGCCGCAAGCCCCGCGCGATGGGGCGGGCGTCGCCGTGGAACACGCCGGAGGTCGACGTCGAGATCGTCGTCGAGGAGGTCGAAGCATAATGGCTGACGAACATCAATTCATCCAGGACGGGATGCAGCGCTCCCAGATCGACGAGTTCTTCGCGGAAGAGCTCGGTCGCGCCGGCTACGGCGGCATGGAGATGGCGCCGACGCCGATGGGCATGCAGATCGTCCTCAAGGCGGAGAAGCCCGGGATGGTCATCGGGAAAGGTGGGAAGAACATCCGGAAGGTCACCACCCAGCTCGAGGAGCGATTCAACCTCGAGGACCCCCAGATCGACGTGCAGGAGGTCGACGAACCCGACCTGAACGCGCGTATCGTCGCGGACCGTCTCGCGAACGCGCTCGAGCGTGGCTGGTACTTCCGGAAGGCCGGTCACACGACCCTCGAACGCATCATGGACGCTGGCGCGCTCGGCGCCGAGATCGTCCTCTCCGGGAAGGTCACGGGTGCGCGGTCGCGCGTCGAGAAGTTCAACGACGGGTACATCAAGCACAACGGCGAGCCCGCTGAGGAGGTCGTCGACCACGGCCAGGGCGTCGCGGTGATGAAACTCGGCACGATCGGTGTCGACGTGAAGATCATCCCGCCGGGTGCGGAACTCCCCGACGACTTCGGCGTGCACGCCGACATGGACGTCAACGAGGTCGCGCCCGAGGCTGTCGAGGCCAACGAGGCGGCGGACCTCATCGAGGAACCCGACGACGAGGAGCTCGCGGAGATCCAGGAGGACGTCCAGGAAGCCGAGGACGACCTGTCCGCGGACGCCGACGACGACGCCGTCGACGCGGTCGACGAGGACGTCGTCGAGGAGGTCATCGAGGACGAACTCGACGAGGAGGTCGTCGACGAGGACGTCGACGTCCCGACCGACGACGACATCGAGGAGGACTTCGAGGACCTCGACGAGGCCGTCGAAGCCGAAGCCGAAGAGCTCATGGACGAGATGGACGACGAAGCAGAGGACACGGAGGAGTAAGTCATGGCGATTCTCCACACCGAAGAGATCCGCGACATGACGGCCACCGAACGCGAAGAGGAGCTGGAGGAGCTCGAGACCGAGCTCCTGAACACGAAGGCGGTGCAGGCAGCCGGTGGTGCGCCCGAGAACCCCGGGCGCGTGAGCGAACTGAAGAAGACGATCGCTCGCATCAAGACGATTCAGACGGAAGAAGGCGACCACGAGTAAGCGACCATGGCACTGACACCCGAGACGCTCCCACGACACGAACTCAACGGCCTCCTCGTGGAGGTCGTCGATGCCGCGAACCCCGACCTCGTCGGGATAGCGGGGCGTGTCGTCCTCGAATCGAGGAACACGCTGCACGTCGAGGACGTGCGCGATGGGGAGTCTCGGGTGCGGCAAGTGCCGAAGGAGTCCGCGGTGTTCGAGTTCCAGGTCACAGATGAAGCCGCCGACCGCGAGAAGCGGTCGGGGACCGCGTCGAAACTCGGCCGGGATACTGCTGGCGTCCGCGCCGGTCAGTCCGGGTCGGGCGACGGCGTGGCCTACGTTACGGTGGATGGCGACCGGTTGCTCTCACGACCCGCACTCCGATCGGAAACTGCAGGTGATTCGAAATGGCGATAGGACTGAACGTACCAGAACCGGAGGACTCCTGTGCTGACGAGGACTGTCCGTTCCACGGCTCGCTTGCCGTGCGCGGCCAGACCCTCGAAGGTACGGTAGCCTCCACCGACATGGACAAGACCGTCGTCGTCGAGCGAGAGTACGACGTGCGAGTCCCCAAGTACGACCGCTACATGAAGCGGCGTTCGCGGGTACCCGCCCATGCACCGACGTGCATGGAACTCTCGGAAGGCGACACGGTCCGCATCGCAGAGACACGACCGCTCTCGAAAACGAAATCTCACGTCGTCGTCGAAGTGCTCGACGGCGAGGGAGGTGACGCCTGATGGAAGCCCTGAAGGCCGACGTCACGCAGGGCCTGGAGAAGGGCTCGCTCGTGGCGTGTTCGGACAACACGGGCGCTCGTGAAGTGAAGATCATCAGCGTCGCCGGCTACCACGGCACGAAGAACCGACACCCGAAGGCGGGCGTCGGTGACAAGGTGACGGTCTCGGTGACCAAGGGGACGCCCGAAGAGCGTCGTCAGGTCAAGGAAGCCGTCATCATCCGTCAGCGCAAGCCCATCCGTCGTCCCGACGGCACTCGCGTCAAGTTTGAGGACAACGCGGCCGTCCTCGTGAACGAGAACGAGGAGCCTCAGGGGACGGAGATCAAGGGTCCGATTGCGCGCGAGGTGGCCGAACGATTCGGTTCGATTGCGTCCACTGCGACGATGATAGTATGACACGACAACCAACCAAACAGCGAAATCAGACCGAGCGTGCGTCGCTTCACGAGAAGCAGAAGCAGGTTCGTTCGACGCTCTCCGACGAGCTCCGCGAGGAGTTCGACCGTCGTCGCGCTCGCGTGAACGCGGGCGACACGGTCGAGGTGCTCCGCGGCGACTTCGCGGGCACCGAGGGCGAAGTGCTCGACGTCGACCTCCGCGAGGCGGTCGTGCACGTCGAGGACGTCACGCTCGAGAAGGCCGACGGCGAGGACGTCCCGCGCGCCCTCGACGCGTCGAACCTCCGCATCACGGACCTCGATCTCGAGGACGACGTGCGCGAGGCACGCCTCAGAGGTGATGACGAATGACGAAACACCAGAAGCGACTCTCGGTTCCGAAGTCTTGGCCAGTCGAGCGCAAGACCGAGACGTTCACCGTGAAGGCCGACGCCGGCCCGCACGGCGAGGAGGGTGTCCCGCTGGTCATCCTGCTCCGTGACGTCCTCGGGTACGTCGACTCGAAGAAGGAAGCTCGCTACGCCCTGAATCAGGGGTCCGTGCTCGTGAACGGCGACGCCGTCAGCGACGAGCAGCGCCCCATCGGGATGTTCGACATCATCGCGTTCACCGAGCGCGGCGAGCACTACCGTGTCTTCCCCGACGAAGGCGGTCGACTCGCGCTCACGCCCATCGACGCCGATGCGGCGGACGCGAAGCTCGGGAAGATCACGGGCAAGCAGCAGGTCACTGGTGGTGACACGCAGCTCTCGCTCCACGACGGGCAGACGCTCCAGCTCGAGGACGCGAGCGAGTACGCCGCGAAGGACTCGATCGTCGTCGACTTCGAGAACGACGAGATCGTCGCGCACTTCCCCTACGAGGAGGGTGCGCTCGTCACGGCGGTCCGCGGCAGTCACGCCGGCGAGATCGGCGAGGTCGCGGACATCGCCGTCACGCACGGCAGCGGGTCGAACACGGTGACCGTCGAGCAGGACGATGGCTCCTACGATACCGTCGAGGAGTACGTCGTCGTGATCGACGAGAACTTCACCGCCTCCACGGGAGGTGAGGACTGATGAGCGAGAGTGAGTCCGCCGAGTTCCACGAGATGCGCGAACCCACGATCGAGAAGGTCGTCGTCCACATGGGCGTCGGCGAAGGTGGGCGTGCGCTCGCGGACGCGGAGGACATCATCGAGAGCGTCACCGGCCAGCAGTCCGTTCGGACGAAGGCCAAGTCGACGATGCCGGACTTCGGTATCCGTCAGGGTGACCCGATCGGTGCGAAGGTCACGCTCCGCGGTGACGACGCCGCCGAGTTCCTCGAGACGACGCTCTCGATCGCGGAACTCGAGGCGTCCCAGTTCGACGACACTGGAAACTTCAGTTTCGGCGTCGACGAGCACACGGACTTCCCGAGCCAGGAGTACGACCCGAACGTCGGGATCTACGGCCTGGACGTGACCGTGAACCTCGTTCGACCGGGCTACCGCGTCGCGAAGCGCGACAAGCGCACGCAGAGCCTGCCGTCGAAGCACCGACTGAACCCCGAGGACGCGGTTCGATTCGTCGAGTCGTCGTTCGACGTGGAGGTTAACGATGAGTGAAAGCGAACAAGAGCGCGAGCAGACTGGAGAGCACGCCGCAAAGCGGACCGGTCAGCTGGAGGAATGCCAGCGTTGCGGCCGAGAGCAGGGTCTCGTCGGGAAGTACGACATCTGGCTCTGCCGACAGTGCTTCCGAGAGATCGCTCGCGACATGGGCTTCAAGAAGTACCGATAACAATGACAGCAAGCGACCCGTTCAGCAACGCGCTCTCCGGCCTCGATAACGCCGAGAGTGTCGGGCATCTCACGCACAAGGTATCGCCCGCTTCGAACGAGATCGGTAGCGTACTCGAGGTCTTCTACGACCGCGGGTACATCGACGGCTTCGAGTACGTCGACGACGGTAAATCCGGCGAGTTCGAAATCGAATTGAAAGGCCAGATCAACGAGTGTGGCCCCGTCAAGCCCCGGTATTCGGTTGGCGCGGACGAGTTCGAGCGCTGGGAGAAGCGGTTCCTTCCGGCGCGGGACTACGGCGCGCTCATCGTGACGACGAGTCACGGCGTCATGAGTCACTACGAGGCTCGTGACAAGGGCATCGGCGGTCAGGTCATCGCGTACGTGTACTGAATCATGCGAGTAGAACTACAGATTCCGGACGACGTAACCGCCGACGTGGACCATCTCGACCTGACGGTCGAGGGTCCGAACGGAGCCGTCACACGACGGCTCTGGTACCCGGACGTCTCCGTCGACGTCGAGGACGAGATGGTCGTCATCTCCTCTGACGCGGACGACGCGAAGACGACGGCGACGGTCGGAACGTTCGAGAGTCACGTCCAGAACATGTTCCACGGCGTCACCGAGGGCTGGGAGTACGAGATGGAGGTCTTCTACTCTCACTTCCCGATGCAGGTGGACGTCGAGAACGGCGAGGTCGTGATCGAGAACTTCCTCGGCGAGAAGGCACCGCGACGGACGACTATCCACGGCGACACCACCGTCTCTGTCGATGGTGAGGAGCTCACCATCAGCGGTGCGGACAAGGAGGCAGTTGGGCAGACCGCCGCGGACATCGAGCAGCTCACGAAGGTCTCCGGGAAGGACACGCGTGTCTTCCAGGACGGCGTGTACATCACGCAGAAACCCCGCAAAGGAGGTGCCTGATAGATGGCTGACGAACCCGAGAATCTCGAAGACATCAGCGGTGTCGGGCCGTCGAAGGCCGACGCGCTCGAGGACGCTGGCTACGAGTCCGTCGAGGACATCAAGGCGGCGTCCCAGTCCGAGCTCGCGGAGGTCGACGGCGTCGGGAACGCGCTCGCTGCGCGTATCAAGGCTGACGTCGGTGACCTCGAGGTTAGCGAGGACACCGAGGCGGAGATCGAGGACGACGAGTCCGAGGCCGAGGAGGCCGAGGAGGACGTCGAGACCGAACTCCAGCCGCGTGGCTTGACCGAGAAGACGCCGTCGCTTTCCGACGAGGAGGAGCGCCTCCTCGAGCAGCGTCGTCGCGTCGGCAAGCCGCAGTTCAACCGCCAGGATTACCACAAGAAGAAGCGGACGCCGACCTCGTGGCGGAAGCCGCGCGGGCAGCTGTCCAAGCAGCGACGTGGTGTGAAGGGCAAGGGCGACAAGGTGCAGGCTGGCTTCCGGACGCCGAAGGCGGTGCGCGGCAAGCATCCGTCCGGCTTCGAGGAGGTTCGCGTGCACAACGTGGACGACCTCGAGGGCGTCGACGGTGACACGGAAGCGGTCCGTATCGCGTCCGCGGTCGGTGCTCGCAAACGCGAGCGCATCGAAGAGCACGCGGAGGACGCCGAGATCCGCGTCCTGAATCCGACCTACGTCGAAGTGGAGGTCGATTCCGATGAGTGATCTGTCCGCACAGAAGCGACTGGCTGCGGACGTCCTCGACGTCGGGAAGAGCCGCGTCTGGTTCGACCCCGACCAGCAGGGCGAGATCGCGGAAGCGATCACGCGCGAGGACATCCGCGAGCTCGTCGACGACGGCACGATTCGAGCAGAGGAGAAGAAGGGTATCTCGAAGGGTCGGTCGCGCGAGCGCAAAGCGAAGCGCGCGTACGGCCACCAGAAGGGCCCGGGCTCCCGCAAGGGGAAGGCCGGTGCTCGCGAGAACTCGAAGGATGCGTGGGAGAAGCGCATTCGCGCGCAGCGAAAGAAGCTCAACGAACTCCGCGGGAACGGCGAGATCGACCGTTCGCAGTACCGCGAGCTCTACAACAAGGCTCGTGGTGGGGAGTTCCGGAGCGTCCAGTACCTGCTGAACTATATCGACAACAACTACGGTGACGAATAATGGCGACAGGACCACGATACAAGGTTCCGATGCGACGTCGCCGCGAGGTCCGTACGGACTACCATCAGAGGTTGCGCCTCCTGAAATCCGGGAAGCCGCGCCTGGTCGCTCGAAAGAGCAACCGGCACGTCACGGCGCAGCTGGTGCTCCCTGGTCCGGACGGTGACGACACGCTCGCGGCTGCACACTCGAGCGATCTCGAAGAATTTGGATGGGAGGCTCCGACGGGGAACCTTCCGGCTGCGTACCTGACCGGCCTTCTGGCTGGGCAGCGCGCGGTCGAGGCTGGTCTCGAGGAGGCGGTCCTCGACATCGGTCTGAACACGGCGACGCCCGGTAGTAAGGTGTTCGCCATCCAGGAGGGCGCGATCGACGCGGGCCTGGACATCCCTCACAACGACGCGGTGCTCGCGGAGTGGCCGCGGAACCGCGGTGAGCACATCGCCGAGTACGCAGAACAGCTCGACGAACCGCTCTATCAGGGCGAGTTCGACGCAACAGCTCTTCCCGAGCACTTCGACGAAGTGCGGGAAACCCTCATGGAACAATGAGTAACGACAACTACAACGACGGCTGGGAACCCGTCACTCGCCTCGGTAAGAAGGTGCAGGAGGGCGACATCGAGACGATGGAGCAGGCCCTCAATTCCGGGCTTCCGCTGAAGGAGGCCGAGGTCGTCGACCAGCTCCTGCCGGGGCTGGACGACGAAGTGCTGGACATCAACATGGTCCAGCGCATGACCGACTCCGGGCGACGGGTGAAGTTCCGCTGTGTCGTCGCCATCGGCAACCGCGACGGGTACGTCGGGTACGCCGAGGGTCGTGACGACCAGGTCGGTGCTGCCATCCAGAAGGCCATCGACATCGCGAAGCTGAACATCATCGACGTGCCTCGTGGCTCCGGGTCGTGGGAGGACCGTTCGACGAAGCCGCACTCGCTCACGCACAAGACGAGCGGGAAGGCGGGTTCGGTCGAGGTCGAACTCATTCCGGCGCCGCTCGGGCTCGGGCTCGCGGCGAGTGAGACGGTTCGGAACGTCCTGGAGCTCGCTGGCGTGGAGGACGCGTGGACGAAGTCCTACGGGAACACGCGGACGACGGTGAACCTGGCGAAGGCGACGTTCAACGCGCTCCAGAACGCTTCGCAGTCTCGTGGTGCTCGCACGCGCGGGCAGTCCGAGGGTGCGGGGGAGGTCGAACAATGAAGGCCGTCGTGCAGCTCCGCGGTGAGGTCGACATGGCTGGCGACATCAAGGACACGCTGGAGATGCTGAACGTCCACGAGGTCAATCACTGTGCGCTGGTTCCGGAGACGGACAGCTACACGGGGATGTTGACGAAGGTCAACGACTACGTGGCGATGGGCGAACCCAGCGAGGACGTCCTCGCGACGGTCCTCTCGAAGCGCGCGGAACCGCTCGAGGGCGACGCTGACGTGGACGGCGAGTACCTCGCCGAGCACACGGACTTCGAGGACTTCGAGGGTCTTGCGGCGGCGTTGATCGCGGAGGAGACGACGCTCCGCGAGCAGGGCCTGGCACCGTGCCTGCGCCTGCACCCGCCCCGGAAGGGCCACGACGGCATCAAGCACCCCACCCAGGAGAGCGGCCAGATCGGCAAGCACTCTACGGGTGATATCGACGGGCTCCTCAAGGCGATGCGATAACCATGAGTAAGAAACGTAGACAGCGTGGCTCGCGCACGCACGGTGGCGGCACACACAAGAACCGGCGTGGTGCCGGGCACCGTGGTGGGCGTGGTCGCGCAGGACGGACGAAGCACGAGTTCCACAACTACGAGCCGATCGGCAAACACGGCTTCAAGCGGCCGCAGGACGCGCAGGACGACGTCGTCGAGATCTCGGTGCAGAAGCTCGACGAGGACGCGGTCCTGTACGCTGCTGAGGGCGACGCCGAGAAGGACGGCGACGCGTACGTCATCGACGCGCGCGACGTCGTCGAGGACGCGTGGGAGGCTGACGCGGTGAAGGTCCTCGGGAACGGGCAGGTTCGGAACGAACTGCACGTGACTGCGGACGCGTTCTCGGCGAGCGCTCGCGGCCTCATCGAGGAAGCCGGTGGCAGTGCGGAGCTCTCCGAGCGCGGCGAGGCGCTCGCCGAATCGGAAGACACTCAGGGATCGGACGACGACGAGGAGTAATCTATGGGATGGAAGGAGGCTGCGGAACCGGTACTCACGCGGATGCCCACGGTCGAGCGACCGGAGGGTCACGTGCCGTTCAAGCGCAAACTGATGTGGACCGGTGGCGTGCTCGTGTTGTACTTCTTCCTCACGAGCGTTCCCCTCTGGGGGCTGCCGGCTGGCGGTGGCCAGGACCTGTTCGGGCAGTTCCGCGCGATCCTCGCGGGCGGCCAGTTCACGGTCCTGCATCTCGGTATCGGACCGATCGTCACGGCGAGCATCGTCCTGCAGTTGCTCGGGGGTGCGAACCTCCTCGGGTTGGACACGGACGATCCGCGTGATCAGGTGCTCTATCAGGGCCTCCAGAAACTCCTCGTCGTGTTCATGATCGTCTTGACGGGGCTACCGATGGTCCTCAGCGGGTTCTTGCCCGCGGATCAGGCGCTCGCGCAACAGCTCGGTATCGGTATCGCCGGTGTCCAGGGGCTGTTGTTCGCCCAGATCTTCGTGGGTGGCCTCCTCATCCTGTTCATGGACGAGGTCATCTCGAAGTGGGGTGTCGGGTCCGGTATCGGGTTGTTCATCGTCGCAGGTGTTTCCGAGAGTCTCGTCACGGGTATCATCGGGCCGCGGAACGGCCTGGTGTTCAACTGGGCGGGGATGGTGCTCGGTGACACGGCGCTGTCGGTGGACAACGTCCTCGGTTCGCAGGGCCAGGTCATCGCGCTCATCACGACGCTCGCGATCTTCGTGATCGTCGTGTACGCGGAGTCGGTCCGGATCGAGATTCCGCTGAGTCACGCTCGCGTGAAGGGTGCACGTGGTCGGTTCCCCGTGAAGCTCATCTACGCGAGCGTCCTGCCGATGATCCTCGTTCGCGCGCTGCAGGCGAACCTCCAGTTCCTCGGGCGTATCATCGTCTCGCAGGCTGGGTCGCCGACAGCGGATGGGCGAGTGGTCATCGAGATCCTCGGCGTGCAGATGCCGTGGCTCGGGTTGTACTCGCAGACGGCTCAGGGCCCGAACAGCCCGGTCGGCGGGTTGTTCTACTACATGGCGCCGATCCGCCAGCCGACTGACTGGATGTGGTGGCTGGCGAGCGGTCCGAGCCAGGAGATCTGGCAGGTCGTGACTCGGGTCACGGTCGACCTGACGTTCATGATCATCGGCGGTGCGATCTTCGCCATCTTCTGGGTGGAGACCGCCGACATGGGTCCGCGGTCGACCGCGAAGCAGATCCAGAACTCCGGGATGCAGATTCCCGGGTTCCGTCAGAACGTCGGTGTCATCGAGAAGGTCATGGAGCGGTACATCCCGCACGTGACCGTCATCGGTGGTGCCCTCGTCGGATTGCTGGCGGTCATGGCGAACATGCTCGGTACCATCGGTGGTGTCTCCGGAACTGGGCTGCTGCTCGCGGTCTCCATCACGTACAAGCTGTACGAGGAGATCGCCGAGGAGCAACTCATGGAGATGCACCCGATGATGCGCCAGATGTTCGGCGACTGACTGCGGTTCTCTCCTCTCTTTCCGTTCTATAGTGGTTCGGTAGCGACGCGTGAAGGGTTCGTCGTGGATCGAGTGTGGCGGTCGGTGTGTGTCGGTGCGGGCGTCGGACACGGTGCTCTCGACGTGGGAGGTGTGTTGTCTGGGTCGTCTTTGGTGTCGTGTGGTCCGCTCGTTGATGGTGGGTCGTGTGGTCCGCTCGTTGATGGGAGTCGTGGGGTCCGCGTTCGTCGCGGGCGCGGGGTGGTACGCTCGCGAGGTCGATCGTTGCTGTTGGGGTGCGTGCGGGAGTGATGGCTGCCGTGTGCGGTATTCGGGCGGTGGTTCCGTTGCCGTGTTTCACGTGCTCGACGACGCGTTCGGTGTCGTTGGATGGTCTCGGTTCCTGAAGCACGCATCGAGCGTGCGCGAGGCGGTGGTGTACGTGTGCGCGATGACGGGTTTCGACGAGGTCCACGTCGATCTCGTCGTGAAACGCTCTCGCTGATGCAGTCGACCGTGTACTGACGAGTCCAGGGGCCCGCACTCGAGCGTGCGAGAGTCATCCCTGGCTGATTCCGGGTGAAGGACCAGGGTAGTGATCGAAGAACGCGTTCCGGACGCGGGCGTCTACGTCGACGAGGCCGGTGCGGTCATTCGTTCCCGAAGAGGCGTTCCTTGAGCGTGCGGCGGCGTTTCTTCTCGGCGAGCAGCACCGAGCAGTCGACGTCGTCGACGACGTCCATGACGAGCGTGCCGCCGACGAGGCGACTGATGAGGCCGCGTTCGGTCGCGCCGACGAGGAGCATGGTGGCGTCGCGAGCGCGGCGTTCGATGGCTTCCTCGACGTCGCCCTCTTCGATAGTGAACTCGGCGTCCTTCAGGTCGTGGTCGACCGCCCAGTCCGCGAGGAACTCGCCGGCGTCGTCCCGGCTCTCGTCGTCGTCGCGGACGTACAGGAGTTCGACCGTGGAGCCGTATTCGGAGCGGAGGTCGCGTGCGACGGCGGCGGAGAGGTCGCTGTCGGGACCGCCGGCGGTCGGGACGAGGAGGTGGTCCGGGTCGAACCCGCGGTCCTTGAGGACGAGGAAGTCACAGGGGACGTCGCTCGTCAGTTCGTCGACGCGTGATTCGGCGCGGCCGTGCGAGTGCGGCCCCCAGCCCATCACGCAGACGTCGGCGTTGTACGTGCGGGCGGCGTCGAACACTTCTTCGAACGCGCGATGCGAGATGATGGTGTGCGTCTCGACGTCCACGCCGAACGTCTCGGCGTCCTCGCGGGCGGCGGCGAGCAGTTCGTCGTTCGTGCCGTCGAGCGCGTCGACGTTGTCGCGAGCGTGCTCGAGCGTCGTCTGGTCGGGGACGGTCACGATGTGGGTTGCGATGACGGTGCCGTCGTTCTGTTTGGCGAGTGCGCTCGCGAGCGTGATGAGGTCCTTCTCGTGTTTCGGGTTCGCCAAGGGTACCATCACGCGGTACTGGCCGCCGTCGGGTGCGACGGATTCGGCGGCGGCGACGGCGCTGTCGGGCATCTCGTCGCTCCGCGAGAGGATCCAGTCGGCGAGTTCGCCAGCCTGGGTCGTTCGACTGCGGGCGTAGAGGAGGTACCAGCCGGCGGCGAACGCGACGACGCCGAGGCCGAGCCAGCGGACGAACGGCGAGATGTAGATGATGAGTGCGAACGAGAGGAGAGCGCCGAGGATGGGCGTGAACGGGTAGAACGGAACGGTGAACGAGGGGTCGTAGTCCTCGACGTTCGCTTCGCGCATCACGATGAGTGCGAGGTTCAGGAGGCCGTAGATGACGAGGTGGAGGACGCTCCCGAGTTCGGCGAGCGTGTTGATGGGGGCGACGAGGATGAAGACGAGGATGAGTGCGCCCGTGATCCCGATGGCGCGGTACGGCGTCCCGAAGCGCTCGTGGATCTCGTTCAGGTCCGGGGTGACGATGCGGTCGCGTCCCATCGCGAAGTTGATGCGGGAGGACGCGAGGATGCTCGCGTTCGCGCTGGATGCGGTGGCGAGCAGGCCACCCAGTAGGAGGGCGCCGGCGACGACCCCGCCCTGTATCTGGCGGCCGACCTCGACGACCGCGATCTTGTCGGGGTCCAGGCCCGCGATGAAGCCGTCGGGGACGGCGGCGCTCATGACGACGAGAACGAGCGCGTACACGGTCGTGACGATGAGGACGCTCCCGATGACCGCGCGCGGCAGGTTCTTGTCGGGGTCCTTGATCTCTTCGGCGACGCTCGTGATCTGGACGAACCCGAGGTAGGAGACGAAGATGAGGCCGGTCGTGGAGAGCATCGCGTCCACGCCCTTGGACTCGGGGAGGTTCGCCGGTTGCGCGTTCATGATGCCGAGTGCGGTGAAGACGGTGAGGATACCGAGGAGGATGACGACGATGACGTTCTGGAGGCGCCCGGTCTCCTTCGCACCGACGTAGTTCACGGTGATGAACAGCGCTGCACCGCCGAACGCCATCGTCTTCACGGTCGGGATGGTGACGCCGAGGAGTGCGTACCCGGTGGCGAGCCCGAAGATGTTCCGGATGTACTCGCCGAACCCGACCATGTAGAACGCGCTCGCGAACGCGAGCCCGAGCCAGTTCGACCAGCCGGCGACGGACCCGAACAGGGGGCCGAGGGCGCGGTTCACGTAGAAGTACGCGCCGCCCGACCGCGGCATCGCGGTGCCGAGTTCGCTCGCGGAGAGCGCGGTGAACAGCGCGATGACGCCACCGAGGACGAACGCGCCACCGGCGAGACTCCCTGCCTGCGAGATGGCGTCCCCCGGGAGGACGAAGATACCGGCGCCGATCATCGTCCCGACGCCGATGGTGAGTGCGGCGAGCGGGCCGAGGTCCTTCGCGAGGTCCTCGTCGGTCACTGTTCGCCCTCCGCGTCGGTTGTATCGGTCGCGTCGGTCGCGTCGGTTGTATCGGTCGCGTCGGTCGCGTCGACGTCGCTACCGTCGTCGTCGGCTTCGTCGGGGAGGACGACGACGGGACGGTCGTTCTCGGTGACGAGGTCGTGCGTGGTGTCGCCGGTGAGGAACTGGAGCCACCGCGACCCCTCGCGGGGCGTGAACACGACCGAGGACGCGTCGATGTCGGCGGCCGCGGCGAACACGGTGTCGGCGACGTCGGTCCCGTAGTCGATGCGGGTCTCGACGCTGACGTCCGCGGCGCGACAGTGCGCTTCGACGTGGTCGAAGATCTCTCGAGCGCGGTCCTCGCGTTGCTCCACACTTGCCTTGTCGACCCCCCCACCGGACTTCTCGATGACGTGACAGACGACGATGGTCGCGCCGGCGTCGAGCCGCGGCAGGAGCGCGTGGAGCGTCGCCTCCGCGTCCGCCTCGCTCGCCACCGGCACGAGCGGGTACGCGAGCAGGTCCCTCATCCGCCACCACCGCCGTCTGGCGTCGACGTGGCGACCGTCGGTTCGTCGTCGCAACGACCGTGGCGAGGGACGGACGCGGCCCGCTCCCGACAGCGGCCGCTTCCAGTGAATCGTGACATACGCCTGCTTGCGCGTCCCGCTACGTAATACTTCGCTCTCAGGACCACGCCTGCCGGGAGTTCTGCACTTCGAAGTAACTCGTCCGTGTCACCGCACGCGGACGTCACCGATGCGGTCTGGCATGGTCGACTCGACGGCCGTCCACTCCTGGGGCGTGTCGGTGATGCCTCGACAGCGGAGCTCTCGTCGGCCGCCGCGACGTCGGACGTCGACTCGCCCCCCGAACAGATGCGCGAGCTGGGCGAGATCGCTCTCGTCGGTCGTGTTCGTGTACATCGGATAGACGCCGAGTGCATCGGGTGCGTCCCCGAGCACGAGCAACTGGTGCGTGAACCGCGCGACCGTCTCGACGTCCCCGCCGAGGACGAGCCGCGACAGCGAATCGAACACGACGTGCCGCGTCGACACGCCGCGGTCGAACAGCGTCGACAGGCACTCGTGGACCGCTTGACTCGTGCCCGTGAGGTCCATCGGCGACCGCACGCGCCAGTGTAGCGGCCGCGGGTTCGCGCGTACCGCTTCGCCCTGTGGTCGCGCGTCCACGACCGCCACGTCGTCGCGAGCGATGCCCGAGACGCGCCGCTCGATGCGGTCGACGAGCGTCCGCGGTTCGAGGTCGGTCGTCACCGCGACCACGCCGTCACCGTCGTTCGCGGCGCGGTCGAGCAGTCCCGTCGGTACTCCCCGGAGCACGTCCTTCGACGTCCCCGCGACGAGGACGCTCCCGGCACCGGCGAGACTCCCATCCGGGATGGCGCTCGCTACGTTCTTTCGGTCGGACACGTGATTCCACCCGTTCGCATCACTCGAATTCTCGTTTTCTAGGGCTTAACGTTGACGGCACTTCACTTCAGAATCCGGTCGCTGGCCGGGTTCGTTCTTGATTCTAGACGGACTCTACGGGGAGTTTACACGGAGTTCGCAAAACGAATAATCCCTCACTCGGCGTCCTCGAAGCCGGACATCTCCCTCCGGAGAACGCTACCTATGACACGCCTAACGCGACGTCGCGTCCTTCAGACGATTGCGGCCCTCGCCGCAACGACCGCCGCCTCGACCGCGCTCGCCAACCCCGGGAAGGGCAGCGAACGCGGGAACGGCCGTAGCGTCGGTCGCGTGTACGCGAACGACGTCCTGTACCGCACGAACGTCGTGAAAGTGCTCGACAGCGAACCGTCCCCGAGCGACGCGATCTACTTCCTGCACGACGGCGAGCAGCCGACCGTCGAGAACATGGACGCGGACGACGCGCAACTGTCGCCGTTCGTCTCCGAATCCGCGCCTGGCGATCGCGACTGGAACGGCGGCCAGTGGGTCCACTACAGCGCAGAGGTAACCGACGTCGACGCGTTCAACGCCGACGCACCCCTCACCCGCGAATCGGACGTTCTCGACGCCGACTACGTCGACGTCACCAAAGGCCGCCCGAACTTCGGCCCACCGAACTTCTTCATCTGCCCGCTCAACGGCCGCGCCTGACGCTTCCCGCGGTCACTCGCTGACACCACCTCTTCGCTCTCGCCCTCGTTCTCGCCCTCGCACGTGAGGGAACTGGTCGTGCGGCCGTAGGTCGTGATTACGCGAGCTTCGCTCAGCGCCTGGATTCGGTGGAGGAATCGGCGGTAAGGGGTATAAGCGCACGGTGTTTTCACTTCGATGAGGGAGGCATCCCTCAACCCACACCGTGGCTGCGCGGCCGGCGCGCACTCCACGTTTCGCGGCTGCCGACTACAAATCGTATATAAATGTTGTCCTACAAGTTTAGAACGCCATATTAGTATCAGAATTTTATAGGGTGTCTTGGCGTGCGATCATTGATTGGGAAAAACACAATACGTGGCCGGTTTTGAACGGTCTTCAAGCCGCCATTGAACGCGGGAAATCCGACCTATACCAAATTCCAGACACACTTGACAGAGTGGAATCTGAACTGATGGCCGGTGGGATTAAGTAAGTCGCTTCTAATCTGAATGGTAACATCGGCACGGTGGGTGAACCGTCAGCCGGTGTGGGAAACTACAACAATGCAACTGAAGAACCTCTTCGCGGACGAGGACGCCGTGTCGCCGGTCATCGGGGTCATCCTGATGGTCGCGATTACAGTCATCCTCGCAGCCGTGATCGGCGCGTTCGTCCTCGGCATCGGTGGTAGCCAAGAACAGGTCCCGCAGGCCAGCTTCTCGTTCGAGGGCACCTCCGGTAACGCCTATACGATAACTCACGAAGGTGGGGACACGATTACGACTGCCCTTGATATCAAGGTCGACGGTAGCGACGACGGCGACTGGTCCGCGGACATCTCCGCTGGTGACACGTACACTACTGGATCGGCGAGTGACTCCATTACCATCGTCTGGAACTCCCCGTCCTCGGATTCCAGCTCAGTCATCGGAGAACACGACATCTAAACAATGCAACTGAAACGACATCTAAACAATGCAACTGAAGAACCTCTTCGCGGACGAGGACGCCGTGTCGCCGGTCATCGGGGTCATCCTGATGGTCGCGATTACAGTCATCCTCGCAGCCGTGATCGGCGCGTTCGTGCTCGGTATCGGCGGCAGTCAAGAAAAGGTGCCGCAGGCGAGTATCTCATTCTCGCAGACGAGTACCAGTGGTGTTGTCGAAGCAACCCACGAAGGCGGAGACCCGATTAGCTCTGGGACGATGGATGCGGCTTACTCCGGAAGTTGCACCGACGGTAGCGACGTAGACGACGGTAGTACCTACGGCAGCGAGTGGAGTGCAGGTAGCACTTTGGAAGTCGCGACGAGTTGTACTGATGGAGACTCGGTGTCGCTCGTCTGGAGCAGCCAGCAGTCGGACAAGACGTCCGTGCTTGGCGAATTCGAGTATGGTGCATAAATGAATATTAAGAACCTCTTCACTGACGAAGACGCGGTGTCCCCGGTCATTGGGGTCATCCTGATGGTTGCGATTACGGTCATCCTCGCAGCCGTGATCGGCGCGTTCGTGCTCGGTATCGGCGGCAGTCAAGAGCAGGTGCCACAAGCCAGCATATCATTCGAGTACGATGGTGGCTCAACGTCAGGGTTCGGTGACAGCGGTGACGATGAATCCGTGACGATTAGCCACGATGGTGGTGACTCGATTCCCACCGGTACGCTCACGGTGAACATTGAGGGCAATGATGCGACGACTAGCAACGGACCTGCGGCTGGTGTTAGTGTGAGTTCGCCCTCTGATCCATGGACCGCTGGTAGTTCCTACACTCTGAGCGACCCGTCAACGAACACTCCCAGTGATACTTGGGAAAGTGACGATAGCATCACGGTGGTCTGGAGCTCGCAGCAAAGCGACAGCTCGCAGATCATCGCTGAAGGAGAGCTGCCCTAACAAACGGGCTGCGATTTTTTTATGCAAGTCAGTAGAATACTTACGGACGAGAATGCAGTGTCATCGACCATCGGTGTCGTTTTGATGGTGGCGGTGACGGTTATCCTCGCAGCGGCGGTGGGAACGTTCGCGCTTGGACTGGCGGAAGAGTCGACGAAAGAAACACCATCAGCGTCGGTTGAAGTGAAATGGGGCACGGTTGGGAGCGATGACACGGTCGACATCACGATAGTCGGTGGCGACAGCGTCAAGTCGCGGTTCGTCACTGTGGTCCACCAAGACGGCACCGAGCTATGGGCTGACGGCACGACGACTGATGTCTCCCCCTACGGCGGTAAGACGTGGAGTGGAGACGAGATTCAATCTGGGGATACCCTCGGACTACAGGAAGACTCCAGCGATATCTTCCAGTCCGACGACACTGTGAAGGTCATCTGGAACAACGGCCAGAAGTCGCAGGTTCTCGGGTCTGGGACGCTCAACTGACCGTTCTCTACCTATCCTAACCGACAATCCCAGGCGACGGTCGCGGTTCTGCTCTCGGTGAGAGGTTTTTACGCTGGTTTCTGGTCGTGAAGCCTGTAGCACATGACTACTGGCGAATTCGATTCCGAGGACGCTCCCGGCGTCGCGGCCATCGTCCTCGGTGCAATCGGCCTGACCGAGATCGGAACCATCAGCATCTACGGGTTCAGCCGCAGCGACACCGCGTTCTCGCTGGGCTCGACCGGCGTGACGTGGGCGGCACTCCTCGTCGTTGCCGGCGCCGTCTGGATCTCCATCACGAACGAGGTCGCGCTCGGCGACTGGATCGGGATGATCTCCGACGGCGACGACCCGCAGAACAAGAGGCCTTCACTCCCGGAATCGGACGTTTGAGCGACGCTGGTGACCGTACTCTCCGTCGTTGGAGAGCGATGGAACGACACGTGGGACCACGGTCGCTCGCTGCGCTCGCTCCCTGCTCCCATTTTCGCGACGCGCGCACTCGTCGCTACGCTCCTCGTTTGGCGTCGCGAAAAGTGGGACCGCCGAGAGTCGAACTCGGGTCCTACGGACCCCATCCGCAGAGGATACCACTACCCCACGGTCCCTGTATTCAGACGATTGGTCGGTTCGTGTTTAAGGGTGTCGTTTCGGGTGCGCCTGCTCGTGGTTTGCTAGACGAGCACGCGCTCGAGGGTGACGACTTCGCCGCTCTCTGCACGTGGGTCGCCGGTGAGGCGGCCGAGGGCGACGACGGCGTCGTTCGGGGTGTAGGCGGCGACGATGCCGTCGACGTCGTCGGGGTTGGGGGCGTCGATGACGCCGGGGGCGTAGATGGGGGCGCCGTCGGCGACGGCTTCGGCGGCGCTCGGTGCGATGGTCACCGTGGGGAGGTGTTCGAGTGCGCGTTCGGCGGGCTGGAGGACGTCGCGGAGCGGGGCGTCGTCGCCGTCGTCGAGCCAGTCGTGGATGGCGTCGACGAGGTCGTGGAGGGTGACGAGCGTGGTGTCGTCGAACGGCGTGGTCGCGGTCCGCCGGAGGTGTCCCATGTGCGCGCCGGTGCCGGCGGCGAGCCCGACGTCGTGACAGAGCTTTCGGATATACGTCCCGGGCTCGCAGCGGATGCGCAGGAGTGCGCGACGCTGCTCGACCTCGAGGACGTCCAGCTCGAAGATCTCGCGGGTGCGGAGCCGGCGGGAGACCGCGGACTTCCGCGGCGGCTTCTGGTATATCTCGCCTTCGAACTCGGCGACGACGGCTTCCAGGTCGCTCGGGGCGTCCGCGTGGAGTTCCAGGACGCTCACGTACTCCTTCTCGCCTTCGCCGAACGCTTGCGCGACGCGGGTCGCGTCGCCGGTGAGCATCGGGAGGCAGCCCGTGACCTTCGGGTCGAGCGTCCCGGCGTGCGCCGCACCGTCGACCGAGAGGTCCTCGCGAGCACGCCCCGCGGCCTGTGCGTCTTCGAGCGCGTCGCTGGCGGCGTCGCGCACCCACGCGGCGACCTGGTGCGCGCTCGGCCCCGGGGGTTTGTCGAGGTTCACGACGCCGAACGCGAGGAGTTCGGCGGGCGTCCGGTCGGCTGGTGCGGACCGAAGCATCAGCCCTCGACGGCGAGGTCGACGGTCAGGTCGACGGGCTCCATGCCTTCGTCCGCCGTCTGGTCGTACGCTTCGACGGCGTCGACGAGCAGGTCGACCATCGCGTCCTCGCCCCAGCGCGCGGTGTTCATCGACAGGTCGTAGATCGAGCGGTCCTCGATATCGATGCCGTAGTACTCCATGTAGCGTTTCGCTTCGCTGGATTCGCGCGCCGCGGTCTCCTCGGCGGCGGCCTCGGGGTCCTTCCCTTCGCGGTCGGCGATACGGGCACCGCGCACGGAGACGGGCGCGTCAAGCCAGAACCTGAAGTCGGCGTGGTCGCCGGCGAGCCAGCCGGCGAGTCGCGATTCCAGCACGACGTCCTCGCGCTCGCGAGCGATCTTCTGGAGGCGCGCGTCGAGGTCGCGGTCGATCTGGTCGTTCTCCTCGGCGAGCTTGTTGAACTCGAGTGGCGTGTAGCCGCGTTCGTCGGCGAGGTCGCGGAAGATGTCGCCACCGGAGATGTGTTCGAGGTCGAACGCGTCGGCCAACGCGGGCGCGGCCGTGCTCTTCCCGCTGCCCGGCGGGCCGGAGACCGTGATTAACATATGCATCCTCCGGCCGTCGCGGTAAAAGGAATTGTGACTTGTCGCGACCGTTGGCGGGAACGCCGCCCTGTCTCAGGACGGCGTCGGGGTGTCGAGGTCGAGCGCCTTCCGCATCACTTGCTGGAACCCCATCGAGCACAGGAAGTAGAACGCGATCCACGCGGGGAGCGGGCCGATGCTACCGTTCTGCCACGACACTTCGCCCGCGAACGGCATCACGACGGTCTGCTCGAGGCCCTGGAGGTGGCCGGCGGAACCGCGAATCCCGATCATCCAGGCCATCCAGAGGAACGCGGGGATGGTGAGGAGCGTGATCCACGCCATCGGGCGGAAGTTCTCTTTCATCATGTTCATCTGGTCGCCCATCGCGTCCATGCGTTCCTCCTGGATGCGGTCGACGGCCGCGTCGTCGTCCCGCTCTTTGGCTTCCTTCTCGCGCTCCTGGAGCGCCTGGAACTTCTCCTGGTACGCCGCGACCTTGTCCTGGTCGACCATGTTCGCCTGGAGGACTGACGAGTACAGGCCGGTCACGAGCGAGATGCTGAGGATGACCGCGTAGAACGGGAGCGCGGCGTCCAGTGGCCCGAGGACGAGGTCGAATGCACCACCGACGATCTGCATTATCGGATCGAAGTAGTACCCGGACATGAGGACGAGCGTGAGGACGCCGGCTGCCTTGTCGCGAGTCTTCCAGCTGGAGCCGGAGTCCTCGACCTCGGGGATGTCCTCCATCTCGTAGTCGTCGTCGCCGTTCCCGTCGAGGACGTCTGCGACAGCGTCGGCGTCGGCGAACTCGAAGCCGTCGTCGCCGTCGACGAGGATGTCCTTCTCGAGGAGGCGACCCCACTGGCCGGACGAGATGTCGTCTTTCACGTCCGTCCAGCGGACCACGCCGTCGTTCTCGTCGGCGACGCTGCGAACGGTCTCGAGCGCGTCGCGCATCTCCGCGCTCTCGTTCGCCAGTGTCGCCGCCTTCTCCGCGGTACGCGCCATTTCCAGGCCCTAAGCGATGCCCGGTAAAGAAGCTTTTACTCTCCACCGCGGCCTGATTTACTCTCCACCGCGGCCTGAGATGGACTGCGAGTAGGGGGCGTCGGGCGCGCGTTCGCCGTCGACGGCGACGAAGTCCTCGCGGGAGACTCGGGGTCGCGGTCGATCTGGTCGTCCTCCTCGGCGAGCGTGTCGAACTCGAGGGGCGTGTCCCCGCGTTCGTCGGCGAGCGCCGGCGCGCCGGTGCTCTTGGCGCTACCCGGCGGTCCGGAGACCGTGATTGCTATGTGCGTCCTCCGGCCGTCGCGGTAGAAGGAATTGCGACTTGTCGCGACCGCTGGCGGGAACGCTGCCCTGTCTCAGGACGGCGTCGGGGTGTCGAGGTCGAGCGCCTTCCGCATCACCTGTGTGAACCCCATCGAGCACAGGAAGTAGAACGCGATCCACGCCGGAATCGGGCCGATGCTACCGTTCTGCCACGTCACCTCGCCCGCGAACGGCATCACGACGGTCTGCTCGAGGCCCTGGAGGTGGCCGGCGCCGCCGCGCGTCCCGATCATCCAGTACATCCAGAGGAACGCGGGGATGGTGAGGAGCGTGATCCACGCCATCGGGCGGAAGTTCTCTTTCATCATGTTCATCTGGTCGCCCATCGCGTCCATGCGTTCCTCCTGGATGCGGTCGACGGCCGCGTCGTCGCCGCGTTCCTTCGCCTCCTGCTCGCGCTCCTGGAGCGCCTGGAACTTCTCCTGGTACGCCGCGACCTTGTCCTGGTCGACCATGTTCGCCTGAAGGACCGACGAGTACAGGCCGGTCACGAGCGAGATGCTGAGGATGACCGCGTAGAACGGGAGCGCGGCGTCCAGTGGCCCGAGGACGAGGTCGACGACGCCACCGACGACAGACCGGATCGAAGTAGTACCCGGCCATGAGGACGAGCGTGAGGACGCCGGCTGCCTTGTCGCGAGTCTTCCAGCTGGAGCCGGAGTCCTCGACCTCGGGGATGTCCTCTATCTCGTGGTCGTCGTCGCCGTTCCCGTCGAGGACGTCCGCGACGGCGTCGGCGTCGGCGAACTCGAAGCCGTCGTCGCCGTCGACGAGGATGTCCTTCTCGAGGAGGCGACCCCACTGGCCGGACGAGATGTCGTCTTTCACGTCCGTCCAGCGGACCACGCCGTCGTTCTCGTCTGCGACGCTGCGAACGGTCTCGAGCGCGTCGCGCATCTCCGCGCTCTCGTTCGCGAGCGTCGCCGCCTTCTCCGCGGTACGCGCCATTTGCAGGCCCTAAGCGATGCCCGGTAAAGAAGCTTTTACTCTGGGTCTCCCGGAACGCCCCACCGGACCGGGCGACCGCCGATGGTCGCGGTCAGGCGTTCGATTCGATGGCGGCTTCGACGTCGTCCCAGACGGCGTCGGGGGCGCGTTCGCCGTCGACGGCGACGAAGTCGTCGCGGTCGCTGTAGTGGTCGATGACGGGCTGGGTGTTGTCGTCGAAGACGTCGAGGCGGTTCTGGACGGCTTCTTCGGTGTCGTCGTCGCGCTGCACGAGGTCGCCGCCGCAGTCGTCGCAGACGCCCTCGACTTCGGGCTGGTCGAACTCGACGTGGTAGTTCGTTCCGCAGTCGTCGCAGACGCGGCGGCCGGTGAGGCGGTCGACGAGTTCGTCGCGGGACACGTCGAGGTGGAGGATGACGTCGAGCTCGGTCATGTCCTCGAGTTCTTTGGCCTGTTCGAGGTTCCGCGGGTAGCCGTCGAGGACGTAGCCGTCGGCGGTCGAGAGCGCTTCCTCGACGATGGCGTTGACGACGGCGTCGGGGACGAGGTCGCCGGCTTCCATGTACTCGCGGGGCGTGTCGTACTCGGTATCCATGTCGCTGATGTCCATGTCCTTGTTCGCGCGGAGCGCGTCGCCCGTGGTGACGTGCTCGACGTCGAACGCGTCGGCGATGCGTGCGGACTGCGTGCCTTTGCCTGCGCCCGGTGCGCCGAGGATGAGTACGTGCGGGTTGCTCATACACGGGACGTCACGGGCCGGGTTTAAATCGTTGTAGAAACGCGCTCGATGTTACCGGGGCTTTCCGCTCCTTGCAACCCCATTCGAGCCCGACCCGAGCATCCGACGCGAGCATCCGACGCGAGACCGACGCGAGACCGATGCGACACCGATGCGAGCCCGACGTGAGCGTTCGGCGACCGGTTGGCGCGCGGTGTCGCAGTCGCGCTCGCTTCGGCGAGCGCGGCTGCGTCGATACCGTGGGAGGTTCCCGCGAGTCTATCGAGCGGGAGTCGGCTGGGGAGGGCGTGGCGCGGGACGCTGCGTCCAGGACGGGGCACCGTCCGTGACTCGAACCCGACGAGGTTTACAGAACATGTAAACCCAATCGCGGCGGCCCGCCACGCGGAGGCGAGGACGGCGACGGAATCGAGCGAGATACTGACGCTACGGTGCGGTCGCGGCCGCGGTCGCTGTGTCGTCCAGGATACCCACCGAGCGCGAGCGAGCGAAGCGATCGAGTCGCTCGGCCTTTTTCCATCAACGTTTTTTCAAGTGGGGGTCGCCGGAGCGCCCGAAGGGCGAGGCGACCCTCCGCACAAAAAAGGTTGGAGGCGAACGGTACTTGTGACCGGCGCGCGACGCGTGGCGTATGGACGTTTCACTCGTCGTGCTCGACGGTTGGGGATTGAACGACGACCCGGGGGACCACCGGGATGCGGTCGAGGCGGCGCATACGCCGGTGTTCGACCGGTTGAGTCGACAGGGCGCGCGCGGTCGGCTCTCGGTGTCGGGGCGGCGCGTCGGGCTGCCGGACGGCCAGATGGGGAACTCGGAGGTCGGGCATCTGAACATCGGCGCGGGACGCGTCGTCCGGCAGGAGTACACGCGCATCAGTGACGCCATCGAGGACGGGTCGTTCTTCGAGAACGACGGCTTGGCGTCGGCGTTCGAGTACGCCGCGGACACGGGCGGACGCGTGCACTTCGTGGGGCTCGTGAGCGACGGTGGCGTGCACTCGAGTCAGGCGCACCTGCACGCGCTCGTGGAGATGGCGGCCGACCGGGGCGTGGACGCGGTGACGCACGCGTTCACGGACGGTCGCGACACCGCGCCCGAGTCGGGTGCGGGATTCCTCGCGGACCTCGAGGCGGTCGTCGACGACCACGGTACTGGGGACGTGGCGTCGGTGACGGGCCGCTACTACGGGATGGACCGCGACCGGAACTGGGAGCGCACGAAGGCGGCGTACGACGCCATCGTCGATCGAGAGGCCGACCATCACGCCGCGTCGGCGGTCGAGGCGGCCGAGGCGAGTTACGAGCGCGGCGACACCGACGAGTTCGTGGAGCCGACGACGGTCGGCGACCACGACGGCCTGGAGTCGGGGGACGCGGTCGTGTTCTTCAACTTCCGCGCGGACCGCGCGCGCCAGCTCACCAGGATGCTCGCGAACGACCCGCCCGCGGACGACTCCGTCGCCGAGTCCGACGTCGAGTGGCCGGAGGCGCCGAAGCTCCGACTGGTGACGATGACGGAGTACGACGAGGAGTTCGACGTCCCGGTCGCGTACCCGCCGACGTACCCCGAGGACGTCTTCGGGGAGGTGCTCGCCGACGCCGGGAAGACCCAGTTGCGGATGGCCGAATCCGAGAAGTACGCGCACGTCACGTACTTCCTGAACGGCGGCCGCGAGGGCGCGTTCGACGGCGAGAGCCGGGAGATAATCGAGAGCCCGGACGTCCCGACGTACGACGAGACGCCCGCGATGAGCGCCCGAGCGCTCACGGACGCGGCTATCGCGCGTATCGAGCGCGACGACCCGGACGTCCTCGTGTTGAACTACGCGAACCCGGACATGGTCGGCCACACGGGCGACTATCGGGCCGCCGTGGAGGCCGTGGAGGCCGTCGACACCCAGCTCGGGCGGCTCGCGGAAGCCGTCCAGGCCGCTGGCGGCGACCTCGTCGTGACCGCGGACCACGGGAACGCCGACGACATGGGGACGGAGGAAGATCCACACACGGCGCACACGTACAACGACGTCCCGTTCGTCTTCGTCGACGCGGACGGCACCGACGGCGGCGTTCGCGTCCGCGAGGACGGGTCGCTCTGCGACGTCGCGCCGACGCTCCTGCACCTCGCGGACGTCCCGAAACCGGCCGCGATGACCGGCGAGTCGCTGCTCGTCGTCGACGACTGACTGCGGCGCGCTATCGAGCGCGGCCCGCGGCTGAGTGCGGCCCGCGACCCGCCCCGGAGCGTGTGGCGTGATACCGCGAATCACGCCGCAGTGCGGGAGTTTATTTGATTCCTGTTGCTAGAGGGCGTGTGCAGAGTCCGTTCGACGTGCTGGGGGTCGACCGGGACGCGGGGGAGGACGAGATCCGTCGCGCCTATCGACAGCGCGCGAAGGAGACCCATCCCGACCAGGGCGGGACGCGCCGCCAGTTCCGACTCGTCAAGGCCGCCTACGAGGAGCTGTCCGCTGGCGGCGGCCGCGACTGGGACGAGGTCGCGGCCGACGAGGAGGGCGAGACCCTCGCTCGTACCGAGTCCGTCGTCGAGTACCTCGACTACGACGCCATCGTCGAGCAAGGCTGGAGTCTCGACGACGACGACCTCTTCGAGAAGGCCAACCGCGTCCGGTTCGACGACGCTACGCACGGGACGTTCGTCGTCGAGGGCGACGACAGCGTGCTCGAAGCCGCCGAGGACGCCGGCTTCGACTGGCCGTTCTCGTGTCGCGGTGGTGCGTGCGCGAACTGCGCTGTCGCGGTCGTCTCCGGCGAGATGGACGTCTTCCACGACCACGTGCTCCCCGAGGAGCTCACCGAGCGCGGGATCCTGCTCTCCTGTATCGGGACGCCAGCGACGAGCGACATGCAGGTCGTGTTCAACGTCAAGGACCTCCCCGAGCTCGAGGAGCACCTCCTGCCGCCGCGACCGAGCTGACCGACCGTTATCGCGGCAGCGTCGACCAGTTCGCATTTCGTTTCTGACACCGGAAAGCCGAATACGTCGGCGAGAGAACGGTCGGGCGTGTCCCGAGATTGGACTGGTGCCGAGGGCGAGGACGACTCGCTGACGGGGCCGGACGGGAGCTTCGACCGCGAGCGCGTCGTCTCCGTCGCGTCGTCGGTCATCGAGCGATGGGAGCAGAGCCGTCACCTCGAGGTCGTCCGCGGGCGCGTCAGGAACCTCTTCGTCGCGTTCGCGCTCGTCGCCGCGGCGACGTGGCTGTTCGAGCCACGCGGCCTCAGCGGGTTCGTCTTCCAGGTGTGGTGGCTCGCGAGCCTCCCGCTCGCCGGCCTCACGGGCACGGTGTACGTGACGCTCCGGAACCCGAACCAGGTACGGGACATCTGGTGGGACGACGGCGCGCTCGTCACGCTCGGGCTCGTCGTCGTCGCGATGCTCGCGAAGGCCGCGACGAGCGGGCCCGCCGCGCGGGTCGCCTGGCAGCTCTTGTTCGCCGAGGACTCGCCGACGGGCGTCGACTACGGGTACGACGCAGTCGGCGACGGTATCGACGATGCGCGCGTCGCCGAGATACGCGAGTACGTGAACTGGGCGATACTGGGGTCGGTGGGCATCGTCCTCGTCGACTTCCTCGGGCGGGCGCTCTCCCGGGGCGGCGTCGACGCGGTCCTCGACCTCCTCGCCGGCGGAACCGGCGGTGGCGGTGGTGGCGGCGGTGGCGGTCTCCCGAGCGTCCCGACGCTCCCGGGCGTCCCGACGGACCCGCTCTCGGTCGTTGCGCTCCTCGTCGCTGCGGTCGTCGTCGGCGCGGTCGTCGGCGTCATCGTTGCACTCCAGCGCGAACTGTAGTCCCCGCGACCCGGCTGCCAGCCCCGACGACGCCGGGCGCGTCGCCTCGACGCCGAGCGGCCGCCGGCCACGCGTCACGGGTCGTGCACGCGAGGGCTTAAGCGACCGTCGACCGAACCGTCCGTCGACCACCCGAACCCCATGGACTTCTCGCTCTTCGACGCCACCGTCCGGATCGACGACGCGTTCGTCGACGCCCCGCCCGACGCCCTCCGCCGCGAACTCCGCGAGTACGCGCGTGGCGAGCGCCGCACGTTCGACGTCGCCGTCGCCTACCCCGACGACTTCACGGGCGACGTGATGCGCGCGATGACCGAAATCCCCTACGACGAGACGCGAACGTACGGCGCCCTCGCACGCGACCTCGACACGAGCGCGGTCGCCGTCGGTGGCGCCTGCGCGCGCAACCCCGTCCCCGTGGTCGTCCCCTGCCATCGCGTCGTCGCGAGCGACGGCGGCCTCCGCGGATACTCCGGCGGCGACGGCGTCGACACGAAGCGCCGGCTCCTCGAGCACGAAACCAGGAACGTCGAGGGCGACGACGGCACGCGACAGTCGACGCTCCCCGGACGCGACTGACGGAACGCCGACCTGGGCGACGCAGACCCCGGCGACGCCGACCCCCTCTGACGCCGGCCCCCGGCGACGCCGACCTCAGATACGCCAGCCGCCGGCGACGTCGACTCGCGAGCGCGTTCAGTCGCCGGTACGGAACGAGTAGTCGAGGCTGCGCGCGGAGTGCGTGAGGCTCCCCATGGAGACGACGTCGACGCCGGCGTCGGCGTACGCGGGGACGTCGCCGACGGTGATGCCGCCGGAGGCCTCGACGACGACCTCGCGGCCGCCGGCGACGGCGGCGTCGCGGACAGCCGCCGCGACCGACGCGGTCGTCTCCGGGTCCATGTTGTCGAGGAGGACGACGTCCGCGCCCGCGTCGACCGCGCGCACGGCCTCCTCGCGCGTCTCCGCTTCCACCTCTATCTTCGTCGCGAACGACGCTCGCTCGCGGAAGTGTGCGACAGCGTCCTCGAGCCCCATCTCGGCGACGTGGTTGTCCTTCACCATCACCATGTGCGAGAGGTCCAGGCGGTGCGTGTCGCCACCGCCGGCGACGACCGCGCGCTTCTCGACCCCACGCAGCCCTGGTGTCGTCTTCCGAGTCGCTACGATAGCGACGTCGTCGCTGAACTCGCGGGCGGTGTCGACCGCGCGACGCGTCTTCGTCGCCACGCCCGACGCGTGCCCCGCGACGTTCACCGCGACGCGCTCGGCGCGTAGCGTCTCGCGCGCCGCCCCCGACGTCCGCAGCACCACGTCGCCCGCAGCGACCCGGTCGCCGTCGTCGACGCGCTCCGTGACGTCCACGCCGAGGTACCCGAACACCGCCTCGGCGGCCGCGAGTCCCGCCGCGACGCCAGCCTCCTTCGCGACGAGCCGCCCCGTCGTCTCGCCTGAGACGTCGTTCGTCACGTCGTGATGGCCGACGTCCTCGCGCAGCCACCGTTCGACGTCCGCGTCCGTTATCATCGCCGACCCTCCCGCCGTCGTCTCTCCCGTCGTCGTCCCGGTCGCATCATTCGGCCTCCGGCGTCGGCGCCTCCTGGTCGTCCGTCGACTCCTCGCCGTCGACGACGTAGTGACAGCCGACGCTCTCGGGGTTCTCCGCGGCGGCCTTCGCGACCAGGAGCGCGACGACGCTCGCGTTCCGCAGCTCGAACAGGTCTCGCGCCGTCCGCGTACGGACGTACGCGTCCACCTCGCCTTTGAGTCGACGGAGCGCCGCTTGCGCGCGCCCCAGGTCGGCGGCGTTCCGCCGGAGGCCGACGTGCTCGCTCATCACGCGCCGGAGCCGCCGGAACTTGTCCGCGGCGAAGCGCTCGGGGAGCGCCGGGTCGCTGTTCCGGTACGACGGCCCCTCGACGACGAGCGCGTCGCGGTCGAGCGCGTCGCGGGCGACCGCGTCCTGGCCCGCGCGCAACCCCCAGACGAGGCCCTCCAGCAGGCTCGTCGAGGCGAGCCGGTTCGCGCCGTGGACGCCGGTCCGCGCGCACTCCCCGACCGCGTACAGGCGGTCGAGGGTCGCGCGTCCGTCGTGGTCGACGGCCACGCCACCACAGAGGAAGTGCTCGCAGGGCGTCACCGGAATCCCGGACTCCCAGTCGACCTCGCGCTCGTCGCACTTCGCGGCGAGTCCGGGGAACGCCTCCTCGAACGGCTCCGCGAGCGGGGAGACGTCCAACCGGACCTCACCGGTCGCCTCGCGTTCCGCTGCGACCGCTCGCGCGACGACGTCCCGCGGCGCGAGCTCCGCGTCCGCGTGATAGTCGGGCATGAACCGTTCCCCGTCGCCGTTCACGAGGTGCGCGCCCTCGCCGCGGACCGCCTCCGAGAGCAGGAACGAGTCCTCGCCGTCGTACGCGGTCGGGTGGAACTGCACGTACTCCATGTCCGCGACGTCGGCGCCCGCGAGCGCCGCCATCGCGATACCGTCGCCCGTCGACCCCGCCGGGTTCGTCGACGTCTCGAAGCAGTCGCCGATACCGCCGGTCGCGAGCACCGTCGCGTCCGCGTACACCGCTTCGCCCTCGGGGGCACGCGGCGCGAGTCCGTCCGCGTCGAACGCGTCCTCGGGCGCGCTCGCCTGCCGGTCCAGGACCGCGCCGTGGACGCGCCCCTCGTCGGTGACGAGGTCGAGCGCCGCGGTGTCCTCCAGTAGCTCGACGTTCTCGACGTCCGCGAGATGCGAGAGGAACGGCCGGAGGACGTGCTGGCCGGTCGCCGCGTCCACGTGCAGGATTCGATTCTCGCTGTGCGCGGCCTCGCGAGCGAAGTCCAACCCGCTGCCCTCGGCGTCGGTGTCGAACGGGACGTTCAGGGTGTCGACGAGGACGTCCGTCACCGCCGCCGACGCCTCCTCGACGAGCACGTCCACCGCCTCCTCGTCCGCGGTCCCCGCGCTCGCCGCCACGACGTCCGCCTTCAGCGATTCCGGGCGGCCGCGCGTCGTCGCGATACCGCCCTGCGCCCAGTCCGAACTCGCGTCGGCGGGCTTCTGGGCTTTCGTCACGAGCAGGACGTCCGCGCCGTCCCGGGCCGCCGCGAGCGCCGCCGCACACCCCGCGATACCGGAGCCGACGACGAGCACGTCCGCGACCCGCGGACCGGATGCGTCACGCATGATTCAGACCTCCAGCATGCGGTCGAGCGCGACCTGCGCGAGTTCCTTCTCCTCGGGCGCGACCTCGACGACGTTGCGCTCGCGGCCCGCGACCAGTTCCTCCAGGACCCACGTCAGGTAGTTCGGGTCGATCTGGCGCATCGCGTTGCAGTCCATGCACGCGTCCCCACAGAGCGGGAGGACCTCGACGTCGGGATGCCAGCGGTCGAGGTGCTTCGCGAGGTGGATCTCGGTCCCGATCGCCCACGCCTCGCCGGGGTCGGCGTTCGCGACCGTCTCGCATATCGTGGCAGTCGAACCGACGACGTCCGCCGCTTCGACGACCTCGCGCCGGCACTCGGGGTGGACGACGACGTTCGCGTCCGGACGCTCCGCGCGGAGGTCCGCGATGTGCTCCGCGGAGAAGCGCTCGTGGACCTGACAGTAGCCGTCCCAGAGGACGATGTCCGCCTCGGCCGCGGCCGCGGCGTCCTTCCCCTCGGGGTCCCACGGGTCCCACTCCGTTATCGCGTCCTCCATCCCGAGCTCGTACGCGGTGTTCTCGCCGAGGTGCTTGTCGGGGAGGAACAGGACCTTGTCGCCGCGCTCGAACGCCCACTCGAACGCGTCCGCGGCGTTCGAACTCGTACAGACGAGGCCGCCCTGCTCCGCGCAGAACGCCTTCAGGTCCGCGTACGAGTTCATGTACGTGATCGGGATGATGTCGCTATCGGGGGCCGCGGCCGTGATCTCCTCCCACGCCGCGTCGACCTGGAGCGCCTCCGCCATCCCCGCCATCGGACAGGACGCCTCCATGCTCGGGAGGACGACGGACTGGTCGTCGTCCGTGATGATGTCCGCGCTCTCCGCCATGAACGTCACGCCACCGAAGACGACGTACTTCGCGTCCGCGTTCGCCGCCTCCTTGCTGAGTTGGTAGGAGTCGCCGACGAAGTCGCTGTGCTCGACGATCTCGCGGCGCTGGTAGTTGTGCCCGAGGACGACGACGTCGTCGCCGAGTTCGGCCTTCGCCGCCTCGATGCGCTCGCGGCGCTCTCCCTCGTCGAGGTCCCGGTAGGATTCGGGCAGTTGCTCCAGGTTGTCGTACTTGAAGAGACTCAACTCCGTCTCGAACGTCGCGGACTCCATCTGGGCCACTTTGACTCACCTGTTGTTACTAGCCGCTCGGAGAGCCACATTGAAGAACTTTTCTCTACAAAGACCGGTACCGGTGAGGTACCACCACCGAATAGTGGCTCGCGTCGGCAGCGAGTTGTGTGTCGGTGGTTCGAAGATGAATGATACGCGCGACCCGCGACCGTCGACGAACCGTCGAACAACGCTGGAGAGGGGTGGGTTCAGCGGTTCTCGCTGCAGGCCGGTCGCCGCCACGGCGGCACTCGCTCCCCGTCGTCGGCGTCGTCGCCGACCGCTTCGTCGTGCTCGGCGAGCAGCCGTGACTGTTCCGCGAGCGTCACCGACTCCAGCAGGAGCGCGAACGTCACGGCGGTGACCGCGACCGCCAGCAGGGACGCGCCCTCGCGCGTGACCCCGCTGGTCGGGAGGACGACGGCGAGCATCCTGAGGACCCGTCGTCCGTGTGGTACGTCCACCGGGACTCGCCCGTAGTGCGTCCGGTAGTACGCGAACGGCCCGAAGGAGAACAACGCGACCCACGGGACGACGTCGGGGACGGTGGGGACCTCGCCGACGAGGAGGAACCCGGCGACGCTCGCACTCAGACCGAGGCATCGCGCGGCCATCTCGTTCGATCGGAGCACCGCTGCCAGCCACGTCCAGGCCGCGCAAGCGCGCTGCGCCGGCCACGACCGCGTCGTCCACCGCCGCAGCGGGTCCCGCCGGACCGCGAGCGCCGCCGCACGCGCCGTCGGGTCGTCGTCGACGGACTGGTCTCGCTCGCACTCGTCTCGCTCGCGTTCCAGCCACGCGCGACCGTCGAGTTCCGCCATCGCCATCACCGCGACCCCCACGCCCGCGAACGAGACGACGGTCACGCCGATGGCCACCCAGCCGTCCTCCTTCGGGACGAGGTAGAGGAGGGCGAACGGCCAGAAGCTCGCGACGTCCCACGGCCGGGACTCGTCGGAGAGCGCGTCCGGATGGTGCGCGAGGTAGTACGTCCCCGGCCCGAGACCGCTGGCAGTGAGGCTGGGGAGATACTCGGGACCAACGACGAACGCGTCGACGAGCACGAAGCCCACAACGGCCGCGGCCGCCCCGAGCCACCACGCCGCCGCCGACCGCGACGCGAAGAACGCACCGAGTCGCGCGACCGCTGCACGCGGGTCAATCGCCATCGGTCCACCTACTCGACGACGCCGGGTCGTCGACGCCCTCGTTCCCCACCTCGGTCCCTGGACCGCCGCGTCCGGTGTCGCCGAACCCGTCGCCGATGCGGACCTGTTCCGCGACCGTCATTCCTTCGATGAGCAGTACGAACGCGGCTGCGGAGGCGGCAACCGCCAACCCGTCGTCGCTGACGACGAGTCCAGCGGTAGTCGCAGCCCACTGACGTATGAACCCGCGATGCTTGTGTCGGGTCGTCTCCGGGCGTTCCGGGTCGGTCCCGTGGTACACCACCGGTGCGAGGCCGAGCAAGAGTGCCCACGGGACGGCGTCCGGGAGGTCGAGGACGAACGCGCTGGTGAGGAACCCGGTGCCGCTCGCGGCCGCACCGACCCACCACGCGAGTTGCCGGTCCGCGCGGAGTCGGTCCAGGAACGCGTCTCGCATCGACCGCATCGCTCGGAGCGGTGGCGTCGCCGCGAGCCACGCCACCGCGCGCTCGACGCGCGGCGACGGTTCCGGGTCGTCGTCGCGGCGGACGTGATGATACCGCTTCGGCGGCGCGTGGACGTCGATGCGCGCGCCCGCCACGACCGCGACCCAGAGCCCGACGATGGCGACCGCGAGCGCGACGGCGACACCCACGTCCGCGCCGCTCGGCAGCAGGTACGCGAACAGGAGCACCGCGACGGCGACGGCGTCCCAGTTCACTGACTCGCCCGCCAGCGGGTCGTAGTACCGCACCGGATAGTGGAGGACGTAGTACGTCGCGAGCCCGACGCCGACGCCGAACACCAAGAGGAGGTAGATGGGTTCGTCGACGACGGCGGCGAGCCCGAACGGGCTCCCGACGGCGACGGCGACGGCGAGATACCGCGACGCGTCGATGCTGTCCCGGAAGAACGCGTGCACGGTCGCGACCACCGCCACGCCGCCGTCACCGAGCACGTACGATACCTCCGGACGCTGGACCGGGCTCGCTCCAGGCCCACGCGACTCGACTCCGAGCTGCGGCGGACGCGGATCGGTCAGTCTGCATCGACGGCACTGGCCGGTCTCCGGTGGGTCCCGCCCTCGACGCCGTGGTCGCCGTCGTCCGCGTCCTCGTCGTCGGTCGCGTCGACGACGTCGACGACCGCAGTGATGACCGCGAGGAAGACGGCGCCGTACACGGCCACGAACGAGACGATGTACTCCATGAGGGGGAGGTCGTCGGAGATCAGCATTGTCAGCGGAAGTAGCATCGCGAAGTTCCGGATGAACCCGCGGAGCATCGCATCTTGACTCCACGCGGACAGGTCGTAGTGTGCCATGTAGTACGTGCTCCCGCCGACGCCGAGCGGAAGCAGGAGGTACTGGTAGAGCGAGAGATGGGCGTAGTATTCGGCTGCGAACAGCGCGCCGATACCGAGCGCGAACCCGAGGCCGAGCGAGAGGGTGCGACTGGCGCGGAACACGCCGGCGAGTCGCGCGAGCCACCTGCGTGGGAGGGAGAGCATACGCGAAAGTCTCGATTCTCGACGTATATTTCTTGTGACGTGAAAGGCCCGCGAATCGGGCTCCGGAGCGAGTGTCAGCGCGCGTCGTGGACGACGTCGCCGTCGACGACGGTCATCGCGACGTCGACGTCCCGGAGTCCTTCGGGGTCCATGCTCCAGGGGTCGTCGTCGAGGACGACGAGGTCGGCGTGCTTCCCGGGTTCGACGGTGCCCATGCGGTCCTCGTCGAACCCAGCGTGCGCGCCGCCGAGCGTGTACGCGCGCAGCGCCTCCGTGACGGTGAGGCGCTGGCCGTCGGCGGGCGCGTTCACGGCGTGATGGACGCCGAGCATGGGGTCCATCGGCATGACGTCCGAGGAGAACGCGAGGTCGACGCCCGCGTCCAGGAGGTCGCGGTAGCGGTTCGACTGCTTTCGACGCGCTTCCCCCAAACGCTGGTCGTAGAGCCCGCCGGGCTGGGCCCACTGGAGGAAGTTCGGCTGGCACGAGGCGACCACGCCGAGTTCGGCGAACCGCTCGATGTGGTCGTCGGTGACGAGTTCGACGTGCTCGACGCGATGCCGGGCCTCGCCGGGGTCGTCGGTGCGCTCGTACGCGTCCAACGTCGCCGTGATGGCTTCGTCGCCGATGGCGTGCGCGGTGAACTGGAGGTCGTAGCCGTCGGCGCGGTCGACGAAGCGGTTGAGTTCATCGGAGTCGACGACCCACTCGCCGCGGCCGTCGCTCTCCGGGTCGGCGTCGTCGGCGTCCGCGTCCGCGTACGGCTCGTCGAGTTTCGCGGTGCGGCCGCCGAACGACCCGTCAGTGAACGACTTCACCGCGCCGACCTGGACGAACTCGCTCCCGTGATTCGATGCGAGGCCAGCGTCAGCGAGCGCGTCCAGGTGGTCGGTCCAGTAGTTGATGCGGACGCGGAGGTCGAGCGCGTCGGCGAGGTCGAGCTCGCGGTACACCTTCGGCGCGGGCGACTCGCGGACCATGTCGTGGACCGCGGTGACGCCGTGCCTGTGGGCGTAGTCGCGAGCGGCGCCGAGGAGCTCGCGGGCCTCCGCGCGGTCGACCTCGGTCGCGTCCCAGAGCGGGTCCACGGCCTCCTCGACGAGCACGCCCGTCGGTTCGCCGTCCTCGTCGGTGCGGACGTCCGGGTCAGTATGGTCGACGTCGAGGACGTCGAGCGCGACGGAGTTCACGGCCGCGGTGTGCATGTCCACGCGCAGGGCGGCGACCGGCTGGTCGGTGCTGACGGCGTCGAGGTCCTCGCGAGTGAGGTAGCGGCCGTCGGGCCACGCGGATTCGTCCCAGCCGAACCCGAGCAGCCACTCGCGGTCGCGCGGCGCGTCCGCGTCCAGGGTCGCGACCGCGTCGGCAAGCGTCTCGGCGTCGGAGAGGTCGGCGTACACCTGGTACTGGCCGAGCTGGAGCATGTGCGTGTGCGCGTCGACGAACCCGGGGAGGAGCGTCCGGCCGCCGCAGTCGACGACGTCGGTCTCCGCGCCGACGAGGAAGTCGACCTCGTACGCGCTGTCGACGCGCACGACCCGGCCGTCGCGGACGGCGACGGCCTCGTGCGTTGCGTCTGGCTCGGCGAGCGTGTGGACGTCCGCGTTCGTGAACACGCGGTCCGCAGGCGTCGTCATACCCGAGAGCGACGCCCCGCGTCAGGAAAACCCTACTGCTCGCGGCGAGCGACCGATGTCGGCGTCGACGGTCGCCGCCGAAGGTGGCGCGTTTCGCTCTCGCGCGCGAGCCGGTTCTCGGCGGGCGGGGGGGGGCGCGGTGGCGTCGGCGCTGAACGGTGCCGCGTGCGGGCTGGCGATTTCCAATCCTTCCGGAGTTACTGTCAATTACCTAATTCACCGTTGCTTGTAAATACACGTCCTCTCCGAGCATATTTCTCATCCGTACAGCGGTAGATTTAACATCTATTCGTACAAAACATCCGTGAAACCAGGGGCCATCATGAGTAACACATCCAACCACAATCAACGCGACGACCGTGGCGTCTCCGAGCTCGTCGGCGTCGTCCTGCTTTTCGGCATCGTCATCGCCGGCTCGGCGATGATATTCGTGTCCGGGACGGCGGTCACCGACGACGTCCGCGCGGAAGGACGCGTCGACGCCGCGTCGTCAGCGCTCGTCGAGATGGATAGCAGCGTTCAGTCGCTCGCACAACGCCGCGGCAACAACCAGGAGGCGGTCTCCATGGGTGCCGTCGACCCGAACAAGGCCGAGATCAGCGACACTGGCCAGATAGAGCTAGAGATCAACGGCGAGTGCTCCGCGACCATGCAGCTATCCGCGCTCGAGTACAACGACGACGGTGGGTCCACCATCGCCTACGAGGGCGGTGCCATCTGGAAGGACACCGACGCCGGCCTCGTCACGCAGAAGGCGCCCGAACTCGGCTTCCAGGACGGCGCGCTCCAGCTGCAGGTCGTCCAGATCGAGGGGAGCGTCGAGGACGACGAGATGCGCATCGACTACGACCGCACGGAGTCCATCGATAAGACCGAGGAGATCCAGGAAGCCCTGTTCGAGCCGTCGGACCCGTCGTCGAACTGCGATCGCCCCGAGTCGCTCAGCATCACCGTCACGAGCGACGACTACTACCGGGGCTGGGCCGACCACCTCGAATCCGAGTTCGGCGCGTCGAACGTGAACGTCGACGAGGACGCACAGACCGTCACCGTCGACAGCATCGACCTCGACGTCGAGTACGACGTCATCGACCTCCCGGGCTCCGCCGGGAGCGTCGTCTCTACGCCGTCGGGCGAGGGGATTCAGATGCCCGTTACGTCGCCGCTGTACGCCGGCGTGACCCCTCCGGGGGACGTCGTGGAGTACTCGGGGACGGTGACGTTCCTCGGGAGCATGAACGCGAACCTCCACGAGTACACGTCCGAGGAGGAGACGTGGGACAACGAGACCGTCGTCGACGACGTGACGCTCTGGGCGAACAAGAGCGTGCAGCTCCCGCTCGACGGGAGCGTCGACGTCCAGGTCAACGACACGGAGTTCTACTGGGACAACCGCACGAAGACGGTCTGGAACAACACGACCGTCCGGAAGCGCGTGAACGGCACGCCCCCGCTCGAGGTGTCGTTCGTGCTCGACGAATCCGGGTCGATGCAGTGGAACGACAAGATGGGGAAGGCTCGGGACGCGACCCGCGAGTTCCTCTCGGTCATGAAGGACGACCAGGGACACCGGGTGAACGTCGTCGGGTACGACTACTGTAGTCAGGAGGTCTACTCGAACTGGTGGGACCAGTGGCGGTGCGCGGACGTGGAACTCGACGTGAACACGTACCAGGAGTTCACGACCAACCAGAGCGCCGCGGACGCGGCGCTCTCGGAGCTCCAGGTCGGTGGGGGGACGCCCATCCCGCAAGCGATCGAGCACGCGTCCGACGAGTTCCGCGCGGACGGGAACGCGTCGAACAACCAGGTGCTCATCCTCCTGACGGACGGGAAGGACGAGGACGGGGCGCCGTATCCGTACGAGACGGCCCAAGAGGAGATTCCGGACGACGTCACGGTGTACACGATCGGTGTCGGTGACGACGTCAACGCGAACGTCCTCGAGAACGTCGCGACGACCGGGGACGGCGAGGGCGAGTACATCCCGGTGTCGGACACGGACGAGCTCGATTCGGTGTTCTCCGCCATCGCGCGCAACGAGACGACCGAGGTCATCCACATCAATGAGTCGACGAACAAGACGATCTCCGTGAAGAAGCAGCGGACGGTCACGCGTAACGTCACGATTCCGCTCGACGAAGGGAGCGTTCGGCGGGACGTGAACGTCTCGCGGTACCTCTCGAACCCGGAGGACTTCGAGGTCGGCGACACCGTGTGGGTGAACGGGACGCGGACGGTCGCGGCCGGTGAGTCGGTGTCGCTCCAGACGTCCGTGAACCGCACCATCGAGTACGCGAACGGAACGGTCGAGGTCGAGCCCGTGCTCGTGTCCCGGTTGGTCGAGTTGTCGGCCTCGCGGGACGTGACGGTGAACGAGTCGGTCGTCCTCGGCGAGGAGCACACGCGGTGGGAGAACGAGTCGGTCACCACGGAGACGACGCACAACATCGTGCTGCGTCGACCGACGACGATCGAGGCAACGTACAACAGCTCACACGACCTCTGGTCGGGCGAGAACGTGAACGCGTACACGGGTGGCGTCGAGCGCGGTGCGTACTCGAACATCGTCGTCGAGGAGGGGTCGACGCTCCAGTTCACCCCTGAGTCCTACGAGTGCGAGGCGAACACGACGCACGACGAGCAGGTCGAAATCGGTGGCACCGACCACAACCTGACGACGTGTACGTCGTACGGGAGTACCCCGGCGAACCTGGATCACGAGGTGCAGATCTACACGAACGGGGAGACGCTACCGTCGGCGAGTGCGCCGAGCTGGCAGATGAGCTTGGAGTCGATGCTGACGCTCGACGGCCGCCAGTACTACGAGCGTCAGGGCGGTGACCTCGTCGCGTCGAACCTGTCCTCGAACCAGGCGATCGTCGTCGTGGAGTCGGACGACGAGGCTGGCCGGGACAACAACAACGTCGTGATGCTCGTGGAGCTCGGCGAGTCCGACGAGACGACCGGGAAGCACCTCGTGAACGTCGAGGTGACGGCGGTGTCCGCGCAGAGCGGTGACGCGGACGACGACGACGATTGACTGGCGCGACTAGAAGGGCTTTTTTCGCGTGGGTCTGTCGGGTCGTGTATGACTGACGCCGAGTCTCTGGTGACGCGAGTGCGCGATGGCGACCTGCGGTTGCACGAACTGGAGGAGCACGCTGATGCGGAGACGGCGGCGACCGCTCGTCGGTTGTACGTCGAGCAGGAGGCGGACGTGGACCTGTCGGTGACCGGCGAGTACGCGCTGGATGCCGAGCAGGCGTCTGGGTCGGCGATCGAGAACATGATCGGGGCGACCCAGATTCCCGTGGGTGTCGCGGGCCCGGTCGAGGTCGCTGGTGGTGACGCGGACGGCGAGTACCTGTTGCCGCTCGCGACGACGGAGGGCGCGCTCTTGGCGAGCGTGAACCGCGGGCTGTCGGTGATCCGGTCGGCTGGCGGGGCGAGTGCGCGCGTGACGAAGGAGGGGATGACGCGAGCGCCGGTGTTCCGCGTGGACGGCGTGGTCGAGGCGGCGGAGACCGTGGAGTGGGTGCGCGAGAACGTCGACGCGCTCCGGGAGGCGGCGGAGTCGACGACGAGTCACGGCGAACTCATGGACGTGACGCCGTACGTCGTCGGCGATTCGGTGTTCCTCCGGTTCCGGTACGATACGAAGGACGCGATGGGGATGAACATGGCGACGATCGCGACCGAGGAAGCGGTCGGGGTCGTCGAGGCGGAGACGCCGGCGAGTCTCGTCGCGCTCTCCGGGAACATGTGCACGGACAAGAAGCCGGCGGCGATCAACGCGGTGGAGGGTCGTGGGCGGTCGGTGACGGCGGACGTCGAGATCCCGGGCGAGGTCGTCGAGGAGCGCCTGCATACGACGGCGTCGGCGATCGCGGAGGCGAACACGCGCAAGAACCTCGTGGGGAGTGCGAAGGCGGGGAGTCTCGGGTTCAACGCGCAGGCGGCGAACGTCGTCGCTGCCGCTTTCTTGGCGACGGGCCAGGACGAAGCGCAGGTCGTCGAGGGTGCGAACGCCATCACGACCGTCGAGGAGCGCGACGGCGACCTGTACGCGTCGGTGTCGCTCGCGAGCCTCGAGGTCGGGACGGTCGGTGGTGGGACGAAGCTGTCGACGCAGTCGGAGGCCCTGGAGGTGCTCGGGTTCGCCGGTGGTGGCGACCCGCCGGGGTCGAACGCGCGGGCGCTCGCGGAGGTCATCGCGGTCGGTGCGCTGGCGGGCGAGCTCTCGCTGCTGGCGGCGCTGGCGTCGAATCATCTGGCGTCGGCGCACGAGGACCTCGGGCGCTGACGTGGGTCGCCTCACCGGTCGGTGACGGGGTCACCTTAGCGGTCGAGGATGGAGTCGCCTTAGCGGTCGAGGACGGTGCGGACGCGGCCGAGGTCGACGCGGAGGCGCGCGCTGAGGAGGGCGACGCCGCCGGCGGTCGCGAGCGCGAGCGGGTGGGCGGTGGTGAGTGCGAGTGCGGCGGCGACGCCGAGGCCGAGTTCGCCGACGGCGGCGGTGGGGTCGACGTGGTCGGCGGTGCGGAGTGCGCCGAGGGCGGCGCCGACGACGACGAGGCCGCCGCCGAGTGCGGTCGGCGGGAGGACGATGCCGGCGATGGCGACGGGGTCGGCGGTGCTCTTCGCGGCGACGAGCACGAGCGCGAGGCTGACGACGACGAGTTCGCCGGCGAGCAGGGCGAGTCCTTCGCTGCGGTCGGTCACGGGTCCTGCTGCGTTCGGCGTCGACAAGTAGAGTGCGTCGAGTTCGGGGGTCGTTTCGAACGCTGAGTCGTAACCCATCAGTCGTGTCTTTCTACCAACCCTTATTATAATTGGATTTCTAACAGTTCGTATGGAGTCATCAACGCGCCAACTGGTGACCGCGCACCTCCTCCGGCACACGCTCGTCGCCGGCGCCGTCCTCACGTTCGCCATCGCCGCCGCCGGCACCGAACTCCTCGGACTCGGCGCCAGGAACGTCCTGTTCTTCCTCGCCGTCTTCGCCGGCGGACTCGTCCTCGTCCCCTTCGCCGTGAGCGACGCGGGCCTGGAGTCCGCGGGCGTCGGCGTCGCCGGCGGATTTGACGTCACCAACCCCAGCGAGTACCGCGCCGGCACCGACGGCTCGCTTCGCCTGAAGGCCGCGTTCTCGCTCGCCGGCGTCCTCGCGTACTCCCTGCTCGGGTTCGCCGCCCTCACCGTCGCCTGACGACGCGGCGAACACACTCCCCGACTCCCTGCCTACCTGACTGCCCGACTCCCTGCCTGCCTCCGGGACGACGACTCAGAGCTGGCGGTACGTGCCGCCGGACCGCGACACCTCGCCGGCGCGTTCGAGCTTCTCCAGCGCGCGCTCGACGTACTCGCGCTCCACGCCGTGCTCGCTCGCGTACGCCGCGACGTCGTCGAGCGTCGGCTCGTCGAGCGCGCCGAGCGCCTCCAGGACCGCCTCGCGCTTGTTCGGCCCGCTCGAACTCGCGCGCCCCGTGTCCGCGCGGTCCGCGGCTTCCTGTGCCGCCGTCGCGTCCACGCCACTGCGTTCGAGGAACTCGTCGTCGTCGACGACGCCCTCCGCGACGTCGGCCTCCATGTCCGCGAACGAGTCCACGTTCGCGAACGCCTCCCCCTCGCCCTGGCGGTTCGCCAGCATCGACGCCCGCACCTCTCGCGCGTGGTCGACGTCCTCGGTCGACACGAACCGCTTGAGCTTCGAGAACTGCTTGCTCGCCCCGCAGCGCGTACAGGAACTGCGCTCCGGTCGCCCCTCGACGATGCGGAGCGCGCTGCACTCGCTGCATCCGACGACGTGATACATGTCGACCCCTTCGAGCGCGTTCGCACCTAACGGTTCGGGTCACGCCCGACCGGCGAACCCGAGAGACGGCGCCGCCGCCCGGTACGCTCATACAAGTTGCCCTCGTAATGCTGGTATGACCTCGCGGACGTGGTGCAGTCGATGACGGCCGGTGCCGATCCGTCGGACGACGTCGCCGATGGGACGGTGAATGACGTCGCCGACGGTACGGTGAATGACGTCGCCGACGGTACGGTGAACGACGTGGAACTTGCCGCACTCGTCCCGACGGCGGACGCGTTCGACGTGCGAGCCTTCGCGGCGGACCGCGGCTGTCACGTCGTGCATTCGGGCGAACCGGACTACTCGCAGGCGGCGCGCGTCGGCGCGACCGCTGCGACCGTCGCCGTCCTCGTCCCGGACCCCGACGGTCCGAGCGCGCTCGCGATCCTGGACGCGCTCCGCGAGCGCACGACGCTCCCGGTCGTCCTGTACGCGGACGCCGTCGCGACCGACGACCTGGCGGCGTTCCTCGACGCGGAGGCGACCGATTACGTCCGCAAGCACCCCGACGGGAGCGAGCTCGTGCTCGAAAAGCGGCTGCGTGCGGCCGCCGAGCACGCGACGCTCGTCGAGTCCCACGGCCTCCTCGAGCGTGCGGTCGACCAGGCCGACGTCGGTATCACGATCGCGGACGCCCGCACCGACGACGAACCCCTCATCTACGTGAACGAGGGGTTCACGCGACTCACCGGGTACCCAGTCGAGGAGAGCGTCGGCCGGAACTGTCGGTTCCTTCAGGGCGAGGACACCGACCCGGAGACGGTCGCGACGCTGCGCGCCGCGATCGAGAACGAGGAAGCGGCGTCGGTCGACATCAGGAACTACCGCGAGGACGGCACGCCGTTCTGGAATCACCTCGACATCTCGCCGGTGTTCGACGAGGACGGCGAGCTCACGCACTACTTCGGGTTCCAGCGCGACGTCACGGAACGCAAGCGCCTGCAGGCCGAACTCCACGAGCAGAACGAGCGCCTGTCTGACTTCGCGAGCGTCCTGAGTCACGACCTCCGGAACCCGCTCGCGGTCGCGCAGGGACGCCTCGACGCGGTCGACGACCCGAACGTGGCGGCGGCCGAGGAGGCGCTTTCGCGCATGGATTCGCTCATCACGGACGTCCTCGCACTCGCCCGCGAAGGCGACGTCGTGGAGGCGACAGAGCGCGTCTCCCTCGGCGAGGTCGCGACGTACGCGTGGTCGATGGTGGAGACCGACGGGCTCGTGCTCGACGTCCCAGAGGGGGTCGTCGTGCACGCCGACCGGGAGCGACTCGTCTCCGTGTTCGAGAACCTCTTCCGGAACACGGTCGAACACGGTTCGACTGGCTCCCGGACGCGGTCCGGGAACACGGTTGAACACGCCAACGGCGCGTCGACGGTCACGGTGTCCGCGACCGAAGACGGGTTCGTCGTCGCGGACGACGGCCCCGGCATCCCCGAGGGCGAACGCGACAGCGTGTTCGACCGCGGGCACACCACCGACCCCGACGGAACCGGGTTCGGCCTCGCCATCGTCGCCGCCATCGTCGACGCGCACGAGTGGACGGTCGAGGTGACCGAGAGCGCGGACGGCGGTGCCGAGTTCGCGTTCCACGGCGTGGACGTCGAACGGTCGGGCTGACGGCGCGGTGGCGTGGACGTCGAACGGTCGGGCTGACGGCGCGGTGGCGTGGACGTCGAACAGTCAACGCGTACGCTTAACAAGTTGGCTCTATGCCATTTCGACATGGCAACTGTCGACGAATCAGGGGGAACCGGTTTCAGGGGGATGGCCGAGCGCGCGAACCCGGCGTTCGCCGCCGGTGCCGTCGTCGTCCCGATCCTCGCACTCGGGGTCGCGCTCGCGACCGGGAACACGCGCTACCTGTTCTACGTGCACGTCATGGCGGGCGCACTCTGGACGGGCGTCGACGTCTTCATGGGCGCGGTGCTGGGCCCAGTGCTCGGCGGTCTCGACGTCGAGGAGCGCGCGAGCGTCTTCGAGCGGTTCACGCCGAAGATGACGTTCCTCATGCCCGTGCTCGCCGCCGTCACCATCACAGCCGGCGTCGAACTCGCGACCACTCTCAAGGGCGGCCTGGGCGCGTTCTGGATACAGGTCGCGCTCGGCGTCGCCGTCCTCCTCTCGGTCATCGGGTTCGGCGTCATCCTCCCCGGCGAGGTCGCCATCTACCGCGAACTCGTCTCCGGAGACCCCGACAAGGACCGCATCAGCGACATCGGGATGCGGAACGCGAAACTCGGCGGCGTCCAGGGCGTCCTCCAGCTCGGCATCATCTTCGTGATGATGCAACTCCGCTTCCTCTGACCGCCCCGCGCCACGAGACGACTCGTCACGCGACGGCCGGTCACGCGACGGTCAGCCTCGGCGAGGCCGGGCGAGCGCGGCGTCGGTCGGCCGTCGACGCCGACGACCGGAACCTGGCACGCTCAAGTACGTCCGGCGCCTCTAGTCGTCCGTGAGAACGCGCGCCGTCGGCTTCGACCTCGACCACACGCTCGCGGTCCCCGACCGGGACCGCCACCGCATCCTCGCCGCGGCCGTCGACGACGTCGACGCACCCCCGATAACGCGCGAGGAGTACCTCAGCGCGCACCGCGACGACCACGCCGCCGTCACGCGCTCGCCGATATTCGAAGCCGTGCTTCCAGCGGACGCCGGCGTCTCGCCGGACGCGCTCGCGAGCGCGTACCGGCGGCGCATCGCCGACGCGCTCGCGCCCATCCCGGGCGCTCGCGACCTCCTGGACGGGCTCCGAGCGGACTACCCGGTCGGGCTCCTGACGAACGGCCCCGTGAAGGCCCAGGGCGACAAGCTCGACGAGCTCGACTGGTGGACGGCGTTCGACGCGACGCTCGTCACCGGCCAGCTCCCCGCGGGCAAACCCGACCGGCGGGCGTTCGACGCGCTCGCCGGCGCACTCGGCGTCGCCGTCGAGGACGTCGTGTACGTCGGCGACGAACCCGTCGCGGACGTCGAGGGGGCGACGAACGCCGGGGCGCGCGCCATCCAGGTCGTGTGGCCGGACGGCCCCGACCCGCATCCGGCCGCGGCCGCGGTCGTCGACCGCGAGCATCTCGCTCGCGACCTCGGTGACGTCATCCGGAGTCTCGACTGACCGGGCGCGACGCTGCCGAGGAAAGCGGCTACGAGTCCTCGAGTAACGCAGCGACGACAGCGCTCGCGACGTCCGCGGCGTCCTTGACCGCGGCGCCGGACTCGACGAACGCGAGCGTTCGCGGTGGCGTCGTCGCCTTCGGGCGGACGCGGAGGCGCGTTCCCTCGGCGGCCTCGACCGCGACGTCGACGCCGGCGTGGAACTCGACGCGTGCACGGTCCGGGTGCACGAACACGGACGCGAGGCGCTCCCCGTCGGCGTCGCCGACGTCCACCTCGAGGACGGCGACGTCCTGCTCGGGTTCGTCGACGAGCGCTTCGGGCGACCACACCACGTCGTACGCGCGAACGCCATCTTCGGTCGGCGTCACGTCCGCGACCGCGTCCGTCACCGCGACGTGCGCGAGCACGCCGTCGGTACGCCCGTGCAGCTCCGAGGACAGCAACTCCGCGATGCGGACGCCGTCCGTGACGCGACGCTCCGTCATCGCTCGCCCCCACGCTGGCTCGTCCGGACGCAGATCATTCCTCGTCGCCCTCCAGTTCCGTCATCGCTCGCGCCGCCGCGTCGGCCACGTCGACGCCCTCGCGGCGACCGTAGACGACCGCCGCCGCCGCGACCGTCACGCCCAATCGCTGCTGGAGTTCGTTGATCGCCGCGACCGCCTCGTGCTTCTCGGCGCCCGCGTCCACGAGCGCGTCCAGCACGCGCTCGAACGTCGACCGCTTCCTGAGGACGTCGTCGTCGGGCACGAACCCGTCGGGGACCTCGACGCCGCTCGTGTCGAACGACGGCGACAGCCCACCGTCGTCGACGCGCTCCAGGAGGCCTTCGCCGGTTGCGACGTCCACGAGGCGTTTGGCCTGGTCGGGCGAGAACCAGTCGCGGTCCAGGGACAACGCCACGACGAACTCGCTCTCGGCGAGCGTATCGGTGCCGCGCTGGCGGAACGGCGCGGCGACGGCGACGCGTAGACTCACGCCGAATCGTCGCCCGCGACGGCGCGTAAAGACTACGATTCGCGGTCGCTCGGGCCGCGTTCGCGGACGTGCGGACGACCGCTCGACGGATCGGCGTCCGCGGACGGCAAGGGCCGCGAGCGACCGCCAGACGGCCGTCGGGGCGTTCCGAGCCTTTCAAGTAGTTGCTGGGGCTTCTTCGAGGTATGCAAGACCAGGGTCCGTCGCCGCGCAAGCGTACCGGCGGTCGACGCCGTCGCCAGAACAAGCGAAAGAAGCACCAGCTCGGTCGCCTCCCGACCGAGACGCAGCTCGGCGAGCCGCGGTTCCGCGTCATCGAGACGCGCGGGAACACGAAGAAGACGCGTGCACTTGCGACGAACGTCGCGAGCGTCGCGGACGGTGGGGACACCGTCGAGGCCGAGATCGAGGACGTCGTGGAGAACCCCGCGAACCCGAACTACGTTCGCCGGAACATCATCACGAAGGGCGCGCTCGTCGAGACGAGCGAGGGCACGGCTCGCGTCACCTCCCGTCCGGGTCAGACCGGGCAGGTGAACGCGGTCCTCGTCGAGTAACCACGCGATTCCTTCTCGCGTTCGCCACCCCGTGAGCGACCGCGCTCGCGGTTCCGCCGCGACGATTGCGGCCCGGGTTGCGGTGTCGTATGAACGAATTGACGTCTCTCGGGGTGTAGGGCGGTGTCGCGGCCGCGAACGGCCGTTCCATCTCGCGTATGTTTAAGTGCGAACCGAGACGATACCACGTGTATGAGGACACTCCTAGGCGTGCTCGTCGTTGCGGTCTGCCTGGCGCCGGTCGCTGGAGCCGCTCCGGTCGCGTCGGGAGCGGGACCCGGACCGAGTGACGCCAGTGCGACGGCGTCCAGTTCGACGACGGAAGCGGTGACGATCACGGTGAGCGTGGTCGACGCTGACGGACAGGCCGTTGGTGGCGCGAACGTCACCGTCGCGTACGGCGACGAGACGAAGACCGGTGAGACGTTCGCGAACGGGAAGGCGTTCTTCGACGTCCCCGAGGGTGCGGACGTCTCCGTGGACGTCTCGGCGCCGGACCTGGCGTTGAACCGCCCGAAGACCGTGTCGAACGTCGACGCGGAGACGACCGTGAACGTCACGATGTATCCGGCGGCGACCGCGCTGGTGACTGTGCGGACGCCGAGCGGGCAGGCCGTCGAGGGCGCGCAGGTCCGCTTACGGAAGACCGGAGCGGTCCTGACGTCGGTGTCCGGTGAGACCGCGTCGAACGGGACGTTCGTCGCGAGCAACGTCGAACGCGGGAACTACACGGCGACGGTGACCGCGGACGGGTACTACTCGACGGCGTCGTCGTTCGTCGTCTCGAACCGCGCCGGGAAGACGGTCACGCTGGAACCGGGGACGGTAGCGGTGGAGTTCGCGACGGTCGACGGACACTTCGCGAACGACCGGCCGGTGACGGCGACCGTCGAACTGTACGACGGCGACCAGTTCGTGTCGAACATCTCGACTGGCGAATCCGGGCTGCGGACGGTGAGTCTCGACGTGAACACGCAGTACCGCGTCGTCGTGAAGAAGAACGGCTATCAGCGCGAGAGCCAGGTGTTGTCGGTCAGCGAGTCGGACGTCTCGGTCCAGTACGCGATCAATCGAACGCCGTCGCTGTCGGTGACGGCGGCGAACACGCAGGTCGTCACCGGGCAGACGGTCCGGGTGTCCGTGGCGGACGAGTACGACGAGGCGGTGTCGAACGTGTCGGTGCGCGTCGGCGGGGAGTCGGTCGCGGAGACGGACGCGGCCGGCGAGGCGGTCGTGCCGATAGAGACCGCGGGGACCGTGGAGATCGTGGCGACGAAGGGCGACCTGTCGGCGTCGACGACCGTCGAGGGCGTGTCGCCGTCGACGGAACCGGCGACGACGGCGGCGACGGCGACGACGGCGGGGACGACGTCTGGGACGACCGCGGCGACGACGTCTGCGACGCCGACGCCCGAGAACGAACTCGACGGGCTGCCGACGCCGGGCTTCGGTGGGCTCGCGGGACTGCTAGCGGTCGCGCTCTCGGTGGTCGTTCTCGTCCGCCGACGGAAATGATACGTTAACGGACACTAAATCGTCCGGGTCTATCGCTCTCGGAATCTTTGGTTTCAGCGTCTCTATAGCCGAGAAACGTGCAAAGCTTTAGGTGTAGTTAGGCCGTATACATAAGTATCTATTAATGAGTAACCAAGACCAACCAACTGATACTAACACCAACAGCACGGACGACATCTTCACCGACGGCCCCAGCGGCGACTCCGGAGACGTCCTCGACGTCGCAACCGACGAAGCGACCGACGCCGACACCGTCTCCCTCGACGACGCGACCCGCGACCACGCGACCGAGACCGACCTCTTCGTCGCCGCCGACCCCGAACCAACCGACGACCCGACCAGCGGCGACGCCGACACGACCGGTACCGCCGACGACCCGACCAGCGGCGACACCGACACGACCGGTACCGTCGACGATCCGACCAGCGGCGACGCCGACACGACCGATTCCGACGGCGAACGACCCACCAGCTCGGCCTCGTCGATGTCCACGAAGGAGCTCGTCCGACGCATCGAGGACCGCGACGACGACGAGGTCGTCGACGTCCTCGACACCGTTCTCGAGGCGAGTGACGCCGGGAACGCGGTCAGCGAGGAGCTCGTCCGCCGCGATCCCGACGTCGACACCGAGGACGTCGAGGCACCCGACGTCGACGAACTCGGCGAGGAGGAACTCGTCCTCTGGGTCGAGCAACAGGAGACCCCCGAACCCGAGGACGTCCGCGACGCCATCATCCGCGAAGTCAAGGAGTACTACGACAGCGTCGACCTCGACGTCGAGTTCGCCGAGCGCCCCAGCGACGAGTTCATCGAGACCCGCTGGTTCGACTTCTCGTACCTCGACGACGTCGTCCAGATCGAACGACACTGGGTGAACCGGCCATACGCGTACGTCTCCATCCTCTTCGACACGCGAGCGAAGGAGTTCCGGTACCACGTCAACGAGGTGACGCTCGACGGGTTCGAATCGTACGTCCGCGAGGACCTCACTCGCATCCTCCGGAACAGCCTCATGTACCAGGACATCGACGCCGACGCGGGCCGCGAGGTCGTGTTCGAGGAGCGCTCCAAGGAGGAGATCGCCGAGCACGCCGCCACCGTCGAGGACGGCTCCATCTACAAGCTCCTGTACTACCTGCTCCGGGACTTCCTCGCGTTCGGGAAGATAGACCCCTTGATGCGCGACGAAGCGCTCGAAGACATCTCGTGTGACGGTATCGACGTCCCCGTGTTCGTCTACCATCGCGCGTACCGCGACCTCCGGACGAACGTCGTCTTCCCGAGCGACCAGCTCGCGTCGTTCGTCGTCCAGCTCGCACAACGCGCCGGCAAGCACATCTCCGTGAGCGACCCGCTCGTCGACGCGAGCCTCCCGGACGGCTCCCGCATCCAGCTGACGCTCGGCGGCGAGATCGCCACGCGCGGCTCGAACTTCACCGTCCGGAAGTTCGCCGACGTCCCCTACACGCCGGTGGACCTCATCAAGTGGAACACGTTCGACGTCGACCAGATGGCGTACTTCTGGCTCGCCATCGAGAACAACAAGAGCCTCGTGTTCGCCGGCGGCACCGGCAGCGGGAAGACGACGTCGATGAACGCCATCGGGTTCTTCATCCCGCACAACTCGAAGGTCGTCTCCATCGAGGACACCCGCGAGATGACGCTCCCCCACGACAACTGGATCCAGAGCGTCACGCGCGAATCCGTGATGGAAGGCGGCCGCGGCGAGGTCTCGATGTACGAGCTCCTGCAGGCCGCGCTCCGTCAGCGCCCCGAGTACCTGCTCGTCGGCGAAGTCCGCACCGAGCAACGCGTCGGATTGACGTTCTTCAACGCGATCGCGACCGGGCACACGAGCTACACGACCATCCACGCCGACAGCGTCGACGGCGCGCTCGGCCGGCTCGCGAACCCGCCGCTGTCGATCCCCGCACAGCTCGTGCAGGACCTCGACGTCATCGCCATCCAGAAGCAGATCTTCCAGGACGACGAACGCGTCCGCCGGAACCAGGAGATCGCGGAGATCCTCCCGACCGAGGACTTCAGTGACGTCTCCTACCAGACGGTGTTCGACTGGGACCCCCGCGAGGACGTCTACGTGCAGGTCAACGACTCGCACCTCCTCGCGGAGATCGCGGAGGAACGCGGCTGGAGTACCGACGGCGTGCAGGCGGAACTGGCGGCGCGCCGCGACGTCCTCGCGGCGCTCGTCGACGCCGACATCACCGACTACGACGACGTCACGACGGTCATCCACGACTTCGCGAAGGACCGCGACGCCGTGCTCGACGCGGTCGACACCGACGGCCTCGACGCGTACCTCGGGAACGACCCGAACGTCGAGGACCTCTTCGACGACGCGACCGAGACCGCAACCGAGTCCGACGACGACGCGACCGAGTCCGGCGACGACGCGACCGAGACCGCGACCGAGTCCGACGACGACGCGACCGAGACCGCGACCGAGTCCGACGACGACGCGGTCGAGACCGCTGACGCGACCGAGTCCACGGACGCGGAGGCGCGATGAGCACGCCCGGGGCCACGGGCGAGACGGCCTCGACGCCGATGCCGGACTACGAAGTGAGCCAGTACTTCCCGCGGTCGCGGGACATGACGCCGGAGGAACGGCGCGAACTCCGCGACCAGTACGGCGTCACTCGCGCGTACTTCAAGGCGCGCCCCGAGGAGTACCGCGACGTCCAGCGATGGCTGAACCAGGCGCGTATCGGGACGACGTACGACATCTACCTGTCGCGGAGCGTCATCCTCGCGCTCGTCGCCGGCGTCCTCGCGGCGCTACTCGGCGTCGTGCTGTCGCTCGTCCTCTCGAACCTCGGGGTGCTCGGCGGCCTCGAGTCGCCGTTCTCGTTCCCCGCAGGTATCGCCGGGTACATCGAAGCGAACAAACTGCTGTTCACCGGCGGCGCACTGACGCTCGGACTCGGTATCGCCGCGGGCGCAACCACGTGGTTCGTCCGGTACTACTACCCGCGGAACATCGTCGACACGCGCGAACGCGCTATCAACGTCATGCTCCCCCACGCCATCACGTACATGTACGCGATGAGCTACGGCGGCACGAACCTCGTCGAGGTGTTCCGGTCGCTCTCGGAAGCCGAGGACACGTACGGTGAGGTCGCCGCGGAGTTCGACATGATCGTCCGCGACATGGAGCTGTTCGGGAACGACATGTTCACCGCACTCCGGAACGCGCGGAACCTCACGCCGAGCGGCAGTCTCGAGCGCTTCCTCGACGACCTCGTGAGCGTCGTCGACTCCGGCGGGGACGTCACGACGTTCTTCGAGGACCAGGCCGCACGGTACGCAGAGACCGCGAACGAGGAGCAAGAGGACTTCCTCGAGACGCTCAGCGTGCTCTCGGAGATATTCATCGTCGGGTTCGTCGCCGCGCCGTTGTTCCTCATCGTGACCCTCATGGTCATCTCGTTCCTCGGCGGGTCGACCGTTAACCAGATGGCGGTCCTCGTCTACGCGGGCCTGCCCCTCGGGATGATCGGGTTCCTCGTGTTCCTCGACGTCCTGTCGGCGCCGTTCGTCCAGCCGGCCGCGGACGAACTCGACGACGGTCGGTCGGCGCCGCTGACGCCCGACGACGTCGACGACGACGACGAACGGTTCGAGGCGTACGCGAAGGATCGACAGTACGAGCGCTACTATGCGATCGCTCGCGACCCGCTCGCCGCGGTCCGCGAGCACCCGCTGTACACGCTCGCGGTGACGGTGCCGCTCGCGCTCGTCTACCTGGCGGTCGTCAGCGCGCTCGACGTGGTGCCGGTGTCCATCGGAGCGTTCACGACGACGCCCGTGATGACGACGACCGTCGCGGTCGTCGCACCGCTCCTGCTCGTGCTCGTGCCGCTGTCGTACTTCCACGAGGGGAAGCGTCGCCGCGAGAACGCGATGGTCCGCCGGTTCCCGGAGGTCCTGAACGTGCTGTCGTCGGCGAACTACATGGGTATCCCGTTCGTGGACGCACTCGGGCTGGTGTCGCGGTGGTCGAAGGGCGCGCTCGCGGAGGACCTGCGCGCACTCCGGAACGACATCGAGTGGAACTACGACGTCACCGCGGCGCTGCTCGCGTTCGGGAACCGCATGCACGTCCCCTACCTCACGCGGACGGTGAAGCTCATCGCGGAAGGCGGGCGGACGAGCGGTGACATGTCCCGCATCCTCGCCATCGCGGCGGAGGACACGCGCGCTCGCTACCGCATCGAGCGGTCGCGACGTCGCGCGATGGGGTCGTACATCGCCATCGTCGTCATCGGGTACCTCGTGTACCTGATGGTCATCGTCCTGGTGGCGGCGAGCTTCCTCGGCCCGATCGCCGAGGCGGCGAGCGCCCCGACCGCGTCGAACGTTCCCCAGAGCAGCCTGCCGGTGTCGTTCACGAACATCCCCCTGGACACGTACCGGGCGTTGTTCTACCACTCGGTGCTCGTGATGGCGGTCGGCAGTGGACTGCTCGCGGGGAAGCTCGCGGACAACTCGACGCTGTCCGGCCTGAAGTACAGCATCCTCATGATCGTCCTCGGCGTCGCGGCGTTCATGCTCGTCTGAGTCCCGTCCCTTCACTTTCGGGATGGCGTTGCGGGGCCGCCACGTGACGAGAACCACCGTATCGCCCCGCGAATGATAATCGGTCTGATAGTCGGTTACTCACAGTTATTGTTACTTTCAGGGCGCATGCCCGTAGATAACTACTTATACTCACTCGTCGTATTACTAGTATGACATTCTTCGCCGAGGAGAGGGCAGTCTCCCCAGTCCTGGGAGGCATCCTGATGTTCGGGCTCGCGATGAGCCTCCTCATCCTCACCCAGGTCAGCGTCGTCCCGGCCGCCAACCAACAACTCGAGTTCGAGCACAACCAGGGCGTCCAGGAGGACTTCGAGCGCTTCGGGAGTTCCACGACGCGCGTCGCCGGCAGCGGCGCGACCGAGACCGTCGACGTCGACCTCGGCGTCCGCTACCCGAACCGGTTCTTCCTCGTGAACCCCGGCCCGGCGAGCGGCTCACTAACCACCGACACCGCGACGTTCAGCATCGAGAACGTCACCAGCACGAACCCCGAGACCGCCGAGTACTACACGTCGCTCGGGAACGACGTCACGTACCAGACCACGCGCCTCGTCTACGAACCCAGCTACCGCCAGTACGCGAACGCACCGCGGACGCTCTACGAGAACGGCGTCGTGTTCAACGAGTACGACGGCGACGTCACGCTCGTCAACTCGCGAACGCCCATCGTGAGCGACGGCGACATCACGCTCGTCCTCTTCGACGGCGACGTCGCCGAGCAGACGACCGGCACCACGAGCCTCACGCTCCAGGCCGCGAGCGCGCCCGCCGAACGCATCGCCGTCACGGACACCGGCGAACCCATCACGCTCCGCATCGCCACCCTCGTCCCCGAGAGCGACTGGCAGGAGTACGCCGACGGCGAGAACGCCGTCACCCTCCACAAGTACGTGGACGCGGACGCCAACCCGCGGACGCCCAACGAGGTCGTCCTCAGACTCGACGATACCCGCGACTACACGCTCCGCGTCGCTCGCGTCACCCTCAACGGGAACGCGATCACCGACGTCCCCGCGTACGTCACGACCGTCGGCTCGTACGCGAGCTCGGTCCCCGCGAACACCTCGATGACGTACACCGTCGAGGTCCGCGACGCACAGAACAACCCCCTCAGTGGCGGCGAGGTCACCGCGACCATCGACGGGCCCGCTCGGTTCGCGAACGGGAACAAGGCGACGAACGCGAGCGTCGACGAGAACGGGCACGCGTCCGTCACCGTCACCGGGAACACGAACGCGCTCGGCACCATCACGGTCGACATCGGCCGCGACACCGACGTCGACGCCGACCTCTCGGACGAGGACGCGCACAAGTACGTCACGTACAGCTTCGAGCTCGTGTCGACCGACGTCACGAAGATCGACCAGGTCGCGGACGTCGGGAGTTCCATCAACCCCGGTCTGGACTCGCAGGGGCTCGTCTTCGAGACGTCCTCGCTCAGCGGCAACGACCTCACGATGACGTTCGCGTACACCGGGACGGAGACGTCGGAGATCACGTCCGCTCGCGTGAACTACTACTTCGTCGCGAAACCCGGGACGAACGGCATCGCGGACTCGCTCGTCATCACGACCGAGAGCGGCGCGACGAAGACCCTCGAGGTCGGCGGCGTCTGGCAGGACCTCGGCACCGACACGTACACGCTCTCGCCCGGTGACCCGTTCGTCCTCGAAGGCGACCTGTTCCAGCCCGACGGCAGCGACTACACCCTGAAGGGGTCCAGCGACGACTTCTTCATGCTCTCGCTGGAGTTCAGCGACGGCTCGACGAAGGTGTACATCATCCCCGTCTCGAAGTAACGCGCGGACTCACCGCCCGGCCCTTTTCTCGATTCTTTCGACGCCGCGTCGCTACTCGACGAGCCGCTGGCCGACGCGCCGGCCGTTCTCGAACGCGCGGTGGACGCGGCCTTCGCCGACGACCCAGTCCCCAGCGCAGTAGAGGCCAGCGTCTTCCGCGGCTCGGACGTCGGCGTCGTCGGCGGCGTTCTCGGGGAGTGCGTACCGCCAGCCCTGGCTGTCGACCCAGTCCGGGTTGCGGTAGCGGTCGTCGTCGAGGAGGTCGGCGACGAGCTCGGCGGCGTCGCTCGCGGCGCTTTCGGTGTCGTCGTCGTAGTGCGCGACGGACCAGTCGGGACTCATCTGCGCTATCAGGAGACTTTCGCTGTCAGGGACGTGCCCTGGTTTGCACTCCTCGCGCGCGAGCCAGCCGACGGGGTGTTCTTGCTCGGGGTCGAGGAGCGCGTACCACGGGTACTCCTCGTGGAAGTCGTAGTGGAGCACGATGGTGCGGATGGTCCGGTAGTCGACCGCTGCCGCTGCGTCCCGGACGCGCTCGAGGCGGTCGTCGGTCCAGTCGGTCGCCGCGAGCAGTTCGGTGGTCTGAGGAGCAGGTGGCGTGAGCACCACGGCGTCGAAGCCGTCGTACCGCGTGCCGTCGACGTCGACGAGCGACCACGAATGGTCGTCCCCGTGCTCGCGGTCGAACTCCTCGATGCGCGTCTCCAGGGTGACGGTGGCGTCGGTCGCGTCGAGCACGCGCTTGGCGAACTGCGTGATGCCGGCCTCGTACGTCCACTTGTGCTCGTCGCTGTCGCGGCCCTCCTGGACGTGACCGTCGACGTCGTGCACCCAGATGGGTTCCTCGATGTCGTGCATGCCGTCGTCGCCGAACGATTCGAGCACTTCCGTGAACCGGTCGTCGTCGCCGGGTTTGGCGTAGTTCGCGCCGTGGTCGTATCGACACCCGTGCTTGCGGCGCGTCGCGGCGCGGCCGCTGACGCCGCGGGCTTTGTCGAACAGGGTCACCTCGTGGGTCGTGTCGTCGAGGACGTCGGCGACGCCGCACGCCGCCGCGCCGGTGCCGACGATGGCGACTCGGTCTGGCATACGCGACGCTACCCGCGGGAGGAGTAAGTACGGCTAGGTCGCGGCACCCGACTCGCGGCGTTCCCGGTCGTCGCCGCGGCTGCTGCGGTGTGGTGCGGTGTGGTGCGGTGTGGTGGCGAGCAGGGAGCGCGTGGGCGTGGGGGACGTCGGCGCGCTCCGCTCCGGCCTGGACCGACGTCCCCTGGATGCGGGGGAATCGTCGACCCTGGCCGCGTCTTCTCTGAAGAACCCTCGGTCAGGACGCGGTGGTGCGTTGCTCGGTGTGGGTGTCGTCGGCGGCGTGATGCTCGCAGATGGTGGCGGCCATCCCGCACCCGCGACCGAGGGCGTCCAGGCGCTCGCCGACGTCGGGATTTCGGAAGTGTGCGTCGTCGCGGAGGCCCTGGACGAGCGTTCCGGCGGTCTCGAAGGCGTCGGCGGCGTCCGCGTGCCGGTTCGCCGCGAGCGCGGTCCGTGCGGTCTCGATGTCGTCGGCCGCGACGAACCCGCCGCCGGCGAGCTTCTCGCGGAGGAATCGAACGCTCACGAATCGCCCGCCGGCACCGATGACGTAGACACTTACTCCGACGATGGGCACCAGCCAGCACGCCAAGAGCAGGAGTTCGTACCGCCTCGGTCGCCAGCCGCGTCTGAACGTCTGCCCGGGGCCGCGAGCGAGTGCGACGACCAGTGTTCCGAGGGTGACGGCGACGATGGGTGCGGCGGCGAACGCGAGGAACGTGGGGACGCTCTCTGCGTAGAGCCCGAACTGTGTCGCAATGGTCTCGCGGAGCGCTCCGGGTCGAGGGAGGCCGAGAACGAGGAGTGCGGTCTGCGCGACGCCGAGGGCGACCGCGAGTGCAGGGAGGACGCCAGCCCAAACGGCCGAGTATGCGAACGCGTCGCGGAGGCGACTGCCGGGATGGGTGTCGGCGAAGTGTTGCGGGAACCGCCCGCGTCTGGTCTCGGTCCCACAGACCGGGCATCGAACGCGCTCGTTCACATACAGGAACGGACAGGTCAGCGTGAAAAAAGAACCGGTCGTGAGCGGTTCAGCTCGTCGTGACGAGCTCGACGACGTCCCGGTGTTCGAGCTCGTGGCGCGTCGATATCTGGCGGCCGCTCCGGCAGTCCATCGCGTGCAGCAGGCCGTCACCGATGTCGCTGTGGAGGTGGTACGCGAGGTCCTCGGTCGTCGCGTCCTCGGGGAGTATCCAGCAGTCCCGCATCACGCGCCCCTGGTCGTCCCCCATCGCGTCCGCGCCACCCGGGAAGACGGCTTTGGTGCCGAGCTCGTCGAAGAGCGCGGTCTCGATGGCGTCCTGGACGCCGGTGCCGTCGAACTCGGTGACGAACTCGCGGATCTGTTCGAGGCCGGCTTCCTGTTCGTCGCTGACGTCGCCGACGATGTCGAACGCGCCCTCGCCGGGCGTGTAGTCGACGACGCCGGCTTCGTTCGCGCTCTTCAGGGCCTTCTCGGCGTGCGCGCTCACGGGGACGACGGTGAGGTGCTCGTACTCGGGGTCGTTCGCGATGTCCTCGAAGTTCGCCTGCGCCTCGGGGGTGTCCATCTTGTTCGCCGCGACCACCATCGGCTTCGTGCGCTTGCGGAGTTCGCGAGCGAGCGCCTCGCGGTCGTCGCCGTCCCACGCGTCCGGGTCGAGTTCGAGGTCGAGCGCGAGGATGACCTGCTTGATCTCGTCCTTGTTCGTCCCGAACGCGTTCATCTGCTCGGCGAGGTCCACCTCGATGTCGCCCTCGTTCCCGTGGTAGCCCGAGCGATAGCGCTCGATGCCCTTCTCGAGGACGTCGACGTACCACTGGTCGAGCTCTTCCTCGAGGAACCCGATGTCCTCGCGGGGGTCGTGGCCCTCCGTCGGTTCGCCTTCGAGGTCGGTCTCGCCGGAGAAGTCGACGACGTGCACGAGCACGTCCGCCTCGTTCAGGTCGCTGAGGAACTGATTCCCGAGGCCTTTGCCCTCGTGTGCGCCGGGGACGAGCCCGGCGACGTCGACGAGCTTCGTGGGCACGAACCGCTCGCCGCCCTCGCAGAACCCCGTGTCCGGCGTGCACGTCTCGTCGAAGTCGGGCGCGGCGCACTCGACGCGAACGTACGCTTCGCCGACGCTCGGGTCGATCGTCGTGAACGGATACGCGCCCTCGGGGACGTCGTTCATCGTCGCCGCATTGAAGAGTGTCGACTTGCCCACGCTGGGCTTGCCGACGAGGCCGATCTTGTAGGTCATTGCACAGTCACAGACCGTGAGCGGGCTTGAAAATTGATACTCGCCGCGGCTCCGTCACGCGATTGCATGGCACGGGGTCGCAGCCGACCGGCGCACCCTCTCGGAGGTCACTCGTCGACGACGGCGAGGTCGACGTCGACGCCCGCGGACTCGTAGTCGGCGCGTGCGATGGCGTACCGGTGGAGGTTCACGGGGTCGTCGCCGTGCGGCCGGAGATGCCGGAAGTAGCCGTCGTGACTGCCGCCCCAGCGGTCGACGTACTTCTCGATCGCGCGTACCGACCGGTCGTTGTCGTCGACGACGGTGACGGTGACGAGGTCGAGGTCGAGGCGCGCGAACGCGAGTTCGACGAACGCGTCCGCTCGCTCGCCAGAGTAGCCGCGGCCCCAGAACGGTTTGCGGAGCCAGATACCGAGTTCGGCGCTCCGCCGCTCCCAGTCGGCGCCGAGCCCGGCGTTCCCCGCGAACTCGCCACCGCCCGGCTCGCTGGCTTTCGGATACAGTGCGTAGTTCCCGCTGTCGGCCGCGTCGTTCGCCTCGCCGGTGTGCTGGACGTATTCCATGGTCTCCTTCGGGTGCTCGTGGGGGTCCCACGTCATGAACCGGGTCGCGTCCGCGATACCGGAGTCCTCGCGGACGTGCGGGTAGAGGTCGCGAGCGTCGAGCGTCTCCGGGTGGATGCGTTCGAACCGCAGGCGCTCGGTCTCGAAGACGCGCGGGAACAGGTCCGTCACGGCGACTCCCTCCGATTCTCGCGCTCCTCGACGAACTCGCAGTCCGGGCGCTCGCCGCTTTCCGCGTAGTCCACCTGCGTTATCTCGTACCGGACGACGTCCCTGGGTTCGTCGTCGACGACGTGCTGGTTCCGGAACCGGCCGACGCGCCGGCCGCCGTAGCGGTCGACGTACTTCTCGATGGCGCGCCGCGAGTTCTCGTTCCCGACGAGGTGCGTCACCGAGACGAGTTCGAGGTCCAGGTGCTCGAACGCGACGCGGAGGAACGCCGCGGCGCGCTCGCCCGAGTAGCCGCGGCCCCAGAAGCGCTTGCGGAGACCGAACGTCATGAACGCCGTCTGCTCGTCCCAGATCGCAAACAGCTCGGCCTCGCCCGCTGGCTCCCCCGCCCCGGGCTCGCCTTCCCGCGGCCGCACGACGTACGTCCCGGCGTCGCCCGACTGCATCCGACCCTCGCGCTGAGCGACGTACTCGCGGGCGTCCTGGAGGTGCTCGAACGGCTCGATGGGGACGTACGCGAGTTCGCCGTCCTCGATGGCGTCCTCGTTCATCGACTCGTAGCGCTCGCCGAGATCGGCGTCGGCGACGGACTCCCGCACGAGGTGGAGGCGCTCCGTGCGTATCTCGTCGAAGAACAACTCCGTCACGCCGACGCACCTCCATCGCCGTCGCTGTCGCCGTCGTCGACCTCGTCGCGTCCGCTGGCACGGTCGAGGTCGGTCGGCTCCGCGGTCGGTTTCGGAACGTCCTCGGGGTCGAGTTCGACCTCGGGCGCGCCGCCGGCGTCGCGGTAGTCCGCGGCGGTGATGACGTACGAGCGGAGGTCCCACGGTTCGCTGTCGCCGCCGTCCCGCGGGACCGCGTTCCGGAAGTAGCCGTCCTCGCTGCCGGCGTAATGCTCGACCCAGCCCTCCATCTGACTGCGCGAGTTCTCGTTGCCCGCGAAGTGCGCGACCGAGGCGACCTCGACGTCGAGGACCTCGAACGTCACCTTCAGGAGCGCTCGGGCGCGCTCGCCGGCGTACCCGCGGCCCCAGTACGGCCGGTAGAGTTCCACGCCGGTGTGGACGCGGCGATTCTCCCAGAGTGCGTCCATGCTCGCGACACCGACGTGCACGCGGTCGCCGGGTTCCACGGGGTCGCCGCTGGCGTCCGGTTCGCCGGGTCGCAGGAACACCGCCCAGTACGCCTGTTCGGCGTCCGCCCAGGCGTCGCCGTGGTCGGCGAGCGCGTCCGCGGTCGCCTTCGGGTGCGGGTCGGGCGTCGTCGTCACGTACCGCGTCTCGCGCTCGCGAGCCTCCCGTCCCTCGCGAGTCCACGCGTAGCGCTCGAACGCGTCGACGGCGTCGTCGATTCGTTCGTAGCGCAGGCGGGGCGTCCGCATCGTCTCGGGGAACAGCGACATGGCGGGAGCTACTCCAGCGTCTCCTCGACGCGGAGGTCGACTTCGACGTCGGCGTCTGCGTACTCGTCGGCGCTGATGGTGTACCGGTGGAGGTCCCTCGGTTCGTCGTCGAGCACGACCCAGTTCCGGAGGACGCCCTCGTACCGGCCGCCGTAGCGGTCGACGTACTTCTCGATCGCTCGCTTCGAGGCGTCGTTCCCGTCGGTGTGGCCGGCGGCGACCAGCTCGAGGTCGAGGCGGTCGAACGAGAGCGAGACGAGGGCGTCGGCGCGCTCGCCGGCGTACCCGCGGCCGTGGTAGTCCTCCAGGAGCCAGACGCCGAAGCGCGCGGTCCGGCGGTCCCAGAGCGGGATGAGGGAGGCGACGCCCGCGAACGCGCCGGCGCCCGCTTCCGAGTCCTTCGGGAACATCGCGTAGTTCGCGCGGTCGCCGTCGCGCCACTGTTCGGCGCTCTCCTCGAGGTAGTCGAGCGCGTCCTTCGGGTGATGGTGGCGGTCCTTCGAGATGTGTTCGCTGACGCGCTCGAACTCGTCGGTGCCGGTGTGCTCGTAGAGGGCGAGCGCGTCCATCGCCTCGTCGAGGCGTTCGTACCGCAGTCGCTCGGTCTCGAACGCGGCGGGGAACAGGTCCATACGCCGTCATCTCCGTGGGTCGACGTAAGGATTCGGTCGGTGTGTCAACCAGTGCAACGGGGCGCGCTCACGCCTCGTCGACGTTGCCGCGCCGGCGTGCGCGTCCTCGACGTTGCCGCGCCGGTCTACGCGTCCTCGACGTCGTCGCGTGCGACGTCGACGGCGTGCTCGAGTGCACTCTCGGTCGCACACGCCCGGACCCAGTCGAGGTCGACGCGGTCGGTCGCGTCGAGCGCGTCGAGCGCGTACACGGCCTCGCGGACGACGTACTGGGGGTACCGCGACGGGTCGGCGTACTCGACGGCGCGGTCGGCCGCGACGTCACGCGGCACGCTCCCGCCGGGGAGGGCGGCGAGCGCGCACGTCGCCGGGACGCTCGCCGGGTCCTCGGTGCGCGCGGCGAGGAACTCCAAGCCCGCGGTCGCCTCGACGCCCACCTCCGGGTAGCGCGCGCTCAACCCCGCCACGGCGACCGCGGCGTACAGTCGGACCCGCGAGTGCGTCGCGTCCAGATGCGAGGCGAGTTCGCCCGCGAGCGGGTAGACGGCGTTCGGGTGCGTCCGCGCGAACTCGCGGAGCGCCGCGAGCGCGTGCTCGCGGGAGTCCGCGTCGCCCTCCGCGACCATCGTCGCGAGCCCTCGGACGACGAGCGGTTCCTCGTCCACCGGGTCGGTGTCGTCGCCGAACACTTGCTTGAGGTAGCCCGTCGGGACCGCGTCGTCGCCGACCGCGAGCAGGCTCTCCGGGCGCTCCCACGCGAGACTCGCCACCGCCGCCGCCGACGCCTGCCGGATGCGAGCGTCGTCGTCCGCGAGCGACCGCACGAGCCGCGCGCGCACCGAGCCGTCGACGAGCCCGAGGTGCGTGAGCGCCCTGGCGAGCTCCCGGAGGTAATCGACGTTCACGAGGTCGGCGCCGCGCTGAGATTCGAACTCGGCGAGTACCTGGTCGACGACCGGTCGGACCGCGTGCGGGTCGTACGCGGCGACGTCCGCGAGCTCCGCGGCAGCGTCGATCGCGAGCGCCTCCGCTTCGAGGCGGTTCGCCAGGTCGAACGCGTCGGCTGGCGTCGGGTGGTCGGGCGTCCGGTTGGCGTCGACGTACTCGCGGTGGAACTCGCGGTGATGGCGCTCGCAGCACTCGTAGACGGTCGCGGTCGCGCCGTCGGCGTCGGTGTCGAACGTCTCGACCCGACAGTCCGGGCACTCGCTCGCTGTCTCGGCCGCGCGGTCGCGGAGCGCGTCGTCGTCCTGGTAGCTGTCGACGGTCGCGCCGGGGCCACCGAGGCGCGCGTCGGCGGCGGCGAGCGCGCGCAGCAGTCGCGTCAGGTCCCGGAACTCCATCGGGTCACGCGGCCGGTCGTACCGATGCCCCCACGTCGGATGCCACTCCTTCGAGGCGAGTCGGCCCGCAGCAGCGGCGAGCGCGCTCGCGTCCGCGTCGTCACCGGCGTCGAACCCGACCTCCGACTGGAGGAACGTCCGGTACGCCGGGTCGAGGTCGCCATCGACCGTCGCGACCGACAGCGGCGCGTCGAACGCGACGAACGCCGACGCCGGGAGCGTCCACCGGATGGGCTGATCCATGTCGACTCCACAAGGCGTACGACGTAATAAACCCGCACCAAGGCCACCGCGGGTCGGTCAGTCCGCGACGTCCACTCGTTCGCGAACGAATGCGGCCGCTGCCGCGACGACGTCGGGGTCGGTGCCCGTGACCTTCACGCGACCGGGCGCGTCCTCGCCCCGCGGGTAGCTCCCGACGCGGACGTCGAAGCGCTCGCGGACGCCGTCGATGACGTCGAGGAGCGCGCCCTCGGGCGTCCACGTCCGGACGACCTCGCTCGTCGCGTCGCCCGTGAACGCGTCCGCGACCACCGCGAACATCGCGCGCATCTCGCTGGGGATGCCGGGGAGGACGTACACGTTCTCGAGAACGCAGCCGGGCGACCACGACTCGTCGGTCGTGATCGCTTGCGCGCCCTCGGGGAGGGTCGCGGCGGCGTCGAGGTTCAGCTGGAAGTCGTATCGGTCGGTCAGCTCCGGGTTCGCGTCCCGGAACGCCTTCGCGCGTGCTTCGAGGCGCTCGCGCTGCGCGCGGTCGACGACGAGGTCGCGCCCGAGGGCGTCCGCGACCGCTTCGACCGTGACGTCGTCTGGCGTCCCGCCGATGCCGCCCGTGCAGATGACGGCGTCGAACGCGTCTGCGTACTCGCGGACCGCGTCCGCGATGACCGCACGGTCGTCGGGGACGGTGAGGACCCGCGCGACGAGTGCGCCGCGGTCGGCGAGCTCGCCGGCGAGCCAGTTCGCGTTCGTGTTCACGGTATCGCCCGCGAGCACCTCGTCGCCCACGGTCACGATGGCGACCTCCACGGTCAGTCGCGGCGCTGGATCTCGCGCTTCCCGCTCGCGTCGCTCGCGTCCAACCGGTAGAACGAGAACGTCGTCTCCCGGGGGCGTCGCTCGAACACGTCGAACAGCGGTATCTCGACGCGCGAGAGGCCGTCCAGTATCTCGCCGGCGACGTCGGCCTCCTCGATGGAGTCGAGGGTGCCCTGCGCGACGACGCTCTCGTAGCCGTCCTCGCCCTCGTGGTGAACCGTGAACGACACCGGGTTGTCGAGGAGGTCGCTCTTGCTGGAGTCCCCGCCGGTCGCGAGCCGGAAGTACAGCGACGCGGTGTCGGCGTCGTACCCGTACGAGACCGGCAGCGAGTGCGGTGGCTCGTCGCTGCCGGTGGCGAACGCGAGGACGCCGACGCCGCCGGTCCCGAGGACGGCATCACGTGCGTCCGCGTCGAGCTGATGAGGGTCAGTGTCTTCCATGTGTTACTAGTCAGTACGAACCACGAAAAGCATGCCGTCGGTTCTCGTGGACTGGCCGATCGGGGGGTCGCCCAAAGAGCTACCCGGCGGGCGCTCGCAGAGCGAGGTATGCAGGTGGATACGTTCGGTAACGGCCGGGACCTCGTCTGGGTGATGGGGTGGGGGAACGTCGTCGATAGCCGACACGAACGCTGGCTCGTCGACCAGCTGGTCGACGTCGGGTACCGCGTGCACGCCATCGAACTACCGACGACGACGCCGGACTTCCAGCGCGATTGCGTCGCGCCCGTCCGCGAGTACCTCGACGACCTCGGAGCCGACAGCGAGAGCGACGAGTACGCGGTGCTCGCGCACTCGATGGGCGGGCTCGCGCTCGCGCACGTCGATCCGGACCCGAAGGCGGTCTACCTGAGCCCGTGGTGGGGGATGCACGACGTCCCCATCGTCCTCGAACCGCTGCTCGCGCTCCCCATCGCGCGACCGATACTCCCGTTCAGCGTCCCGCCAGAGGACCTCGGTGGGCTCGCGACGAGCGAGGACGCCACCGCGCCCACGCGCATCGCCCCGAAGTGGATTCAGACGATCCGGGCCGCACAGCGGTCGCTCCCCGCGCTCGACGCGGACGACCACGTGTTCTACGCGCCCGACGACGAGGTCGTCGACCCGCGCGCCATCGAGCAGCATGCGCCGGAGTCCCAGCGAACGACGTACGACGGCGGGCACGAACTGTTCGCGTCGGCGAACCGCGACGAGTACCTCCCGTGGCTGATCGACGAACTCCCCGGGCCGGACTGACCGGCGGCTTTCGCGCCCGGCGAGTCGTTCCGTTCGCCGCCGCGACAGAACTACTATGCTACCATACCACATACGCTGTGGTATGGTTCAGGAGACCGTCGAGTCCGCGCGCACCACCTGCAAGCACTGCGGTTTCAGCGCACCCGTCGGCGCCGACGTCTGGGACACCGCGACCCACCCGACGCTCGGCGACCTCATGCAGTGCCCCGAATGCGGGAGCACAGACACGACGAGCGGCTGAACGAACCCGAGAGGAGAACCCGACCGCGCGCGTACCGGAGTCAGGTCACGACGCGTCGACCGACCGGTCCTCGCGTCCGCCTCGGTCGCCGCCAGCGGCGACGTCGCTCGCGGACTCGCCGTCGGTCATCGACCCGAGGAGTCGCGCGAGCAGCGCGACGCTCGCGACCGTCAACGCCCCGAAGACGACGACCTGTTCGACCGGCGCGGGCATCCCGTCGGCCGCCATCACGACGACCATCGAGAGGATGGCGGCGCCGAGCGTCGCGACCTTCGCGAGCAACACGACCGCGAGCGCGTACCCCCACGGTCGGCGGTGATGGAGCCAGTACGCGGCGACCGCGAACCCGGGGAGGAGGACGCCGAGGTCGAGCGAGTGGATGACGTTCACCGGGATGTTCGCGTCCGCGGCGCTCGCGGGTATCGTCCCGTCGAGCGTCGCGGGCAGTATCTCGCTGAGCCACGCGAACCCGACGAGCGCGACGACGAGCACCTCGAACGCGACGACCGCGCGCAACCGGCGGCCGTCGAGCGCGCGCTTCACGCGCTCCGCGTCCAGCCGGAGTAGTCCGGCGACGAACGCACCGAGCGAGAGCGCGAGGAGCGCGACGTACGCGAGGTACAGCGGGTTGAACGTCGTCATGAACGCGTACGAAGCGTACGTGTACAGGAGGTAGCCGAGGACGCCGAGCCAGACGAGGTACCCGCGGAGGGACCCGCGGCGCGCCGCGACGACCGACGCCAGCAGCGCCGGGACGGCGACGGCGAGCGTGAGGAGGTCCTGGCCGCGCGCCTGCGAGACGAGCGTCGGCGCGTCCCGGTAGAAGTCGGGCGCGAGGAGGCCGACCGCGGCCGCGGCCGCGGCCAGCACCGCGATCACCGAGGATGCGAGGACGAGCGCTCGCGACGGCGGCGCGTGCCGGAGCGTGCTGCCCTGCATCGTCCCGCCGCCCTCGCTGGTCGGGTCGACCGACGCGCTCATGACCGGGGTTCCTCCATCCGGCGGTCTGTCTCCTCGACGACCTCGCGGTCGACGAGGGCGTCGACGGCGTCGACGAACGACGCGACGTCCTCCCAGTCCGTGTACTCGTAGTCCTTCGACGCGTCCGTGTCACCGGTCGCGTCCTTCGCGATGCGCTTCATCATGAACCGCTTCAGGAACCCGTACTTCGAGTACCGGATGGCGCCGGCGAACCCGCCGACGACGTCGGGATGCCAGCCGGTCGCCTCGCGGAACTCGTCGACGTACCGCGCCGCGTCCGCCTGCCGGTCCGGGTCGGTGGACGCGGACGACAGCGACACCTGGAAGAACGCGCTCGGACGCGTCGCGAGGACGTCCCGCCACTCGCTCGCGAAGTCGACGACCTCGCCCTGGTGCTTGCCCACGTGGATGGACGCCCCGACGACGACGGCGTCGAACGCGTCGACGTCGTCCACGTCACCGGGTTCACCGAGGTCTCGCGTCGTCACCTCGTGCCCGCGCGCCGCCAACTCCGTTGCGACGTGGTCCGCGACCTTCGCGGTCTGTCCCTCGCCCGTGCCGTACGCGATGAAGATGGTGCTCATACCGATAGAGACGCGCCGAGAGGGGATATACGACGTTCACGGCTCTCGGGGTGCGAGAACGAACGCCGCTGAACCGCTGGCGTTCGACCGAGAGCGAGCGCCTGGGACGACGCCGTCAGTCGGCGGCGTCGACGACCTCGTAACTGATGTTCGCGTCCCGGAGGCGGTCGGTGTGCGCGCTCAGTTCGTTCGTCGACGCGAGCAGGAGCACGGAGAGCCCTTTCGTCGCCGCCTCCTGGACCGCCGCGGGCGTCCCGAACCGGACGTCGGGCGTGACGTCGCAGCGGCCCGCGGCGACGAACGCCTCCGTGCCCGCGGTCGCGACGAGGTCGTGCTCGCTCGCGAGCGCGGCGACGCGCCCGGGGTCGACCGCCCGACTCCCACCGTCCTGCACGCGCGGCACGCTCACGACCGTCACCGACCCGAGCTCGTAGTCGACCACGCCCTCGAAGTTCGTCACCCCGACGTCCTCGCCCTCGGCGGCGTCCGTCACCGCAACCGCAGTTGCACTGCCGGCGTCGCCCGCGATCGCGCAGAGGACGCCGTCGCGCATCGTCACCGACACCGTCTCGCCCTCCGCGACGTCGGTACGTGCGACCGCCGTCTCCACCTCGACCTGTCCGATGACGTCGCTCGCGACGTGACTCACGTACTCCTGGAGACCATCCGTCTGCCCGATGAGCCAGTCGACGCCCTCCTTCGTCACCTCGTACCGGCCACGGCCCTCCTTCACGACGAACCCCTCCTCGACGAGTCCCTGCAGGTAGTCCGAGACGGCTTGCGCCGTCACACCGATCTCGTCGGCGATCTCCTGCTGGCTCACCGCCGGCTGGCGCTCCGCAATCTGTACGAGAATCTGATAGCGGGTCGCGGACCGCTTGCTCCGGAGGACGTCCGCGTCCGACTGCGAGTGGTCGGGCATCGCTCCGCGCTAGGGAACGCGAGGACAAGTACTTTTGTGGTAACACCGGCACGGTTGTCCCAGTCCGCCCGTATCCAGTCATCTATCAAACCTGACTTGCGTTCCGCGTGGTTCGAGGCCGCGACCGCTCGCTCCACCGGCGTCGACTGGTCGCCACTCGCTCCACCGGCGTCGACTGGTCGCCACTCGCTCCACCGGCGTCGACTGGTCGCCACTCGTTCGAACGAGTGACCGACGGGACCGTCCCGTCGTCGAATCCACCTCTAGGAGTCTCATAATAACGGGGGCTGGTGGCGTACGTGCGGGTATGGACGTCGACCAGACCGGTCGCATCGCAGACGACGTATTGGCGGAAGTGTCGAACGCGGTCATCGCCGACGAGAGCGTCCTCGAGACGATACTCGCAGGCGTTCTCAGTCGCGGACACGTCCTCCTCGAGGACGTTCCGGGGACGGGGAAGACGCTGACGGCGCGGAGCTTCGCGGACGCGCTCGACCTGTCCTTCTCCCGCATCCAGTTCACGCCGGACCTCCTCCCGGCGGACGTCACGGGGACGTACGTCTTCGACGAACAGGAAGGCGACTTCGAGTTCAACGAGGGCCCGATATTCGCGAACGTCGTGCTCGCCGACGAGATCAATCGAGCGAGCCCGAAGACCCAGGCCGCGCTGCTGGAGGCGATGGAGGAGGCGCAGGTGACGGTCGACGGTGACACGTTCCAGCTCCCGGACCCGTTCGTCGTCATCGCGACCCAGAACCCCGTCGAGCAGGGTGAAGGGACGTTCCCGCTCCCGGAAGCCCAGCAGGACCGCTTCCTCGTGAAGACGAGTCTCGGGTACCCGCAGACGGAGGGGAGCGTGGAGATGCTCCTGCGGCGCGGCGACCGTGACTCGCAGCATCCGAGCGCGCAGCGCGCGGTCGGCCAGGACGGCCTCCGGAAGATGCAGGCCGTCCCCGAGCGCGTCGTGGTCGAGGAGGACGTCGTCCGGTACGCGGTCGACCTCGTCGAGGCGACGCGCGAGGACTCGCGTCTCTCGGTCGGCGTCTCGCCGCGCGGGAACGTCCGCCTCTACGAGATGGCGCGGTCGTGGGCGGTACTGGACGGCCGCGAGTACGTCACGCCCGGCGACCTGAAGGCGGTCGCCGAGCCAGTGCTCGCGCACCGCCTCGTGTTGACGCCGGACGCGCGCGTGAACGACGTGACGAAGCGCGACGTCGTCCGGGACGTCCTCGCGGACGTCCCCGTCCCGCGCGTCAACCGGGAGACCGCGCGGACGCCGACGACCTGAAAGCGCGACTCCGTCCTCCTGGCGCGGGCACGACGGGCCGCTCGTCGAGTCCGCTTGCGCCGTGGCGCTGCTTCTCGCGGGTTCTCGGTGCTCGTCGCGGATTCCCACTGCTCCTTGCTGCTCCTCGCGGGTTCTCGCTGGCTCCGTCGCCGAGTCAGTGCGGAGACGCGGACTGGAATGGGGCGGTTACTCTCGTCGGGCGCGGCAGGTACTCTCGTCGGGCGCGGCAGGTACTCTCGGCGGGCGCGCTGGTCGTTCCCGTCGAGCACTGCGTTCTGCGAGGGCCGTGTGGCGTCGCGATGCGTCGGTTGCGCGTCGCAACCGAGCGGGACTGACTGCAAGAACCGTGCGAACCCGTCTCGCTACTCGTGGAGGACGGCCACGAACGCGACGACGGCCACGAGGACGATGGCGAACTGGCCGAGGTCGAGCCCGGGCGTCTGGAGGCCCTGGAGCGCGCGCCCGAGGAGGACCGTGAGGACGCCGACGGCTGCGGTCCCGGCGAGGTGCGTCGACTCGACGCGCCACGTCGACGCCTCCTGCCCGAGGTGCTCGCCGACGTTCACCGCCGTCTCGCCGGCGTCGTACGCGACGACGATCCCGACGGTCGCGAGCGCGAGCTCGTCGAACGTCGCGCTCTGCCCGACGCCCGCCATGAGGACGCCGAGGAACACGACGCCACAGCCCGCCTTCAGGAGCGTGCGCGTGCCCTCGCCGCGACCCGGTGCGAGCGAGACAGTGACGAGGAGTGCGCCGAGGAGCGCCGGCGCGACCGTCGCGAACGCGACCGCGCGCCCGACGCCCGTCCACGACCCCGCGATAGCGAGCAGGACGAGCGCGACCCCCGGGAAGCCGACGACGACGCCGACCAGGCGACGCCACCGCCAGGCGACCCAGAGCCCGGCCGTGACGAGCGCGACGCCCGCACTCCCCATGAGGAACGTGTCCGCGGTCGCGACCTCGAGCGCCGCGAGCGCGAACAGTGCCGCCGACACCGCGACGAGCGTACTGAGCGTCGTCGGCCGGAACGTCACCGACACCGGGTCCGCGTCCGCCCCGCGCGCGGTCCCGCCTCCATCGGCGCTCGTCGCCGAGGTCCCTGTTTCCGTCACGCGGACGCACCTCCAGTGAACGTCGCCCCGCCTGCGCGCTGGCGGGCGAGTGCAGCCTCGAGCGGTTCGTCGCTCTGCCACTCCACGGTCGGGATGCCCGCACTCCGGAGGCGGCGGACGCGCTCGGTGTACTGGACGCGCGCGAACCGCGTCCCCGGACTGTCGTCGACGGTGACGTCCGGTGCGACGACCGTGACCGCGTGCCCGAACGCGTCCAGGCGCCGCGCCGCGTCAACGATCTCGTCGTCACACAGCGGCGACAACAGGAGGACTTGCGTCCGCGACCGCAGTCGCTCGCGGAGGTCCGAGAGCGCGTCCTCGAGGTCCACGCTCTCCGACGGCGGCTGCGAGGAGAACGCCGCGTCCCGCGAGAGCAGCCGGCGGACGTCGGCGACGTGGTCCGGGCCCATCCCGGGTTCCTGCCAGACGAACCGGTGCGCGAACGCGGCGACGCCGACCTGGTTTCGGTCGGCGGCGAACGCGGTCGCGAGCTGCTCGCACGCGGCCGCCGCGAGCGCGACCGCGTGCGGGTCGCCGGGCCGCGACCGGTACGCGCACTCGCGTGCGTCGACGAGACAGACGACGCTCGCGGCCTGATCCTGCCTGAACTCGGTCGTGGACAGGTCGCCCGTTCGCGCGTAGCGGTTCCAGTCGATGCGGTTCATCGGGTCGCCGCGCTGGTACTCGCGGGTACGGTGGAACTCGATGCCGGCGCCGCCGTCGCTCCCGGCGACCTCGCCGCTCCGGTCGAGCGTCTGCGAGCGCACGGTCGTCGCCGCGAGCCCGCTCGTGCAGTCGATCTCGGTGTCGGTCGCGACCGACGTCTCCACCTCGTGTTCGCCGCTGAGGTCGCGCGCGACGACGGTCGCGGGCTCGAACGAGTGGATGCCGCGCTTCGCGACGACCGTGTACGAGAACGACGCGCTCGCGCCGGGGCGGAGCGTCGCGCCACAGCGCGGGACGCCGTCGGTCACGGTCAGCATCGGGGGGACGCCGTCGACGACGCGGCAGTCCGGGACCGTCGCGTCGCCGACGTTCGTCACGGTGACGTCCACCTCGACGGGGTCGCCGTCGCTCGGGTCGTCGTCGCTCAATCGCCGGTCGATCTCGAGTTCGGGCTCGCGCGCACTCGTCACCCGCGGGTAGGCGCCGTAGACGACGCCGACGGACGCGAGCAGGAGGAGCGACGGTCGGTTCGCGAGAACGCCGACGACGCTCGCGAGGAGCGCGATCGCGACGACGCCGCGCCAGCGGCGCGTCGTGCGGTCGGTCATCGCGACCCCTCCGTGCTCGCCGCACGACGGGTGGCGGTGGCGCGTTCCGGGGTCTCGCGCCGGGGCTCGTCGCGACCGGTCCCGGTGCGGTGGTCGCTGGACGGGTCGGTGCTGCTCTCCCCCGCGATGACCGCCGTCGTCCGGCGTGCGCGCCGCTGGAAGAGCGTGTCGCCGTGTGCGAGCGCGCCGAGGTACGCGCCGACGCCGTCGCTTCGGGCGACGTCGCGGGACGGCGCGTCGTCGGTTGCGAGGAACGCCGCCGCGGCCTCGTCGCTCGTCCACGACCCGTCCGCGACGCGTTCCCTCGCGTCGTCCCGACTACACGAGTCTCGGCGCGCGACCACGTCGACCGCCGTCCGTCGAACCTCCTGCCGGACCGCCTCCTTGCGGTCCCGGGAGACGTACGGGACGAACGCGACGCCCGACTCCAGGGCCTCGTCGACGGTCTCGCCCGGGCGGGGCATCGCGAGCGTCGCCTCCGGCGTCGGCATCGTCGCCTGGTCGAGCGCGCTCGCGCGCGCCGACACCGCCACCGGGACGGTGACCGCGAGCGCGAGCGCCGCCACCGCGGCCGCGACCAGGTAGTCGTTCCCGAGCAGTCCGACGAGGGCCTCCGTGGCCGACGCCGCCACGCTCGTCCCGACGCCCGTGATGGCCGCGCCGAGCACGACGAGACCGAGGCCGCTGGCGAGCACGCGCCAGCGCTTCATCGCCGCCCCCCGCGACCGCCCGCGTCCCCCGCCATCAGTCGCGCCCTCCGTCGTACTGGGCGCGGAAGCGCTCGAGGCCGTTGCGAGCGCGCCGGCGGCGCTCCTCGGTCTCCGGCGCGCGCCCGTACTGCACCTCCTCGAAGGGTTCGTTCACGTCCTCCACGACGGACGCGTCGACCCCAGCTTCGCGAGCCCGCTCGGCGCACTCGTGGGGTGCCGCGGACCGGACGTCGCCGAGCCCGAGTGCCTCCACGAACTCGTACCAGGCGGCCGCGACGTCGGTCTCCGGCGCCGGCTCCGTCCGAACCGAGGTCGCCGACCCGCCGACGTCCTCTGAGGCGGCCGAATCCACGAGCCCCCAGTCCGCGAGACGCGCGCGGATCGCCGCGCGGAGCGCGTCCCGATACCGGACCGCGAGCGCGACCGCCGTCACGAGCGCCGCGACCGGGAGGAGCGAGCCGAGCACCCCGAGCAACCACTGCAGGACGTCGACCAGCCGGTCGAGGAGCGACCGCACGACGGACGGGGCACTCGAGGACCCCGACGCGCCGCCGCTGCTCGCCGATTCCTGCTCGTCGCCACTCGCGTCGCCCCCACTCCCTTCCCCGCCGTCGCCGCCGCTCGCGCTCGACTGCTCGCTCTCGCCGGCGCTTCGGGCCGTGCTGTCGCCCGACCCGCTGCCGGATTCGGCGGCCTGCCCGCCGTCGGACTGCTGTTGGCCGCCGCCGTCGTCGCCGGGTCCGCCCTCTGACTGGACCTGGGACTTCACTTCGACCGCGCTCTCGCTCCCGATCGGTAGTTCGGAGGAATCGATGTCGATGACGTCGTCCGGGTTGGTCGTCACGGTCGACTCCATCGTCGTCGCCGCCGTGCTGACGGCGAACAGACAGGCTACGCAGACGGCGACCGTCGCGACTGACTCCCAGTTCATATGGCTTGCCGAGACCCGACGTCGCCAACGGGTTTTATTATCGGGACCGTAACCGCGTGTCGTCCGATTCTACGTGCACGAGCGTCCACGCGATTACCCATCGAGTAACTCCCGAGACGGCGTGCAACAGTGCGCTATGCGCCCGATAATAACGGGCGTACGGCTCGCGTCTTGGCGTATGTCGGGTGCGACGGTAGACGATCGAGTTTCGACAGTCCCGTCGACGCGTGCGCGTCGACCCGCCGAGTCGCCGGGGTCTTGCGTCGAGCGGCCGCCACGGAACCGGCGGCCCGCTCGCGACCGCAACCACGGAGGTGTCGTGCGATGACCGACGGGAACGCGGTCCGGTCGCCATCGAGCACGGAGATACTGCTCGTCGGCGACGCGGACCGCCTCGCGCCGGCGCGCTCCACGCTCCAGGACGTCTTCGAGGAGGTGCAGTTACGCTTCCAGCGACGACCGAGCTCGGCGACGTCGTTCGTCCAGGCGGCCGGGCGACCGCCGGGCGACGAACTGGATTGCGTCGTCCTGGACGCGGCCGCAGTGGACGAGGACCCGGCCGCGCTCGTCCGGACGCTCGGGGATGCGTACGCGGACGCCCCGCTGTACGTCGTGGTGGACGACCCGGGGGCGTTCGGCGCGGAGGCGGCACTCGACGCGGGCGCGACCGACGTCGTCCGGCACCAGTTGACCAGTCGGTCGGTGTTCGGGCACCGCCTCCGGGACGCGCTCGGTCAGGACTCGCACGCCGCGAGCGCGGACACCGCATCGGACCGGCGCGCCGACGACGACGCCTTCGACGTGCCCGACGCGACCGAGGGGGAGAGGGAACCGACGGACGGTCACGGCGACGACCCACCCCGCGAGCGCGCGTCGAACACCTCGCGGCCGACCGCGCCGTCGGACGCGCCCCTCCGCGACGTCGACCGGACCCGCGACGTCGACCGGACCCGCGACGTCGACCGGACCCGCGACGTCGACCGGATCCGCGACGTCGAGAACGAACTCGTGCAAGCGGACTCGCGCGAAGCGATCGAACAGGCGCTCTGCGAGCACATCACCGAACTCGACGGCATGGCGTTCGCGTGGTTCGGCGCCGCGATCTCCGAGTACAGCGCCATCGCGCCGCGCGCGTGGGGTGGCGACGGCGAGTACCTCGGGCGCGTCTCCGTCGACCCGACCGAGAACGACGGGCCGACCGCGCCGCCAGCGGTCCGCACGCTCGTCTCCGGGAACACCACCGAGGTCCCGACGCTCGTCCCCGGAACGGCCGACGTGGAGGTCGGTGGCGAGTGGCGCGACGTCGCCGTCGAGTGCGGATTCCGGTCCGCGCTCAGCCTCCCGGTTGCGTTCGACGGCGTCCACCACGGGATTCTCACGGTGTACGGCGACGAACCCGGCGTCTTCCAGGACCACCAGGGGACGGTCGTCCGCGAACTCGCGACGACCGCCGCGTACGCGCTCGACACGCTCGAGGAACGCGAGGCGGGCGCGGAGACGTCGACGTTCGTCGCGGAGTTCCTCGCCACGACGCCGCGGACGTTCCTCCCGTCGCTCGCAGCGTCGACCGACGTCGAGGTCACGATCGACCAGCTCTACAAGAGCGAGAACCGAACACGCGCGTTCCTCTCGGTCCCGGACGGGCACGCGGCCGCGATCGAGCGGTTCGCGAACCGGCACAGTGCCGTGGTCGCCTCGCAGACGCTCCCCGCGGACGAGGAGCGCGTCGCGGTCGTCACGCGCGACCCGATCCTGGAGACGATCGCGAGCGAAGACGGGGCGCTCCGCGGGTTCGACGAGCGCGAGGACGGCGTGCACTTCACGGTCGAGCTGTCGACGGGGACGGACGTGGACCGCGTCCGGTCGCTCTTCGATTCCGCGGGCGACGACGTCTCCGTGCTCGCTCGCCGACACGTCGACGACAGCCGCGGGCACGAGGCCGGGTTCGCGGCCGGGCTGGAACGCCGGCTGTCAGCGACGGACTACGAGGCGCTTCGCACGGCGCACGCCGCCGGGTTCTTCGACGAGACCCGCCCGACAGGGATGGCCGCGGTCAGCGACCTCCTCGGGGAGACGACCCAGGAGACCGAGCGGCGAGTACGAAGCGCCGAAGCACGCGTGTTCGACGCGCTCTTCGACAGATGACCGCTGTCGTGACCCATTGCGGGGCGCGACGACGACCGGAGGGACCATGGACGATCTGAGTTCGGACGACCGGTACCCGGAGCCGTTCGGCTCGTGGCGCGACGACCCGACCCTCATCGACCTGTCCGGCCATGGGGACGACGGCGTGCCGCGAGTCCTGGAGCCGGGGACGCCGGCGCTCGTCTCCGAGGTCCACCTCGTCGGTGGGGACCTCGTCCTCAGTCCGACGATCAGGGCAGCGCCCGAGATGACGATCCGTCCGGACTACCAGACCGTCGTCGAGGACGGCGTGAAGATCCTGTTCTTCACGGTGACGGGCGACGACTACGCGTCGTTCGAGGACGCGTTGCTCGCGGACGACACCATCGGGGAGCCGACGCTCGTCGCCGAGGAGAACACGCATCGCGTGTACCGTGCGCGCGTCGCCCCGGCGACGAAGGCGGTGACGCCGACCACGGCGAAACTCGACATCTGGCTCGTGGACGCGAAGAGCGCGGACGGCGGCTGGCTCGTCCGCCTCCGCATCCCGAACCGCGACGCACTCCTCCGGTTCCGGGATCACTGCGGCGACGAGAACATCCAGTTCCACGTTCGCCGGCTGTCCACGCACTCCGCGGGCGACGAGCCGTTCGTCGGCCTCACGGAGACCCAGTTGAACACGCTCCAGACGGCGTTCGACGCGGGGTACTTCGACATCCCGCGTGGCGTCTCGCAGACGGAGCTCGCGGAGATGCTCGACATCTCCACGTCCGCGCTCTCCCAGCGGTTACGGAACGCGCTCGGACAGCTCATCGAGGGCACGGTCGCGGACGACGACCCGACGGAAGACCCTTGAGTCCCGGAAACCCGACGCGCTTCGACCGGTGAGGTCGCAGATTCCGGTGCGTGACGTGCTTCGACCGGTGACGTCGTCGAGTCGTGGTTCTCCGTTGCGTTGCGCGCGACGATTGCACTGCGTTTACGCACGACCGATTCCAGTTCAGGACCGTTCAGCACCGGCTCTTCGACGGGCGTTTCTCGCGGTGCCAGTGCCGACGTCGCCAGTTCCTCGCTCGGCTTCCAGTGCGCCGACGGCGGGCTCGTTCCGGCGATTAACGTCGGCGTTAGCGCGCCACGGCGCTTGCGGGACCGCAATCCGGACGTGGAACCATCCACGGGACGGCCCTTACCCGACCGATAAGTAAGGGCCTCGTCGGCGTAGCTCGCAGTAATGCCGACAGTCACCGCCATCATCCCCACGTACAACCGCGCGGACGCGCTTCCACGAGCGATCGAGAGCGTGCTCGCGCAGACCCACGACGACGTCGAAGCGGTCGTCGTCGACGACGCCTCCACGGACGACACGCAACTGATCCTCGAGCGGTACGCGGACGACGACCGCGTCCGGACGTTCACGCACCGCGAGAACAAGGGCGGGAACGCCGCGCGAAACACCGCGCTCGAGCACGCGACCGGCGACTACGTCGCGCTACTGGACTCCGACGACGAGTGGCACCCCGAGAAGGTCGAGCGCCAACTCGACCGGCTCGACGAACTCGGCGACGAGTACGTCGCCGCGTACTGCGACTGGGCGTACGAACTCGATGGCACCAGTGGGAGCGCGAAACAGGCGATATCGGGCGTGCTCTCGCACTTCCAGTCGAACGCCCCCGACGAGGGCGGAGCCGACGACCTCCTCGAACCGATCCTCGCGGACGACCTCCACACCGCGGCCGGGTCGACGCTCCTCGTCGAACGCGACGTCGCCGAGGCCGCTGGCGGGTTCGACGAGTCCCTCGACCGCTTCCAGGACACGGACTTCCTCATCCGCGTCGTCCTCGAAGGGAAGCTCGCGTACGCCGACGACGTCCTCATGACGCGGTTCGACACGGGGAGTCCCTCGGCAGATACGTACGCGGAGGCGAACGAGCAACTCCTCGAGAAGTACGACGACGAGATCGCGCCCCTCGTGACCGAGGGCGTTGACGTCCGCGGGCAGCGCGCGCTGTTCGTCGCGAAGCACTACCTCGCCGAGGGACGGTTCGGGCAGGGCTCGCGGCACCTCCGGAACGCGGCCGTCGCCGGCCCGCAACTCCCGGGACTGGCCGCGGTCGTCGCGTCCGGGCTCCGGCAGCGCCGTCGGACGACCGGCGTGCTCGTCGCCTCGACCGTCCTCCTGCTGGCGCTGCTCGTACTTGGAACCGCCACTGGAGGCGAGGAGTAGCATGCCGCGAGACGGGTCGCTCGCGGCGCTCCTCGACGCGCCCGCCGAGGTCTCGCGAGCGAGCGAAGCGAGTGCGCTCGCGGACGTCGCGGTCGCGTCGAAGGAACTGTTCGGCGTGTTCGCTGGTCGAGAGTCGTTCGACGCGCTCGCCGGCGACCGCCGGTTCGACCGCGTCGTCGAGGCGGCGGGCGTCACCGTCGGCGTGCGCTCGCCCGAGCTCGACGTCCCGAACCGGACCGCGGTCGCGACCGATGGCGAGGACGCGGTCGTCGTGTGGGGCGAGGCGTTCGCGCCCGACGCCCCACGGGGAACCGACCTCGCTGGCGTCGGGGACGAGACGCCGACCCCGGGCGAGCGCGGGAACGAGCACGCGCGCTGGCTCCTCGACGCCACGCGCGCCGTCGGCCCGGACGCGCTCGGGCACCTGAACGGCTCGTACCTCGCGGTCGTCGCCGTCGACGGTGACGCGTACGTCGCGACCGACCCGGCGCGCTCGTGGGACTGCCACTACACGGACGACCCCGGCGTGCGCGCGTTCGGGACGGACGCGACCGCAATCTCGCGTGCCGTCGTCGATCCGACGCCGGACGTCGACGCCGTCCGCGAGTTCCTCCACCTCGGGGTCGCCCTCGGCGAGAAGACGTTCCACGACGAGGTATCTCGCGCACCCATGGACGCGCTCGTCCGCGCCGACACCGTCGACGAGTTCGAGCGGTTCGTGCACGCAGACCCGGAGGAGAACGACGAGATGCGTCGGTTCGACCGGCCGCTCCGCGCCGGGACGACTGACGGCAGGAACGACGGCGGCGTCGACTGGGTCGGCGAACTCGCCGCGCGCCTCGAACGCGCGATCGCTCGTCGCTCGAACTACCCGGGGCGGGCCGGCGTCCTGCTGTCCGCGGGCTACGACTCGCGCGTCCTACTGTCGGCGCTCGACGACCTCGACGTCGCGTACACCGTCGGGCATCCGAAGGCCGACGAGACCGTGGGCGCGCGAGCGGTCGCCGAACAGTACGACGTCGAGCACGTCGCGTTCCAGCCCGACGAGCGCTACATCCGCCCCGTCGACGAGAAGGTCCGGTACGGACAGGGCGTCAAGGAGTCCCTGCACGTCCACCACGCCGGGTACGACGACCAGATGGACGTCGACACAATCTACCACGGCCTGCTCTGCGACACGTTCCTCACCGGGCACTTCCTCGCGCGCGACGGCGTGGACGCGTTCGGGAAGCGCCTGCCGCGAACGCGCCTCGACCCCGACCCGGACCCCGTGGACGCACTGCTGGGTACGTTCGGGTTCGTTCGCGAGGGCACGGACGCGATCGCCGAGCACGTCCCGGTCGCGAGCGACGACCCCGTCGGGTTCGTCCGCGACGCCGTCCGGGACGAACTGGACGCGGTCGCGCACCGCGCAGCGTGCGTTCAGGACCGCATCGACGCCGCCGGCATCCGGAACCAGCCGTCGATCCCGTTCCGCCGGCACCTCTACGACAACTACCGCGAGTCGTTCTTCGTGATGGACGCCGACCTCCTGGACTGGCATCTCGCCGCGCCCCCCGAAGCCAGGAACACGCGGACGTTCCTCGACGCGTGCCGTCGCATCGACGGGAACGTCCTCGACAACCGCCCGCCGGACCGTCCGTACGACAACCCCGTCCTGAACGAGGTCGAGGGGTTCGTCCGACGACTCACGCCGTTCGTCCGGTCGTTCGAGTCCGCGTGGCCCGACCGCCGCGAGCTCTACGCGCGAAACGACCTCGACGCCGAACTCTTCCCGGGCGACCCCGGCGTCCACGAACTCCCCGTCCGACACAAACTCCGCGTGCACGACGCCCGCCGCTGGACCACCCTCGGCACGCAGCAGGCGCCCACCGAGGCCAGCGACGCGCGCGAAGCCGGGTCCGCGGACTGAATCCGCTTCACGAACCGACGTCGTCTCGACGACGACCGAACCGGTCTCCCTTCTCGCCGCTCCCGAGAACGATACGTAACCGCATGCACCCCCTCGACGTTCGATGTCGCCCATGCACCCACTCGACGTTCGATGTCGCTCGTGCGCCCTTCGACGTTCGATGTCGCTCGTGCGCCCTTCGACGTTCGATGTGCTGCGTGCGTCGATTCGCGTCGATGCGATACTCGGCCGCGCGAGCGATGCGACTCTCGATGCACGACGAATCAGCGGCGAGAACGAAGCGGTCTCAGGCGAGCGCGGACTCGTAGACGTCCAGTAGGCGGTCGCCGAACTCCGCGTGCGAGACGACGCCCGCGGCGGTCGAGCGCGCGTTCGTCCGCGGGTGCTCGGCCGCCGCGAGCCGGTCGAGGCCGTCCGCGAGGTCCGGGTTCGCGTCCGAGACCACGCAGCCGGGCACGTCACCGACCACGTCCCGGACGAACCCGACGTCCGTCGAGACCACGGGGACGTTGCACGCCGCGGCCTCCTTCACCGTCATCGGCCCGGACTCGCGCTTCGAGGTGACGAGGAGGCAGTCGCTCGCGTTCATGTACGTCGGAACCTCGTCGTGGTCCACGCCGGAGAGCGGTCGGAGGTCGACGTCCGCGTCCGCGAGCTCGCAGACGCGCTCGGCGCGCGCGAAGTCCTTCTCCTCGCGCGTCGTGTCGTACGGGAAGAGTGCGATCGTCTCGCCCGTGGGCCACCCGACCTGCTCGCGCGCCGCGTCCCGGTTCATCGGCGCGAACAGGTCCGTGTCCACGCCGAACGGGACGTGCGTGTACGACGTCGAGAGCCCAGGTGCCATCGCACGACTCGGGAGGACGACCTCGTCCGCGGCTCGCGCGCTCGCTCGACTGAGCGCGCGCAGCCACCCGCGGTCGCTCATGAGGTCCGTCCCCCAGAGCGTCAGGACCGTCGGCGTCGTGACGTCCGCGAGCGCGTACGGCCCAACGAGCCCGTAGTTCGCGTGCACGAGGTCGTAGTCCTCGAGGGACTCCCCGAGGACGTCCGGGACGAACTGGAGGTAATCACTGGGCGTCCGCGGCTCGTCCGGCGCGTACGACCCCGGAACCGAGAGCGTCGTGCACTCGACCCCGCGGTCCTCGAGCTCGTCGACCTGTGCCTCGAAGAACGTGCGCGTACTCGTGATGAGTTGCAGGACCTTCATGCGTTGACTCGTGGGGGCGTCGACCGACGGGTCACGTCGGGGCCGCACGCTGCAGGCGCGACTCGGGCGCGGTCTCGCCCGTCACTTCCGCGACGATCACGTCCGTCACGTCGACCACGTCGTCGAGCAAGCGCTCGCGGCGCTCGGCCCACTTCGCGTCGTCGTACTCGCCGAGGATCGACTCCGCCTGCTCGATCGCGGCCTCGTGGCGGTCCGCGCCGTCGAAGTTGTACAGTAGTCCGTACGCTTCCTCGAGTTCGCGCGTGTACCCCATCGTGAGCGTGTTCACGTACACCGCGGGCGTCCCGAGGACCGCGCACTCCGCGGCCGTCGTCGCGCCCTCGCCGACGAACGCGTCAGCGTAGTAGAGGAGGTCGTGCATGCGTTCGGGCGCGACCGTCATCCGACGGTCCTGGTACTCGTCGGGCAGCGGCTCCTCGCTCGTGAACACGACCTCCGCGCCGGTCGCCTCCAGCCGGTCGAACACCTCCGTCACGTCCTCGAACCCGCCTTCGCCGACGTCGTGGCTCGCACCCCAGCCGTTGAAGCGCGCGACCACGAAGTCGTCGTCGGCATCGAGAGCGGCGTCGTCGAGCACGCTCGGGTCCGGCTCGAAACGCTCGGGGTGGAGGTACGCGAGCTCGTGCATCCCCGGGTACGTCGTCTGCGCGCTCCCCGCGTCGCCGTCGTAACACTCGGGCGTGACGACGCGGTCCGCGAACGGGTACGCGAGCGACTTGATGAGCGTCGCGTGCTCGGTGTCGTAGAACACGACGCTCTCCGCGCCGACGAGGCGCGCGACGTGAGCCGCCGCGACCCCACCGATCGCCGTGATGACGTCCGGCTGGATCGTCCGGGCGCGCGCCAACAGCCGCGCCTCGTACGTCGCCTGTACCTTCGCGAGCGACGCCAGCCCGTCGGACTCGCCCGCGAGCACTTCGTACTCGATGCCCGCCGCGTCCAGGATGTCGAGGTTCACGCCCATCCGGCGCGCGAACACGTGGACTTCGTGGCCCTGCGACTGGAGTTCGTCGATCGCGTGCTTGAAGAAATGCACGTGGCCGGGGTGCTGGATGGTGACGACGACCTTCACGCGTCGTCACCTCCGTGCTCGTTCTCCCTGCGATCCAGGACCATCCCGAACAGGAGGAAGGCGACGCCCTGGATCGCGACGAGCAACGACCCGTCGTCGTCGTCACCGTGGAGTTTCGTGACCACACCGGTGAGGACCGTGAGGACGCCGAGGCCGTAGAACATCGAGAGCGGGTGGAAGTCTCGCGCCACGTGGCGCTCCTTCAGTCGATAACAGAACCCTTCGAGGAGCGCGAAGGACGTCTGTGGCACGAACCCCGTCAGGGAGATCGTCGAGTTCTCGTCGCCGTACTCCGCGGGCATCGGGACGTCCTCGACGCGGACGCCCTCGACGTTCAACTGGACGAGGACGTCGTTCGTGTACTGGTGGTCGTCGCCGACCGCCGTCAGGTCGATCGCCGCCAGCGCGTCCCCGGAGATCGCAGTGTACCCGTTCTGGGAGTCCATCACGTTCCAGTGCCCGCTCGCGATCTTCGTGAGTATCGAGAGCAGCCAGTTCCCGACGAACCGGAACGTCGGCATCTCCTCGCGGTACTCGGCCTTCGCGAGCCGATTCCCTTTCGCGTACCCGGCGCGACCGGCGGCGACCGGCTCGACGAGGTCAGCCATGTCCGCGGGATCCATCTGGCCGTCCGCGTCCATCGTCACCGTCACGTCCATCCCGTCGTCCATCGCGCGACGATACCCGGTCTTGAGCGCGCCACCGGCACCCTGGTTCTCCTCGTGGCGGATCGGGACGACGTCCGGTGGGGCGGTTCCGCCGTCAGCGATCGACTCGACGGCCTGCGAGCGCTCCTCGCGGTCGTCGTCGGCCGCGCTCGCCCACGTCCGGTCGTCGTCGCTGGCGCCCGTTGCAGTCGTTCCGTCAGTTGCAGTCGATTCGGACGCGTTGTCCTCGTTCGTCGGTCGCATCGTCTCGTCGGTCCCGGCGGCGACGCGACAGATCTCCGCCCACGTATCGTCGGTCGAGTCGTCGTCGATCGCGTACACGCGGTCGACGTACGACGGCATCGACGCGAGCACGTCCGCGACCGTGTCGCCCTCGTCGTACGCTGGCACGACGACGGCGACGGTACAACCGTCGTACATCAGAGCACCTGATCCGTGATGTAGACCGCGTCGTCGTTCGCGACCGCCTCCGGCTCGACCGTGCCGGTGAGGTCGACGACGTACTGTTCGGTGCCGTCCTCCGAGACGAGGTCGGTCACGGAGACGTCTTCGGCCGCGTCCAGCGGACTGAACACGATGATAGCGTCGTAGCACTTCGTCGGCGCGGCGTCCGTGTTCCCGAGCGTCTCCGTCGCGGTGTTCGTGTCGTACCCGGTCACCTTGATGCCGCGTTCGCGGAGACTGCCGATCAGCGCCGTTACGGTTTCGAGCGACCCCATCGCGGAGTCCGTCTGCCGGAACCCGACAGTGAGTATCGAGGGGTCGTCGTCCGGCAGCCCCTCGTCGAGCATGCGCACGACGTGGTTCGTCGCCGATTCGCCGAATCGCCGGGAGACGTTCGGTATCTGGGCGTCCTGGTCGTTCCGTGAGAGTGATGTCATTGCTGGAAGGGGGTGCTGGGAACCGTCTGCGGTCCGCTCGAACCCACGCAACCAACCCCCATTATTATCTACCGGGTAAGTCCCGAAATCGACAGTCCCGGACTCTCTCGCGTACGATTAGTGGATTGGGACGGTGCTTACCTGGGCCGTAAGGAGAACTGATGGAGTCTATAAGAAAGAGGCGGGGGCGGGAATCCAGGGGTACGATGTACGTAGCCGTTCGGCGTGCCGTCCGCACAGCAACTCCCCCAGTTGAATCAGTTCTCGCTCGCTCGCGCGGAGGTGCGTGCGCGTGAGTCAAACCGTCCAGCAGCCAGACGTCGCCTCGAAGACGATCGGGGTCGTCGGCCTCGGATACGTCGGGCTGCCGCTCGCGGTCGCGTTCGACGACGCCGGCCTCGGCGTGGTCGGGTTCGACGTGTCGCGCGAGAAGGTCGACGCGCTCGACGCGGGCGAGGACCCCATCGAGGAGGTCGGCGACGACACCGTCGCGGCGAGCGACGCCGACTTCACGGCCGACCCGTCGACGCTCGTCGACTGTGACCTCGTCGTTCTCACCGTCCCGACGCCCGTCGACGACGTCGGCACGCCCGACTTCTCGTACATCGAGAGTGCGGGCGAGACGGTCGGCGAGCACATGGCGCCGGGGACGACGGTCGTTCTCGAATCGACCGTGTACCCGGGCGCGACCGAGGACGTGCTCGTGCCCGCGCTCGAGGCGGCGTCCGGGCTCGAACTCGGCGACGACTTCGGGGTCGGGTACTCGCCCGAGCGCGTGTCGCCGGGCGACTCGAAGCGCGGCCTCCGCGACGTCACGAAGATCGTGAGCGGCCACAGCGAGGACGCGCGCGAGGAGATTGCGGCCGTCTACGAGGCGGTCGTCGACGCGGGGATTCATCGCGTCGACGAGATCAAGACTGCGGAGGCGGCGAAGGCGATCGAGAACGTCCAGCGCGACATCAACATCGCGCTCGTGAACGAACTCGCGATCGCGTGCGACCACCTGGACGTGGACGCGGAGGCGGTGCTCGAGGCTGCGGGGACGAAGTGGAACTTCCACGACGAGTACCGGCCGGGGCTCGTCGGCGGGCACTGCATCCCCGTGGACCCGCACCTGTTCTCCTACGAGAGCGAGCGACAGGGGTTCGAACCGGACCTCATCGTGCAGGCTCGCGAGATCAACGAGTACATGCCGGCGCACGTCGCGGAGAAGGCGCGGAAGGCGATGAACGACGCGCGGACGGTCCCCGCGGAGACGGACCTGCTCGTGATGGGTGTCGCGTACAAGCCGAACGTCGGCGACATCCGGACGTCGAAGGTGAAGCCGATCGTCGAGGACCTCGCCGAGTACGGCGTCTCCATGACGGTCCACGACCCGTACGCGGCCGACGACGAGATCCGTGACGAGTTCGGCGTCGACGTCGTCTCCGACCCCGACCTCGAAGCGTACGATGGCGTCCTCTTCGGCGTCGGGCACGACGAGTTCCACTCGATCGAGGCTGCGGACCTCGTGAGCGCGCTGAATGGTTCCGGGTTCGTCGTGGACGTGCCTGGCGTGGTGGACGAGGACGCGGCGCACACCGCTGACCTAACCTATCGGAAACTTTGAGCGTTCAAAGGGTTTCGTATCGTTTTCCCTCCTGTTTCAGCTAGTTGTATCTGTTTCCATATGGATTGGAAAATCTTGCCTTCAGAGCCGAAATACTGGGTTTTAGCCGGTAATGGCTCGTTTATGCCCAGAATAGTCCCTCCCGAATCGTGGACGAACGCGATTATATAGCGAAACTGTTGGGATGGCTTTCGGGGTTTATTATCGCTCTCGCAAGTGTGTCGATAGAGACAATGAGTGACGTTGTAGACACCCCCGTGCACGAACTCGACGTTCCCGAAGAGATGCTCCCCGACGGTGAGGACGAGTTCAAGAAGGACGAGATGTTCCACCTCCTCCAGAACCGTCGCCGGCGTGACGTCCTCAGGTACCTCCGCGAGACCGAGGGCGCGGTCCGCATGCGCGACGTCGCAGAGCAGGTCGCCGCGTGGGAGAACGACACCACAGTCCAGCAGCTCTCCTCGGACGAACGCCAGCGCGTCTACATCGGGCTCTACCAGACGCACCTCCCATCGCTCGACGACGAAGGCGTCATCGACTACAACCAGGACCGCGGGTACGTGGAACCCCAGCCGCTCCTCGAGGAACTCGTCCCGTACCTCGACGACCCCGAGGACGCCGACGAGGAGGAGGAGGAGACGGCGGGCGACGCCGACACCGAACGCGACTGGCACCAGTACTACTCCGCGGTCGCCGCCCTCGGCGTCGCCTCCTTCGTCGGCGCCCAGACCGGCGTCCTCGCGGTTTCCAGCGAACTCCTCCTCGCCAGCATGATCGCCCTCCTCGTGCTGGTCGTCGGCGCGAACGCCACCAGTACCAGCGAGCGTTTCGCTGACGGCACCGACGCGGCAGAGTGACCACGATGGAGGCGCAACCGTCCCCGAACGACGAGCGACCGGTGTGGACGCGCGACGCCGTCCGTCGCGCGTTCGCGCTCGCGCTCGTCGTGGTCGTCGGGGTCGCAAGCGCCACCCCCGCTGCGGTGGCCGCAGCCACCCCACAGGACCCGACTCGAACCGCAACGGTCGGGTCGCCCTCGACGCTCGCCGGCACCACCGGCGAGACGACGACGGTGAACCAGTCCACGGCAGCGGTCGAGTCCACGACAGCGAACGGGACGACGGCAGCGACACCGACGATCTCGCGGGTGTCGTTCAGCGGACCCGCGGTCGTCGACTACAACGGTAGCTTCCAGCGGTTGCTCTGGGCGGACGCGAACCATACCGCGACGGTGTCCATCGACACGCCGACGACCGCCCGCGACGACCGCGTCGTCGTGTGTCTCGAACGCGAGAAAGCGTCCGATGAGACGACGACGCAGTCGAACGCCGTCTGCCAGAACGCGACCCTCAGCGGGAACGCGACCACGGTCGCGTTGTCCTCGAACGGCTGGCCGTTCAATCGCACCGGCAAGCAGCCGCTCACCGTCACGCTCCGGAACGACTCCGCAGTCCTCGATCGGACGGAGATGACGGTCGTCGTCGTCGGGAAGCAGGCGGACCTCGACGATGACTCGCTCTCGAACCAGCGCGAGGTGAAGGCCGGGACGAACATGACGGTCTCTGACACCGACGGCGACTCGCTCAGCGACGGCGCCGAGGTGAAGAAGCACGGGACGAACCCGCTCGAGACCGACACCGACGAGGACGGTGCGCGCGACGCACGCGAGGTATCGGTCGGGACCGACCCCACTGACCCCGATACCGACGGCGACGGCATCAGCGACGGCGAGGAACTCGACAAGGGCATGAACCCGCTGACCGTCGACTCGGACGAGGACGGGCTCGCTGACCCGAACGAACTCCGTCTCGGCACGGACCCGACGAACGCGGACACGGACGACGACGGCCTCTCGGACTTCCAGGAGCTCGTGAACGGCACGGACCCGACGCTCGCGGACACGGACGACGACGGTCTGACGGACGCGACGGAACTCGAGGTCGGGACGGACCCGACGGCGTTGGACTCGGACGGTGACTTCCTCGCGGACGGCTTCGAGCGACGGCTCGGGACGAATCCGTCGGACCCGCTGTCGCCGTTCGGGTTCCTGCTCGCGTTCGGCGTCGTCGCGCTGTTCGGTGCGCGGTACGCGTCGCCTCGGATCGACGAGGAAGCGATCCGGGCGCGCCTCGGCTGGCTGGATTCGAACGGCGACCGGAACGTCGACGACGCACCTGCCGGGGACGCGACCCCGACGGCAAGCACGACCGACGCAGGGTCCAACGCGTCGTCGACGGAGCCCGTCCACGACGTTCCGCGACCGGACGCGTCGCCGGACGAGACGACGCCGCCGGTGATGACGGACCAGGAGCGCGTGAAGCAACTCCTCCACGAGCACGGCGGTCGACTCCAGCAGACGACGGTCATCGAGGAGACCGACTGGTCGAAGTCGAAGGTCAGTCGCCTCCTCTCGAAGATGGAGGACGACGGCCAGCTCCGGAAGATCAGCGTCGGCCGTGAGAACCTCATCGCGTACCCAGAGGACGAGAGCGAGGATTCCGCGTCTCCGAGACCCTGAACGCTCGGGGTCGCGTCGCCCGCCTCGTGGGAGACGCCGTTCGAAGGACCGACTCGCCTTCTCGATGCACGACCTCCGACCACACTGGTTCTGGCTCCCTCGTCGATCCGCGCCGGTAGCCACGCACCCGCTCGTCGCCACCGCCACTCGTTCGCGGAACGAACCCGAATCGGCCGAGGGGAATCCAACGCGAGCCACGGAGCCCGGGCACCGCGGTCGCGGAATCCACCCCGTCCGTGAGGATTGGCCGACTCGGTCCGAACCCAGCCGGTCCGTGAGGATTGGTCGAACCGGTCCGAATCCACCCCGTCCGGGTTGGGTCTGTGGGGTGGATGCGAACGCGCGGGCGTCGACGGCGACGGCTGACGCGTCGGCCGCGGCTGTCGGACGCCCGTCATCGGCGCTCCACCGGTTCCCGAAGTTCCCACCGACGGAACCGCGGGTCCGCCGAGTTCACCCCACCCTCAACGCACCACGGGTGGGGGTCGTAGGCGGGCGCCAGCGCGTCTCGCTCGCCCGCGTCCCGGACGAGGGAGGAACCGAGTCAGCGCCTGCGACGCTCGATGAACGATTTGAACGGACCGCTACAACGGAACCCGTGCTCCGGAACGATTCGATGCGGAGCGCGCTCGAACCGCCGAATCCCTTACCGCTCTATTAACAACTGTCTTACCGACTCTATAGTAAACAGGTCGGGAACACAACCCGAGAAGCACACCCGCACCCCATCGCTGGCACAGGCGGGACACAGACCGGATTGATCTACACATGACCGACCATACCCCCCCGGAACGTCACGCTGACGACCGGACGACGATCAGCACGCCCAGCCCCCCGACGACTACCGCAACCGACTCGAACGAGGTGACCGCCTGATGTGTGGCATCATCGCGTGCCTCGGCCCCGACCGGTCAGTCGACCGACTCTTCACCGGCCTCGAGAACCTCGAGTACCGCGGCTACGACTCCGCGGGCGTCGCCATCCAGAACGGACACGGCGTCGAGGTTCACAAGCACTCCGGTCGCGTCAACGAACTCAAGGACGACGACCTCCTCGACAAGCAGTCCTCGCTCGGTATCGGGCACACGCGCTGGAGTACGCACGGCCCGCCGACCGACGAGAACGCTCACCCCCACACCGCCGACGACGGCCGCGTCGCCGTCGTCCACAACGGCATCATCGAGAACTACGACGAACTCCGCACGCGACTCGAAGCCAACGGCCGCGAGTTCACGAGCGATACCGACACCGAGGTCATCCCGCACCTCATCGACGAACGCCTCGACGCCGGCTACGAGCTCGAGAACGCATTCCGCGACACCGTCCAGGAACTCGAGGGTAGTTACGCGATCGCAGCCCTCGTCGAGGACGAGGAGGCGATCTACGCCGCCCGCAAGGGGTCACCGCTCGTCGTCGGTCTCGGCGACGACTCCTACTATCTCGCGAGCGACGTCCCGGCGTTCCTCGACTACACCGACGACGTCATCTACCTCGAGGACGGCGACGTCGCCGTCGTCACCGACGGCAACCTCGAACTCATGGACGTCCACGGGAACTCGGTCTCGCGCGAGGTCACCACGGTCGACTGGGACCCCAGCGAGACCGGGAAGGGCACGTACGACCACTACATGCTCAAGGAGATCAACCACCAGCCGACCGCGCTCGACAACACCATCCAGGGCCGCGCCCTGGCGAGCGACGGACGCGTCGTCCTCGAGGACTTCCCGCCGGGGACGTTCCATGACCACCGAACCGTCCACCTCGTCGGCTGCGGCACGAGCTATCACGCCGCGATGTACGCGGAGAAACTCCTGACCGACGGCGACATCCAGGCGGACGCCTACCGCGCGAGCGAGTACGACCTCCAGGCGGAAGTGACCGACGACACGCTCGTCGTCGGCGTCACGCAATCCGGCGAGACCGCGGACACGCTCTCCGCGCTCCGGAGCGCGAAGGAAAGCGGCGCGACGGTCGTGACCGTCACGAACGTCGTCGGCTCCACCGCCGCGCGCGAAGCCGACAACGCGCTGTTCATCCGCGCCGGCCCCGAGATCGGTGTCGCCGCGACGAAGACGTTCTCGTCGCAGGTCGTGTCCCTCGCACTCCTCAGTCAGTGCATCCTGAGCGACATCGAGGACGCGACCGCGCACGAGAACATCCAGTCGCTCCTGAACTCCCTTCAGGCGCTCCCGGATCACATCGACCGCGTCCTCGAGTCGACGCGCGCCGAAGCGATCGCGCGCCGGTACGCCGACGAGGAGGCGTACTTCTTCATCGGTCGCGGGATGGCGAACGCCGTCGCGAAGGAAGGCGCACTGAAGTTCAAGGAGATCACGTACGAGCACGCCGAAGGGTTCGCCGCGGGCGAACTCAAGCACGGCCCGCTCGCGCTCGTCACCGACCGCACGCCCGTGTTCGCGGTGTTCACCGGGGACGAGGAGCAGGACTCGAAGACGCTGAACAACGCGAGGGAAGCGAAGACGCGCGGCGCACCCGTCATCTCGGTCGCGCCCCCCGACCACGACTCGATCGGCTTCGCGGACGCACACCTCGAGGTCCCGGACACGAACCCGGAGTGGCTCGGGCTCCTCGCGAACGTCCAACTTCAGTTGCTCTCGTACCACGCGGCCGACCAGCTCGACCGTCCGATCGACAAACCCCGGAACCTCGCGAAGAGCGTCACCGTCGAGTGACACTCCGCGCCAGTTAACGGGTGCATCTGGGGCTTTACCGGGTGCCTTTTCTGGACTTACGCATCGGATAGTAAGGTACCTTCCACGCAACCACTGGAACACATGCAACACCGACGCGTTCATCGAACCGATATCGAACCGACAGCCGCCGGCGCAAGCGTGTTCGTCGAGCGCGGTGAGACGAGATGAGCGAGGACGGACTCGACGTCCTCCTCATCGGAATCGACGCGGGCTGCCCGGACGTCTTCGACCGGCTCTCGGAGACGAACTCGATACCGACGCTGGAGACGCTGACCGCGGAGGGGACGAGCGGCTCGCTCGAATCACAGGTCCCGCCGTGGACGCCGTCGGCGTGGCCGTCGCTGTACACGGGCGTGAATCCCGGGAAGCACGGCGTGTTCGGGTTCGTGTCCTACGACGGCTACGACTGGCACGTCAGTAGCGCGGATCACGTCGACGAACGCACGCTCTGGGAGCTCCTCGACGAACAGGGGAAGTCGAGCGTGGTCGTGAACGCGCCCGTGACGTATCCGCCGCCGAGCATCGACGGCGCGATCCTCCCGGGCTTCATCGGGCCGGAGGAACCGCGCTGTCACCCGGAGGGAACGTTCGACGAGGTCCGGGAGGCTCTCGGCGAGTACCGCGTCTACCCCGAGTACGCGCGCGGCGACGACTCGTACTCGGAGGCGGAGAAGATGGACGAGTACGAGACGCTCGTACGGATGCGCGGCGAGGCGTTCCGTTACCTCGCCGGGGAGCACGACCCCGACTTCGGGTTCGTGCAGTTCCAGAAGACGGACACGGTCTTCCACGAGTTCGGTGGCGACTGGGAGAAGGTCCGACGGGTGTACGAGGCGACGGACGACGAGATCCATCAGATTCTCGAGGAGCACGACCCGGATACGGTGTTCGTCGCGAGCGACCACGGCATGGGGAAGTACGAGGGCTACGAGTTCCGCGTGAACGACTACCTCGAGGACGAGGGCGTCGTGGAGACCACGCTCGGCGGGAAGGGCATGCCGTCGTGGAACCCGATCCGGCAGGACCTCCGCGAGGGGAAGGACGTCGACTCGTGGGAGCCGGGCGTGGTCGAGAAGGTGGCGTCCGGTGCGGCGAAGGTCGGCCTCACGGCGAGTCGCATCCGGAAGGCCCTGGAGCGGGTGAATCTCGAGGACGTGGCGCTCCGGTACGCGCCCGCTGACGTGGCGCGCACTGGCAACGAGCAGGTCGACTTCCCGTCGTCCACGGGCTACCTGCGGTCGCGGACTGAACTCGGCGTGCGATTGAACGTCGAGGGCCGCGACCCGTCGGGCGAGGTGTCGCCCGAGGAGTACGACGAGGTGCGCGCGGAGATAATCGAGTCCCTCCGAACCGTCACGGACCCGGACGGGAACCTCGTGTTCGAGGAGGTCGTGCCGCGCGAACGCTACTTCGAGGGCCCGCACACGGACGAGGCGGTCGACATCGTCACGATACCCCGGGACTTCCAGTACTTCCTCTCCGATCAGGTCCGCGGCGAGTACTTCGCGGAGCCGACGGAGTCCTGGAATCACAAGATGGACGGTATCGTCGCGGCGTGGGGCGAGGGCGTGGACGCGAGCGCGGACCTGTCGGACGCGCACCTGTTCGACGTCGCGCCGACGATCCTCGCGGCGCTCGGGATGCCGACGAGCGACCGGATGGACGGCGACGTGCTCCCGGCCGTGGCGTCGACGAACGAGCACTCGTATCGCGAAGTCGAGGCCGCCGGCGAGGAGGCGTCGCCGGAGGCAGCGGTCGAGAACCGTCTGAGCGACCTCGGGTACCTCGAGTAGTTGTCCGGTCGTCGTCGCCGCGCCCCGTCGGTCCTGTTAGCCGGTTGCTGTGTTTCTCTCGCGTGCCACGTCCTCGAGTGACGACATCCGCTGGGTGGTGATGGAGCGGGTGTCGTCTCGGCGTCCGTCGGTGTCTGTTCGTGGCCACGACGACCGGCGCCGTCGCCGAGACGACGCGTCGCTCCTGGACGATGGGTGGTCGAGGGGAGAACGAGTGCGGGTTGGTTGGCTGGTTGGCTGGTCGCGTCGAACCGAGAGCGACCGTCAGTGACGTCGGAGCAGGCCGACGGCGCCCGTCGCGATGACCGAAAGGACGGCCGCGGACGTGCCCGCGGTTCCGTCTGACCCCACGTCAGTCGCCGCGAACGAGAGGTGGGCCATGCCCTTCGCCGGGGTGACCGTCACCTCCAGGTCCTCCCCGGTGGTCGTCGTGTTCGTCGTCTCCGTCGTCGTCGTGGTCGTCGTCGTGGTCGTCGGCTCCGTCGTCGTCGTGGTCGTCGTGGTCGTCGTGGTCGTCGGTTCCGTCGTGGTCGTCGTGGTCGTCGTGGTCGTCGGTTCCGTCGTGGTCGTCGTGGTCGTCGTGGTCGTCGGCTCCGTCGTGGTCGTCGTCGTGGTCGTCGGCTCCGTCGTCGTCTCCGTCGAAGATGTCGATGTCGACGAGGTCGTCGTCTGAGTCGTCCCCGTCGTCTGAGTCGTCCCCGTCGTCTGAGTCGTCCCCGTCGTCTGAGTCGTCCCCGTCGTCGTGGTCGTCTGGCCCTGCGTCGTCGTCTCCGCTGGCGCCGTCGTCGAAGGAACTGTCGTTCCAGTCGCCGTCGTCGTCAGGGTCCCGACCGTCGTAGTCGTCGGCTCGTTCTCCCCCGACCCCGGGTCGTCGGCGCCGCCGACGAGGCCCGCGGGGACGGCCGCCAGCACGACGCCGATCCCCAGGAACAGGATCCCGAGGATCGCGAGGCCTTTCTGGGACCCGCTCATGCCTCACCACTGGAACCCGACGCGCTCGTTCGCGGGCCAGGCCGCCACGACCACGACGGCCGAGAGCATTCCAACGGCCAGCGTGTACTCGATACCTGTTCGTCTTCGTCGTCGAACGTCGATCGCAACTGGTGCATCGATGACTCTATTCGAACCACGATCCGAGCCACCATGTTTATCGGCTCACTAAGAATCTGGAGCGTCTCAGGGGCTTATCTGGCGGGGCGGCGTGGACGTAGGTATGGATTCACGGGACTGGCAAGCCATCGTCGACGACGTTCCGTCGCCGGAACGAACGGTCGACGTTGCCGCTGACGCGTCGGGAGACGCGTGGTCGCTCTTCGCCGCCGGCGACGTGAAGTATCGACACCGGACAGCGACGGACGCACCCGTCGGGACCGCGCTCGCATCGCGAGCGCGTAACGCCGACGTCGCGACCGCGAACCTCGAAGCGCCCGTCGCCGGCTACGGCGAACCCATCGCGAAGTCCGGGCCGACGAACGACACCGACCAAGAGGTCCCCGCGATACTGGACGCCGCCGGGTTCGACTGCGTGACGCTCGCGAACAATCACGCGATGGATTACGGCGCCGACGGCCTGTTCGGGACGATCGCCGAATGCGAGGACTCCGGTCTGACGACCGTCGGCGCTGGCGACACGGAAGACGCCGCGATGATGCCCGTTCGCTTCGACGTGAACGGGACGTCCGTCGCCATCTTCAGCTTCTGCGAGCGCGAGTTCGGGACCGCGGACGCGGATGCGCCCGGGACTGCGTGGCTCCACCATCCCGAAACGCTGGAGCGCGTTCGCTCGACGGAAGCGGACGTCGTGGTCGTGAACGCGCACGGCGGCGTCGAGTTCGTGCCCGTACCGCCGCGCCACCATCGGCGGCGACTGCGGGAGCTCGTGGACGCGGGCGCGGACCTCGTGGTCGGCCACCACCCGCACGTCCCGCAGGGCTGGGAGGTGTACGACGACGCGCCGATCTTCTACAGTCTCGGGAACTTCCTGTTCCCGATGCCCGACCGCCCGAGCACGCAGTCCGGGCTCGCGATCGACGTCACGTTCGCGGACGACGCCGTCAGCGAGGTGACGTTGATACCGACGGAGACCGTCGACGACACGGTCCTCGCGGCCGGCGATCGGTTCGACGCGGACGAACGCCTGTCGTACGTCCATCGGCTCGCCGAGGTCACCGCGGACAGCGAGACGCACCGCGCGTTCTGGCAGAGCGTCGCCGTGGACGTGTTCCAGCAGCGGTACACGCGCTGGCTCCGACGGGCGGTCGCCGGCGACTTCGTCTCCCAGCTCACCACGCCAAGCCAGCACGTCGACCGGGACGTCATCTGGGACGCCGACGCGCGAGGCCCGCAGATGCTCGCGCTCCTGAACCTCCTCCGGAACCGCTCGCATCGCTCGCTCATGGAGACCGCGCTCGAGGTGCAGACCGGAAAGCGCGAAGACCGCCGCACGGAGCCCGTTACCCGCGAGGCGCGCGCGCTCCTCGCGGAGACCGAGGACGAACCCGTCAACGACCGGAAGTCGCCCGTCCGCGAGACGCTCGGTGCGGCACTGAGCAAGCTCTCGTAGCGCGCCCTGGCGCGCACGCACCGCTCCTCGACCGTTCTCGTCGCGGTCCGCTCGCCGTATCCCGATTTAAGACGATTCAAACAAGCGAAACTCGGGAGCGACGGGACCGGTCCGCGCTTCGGGTGCGGGTGGTTGCTGGGATGCCGTCGAGACTCGGTTCCGAGGGCGGGTCGAAGCGACGAATACCGCCTCTCCTGAGCGCTCAGACGTTCGCCATCGCGACGATACCGAGGACGACGAGCGCGAGCCCGACGAGCACGAGCAGGCGTTGCGTGCGCGCGGCGAGCGGGACGCCGCCGTCGCTCCGGAACGCCTTCCGACTCCCGATGGAGCCGTCGATCGAGCGACCGTCGCCACCGAGCGGTCCCGGGAGGGAGTCCAGGAAGTCCGAGAGCTCCTCGACGTCGACCGCGCCCGAGACGAGCGCCGCGGCGGCGAACACGACGAACCCGACGACGGGAATGATGACCAGTTCGAGGACGTCGTTCTCGATGATGCTCGGGAGGAGGTAGATCGGGACGGCAGCGATGACGGTCGTCACCGCGATCCGGACCGGCCGGAGGTCGTTCAGCGGGTCGTACCCGAGTTCGCGGGCCGCGTACGCGTTGAATAGCGGGAGGCTCGCGTACCCGATCGTGGTCGCGAGCGCCGCGCCCGCGGCACCGTACATCGGAATGAGGTTGAGGTTCAGTGCGAAGTTCAGGGTCGCGGACGCCCACGTCGCCGCGATCAGCGTCTTCACGTCGCCTTTCGCGTGACTGATCGCGAGCAGTGGGCGCGCGACCGCGAACCCGACGGTCCCCGGGAGCAAGAGCAGCAGCGGCGTGACCGCGGGCGTCATCTGCTCGCCGAGGTACAGCGGAACGAACGTGGACGCGAGCGCTGCCATTCCCATCGCGAGCAGGAGCGTGAGCAGGAGGACGTACCGCGTCGTCCGCGACGCCAGGTCCGTGATGCGGCCAAGGCGGCCCTGCTCCCAGAGGTCCGACGTCGACTGGATCATGACGCCCTGCACGGACCGCGGGAGGATCCAGAGGAACTGGACGAGCACGAGCGCGGCCTTGTAGTACCCGACGATCTCGCTCGACGCCGCCGACTCCAGCATCAGGACGTCGATGTGGTACAGGGACGTCAGGAGGAAGACGTACGCGATCGTCTCGTGGTTGAAACTGAACAGCTCCGAGTCCGGGAACCGCGACGGTGTCGACCCCGTGACCTTCTCGAGGGACAGGTGCTTCCGGACGACGTAGAGGCCGACCGCGACCGCGACGAGGCTCGCCGCGACCTGCGCGACGATGATGCCCGGGACGCCGAACCCGAGCGCGGCGAGCGCAACGGCGATCACGCCGAACACGACGCGGTAGAGGACCGTCAGTGGCTCCGAGACGTGCTCGAGCTTGAGGCCCATGAGCGTCCGACGGACGTACTCGCGGTACTGGACGGCGAGCGCCATCCCGCCGAGGAGGTAGAAGTACGGCGTGTACTTCTCGCCCCAGAGCATGGCGACGAGCCCGAGGTGTGCGGCGACCGCGAACCCGATCGCGGCGAGAACCGCGAGCAGCGTCGCCAGCCGGAAGTAGTACCCGAACACGTGATCCTTCCAGTTCGGCATCGACCGCTGCTCTGCGATGTACTTCTTCACACCGCTGTTCGTCCCCGAACTCATGAAGACCGTGAGGAGCGCGAACACGCTCATGATCGTCGCGTACTCACCGTACGTGCCCACGCCGAGGTAGTGGATGAGTAGCGGCGTGATCGCAGCCGTCACTACCAGTCCGACGAGCCGGCTTCCGACCGTCGAGAGGAACGCCGTGACGATGCTCCTGCTCATCTCGTGAGGGGCGGACTCGAGAGTTCGGTTCGTTCGGCCCGGCGACGTCGGACGGTGGAGCCCGCACCAGGGTGGTGGTTCGCGCCGGGCGTGGCGCGCACGCTACGTGTCCGGCCTACCATCGGTCGCGCGTGAGTGTCTCGCCGGGCGTGGTGGTCGCGCCGACGCCGAGCGTGACGCCGGCGTTCAGGCTCGTGTCGATTCCAGTGGCGGCGTCGTCGCCCGCGACCACGCCGAACTTCCGGCGTCCCGTGGACACGCGCTCGCCTTTCGTCGTGAGCTTCACGTCCGCGTCGTCGTGCCGGAGGTTCGCGACGACCGTGCCCGCGCCGAAGTTCACGTTCCGGCCGAGGACGCTGTCGCCGAGGTACGAGAGGTGTGCGACGCTCGAATCCTTCCCGACGATGCTGTTCTTCACTTCGACGGCGTTCCCGACGGTCGCACCTTCGTCGATGAGGGTCGCGCCGCGAACGTACGCGTTCGGGCCGACGGTCGCCCCTTCGCGCACCAGCGCGGGTCCCTCGATGAGGGTCCCGGCCTTCACTGTCGCACCGTCTTCGACGACGACGTCGCCTTCGAGGGTCGCGTCGTCGCTCACGTCGCCGTCGACGCGACGGTCGAGGGTCGCGACGTAGCGTTCGTTCGCCTCCAGTAGCTCCCACGGGTGGCCGACGTCCAGCCACTCGTCGACCTCCACTGGCGTCACCGCGAACTCGTCGATGACGCGCTCGAGGACGTCCGTGAGCTCTTTCTCGCCGCGCTCGGTCTCCGGGACGTCCAGCCAACCGGTGGCTTCCTCGGGGAACACGTACGCGCCGGCGTTCACGAGGTTCCCCGGTGGGTCGTCGGGCTTCTCGACGACGTCCGTCACCGCGCCGTCCTCGGTGTCGAGCACGCCGTACGCGGTCGGGTCGTCGGCGCGATAGGAGAGGATTGCGGGCCGGGCGTCGAAGAGTTCCTGGACGCTCGTCGGGTCGAAGTAGCCGTCGCCGTTCAGGACCGCGAACGGGCCGTCCAGGTGGTCGGCTGCAGCCTTGACGGCGTGGGCGGTCCCGCGCTGTTCGGTCTGTTCGGCGTACTTGACCGGCGTCCCCCGGTAGCTGTCGCCGAAGTGCTCGCGGACGTCGTCGCCCTCGTACCCGACGACGAGCACGAGTTCGTCGGCGCCGGCGTCCACCGCCGACGCCATCGTGCGCTCGACGAGCGGGCCGTCTCCGACGGGGAGCATCGGCTTCGCTTGCGTTCGCGAGAGCGGCCTGATTCGTGTGCCTTCGCCAGCTGCGAGAACCACTGCTTGCATCGTCCCTCCGTTCGCTCCCGGGGCCTTTTATTATCGAGCCGATAACGAGCCGCCTCGAGCGGTTCCCGCTCCGGAACCTGACAGGGGAGTGCCTAAATCGACACGACGGGCGCCCGCCGTCGTTCGAATCTCGGCCGTGCACGACGCCCGGGACCACGGGCGGTCGCCGGCGCCCGCGCTCCCCTCTCGGAACGCGAGCTCGGGCGCAGCGTCTGGCAGCCACGGAGACACGCTCCGCGCTATGCGGACACCGGAAGCGTGCGTCCGGGGGTGCGGTCACCGGTCGTCCCGTGCCCGGTCGACCCGCCGTCCCGTACGTCCTCCGGGCGGTCGATGGTGCGTGCTCGGGGCGGTCGACGGTACGTGCTACGGACAGTCGGCCGACGCCTCCCTTCTCGCAACTCGCGATCGGGCGACGAGCAAAAGAACCGGGTGGGATGGGAGTGGGGGTGGGGGGTGGGGGGTTTGATACGATGGGTGACCGACCCGGAGCCAGCGTCGTCGATCACCACGGTGCCAGGCCAACGTCCGTGCTAGGTCGGACGTAGCCAGCCGTCGAGGGCTTTCACCTCACCGGTCTGCACCGGTACTTACACCCAGTGGCGAAGGGACCATTATTATCCGCCGGATAAACCACGTTCGAGACGGTTTCGAGCGGCGAAACCGTCGGAACCGACCGACACGGTTTCGACCCCGGCACGTGGCGACTGGCGCACTCAGTCCATGGACTGCTCCGGGGGCGCGGCGGTCTCCACGGCTGCGACCGCGTCCGTCACAAGGTCGTGCGCGCGCTCGAAGAGCTCGTCCGCGCGCGCCTCGGTCCGGGATTCGGCGGTGACGCGAACGAGCGGTTGCGTGCCGCTCGGCCGCACGAGGAACCAGCCGTCGCCGACGTCGACGCGCACGCCGTCGCTGTCGTCCACGTCGTCGTACGCGTCGTGGAGTCGGTCGGCGACGGCGTCCATCGCGCGCGCCTTCTCGTCGGTCTCCACGCTCGCGCGCCGCAGCGGGTACGCGTCGATGACGTCGAGGAGCGCGTCGAGCGACCCGGCGTCGGCGACGAGTTCGACGAGCTTCACCGCGGCGAGCGGGCCGTCCGGGCAGAGCGTCTCGTCGGGCCAGATCCACGCACCGCTTGGTTCACCGCCGAACGCGACGTCCGGCGCCGTCGCGGCCTCCGCGACGAACACGTCGCCGACGCGCGTACGTTCCACGCTCGCACCGAACTCGGCGAGCGCGTCGTCGACCGCCATGCTCGTGTTCAGCGGGGCGGCAACCCGGTCGCCGTCGCTCGCCACCGCACTCGCGAACACCGCGAGGAGGACGTCGCCGTCGACGAACGTCCCGTCGCTCGTCACCGCCATCATGCGGTCCGCGTCCCCGTCGTGCGCGATCCCGAGGTCCGCGCGCGCCGCGACCAGGTCCTGGAGGGCGCCGCAGTGCTCGGCGGTCGGCTCGCTCTCCCGACCCGGGAACCGCCCGTCGGGCTGCGCGTTCAGCGTCTCCACGGTACAGCCGAGTTCGTCGAGCACGGTACAGGTCACGCCACCCGTCCCGTTCCCGACGTCCACGATCACGTCCAGGTCCGCGTCGATGCTGCGCCCATCGACGAGTTCGGACGCGTGTGCGCGCGCTGCGTGCTCGTCACGCTCGTACTGGCCGACGTCGTCGTAGGCGCCCTCGACGTAGTCGCCCTCGCGGACGATACGCTCGATCTCCGCGCGCTGGGTGGCGTCGAACGCCTGCCCGCTCGGATTCCAGAGCTTGATGCCGTTGTCCGGCGCCGGATTGTGGGACGCCGTCACCACCACGCCCACGTCCGCGTCGTGTCGCGCGACGCTGCGCGCGACCGTCGGCGTCGCCGCCTCGCCGACGTCCACGACGTCCACGCCGCCCTCGCGGAGCCCCGCCATCATCGCGCCCTTCAGCGGTTCACCGCTCTCGCGTGCGTCCCGGCCCACGACCGCGCGCCCCGCACCCGTCGCGGCGACCGCCCGGCCGATCGACAGCGCCGTCTCCGTCGTCACGTCCGATCCGTACTCACCGCGGATCCCGCTCGTTCCGAACATGGCTCGACGAACGGCCCGCTATGGCATTAGTATTGGAGGCATAAACCGCGAGCAATGCCGCGGGCGAGCGGTCTTCCGCGGGTCCGAGCGTCCCGCATCGAACGTGTGGGATATTGCGAAGGTTTCGGGGTTTACTTATCGAGTAGGACGCACAACGACTATCTGGATATTTGTGGTACCGGGACGCATCCTTGCGTAGAGATGAGAACCGACCTGACAAGCTTCCAGTACAACATCCTCGTCATCCTCACGAGCCTCGACGAGGTGAGCGGCAGGCACCTCAAACAGGAACTGGAGGAATCCGTCGAGAGCCCGCTCCCACACGGACGCCTCTATCGGAACCTCGACACGCTCGTCGACAAGCACCTCGTTGACAAGGGCACGATCGACGGTCGCACGAACGCCTACGCCATCACCGAGCAGGGTGAGGACGCGATCCGCGAGCGCCTCCAGTGGGAGCGCGAGCACGTCGAGACCGAACTCGCGTCCTCCTGACGCGCTCCCGTCGTCGTGACGCGCTGCCACGTCGTCCCGCGCTCCCGGCGTCGTGACGCGCTGCCACGTCGTCCCGCGCTCCGCGACCGCAGACGACTCGTGCGGCACCGGCACCGATAGGTGCGGTCGACGGTCGCTGCGGCCGGTTTTCGGCGCTCGTTTCCTCGCGCACCCGGGGGGCAGCGGACCGACAGCGCACGCCCGTCGACGTCCGCCACAGTGCTTAGTCATCAGCAACGCGCCCTTAGCGTCCCGGTAATAAACTACGTCGACGAGCTAGGGTCGTGCAGATGACTCGGACGATTCGCTGGCTCCTCGACGTCCTCGCCGTTCTCGTGCTCACAGTAGGCGCCGCGCTCGCCGTCCACGGCGCGGTCCCCGGTGTTCGCGTCGCCGCGACCGCTCTCCTCGTCCTGTTCCTGCCGGGGTACGCGGTCTCCGTCGCGCTGTTCCCGCGAGCCCACGACCCCGACGCCGACCCGTCCGTCGGCCGGTCGATGGTCGAGCGACTCGGCGCCTCGACCGCGCTCAGTCTCGGCCTCGTCGCGTTCGTCGCGCTCGCCGTGAACTTCACGCCGTACGGGATCACGCGCACGTCGATACTCGGTGGCGTCGTCGCGCTCACGCTCGCGTTCGCTCTCGCCGGGTTCGTTCGGCGAGCGATGCTCGACCCGGACGAGCGGTACGCGCCGACGTTCCCGGTCAGCGCGCTCATGTTCACGAACGACCACAGCTGGGGTGCGGACTCGCACACGACCACGTACAACCTCGCGGTCGGCCTGAGCCTCGTTCTCGTGGTCGGGAGCGCCGGGTTCGCGGCCTGGCACGGGCCGTCGACCGCGCAATACACGGAGTTCTCGGTCGTGAAAGGCGACCAGACCGTGGCGGAAGCGGCGGTGCTCGACGACGGCGAACCCCTGGAAGTCCGCCTCGAGAACCACGAGGGCGAATCCCAGGAGTACACCGCGGTGGTGGTCGCGCAACGCGTCAGCGAGGGCTCGGACGGCGCGGTACAGGTCCGGGGGCAGCGCGTGCTCGCGACCGAGACGCTATCGGCTGGCGACGGCGAGACGGCGAGCGAGACGTTCCAGGTGTCGCCGCCGAGCGGCGACGACATCGAAGTCGCGGTCCTCCTCTACAGGGGAGCGCCGCCGTCGACGCCGTCGCGCGAGACCGCCTACCGCGTCCTGACGCTCGAGGTGGCGTGATGTGTCGCCGATCTCGGTGCGGGCCTACGGCGGCCGAGCGGGCGACGCCAGCGACCACCGCGCTGGGTGCGTCGAGCAGTCGTCGTGAACGCGCCTGTCGGGGTGCTCGCGGCTGATGTGGCCGTGGGAGCACCTCGGTTTCGCGTACGTCCTCTACTCGATCGTGTCGCGGGTCGCGTTCGGCGAGTCACCGCGCGGCGACGGCGTCCTCGTCGTCGCGTTCGCGTCGCTCCTCCCTGACCTCGTCGACAAGCCACTCTCGTGGACGCTGGAGGTCACAGAGACGGGGTACTCGGTCGCGCACTCCGCGTTCGTCGCGCCGCTCCTCGTCGGTATCGTCGTCGCGGTCGCCGGCAACGAGAACCGACCGCGTCTCGCGGCCGCGTTCGTCGTCGGCTACCTCTCGCACCTCGTCGGGGACGTCGTCTATCCCGCCATCCGCGGCGGCGAACTCGCCGTGCACGCGGTCCTGTGGCCGGTCGTCGTCGGCGAACCCGGGAACTACGGCGGCCTCCTTCAGACGTTCAACCAGTACTTCTCGCGGTTCCTCCACGAGGTCGCGTCCGGCGAACTCTCGGCCGTCCTCGTCTTCGAGCTCGCGCTCGTCTCGTTCACCGCGCTCGTCTGGGCGCTCGACGGGTTCCCCGTCCTCCGCGAACTCTACCGGTCGGTCGCCGACCACCTGTGGAACTAGCGTCGGTCGACGCCCATCCGACTCGTGGTGCGTCTCGCGGATAGCGCTGGTGCGCACCCCTGAGTGAGTCGCGCTCCCGGCCCGCTCGAATGCGACCGCCACCCTGCGTGGCGACCGACGGGTGCTCGCAGCCCAATGCCGAGCGACGACGCGCGCCTCCGCGTGCCGAGCGCCGGGATGGAGAGGTCCCTCGGCTCGCTCGGTCTCTCACGACGATTCGGAGCACCAGCGGCCTCGGTCGGAGCGAGCGCGACCCCACCGTCCGTCGAAACGCTAGCAAGCAGTGCGCGTCGACCAGCGGATTGTCGACCAACGGAGCGTCGACCAGCGGGTCGTCGACCAACGGAGCGTCGACCAGCGGGCCGTCGACCGCACGTCCGTGGAGGCGGGCGCGTCGACGGTGACGTCGCTCGAGGACGGGTTGCGCTGCTGGTGGTCGCGGCGACGGGGAATGACAGAAGGAATCAGCGGCGGCCGCACGGACGCTCGCGGAAGCGATCCAGGTAACGCGAGCACGACCAGACCGTCGGCGTGTCGACCGAGCTGTCGGTCACGCAGCTCGTTCGAGGTGCGCTCACCAATGCTGGCTCTTCTTCTGAAACTTCTTCTTGACTTGCGACAGCGTGATCGGCTTCACGTTCGCCTGGTTCAGGTACTCCGCGAACTCCGCGAACTCGTCGCTCGTCACGTCGAACTTCCCGCCACGGTCGATCCCGTGGAACGTGATGATCTCCAGGTCGTTGTACAGGTGCGCGAGGTCGACCATCGACTTCGCCTTCTCGATGTGGCGGCCGTCACCGCGCGAGATCGTCATCGGGTCCGTGATGTAGCCGTTCGCGGCGTTCCGCGTGCTGAAGAACCCGAAGCCCATGTCGTGGTACTTCTCCACGAAACTCAGCAGGTTGTTGTCGTACAGCCCGTAGGGATACACGAAGTTCTGTGCGCCCGTCTCGAACCCGTTCTCCACTAGCCACTCCTTCGCGTTCACGACCTCGCGTTCCGCCTCGAGGCGGGACGCGTTCAGGAGGTTCGCGTGGGTCGCCGAGTGCGACGCCATCTCCCAGCCAGCCTGCTTCATCTCCTTCATCTGATCGAGGGAGAGGAACCCGTCGTCGCCGACGTGGTCCGTGACGATCGCGGACGTCGCCGGGATGTCGTACTGCTTCAGGATCTCGAAGCCCTTCGTGTAGTCGGACTCCTGCGCGTCGTCGAACACGACCGCGACGTAGCCCTTGTCGGGCGTCGGCACGGTCTTCAGGTCGTCGATGCGGACACTCCCGCCGTCACCGCCGCCGCGCATACGGATGCGGATCTTCGTGACGTTCGAGAGGTCCGGGAGGCCGCTGACGCCGGTCGCGCCCATGTCCAGCCGATGCCAGAATCCGCTCGTTGACGCGCGAACGGACTCTGCGAGAACGACCTCGTTCGACTGGTTCTCGTTGATGAGGCGGACGTCGAGGACCGCGTGCTCCTCCGTGTTGAGGTTCACGGCGAGCGAGAGGTTCGCCTTGGCCGCGTTCAGGTCCACGGCCCGCTCGATGACGGGTTCCGGCCCGGTGCGTTTCAGGGCCGCGGACTGACTTCCCTCGTACGCGTCCTCCTTCATGGGTTCGAGCCGGCCCTTCTTGACGTCCCACTTCGAGAGATCCTCGAAGTCGTCGATCAGGCCTTTCGGCTCCTTGGACGTCGTGGTCTCTTCGTTCGTCGTGGAGTCGGAGGGCTCGGTCCCGACCGTCGTCGTGGACTCATCGGACGTGTTCGGATCGGTCTCGTCGTCCGTCGAGCTGCCACCTATCGTGTCCATGCAACCGGCCAGGCCCGTCGCGGCACCCAGACCGAGTGCTTTCAGTGTTCTGCGTCGGGATCTGTCGCTTGGCATCATCCAGTCGTAGTCGACCCACATTCAATATTATCGGCCAGGTAAGGGTCGTGGTGGGCGGACTCGACGACCGTTTCGCTATCGAGCGGTCACATTGTGACGACGCGAACGCCCCAGGGACCGTCCCACGCCCTGCGTGATGGGTCTCGCGGTCGAGAGCCCCGAACGCTATCGATATCGAGAGTATCCCGCTGACACTTCGATCCGGTTAACGGCGAAATCGAGTCCTTATCCTGGCCGTAAGCGACCTGGAACTGCGGTTCGCTGACGAGACGGTGCCGAACGCACGCCCCGCGACCCGGCGCGTCGTCGCGACTCCTCGACGGTCGCTCTAGAGGCGACGGCCGATCCAGTCGAGGAGCTTCTGGGTGTCCCAGGTCGCGCTCGCGAGATCACCGCGGAACTCGATCTGGGGGACGTACTCGAGGCCCGCGTCGGTCGCCGCGATCCGCGTGTCGCGGAGTTCGTCTTCCCACTCGCCGACGCCGGCGAGCGCCGGAATCCACGCGGAGTTCCGGACGTCGTTCCGTTCGAGGACGTTCACCGCCTCCTCGTACGTGTGCCACTCGAAGTCGCCCTGCTGTTCGAAGCAGTACTCGAAGAAGCTCCAGTACTCGTCCCAGTCGTTCTGGTCCCAGACGCCGAGCGCGAGCTGCGCGAGTCGGACCTCGCCCGGGACCGTGTTCAGGCGATGGTCGTCGTCGTACGCGATGCAGCGGAACTCGACGTTCAGGTCGCCGGACGCGACGTAGGCGTCGTGGATCTCGGGGAGATTCCCGAGCGCGAACTCGCGCGTGTTCGGGTACACGAAGTTCCCGTACACGGTGAGCGTCGGGTTCTCGGAGTCCGTCCCCATCACGGGGTACGTGAGTTCGCTCGCGTTCCCAGGGATGGGCGCGTTCGCCAGCGACGCCTCGCCGTCATCGCTCCCGTCGTCGCCGCCGAACGACGGCCGCGGGCACGAGTCACCCGTGGTGACGCCCGAGACGTCCGCCTCACCGACGACCTCGTCGCCAGAGACCGTGATGTTCGTGTTCGAAACGTCGTTGCTGCTGCCGTCGAACCAGATGCCGTCCGGACCCGACCACTGGATGCAGGAGTCCCGGACGGTGACATCGCTGCGGTACGAGAGCACCGCCGGATAGTAGTTCTCGCCGCCCGTGATGGACGTGCTCGCTATCTCCGTCGTCGTCGCCGACCCGGGCGGGGTATCGAGGAAGATGCCGGGCGCGGTCCGCGTCCCGCCGGAGCCGTTCGTCGTGAAGTCCGACCCGATGTGGATCCGGGAGTCCTCGACGACGAGCGTCCCGCCGTTGTCCGCCGCGACGATCGCGCCGCTCCCGCGTCCCTTCGTCATCGAGACGTCGGTGTTCGTGACCGTCACCGGCCCGACCCCGTTCGAGACGCGGATGCCGACGTTCGGTTCCGCGCCGTCCGGGTCGTCCACGACGACCGCCGCGTCGTCGACGTAACTCCCGGCGCCGCCGAGTCGGATCTGCGAGCGGTCGTTGTTCTTGTACAGTCCGCCCTCGATCTGGACTGCACCCGTCGCCCAGGACCCGTAGAGCCCGTTGTTCCCGTATCCCGCGACCCGACAGTTCCGGAACTTTGCCGTCCCTTCGCCGTCGACGTACACGGCGACCGGGCCGTCGGGAATCGACCCGTCCGTGAGTTCGAGGTTCTCGACGAGCGCCGAACTACCCGACTCGTACGTCCGGAACCCGAACGCGGTCTGGTCGCCGTCCTGCGAGCCCTCCTTCACGACGTCCTTCACGACGAGTCCGTCGTAGGTTCCGAACTCCACGGACGGCGAGACACCGTCGACCGTGTGGTCGAGCGTGAAGTTCTCGAAGAGGACGTTACGAGTGCTCGAACCCGCTATCCAGTACTCCTCGCCGTGGTTCTCGTCCGCGACGAGGACGACGTCGTCGTCGAGCCCGCGCATCCCGAAGTTCGTCAGACCGTAGAGACTGATCTGGTTGATCTTGAACCGACCGCTCGGGAACTCGACGAGCGTGTCGTCGCCCTTGACGGACGCGAAGACGTCGTCGATCGGTTCCTCCCCGGTCGGGTCTGCCCCCGCTTCGACGATGTCAACGACCCTGTCGTACCGCCCGTCGCTCCCGGTCACGGTCCCCGCGGCAGCCGTCGTGGCAGCGGCGCCACACATGCCCGCGAGAACTGTCCGCCTTCCGATGCGACCTCCTGACCCTGACTGCTCAGACATCACCATCACTCCACCTGCGGCGCACCCTTCAAACCAGACAGTCGTTGCTGTTTCTTGCGATTTGTTCGCGGTTCCGTGAACGTTCGGGACTGTTTCGACGCCGCGAAACCGACTCAAGTCCGGTCCACGAGGTGTTAGTTCGCCGGTAACCGCCCGACCCGGAGTTAGCTGGCGGGTAATAAGGAGGCCCCGAGCCGGTACGTTCGACAATGAGTTCCTCGTTCCACGGCCGCATCGCGTCGCGGATACGCAACCGCCCGTTCGATCGGGACGTGGCGATCCTCGGCCTGATCGGCGGTTTCTGTCTCCTCCCGCTCCGGTTCGTTCTCTCGCACCTGTTCGCGGAGACCCTCCCCATCGTCATCATCCTCGCGAGCGCCATCTACTTGCTCGCGTACCGGAACGCCACCGGCCGCGGCGAAGGCGGCATCGGGCACGCGCTCCCGACGATACCGCGGCCAGCGACGCGGTTCATGCCCGCGTTCACGTTCGGAACCGTCGCCGTCATGATCCTGCTCGCGACGCTCCAGGGCACGCGCTCCCCGGCGTTCTACGCGTTCGGCGCCGTCGGCGGGACGCTCGTCCTCTCGCAGATATTCTTCGGAGCGGACGACGACGTCGTCCCCGGACTCGTCCTCCTCCAGATCCTCGTGCTCGGCGCGACCATCCGGTTCGCCGCGCTGTTCACGACCGCGGGCTTCGTGGGAATCGACATCTGGACGCACCTCTCGAAGCTCGCGGTCGACCTCAAGGAGACCGGGAGTCTGGAGGCGATGCGCGATCACGCGTCGCGTGGCGCGAAGTACTACGCGTCACCCCTGTACCACCTGCTCGTGGTGTCCGCGTCGTTGTTCGGCGGTCTCGCGCTCGAGTCCGCGCTCCACCTGACCGTCGGCGTCGGCCTCCTCGGCGTCCTCCTGCTCGTGTACGAGACCGCAAACCGCGCGGTCCCGGCACGGTGGGCGCTCGCCGCCACCGCGCTGTTCGCGTTCAGCGACCACGCGATCAAGTGGAGCATCCACCTCATCCCGACGAGTCTCGGCCTCCTGTTCTTCCTCGCGGGCTTCTACTACTTCGTGCGCGTCCTCCAGGGCCGCGGCGTCCGGGACGTCGCGCTCCTCGTGTTCTTCATCGTCGCACTCACGCTCTCCCATCAGGTGTCGGCGTTCATCATGCTCGTCACCATCGGAACGGCCGCGGTCGTCCAGTACGTCGTGACGAGCGACTTCCTCTATCCGGACGTTCGCGCACGCGACCTCTCCGGGCTGTTCGTGTTCCAGGTCGGGCTCCTCACGCTCGTCTGGAGCGTCACGCCGTACAAGGGCGGGACGTTCACGACGGTGATGCTCGAGAAGCTCCGGACGACGCTCGTCGAGTCCGCGGGCCTGTTCAACCTCCAGTCCACGCCGACCTCGGGCGGGGCGGCGATCGGGCGGAACACGACGCTCGTCGATCGACTCATCCCGTACATCGACGTGCTCGGGTTCATGCTCCTGCTCGGCATCACGTTCATCGGGTGCCTGTACGCGCTGCGCTCGGAGCGCACGACGCTCGCACGCCTTCTCTTGATCTTCGTGTCCGCGATCATGATCGCGTTCGCGTTGTTCCTCCCGATCATGGGCGTCGGGTTGTTCCTCCCGGGACGCTGGTTCGCGTTCATGTTCCTCCCGATGGCCGCCCTCGGCGCGCTCGGCCTCGGGTTCATCGCGCGGAATCTCAACCCGACCGCCGTCACCGCGGTCCTCCTCCTGCTCGCGCTCGCGTACCCGGCGGGGATGCTGGTGTCGACGGACGCGACGATCGACTCGCCAGTGTTCGACCACGACCAGCCGCGGTTCTCGTACACGGAACCCGAACTGGAGGCGGTCTCGCACTTCGATCGCGTGATCGACGAGGACCGGCCGGTGTACACCGACCTGCCGTACGCGGAGGTGTACCGGCGGACGGAAGCGAACCCGCGGGCGACGATGATGGCGGTGAACCCGAACACGTCCGCGACCCCCGACGACCTCGTCATCTACCGCGAGTACCAGACCCAGGGTGCGCCGATCGTCGACGTCGGCCAGCACTCGGCGCTCTACCCGGTGGACCAGCACGACGTCTGTGGACCCGAGCGCAGCACGCTCTACGACAACGGACAGGTGACGATGTGTTACGGTGACGACCCCGACGCCGTCCCGGACGACGGCGGCGACGGGTCTGATGGCGGCGACGGGTCCGATGGCGGCGACGGGTCCGATGGCGGCGACGGGTCCGATGGCGGCGACGGGTCCGATGGCGGCGACGGGTCTGACTCCGGTGAGGGGTCGAGTTCGGTCGACGACGCCCAGCGCGTCGAACAGTCCGACGGCGCCAGCGAGTTCGAGTCGTTCACGACCACGGCTGCCGTCACCGCGCACGGTGACTGGACGACGCTCGACCGGCTCCTGCGCGTGAACGGCTCGCTCGCTGCCGACGGCCGCAGCTGACGGGCGTCGGTGACCGCGCCCCCACTCCGTTCTCGTGTGTCGAACGCGCTCGCAGACCGATCTGGTCGGCGTGACCGTCCGGGACCGTGAACCCGCAACAGAGAGACGCGAGTGCGCGCCGGTCGACGCCGAGTACTATCCTTCGAAGACCACGTAACTGACCTTCTCCGCCGTGTGGCTCTGCTCCCAGTCCGCGCTCTGCTCCTCCTGGAGGAACGCATCCACGCCCGTACTCGAGAGGTTCGAGTGCCGGACCGTCACCGTGTTCCAGCCGTTGTACGTCGTCGGGCTCGCGAGGAACACCGGGTCGTCGTACGAGCGCGAGAAGTCGATCGAGCGCATCGCGTCGTCCATCGTGACGCGACCCGCCTCGTAGCGGCGCCCACCGAGACTCCCCGTCCCGGGCTCGATAGCCACCCAGCCCGTCATCTCCTGGTCCTCGAACGCGGTGCTCGCGTCCTCCTCTTGATTCAGGATCTGGAACCCGTCGCGCGTGATGCGGCGGATACGCGATATCACGGGGATCCCCGAGTAGTCGCTCATCGGGGACGCGAGCACGATCGGTGCCGAGTCGAACGAGTCGTCGAACGATACCTCCTCCCAGGCGCTCCCGACGTGCTGGCGACCCGCCTGGATGCGTCCGCCGTCGTCGCCGACCAGGTTCGCGTCGTCCTCGAACGCGAGGACGCCCGCGGACTCCTGATAGTGAACGTCGTTCAGGTAGTTCCACTCCTCGACGCGCACGTCGACGCTCCGGTTCGTCAGGTTACTGAGCCGCGGGTGCGCGGGGTCCGTCCCGACGTACGAGACCGACGGCGCGACCACGACCGGGTTCCCGTAGTACTCGCCGAAGTCGAACGTCTTCCAGTAGTCGTCGAGGGTCGCGGTCCTCGCGACGTACTTCGCGCTCGACGGCGTCTTCGACTGCGTCGGCTCCCCACGGTACTGGCCGTACTGGCCCATCACGTGCTCGACGGTCGCCAGGTGCCACTGGATCTGGTCCTCGAGTGGCGCCTTCTCCGTCGTCTCACAGATGAAGCCGGGACGGTCCAGCATCCCGGCGACGCGGTGCATCAGCATGTCGCGGTCCGCGTCGAGCGTGTTCCCCATGCGGTACGCCATGTCGCCCGTCAGCCCGAACGCGTCGTTCAGGTACGCGACCGCGTTCTCGCCGTTCTCGCGCGACGGAGACGTCCACGTCGGGAACAGCGCCTGCCCGACGCCACCGTCGCCGGACTTGTAGATGCCCCGAGAGCTGTGGAGGTCGAACACCCAGTCCGGGTCGACCTGCTCGACCGTCTGCCAGATGCCGCGGGCGAGCGACGAGTAACAGTCCCCGCCCGTCGGCGGAAAGTCCCGGTTCAGGTCGTTGTCGTACGGGCGGACGTCGCGCGCGATGGCGTCGACGTTCGCGCGCGGTAGGACGACGAGTCGCCCCGACTTCACGGACCAGTCGGAGATGGTTTCGGCCGCCTCGTATCCAGACCGTTCGTCGCCGTGGATGCCACCGACCACGAGCGTCGTCGGGCCGGCCACGCCGGAATCGTACTCGTGGACGGTCGTCTCCATGTACGTCCCCGACATGATCGTGTGGCTCGAGCGAGACGCACCCGAGCTCGCCGCTGCATCCCCGGTCCCCTGACCGAGCGCCACCGCACCCGCGCCGAGCGCCACCGCACCTCTCAGCACGTGCCGCCGCGAAACGCCGCTCACTGTCCCGTCTGTCCGCTTCTCGTCGACTTCTCGCATCATATACTTACAGATACAGTATACTATGCGATGGTATCTCGTCTTCAGATGTGAAGTGAATGTCGTACGATGACCAATCCATCGAGGCCATCCTTTCAAGTAACCGGTGTCGGTGGGCGAGGTTCTCGGTTCGTTCTCGCCTCGCCCCGGTGCCCCGAGGGCAACACGCGTTCCTCTCGAGAGAACAGGAGAATCGATACCGTGACTGGGACTCTTCCATACTGCGTCCGTGGTCTCTTCGATGTCGCGAACCGGGACAGCGGGCGCCACGACCGAGGAAGAAGGGTGCCACGACCGTGGAAACCGATGCCGCCGTCCGTCACCGCGCGCCGCGGCAGTCGGCGAACGAGGCGACAGGCCGCCGGTCGCTCTAGAGGCGCGGGCCGATCCAGTCGAGGAGCTTCTCGGTGTCCCAGTTCGCGCCCGCGAGGTCGCCGCGGAACGCGATCTGTGGGACGTACGCCAGGTCGTCCTCGGCCGCCTGGCGGCGCGACTCCACGACCTCGTCGACCCACTCGTCGTCGCCCGCGAGCGCCGGAATCCAGCCGTACGTCGACACGTCGTTGCGCTGCAGGAGGTCCGCAGCCTCGTCGTACGTGCGCCACTCGAAGTCGCCCTGGTTCTCGAAGCAGTACTCGAAGAACCCCCAGTACTTGTCCCAGTTGTTCTTGTGCCACACGCCGAGCGCGAGCTGCGCGAGACGCTCCTCGCCCTCGACGCTGTTGAGGTAGTGGTCGTCCGGGTACGCTACCGAGCGGAACTCGACGTTCACGTGCCCCGGGAGGACGTACTTCTGCATGATCGCCTTCAGGTTCCCGAGCGCGAAGTCCTGCGTGTTCCCGTACACGAAGTTCCCGTACACGCGCAGCGTCGGGTTCTCGGAGTCCGTCCCCATCACGGGGTACGTGAGTTTGCTCGCGTCGCCCGGAACCGGCGCGTCAGCGATGCTGACGTCCTCGTAGGACCCGGGGGACTCGGTCTGGATCTCGTTCACGCCATCCGGGACCGGACACGAGTCGCCGTACGTGAGGTTCTCGGTCTCGAACGTGTCGTCGGACACCGCACCCGGAACGTTCACGTTGCTGTTCCGGACGACGTTGTTCGAGACGCCACCGAACGACCCGAACCCGGTCTTCTCGGACCCGGCCATCTGCACGCAGCAGTTCTCGAACGTGTTGTCCGAACGCCGGACGAGGACCGCGGGATACTCGCCGTGCCCGCCGCCCGTGATCGAGACGTTCTCGAAGTAGCGTTCGCCGCCACCGCCGCTCTGTTCGACGTCACCGACTTCGTCCACGTAGATCGCGGGCGCGGTCTGGTCGTCCCAGTGACTGTGGTAGTCCTCGTCGACGTAGATCCGCGTGTTCGTGACGGTGAACGACCCGCCGTCGAACGCGCCGACGATCCCACCGAACCCGCTCCCGGCGCGGAGCGTGATGTCGCAGTCGTCGATCGTCACCGGTCCGGGATTGTCCGAGATGCGGATCCCGCGCTGGTTCTGGCCCTCCTGTTCGGGGTCGTCGACGACGATGGTCGCTCCCGTGACCGAACTCCCCGGCGAACCGAGTCGGACCTGCGTTCGGTCGTTGTTCTTGAAGAGGCCGCCTTCGACGTGGATCGGGCCGGTCCCGGTCGACGCGTACAGCCCATTGTTCCCGAACCCCTCGATGTGGCAGTTCCGGAACGTGAGCGTGCCCTTCGACCCCGAGTACACCCCGACGGGGTTCACGGGTTTGCTGCCGTCGGCCATCGTGAGGTTCTCGACGAGTCCGGTGCCGTCGGAATCGAGCACCCACGCGCCGAACGCGGTGTGGTCCGTGTCGTGGTAGCCGACCTTCGTGATGTCCTTGATGTGCAGGCCGTCGTAGCAGCCGAACGAGAGCGTCGGCGCGACGCCGGTCGCGGTGTGGTCGAGCGTGAAGTTCTCGAACGTGAAGTTCCGCATCGACCAGCCCGCGATCCAGTTCTCGTCGTGGTCGGCGCTCGGGACGAGCGTCACGTCGCCGATGCCGCGCATCGTGAAGTTCTCGCGACTGTAGAGGTTCAGTCCCTGTACCTTGTACGTCCCGCTCGGGAACTCGATCACGGCGTCGTCGTGCTCGAGTTCCGCGAAGACGGCATCGATCGGTTCCTCGCCGGTCGGGTCCGCGCCCTCCTCGACGATGTCGTACACGGTCGGTTTCTTGCTGGCTGTCGCTCGAGTGATCGTAACGTCAGAGAGTCCCGTGAGGCACGCGGTGCCGGTGAGCGCAACGTATTCGCGCCGCCCGAGCACATCGTAATCCGCTCCGGTTTCGGAGTTCCTCCCAGTCCCATCTGTTGTCTCTGTTTCGTTGCTCTGCTCCATATGACCGAACAGAGGACACCAATGGCGATGGTCGATTGCCTTCAGATGTCCGCCCTTTAAATCAGAAACCGACTCGTGTAGGGCGTGTCTTTATGTAGGATACGCCTTCGGCACCGGCGTCGTTCCGGTCGTCGCCAGCCGGGACGAACGATAGTTCCCCCGGGACGCGACCGCAGACGGGCGATCCAGGAACGGAAGCGGGTCGGTCGGGGGTGGCCGACGCGATCTGGCGGGGGACGGCGGGTGCGTCCTCTACCGATCGGATTCGTAGGGAGACTGGAAGACCTCGAGATCGCTGTCGGGTAGTCCGACCACCTTCTCCCGGCGGATGCGGACGCGCTGGACCTCGTCGTCCTCCTCGAGCGAGGACAGGTGGCGGCTGACCGTCGACGAGGAGAGGTCGACCTCGTCGACGACTTCGGTCTGCCACATCCAGCCGCCCTCGCGCTCGAGCGCAGTCATGATGCGCGCGTCCGGCTCGAGCCGCGTCAGGTCTATCGACTCGACGTCGCGGCTATCGGCCGGCGTCGCCGACGTGGACGCCTCGCCTACCCGATCCGCTTCGGGCGACGTCTCGGTCGTCGAACGCCGGGGCGGCACTGACGGTCCGCCCGTAGAAGCGATGCCCGCCGTAACGCGCGATTTCACTCGCTTCAGCCGAGTGTATCCCTCCAGGACGATGCGAACGGCGCTGGAGTTCGTGGTCGATGGCGTTCGTGAACTCATTCTTCTGCCCGGTGCAACGGAGGGCCACAACTTATATGACTATCCTAATCGGCTGTTCCGTTCGTTCAGGCGACCGTACTCGAGCGAGGAATGGCCTATATTACGGCTAACGAACGGGATGCGTCCGACGGATCGACGGCGCGAACCGCACCGCTGCCACGTCGACCGGCCGGCAACTGGGACCGCTGCAACTCGGTGGAAGGCACTGTAATCGGTTCGAAACCGAGCGGGAACACCGCGTTGGGTACATGCCAACGCCCGCCGTGCACGTGCGACGGGGGCTGCTATCGTGGAGAAGAGCGTCGGCTCGAATCGAATGCGGGGACGCGAGCAGTACTGACGAACGGAATCGTGGCCCTGCCGGTCACTCGGGCGTCTCGGCCTCCGCTATCGCAGACTGGGCGCGACGATACAGGTCGGACGCGACGACCGTGAGCGTCGAAAGGACCGACGTCGAGTGGAGGACGAGCCCGTATCCCTTCACGAGCGCGAGCGCGTGCACGGCCCAGAGCGCGACGGACAGGCCGCCACCGAGGACGTAGTAGTCCATCCAGTCGCTTCGACCTGCGTCCGCCGACGTGGACGTCTCCAGGTGACGTTCGAACACCTCGATCGCGTCGGTCGGTTCGACGACGCCGCGGTCGCTGTCGTACTCGACGACGCCGGCGTCCTCGAGGACCGGGACGTGCGTCTGGTACAGCGAGATGTACAGGTTCTGGCAGGCGTCGTCGTCCGGGTTCTCCTCGGGGTCCGATTGCTGTGCGGCGAAGACGCGGTCCGCGAGGTCGTTCACGCTGATCGTCTCGTCGACCTCACAGAGAACCTCGATCGCCTTGCGGCGGCGGTCGTTCGAGAGGATGAAGAATACCTCCTCTGACCGCAGGTCACCGTCCGTTACGTCTGCGTGGTCTGTGGACGCGTAGGCCGATTTCGTCGCGTCCGTGGTGGAGGGGCTGTCCGACTGAGTCATGACCGAAACCGACACACTCGAATCCTTAAAATCGTCTCCCTAGATTTCAACCCGGCAACGCTCTCCGGTTGTTGATATTATTAGCCTCGTAACTGCTGCCCGGGCAGCTCCACTGCGGCGGCGTCGGGCGGTACTCCCCGCGTACCGTGGTCGACCGCCGGGTAATGGTCGACTGCGGGGTCAGGGGTCGACTGTCGGGTTGGTGGTCGTCGCCGGGTCGACTGCCGGGTCGGTGGCCGACCCCGCACTCGAGGGTGCCGGACTCGAAGTCCTCCGGGCCGCGCCGTCACTCTACAGTTCGGGCGTGTCGAGGTCGAACGGCTCCGGTTGGGTCCCGTCGACGTCCGCGAAGTCGTACTCGCGAGCGAGTTCGCCGACCCGTCGGACGTCGCCGGAGCGGTCGAAGACGTCCGGGTCGGTCGCGAGCGCGACGACCGCCCGCCCGACGAACGCCGGCGAGTGCGCCGTCTCGGGAACCGCTTCGCCCGTGCTCTCGAACGCGGCGACGACGCGCTCGGTGCGCGTGAATCCCGGGTGGAGGACGACCGAGGCGATTCCCCGCCCTCGCAGTTCGTACGCCATCGCCTTCCCGAGTCGGTCGTCCGCCGTCTTCGCGACGTCGTAGGGCACGTTCCCGCGGTACCGGTCGCCGTCGCCCGAGGAGATGGTGACGACGAGCGCGTCGTCGGCCGCGAACAGGAGCGACGCGAGCGCGCGAGTCGTCGTGAAGTGCGCGCGAACGCCGACGTCGAACATCGCGTCCCAGCGCTCGACGGGTTGCTCCCAGAACGGCGCGTCGAACGTCTCGTCGTACTCCTCGTACCCGCCCCAGACGTTGTTCACGAGGACGTCCACGCGACCGTGCTCGTCGTCGATTCGCTCGGCGAGCGCCGCAACGGCCGCGTCGTCGGTGTGGTCGCACGCGACCGCGATACCGTCGCCGCCCGCGTCCGTCACCGCGTCCGCCGTCCCCGTCACCGTCCCCGACAGTTCGTCCGGCGCGTCCGACGCGTCGACGCTCCGCCCGGTGACGTACACCGTCGCGCCCGCAGCACCGAGTTCCAGTGCGATACCGCGACCGACGCCGCGGCTCGCGCCCGTCACGACCGCCACCGCCGAGGAGAGGTCCTGCATACGCCAGCCAGGTCGGCGCGAACGATAGCGCCACCGGTGCCAACGCCGAGAACTCGCTCAGCGCGACCAGCACCCGTTCCGCCGGCCTCCGCAACCACTAAACGCGCCACGCACCTGCCTTCGAGTAATGACCGACTGGACGGAGAAGTACCGCCCGACGACGCTGTCGGCGGTCCGCGGGAACGACAAGGCCCGGGACGCGTTCGAGAAGTGGGCGCGGTCGTGGGACGAGCACCGCGAGGCCGTCATCCTCCACGGGAGTCCGGGCGTCGGGAAGACGTCGGCGGCGCACGCGCTCGCGAACGACATGGGGTGGGCGGTGATGGAGTTGAACGCGAGCGACTCGCGGACGGCTGACGTCGTGGAGAAGGTCGCGGGCGAGGCGGCGAAGTCCGGGACGCTCACCGAGGGCGGTGCCGGGCGTCGACTCGTGGTGCTGGACGAGGCGGACAACTTCCACGGGAACGCCGACTATGGCGGGTCGCGGGAGGTGACGCGCGTCGTGAAGGACGCGAACCAGCCGATCGTCCTGATCGCGAACGAGTTCTACGACATGAGTAACGGCCTCCGGAACGCGTGCCAGGACGTCGAGTTCCGGGACGTCTCGAAGCGCTCCATCGTCCCCGTCCTCAGGGACATCTGCCGGCAGGAGGGCATCGAGTACGAGGACGCGGCGCTTTCCGCGATCGCGGAGGAGACCAGCGGCGACCTGCGGTCGGCGGTGAACGACCTGCAGGCGCTCGCCGAGGAGACGTCGGTGCTCACGGCCGAGGACGTCGTGACGAGCGAACGCGACCGCACGGAGGGCATCTTCGACTTCCTCGACGACGTCATCAAGCACGCGGACGCGGAGACCGCGCTCAAGCAGTCCTACGACGTGGACGAGACGCCCGACGAGTTACTGAACTGGGTGGAGGACAACGTCCCGAAGGACTACTACGGCGACGAGCTCGCGGACGCGTACGAGTTCCTGTCGAACGCCGACCGCTGGCTGGGGCGGGTGCGTGCGACGCAGAACTACTCGTACTGGCGGTACGCTGGCGACAACGTCGCCGCGGGGATTCCGGCGGCGCGCCAGCACGACCACGGCGGGTGGACGCGATACGGGCCGCCGAGTTACTGGTCGAAGCTCGGGCGAACGAAGGGGAAACGCAAGCAGCGCGACGCCATCGCGCGGAAGATCGCCGAACGCAGCGGGACGAGCATCGGGACGGCGCGTCGCCGCATCCTCCCGTACCTCTCGACGATGATCCATCACTGCAAGCCCCGCGACCTGACGGTCGCGATAGCGGCGACCTACGAGTTCGACGCGAGCGACCTCGCGTACGTCACGGGCAGCGGCGAGAGCACGAACAAGGTCCAGTCCATCGTCGAGGACGCCGAGGTGCGCCGCGAGCAGGCGGCGGTCGAGCACTCCGGCGGTGCGTTCGCGGGCGGTCGCGCGAGCGACCCGGACGCGGACGAGAGCGACGGCTCGGAGGCGAGTGACGGCGACGGCGGGAACGACGGGCAGGCGACGCTCGGCGCGGTCGCGAGCGAGGAGTCGACGGGCGAGGGGGCGGACGCACCCGGTGACGACGCCACCGACGCGACCGCGGACGACGGGACCGACGGCGACGATGGCGATGACGGCGGCGACGAGACGCAGGACGTCGACGACCGGGCGGCCGACGCCGAGGATGACGACGGCCAGTCGGGCCTCGCCGACTTCCTCTGAACGTCCGGTCGCGGTCGACGCCGAACGAGTCCTCTCACGCCGAATCGACCGTCGCACCGTCACCGCTCGATATGGCCACTGGCGGCCACCTCGGACAACTTGCAGCCGGTTTCAGCGTGAATTCAGACCGCAACAGTTAATGCCAGAAACTCCCCTGTTCGAGATAGTTTTTGATGACGAACCGAACGCTTCTCGCCCTGGTCCTCGCGGCGACGATGGTCCTCGCCGGCTGTAGCGGCGGGACCGCCACGGAGACCACGGCACCGACCGACGACACGACCGTCGAGGAGACGACGGTCGCGACGACGACAGAGAGTACGGACGACACGACCAGCGAGCCGACGACGACCGAGGAAGCGGACTACCCGAAGGTCAAGACCGAGAACTGCAAGTACAGCGGCGAGGGCGACGACGACATCGTCCGCGAGTCCGGCGCGTGCCTGCCGTTCGACGCGGACGAGGTCTACCGGAACGTCGCCGACATGGCGGGCGTCGACATCGACAAGGGCCCGACCGTGAACTCCATCCCGGCACGCGGCACCTCCCGGTACGAGTTCAGCTTCTCGAACAACACGTTCGGCGCGACGATGGGTATCGCGCCCGACGGCCAGCCGAGCGTCTTCGTGCCCGGGTACGCCCAGCCGAACCAGAACCCCGACGGCACCGTCACGCCGGCGGTCACGATGCGGTACATCGGCCTCTGGAACGACAGCGCGCTCCAGGAGGAACTCGGCATCAGCTACACCGCCGAGGACGCCGAAGTCACGGCCGCTCACGAGTTCCTGCACGTCATCCAGTTCTATCAGGGGAGCCAGGAGCGCCTGGCGCAGAACCTCACGAGCGAGGGCGTGAACGTCAACGACGTCGAACTCGCGATGATCGAGGGCTCCGCGTCGTTCTTCGAGAGCCAGTACCAGCGCGAGTACATGGACAACCCGAACGCGATGCGGAACTTCTCCGCGTGGTCGAACTCGAACGCGTACGCGATGAAGCAGCTCGGCCCGTACGTGGCCGGGAGCCACTACACGCGCTGGTACCTCAACGGCTCCACGGAGAACTTCGAGAAGATCTACGACAACCCGCCGGTGTCCATGGAGCAGATCCTCCACAAGTACGAGCCCGACGAGGAACTCCCGAAGAACCTCACGGTCGACGGCGAGGTGTCCTCGGACTGGGCGACGCCGTCGTCGTCGAAGACGAAAGGCGAGCTGTTCCTGCGGTCGGCGCTCCGCTCGGCGGTCAGCGGTGACGAGGCCGCGCGCGGTGCGGCCGGCTGGGGGCAGGACGGCGTCATCACGTTCCAGAACACGTCGTACTCCGCCGCGGGGAACTACAAGACCGGCTACGGGTGGGCGATCCGGTTCGACAACGCCACCGAGGCCGCCGAGTTCGAGTCCATCTTCGGCGAGTGGCTCGAAGCGCAGGGCTCGCAGAACAACGGCGTCTACGGCGATTCAGTCGACGAGACGTTCCGGATGGTCGAGGTCTCCGAGGAGACCGTCGTCGTGCTCGCGGGCCACGAGGACTTCACGAGTCAGGCGACCGTGAGCGGGAACACGACCCAGGTCGTCATCGAGCACACCGGCGAGACCCAGAGCGACTCCGTCGAGGACGACGACGAGCAGTCGTTCGTCGCTGGTAGCGGGTTCGTTCGCGCCGCGGCGTAGGCCGAGTCGGTCTCTTTTCGCGTTCAGTCGGGTCGGGTAGCGGACGCTCCGAGGGATTCGAGTCGACGTGGAGAGCGTGTGGGTCGCGAGCGAGGTGAGGCGGGTGGTGGAATCGGCGCTCAGTGCGAGCCGCGAGCGAGGGCAGGCCTCGCGTCGTCGCGGGGTGGATTCACAGGAGGCCGAGGGCCTCGCCCGCGTCCTTGAACGCGAGGATGCAGTCCTCGATGTCGACGCGGTCGTGGGTCGCCATCGGTGCGACGCGGACGCGGCTCGTCCCCTCCGGGACCGTCGGCGGGCGGATGGGCGACGTGAACACGCCGCGGTCGCGGACCGCGTCCGCGAGGTCCACGGCGTCCCGGCGGTCGCCGACCATCACGGGGAGTATCTGGGAGCTTCCGTGAACGTCGAATCCGAAGTCAGTGAGGCCCTCGCGGAGGTGCGCGACGTTCTCCCAGAGTCGCGACCGGATGGCGCCGTGACGCGCGATGTGCAGCGCTTCGCTCGCCACCGCCGCCGCCGTCGGTGTCAACCCCGTCGAGCACCCGAACGACCGCGCGTCGTTCGCGAGGAGTTCGACGAGTTCGTCGCTCCCAGCGACGTACCCGCCCTGGCTCGCGAGCGCCTTCGAGAGCGCGCCGAGCTGGACGTCGACGCGGTCCGCGAGCCCGTCGCGCTGCACGATGCCACCGCCGTCGTCGTAGACGCCCGTGGCGTGAGACTCGTCCACCATCGTCCACGCGCCGTGGCGGTCCGCGGCGTCGCAGAGCGCCGCGAGCGGCGCGACGGAGCCGTCCATCGGGAACACGGTCTCGGTGACGACGAGCCACGACCCCTGCGTGTCGCACGCGGCCAGCTTCGCGCGGAGGTCGTCCGCGTCGCAGTGGTCGTACGTGACGACTTCGGCGTCGCTCAGTCGACAGCCGTCGACGATGCTCGCGTGATTCAGTTCGTCCGAGAACACGACGTCCGGGTCGAGCGCGGTGATGGTGCCGACGTTCGCCGCGTACCCCGAGGAGAACGCGAGCGCGCGCTCGGTGCCCTTCGTCTCCGCGAGCCGCGCCTCGAGGTCGCGGTGCACGAGCGTGTCGCCGGTGACGAGCCGGCTCGCGCCCGCGCCCGTACCGACGGTGTCGGCGGCTTCCCTGGCCGCTTTCTGCACGCGCTCGTCCTGGGTCAGGCCGAGGTAGTTGTTCGACGCGAACACGAGCTCGCGCTCGCCGGCGAGGACCGGCAGGTCCCCGCCGGGGTCGGGCGCGAAGTACGCAGCCGAGTCCACGACGTCGGTCGGCTGGAGGTCGCGGTACATGTCCGCCTCGCGGGTGCGAGCCACGCGACGGGCGACGTCGAACCCGTGGTCGGACGCCCCCCCGTCGACGCCAGCGTCGTCGTCCGTCCCACTCATCTACCCCAGTAACTCGAATCCGATGTGATAGGTTTCCCGGTATCGCACGCGCCAGGTCACCGACCAGTTCCGGTCGGGAACGCACGGTCGTGCGCAGAACACCGCGAACGCGTGCGTCGACGCGCGTCGTCGACCACTGCCCTCGTCGCGTTCTCCGCCGCGAGGGTCGCGTTCGCGGTGCGTCCCGTCAGTACGGGCGGTCGTCGCGTCAGTACGGGATGATGCGGAAGCCCTCCGGGAGCAGGAACCCGAACAGCACGAACAGCACGGCCGCGCCGCCGGCCGTGACGACCGCGTACGGTATCTGCGTGCGGACGTGAGTCATGTGGTCGCTCCCGCTCGTCGACGACGCCAGCACGGTCGTGTCGCTGATCGGCGACGAGTGGTCCCCGAAGATACCACCCGAGAACACCGCACCGAGCACGAGGACGAGGTTCGCGTCCGTCGTGAGCGCCACCGGGATGGCGATGGGGAACATGATGCCGTACGTCGACCACGACGACCCGTCGGAGAAGCTCACGAACGCCGTGACCGCGAACAGCGCGAGCGGCACGAGGAACGCGGGCACGCCAGTGAACCACTGGGAGACGAACCCGCCGATGCCGAGGATGGTGACGGCGTTCTGGATGCTGGACGCGAACGTCAAGATGAGCGCGGCCAGGAAGATGCCCTTCATGCCGGTGGTCAGCGCCGTCGTCGCGTCGTCGTTCGACGGAATGTCGCCTTTCACGCGATAGAGGACGAACGCGGCGACGAGCGCGGTGACGGCGGCGAGCCCGAGGCGGAACGCGCCCGGCGAGAACGACCACGCGCCGCTCCCCGGTAGCATGAGCGCGAACCCGCCGACCGCGAACGCTTCGTTCATCGAGTCAGCGACGAGCCACGGGCTCGCGGTGACGAACATCGACCCGAGCGCCACCGCGATCATGATGCCAAGCGGGATGGCGAAGTTCCGCCAGTCCGGCGTCGCCGCGTCGCTCATCCCGTACTGGTCCATCTCGCGGGAGATCATCGGGTCGTCATCGTCGGCGACTACCTTCCCCTCCTCGCGGCCGCGGCGTTCCTCCTCGCGCATCGGCCCGAAGTTCGGGACGACCTGCCAGGCGACGCCAGCGGCGATGAACAGCGCGATCCACGAGTAGAATCCCGTGAAGAGTGCGTTCAGGAACAGCGGCCAGACCTCGTTGACGGCGGCGGTCGCCTGCCCGTCGGCGTTCGTCGTCACCATCGACGAGAGGCTCCCGGTGAGCTGGCCCTCGCTCGCAGCGGCTTCGAGGCCGCCGCCGATGAACCCGACGAGGGCGACGCCCCACGTCGAGTAGAACGCGAGGCGCGCTGCTGGAGAGCCAGCACTGTCGACGTAGTACGCGAGCTTCGCTCGCGACACGTCGAACTTGTCGGTCAGCGGCCGCATCATCGAGCCGACCACGAGACAGTTGAAGTAGTCGTCGATGTGGATGGCGATGCCCGCGAGGAACGCCGCCTTCTCGGCGCCGGCGTCGTCGTCGACGCGCGACGCGAGCGCCTCCACGACGCCCTGGAGTGCCCCCGAACGTATCATCAGTCCGATGAGGCCGCCGATGGCGAACAGCGCGATGAGGACGTTCTCGACGTACCACGCGCTGGAGAACAGCGGCGCCGTCGCGATTATCTCGGGGACGAGCCGGAGGCCGTATATCGCGCCGACGAGGTTCCCGAGTGCGCTCCCGACGAGGTCGGGAGGGACGCCGACGGCGTCGGGCGACAACGCGCCGTAGACCGGGCCGGCCGTGGCGACCCCGACGAACAGTCCGATCAGTGCGTCCCGCGTGTACCACGCCAGACTGATGGCGAGCAACGCCGGGACGAGTGACCACGCGCCTGCATCGATGCTCTCTATCGCCATGGTTCGTCAACCCGCAACGACCGGGTGGTTTAAAATTGTTTTCCGGGTTCGAGCGATACAAGAGGCGACCATGGTCACCTCCCGAGGTGGTTTATAAGCGTGACCGGGCGGGAGTCGGCGTCGGTCGCGTCGCTCGTTCGAGCGCACCGACAGGAACTGGTCAACTGGCGTGCCGAGGAGCGCTCGGTCACTCAGGCGGTGGTAGCGCGTGCACCGGGCGCGACCCGGTAGGCGACGAGTGCCGCGCCGACGGCGAGCACGAACACGAGCCCGATGGCGACGGCGTGCGCGGCGAGTATCGTCCCGCTGGCGCCGCCGACGGCGACGCGACCGAACGCGATCTGCACGGGGAACGCGGCGAGCGCGCCGGCGGCGAGCCAGCGAGCGCGCGCGTCGAGGACGTGCCAGCCGCCGACGACCGCGAACACGAGGGCGGCGAGGATGGTGAGCGACACCGCGTAGTGCGCGGTCTGCACGGGCGGCGTGTACCGCGACAGGACCTGCGCGCCGAACAGCACGAGCACGGGCTGGGCGACCGCGGCGAGCGCGAGCGCCCGCCGGAACGCACCCTCGCTGACGACGTCGCGGAGGACGAGCGCGGTCGCGACGACGACGCCCGCGAAGATACCCATCGCCGTCCAGTAGTGCAGGAACAGGATGGGCCCCGTGAACTCGAGGACGGTCTGTCGACCGAGGAACACCTGGAGCGGGAGCAGGACGATGGCCGCCGTCGCCGCCAGCTTCACGCCGCGGCCGTGGTCGTCGACCCACGCGAGCACCGCGGTCGCGAGGATGAACGGCCCGGTGAGACCCGCGACCACGCGGTGGATCATCTCGAAGCTACTCGGCACGGACTGCGGGAACAGGTTCAGGAACCCGCCGTCGCACACCGGCCAGCGCGCCTGACACGCCAGCCCCGCGCCGGTCGCCTTCGTCGACACGCCCAGGAGGATGGTGAGGAACGTCGCGCCGACCGTCAGCGCGGCGAGCCGCCGGAACCCACGCTTCGAGAGGTAGCCGTCGCCCTCGTCATTCATGCGAGGCACTTCGGACAGGGTCTACTTACGTCGCTCGCTCTCGGACCGCCGTTCGAGCCGCGAACCACGACCACAGCTCCTCGCCGCTCGGCCCGCGACCCACCGTCGCCGGCGACCGCTTATTGCCCTTCGACACCTACAGGCTGGCATGAGCGAGTCAGACGCGAGCGAGCGCGACGTCCCCCAGACCGACACGGAATGGCGCGAGAAACTCGACGACGAATCCTACCACGTCATGCGCGAAGCCGGCACCGAAGCGCGGTTCTCCGGCGACTACGTCGACCACTTCGAGGACGGCAAGTACCGCTGCAAGGGCTGCGGCGAGGTCCTCTTCGACTCCTCCACGAAGTTCGACCACGGCTGCGGCTGGCCGTCGTTCTACGCCGCCGAGGACGCCAACATCGAGAAACGCGAAGACCTCAGCCACGGCATGAAGCGCATCGAGGTCGTGTGCGCGAACTGCGACAGCCACCTCGGCCACGTCTTCGACGACGGCCCCGAACCCACCGGGAAACGCTTCTGCATCAACTCCGTCAGCATCGACTTCGACGACGAATAGGCCGCAGCGCACCCTCGTTCGTTCCAGCTAGCTTCCTCTGAATCAGCCGAACAGTAGGTGTGCAGAACCATCTTTTTCCGCCTCGGGTTCCCTCGCTCACTCCGTTCGCTGCGGGAACCGCTCGGCGCAAAAACATGGGTGAAAAAGGCCGGACGACTCGCTCCCTGCGGTCGCTCGCGTCCGATGAACCGCCTCGCTCGCAGTCGCTCGCTCGGCGGATGCGCTGGTGGTCGGTCGTTCCCCTGTCTCTACTGATCGGCTTGCCTGACTCCGTGGAAGAAACGCGGTCAGTATTCAGGTGACGCGGAAATCGCTGGGAGTCGATTCAGGCGACGCGGGAAATCGCTGGGAGTCGATTCAGGCGACGCGGGAAATCGCTGGGAGTCGATTCAGGCGACGCGGAAACCAGCTAGCAGTCGATTCAGGCGACGCGTGCGAACGCGAGGTCGCCGCTGACGGATTCGATGTACGCGTCGACGACCTGGCCTTCGCGGGCGCCGGAGACGAAGATGGTGTAGCCGTTCTTCTTCGCGACGCCGTCGCCCTTGCGGCCGGTGCCGGTGATCTTGACCTGGTACGTGCGGCCGGACTCGATGTCCTCGGTGACCGTCGAGGAGGACTGCTTCGAGGACTTCGCGACGGGGCGGAACGCACCGCAGGCCTCGCAGCGGAGCATGTCGACGCCGTCCTCGGTGACGAGGCGCGTGTCCGGGAGCCCGCACTCGGAGCACGTGACGAACTCGGTGACGTACGCGTCGATGGCGGCCTGGAAGTCCGCGATGTCGAACGACCCGCTGTAGCGGGCGGTGGAGCCGTCGAACTGGCCGCTCGTCCCGAGGTCGCGCTGGATGGAGCGGTGGAGGTGGTCGGCGTCGCGGCTGAGCGCCTTCGCGATGGCTTCGAGGTTCGTCAATCGCGTGAACGCACCGTCGGTCTGGCCCTCGGGGTCGGGGACTTGGAGGCGGTCACCGCCTTCTCGCGGTGTCTCGGGCAGCACGTCGTAGGCTCTGTCGAGCGCTGTAGCGTATTCCATACGTACGTGACGACGCGGGGACGTAAAGCCCCTCCGAGACGAGCGTGGGCGCGTCGCACGGTCGCTCCGTCTCGTCGAAACGCACCGGAAACCTCAGTCGCGGCGACGCCAGTCCTCGAGCGTGTAGCCGTCGTGGTCGGTCTCTTCGACGAGCTCCCAGTCGTCCGCGTCGAAGTCCGGGTAGTGGGCGTCGCCGTCGTACTCGCCGTGGACGCGACTCAACAGCTGGCGGTCGGCGACGTCGAGGAAGAGGCCGTAGATGGCGCTGCCGCCGAGGACGTAGAGGACGTCGGCGTCGAGCTTCTCGGCCACTCTGATTGCGTCGTCGACGTCGCTCGCGTGGTGGGCGGTGTCCTGCGGCCAGTCGCGGTCGGTCCGCGAGAGCACGATCTGGGCGCGTCCGGGAAGGTCGTCGAACAGTTCGAACGTGTGGCGGCCGAGCGCGACGACGTCGTCGGCGACGCGCTCGCGGTACCGCTTCGATTCGTGGGGGAGGTGCCAGGGGAGCGAGTTCCCCTGGCCGATGACGCCGTTCTCGGCGACGGCCGCGACGGAGACGATCTGCATGTCGGTCGCTACGGGATGGACCGTGGTGAACGTCCCGGCTTCGGAAGGACGCGGTCGTCGGACTGTCGCGACGTTAGCGACGGTGGAGTCGTCGGCGTCGGCGGGTTCGACGACCGACTCACTGTCGTGCGGGGTGTTGGCATGCCAATCAACATACTTAAGTCTATCCCTCACCACTAACGACTGTGAGTGAAAATACTGGGCGCAAGAACCTTCGAATGCCCAACGACGACGAAGTGTTCGCCGTAGTGACAGAGCACAACGGCGGCAACCACGTGCAGCTCCGCTGCGCCGACGGCGAGGACCGGATGGGCCGCATCCCCGGTCGAATGAAGTACCGCGTCTGGATCAACGAGGGCGACGTGGTCATCGCCGAACCGTGGGACTGGCAGGACGAGAAGGCGAACGTCGAGTGGCGGTACACCGACGAGGACGCCGACCAGCTGCGCGCGGAAGGACACATCGACTGACTTCTCCTAACTGACTGCAGGACGGCGGCGCGGCGAGCGATTGCTCGCGACCGAGTTCCGCCGGACCAACTCGCTTACGCACCCGGAGTCGCGACGCCGCTCCCCGACGAGCGCGCAACGCCGGCGCTGGTTGCGACGAGGACCGCGACGTCGACCCCGCTTGCGGCAGGTGGTCAGTCGCCGAGCGTCGCGAACGCGAACAGGCTCTTCGTGCCGAGCGGGTCGTCGGCGGTGACGCGGTGGACGTTCCCGAACCCGGCCGCTTCGAGCTGTTCGACGGTCGCACGTTCACCGGGCGCGGAGAAGAACATCCGGCCGCCCATCCAGCCCTCGCGAACGGTCTCGAACCGCCCCGTGGGTAGCGTCATGAGGAGGTAGCCGCCGGGTTTGCAGACGCGAGCGAACTCGCGGTAGACCGCCGGGTGGTCGTCGCGTGGGACGTGGAAGACGGCGTGGTACGCGGTGATGGCGTCGACGCTATCGTCGGCCAGCGGGAGGTGGGTCATGTCGGCCTGCACGAGTCTCGCCCCGGGGACGGTCTCGGTCGCGAGTTCGAGCGCGCGCCGGGAGACGTCCACGCCGATGGCGTCCGCGGGGAGGTTCGCGAGCGTCCGAGCGCCGTCGCCGCACCCGACGTCGAGGACGACCGGGTCCGCTGGCAGGTACTCGCTGAGGTCGTCGACGAGGTCGGCGTCGTTCCCGGTCGGGTCGCGGGACCGAGCGTACGTCTCGGCGACGTCGTCCCAGGCGCGCTGCACGTCCTTGCGGTCCATACGACCGGTATGGGCCGGAGCGAGAAAGATACTGACCCTGACGCACTTCTGCAGGAGCCGGACCTGACGCACTTCTGTGGGGACCGGGCCTGACGCATCCCTGGGTGTCATTCGTGCGAGCACCCCGCACGCGACTGGCCACGTGAACGGTCCGGTAAGCGACTGGTCAGAACCTGAAGCGTCTGAAACGTCGGCGTCCGTCTCTTGCGCCGCGCCCGACGCGCGTCGCCGACTCTCGGAACCCTTCGTTTCACGCCGTTTCACGCCAACACCGGCCTACGGTCGCTGAACGATACGAACCGTCCCCACCGGTTCGAGATAACCCGAGCGTTGTCGGCGCTACTGGCCAAATAACGAATCCGGTCCGCGGAGAGGACCCGAGTGATGACACGACGCGAACCAACTCGACGCCGACTCGTCACAGGACTCGTAACCGCAGTTGCAGTCGGTCTCGCGGGCTGTGCCAACCCCGAGGACGACGGCACCAACGAGACTGACCCACTCAACGGAACCGACGGCGGCGACGCCACCACCACCGAAGAAGACGGGATGGAGACCGAGGACGAGACGGAGACGGAGACCGAAGAGGAAACTGAGACAGAGACCGAGACGGAGACAGAAGAGGAAACTGAGACAGAGACCGGGACCGAGGCGGGAACCGGGACGGAGACCGGGACCGAGGCGGGAACCGGGACGGCGGCGTCGGTGGGGAACGGCGGCTAGCGCTTGCGCGGATGGAGTGAGTAGCAGGGGTGGACTCGTGGGCTGGGACCCTCGGCGGCTCGCGTCCCGACGCGGCGCTACGACCCGTCGGGGCGGTCGGGAACGTCCCCCGGGTTCGACCCGTATCGCGCCGGCACCCAGCGCTGGCCGTCGATCGGCGGCCGGTACGCCGAATCGTCCGGTCGGTCGGGGAGGTCGACGGGGTCGGGCGTGTAGTCAGGGTAGTCGAACTGGTCGAGGAGGTGACTGATGCAGTTCAGTCGCGCGTGCTTCTTCACGTCGGCGTGAACGACGTGCCAGGGCGCGTGCTCGGTGTCTGTGTGCTCGAACATCTCGTCCTTCGCTCGCGAGTACGCCGCCCAGCGTTCGCGCGCCTCCAAGTCCATCGGACTGAGCTTCCAGCGCCGCTTCGGGTCCTCGTTGCGCTTCTCGAACCGCCGTTCCTGCTCGGCGTCGCTCACCGAGAACCAGTACTTGATGAGGGTCATCCCCGACCGCACCAGCAGTCGCTCGAACTCCGGCGTGGACTCGAGGAACTCCTCGTACTCCTCGTCCGTACAGAACCCCATGACGCGCTCGACGCCGGCGCGATTGTACCAGCTCCGGTCGAACAGCACCATCTCGCCGGCCGTCGGGAGCTGTTCGACGTACCGCTGGAAGTACCACTGGCCTTGCTCGCGCTCCGTCGGTTTCCCGAGCGCAACCACGCGCGCCACCCGCGGATTCAGGCGTCGCGTGATGCGCTTGATCGCGCCGCCCTTCCCGGCCGCATCACGGCCCTCGAACACCACGCACACCTGGAGGTCCTCCTCCTGGATGTGGTACTGGAGTTTCACCAGTTCCTCCTGTAATCGATGCAGTTCGCGCTTGTAGTGCTTCTTCTTCAGGACGCCGCTCTCCTTGTACCGGTCGGGGTATTCCTCTGGACTCACGGAGAACTCACGGACTGCTAGACGATACCGCACACCATATGTCCTCGTGCGGGTGAGGCGAGTTCGGTCGCGGGCCGAACGCTCAAGGCGCCGGTCGCCCTCCCAAAGACCATGACCGTTGCACGCCCCATCGAACTCGAAGGGCACGTCATCGACTCCGGGACGCTCCAGCGATGCATGACGACCATCATGGAGATGGGCGGGGACTTCGACGTGGAGCAGTTCGACGTCGGCCGGCACAAGATGGCCGAGTCGTACTGTCGGATGCTCGTGCAGGCGGACGACGAGGCGACGCTACACGAGATACTGCACGAACTCCACCAGACGGGCGCGACCGTCACGGACCCGCACGACGCTCAGCTCGCGCCCGCGCCCGGCGACCAGATCGTGCCGACGGGGTTCTACTCGACGACGAACCACCCGACTGAGGTCCGCCACGACGGGGACTGGCTGCCAGTGGAGGACATCGAGATGGATTGCGCTATCGTCGTCGAACCGGACGCCGATGGCGGGCCGCGAGCGTACACGAAGGTATTGAACGCTATCCGCGAGGGCGACCTCGTGGTCACCGACGAGTTCGGGGTGCGCGTCGACCCGCCGGACCGGCCGCGCGGCGACAGCGGCCCGTTCGGGTTCATGCAGGGCGGCGTCTCCCCCGAGCGGCCGAGCGAGAGCCTCATCGAGGAGGTCGCGGACGTCATCCGCGAGGCGAAGGCCGACGGCGGGAGCGTGCTCGCGGTCACGGGCCCCGCACTCCTGCATTCGGGGGCCGGCCCGGCGTTCGCGCGACTCGTCCGCGAAGGCTACGTGGACGCGTTGTCGACGGGGAACGGGTTCGCGGTGCACGATATGGAGCGATCGATGTACGGGACGAGCCTCGGGATGAACGTCGAGACCATGGAGAGCCCGCGGAAGGGCCACAAGCACCACATCTACACGATAAGCGAGGTCATCCGAGCCGGCGGCATCGAGGCGGCTATCGAAGAGGGGTTCGTCGACTCGGGCGTGATGTACGAGTGCATCCAGCACGACGTCGACTACGTGCTCGCGGGCAGCATCCGCGACGACGGCCCGCTCCCGGACACGATCACGGACGCCGTCGAGGCCCAGAACGCCATCCGCGAGCAAGCCCACGAGGCCGACGTCGTCCTCATGCTGTCGACGCTCCTCCACTCGGTGGCCGTCGGGAACTGTCTGCCTTCGACGACCCCGGTGGTGTGCGTCGACATCGACCCCGCGACCGTCACGCAACTCCTCGACCGCGGGAGCGCGCAAGCGGTCGGGATGGTCACCGACGTTGGCACGTTCGTCCCGACGCTCGCGAACAAACTCCTCGACGACGAGAACGCGGACTGCAGCGAAACGGAAGAATAGGCTCGGGCGCGCCGCTCAGAGCGCGTCGAGGATGTTCAGGTAGCCGCTCCCGTAGTACGCCTTGTCGTAGCCGCTGGGGACCGAGGCGGCGCGCTTCAGCGCGCTCTCGACCTGATTCGCGTTGTACCCCGGATTCGCGCTCTTGACGAGCGCCGCCGCACCAGCGACGTTCGGCGCCGCCATCGACGTGCCCGCCTTCCAGCCGTAGGTCGGCGTCTGCGGGATGAGGAGGTCTCCGCCCTCGAACGCGACCCCGGTGTACGTGATGTCGACGGCCTCGTCCGCGCCGATGCCACCGCCGCTGAACACGCCGACGCCCGTGACCGTCGCCTTGCCGACGATATCGCTCTCGCTCGCGTCCGGCGACGACGGGTCGATGTCGGGGTTCTCGAATATCTCTGCGACGCTGCTCGCCTCGAACACGCCACCAGGTCCGTCGCCGAACGAGTCGCTCGCGGTCCACGCGACGGAGGTCTCCGAGGACTCCGAGACGCGCCAGTCGACCGCGACGTAGTTCGTCGGATTCCCGTCACCGTCCACGGGCGGGCCAGCGAGGTAGATGGATATCCAGTCCGGCGCGAGGCGCTCGTGGCCCGCGCCCGTCGTGTAGTCGACGGTGACGGTCTCGCCGCCAGTGAACGTCGGTCCACCTGTAACGCCGAACTCGACGCCGCCGAAGCCGACCGACGAGTACCACGGCACGCTATCGGTCGTGTACGGCGGCGTGCCCTGGACGGTCACGTTGCCGTCGTAGGAACCGGTCCACGACGCCGTGACGTCGCCCGGGTAGTCCTCGGCGTTCGGTCCGAAAGTCCCCGAGACGAGGCTGCCGCCGTGTACGAACACCGTGTTGAACACGAGGTCGTTGAACCAGGGGGCGCCGGTGCCGATGGCCGCGAGGTCGGCGTCGCCACCGGGTGCGCCGAGCGTGATGGCGTTCGTGCCGTAGTTCGTGTAGAACGCGGGACTGTGTGCGGGCGCTTCGTCCTCGGCGTCCCAGCCGTAGCCGATGGGGCCGGTCGCGGCGACGGAGACCGCCTGTGCGCCCTCGTTCGGAATGCTGATGAGGTTCCCGTCGTGCTGCAGGTCCGCGCTGTCGTTCCCGGCGGCGATGGCGAGGAGCGTCCCCTCCTTGTTCGCGTACGTCATCACGCTGTTGAGCGTCTTCCCGTAGAACGAGCCCAGTCCCTGCCGGGGGACGGGGTACGCGCCGAGCGAGAGGTTCGCGACGTCAGCGTCGACGTTGACGCTGTAGACGATGGCGGCGAGGATGTCGCCGAAGGACGCGCTCGGCCCGGAGAACACGCGGCAGTCGACGAGGTCGGTCTTCGGCGCGGTGCCGTTCACGCCGCTGCCGCCACCGTTGTCGGCGGCGATGATGCCCGCGACGTGCGTGCCGTGGTCGTCCCCGCCGACGGGGTTGTGGTCGCCGCCGTCGTCGGTGAAGTTCATCGAGAGGCCGATGTTGAGCGGGCCGGCGAGGTCGGGGTGGGTTTCGAGGACGCCGGAGTCGATGACGGCGACGCGCGTCCCCTCGCCCTCGGTCGTCTCGTGCGCTTCCGGGACGTTCAGATCGCTCTTGTCCCACTGCAGGAAGTCGCCGGGCTGTCCCTCGTAGTCGCTGGCGTCGCCCGGGCTGAACGTCGGCGCCTGCGCGTTCGTCGCCGGTTCGCTCAGCGTGATCTCGACGTCGGGTTCGAACGCCTTCACGGCCTTCGACCGTCGGAGCGCGCTCTCGCTCGCCTCGACGACGGCGAACTTCACGCCCGGCATCTCGTGGACGACGTCGAGCCCGCGGAGCTTCCCCTTGCCTTTCGTCTGCACGATGAATCGGTCCGTTCGGGTCGCCGCCGTCACCGTGGTGCCCGTCGCGATACCGCCGAGTACTGCGCCACTGAGTGTCAGGAACGTCCGCCTGTTTACGTCTGGCATGCGGCTTGGAATCCGGGCGGTACCGACATTGGTATAACACACCTACTGGACGCCGACGCGTAGCCACGACACCCGACCGAATGGTGAAAGACGCGTTTGGTAATCGGTATTGGTTCTTTACCGGCCGTGATTCGGTGGCGCTCGAAACGACGTCATCGCGCCGCCGAGCGAGGTATACCCGTCGAACGCGTACGTGACGGGGAAGATGCACGACGACGCGCGACGGGTGATGGATGGCGACAGCTAGGGGCCGCGACGACGATGCGCCGTCGTTCGCGAGCGACGGCGGGTCGATGTGGCGACTGTACGCCGAGTACGGTCGCGGGAACCGCTCGCTCGCCGCCGTCGGTACGGTCATGGCGGTCCTCTCGCGGGTCGTCGGCCTGCTGCCCGCGCTCCTGCTCGGGCTCGCCATCGACGCCGTCCTCCTCGCCGACCGCCCGTACGCGCTCCCGCTCGTCCCCGACGCCTGGATCCCCGCGACTGCGGCCGGCCAGGTGTGGCTCACCGTCGGGCTCCTCGTCGCGGCGACCGCTGTCGGCGCTATCGCGAGCTACCTCCAGAGCTACGGCTGGAACCGGTTCGCGCAGAACATCCAGCACGCGCTGCGCGTCGACGCCTACGAGTCCATGCAGGCGCTCGACCGGTCGTTCTTCGACCGCACCCGCACCGGCGAACTCCTCGCGGTCCTCAACAACGACGTCAACCAGCTGGAGTCGTTCCTCACCGACGGCGTCAGCTCGACGCTCCGCTTGCTCGCGCTCGTCCTCGGCGTCGGCGCCATCATGCTCGCGCTCAACCCCGTGCTCGCGCTCGCCGCGCTCGTCGCCGTCCCCGTCCTCGGCGCGTTCACGGTCGCGTTCGTCCGGCGCGTCCAGCCGAAGTACGCCGCGATGCGCGCGAGCGTCGGCAGCCTGAACGCGAGGTTGGAGAACAACGTCGGCGGTATCGAGGTCATCAAGACCGAGCACGCCGAGGCCTACGAGGCCGACCGCGTCCGCGACGCCTCCCGCGAGTACTACGACGCGAACTGGGACGCCATCCGCACCCGCATCACGTTCTTCCCCGGCCTGTCGGCCATCAGCGGACTGAGCTTCGCGCTCACGTTCGTCGTCGGCGCGTTCTGGGTACTGAACGGCCCCCCGACGGTCCTCGCTGTCGTCCCGGAGACCGCGCTCGGCGTGCGTCTCGGCGTCGCCGACGCCGTCACGCCCGGCGAGTTCGTGACGTTCATGCTCTACACCCAGCAGTTCGTGTGGCCGCTCGCGCAGTTCGGCCAGATCGTGAACAACTACCAGCGCGCGAAAGCGTCCAGCGAGCGCGTCTACGGCGTCCTCACCGCCGACGACGTCACGGCCGACCCCGACGACCCCGTGCCGTTCGACGGCGTCGCGGGGCGCGTGGCGTACGAGGACGTCACGTTCACGTACCCGCGCGGACCGGACCTCGTCGACGACGGCGGGGACGGTGAGGTCGGTGAGGACGGTGGCAGCGAGGCGGACGAGCCAGGAGACCCGACGCCCGTCATCCGGGACGTGTCATTCGACGTCGCCCCCGGCGAGACGGTCGGTATCGTCGGCCCGACCGGCAGCGGGAAGTCGACGCTCGTGAAGCTCCTCGTCCGCCTCTACGACCCCGACGAGGGCGTGGTCGAGGTCGACGGCGTGGACGTCCGCGACCGCTCGCTCGCGGAACTCCGGCGCGCGGTCGGGTACGTCGCCCAGGAACCGTTCCTCTTCTACGGTACCGTCCGGGAGAACATCGCGTACGGGACGTTCGACGCGTCCGACGCCGACGTCGAAGCCGCCGCGAAGCGTGCCGCGGCCCACGAGTTCATCGCGAACCTCCCCGACGGCTACGACAGCGTCGTCGGCGAACGCGGCGTCCGCCTCTCCGGCGGGCAACGCCAGCGCGTCGCGCTCGCGCGAACCATCCTCAAGGACCCCGCGATACTCGTGCTTGACGAGGCGACGAGTCACGTCGACACGGAGACCGAGGCCATCATCCAGCGGAGCCTCGCGGAACTCGCGACCGACCGCACCACCATCGCCATCGCGCATCGGCTGTCGACCGTGAAGACCGCAGACCAGATACTCGTCCTCGAAGGCGGTCGGGTCGTCGAAGCCGGGACGCACGACGCGCTCGTCGCCGAAGACGGATTGTACGCGAACCTCTGGCGCGTCCAGGCCGGGGACATCGACGACCTCCCCGCGTCGTTCTTCGAGGCCGCCATCGAGCGGCGCGCCGCCATCGAAGGCGGCGAGGACGACTGAGGGAACGACCTCGAACGGTGCCGTCGCTGTCAGGTCTCGTCGTTCGAAGGTCTCGTCGTCGTCGTTCAGGCGCTCGTGTCGTAGCCCGCGTCCTTGACGGCGGTGACGAGCGCGTCGACGTCCGCGTCGCCGTCGACCGTGACGGAGTCAGTCTCGTTGTCCGCGCTGGCAGCGGTGACGCCCTCGACGTCGGCGAGCGCGTCCTCGACGGTCTCCTCGCAGTGCCCACAGGACATTCCCGTGACGGTGAGTTCAGTCGTCATACTCGGTCGGTGGGAGTCGAGCGTGAAACGAGTGACGAAAATCGGGAGTGCTGGACGGCGACGGGGCGACGAAGCCCGGGAGTGCTGGACGGCGACAGAGTGCCGTCGCTCTGGACCGCTCGCGTCGTCGTGGGTCGACGACGCGAGCGCTCGTTGGTGGTGGTGTGCTGAGAGAATCGAGGTCTGAAACGTCGCCGTCAGGCGACGGCGTGGACCTTAGTTAGACGCGAAGAACGTTCTTCGCGCGCGGGCCCTTGGGGGCCTGCTCGATGTCGAATTCGATCTCGGTGCCTTCCGTCAGGTCCTCGCCGCCAACGTCCTCCATGTGGAAGAAAACGTCGTCGTCGCTGTCCTCGGTGGAGATGAAACCGTAGCCGCCTGTGTCGTTGAAGAAATCAACCTTACCGTTTGCCATTGCAATTGAATGAATGCCAACAGCACGGATAAGGGTTGCGTATTTGTTTTCCAAATCCGAGTAAGACGCGACGAACGTATTCTATCCGTGTGCTATTCTGGATATTTGTTGCGCATCATGTGGGTATTTCCAAATTCGGTGACTGTGCAGTCACGACGAGAGCGTACTATCGGTGCATCCACAGTTCGCCCGCGACTGCCATACAGTCCCACGCACTGCCGTCGCGTGGTGCGGTTCGTCGCCTCACTGCCACCCATCGCCACGACGCGCGTTCCCATACCTCTCGGGTATCGATGCCCATCGAGAACCGACACCGCTTGACGGCTCGAGGTCACTCCCGCGCGTCGTACTCCTGATAGATGGTCTCGCCGCAGGCCTTACAGTGCGACGCGTCCCGGTCGTGATGCGAGAGCCCACAGTTCGGGCACGTCACGTCCACCGTATCCTTCGACGCCCACTCGCGAACGATCTTGCTCGCCTGCCAGGGGATGAGGATGATGCCCGCGATGATGGTCGCGACCGTGATCCAGCGACCCGCCTGCGTCATCGGCACGATGTCGCCGAACCCGACCGTCGACACCGTCACGACCGTGTAGTAGAACGCGTCCCCGAAGTTCCCGACCGTCGCGTTCACCTCGTGTTCGACGCTGTAGAACAACCCGGCGGACACGAAGAAGATCACGAGCACCGTCAGGAGGAGCTTGAACGCGCGCAGCGTGTTGTCCGACACCGTCCCGAAGAAGAACTCCGCGTCGCGCGTGAACCGATAGAACCGCAGCACGCGCACCACGCGAACCACGCGCAGGAACCCGAACTCGAGCGTGACCGCGGGCACCGGCATCGCGAGCACGAGGAGCGTCGGGAGTATCGCGAGCAGGTCCACGACCGTGTACCCGTTCGTCGCCTCCCCGAACCGGTCCTCGGCGCCGTACAGGCGGAGGACGTACTCGGCGAGGAACAGGAGCGCGATCGCGACCTCCAGGTTCCAGAGGAGCGCGTCCGTCGCCGCCGACAGCGGGTACGTCTCGGCGACGAAGATCGCGACGAACACGAGGTTCAGGACCATCAGCGCGATGTCGATGGCCTTCCCGAGCCACGTCCGGTGGTCCAGCAGGTAGAACCGGACCGTGTCGCGTAATTCCCGGCCTCGGTCGTCGGGGGTCGACGCCGTCTGCATACGTTCACGGAATGCGTCGACGAACGTAGGTGCTCGGGTTCGGCGTGGCTCGGTCGATCTCCCGCGGTCCGGTGCGACTGGAGCGCTCGTCTCGGCCGTCGCATCACGTCAGCAGCGACCAGTAAACCGTACGAATAGTTATCTTTCTTCTTAGCGTACATGAGGGAGTATGTCCGCCCGTCCCACACCCGATAGCGCCGATACGGCGACCGCGGAAGCGACCTCTGAACTGTCGGCACTCCCGCGCTTCAAGCGCCTCCGGCGGTGGAACGCCGTCATGGCAGTCCTCCACTTCGTCCAGGGGGCCGCGATGGTCGCCATCGCCGAACCCGTCCAGTGGCCGCTCACGTACACGCGGTACGAACTGAACCCCGCGACCGAATCCATCGCGCCGACGAGCGCCCTCTGGACGGAGATCACGCTCCCGCTCCTCGTCGCCGGATTCCTCCTCATCTCCGCGCTCGCACACGCCCTCGTCGCGACCGTCCTCTACGACCGGTACGTCAAGGACCTCGACCGCGGCATGAACCCCTACCGGTGGTACGAGTACTCCGTGAGCGCGTCGCTCATGATCGTCGTCATCGGGATGCTCGCCGGTATCTGGGACGTCGGCACGCTCGTCGCGCTCTTCGGGCTCGTCGCCGTGATGAACCTCACCGGCCTCGCGATGGAACGCCACAACCAGACCACGGAGCGGACCGACTGGACGACGTACCTCATCGGGACGCTCGCCGGCATCGTCCCCTGGGTCGTCATCGGTATCGCGCTCGCCGGCTCCATCGTCGCGAGCGACGGCCAGGTCCCCGACTTCGTCATCGCCATCTACGTCTCCATCTTCGTGTTCTTCAACCTCTTCGCGCTCGTCATGATCCTCCAGTACCGCGAGACCTGGCGGTGGGAGGACTACCTGTTCGGCGAACGGTCCTACATCGTGCTCAGTCTCGTCGCGAAGTCGCTGCTCGCGTGGCAGGTGTACTTCGGGACGGTGAACTCGCCGATCTGAGCGCGAGTCGTCGCTCGATGCGGGCGCTCGGCAGCTGCGCTCCACGCTTCGGCCGGTCGAACGAGCACGAGCGACCGTTGCCCGCGACGAGTCTGGGAGACGCATCCCGGTGCGTGGTTGCTCCCAGGGGGACCCGGGAGTCGACGTCGGCACTCTCACTCCGCGAGTCGGTTATCAGCTCCGTGACTGGTTCTTTGGTGGCATCACTACGTACGAGACTCCCGTCTCTCCACGCATGTCGCTCAGTTCCCTCCCAGCGACCGTCGCCACCCAGCTCGCATCACTCGAAGGGACGCCCCTGTTGTTCTCGGGGCAGTTCCTCCAGTACGCGGTCGTGTTCTTCGTGATCGCGATCGTCGCTGCCGTGCTCGGCGCGCGCGGAATCGCCGGCGTCACGATGGAGATCGCGAAGTGGTTAGTCATCATCTTCCTCGTGCTCGCCGTCGTCTCGATCGTCCTCTGACGACGACTCGGGCGGTACCGAGGGCCGCGAGACCGCTCGCCCTCGCAAGCAGTTCTTCCACCTCCCCTGGCAGTCCTCGACTCCCCACACCAACGCATGCCTCCTGCACTCGACACCTCTGACGGCGCGACACCCGAACCATCTCGAACGCGCTCGCCTGCGCGTTCGAATCGCTCGCCCGGGCTCGCGAGACCGAACCACCCATGATCGTTCGCCTGTGGGCGCTCGCCTGGGCCGCTCGCTACCTCAAGTACGTCCCGATCCTCGGGTGGCGGTTCTCCGAGCACATCGTCAAGCGACTCGAAGCGCGGATGGACCGGGACGTCCACGTCGACACGGTCGAACTGGACCTGACGGCGGATGCATCCCCGACCGACCTCGACCTCGACATCGTCGTGTCGAACGAACTCCCAGTCGACCTCGAGGTCACCGCCGTCAACCTCCGGATCGGGTACGCCGCCGACGACCGGACGGTCGCGAACGTGCTCTGGGCCGCGGACGCCAACGGGTCGGCGCCCGCGAACCTCGAGACGCCACTCGTCGCGTCCGACAGCACCGCGAGGACGCACCTCGAACGGTTCCTGCCCGGCGACGTCGATGCCGAGGCAATCCACGTCGACGGGTCGCTCACGGCCACGGCACAACTGGACGTGCCGGGGGCGAAACGACTCCCACTCGGGGAACTCCAATGCGACGTCCCACACACCCGGACCGAACTCCCGACGTAGCCGGAATCGACCGCTGCGACGCTCCAGCGGCCGTAGCCGGAATCGACCGCGGCGACGCTCCGCCACGGTCTGCGGTGCGATTCAAGCCAGTTCGCCTCGTATGGGATTGTATGTGTCCGGCGACGTACACCTGCCAGTGCGGCGCGCGCCTCCGCTACCGGCAGGACATGGAGCGCCGCCTCGAGGGCGCTCGCACGCGGTGGGTGTGCCGAGACTGCGGGACGCCGGTCCCGAGTGCGACCGCCGAGGTGCTCAGGCACCGCGACCCGTCGTGAAAGCGGCCAGGGCCGTGCGCGCGGGCAGCCGTGCCCGCCGACCGTCGACGCCCCCCTCCCGACGAACGGTCGACTGCCGTCCCCTACTGGGAAGGTCTCGTCACCTACTCGAAACTACTGCCTTCCGTGTCGCCGACGACGGTCGACCATGGCGGAATCATCCGTTCACGACGAACGCATCGACGAGACGAACACCTGGCCGGAGCTCGCTATCGGGCTCTACGACCGACTGACCGGTCGGAACGCGGAGATTCACTACGAGTTCGACGACATGCACGTCGACGTCCCGAGCAAGGTCGGCGCGGACGCCGAGTCCGCCCGCTGGCGGCTCGACGGCACCGTCGTCATCACGACCCGCGAACGTGAGTGAGGCTCGCGCGCCGCTCGACCCTGCGGACCGCGCACCCCTCGACGTCGCGGTCGACCTCGACGTCTCGGTCGACGACACCCCGGTCGCGGTCGCGTCGACGGGCGACCGCCTGTCCGTCGACTTCCCGACCGTTCGAGCAGCCGTGCGGGCGGTCCGCCGTCGACCGGCGTTGGACTACCGGGAGGTCGACGCGCTGCTGCGCGCGGCCGACGTCGCGCTCGAAGTGCGCGTCCGACACCGGACCGTCCTGGCTCTGGGCGCGGACACCAGAGCGAGCCTGCTCCTTCGGCGAGTGGGCGTCGAACCGGTGGAACTCCGACTCGGCGGCGTCGCGTCCGCGCTCGTCGCGGGCGCCGCCGCGGCCGTCGACCGAGTCCGTCGGTTCGCCGCCTGAGGTACTCGTCCCGGCGACGGGCGCCGCACGCGCTCGCCGGCCGACCGAACCCTATTGAGCGAGGAGCGATTAGGCCGTGGTATCTTGACCAGTGCACCGCAGGGCACGCACGAGATGCAGGTGACGCGATGACGGACGGGCCGTCGCTCGACCGACGTTCGCTCCTCGCCGTCGCGGCCGGTGCGACCACCACGCTCGCGGGCTGCTCGCTGCTCGACGCGGGCGAGGACGGCGAGAGCACGTCGGTCGACGACGACCGGGCTCGCGACCTCGCCGCGCGGTTCACGCCGACGCTCGTCTTCGACCGGCGCGAACGCTGGTTCCCGACCGACCCGCGACAGTTCGAGTCCGAACGCGACGGCGACACCATCGTCGACGGGTTCGACGCGCTCAACGGGTACGTCGCCGCCGGCGGCCACGAGGACCCGCCCGAGCCGCGCGTGTTCTACAACGTCCGCGAGTACGCGGACTCCCCGCTCGCGGTCGTCCAGTACTGGTTCTACTCGGCGTTCGACCAGTTCACGACGAACTTCCACTGGCACGACTGGGAGCTCCTCCAGGTCTTCGTCGACACCGACACCGAGGAACCCCAGTTGTACGTCGCGAGCTCGCACTCGCGGAAGGTCCCGAACAACGAGTTCCTCGATCCCGACCCCGACCGGCGTCCGCGCGTGCTCTCCGAGCTCGGCTCGCACTCCAGCGGGCTGTCCGTGAACGCCGACGAGGAGCGCTTCCAGCGGTTCCCCATCGAGAACGACGTCGCGGACGTCACGAACAGCGTCGTCGACAGCGTCGAGGACGCCGCCGCCATCCCGCTCGCGTACGGCCTGCCGCGCGACGAAGGGCTCGCGCTCCCCTTCGCCGTCCCGGAGCTCGACGAGACGCCCGTCTACGACCACGAGCGCCTCCCGGACGTGACCGAATCGGACTTCGTGCCCGGCGACGTCACCGTGCGGTCGTTCGACGCGCTCGATTCGCCACCGGTGGACCTGCCGGCGCGCGAGAACGGCCTCGTCTTCGAGCACGAGGCCCGAGACGACGGGAGCGCCGACGAGACGTACGACCTCGTTCCCACGGCCGAGTTGGAGTACATCGACGACCACGTCGGCCCGCAGTTGAGCTTCGAGTTCGCGGTCCCGAAGTTCGCCGAGGACGCCATCGCGAGCCACATCACGACCACGGGCGTCCCCTGGCAGGACCCGCGGTACGGGAATCCCGCGAACGACATCACCGAACCACGCCACCGCGGCGCGCTCGCGGACCGCTACGACGCGATCGGCGAGCCCTCGCCCGCGAACCAGGTCGTCGCGTTCGTCACGAACGCGGTCAGCGCACCCGACGCCCCCGACGGCGACGGCGTGACGACCGAGGAGACCGGGACCGAGGCGGTGGCGCTCCTGGAGAGCGACCCCGAGGCGGTCCCGACGTTCCGCGGCGTCGCCGCCGTCCAGGACGTCCCCGCGGGCGACCACGCGCTCACCGTGAACGGCGCTGGGGTCGCCCCGCACAGCGAACCCGTGTCCGTGGGCGGCGACGATGCGGCGGGCGACGGGGGCGGGACGACGGTCGCGGGCGTCGACGGCGAGATCCCCCTGGTCGCTCGCGAGAACGCGGTGAAGCTCGACGTCGACGGCCGCGACGCGGACCGGGACCTCGCCCGAGTCGCGGTCTCGGACGACTTCGGCGGCCGGCTCTACGACGCCCCGCTCGGCGACGGCGACCGCGACGGGCTCTACGTCCACCGCGGCGGCGCGTTCACGACCGAGGTTCGCGACAGCGACGACGAGGTCGGGGCGTTCCGCGTCAACCCACCCGCCAGTTCCGACGCCGACGACGAGGACCGGGTCCGCGTCGAGAACGCGACGACCGGGAAGACGCCGCTCGCGACGTACGTCGCGGACGTCGCCGCGGAGACCCAGGGGCAGGTCGAGGCCGTCGAGGTCGACGACGACGAAGGGGGCCGCCAGAACTCGGTCGAGGGCCTCGCACAGGCGCTCGGTGCCGTCGTCGACGCTGCCGAGCGCGCCGCGGAACGCGCCGCCGCCGGCGACCGCGAGAACGCCGACCGACAGCTCGAGACCGTCGTCGAGCGACTCCAGCGCGTCGCCGACAAGCTCGCCGACGCCAGCGACGCCATCCCCGACGACCTCGGGCTCGCGACAGACAAACGCCTCCAGCAGGCCAGAGAGCGCACCGAACAAGCGAAGCGAGCCGAGAAGCTGTAGCGAGGTCTCGAACGCGTCGGTCCCGACACCTCGGCGGCCCGCACGGTCGACGTCGAGCAGGGGTGGCGCGGCGCTTAACCCGATAGCACGCCAACGAGAGCACGTGCAGCAGTACGTGTTCTACGGCGGAAAGGGCGGTGTCGGGAAGACGACTGCTGCGGCAGCGACCGCGCTGGCGGCCGCCGACCGCGGGGAGCGAACGCTTGTCGTCTCCACGGACCCCGCGCACTCGCTCGCGGACGCGTACGGCCTCGAACCCGGGACGGGACGCCGCCAGATAACCGATGGCCTCTGGATGATCGAGGTCGGCCCGGAGGCCGGCGAGCGAACGTACCGGACGGTACTGGAGTCGGTCGCCGACGAACTCCGGTCGGCCGGCATCCGACTCGACGACGAGGAGATCGAGCGGTTGTTCGCGGCCGGCATCGCACCGGGGAGCGACGAGCTCGCGGCGCTCGAGTGCATCGCGGGAACGCTCGACGAGGACTTCGACCGCGTCGTCGTCGACACCGCGCCGACGGGACACACGCTCAGACTCCTCGACCTGCCGGACGTCCTCCGGGAGACGCTCGCGGCGACCTCGTCGCTACGCGGGCAGGTCCGCCGGCTCGTCGACGGCGCGCGAAGCGCCGTCTTCGGGCCCGCGTACTACGCGTTCGGCCGCGGCGGCGACGACGCCGACGAGGAATCGCTGTCCGCGCTCGCCGATCGCATGGCGGCTGTCCGCGACCTCGTTCGCGCGCCCGACCGCGCGGAGTTCCGCGTCGTCACGACACCAGAACCGATGGCGGTCGCAGAGACCCGGCGGTTCGTCGAGGAGCTCGCGCGCGACGACGTCCCGGTCGAGACGGTCGTCGTCAACCGCGTGCTCCGGGACGTCGACGCGGACTGCGAACGATGTCGGACGCGGGCCGTCCAGCACGCCGAGCAGTTGCGCGCACTCCGCGAGGCGTTCCCCGGGCGGGCCGTCGTCGAACTCCCGGAGTTCGACGCGGACGCCGACCAGCGAACCGCACTCGGAGACCTCGGCGCGCGCCTCGTCGCCGATTACTGACGAACCCGTTGCTCGCGGCGACGCCCGAGCAGTCCTCGCGAAAACTGGCCTCGGTACTCATAGGGCTCGTCGTCGCGCGGGTGCCACCCCGGCTCGGCCCGGTGGGGTCGTCATCGGCCGGTCGAGGGTACCGGCGCGTGGGCCTTGAGGATTCCCTTCGGTCGCTCGGGTGGTCCTGCGAGGACGTCTTCAAACGCCGTCCTGCATCGCCTGGTTCTGGTCGTCGTTGAGGTTCCGCATGCGGTTGGTGTCGGTGGTGGAGAACTGGCGCTTGCAGCGCTCGGTCCAGGGGACGTCGCCGTCGGGTGTGAGCGTCTCGTCGGACGTCGTCGGCGCGTCGTCGCCCGTCGCTCGCGGGTTCTCGGGGTGCGTGGAGAAGTCGTCGGTCGTCGGGTCGGTGCGCGTGCTGGCGGTCGTGGGGTCGTCGTAGGTGGCGTCGGTTCGGGTGCTCATGTGGGGTTCGGGGTCGGTGGTGTGGTGTTCTGGGTGCGGTCTGACGTGGTGGTGCGGGCGGATGCGAGGTGTACTGCGTTCATCGTGTCCCTACAACGACACCGGTCTATAATAAAAGTTCATGTTGGTGCCGGCGTTGCCACCGCGCACCCCCTCACGGCCTCGCGGCGACCGACCGCCGTCAACCGTTATCGACCGCCGCCGACCTCGTCAGTACTCGGCGACCGCTCGCACCGGACAGCCGTCGCCGCCCTCGACGGGGAGCGGGTACGCGTGCAGGACGAAGTCGTCGGGGAGCGCGCTCGCGTCGTCGAGGTTCTCGACGATGAACTGGTCGGCGGCGAACAGCGCGTCGTGCGCCGGATACCCGTCGGGCTCGTCGTCGCGCTCGCGGGACGGGTCGACGCTCGGCGTCGGGTCGGGACTGAACCCCTCGACGCCGACCGAGCACTCGCGCTCGGCGCACCACGCCGCCGCCGCCCCGGTCAGATAGGGGTGGTCGCGGTAGCGGTCTGTCCCCCAGTGTTCGCTCCACCCGGTCGCGAACGCGAGCAGGTCCGCGTCCGCCGCGACCGACGACGCGGGGAGGTCCTCGACCGTGATGGGGTCGCGAGCGCCGTGACCCGTACAATCCACCAGAGCGGCGTCGAACCGGAAGTCGTCCACGTCGAACGCGTCCAGACACGGTGCGCCCTCGCGCATGTGGCACGGCGCGTCGACGTGCGTCCCGGCGTGCGTCTGGAGCGTCAGGACGTGCGCGCGAGCGCCGTCCTCGGCGACCGACGTCGTCCGCTCGAACTCGACCGGCGTCGTCCCCGGATACACCGGCATCCCCTCCGCCACGCTATGAGTCAGATCCGTGAGCGTCATGCCGGTGACGACGCCCACCGGCGAGAAAGCGATGGTGGTTCCAGAACCGGGCGGGACGCCGCGGCCGTCGCGGGCTCAGTCGCTCGCGAACTCGGGGTCGGGATGCCGGACGATGTGGACGTCGTAGCGCGCGTCGTCCGCGACCGTCCCCCCGATGCTCGCGAGCGGCCGCGTCACCTTCCCCGCGTTCTGGCTGCCGACGAACACCACTCGGGCCGCGACCTCCGCAGCGACCTCCTTGATGGTGCGGACGACGACCGTCGTCGTGTCCGCGGTCGGCTCCGTGTTCTCCACGAACTCCGCGCGGACGTCCGCGTCCGGCGCAACGTCCCGGATCTCCTGCGTGAGCTTCCGCTCTATCACGCCGACGTCGAACGTGTCCTCGGGCTCCAGCCACGCGTGGCGGTGCGCGTACCCGGGTTCGTCGGGGATGACGACGAGCGCGAGCAGGTCGTCGTCGGTGTACTCGGCGAACGTCTGCGCGCGGGAGAGCGCGGTCTTCGAGAGCCCGGAGCCGTCGTAGGGAACGAGTATCGTCACACTCGAACCGAAGCGCGCAGCGACCAAGAAGCTATCTCCGAACGAACAATACTCGCGCGGTCGCTCTCACGCGACCGTTCTCACGCGACCGTTCTCACGCGACCGTTCTCCTGCGGCTGTCCTCGTGCGACCGCGCTCACTCGCTCTCGACGCGCTCGCGTGCCGCGGCGACGAGCAGCGGGAGCGTGATGGTGGCGTCGGCGTACACGCTCGCGTTCTCCGCCGCCTTCTCGAGCTTCCCCCACGAGCGCGCCTCGTCCAGCGTCGCGCCCGACAATCCGCCCGTGTGGGGTGGGTCCATCGTCAGTTGGACGGCGTAGTCGTACGCGTCCGGCGACACGAGCATCGTCTGCAGGACGAAGTTCTTCGGGACGCCACCGCCGACGACGAACGCACCAGCTGACTCGGCGTCGAACGCCAAGTCCGTCAGCGGCCCCATGTCGCCGGTCGCGTCCAGCTGGAAGTCCGTCACCTGCGTGTACATCCACGCCTGCAGACCCAGGACCGAGTCCTGGACCGCGGGACAGTACACGGGGACGTCGTTCTCGTAGCACGCCGCCGCGAGCCCCGCGTCCTCCTCGATGCCCTCGCGCTCGTTCACCTCGGCGTTCGCACGGCCGAGTTCCTCGCAGAGCCGCGCGATCGTCACGGTTTCCTCGATCTCGGGGAACACCTCGTCGCGGAGGTGGCTCTCGAAGAGCGCGAAGTGCTCCTGGGGGAGGTAGACATTATAGATGCGGTCGACCTCCTCGTCCCGGAGCTGTTCGTCGTGCTCGCGCGCCGACTTCCCGGGGCAGTGCTCGGAACCGTGATGATGTTTCCCGCCGATTGCCTCGATGGCGTCGTGCGTCAGGTTCGCGCCCGTCGTCACGAGCACGTCCACGTACCCGTCGCGGACGAGGTCGCTGACGACCTGGCGCATCCCCGTCGGCACCATCGCACCTGCGAGCCCCATGAACACTGTCGTATCCTCGTCGCCGAACATCTCCGCGGTCACGTCCACGGCCTCGCTGACGTCCGCTGCCCCGATGCCAGCGTGCCCGTACTCCTCGACGAGCTCGCCGACGGTCATCCCGCCGCGGACGTCGGCGTGCCCGATGGGGTCGTGGTGGAACGTCTCCCGCTCGGGCTCCGCGTGCCCGTCGTGCTCGTGGTCGTCGCCCGCGTCGTGCTCGCTCCCGCCAGCGTCCTCGGTCATGCTCCCGTGTCCGACGGCCACGCGTTTCAACGACTCGGATTCCCCGTCACCGGCCGGGCGACCGCGCCGCGCTCAGGCGTCGCCGTCGACGCGCGTCGTCGCGAGCGCGCCCGAGAGCTCGCGCTGCGGTGCCGGGAGACTGATGCCCTCGTCGTCGAACCGCGCTTTCACCGCGGACGTGAGCTCCGAGCGGATGCGCACGAAGTCCATCCGGGCGGGGTCCGCGATCCAGAAGCGGGCGTCGAGCACGACCGCGTTGTCGCCGAGCTCCGCGACGCGAACCGTCGGCCCCGGGCGGTCGACGACGTCGTCGTTCGCGAGCGCCTCCTCGACGATGATCGCCTCCGCGCGCTCGACGTCGTCCTCGTACCCGATGCCGAACGTCGTGCTCACGCGCAGGCGGTCCTTCGCCGCCGGGTTCGTGACGGCGTTCGCGGTGAGTTCCGAGTTCGGGACGACGACGAGTTCGTTGTCGAACGTGTGGATGCGCGTGACGCGGAAGCTGATGTCCTCGATGATGCCTTCGTTGTCCTTCCAGCGGATCCAGTCGCCGATGTTGTACGTCGGGTCGAGGACGATGAACGCGCCGCTGACGAGGTTCCCGAGGACGTCCTTGCTCGCGAACCCGACGGCGACGGTGGCGCCGGCGGTGATGGCTTCGGTGGCGGCGAGGAAGCTCGCGAGGCCGGAGACGGTGACGCCCGCGAACAGCGCGAACCCCGAGAACGCCGCCCAGAGGAGTTTCCCGAGCGGGAGCGTGACGGCGTCGTCGACGCCGAGCGCGCGCAGGCCGCGTTTGACGCCGGGGACGAGGAGGTAGCGCGCGGGCAGGTAGATGCTCGCGGTGACGACCGCGAGGACGAGCGCGTCCTGGGAGACGGCGACGAGTTCGCCGATGAGGGTGTCGATGGTCCGCGGTTGCGCCATGTGTCGGCTGTCCGTGCGCGGACGAGGGCCTTGAGTGTGGGGGACTCGGTGGGCGTCGCCATCGCTCGTCGACCCTTTGCTGGGTGCTGGGGGTCGGTCGGTTGTGGCGTGCAGGCCACCCGTGGCACGTCCGGCCGCGTCCGTTCCGCTGGCGGGGGTGTGGGCGACGTGGTGCCGGCTGCTGGCGCGTCGGCGGGTGGCGCTCCCGCCTGGACCGACGCGCCCTTGGTTCTCGTCGACGACGTCGTTCGCCGCCGCATCGCACTTGAACGCACGGTCGGCGAGCGCCGGTGGCGGACCGGCGGTGGCTCGCGGCGGTCGAAACGCACACGGCACTGGCGTGTGTCGGGTCGCGTGATGACGCTTGGTGAGACCGAGGCGGACGAGCTCGCGTACGAGCTGGCGCAGACCGAGTACGACGCCGTCGAGCGCGACGGCCTCCGAGCGGCGTGGTCGACGGACGGGACGGTGGTGACGGTGTCCGAACTCGACAACGGCGACGAGATGGAGTACGACGCGGAGGACCTGGTGCGAGCGACGAGCGACCGCGAGGTCTCGCACGCGCGGAACGAACCGGAGGTGTAGTCGGGCGTCGGAACTGGCTGCTGGAGGTGGAGGCGGCCGCCGGCGCTAGCTGCTGGCCGCCGGTGGAGTGGGCGGCCGCGCTCTCGTTCTCAGATCCCGGTGGGGACGTCGAAGAACGTGGTCTCGATCGGTTCCTCCCAGTCGTCGTCGACGAGCGACTGGAGGTTCTGGACGCCGAAGGTCTCGGTGGCGTAGTGGCCGGCGAGGACGACGGTGAGGTCGACCTCGCGGGCTTCGTGGTACGTCTTCTGTTTCGCTTCGCCGGTGACGAGGACGTCGACGTCCTTGCGTGCGGCTTCGTCGACGTAGTCGGAGCCGTCGCCGGTGACGATGGCGACGTCCCGGAGTTCGTCGGGGCCGTGGTCGAGGACCTGCACGGGCTGGCCGCCCGTGGAGAGCTCGCTGGCGAGTGCGTCCCGGAGGTCGTCGCTCGACGCGGGCGCGGGGAGCCGACCGCGGGTGCCGGCGTGCTCGGGGCCGACCGCGCCGAACGGTTCTCGCGCGTCGAGTTCGAGGACGTCGGCGACGCCCGCGGCGTTCCCGAGCTCCTGGTGGCCGTCGAGTGGGAGGTGCGAGACGTACAGCGCGACGTCGTTCTCGACCAGTGGCGCGACCCGGTCGTACGCGCGCTCGGTGACGCGCTCGATGCCTCCCCAGGAGACGCCGTGATGGCTGACCAGCGCGTCCGCGCCCCAGTCTGCCGCCAGCTCGATGGTCTCGCGGACGCCGTCCGTGCAGAACGCGACGCGCTCGACCTCGCCGTCGCGCGGCCCGACCTGGAGGCCGTTCGCGCTCGCGTCCAGGGCGGCGTAGTCACTCGTCCGGAGCTCGTCGTCGAGACGCTCGCAGAACGTCGACAGTCGCATACCCGAGCGTGCGCTCGCCGGGGCCTTCAGACCGCTGGTTCTCGTTGCGAGCGTCGACGCTGTCGGGCCCCGGCGTGCGATTCAGCCGCCGGAGACGGGTGGGAACAACGCGAGTTCGTCGCCCTCGCCCACGGGTTCGTCGAGGCCGTCGCCAGCGGTGAAGACGTTCGCGCCGTTCTTCAGGACGTTCACGTCCGCGACCACGTCGTCGTCGGCGTCGAGCACGCGCTCCCGGAGCGCGTCGTGCTCGGCGAGCAGCGCGTCGAGTGCCTCCCCGACCGTCTCGGGGTCGCCGACGTCGACGGTCTCCGCGCCGGCGCGCTCCCGGAGGTCCGCAAACAGCTTCCAGTGCACGTCCGGGAGTCGGTCCCGCTCGCCGAAATCGGTTTCGGACGGTCCCACCGAAGTGGAGTCAGTCGTCGCCGCTGTCGACGGGTGCGTCCGCCACGGCGTCGACGGGAGCGGTCACGTTCGCGGCCGCGGTCTCGAACGCGCGGAGGGCGTCCGGGCGGGCGACGACGTACAGCGTCGCCCCGACCTCGATCGGGGTGTCTCGCGCCGGGATCGGGGTGACGCCGCGGTCGGGGCGGCGGATGGCGGCGACGGTGACGTCGAGCGCGCCGACGACCGACCCCTGGAGCGGGCTGTCCGCGTCCACGACCACCGCGCCCATCGTCTCGTCGGCGGCCCGGAGGAGCGCCGCGAACTCGCGCTCGACGGCGGGCGCACTCGGGAGCGTCGCGAGCCGGTACGCGACGTCGTCCGCGAGCGCCGCGGCGTCGTCCGCGTCCAACACGAGCGTCACGACGTCGTCGACCGCAGCGCGAACCTCAGCGTTCGCGACGCGCTCCGGCTCGCCGTCCGCACTCGCCGTCCACACCTGCACCACGTCGCCCGCGCTCGCGGCGTTCGCCGGGTCCGCCTGCACGGCTATCGCCGCCGCGCCAGGGGCGAGCGTCGGCCCGAGCCCGGCCTCGCGTGCGCCGACCGCGAGGTACGTCACGTCGCCGTCGGCGGTCACGGCGACGTCAACGTGCCCGACGCCGTAGTCGTCCTCGAGGCGCGCGCGGATGCGGTCCTCGAGTTCGCCGACGGTGACGCGCCGCGGGAACACGAACCGCTCGCCCGCGAACGCCTCCTTCGTCTCCACTGGAACCGGGTCGTACCCGTCGATGTCGTCGACGTCCTCCGGGAGCGTCACCGCGAGCACGCGCCCGCCGGCACGCACCACCTGCGCGAGCTCGCGGTCGAACCGCGCCGTCGCCCCCTCGCTGAACGCGCTCGCCGCACCCCGGTCGCCGACGCGCCGCCCGAGGTCGGCGACGATCGCGCTCGCCGTGAACGTCGTCACCGTCCGCACCGCCTCGTCGATGCCACCGCCGCCACCGCTGTCGAGCACCTGCCTCAGCGTCTGCTCGGTGTTCAACACGAGCGCCACCGCGGTCAACCCCAGCAGGAGCGCGATGCCCTCCGGGACGCGCTCGCGCCCCCACCAGCGGTAGACGACCGCGACGACGAAGCTCACGCCCCCCGAGAGCGCCGCGAGCGTCCCGACCTCGACGGCGACGGCAAGCAGCGAGTGCGAGCTCACGCGACGACCTCCACGAACGCGTCGAGTGCATCCGTCCGGCCGACCACGAACAACTCGTCGCCCGCCGCGAGCGCCACGTCGCCCCGCGGCGAGAACCGCCAGCGGCTCTCCACGCTCTCGCCACCGCGCTTCTTCGCGGTCGTGCTCGGCGTCGACTCGCGGACCGCGAGGATCGCGACGCCGTACGCGTCCCGGACGCTCGCGCCACCGATCGTCGTCCCGTCGAGCGCGCCGTCCGCGCGCACCGTGACGCGCCGGAAGCGGTTCCCGGCGCGCCGCAGGAGCGAGACGAGCTCGAACTCGCGGTGCGTGCCCCGCGAGCAGACGCGGACGCGAGCGCGGTCCGCGCTCAGGAGCGTCGTCGCCTCCCCGCGATCCACTGCGAGCGTGATGCGACCCTCGCCGCCGTCCGTCGTCGGCGCCGCGACCGGCGCCGCAGGGCCGACCTCGTCAGTCCCGCCATCCGTCACCACGTCCTCGTCCGGTGGCGTCACCGCCGGCCGCGACTCCGGCGGGTCGTCGCCCGTCGTCCGCGCCGATAGCACCATCGCCCGCACCGACGCGTCCTCGGTCGTCGCCACCACCTCGTCGCCGCGAGCGACGCCCGTCGGGAGCAACGCCGTGATGGAGACCGCGCGTTTGCCCTTCGGGACCGACCGCGAGAGCGTCCCCGTCGGCGGTGCCGCCGACACCGACGCCCGCCCGCCCGAGTCGACAGTCACCGACACGTCCGCGAGGTCGAACTCCGTCCGCAGGCGATCCGCGAGCCGCGACTCCAGCTCCGAGATCGGGAGGTCGCCCGGGAACGACCACGTCGACTCCGCGATCTTCCCGCGGAGGTCCGCGGGCAGCGGCGGATACCCCTCCACGTCGCCGACCGCACCCGTGATCGTCACCGTGACGCCACCGAAGACGTCCAGCACGTCCGCGGACAGCGTGCGTTCGCGGAGCCGGCGGAGCGAGAACCGCTTCGGGAGCGCCACCCCGAGTTTGTCACCTTGACTGTGCGCGTACAGCGACAACATCATCACGACGATTATCGCCGTCACGACGCGCGGCGAACTCGCCACCGCCGGGTCGAGTAACCCCATCAGGCCGCCGTTGATGCCCGCGATGGCGACCGCGAGCACGACGACCCCGAGCCCGGGGAGTGTGACGCCCGTGAGGTACTTGAAGAAGAAGCCGAGTGTCCCTGAGACGAACGCCGGAACGATACCTGTGAGGAGACCGAGGTAGATGCCGAAGAGGAACTCGACGGGAAGCGAAGCCATACGCACCGGGGAGACGCCCCTCCGTGAAATGGGTGTCGCCCGACCGAGGGAACTCGCGAGCCGGCGTCGCCGCCGGGAGCCGAGAGCGTTAAGTCGACCCAGCGTGCACGCCGGGGCATGGACTGGCGATTCCGGCCGACCGGCGTCGGGGCGACCGCGGCGCTCGTCAGCGCCGTCGCCGTCCTCTCCGTCGCGACCGGACTCGTGAACATCACGAGCCCGACAGCCGGCCCGCTCGCCGCGTTCGTCCCGAGCGGCGTCCAGCAGGCAGCCGGCTTCACGGGCACCCTCACGGGGTTCGTGCTCTTCGTGTCCGCTGCATCGATGCGACGCGCACTCCACGTCTCCTGGCTGTCGGCTGTCGTCCTCCTCCCCGTCACGGCCGCGCAGGGACTCGTCCAGTCGAGCGTGTTCTCCATCCCGCTCGTCGTGTTGTCGGTCGTCGCGACCGGCGTCTGCTGGTGGAACCGCGAGCGCTTCGACCGCGAGGTAGCACTGACGAACTCCCAGATCGCGGCCGGGCTCGCGCTCGTCGGCGCGCAGATCTACGGTACCGTCGGCACGTGGGCGCTCCGCGAGGAGTTCCCGAGCGTCGAGACGTTCGCGGACGCGTTCTACTTCACCGTCGTCACCGCGAGCACCGTCGGGTACGGCGACATCACCCCGCAGTCGACCATCGGCGAACTGTTCGCGGTGTCGGTGCTCGTCGTCGGCGTGACGAGCTTCACGGCCGCACTCGGCGCGCTGTTCGCACCACTCCTGGAAGCCCGCTTCGCGACCGCACTTGGACGCATGAACGAATCAGAACTGGAACTCCTCGAGGACCACGTCGTCGTCCTCGGGTACGGCGACCTGACCGAACCGATACTGACCGAGCTCGCGGACGCGAAGGTCGACTTCGTCGTCGTCGCGAAACCGGAGAACACGAACCTCCCCGAACTGAAAGAACGCGACGTCCCGCTCGTCGTCGCGGACCCGAGCGACGAGGAACCGCTCGTTCGCGTCCACATCGACCGGGCGCGAGCGGTGGTCGCGGCGACGAACGACGACGCGAACGACGCGCTCGCCATCCTCACCGCGCGCGAACTCCGCCCGGACGTGAATATCGTCGCGGCCGCGACCGACCGAGAGAACGTCGACAAACTCAAGCGAGCGGGCGCGGACACCGTCATCAGTCCCGCGCTCATCGGCGGGCACCTCCTCGTCGAATCCGCGCTCGGCAGCACCGACTCCGAGATCATCGCCGATAGACTCGTCGACGGCCCGCTCGCCACGTCGAACGACTCCGAAGAGTGAATCGGGCGTCGGGAGAGGAGTGAATCGGGCGTCGGGAGAGTCAGCGGTCGCGCGAACGTCGACGAGTCAGGCGAGGACGTTCCTGGCGGCCTGACCGGCGTCTTCGACGTTCCGGAGCGCCATCCGGTCGGTCGTGAACAGGACGCCGCGGTCGCCGACGATGACGCGCCCGACGAGCCCGTCCTCGAAGACGCGAACGGTGAGCTGGTACTCGCCGAACGCCGGTTCGACGTCGTCGCGCTCGGCGTACTCGCCGTACGCGGCGGCGGAGTCGAACCCGAGGCGTTCGTTCTCGACGAACCACGCCTGGAGCGCGTCCCGGCCACCGACCGATTGGTCCACGTCGCTGCGGAGGTAACACACCGCCCAGTCCTCGCGGTCGAAGCGGACGACGCTCCGGAGGCCGTCGCCGAGGGCGGTTCGGATGGCGGAGACCAGTTGCTCGTCGAGAGACGCGTGCGAACTCATGTCACTCTTAGGGCGGGTGCGGGCTTGAACGTAGCGGTGGAATCGCCAACAAGCGTCGGGATACGGCGGCGCTCGGCGCGGTCGCGCGACGCGGTCAGTGACTGCCCCGGTGGACGATGGCGACGTCCGTCTCCACGTCCGTGACGCGTTCGAACGTCGGCGGGGCGAGGAACCGCGACGCCGCCGACCGGTCGGTGCTCGCGCCGACGACGACGAGGTCGTACTGCGTGGCGTTCGCCCCGAGGAACCGCTCGATGCTCGCTCGCGACACGCGCGTCTCGAACCCGACGTCGAACGTCTCCACGAGGTTCGCGAGCATCGCCTCCGCGCGCCGCCGCTGGTTCTCCGCGTCGATGCAGTGACAGACCGCGAGCGTCCCCGCTCGCCCGGCGACGCGCGTCGCGAAGTCGAGCATCGCGTGGGCGGTATCGCCCGGGCGACCGACGGCGACGAGCACGCGCCGCCACGCTCTGTCGAGCTCCTCGTCGCCGCTCCGGAACACGACCACGTCGATGGGCGCGTCGAACAACCCCTTCAGGTACGGCGAGAGCGAGCCGTGGGACTCCTCGTAGGGCGCGACGACGAGGTCGCAGTTCGCCTCCTCGGCCGCACGCAGCGTCACGTTCGTCCGCCCTGACGCCGCGCTCGCGACGACGACCTCGCAGGGAACGCCGACCTGCGTCCGGATGCGGCTCGCGAGGCGCTCCAACCGCATCGCCGCCTGCCCCGCGACCTGCTCGCGCGCGTCAGCCGTCGCATCCCCGATTGCACCGTCGCTGTCGACGGGTGCATTGCCGTCAGCCGCACGCTCGGCCGCGATGGCGTCCTCGGCGGCCGCGACGTCCTCGTCCGCAACCACGTCCAGGAGGACGACCTTCCCCGCCTCGTGCGCCGCCGCGAGGTGCGCCGCGAACAACGCCGCCTCCCGCCCTTGGTCGCCGACGACCGGCACGAGCACGTGGTCGTCGCCCTTCGTCGTCTGGTAGAGGTACTGCGCGCGCCGGTCGTAGAACAGCTCGCGCCACGCGTAGAACACGCCCGCGACGAACGAGGAGGCGACGAGGATGCCGAGGACGTACGGCACGACCTCGCCGTAGTCCGCGACGAGCGTCAGCAATCCGGCGGAGAACGCCGACGGCGCCTCCACGTCCGCCGCCCACGTCACCGTCCCGACCGCGAAGATCGCGACCGCCGCGCTCGCAGCGGTCGCCGCCGGACTCCCTGTGGCCCACGGGAGCAATCCAGTGGTCCGGACCGCGAACAGCCCGCAGAGCGCGCCGGCGGTGAGGCCGCCGACGAACCGCACGGGCGACGCGTACTTGCTCTCCGGGTTCGCGAACAGCGTGTACGTTCCCGAGGCCAGCGGCGGGAACAGGAGGAACGACACCTCCTGGCTCACCTGCGAGACGTACGTGACGAACGCGATGAGGAGCGGGACGAACGCGAGCACGGACAGGTGCAGGAGGTTCCCCGTGTGCTCCACCCAGTTCTTGAACTCCTGGAGTTCGCGGCGTTCTATCCGGCGGACGCGCCGCCACGCGCTCCAGAGCCGCGGCCGCCACCCCTCGAACATGCCCGGTGCTTCCTCACCGAGGGAGTAAAGCGATTCCCTCCGGTCGTGGACGCCGCCCGGGCGTGGCCGACCCACTGGGCGGCGTCGCGCCCCCGTCGCACGCCCGCCCACTGCTTATGCGAACGCACTCCCAACGAGCGTCCATGACTGGAGACGCCGGGTCGGACGCAGGCGCCGGCTCGGACGCGACCGTGGACGCTGCGACGGGCGACGCGAGCCCGCCCGGGGACCCGGTCGCGCTCTCGGTCGGGTACGTGCGAGCGACGAAGGCCGGGGACGGCGACCCCGCGACGTTCCGTCGGGCGCTCGCGGACCTCGACCCCGAAGCGCTCGCGGACGCGCTCGACGACGACGACGCACGTCTGGCGTTCTGGCTGAACGTCTACAACGCCAGCGTCCAGGACCACCTCGCCCAGGAGCCGCGGCTGTTCGAGGAGCGTGGACTGGTGCCGCGACGCCCGATCTTCCGCCGGAAGCTCCTCACTATCGCTGGCGAGTCGCTGAGCGTGGACGACGTCGAGCACGGCATCCTCCGGCGTTCGCGGAGCGGCGTCGGCCTCGGGTACGTGCCGCGACTCCGCCAGAGCAGGTTCGAGCGTCGGCATCGTGTCGACGACGTCGACCCCCGCATCCACTTCGCGCTGAACTGCGGCGCTGCGTCCTGTCCGTCGGTGCTCGCGTACACCGAAGAGGCGGTCGACGACCAGCTCGACGCGTCGACGCGGGGCTATCTCGACGCCGAGGTCAGCTACGAGCCGTCGACGGGGACGGCGACGGTCCCGAAGCTGTTCTCGTGGTATCGCGGCGACTTCGGCGGAAAGCGTGGTATCAAGCGCTTCCTCCGCGAGCACGACGCGGTCCCGGCGACCGCGGACCTGTCGCTCGCGTGGGCGGCGTACGACTGGACGTTGAAGCTCGGGCAGTACGCGGACGCGTGACGGCGCCGCTGCTGTCGGTTGATTCCGCGTTGACGCGACGGGTTGTGTGGCGAGCAGGCAGTCTCGTGGGCGTCCGCGGGGCGACTGCACTCCCGCCTGGGCCGCGCGGACGACGACTCGCTAGCGCATGCCGTCGGTCGCCGCGGCTTCCATCTTAAACCTGCGTGGTGGCGTCGAGCGTGATCTGGATGGCGCGCTCGACGTTGTTCTTCGCTTTCTCGGGGAGTTCGTCGGCGTCCGTTTCGCCTTTCTGGGTGCCTTCGACGAGGTTCCCGTCGACGGTACAGATGGCGCCCGCTTGCAGGCCCTTGCGGCGTGCGAGCGTGAACAGCGTCGCGGCTTCCATCTCGACGGAGAGGATGCCTGCTTGCTCCCAGTCCTCGACGTACTCGTCGGTCTCGGCGTAGAACGCGTCGTCGCTCGCGATGGGGCCGACGTGGACGTCTTCGTCGTTCGCTTCGGCGCCGTCGACGAGCGCGGAGAGGACGTCGTAGTCCGGGACCGCGGGGTATTCGGCGGCTTCGTAGCGCTTGCTGGTGCCCTCGTTCTTCGCGGCGCCCGTGGCGACGATCATGTCGCCGATCTCGATGCCCTCCTGGAGCGCGCCGGTCGTCCCGCAGCGGATGAACGTCTCGACGCCCACCGCCGCGAGTTCCTCGACGGCGATAGCGGCGCTCGGGCACCCGATACCGGTCGAGCAGATGGTGAGGTCGACGTCGTCGTACGTCGCGTTCACGACCTTGTACTCGCGGTTCTCGGCGACGACTTCGCTGTCGTCGCACATGTTCGCGATGCGGTCCACGCGCCCCGGGTCCCCGGGGACGATGGCGATCTCGTGTACGTCTCCCTCTTCGACGAGGAGATGCGGTTGTTTTGCCATGGTCGCGGGTTCGGTGGTGCGTGACTAAAACGCCGCGTTCCACGGTTCGGGATCGGAGGTGCGCTCGCATCGATTGGGTTTATGTGAGACGTAAACCTCGTGGTGGGCGTGGCGGCGGTGCGGTGGCGGTGGCGGTGCGGTGGCGGTGCGGTGGCGGTCGAGCGCACCCATACCGAGCGCGACCGGAGGGAGCGCTCGGGAGTTTTTTCGCCCACGTTTTTCCAAGCGGGGGTGCGCGAGCGCAGCGAGCGCACCCTCCGCAGGAAAAAGGTGGTGGTGCTTCGCAAGCTTTTCGCGGTGGGCGTGCCTCGTGATTGTCGAATGCACGCCATCACGAACAGCGGTTGGGTGGAGGTCATCACGGGGTCGATGTTCTCCGGGAAGACCGAGGAGTTGCTGCGGCGGCTCCGGCGGGCGCGGATCGCGGAGCAGGACGTGGCCGTGTTTACGCCCGCGGTCGACGACCGGTACGGGGACGACGTTATCGGGAGTCACGAGGGCCGGGATTGGGACGCGACTGCGGTCCCGAACGAGGGTGAGGGCGTCTGGGAGATCGTGGAGTACGTCACGGACGAGGATGTCGTCGCGGTGGACGAGGCGAACTTCTTCGACTCGACGCTCGTCGACGTCTGCGACGCGCTCGCGAGCGACGGGTATCGCGTCGTCGTGTCCGGGACCGACCAGACGTTCCGCGGGGAGCCGTTCCATCCGCTCCCGGAGTTGATGGCGACCGCGGAGTACGTCGAGAAGTTCCAGGCGATCTGCTCGGTGTGTGGCGAGCCGGCGACGCGCAACCAGCGGCTCGTCGAGGGCGAGCCCGCGCACGTCGACGACCCGACGATCCTCGTCGGCGCGGAGGAGTCCTACGAGGCGCGCTGCCGGAACTGTCACACGCTCCAGACGGGGTCGCTCGACCGGAGTCTCGACGAGTTCGCCGACGAGGAGTGCGCGGACGAGGACGCTTCCGAGGAGCGAGCGTCCGCGCCGCCGGCGGACGAGTGACACGATGACTGACGCGCTCTCTCGCGAGTCCAGATGACGCAGTGGGTCGAGTCCACGGAAGGCGGCCGCGACCGCGGGCCGCGAGCGGTGCTGCGCGCGTGGTTCGAGGTCGCGACCGCCCCCAGTCGGTTCTACCGGACGGGCGTCGCGCCCGGCGACCAAGCCCCGGGGTTGACGTTCGCGATGCTCGTCGTGCTCGTCGCGGAAGCGACGCGGTTCGCGCTCGTCCCGGACGCCTATCCTGTCATCGCGGGGAGCGAACTCTTGTCGGGCGTGCTCTGGCTCGGCGTCGCCGTGCTCCTCGTCGCCCCCGCGGGCCTCCACCTCCTCGCGGCCGTCGAGACGCTCCTGCTCGCCGCGCTCGCCCCCGACCGGGGCGGCGTCAGCGAGACCGTGCAAGTGCTCGGGTACGCGACCGCGCCGTGCGTGTTCGCCGGCATCCCCGCCCCCGAGGTCCGCGCAGTCTGCGGGCTGTACGCGTTCGCGCTCCTCGTCGTCGGCGTCCGCGTCGTCCACCGCGTCTCCACGACGCGCGCGGTCGTGCTCGCACTCGTCCCCGGCGTCGTCGCGTACGGCTACGGCTTCCGCGCACTCGCCGCAATCGAGACGCTCCTCCGCAACTGGTACATCATCTAGCACGTCGACGACCGAGAACGGACGTTTCAGTCGCTCTCATGGCTGAGAGCTACGCTTAAGCTCTCAGAGCGCGTCCATTACTTCGATACGCATGCTTCCACCCCTGTTCATCGGCGGGCTCGGCGGCCCCGAGCTCGTCATCATCTTCATGCTCGTCGTCCTCCTGTTCGGCGCGAACAAGCTCCCGAAGCTCGCGCGCGCGAGCGGCGAAGCCATGGGCGAGTTCCAGAAGGGCCGCGACGAGATCGAACGAGAGATCAAGGACGCCACCAGCGTCAAATCCGACGGCGTCGACGGCGTCGACGCGACGGAAAGCGACTCGACCGTCGAATCCGACCTCGAAACCGACGTCGACTCGGACCGCACGTCCTCGGCCTGAACGGCCCCCTGTACGCCCGTTCTCAGTCCTCGAATCCTCCGTCAGTCCACCGACCCAGGGACGCGCACGTTTGGATTCTCTATCGCGGTATCCGATTTACGCCACCTCATTCATGGCACGTCGGTCGAACCACCACCGGTCGGTTCGCGAGGCCGATAGGCAATCGTGGTCGACGACCGGTCAGCCCGCGAGGCTGCTAGCCTACCGGTAGGGCCGCGAGAAGACAGTGGGTGAAGCGACGGTCGGTAGGGCCGCGAGAAGACAGTGGGTGAAGCGACGGTCGGTAGGGCCGCGAGAAGACGGTGAGTGAAGCGACGATCACTCCTCGGTCGGCCGTGGGAGTGGGAGGTCGCGGCGGAGCGCGACTCCGACTGCGAACCCGACAACGGCGATGGGGACGGCGGCGAGGAGGGCGACGAACGCGGCGAACGCGGCTGCTTCGGGGAGCGAGACGACGTCTGGGCCGAACCTGGAGAAGGTCTCGCTGGTCCCGTAGCGCGTGAAAGCGACGCCGTACACGGGCGCGGCGACGAGTGCGGTCGTCGGGACCAGCCCGGAGTTCACGGCGGCGCTCGCGGCCGCGAGCGCGAGGAGTGCGGCGACGCCGAGGAACACGAGCGGTTCCGGGTTCGTGCCCGTCCACGTCCCGTACGCCCACGATTCGATCGTGCCGTACCCGACGGTCGCGAACACGTGTTGGGCGCTGCCGACGGCGAGGACGCCGGCGAGGACTACCAGGGTGACCGATATCGATGCGCGACGACCGAACAGGCCGTGGACGACGCGCGTCGTCGGGAACGCGTCTCGGGCGCGGCCGCCGGCACCGAGGAGTCGGTCGACGCCATCGGCGGGCGTGACCGGCGCGTCGAGCGCGGACAGCGGCGAGTCGTCGCTACTGGAGGGCTCGTCTGTCGACTTCACCATACGCACACCTCCACGAGACAGAAACATCAAACCACCGAACAGTCAAATCGGCCTTACAGCTTCCCTCGCCCGCTCCGCGACGCCGTCTTCGGCCGAGACGTCACCCGAACTTACGGGTGATGGAGTCGAATTACCCGAACTTGCCGGTGATGTAGTCCTCGACGCGCTGGCTCTCGGGGTTCTCGAAGATCTTGTCGGTGTCGTCGTACTCGACGAGTTCCCCGCCGGTGAGGAATACCGCGGTCTGGTCCGAGATGCGGGCGGCCTGCTGCATGTTGTGGGTGACGATGACGACCGTGTACTCCTTCGAGAG
>NZ_JAZAQL010000005.1:0-336663 GCF_037081675.1 Halorubellus litoreus | reverse complement strand
AGAAACGGCGTCCTGGCGGACGCCGTACGCTCGTGCGAGCAGTAATACCCAGAAACGGCGTCCTGGCGGACGCCGTACGCTCGTGCGAGCAGTAATACCCAGAAACGGCGTCCTGGCGGACGCCGTATGCTCGTGCGAGCAGGGGAGTCGACACGCCCTTGAAACCCGACGCCGTAACTCGAAGCGATGAGCGACGCGAAGACGATGCGACGCATGGGCGCACTCGTCCTCGCGGTGAACCTCGCGCTCGCGGCCGGGAAGACCGTCGTCTACCTCGACGGCGGGAGTCTCGCCGTCGGCGGGGAAGCCGTGAACAGCTTCGCGGACGCCGCCTACAGCGTCTTCGTCCTCGTCGGGCTCTACTACACCACGCAGCCGCCGGACTTCGAGCACCCGCACGGCCACGAGCGCATCGAGCCGTTCGTCGCGCTGTTCGTCGCCACGGGCGTGTTCGCCGCCGGCGGCGCCATCCTCTACCAGGCCGGGACGACGCTCCTCTCCGGCGACGCGACGGTTACCACCGGGTTCGCCGCCGTCGGCATCCTCGCGGTCTCCGGCGTCACGAAGTACGCGCTCTACCGCCTCGTGTACGCGCGCGGCGAATCGACGAACTCGCCGGCGCTCAAAGCGGCCGCGCTCGACAACCGGAACGACGTCCTCACCGCGGGCGCGGCACTCGTCGGCGTCGTCGGCGCACGCGCCGGGTTCCCGCTCCTCGACCCCATCGCCGCGAGCGTCGTCGCGGTCGCAGTCTGCTACACGGGCGTCGAGATCGTCCGCGACAACGTCGGGTACCTCGTCGGCTCCGCGCCCCCGGAGGAACTCCGCGTCGAGATCGTCGACCGCGCGCTCGCGCACCCGGACGTCGAGGGCGCGCACGACGTCGTCGCGCACTACGTCGGCCCCGAGGTCGACGTCTCGCTGCACATCGAAGTGGAGGGCGACCGGACGCTGTTCGAAGCGCACGACATCGAGACCGAGGTGATGGACGCCATCCGCGAACTCCCCGAGGTCGACGACGTGTTCGTGCACGTCGACCCGAAGGAACTCGGCGAGTGGAAGGCCGACGCGGACGTCGACCGGCTCGCGCGGAGACACCGAGAGGACTGACCCGGCGGTCTCGGCGGAGACGCCCGAGGCCGGTGGGCGAGGGGGTGAGCGAGGCCGGGATAGGGTTTTGGTACCTGCACCCTTGGCTCGTGGTATGCCTTCGACGCTCGTGCACGTGGCACTCGGTGGGCTGGTTGGGTGCGCGTTGCTCGCCGGTGCGTTCTCGCCGCGCGCCATCCTCGTGGTGCTGGCAGCGGTCGCGGCGGTCGACCTCGACACGTTCCTCGGGTGGGTGGTGGTGGGCGCGCATCGCTCCGCCACCCACACCGTCCTCCTCCCGCTCGCACTGGGCGCGCTCGTGGTCTGGGACGTCCGCGTCCGCGAGCACTCGTGGCTCCGTGCGCGCTTCGGGGCGACCGCGCCGCGGGTCGCGAGCGTCGCCGTCGTCGCGGTCGCGTTCGCGGGCATCGGTCCGGACGTGGTGACCAACGGCGTGAACGTGCTCTGGCCGGTCCACGACCAGTTCTACGAGGTCACCGGGCGGACGTACCTCAGCGACCAGAAGGGGTTCGTGCAGACGTTCGTCGACCTCGGGAACGAGGAGCCCGTGAAGGACGCGAGCCTCGGGTCGACGAAAGAACGCCAGTACCACACGGGCGCGGACACCAACCCCGACAGGAAGGGCGAGCCCGAGGTCCAGGAGCGAATCTTCCCGCTCGCGGGCTCCGGCACCCAACTCCTGCTCGTCGCGACCGGCGCGCTCGTCGTCGCCGGGCGCGTCTACGAGGACGTCCGCGGGCGCTGAGACCCGAGCGGTCACGGGGACCGGACCGCAACGTTCCTGTCGGTCCCGCCTGCACCCTCTCGCATGGACGCGACCATCCGCCCGTACGACGCCGAGTGCGACCGCGACGCGCTCTGGGAGTTGAAGACCGGGTTCGAGACCGGGCTCGGTGCAGGCACCGGCGACGACGAGAAGCAGGCGACGTACGAGGACAAGCTCACTGACGCGTATCGCGCGGACTGGCTGGACTGGGTGGACCGCTGCGTCGCCGACGACGAACGCTGCGTGACCGTCGCGAGCGCGCCCGACGGCCACGAGGACGCGGGAGGGGACGGCGGCGAGACGCTGCTCGGGTACGTGTTCGTGCTCCCCGAGCGCCTCGCGTTCGTCTGGGACGCCGCCGTCCTCAACGAACTCTACGTCGCGCCCGACGCACGCGGGACCGGCGTCGCGGACGACCTCATGGACGCCGCGGTCGCGCTCGCTCGCGACCAGTCCCTCCCGCTCGACCGGCTCGTGCTCGACGTCGACCGCGAGAACGACCGCGCGAAGGCGTTCTACGACCGCCACGGGTTCGCACACTGGGGCGAGATGGTCGCCCGCGAACTGTAGACTGCGTCAGACCGACCGCGATGGGTCCGCCGTGTCGTCGCCCGAACGAGAGACGAAGAACGCGCTCAGCAGGAGAAGCACGCCCACGACCAGCAACTGTGGGCCGACCGCAACGCCGACCATCCCCACGACGAGTACCACGCCGCTCCCAATCCAGAGCGGAAGCTCCGTACCGGTGTACGCGCTACCGAGACACAGGAGGCTCACGAGGACCGGGAGGACCGCGAGGGAGAGCAGCACCACGTTCCCGGCTTCCAATGCAGTCGCGGCGGTCCCGTCGACCGTCGTAACGTCCGTGAACAGCAAGTACGCAGCGGACGCGACGGCGACCGCCGATGCGACGGTCGTCGTCGCCAGGCCGAGTTCGTACGATGACCCACCCATAAGGTATCTAGCCATTCCGTCCCTCGCAGTAAGTAGTACCGACGCGAGGCCGCGCACTGGGGCGAGATGGTCGCCCGCGAACTGGCGGTGCAGAGAAGCAGTCAGTCGAGTCGGACGGCGTCGACGCGGGGAGACGCAGTCGAGTCAGGCGACGTCGGCGAGGACGCCGCCGATGGCGCCGAAGACGACGGGGTAGACGACGCCCGCGATGATGATGGCGTTCGCGAGCGGGACGGTGAGGCTGCCGGCGTCGCCCTCGGCGCTGAACGCGATGGCGCCGACGACGGCGAGCGCGAGCTGGCCGACGACGACGAGCGCGCCCGCGGCGGCGGACTGGCCGGTGCCGCGGATGCTCGGCGACGACGCGACCGCGTAGCCGGCGGCGACGAGCGCGACGGCGGGGACGAGGTACGCGAGCGCGAGCAGCGAGCTGTCGGCGAGCGCGATGAGGCTGAACGTCGACTCGGAGAGCGCGCCCTCGAACGTCACCTCGACGAACTGCGCGTTGAAGAGCACGTAGCCGGCGGCCTTCCACGCGGGGACGCTATCGCGGACGATACCGATGACCGCCTGGTTCAGGGCCTCGCCGATGCTGTCCGGCTCGGGGAGTTCGACGAACGTCCACAGGAGGAACGAGACGACGTACGTCGCGACGAACGCGGCGGCGCCGGCGCCGGCACCGCGGATCGCCGTGGACGCGTCGATGCCGCTGCGGGCCGTGCTACCGCCGGTCGCTGCGTCGTGGTCGCGGGTCGAACGGGCACACATATCAACTACCGGTATCGAACGGGTGCGTAATAAACGAGGGGCTAGGTGTCCGTTGCCCAACGTGTCGATGCGGCTGGCGCCTCGATGGTTCGTCTGGGGGGCGCGAATCGCGGTCGTTCCGCGGTGCGCGAACCGACGGGATTACGGCGCGTCCACTCGACGGCGCTGGTATGGAACGACGGCGACTCGACGACTACCTCGACGCGGAGGACCTGGCGTCGGTGTGGTTCGCGCGCCCCGAGGGGTTCGCGTGGCTGACCGGCGGCGACAACCGCGTCGACCACGAGGCGGGCATCGGCGTGGCGGCAGCGGGCTACGACGGCGAGGACGTGACCGTCGTCGCACCGAACAACGAGACCGAGCGATTGCGCGACGAGGAACTCGCCGAGGACGTGACCGTCGTCGAGTACCCCTGGCACGAGCGCGACCTGCCGGCGGCGGTCGCGGCGGTCGCGAGCCAGCCGGCTGTGGCGGACGTGGACGTCCCCGGGTTCGGTGACGTGGACGCGAGCGCGCTCCGCCAGCCGCTCTCCGAGCGCGACCGCGAGCAGTACGCGGACGTCGGCCGACGCACCGCCGCCGCGGTCGAGGCGGTCTGCACGGAGCTCCAGTCGACTGACACCGAGGGCGAGGTCGCGTCCGCGCTCTCGGTCGCGCTCTCGGTGCGCGAACTCACCGCGCCGGTCGTCCTCGTCGGCGGCGCCGACCGCGCCGCGCCGTACCGGCACTTCACGCCGACGGAGAACCAGCTCGGTGACTACGCGATCGTCTCCGTGACGGCGTACGACGACGGCCTGTACGCGTCGTGTACGCGAACGGTCGCGTTCGACGCGCCCGACTGGCTCGCCGACCGCCACGAGGCGGCGGCGCGCGTGGAGACGACGGCGCTCGCGGCGACGCGCGCCGTCGGTCGCGACGACGGCACCGCCGCGGACGTCTTCGAGCACGTCCAGGCAGCGTACGACGCGGTCGGGTGGCCCGACGAGTGGCGCGAGCACCACCAGGGCGGCGCCGCCGGGTACGCCGGCCGCGAGTGGATCGCGACCCCGACGAGTACCGAGCCCGTGCACCTCCCGCAGGGGTACGCGTGGAACCCGACCGTCGAGGGCGCCAAGAGCGAAGGCACGGTGCTCGTCGACGACGACGGGTTCGAGCCGCTGACGACGGGCGACGACTGGCCGACCATCTCGGTCGACGCCGTCGACTTCGACGTGACCCTGGAACGCCCCGCCGTCTACGACGCCTGACCGCGGTCGCTTCTCCCGGTTCGTTCCCCGCAACGCGAGCGCCGTCGACGTACGTCACCTGACGACGCCGACGAACCGGCCAGACCGTGGCCGGTGGCGTCGTACGCCGGAATCCGACCATGGACGCCCCCGGTCGCGCCGCCCGGTTATCGACAGTCGTCGAATGTGGCTTTCGATTACCTTTTAGTCCGCGCCGGTGGTGGGTTCCTCCATGGGACTCGACGAGGACTCACTGGACTATCACGCGGAGGACCCCCCCGGGAAGCTCGAGATATCGACGACGAAGCCGACGAACACCCAGCGGGACCTCTCGCTCGCGTACTCGCCCGGCGTCGCCGCGCCCTGCGAGGCGATCGCGGCGAACGAGGACGACGCGTACAAGTACACCGCGAAGGGGAACCTCGTGGGCGTCGTCTCCAACGGGAGCGCCGTCCTCGGCCTCGGCGACATCGGCGCCGCTGCCTCCAAACCCGTCATGGAAGGCAAGGGCGTGCTCTTCAAGCGGTTCGCGGACATCGACGTGTTCGACATCGAACTCGACCAGGACGACCCCGAGAAGATCATCGAGGCCGTCGACGCGATGGGCCCGACGTTCGGTGGGATCAACCTCGAGGACATCAAAGCGCCGGAGTGCTTCCAGATCGAGGAGGCGCTCAAGGACTCGATGGACGTCCCCGTCTTCCACGACGACCAGCACGGGACCGCCATCATCTCCGGCGCGGCGCTCGTCAACGCCGCCGAGATATCCGGCAAGAACCTCGAGGACCTCGACATCGTGTTCTCCGGTGCCGGCGCCTCGGCCATCGCGACCGCGCGATTCTACGTCTCCCTCGGCGCGAAGAAGGAGAACATCACGATGTGCGACTCCTCGGGCATCATCACCCAGGAACGCGCGGACGCCGGCGACGTCAACGAGTACAAACAGCAGTTCGCGCGAGACGTCCCCGGCGGGGACCTCGCGGACGCGATGGACGGCGCGGACGTCTTCGTCGGCCTCTCCATCGGCGGCCTCGTCAGTCAGGAGATGGTGCAGTCGATGGCGAGCGACCCCATCGTGTTCGCGATGGCGAACCCCGACCCCGAGATCGGGTACGAGGAAGCGAAGGCGGCGCGCGACGACACCGTCATCATGGCGACCGGGCGCTCCGACTACCCGAACCAGGTGAACAACGTCCTCGGGTTCCCGTTCATCTTCCGCGGGGCGCTCGACGTGCGCGCGACCGAGATCAACGAGGAGATGAAGGTCGCCGCGGCGCGAGCGCTCGCGGAACTCGCACAGAAGGACGTCCCGGACGCGGTCGTGAAGGCGTACGGCGACCAGCCCCTGCAGTTCGGCGCGGACTACATCATCCCGAAGCCCCTCGACCCGCGCGTCCTGTTCGAGGTCGCGCCCGCGGTCGCCGAGGCCGCGATGGACTCCGGGTGCGCGCGGCACGAGGTCGAACTCGACGCGTACGAGGAGCGCCTCGAAGCACGGCTCGGGAAGTCCCGCGAGATGATGCGCGTCGTCCTGAACAAGGCAAAGAGCGACCCGAAGCGCATCGCGCTCGCCGAGGGGACCGACGAGAAGATGATCCGGGCGGCGTACCAGCTCGAGGAGCAAGGTATCGCGGAGCCGGTGCTCATCGGGAACCCGAAGACGATCGCGAAGACGACCGAACGCCTCGGGCTGGACTTCGAGCCGGAGGTCGCGAACCCCCGCGAGGCCGGCGAGTACGAGGAGTACGCGAAACGCCTGCACGACATCCGCAAGCGCAAGGGCCTCACGGAGAACGAGGCCCGCGACCTCGTGCGCCGTGACTCGAACTACTTCGGGAGCGTGATGGTCGAATCCGGCGACGCGGACGCCCTCATGACGGGGCTCACGCATCACTACCCGAGCGCGCTCCGGCCGCCGCTGCAGGTCATCGGGACCGCCGAGGACGCGGACTACGCCGCGGGCGTCTACATGCTGACGTTCAAGAACCGCGTCATCTTCTGCGCTGACGCAACCGTGAACCAGGACCCGGACGCGAAGGTGCTCGCCGAGGTCGCAGAACACACCGCCGACCTGGCCCGCGAGTTCAACGTCGACCCGCGCGTCGCGATGCTCAGCTACTCGAACTTCGGGAGCGTCGACAACCCCGGCACCCGCAAACCCCGGCGCGCCGCGCGGATGCTCCGCGAGAACCCCGAGTTCGACGCGCCCGTCGACGGCGAGATGCAAGCGGACACCGCCGTCGTCGAGGACATCCTCGAAGGCACGTACGACTTCAGCGACCTCGAAGGGCCCGCGAACGTCCTCGTCTTCCCGAACCTCGAAGCCGGGAACATCGGGTACAAGCTCCTCCAGCGCCTCGGCGGCGCGGACGCCATCGGCCCGATGCTCGTCGGCATGGACAAACCCGTGCACGTCCTCCAGCGCGGCGACGAGGTCAAGGACATCGTCAACCTCGCCGGCGTCGCCGTCGTCGACGCGCAAGAGAACTGAGCGAGCTTCCGCGCTCACCTTTTCGCCCACGTTTTGCGGACCGCGAACGAAACGAGGCGACGCAGTCGCCTCGATGGCGAACGCGTCGTCGCGCTCGCCAGCGGCGAGACGTGATGGCTCGGACACGCTGGAGGTGGTCGTCTGGAGACGCGCGCGAGTTGGTCAAATCGGCGTTTGTCTCTCCGGCCGGCTTTTTTCAGTGGGCGTCGTCGGTGGATGCGTGAAGCGACGGGAGTTCGTCGCGGCTGCGGTCAGCGTGGCCTGTGCGGGAGTCGTCGGTGCGTCCCAGGCCGACGAATTCGCGTCGGCGTCGGCGTCGCGCCCGGACCGACTCGACGACGCTGGAGCGGCCGCGAGTGCGGACGCCAGCACCGAGACCGACGCTTCGGCGACCGAGGCCGAGGACGAACTGGCGGAGCCGGCGACGCTCGAGGTCGTGTCGACGGCGTCGGGGACGACGCCCGTCCACTTCCGGCTGGTGCACGAGACTGGGAGGGTCGCGTACGACGACGTCCGCGAGATGACCTACGGGGAGCGCGCGTACCTCTCCGGGCGCTGCGAGCGCGGCGAGACGTACGTGTTCTCGCTCGCAGTCGACGGCGCGACACTCGTCCGCGAGACCATCGAACCCGGCGAGCGCGCCGTGTTCGAGTTACTCGACGAGACGACCGTCTCTGTGGTCGCCTGACCGACGCAACTGAACGCGAAGCATCCGTTTTCGGGAGCGAGAGACTGCCCCGTGGATGGACCGCGAGCCTCGAAGGCCACCTTTTCGCCCACGTTTTGCGGGCCGCGACCGAAGGGAGCGGCCCGACAAAAGGTGGTTAGTCGGAGGCGTGGCGGTCGGCGCGGCTCGGCGGCGGGTACTGCGGGCTGGACCCTGGTGACTCGGGGAGCACGCACCGGTCGGGCTCCTCGTTGACGTGCGCGTACTCGCGGGGTGCGTTCGCGAGGTAGTGCGCGGGGTTGTCCTCGGAGTGGATGCGCGCGGCACGCACCTCGTCGAACCCGGAGACGCGAGCGCGGATGCCGCGCCAGTGGTGCTCGCTCGCCGTCGGCACCTCGATGGCGCGCGTCGGCTGCCAGTCCGGGTGGTGGCCGGCGAGGACGGCGGTGTTCACGTTCCCGGCGAGTTCGTCGTGGTCGACGAGCACGCCGACGCTGGCTGTGCGCGGTGCACGCTCGGCGACGACGTCGAGGCCGAGGTGGAGCGCGCGGTATTCGGCGACGTTGTTGTCGGGCGCATCGTCGCTTGCGGCGATGCGAGCGACGCGCTCGCCGTCTCGAGTCTCGATGACGGCGCCGATACCCCCGTCGTCGTTCGCGCGGAACGACCCGTCCGTCGCCACGTAGAAATCACGATGGTGGGTCCGGGGCGGGTGCGCGATGTGGGGGGTCGGCGACTCATCGAACAGGTCCCGCAGTGCGGGACGGCCGTGAGCGGCCATAGCTGACAGGATGCGACTCTCAGACTTAAATCCATCCCCCGTGAGAGACCATAGCACACGAGAGCGCTCGGGAGTTTCGGTAGCGGCAGACAGCCCTTCGAATCGAAGCATTGAGGCTGGGGCCCGTCGTCGCGTTCGACGTGAGTCGCTATCGAGACGTCGTCCTGTTCGTCGTCCTCGCCGCCGTCTGGGGGAGCGCGTTCCTCGCCATCAAGGAAGGCGTCGAGGTCGTCCCACCCGTGCTGTTCGCGGCACTCCGATACGACATCGCGGGTGTCATCATGCTCGCGTACGCCGCCTGGCGCGTCGACCACTGGATTCCCAGTGGCCGCGGCGAGTGGGCGCTGATCGCGGCCGGCGCGACGCTCATGATCGCCGCGTACCACGCCCTCCTGTTCGTCGGCGAGACCGACCCGGCGGTCACGTCCGCGGTCGCCGCCGTCCTCGTCGCACTCTCGCCAGTCCTGACCACCGGGTTCTCGCGACTGCTCGTCCCCGACAACCCCGTGACGCCCGCGACCGTCGCCGGCACGCTCCTCGCGCTCGTCGGCGTCGCCGTCCTCGTCCGCCCCGACCCCGCGAACCTCCTCGCCGGCGGCGCGGTCGCGAAGACGCTCGTCTTCCTCGCCGCCGCATCGTTCGCGCTCGGGAGCGTCCTGACGAAGGTCCCCGACGCCGAGCTCCCCATCGAGACGATGCAAGCGTGGTCGATGACCGGCGGTGCACTCATCATGCACGGCATCTCCCTCGGGCTCGGCGAGACGCAGACGTTCGGCGTCGAGTGGACGACGACCGCGCTCTGGTCGCTCGCGTACCTCTCCCTCGCCGCCTCCGCACTCGGCTTCCTCCTCTACTTCTACCTCCTCGAGCGCCTCGGCCCCATCGAGATCAACATGGTGAGTTACGTCGCCCCGATATTCGCTGCACTCGCAGGGTGGGCGATACGGGGCGAAGTGCCGACCGCGTACACGGTCGTCGGGTTCCTCGTCATCTTCGCCGGGTTCGCGCTCGTGAAACGCGACGCGCTCCGCGAGGAGGTCGCGTCACTCCAGCGGTCGCTCTCGTCCTGAGAACGTACGACGGCGACGCCGAGTGAGGGAGGGAGTCGATTCCAGCGTCGCCGAGTGGAGGAAGGCAGTCGATTCGAGCGTTGCGTCGGTTCAGTGGTCGCCGTGGCCGTGCCCGACGACGAGCGCGAGGACGTTCAGGGCGAACAGCGCGAGGAACGCGAGCGTGTCCGGGGTCCCGTCGAGTCCGGTCAGCAGGAGCGGGATGTGGAGGAACGGGAGTGCGACTGCGCTCCAGAAGCCCAGGAAGCGCACTGGCTTGACGACCGATTCGGTGACGTGCCGCGAGCGGGGGAGGACGCGGGAGTCGGAGAGCGGGGATGCCATCGTATCTCCACCATGGACGGACAGGAGCATATAATGCCGAGATTATTCGACCGGTTTCAACTCTTTTCACCGCGCTCTAGTCAACACATTAACCTTTCATGAGCGGCCGAGAGACGTCTAGACGTTTTACAATCGCCTTAGAGCCAGTCGTAGTATCCGGGCTCGCCTCGGATGTTAGTCGGTAACTACTAGGGCAGTAGCACGCCACCACCGCGTGACCACGCGGTCCGAGTGCGCCGCGAGCACGCGACCACGCGCCACCACGGAGCCACCACGACCAACTCGTTCACCGCGAGTTACCGGTTCAGACGGCCGGTTCGCCACCGATTGCCGGCAGTCGGCTGCGAGAGTCGTGCGAACCCACGGCCAGACCGTCTGACAGCCCACTCGCGGCGCGCGAGTCCAGGGCCGAGTGCACGAGCACTGGGCCAGCACGCTCGCGGACGGGCGCGTTCGCCGACGGACCGGTCGTCCCGTTCGCCGAGTCGTTCGTCGACGCGACGAGCCGGACCGTGCGCTCGACGCGGACCTCCTCGTAGCGGACGACGACGGTGACGTTCCCGGTCGCGTCCGGCGTCGTCACCTGCCAGCTCGCGGTCGTCGTCTCGCCCGCCGGGACCGTCGTCCTGACGCGCGTCGTCGCCGTTCCGACCGTCACGACCGCGTCCTCGCTCGCGCGCTCGTTCCCGACGTTCGAGAGCGTCGCGTTCACGCGCATCGTCCCGTCCGCCGGCGCCGTCTCCGGGACCGCGACCGCGTCCGCGACGACCTCCGGGCCGACGACGACGAACGACGCGTTCGCACCCACGAATCGCTCGCGCGCCGTGGACGCCTTCGACGCCGACACCGTCGCGTTCCCCGGCGCGTAGAACGGGAACGAGACGCGACCGTCCGCCCCCGTCGGGTACGCGCTCCCGTAGAGTTCCACGGACGCGCCGACGCGCTCGCCCGTATCCGTCCGTCGAACGACGAACCGAGCACGCTCGCCCTCCCGAACCGGGTTCGGCGACACCGACACCGAGAGCGGAACGGGAATCCGTCGCACGTCGACGCGCGCCCGACCGTCGACGAACCGAACCGCCTGCGTCCGGTTCGCGCCCGCCACGACGACCACCTCGCCCGCGGCGTCGAAGCGCACGGTCGCCACGCCGTCCGCGCCCGTCGCGACCGTCCGACCGTCGAGCGACAGCGTCGCGTTCACCGCCTCACCCGTGTCTCGCCGCTGCACCGACACCGCGACCGGTTCGTCGACCCGGGGCGCGCTCCGGTTCGCGGTCGCGACCAACGCCACCGCTCGCCGCTCCACCGTCACCGCCCCAGTCGCCTCGACGAACCGGTACTCCGCAGTCGGCTCCTTCGACGCCCGCACTTCGAACTCGCCAGCGACGTCGAAGGTCACGTTCGCGACGCCGTCCGCGCCAGTCCGAACGGTCTCCCCGTCAGCAGCGACGACCGCATCGACGGCGCTCCCGTTCTCGCGAGCCACGCGAACCGGCATCGACTCGCCAGTCACCACGGACTCGGGGACCGACACCGACAGCGCACTCTCGAACCGCCGCACCCGGAGGGTCGTCGTCGCCGACCGATTCCCGTCCGGACGCACCCCAGTCACCTCGTACGACCCCGGGTCGTCGACCGACACCACAGCTGTCCCATCGCCACTCGTCGCGTACGACGCACCCGCAACTCGAACCGTCGCGTCGCTCACCGGCTTCCCATCGACCGACACCGTCACCGCAACCAGGTCGCCGGGGTCCACCGCCGACCGATTCACCGACACCGACACCCGGCCGTCCTCGCTCTGGTCGCGGAACGGGAACACCGGCCCGCTCTCCCCACCCGAGAGCGTCGCCGGCGACATCACCCCCACGACCCATAGGCCGACGACGGCGACGACGATACCGACGAGCAAGAGCACCTGCGGGTCACGAGTCGGTCGATACGGACCGTTTGCGGTACGACGCGTCGAGGTAACCGAAGACACTGGCGCGTCCTAAGCGGAGCGCGCGTAAAATCGTTTCCGCAGGCACTCGCCCCGAACCAGCCGGTCACCGACCACCGAACACCGGCAACAGAAGAACGCACGCAGTCGACTACTGGAAGCCGATACGGCCGCGCTCGACTACTGGAAGCCGATACGGCCGCCCCGGCGGTCGCGGGTCTCCGCGGCGCCGCCGCGGAACTCGTCCTCGATCTGGTCGTAGTACTCGAGGAGGTCGTCCGTGATGGTGGGACGGACGGACTCCATCGCGGTCCGGAAGTGCTTCATGTCGACCGCGGTCGCCTCGTCGTCCGCGCGCAACGCCTCGATGGCGGCTTCGCGCGCGATGGACTCCAGGTCGCTGCCGACGTACCCGTCGGTCATCTCCGCGAGCTCGCGGAGACTCACGTCCGGCGACAGCGGCGTGTCCTCCGTGTGGATGCGGAGGATCTGCTCGCGACCCTCGAGCTCGGGCTGGCCGACCATCACGAGGCGGTCGAACCGCCCCGACCGGATGAGTGCAGGGTCGATCATGTCCGGGCGGTTCGTCGCCCCGATGACCATCACCTCGCCCATCTCCTCCAGGCCGTCCAGTTCGGTCAGAAGCTGGTTGACGACGCGCTCGCTGACGTTCGACCCGACCTCGCCACCACGGGCGGGGGCGAGCGAGTCGAGCTCGTCGAAGAAGATCACCGTGGGGGAGACCTGGCGGGCCTTCCGGAACGTCTGCCGGATCGCCTTCTCGGACTCACCGACCCACTTCGAGAGCAGTTGGGGACCGCGGACGCTGATGAAGTTCGCGTTCGTCTCGTTCGCGACCGCCTTCGCCATCAGCGTCTTCCCCGTCCCCGGCGGCCCGTAGAGCAGGACGCCCGCCGGCGGGTCGATACCCATCCGCTCGAACTTCTCCGGGTTATTGAGCGGCCACTGGATGGACTCCTCGATGTTCTGCTTCGCGTCGTCGAGCCCGCCGACGTCGTCCCACGTGATCTTCGGGAGTTCGACGAGGACCTCCCGCATCGCACTCGGCTCCACCTCGTTGAGCGCGCCACGGAAGTCGTCGCGCTTCACGATCATGCGGTCGATGAGGCTCGGCGGGATGTCCTCCTCGTCCAGGTCGATCTCGGGGAGGTACCGCCGGAGTGCCTTCATCGCCGCTTCCTTCGTGAGGCTCTCGATGTCCGCGCCGACGAACCCGTGCGTCTCGCTCGCGAGACTCGGGAGGTTCACGTCGTCGGAGAGCGGCATCCCGCGCGTGTGAATCTGGAGGATCTCCTCGCGGCCCGTCTCGTCAGGCACGCCGATCTCGATCTCGCGGTCGAACCGGCCCGGGCGACGGAGCGCTGGGTCGACGGAGTCGACGCGATTGGTGGCGGCGATGACGATGACCTGCCCCCGACTCTCGAGGCCGTCCATCATCGTCAACAGCTGCGCGACGACGCGACGCTCGACCTCGCCCGTGACGTCCTCGCGCTTGGGCGCGATGGAGTCGAGTTCGTCGATGAAGATGATGGAGGGCGACTCCTCGGTCGCGTCCTCGAAGATCTCGCGGAGCTGTTGCTCGGACTCGCCGTAGTACTTCGAGATGATCTCGGGGCCCGCGATGGAGAAGAAGCTCGCGGACGTCTCGTTCGCGACCGCCTTCGCCAACAAGGTCTTCCCGGTGCCCGGCGGGCCGTGCAGGAGCACGCCCTGGGGCGGCTCGATGCCGAGCTTCTTGAAGATCTGGGGGTGCTTCATCGGGAGTTCGACCATCTCCCGGACGCGCTGGATCTCGCCTTGGAGGCCGCCGATGTCCTCGTACGTGATGCCGCCCCCGGTCTTCTCGAACCCGCTGATGGGTTCCTCGCGGAGTTCGACGTCGGTGTCCTCGGTGATGAGGACGACGCCCTCCGGCTGGGTCTCCACCGCGATGAGCGGGATCGCCTGCCCGGGCGAGCGCATGAACGGATGGTTCGTCGAGGACATCACGGGCACGATGTCGCGCTCGACGACCGGGCGCTTCAGGATCTGGCGTTTGACCATGCCCGCCGCGTCGCTCCCGAACTGCACGCTCGCTTCCTCGGGCGGTGCGAGCGTGAGCTTGTCCGCTTTCGTCGCTTCGGCCTTCCGGATGGTCACGCGTTCGCCGATACCGACGTCGGCGTTCTGCCGCGTGAACCCGTCGATGCGGACGGTGTCGGTGTTCCAGTCCTGTCGGTCCGCGCGCCAGACCTTCGCCGCGGTCGTGTCCGCACCTTCTATCTCGATGATGTCGCCGGGACTGAGCTTCAGGTGCAGGAGCGTGTCCGGGTCAAGTCGCGCGATACCGCGCCCCGAGTCGTTCGGGTACGCCTTCGCCACCTCCAGTTGGACTTCGTTCATGATTTGGGGACTGCCTGGATGGTCGAACGTGGGTCTCCGGTCCCGATATGTCTTTTGCTCAGACGGGGTTTCGGCGGTCCGTCACCGTCTCGTCGGGACGTCACCAACCCACCCATGCCACTCACTAGCAAGGTTGTTGGCGGGCCGCATAACGCTATCGGCGTCGCCGACCACTTACGCCGCGTCCGGTGCACGCGGTTCGTCGAACCACTCCACGTCGACGACGTTGCCGTCCGCGTCGAAGTGCACTGTCGCGACCTCGTGGCCGACCGGCGTCGGCCGGATCTCGTAGCGCTCCATCGCCTCCTCGTGGAGGTCCTCGACGTCCCGCCAGTCGGGCTGCCAGCCCTTCGCGTCGCCGAGTTTCACGCCGAACACCTCGCGCCCCCGCTTCTGGACGACGCCGAGCGGCCGCGAGTGCGCCGGCTCGCCGTCCCCCCGCCACGCCGCCCATCGATCTCTGAGACCCTCGAACACGTTCGATTCGTACGCACCCACCGCACTTAGTCCCTCGCGGTCGCACATCTCGCCGCTCGACCGAAGCCAGTCGCGGCGCTGGTGTGGGGGTCGCAGCCGACCGCGGGCCTTTTCGCGCTCGCCACCGCTCGTTGAGGTATGCGAACGCTCGCGTTCGACGGTCGGACCGGCGCCAGCGGCGACATGCTCATGGGTGCGCTCGTCGCTGCCGGCGCGGACCCGGGCGTCCTCGACGACCTCGCCGCCCAGCTCCCCGTCACCTACGAGGTTCACGACGTGGACAGGAACGGCATCACCGCCACGAAGGTCGACGTCGTCCACGACGACGCCACCGGCGAGAACGACAGCGACGAGGAGGACGACGGCGACGGCCACAGCCACGACCACGAACACGGTCACGACGACCACGACCACGAACACAGTCACGACGACCACGACCACGAACACAGTCACGACGACCACGACCACGAACACGGTCACGACCACGTGCACGGTGATTCGAGTGAGGGCCACGGCGCGAGTCGGTCGTACGCGGCGGTCGTGGAGTTCGTCGAGGGGCTCGACCTGCCGGCGGGCGTTCGCGAGGACGCGCTCGGCGCGTTCGAACTCTTGGGGAAGGCGGAGGCGAGCGTGCACGGCGTCGAGCTGGTGGAGACGCACTTCCACGAGGTCGGGACGGACGACGCCATCGCGGACGTCGTCGGGGCGTGCGCGCTCGTGCACGACCTCGACGTGGAGCGCGTGGTGACGACGCCGGTCGCGGTCGGCGGCGGGAGCGTCGAGATGGCGCACGGGACGTATCCGGTTCCGGCGCCGGCGGTGATGGAGCTCGCGGAGCGCGCGGACTGGCAGGTACGCGGTGGCCCCATCGACGTCGAACTCCTGACGCCGACGGGGGCGGCGCTGCTGGCGTACTACGCCGACGGCGTGGATTCGCTGCCGTCGATGACGGTGGACGCCTCGGGGTACGGCGCGGGCTCGAAGTCGTTCGACGCGCATCCGAACGTGCTGCGGGCCTCTGTTGGTGACGCCACGGGCGGCCTCCGTCGGGAGGACGTCGCGGTGCTGGAGACGAACCTGGACGACGCGACGCCGGAAGTACTGGGCGGCCTGCAGGACGCGCTCGCCGACGCCGGGGCGTACGACACGACGGTTCTCCCGACGACGATGAAGAAGTCGCGGCCGGGGCATCTCGTGAAGGTCGTGTGCGCGCCGGCTGACGCGGACGCGGTCGCGCGCCGGCTCGCCGAGGAGACCGGGACGCTCGGCGTCCGGGCGGCGAGCACGAGTCACCGCTGGGTCGCCGACCGCGCGTTCGAGACCGTCACGGTCGACGTCGACGGGGAGTCCCACGAGGTGACGGTGAAGGTCGCGAGCGACGAGGCCGGCGAGCGCTACGACGCGAGCGCCGAGTACGACGACGCCGCGCGCGTTGCCAGGGAGACCGGACTGCCTATCAGAGAGGTCGTTCGGCGCGCCGAGAGCACGTACTACGAGGGCGTGTGACGCAGGAACAAGGTCTCTCTCGCCAGTCTAGCGTCGGCCGCCACCCACTCGAAAGTACTCCTTATACACCTCTAGGAAGCGGGATGCACATATATCCATCCAGACATAGCCTTATACTCGATGCGGTGCCAGTTGGAGGTGAGATGGCCGACCCCACCGAAGCCCACGACTTCACGTTCGGCTGCTACCGCGGCGTCGACGTCACCCTCGAGGACGCCGACGCGTCCACCACCACCAGCGTCGACGAACCGACCCCCGTCACCGACGGGGGGCCCGCCGGCGCGACCGCCTGTCCGGCGTGCGAGAGCGACCTCGCGAACGTGCAGGGCGTTCCCGCGTGCACGCACTGCGCCTGGAACGCACGCTGACTGCCCGCTGCCGCGGACCGCCCGATGACGGCACGCTGACTGCCCGCTGACCGCCAGTGCAAGCGCCCACTGGTCCGACCGGCGTCGCCCCGCACCGACCGCCCACCTCGGCCGGCCTCGCACACTGCCCCGCGGGGCGACGGCGCGGCCCACCGTCACTGCTCCTGATATCGTTTCGTTCACTCGCCGCGAGCGTCCAGCCTCGCGTTACGCGTCCTCTTCGACTTCGCCGTCGCCATCGTCGTCGCCGTCGTCCTCGGCGCGGTGCTCGGCGAGCGCGGCCTCGACATCGAGTTCGCCGCGAGCGACGCGACGCGCGAGCGCGGTGTCGACCGCGCGGTTGTCCGGCGACAGCTCTCGCGACCGGTCCTTGACGCGCTGTATCTCGCCGTCGGTCGGCTCGAACTCGCGGGACTCGACGGGCTCGCCCTCGGTGCGCGCGATGTTCACCGCCGCGAGGACGTCGCCCATGCCGCGAGCGCCCGTTCCCAGATAGGGCGTCGTCCCGGTCTCGTCGACGAGTTCCACGCGGACGTCCTGGAGGCCGCCGATCACCTTCGCGCCCTCGCGGCGCGCGCCGTCGCCGACGCGCACCACCGCGTCCGTCTCCCCGGCGACCTCCTCACTGACGACGGCGGCCGCGTCGCTCGCCGGCACCTGGAACGCCGCCACCACGACGCCCCCGGCGAGCACCGCGATACCGGGTTTGCGGCCCGGGTCGACGCCGACGACCGTCCGGCCGTCGCCGCCGCGGAGGTACGCGAGCGCCGCCTCCACCGCCTTTCGCGGCGCGTCCGGCTCCGCCTCCACGACGTGCACGCCCTCGACGCTGTCGCCCCCCAGGGCGTCGCGCTCGACGGTGTCGCGCTCTCCCGGGCCGGTGACGACGACCGCGGCGTTCTCGGGGAGGTTGTCGCCGGGTTCGACGGTCGTGAACGCCACCCCGCGGTCGCGCAGCTCCCCCACCACGTCGTGATACACCTCGAAGTCCGCCGTCGCGACCACTATCACGCCACGCCGGTTCGAGCGCCGGCGAGATAAGTCCCGTCACCGCGGGCTCGACGCCAGACGCGAGCGCGGTGCCGCCGAACGCTCTTCCCGTTCGCCCGCCAAAGGACTGACATGGCGAGTTACGAGGTCGCGTGCGTGAGCATGGACTACGACGCCGACGTCGACGACTGCCGGTGCATCGAGGAGATCGGGTTCACGACGCGCTCGGGGTCGATCACGACGCGGACGCCCGCGGAGGTCCACGAGATGATCGCCGAGGACGAGAAGACCATCGTCGTCTCCTACAAGGGCGAACGCTTCCGACTCGCGGCCGTCGAACGCGACGGACAGCGGTACGTCCGCACCGCCGATTCCGATACGGGCGACGACACGCTCCTGAAGAAACCGAGCTGCTGACGGCCGAGTGCGCGGCGACGACGCGGCCGCGCTCCGGGTCGCGTGGGCCGCGTCGCTTCCCGTGCGTTTTTGTGCGGTCCCGTCCCCAGTACCTTCGTGAACGACGGCGTCATCTCGACGGGCTGTGGCCCCCTCGACGACCTGCTGGGTGGTGGACTGGAGCGCGGGACCGTCACGCAAGTGTACGGGCCGCCGGCGGCGGGGAAGACGAACGTCGCGCTCTCGGCGAGCGTCGCGGTCGCCGCCCAGGGCGGGCTCGTCGTGTACGTCGACACCGAGGGATTGTCGCTGGACCGCTTCGAGGCGGTGGCGGCCGCGGCCGCGGACGCAGCAGGCGTGGCCCTCGACGACGTCACGGGGAACGTCGTGGTGAAGGACGCGCTCGACTTCGACGAGCAGGCCGAGGCGGTCCAGGACGTCGCGGAGTTCGCCGAACAGGCGGACCTCGTCGTCGTCGACTCCGTCACGGGCTTCTACCGGTTGGAGCGCGGGAACGACGCCGAGGGCGGGGATTCGCTCCGCGAGGTCGCGAACCAGGTCACGCACCTCCTCGGGCTCGCGCGCCGGCACGACCTCGCGGTGGTCGTCACGAACCAGGTGTTCAGCGACCCGGACAGCGACCGCACGCGCGCGCTCGGCGGTCACACCCTCGAGCACTGGACGGGGACGGTCGTCCGCATCGACCGGTTCCGCGGCGGGAACCGGAAGGCGACCCTGGAGAAGCATCGCGCGAAACCCGCCGGCGAGAGCGTCCAGTTACAGATCACCGACGCCGGTATCGAGGCCGGCGACCAGCGACCCTGACGGCGCCGCGGCACCGCGGCGTCGCGTCGCCGCTCGGGTGCGACGACGCTGACGCGACCACGTCTCTCCGTTTCCGTCACGTCGCGGGGGCGAGCCGGTCGGTGATGAGGTCGCTGTACCGCATGAGCGTCGTGCCGAGGATACTCATCACGAGCACGTAGCCGACGGCGAACGCGGGAATCTCGGTGCCGAGCGCGCCGGTGCCGACGCTCGTGGCGATGGCGGCGAGGACGAGCGAGAACTCGCCGCGCGCGACGAGCGCGACCGCGACGCGGACCGAGCGTCGCTGGTCGAGGCCGTACGTCCGGCCGGCGTAGTACGCCGACGCGAGCTTGCTCGCGGTCGTGAGGACGACGGCGACGACGACGAGCGCGAGCGCGCTCCTGACCGTCCCGAGGTCCGTCTGGAGGCCGATGGAGAGGAAGAACACCGCCGCGAACAGGTCGCGAGCGGGCGAGAGGATGCGTTCGATGCGTTCGACGTGACTCGTCTCGCTGAACGCCATCCCGAGGAAGAACGCGGCGACGGCCTCGCTCACGCCCGCGGCGAGCCCCGCAGCGCCGAGGAGGACGAGCGTCCCGAAGACGCCGAGCAGGAACTGTTCGTCGGACTCGTGGGCGTACACGCGCTCGGCGACCGGGCCGCCGAAGCGAGCGACCGCGAACAGGACGACGAGGAACGCGAGCGCGATACCGACGGAGACGACGGGGTCGCCCGCGCCGGTGGCGACCGCGGAGACGATCGCGAGGTAGACGGCGATGACGAGGTCCTCGAACACGAGCACGCCGAGGACGGGCTCGGCCTCGGGGTCGGCGACCCACCCGAGGTCGACGAGCGTCTTCGTGACGATCGCCGAGGAGGAGATGTAGACGATGCCGGCGACGAACGCGGCTTCGAGCGGGTCGAAGCCGAACGCGAGCGCGATGGCGAGGCCGACGCCGGCGTTCGCGACGAAGTCGACGGTGCCGGCGCGCGTGAACTCGCCGCGGCGCGCGAGCAGGCGGTCGACGCTGAACTCCAGGCCGATGAAGAACAACAGGAGGACGATACCCAGTTCGGCGAACAGCGTGATGAACTCGTACTTCTCGAGGAGGTTCAGCGAGACGCCTTCGACGACGGGCGCGTTCGGACCGACGACGATACCGACGACGATGTACGCGGGGATGACGGACTGCCCGAATCGGTGGGCGAGCAGGCCGGCGGCTGCGAGGACGACGATGGCGACGGCAGCCTGGAACAGGAGGGGTTCCGCCACGATTACGCGGCGGTGACGAACGACTCCAGTTCCGCGTGTTCGTCGCGCGTCCCGAGTGCGACGAGGACGTCACCCGCGTTGAGCGTGGTGTCCGCGTCCGGGTTCGCGATGGTGTCCGGGCCGCGCTGGACCGCGATGACGCTCGCGCCGGTGGCGTCCCGGAGGTTCGAGTCCGCGAGCGTCACGTCCTCGACCGGCGACCCTTCGGGTATCGTCACCCACTCGATGATGGCGTCACCGAGGGGGACGCTCGTGTTCGAGAACTCGACGGGCTGGAAGTACGCACCGCCGAGGACCGCGCCGAGCTTGCGGGCTTGCTCGCCGGTGAGGTCCGCGACGCGTTCGCTGTCCGCCTCGGGGCGCTCGCGGACGAACAGCTCGCGGCGGCCGTCGTGATGCAGGAGGACGACGAGTCGCGACTCGTCACCGACCTCCAGTTCGAACTTCCGTCCGACGCCGGGGACGTCGGTCTCGTAGACAGTCACGTCAAGAACGGGGACCGCCTCGGTATTGAAGATTCGCCTGCAGTCGCCTCGCGCACTCCTCTGGGCGCCTCATCTCCCTGGGCGCCTCATCGCCCTGGGCGCCTCATCGCCCTGGTCGCCTCGTGGACCCGGCGGTCGGAGACCGACACTGGTCGAGTGCGCGTGGGGGCGAATGGAAAGACCGATTTGTGCCGGGCGAGCGCGTGCTCGTATGACAGCTGGCTTCTTCGAGCGCGTCGCGGACCGCATCGAGTCCACCGGGGGGCCGGTCTCGGTCGGCCTCGACCCGGACCCGGAACGCATCCCCGAGTTCCTCGCGGACCACGACCTCCCGCGGTGGGCGTTCAACCGACGCATCATCGACGCGACCCACGAGCACGCCGCCGCGTTCAAGCCGAACGCGGCGTTCTACGAGGACCCCGACGGCTGGCGCGCACTCCAGGAGACCGTCGCGTACGCCCACGGGAAGGACGTTCCCGTGCTCCTCGACGCGAAGCGCGCCGACATCGGGAACACCACGCGCCAGTACGCGCAGGTGCTCGACGACGTCGACGCCATCACCGTGAACCCCTACATGGGGCGTGATAGCCTCCAGCCGTTCCTCGACCGCGAGGACAAGGGCGTCTTCGTGCTCTGCCGGACGTCGAACCCGGGCGGGAAGCACCTCCAGGACCACGAGCTCGCTGACGGCGGCACCGTGTACGAGCACGTCGCGCGCCTCGCGAGCACGTGGAACGAGCACGGGAACGTCGGGCTCGTCGTCGGCGCGACCACGCCCGACGAACTCGAAGCGGTGCGCGACCTCGTCCCGGACCTCCCCTTCCTCGTCCCGGGCGTCGGCGCGCAGGGCGGCGACGCCGAAGCCGCCGTCGAGTTCGGGCTCGCGGAGCGCGACGGCCGCGACGTCGGGCTCGTGAACTCCTCGCGCGGCATCATCTTCGCCGGCGAGAACACAAGCGGCGAGAAGGCGTACTTCGACGCCGCCGGCGACGCCGCCAAGCGCCTCAAACGTCGGCTCGCGACGCACCGCTGAGCGCGCCGGGCGCGAGCACGCCGGCCGGGAGCGCGCCGCCCGCGACCACCGCCGACCGCTGGCTCGCCACCCTCCGTCGGGCGCCGTACCTTTTTCCCGCAGGACGATGACGACTCGGGCATGCAGGACGTGGACGTGCACCTCTGGGTGGGAGACCAGGACGACGTCGTGACGTACACCGTCGCCGTCGAGGACGGCGTGTTCGACACGCAGGAAGCCATCGAGAAGGCCAGCGAGCGCGCGCAGGCCGACGGCTACGAGGACGTGAACCTCAAGGAGATAGAGGCGGCGTAGCGGGTCGCCGTCGCCGAACTACGTCCGTTCGTCGAGGAACGCCGCGAGCGCGTCGCTCGTCGGCGCCTGCCGCGCACCTTCCGTGCTCGCGGTGTACGCGCCGGCGGCGTTCGCGCGCTCCAGCGCGGTGTGGTAGTCGCCGCCGTCCAGGCGCGTCGCGACGAACGCAGCCGCGAACGCGTCCCCGGCGCCCGTCGTGTCCACGGGGTCGATACCGAACCCCGGGTGCTCGAAGTGCCCCTCGGGCGCGTGCACCTCCGCACCCGCCGCGCCGCGCTTGACGACGAGCACCTGGCCCGCGAACACCTCCTTCGGCGGCGCGTCCAGTACCACCTCCGCCTCCTTGTCGTTCACGAACACCACGTCAGCGTTCGAGAGCACGTCGCCGTAATCGCGGTGCGCGAGCCGCCGCCCCGGGTCGACGCTCACCGTCGCCCCCGCGTCGCTCGCGACCCGCGCGATGTGTGCCGCCGTATCCGGCCGCTGACTCGTCAGGTGGACGTGCTCGGCGCTCGCGACGAACGCGTCGTCGACGTCCGCTGGCGCAACCGCCTCGTTCGCGCCGTCGTTCGCGAGCATCGACACCTCGCCGCCCTCCTCGACGAGCACGTACTTCACCGTCGTCTCCGCACCCTCGACACGCGCCATCCCCGACAGGTCCACGCCCGACTCCTCCAGTTCCCGCGTCGCGAGGAACCCGTACTCGTCGTCGCCGACGCTCCCCACGATCCCCGCGGGAACGTCCAGCAGCGTCAGGTCGTACGCGACGTTCGCCGCCGACCCACCCCCGGAGGAACGCTGGTCGTGGATGCGCGACTCGCCGTCCGGCTCCGGGAGTTGGTCGACCCGCAGCGTCACGTCCCAGTTCACGTGCCCGGCAACGAGCACCCGCACGTCAGGCACCTCCGAGCGCGCGAACGGCCGCGAACACGACGTCCTGGTCGGTCAACGTGAACTGGAGGAGGTTGTACACGCCCGGGCCGAACCCGACCGCCGCGACGAACGCGAGCACCAATCGAGCGCGCCGCGGCGACTCCTCGAGGTACTCGCGGAACGCCGCGACGATGACGAGCGCGAGCACGACCTTCACGACGACGAACAGCCAGCCCGCGCCGACGTACTGCGCGGTCGGCAGACTCCCCGAGAACTCGAGGATGACCCGCGACAGCGGCGTGCGTTCACCCGCCCCCAGGAGGTCGTACCCGAGCGCGGTCGACACGCCGTCGAGCGAATGCGCGAACACGACGAACGCACCCGTCCGCCCCGTGTACCGCGCGACGTCCGTGTACGTCAACGAGAGGAGCACCCACGCGAGCGCCGTCACGAGCGCCGCGACGATCGTCCCGAACACCGGATAGACGGGGTTGAACGTCTGCGCGTTGATACCCGTCAGGAACAGGAAGACGACGAGCATGAGGGCGACGCCACCGCCGAACACGCCGACGCCGTAGTAGATGTCGAACCCCTTCCGGATGCCGGCGATGAACGTCATGAGTATCCAGACGAACCCCGCGAATATCGCGGTCGTCACGTACACCGTCACCGGCCCGAACAGTGGCGCGACGATGGCGGGGTACGCCTCGAGGCCGTCGAGCAGGAAGAGGACTGACCCGATGGCCATCCACGGCGCGAACGACACCACCGTCCAGTCCGTCGTCGGGGGCTGTATCGCCCACAGGAGCGCCGCCACCCCGAAGAACGCGAGGAGAAGCGGCACCACGTACAACAGCGACGGAATCGTGTAAACGCCACCAACCATGTCATATCCTCGGTACGGGGAGTGGAAAGAAGGTTCCGGTCGGGACACCCGCACGTTCGCACGAGGCGGTCTGCTGGCGCTTCGCTCCCGGCGGTTTACCGGCGCGTGCGACTATCGACGCGTCACTCCCAGGGTTCGCCGACGTCGGTCCCGAACAGCTCGCGCATGAGCGTCACGATGCTCTCGGGCGGGAACTGGCCGCGTTCGGTGACGATCGCGTCGACGTACCGCGGCGGCGTCACGTCGAACGCCGGGTTCTCGACGACGAGGTCCGCGTCGTCGGGGTCACCGCCCGTGATGCGGTCGCGTTCCGCGTCCTCGAGCACCTCGCTCTCGTCGCGGTTCTCGATCTCGACGGTGTGACCCGTCAACGTTCCCGGGTGGAGTTTGATGGTCTGGGCGGCGACCATGATGGGGACGCCGCGGTCGCGCGCGTTCACCGCGAGCCCGGACGTCCCGATCTTGTTGATGACGCTGCCGTCGGCCGCGATGGAGTCCGCGCCGACGAGCACGTGGTCGACGCGCTCCAGGTATCGGCGCGCGGCGTTGTCGACGACGAGCGTCACGGGCACGCCCCACTCGCGGAGCTGTTCGGCGGTGATGTGACCTTGCTTTCGCGGTCGCGTCTCCTTCACGACCGCCGAGATGTCCTTCCCCTGGTCGAGCGCCGCCTTCACGCACGACAACGCGTCCGTCGAATGACAGTGCGTCATCACGACGTCGCCGTCCCGCAGCCGGTTCGCGCCGATGCGACCCAGTCGGTCCTGGGCCTCCGCGAGGTCCGTCTGGAAGCCCGCCGCGCTCTCGGCGACGCTCTCCCGGAGCGCGTCGACGCTCCCGCCTTCCATGTCCCAGAGCACGAACCGGAGTGCGTTCGGGAGCGACACCGCCGTCGGCCGCGTCTCGTAGAGCCGTCGCGCCGCCGCCTTCAACTCCGCCTCGAACGCCTCGGGCGTCTCCGCGGTCGACGCCTCCGCCTGCGTCGCGAGCGCACCTGCGGCCGCGTCAGCGATCGTCGCCGCACCTCGAATCTCCATCGACGCGATGTCCTCGGCCGTGTCGTGAACCGCCGGCACGATTCGCTCCGCGGGTTCGTCAGTCATACCCCCACACTCCACGCCACAGCGTCGAAAATCCCTCGGTCCGCACTCGCCGCGTATCCCTTCCTCAGCCCGCTCGCGCAGTCGTCCAGTGCTCCGTTCGCGCGCTCAGGGGCTCGGTGCAGCCTTCTGCAAGGCGGTCTCGGCGATGTTCCCGCCGTAGTCCGCGCTACGGGACAGCGAGTCGACGACGAGCCCGAGGCTCTGTGCGACCTGCGGGTCGCGCTCCCGGAGCAACTCGTCGATGCGTCGCGTGTGCTCGTCGATGCCGAGGATGTCCTTGCGCGCCTGGTTCGCGAGCCGCGTCGCCTCGTCGGCGTCCGCCTCGAACAGCGCGTCCATCGCCAGGTCGACGACGTTCGACGCGTCCTCGTGCAGGTCGTCGAACGCGCCCGCGAGTTCGTCGTCCATCCCCTCCAGGTCGAGCGCGAGGTTCCCGATCTTCGCCGCGTGGTCCGCGATCCGTTCGAGCTGGCGCGCGCTCGAGTGGTAGTCGAAGCAGTCCTCGCGGCTCACGCCGAGTTCCTCGGCGGCCCGCGGCGACCGGAGCGTCGACCGGAAGATGCGGGAGACGACGAACCAGAGCCGGTCGACGTCCTCGTCGCGCTCCACGACGTCGCGCGCCACGTCCGTGTCGTTCTCCACGAGCGCCGTCACCGCGTCCTCCAGCATCGACTGCGCGATGAGGCGCATCCGCGTCACCGCGTTCGTGATACTCAACTCGGAGGAATCGAGGAGGTCCTGGATGACGACGCTATCCCCGGTCTCCTCCAGGACCTCGACGCCGACCAGGCCCTGAGTGGCCTCGCGGATGGCGCGACGCTGGTCGGTCGTGATGCGGTTCGCCTCGAGTTCGATGATGTCGAACCCCGAGACGTACATCGTCATCACCGCGCGCGTCAACTGCTCGCCCTCCAGGTTCGTGACGTCGAGCGCGCCGCGCGTGCGCTCCGTCTCGCTCTTCGGCGTCAACAGCAGCGAGTCGTCCTCCGGGTAGAACTCGACCGTCGTCCCCGCCGACACGCCGTTCTCGGTCGCCCAGTCCTTCGGGAGCGAGACGGTGAACGTCGACCCACCGGTCACCTGCACCTTGCGCGTCTCCATGCCAGTCGATATCCAACCGCCGACCATAAATCCGACTATTCCTATATATCGACGCGGTCGGCTCGGTGGCGATCCCCACGTGGACGCCAGAATGCCGGGAGGAGCCGCCGATACCGCCGAGAGCCCAGCAGCGAACCCGCTCGAAGTGCGTCGGTATCGCTCCCGCCCACACTAGAGAACTACGTGTAGTATATAGTCAAATAGAACGATATACACACTATAGAAACAGCGGGGTCGAGTGACGAAGATTTTTGAACGGGGACGGTCTGAGGTTCGCGTATGCCACGACAGACCTACCAGGACCAACTGGAGGAGCTACGCGAGGACATCCTCTACATGAGCGAACTCGTCCTCGACCGCCTCCAGGACGCGTTCGTCGCCCTGGAATCCAAGGACGACGAGCGCGCTCGCTCCGTCATCGAGGGCGACGGCGAGGTCAACGACACGTACCTCGAACTCGAACAGGAGTGCATCGACCTCATCGCGCTCCAGCAACCGGTCGCGAGCGACCTCCGGTTCATCGCCGCGTCGTTCAAGATCATCACCGACCTGGAGCGCGTCGGCGACCTCGCGGTGAACCTCGCGGAGTACACGCTCGAAGCGGACCGCGACGTGTTCCCGGAGGTCGACGTGCAAGCTATCGGCGACGTCACCGCGGAGATGGTGCGCGACGCCATGGCCGCCTACGAGACCGAGGACACCGTCGCGTGCCGCGAGATCGCGGCGAGCGACGACGACCTCGACGAACTCTGTCAGGACGCGAGCGAGATGGTGGTCCGGGACCTCATCGAGACGGAACTCGAGGACGGCGCGAACGTCGAGACGCTCATGGCGGACGTCTCCCGCCTCCTCCTGACGATCCGGGACCTGGAGCGCGTCGGCGACCACGCCGTGAACATCGCGGCGCGCACGCTCTACATGGTCGAGAACGACGACGAACTCATCTACTGACTCGCGCGCTTCGTTCGGCCGGTCCGCACGCGCTTCGTTACCGGAGCCGGTCGGTGTCCCTTCTCAGACGTCCGCGACGAACCGCCAGGGGTCGCCGTCCCCGCCGGATTCGACGCCGGGGAGTCGCGACAGGCGTGGTGCGACCATCCCCCACCACGCCTCCTCGCTGTCGTATCCGGCCTCGTGAGTCGGGTAGACGGCGTCGACGACCGCCGAGGCGTCCGCTCGCTCGGCGTCCCGGAGGTGCTCGAACGCTTCGCGGACGGCGTCGCGCCGCCAGTCCTGCATGAGTTCGCTCGCACCGGGGACGGCGAGTTCGGCGAGTGCGTCGTCGACGCGGTCGTCGAGCGTCGCCTCGTCGGTCTCGCGCGGCCGATACCAGACGTCGACGACGCCGACGCGACCGCGGACCTGTCGGTGCGCGAGGTCGTCGGCTGCGGTCAGTTCGAGGAGTGCGTCCCGTGCGGTCGCTCGCGGGACGTCCAGTTCGTCGGCGACCTCGGTCGTGCTCACCGGGTCGTTCGACGGGACCGCGGCGAGCGCTGCCGCGGTCGGCGGGTCGACGAGGACCCCGCCGGAGCCGTGCTCGTCGTGTTCGCTCATGACACGACACTCGCCCTCCAGGAGCATTATTTTTTCGCCGCGTTTCCTCCAGGAATCATGTTCGTGGCGTGGCGTGGCAAGTTTTAGGTGGGGTGCGAGCGTCGAACTCGGGCATGGCCGACCTCTCCTCGTGTTACTTCTGTGGCGCGGCGATGGACGTCTCGCTCAGGGAGTCGACAGTCGTCCCCGAAGCGCTCGCGCCGACGCCAGCACACCAGACCACCGTCGTCCTCTGCGGGACCTGCGAGCGAAAGCTCGAACGCGTCCTCGACCCTGTCGTCGCCGCAGCGAACGCGTCCGCGACCACGCGCGCCGCCGCGACCGATGACTCGACCGCCGGCGGTGACGCTACCGCAGCCGATGCCGGCGACGAACCCGACGCGACCGGAGCAGGGGACGCGGACGCGGTCGTTCCGCCGAGCATCCTCTCGGACGTCGCCGACGACGACGCGTCGACGACGACCGACGGCGACGCGAGCGCGGACGAACGCGACGCCACCGGGACCGCATCGGCCGCGGACGACACCGCCGAGACTGCATCCGCCGGCGAGGACGGCACGCCGTTCGAGGTCGACGACACCACGTCCGTGTTCGACGACGCCGACGACACCGCCTCGAACAGCGTGTTCGCCGACGCGAACGACGCACCGACGACACCCATCCAGGACGCCGAATCGGACGACGACACCGACGGCATCGCGTTCGACGACCAGTCCCGCGAGGAGACCGCCGCGACGAACCGCGAGTCGACCCCGAGCACGGCGAGCGCGTCGAACGCCAGCCCCGACGGCTCGATCGACGACACCTCGGCGTCGTCGAGCGAACGCGACACCCCGGACGTCGACCCGCGGACGTACAACAAGGTCGTCCGACTCCTGAAGAACCGCGACCTCCCGGTGCCTCGCGCCGAGATCGAGTCCATCGCGGGAAGCGCGTACGACATCCCGGACCACGAGTGCGAGGCCATCATCGACGCCGCCATCCAGCGCGGGCTCGTCGCGGAAGCCGACGACCAGCTCACGCACCCGGACGGTATCTGACCGCGTCACCGCTCACCAACCGTTGGCTCTCGTGGAAGAAGTGGCCGGGGCGGGCTCCGAACTACCGCGAGACTCACTTCGTTCGTCTCGCGACTCCCCGCTCGCTGGCGCTCGCGGGGACCGTAAACGGGTTCTCCGCCCGCTCCCGGCCACGTTTCGTGTGGAGAAGCCGCTCGCTGACGCGTCGTGGCGTCTCCGAGAAAGTGGCCGGGGCGGGCTCCGAACCCGCGATCTCCGCATGACCCAGGTTCGAGGCTCGGCGGGCCCCGAGGTCACGCGTAAGCCTTCCAAGGCTGTGGTACCGCACCGAATCTCTGAAACCCTATGAGTGCGGCGCTATGTCCAGCTAAGCCACCCGGCCTCACCAGTTCGTAGTCCGCTCCGGGACTTGAACCTTCTCATGTTACCGCGGTACGAGACGGGGTCTCAGTCCATCGCGTCGCCGCGGCGACACGACGTCCCCACGGATTTAAGCCGCACTCTCGTGAAGGACGGCGCATGGACGTTCCGGGTATCGTGCAAGGAGAGCTCGACGGCGAAGAGGTCGCTGCGAGCGTGTCGCTCGGCGGCGAAGACGGCCTGTTCGTCACCGCGTCGCGGACGCTCGTCTACCGCTCGGAGAGCCTCCTGAGCGACGAATCCGTCGAGTCGTACCCGCACGACGCAGAGCGCGTCACCGTCAAGGACGGTCGTCGGAAGACGCGCATCACGCTCACGTACAGTATCGACGGGGAACGCGACTTCACCGTTCCCTCGAGTGTCGCCGACGACGTCCTCCATCCCGTGCTCGCCGGCGTCCTCAACGGCTCCGGCGTCACGGACCCCGGGGAGACGGTCGTGCAGACGTTCCGGTTCAGCGAGCTGACGCTCATCGTGACGAGCGACCGCCTCCTGAAGCACGTCGGGAGCGCGGTCTGGGACGCCGACCACGAGCAGTACCACTTCGAGGACGTCACCGCGCTCGACTTCGAGGAGGGGAGCGTTGCGACGCAGATCGTCATCGCGGTCGACGGCCGCCCGCAGCGCATCAAGACGCCGAACGAGCACATCGCGGTGGTCCGCGAACGCCTCACGCAGGCGTTGTTCGCGTACTACGACGTGAGTTCGCTCGCGGAACTGAACGCGCTCGTCGACCCGGCCGAGGAGACGCCGGATTCGGCGACCGGCTCGGGGTCCGCGGGTGGCGGCGTCGACTTCGGCGAGGGCGTCGACCCGCTCGGGTCGGGGTCGGGGTCGCGGCCGGCGGACACGAGCGGCGACCCGTTCCTCGACGACGAGAAATCCGAGTCGCTGGACGCCGACTCGGGTGCGAGCGACCCCGCGGATGCGAGCGAGGACCCACGTCGACCGGTGTCCGGTGGCGGGGACGCTGCCGGTGGTGGAGCCGAGACGAGGGGGGCGGACGCGAGCGCCGACGCCAGCCGGCGGCGCGCGGAACCGGCCGACGACGCCACCGACCGCCGACCGCAGGCGAGTGAGAGCAATGGCTCGGCCGACCGCCGACCGCAGTCCGCTGACGCCGAGTCCGCCGACAGCCGGCGTGCAGAGCCCGCGGACGATACCGCGAACGCAGACGCCGACGGGGACGCCGCTCCGGGCGGCGTCGAGGAGTCGTCGCGGCTCCTGTCCCCCGAGGACGGGAGCGCGACCGACGACGCCGGGGACGGCGCGGGCGCCGACGGGAGCGACGGGAGCGAGGACGACGAGAGCGGTGGGTTCGCGGCCGCCGGGTTCGAGCCCGCGACCGAATCGGGCGTGACGGCCGCGGACCTCGCGGACCGCATCGAGGACCTCGAATCCCGCGTCGACGCACAGAACGACCTCCTCGAGCAACAGCAAGCGCTCATCCAGCAACTCATCGAGGAGCTCCGCGAGCGCTCGTAGCGCGAATCGACCGCTCTCGGCGGCCGTCGTCGTCGTCCGCGGTCCTCGAGCGGTCAGTCGTCGCGGCCCGTGACTTTCCTGACGCACTCGGAGCCGAACGGCCCGAGTTCGCCGGCCTCGAGTTGCACGAAGTGCCCAGTGGCGAGACCGGTGCCGCAGCGCCGGCAGTCGTAGTCGCCCTCGCGGCGGACGACGTCGGTCGTCTGCGAGACGTACCCGCCGCCGCCCGCGACCGCGACGACGCCGTCCTCGCGTTCGATGACGCCGCGCAGCTCGGCGGTGTCGAGTATCTCGCGGACGACCCGCGGCGCGGTACTGACCGCTTCGACGCGGTCCATCGCGTCGGCGAGCGACAGCTCGGCGTCCTCGGCCTTCGCGAGCAGTTCGACGCCGACCTCCACGGGGTCGCCCTCCACGCCCCCGCCCGCACTCGGGCGCTCGCCGTCGTCGCCAGTCATCGCCTTCGAGTCCTCGGCCGCGAGCCAAAAGCGTTGCGCGCCCCACTGCCGTCCGGCGACCTCGCACCGCGGTGACGCGAACGTGGTCTACCGGGGGGCGAGGGGAAAGACGTTCATGCACCCGGGGGATAGTCGGTGGTGATGCATCGTCGCGCTGCGGTCGGGGTCGCGCTCGTCGCCACGGTCGTCGTGGCGTCGCTCGCGGTGTCGCCGAGCGCGACGTTCTCCGCGCTGGACGCGCTCGCAGACGACCCCGTCGTCTTCGGCGTCGCGCTCGTTGCGTGCTACCTGCTCCGACCGCTGGTGGCGTGGCCGACGACGCTCGTCGCGGTCGTCGTCGGGTACGGGTACGGCGTCGCGGTCGGGATTCCGGTCGCGCTCGCGGGCGCGGTCCTGACGTCGATACCGGTGTTCGCCGCCGGCCGGTACTTCGGTGACGGCGAGGACAACCCGCTGTCGTGGCTCGCGCCCGGCGAGCGATTCCTCGCCGCCGCGGGCGAGTACTTCGAGACCACTGGAGACTTCCGCGGGGTCACCGCCGCCCGGCTCGCGCCGCTTCCGGCGGACGCCGTCACCGCGACCGCCGCGATGACCGGCGTCTCCCTGCCGGCGTTCTGCGCCGCGACCGTCGTCGGCGAACTCCCGTGGACGATCGCGGCCATCCTCGTCGGCAGTTCGCTGTCGACGCTCTCCGCCGAGGGCGTCGGCGCCGTCGACCCCCGGCTCGTCGTCGGACTCGGTATCGCCGCCGCCATCCTCCTCGCCGGCCCGCTCTATCGACGGGTGGCCGTCGGAAGCGACTGACTGACTGACTCGGCAAGCATACGCCGACCGCCAGGTCGGCGTTTCCCTGTCGCTCGCTCTCGCTACGTCGGCGTTTCACGGGCCGTCGCTACAGGGCGACTGACTCACTCGCGCTGGAGGTGGAAGGTGTCCGAGCAGTCCATGACGACGCCGTGGTTCGGGCAGACGTACTTGCAGTGGCGTCGGTAGAGGACGGCGTCGCACATCGGGCACGGGCGGCCGCCGCCGGCGGTCGCGTCGGCGTCGTCGGTCATCGCGTGCACGTTCCGGTCCCGGTGGCTTAACGACGGGGGTTCGAGGAGGGTGACTGCGGCTTAACGACGGGGGTTCGAGGAGGGTGACTGCGGCTTAACGACGGGGGTTCGGGCGGGAAGACCGTGGCTTATTGCTCGGGGGTCGCGCGGTCGCGGGCGACGAGTGCGAGGACGGCGAGGCCGCTGGCGGCGGTGATGGCGACGCCGGGGCCGGGGAGGAGCCACGGAACCATGACGCCCTCGACGCCGGTGTCGAGCGCGACGACGGTCGCGGCGGCGCCGACGACCGCGGCGGAGGTGGTGGCGACGCGGCCGTCGCGAGCGACGAGGACGCCGACGGCGAGGACGGCGAGTGCGAGCGTCGCGAGCCCCCACGTCTCCAGGCCGGTTCCCTGTCCGGGATAGTAGACGGTCGGCGAGACACCGTCGTAGAACGGGTTCCGGAGGAACCACGGCGGGAGTGCGCCGAGGGCGACGCCGGCGAGCGCGGCGACGAGGAGGCGGTCCGTCCGGGAGGCTATCACGGGAACGCGTCGGTGCGCCGCGAGCGTGAACCTTTCCCCGACCACGCGCGGGGTGCGAGCGAGGAACTCGACTGACGGGAGTCGTCCGCGACACGCCTTTCCGCGCTCACGACCAACGCTCGGGCATGAATCCACTGTCGTCCCTGAAGCGACTGTTGGGTCGCGGCGCGAACGCCGACGCGACAGCACCCGGGGCGAACGCGGACGCGGGCGAGGACGCGAGTCGGCCGCGCGACCTCGCCGCCGCGTTCGTCGACGCGCACCCCGACGCGACCCTCGATTACACGCCCGAATCGCTGCACGCGCTCGACGACATCGCGGACGAGGTCGCCGCCGACCTCGCCGCCGCGACAGACCAAGACGCTGGAAGCGGAGACGCTACCGAGACCGACGACGTCGAGGCGTTGAACGAGACGGTGCGGCGGATGGGCGCGTACCTCGGGGAGACGTTCGTTCGCGCGTACGACGGCGAGTGGACGTTCGACGACAGCGCCGGGTGGGTGGTCGAACTCCCCGCGACGCACCGCGGGCAGCCGCTCGTCCTCACCGTCCCGAGCGTCCTCGGCGACGTCGTCGAGGGCGAGTCGTCGTTCGCGGTCGTCCACGACGTCTTCGCGAGCGAACTCGACGCCGAAACGCCCGAACTCGCCGCCGAGGACGCCTTCGAGGACGAAGCCGACCCGCGCGAGGAGCCCGCGCCCGCGGACGTCGTCGCGGCGTTCGACAGGCTCGCCGCGGAGTTCGCCGCCGAACACGACGCGCTCGACTTCACGCCGGGGTCGCTCGGTGCGCTCGACGACATCGCGCGCCGGGACCGAGAGTCCGACGCGGACGCCGTCGCGTTCGACCCGGACGTCGACGACGTCGACCTCTCCGTCCGCGGCCGCACCGACGCCATCGCGGGCTACTTCGCCGGCGTCGTCCGCACGCACCACACCGCCGAGTACCGCGGCGAACTCGCCGAAACCCTCGTCGTCGAAGGCGCGACGCGGCAGGCGACGCTCGAACCGCGCGCCATCGCCGCCGCAGCCGCCGCCGACGAGACCAGCTTCGAGACGCTGTACGCGAACCTCAGCGAGGACCTCGGACTCGGCGGGAACTAAGACGAGAAGCCCGGAGAACCGGGAGAAGAAGACGAGAGAAGATGACGTTGCTACGCGGTCAGCACTCCGACCAGCCGCAGGACTCGCAGGTCTTGCAACCCTCGGTGTACGCGAGCGACATCCCGCCGCACTCGGGGCACTCGGGGCTCTCCCCGGCCGCGATGAGGTCGTCGACCGCGTCGCTCGTCTCCTCGGCCGCCGGCTCGCCCTCCGCGGGCGGACTCGGGGCGGATGCGTCCACCGCGGACGCGTCGGCGGTCGTCGCCCCGCCGTCGGGCTGGGTCGCGTCCGCCGCGTCGCCGTCGTCGGCCGCCTCCTCGAGCGTCTTCTGCTCGGGGTAGGGCTTGTCGATGTCGTCGTCGAGGTACCGGCGCATCGCCGTGCCGATGGCGTCCGGGATGGACTGGATCTGCTCGCCGCGGTCCCACGCCACCTTCGGCGACCGCGTCCCGCAGAGCTCGTCGACGATCTCGTCCGGGTCGACGCCCGCCTGAAGCGCCGTCGAGATGACCTTCCCCAGGCTCTCCGTGAAGGAGTTCGTGAACCCACCGGAGTGCCCGATGTTCGCGAACACCTCGAACGGCTCGCCCGTGTCGGGGTCCTCGTTGATGGTGACGTAGAGCTTCCCGTACCCGGTCTTCACGCGCTGGCTGACGCCGCGGAGCGCGGCGGGCCGGTCGCGCTTCCGGCGGCGGTCGCCGTCCGCGGCCGCGAGCAGGCTCGAGACCTCCTCGGTGAGTGCGGCCTGCACGTCGTCGTTCTCGAGGAACGCCTCCATGCCGCCGAAGACGTCCTGGATCTGCTCGACGAGGACCTCCGCGGCCTCGTCCTCGTCCGCGAACTCCTTGTTGTCCGCGCGCGTCGTGAGGACCTGCTTCGAGCGGGTGCCGTCGCGGTAGACGGTGACGCCCTTCCCGCCGTTCTCGTAGATGTAGCGGTACACCTCGTCCATGTCGGACGGCGAGGCGTCGTTCGGGAAGTTACACGTCTTCGAGATGGCGGAGTCCACGCCGTCCTGGCACGCGCACTGGACCGCGGCGTGGTCCTTCCCCTCGAGGTCGCTCGTGACGACGAACAGCTCGCCGATGGCGTCCGGGACGGTGTCGAGTCCCTCGACGCCGTCGAACGCGTTCGACGCCATCTGCTCCTGGGCCTCCTCCTTGACGGCGTCGACGTCGATGTCGTTCGCCTCCAGGACGCGCAGGAAGTAGTCGTCGAACTCGACGAGCATCTCGTCGCCCTGCACGTCGTCGCTGACGTTCTTGTAGTACGCGACGTTGTAGATGGGCTCGCAGCCACCGGTCGTGTTCCCGACCATGCTCGTGGTGCCGGTCGGCGCGATGGTGGTCGTGTTGTGGTTCCGGATGGGGAACCCGTCTGCCCACTCGTCGGCGTCGAGGCCGGTGTGGTGCTCGAACCAGTCCGCGTACTCCGTCGGGTTCGCGTACTTCGAGTCCGCGTAGTCCGCGAACGCGCCGCGTTCCTCGGCGAGCTCGTGACTCGTCCACTTGGACTCGTGGTTGATGTGCGTCATCAGCTGGCTCGCGACCTCGTTGGACTCCTCGGAGCCGTACCGCATTCCGAGCTGGATGTACAGCTGCGCGAGCCCCATGACGCCGAGCCCGATCTTCCGCATCTCGCGGACCTTCTCCTCGATCTTCGGGACCGGGAAGTCCGACATCGTGACGACGTTCTCGAGGAACCGCGTCCCGAGCTCGATGCGCCGGTTGAACTCCTCGAAGTCGACGGCCTCGTCGAGGAACGCATCGACCGCGTTCTCGAGGTCCGCGTAGTCGTCGCCGTGCTCGTCGTACCAGACGCGCCAGTCCGGCGCGTCCAGGTCCGCGAGCGTCGAGAGGTTGATGTGCCCGAGGTTGCACGCCTCGTACTCCTCGAGGGGCTGCTCGCCGCAGGGGTTCGTCGCGAGGATGCGGTGCTCGGGGTGCTCCTCGACGTCGAAGGAGTGCTTCTTGTTGACGCGCTCGAGGTAGATGACGCCCGGTTCGCCGTTCTCGTGGGCGCCTTCGATGACGTCCTCCCAGAGGGCTTCCGCGGGCACGGAGAGCTCTTCGCCGACCTCGACGTGCTCGCCGAGCCCGAACATCTCGTAGAGCTCCTTCGTCTCCGCGGTCGCGATATGGGGTTCGCCCGTGCGGGGGTTCGTGAACGTGAACTCCTCGCCGGCTTCGAGGGCGTCCATGAAGTCGTCGGTGACGCCGACGGAGATGTTGAAGTTCGAGAGGTGGCCTTCGACGGCGTTCCGGAGGTGCTTGGGGACCTTCCCCTCGTCGTCGATGAGCTCCCGTGCTTCCTCCAGTGCGTCAGCGAAGGAGTTGTGCGTGTAGTCGTCCGGGTCGTTCAGGCGCAGCGAGTGCGCGAGGCTGACGTCCTTGTTCTTCGCGTGGATGAACTGGATGACGTCCGGGTGCGAGATGCGCATGACGCCCATCTGTGCGCCGCGACGCGCCCCACCCTGGGCGATCGTCTCGCACATCTGGTCGTACGTCCGCATGAACGTGATGGGGCCGGACGCGATGCCGCCCGTGGACCCGACGGGGTCGCCGTAGGGGCGGAGCCGCCAGAACGCGTACCCCATGCCGCCGCCGCTCTGGAAGACCTGCGCGGCCTCCTTGGCGGTCTGGTGGATGTCGTCGATGTCGTCCTCGGGCGAGTCGACGAAGCACGCCGAGAGCTGCTGGAGTTCGTCGCCGGCGTTCATGAGCGTCGGCGAGTTCGGCATGAACGACAGGTTCTCCATGAGCCCCTGGAACTCGGTCGCTTTCTCCTGGACGTGCTCGCGGACGCCGTCGGGGAGTTCCGGGACGACGGTGTCGTACGCGAACTTGTTGACGTTGTACACCGAGAGCTCGGTGGACGCGTCGTCGTCGACCGTGGTACCCTTCCCGAAGACCTCCTCGGCGAGTTCGTCGCGCCGCGGGTGGTCGGGCTTGAGCTGGTCGGGCGTGACCTCGACGGTCACGTCCTGGTTGTCGGCCTCGTAGACGGCTTCGGCGAGTGCGATGTTCTTCGAGACGCGAACGAAGAGGTCCTCCTGTTCCTCGATGAGGTCGCCGTTGGCGTCCTTGCGGAGGTAGCGCGCGGGCAGGATGTTGTGGTACGCGTTCCCCGTGAGGCGGTCCTCGAGCGTGTCGCCCTCGGTTCGCTTGATCGGCAGGTCGACCTCGTCCGCTCCGACGTTCGACCGACTCATCGCTTCCCCTCCCCGCCCGCAGCGTCGAGCTTGCGGGCGTTTTCGGCGGCTGTAGATGGTGTCATATGCATCGTTCGAGACGAAGATTTGGTACACGCGAGGGTACCATAAATGGTCGGATTTCTACTCCGATTGATGTTACACAACCCTGTTTTAATTGGGGCGCTGTCGCTACCGGACACTCGGGATCATCTCTGTCAGACGCTTCGGGAGCGAGCGACTTGAACCCTCCCAAACCGAAGTGAAAGTGGACGGGCGTGGCGGCGACCGCCTCGCGGTTCGCGGCCACCGATGGCGGCGGCGAGCAGGCCCCGGCGGCGCGGTCAGCGGTCCTCGACGCGGACGTTGTCGAAGGCCGTCTCCGTGTCGTCGCGGACGCTGAATCCGACGGTTCCGGGACCGAGCGGCGACGCGGCCTCGTACTCGGTGACGCGGTCGCCGTCCACGGTCACCGCGACGGTCGCACCGGTGACGTCGACGACCAGTTCGTGTTCGGCGCGTGCGTCGAGCTCCAGATCGACGCGTTGCGGCGCGCGGCTGGCGTCTGACTTCCGGAGGACGAACTCCCCCGCTGCCACCCCGCAGTCGGCCTGCCAGCGGACGTCGTCCGCGTAGAAGTCGACGAGCGCCGACCCCTTCTCGTAGGCGTCGTTCACCTCGAACGCCACCGCGATGCGGCGGTCGCCCGTCCACTCGTACGTTCCGGGGTCGTACGCGACGCTGCTCGCGACGTCGGACCCGGTCAGGCTCTCGCCGTCGAGTCCGTCCTCGACTGCCCACTCGTCGACCGAGCCGTCGACCGCGACCAGCGGGTCGACGCGCTCGCGCTCGAACTCGTCGACGAACGCCCCGTTCGTCGTCCGCGGCCCGCCACCCCCGTCCGACGCCGGTTCCGTGCTCGTCTCCGGCCCCCTCGACGAGGCGAGCGCGGGCGTCGACGACTGGATTCCGAGTAGCTCCTTCGCCCCGGCGTAGTACCCCGCGATGCTGCCGATGGCGGCTGCACCGACCAGCTCGAACACCCCACGTCGTTTCATCCCAACCGTTTGACGCGTCTCCTACATAGTTCCTCGCGTCGCCTCGGCGCGGTCCCGACGCGCCATCGAACCGAGTTCGGAGCGTTCAGCGCACCGTCGACCACCCATCCTTGCCCACAAACTTATGCCCGCCGTGGGTCTGGAATCGGGTATGTTCCCACTCCAGGTGGCCTTCGGGTTCGACGCGCTCGCGCTCGCGGTCATCGCGCTCGTCGTGCTCGTCGTCGTCGTGCTGCTCGTGCGCGTCGCGGTCGCCATCGCCATCCGCGTCGGTATCGTCGCCGCGATCGTCCTCGGCATCCTGTACGCGCTGAACGTCCTGTTCGACTTCGACCCGCTGGGCCTCCCCGGAACCACTGTCGTCGACGTCGCATCGCTCCTGGCGTAGGGACTCACCGAAGACGTAGCGGAGCAATCCTCTCAGCGGACGGTCGACGCGGTCAGTCGACGAGCGAGAGGAAGTTCTCGACGACGTCGTGTCCCCGACCCGTGAGTACCGACTCCGGGTGGAACTGCACGCACGAGATGGGGTGTTCGCGGTGGCGGACGCCCATGACGAGCGCGTCGCCGTCGCCGCGCGCCGCGCCCGCGCGGACGCCGCCGTCGGTCGCGACGTCCACGCCGCTCGGCCCCTCGTCGCTGTGGTCGGTCGTCGCCGACACCTCGAAGCACTCGGGGATCTCGCTCGCGACGAGCGAGTGATAGCGGCCAGCGGAGAACCCCTGCTCGATGCCCGCGAAGACGCCGCGGCCGTCGTGCGCGATCGGCCACGCCTTCCCGTGGACTGGCTCGGGCGCACGACCGACCGTCCCGCCGTACTCGTAGACCGCGGCTTCGAGCCCGAGGCAGACGCCGAGCGTCGGCACGTCCGGGCTGACGTCGCGGAAGACGTCCATCGTCACGCCGACGTCGCGCTCGTTCTTCGGGTGCCCCGGCCCCGGCGAGACGACGATGGCGTCCGGGTCGAACGCGCGGACGTCGTCGACGGTCGCGGTGTTCCGGACGACCTCGACCGCGACGTCCGCGGCGGGGCGCGTCGCGAGCAGCGACGATTCGACGTACTCGACGAGGTTGTACGTGAACGAGTCGAAGTTGTCGACGAACAGGACCCTCATCGCGACACCTCCGGTGGCGGGACGTCGTCCTCGGGTTCGGTCGTGATGCGGTCGAGCGCGTCGAGGACGCCCTGCATCTTCTGTTCCGTCTCCTCGTACTCGCTCGCCGGGTCGCTGTCCGCGACGACGCCCGCACCGGCGCGTACGGTGACGCGGTCGAACTCGCCCTCGTCCTCGACGGTCGCGGTCCGGATGACGATGGCGACGTCCGCGTCGCCCGTCCACGAGTAGTACCCGACGCCGCCGCCGTAGACGCCCCGCGGGTCCTCCTCGAGCGCGTCCACGACCTCCATCGCGCGGATCTTCGGCGCGCCCGAGAGCGTCCCCGCGGGGAAGCTCGCACGGGTGGCGTCGAACGCGTCCGCATCTGGCGCGAGCTCGCCCGTGACGGTGGACTCGATGTGCTGGACGTGACTGTACTTGAGGACGTTCATGAACTCCTCGACGCGCACGCTCCCCGACTCGCTCACGCGCCGGACGTCGTTCCGCGCGAGGTCGACGAGCATCGTGTGCTCGGCGCGCTCCTTCGCGTCCGCGAGCAGTTCGCCGGCGAGGGCGCGGTCCTCGACGGGGCTGTCGCCGCGCTCGATGGTGCCCGCGATGGGGTTCGCGACGACCTCGTCGCCCCGGACCGAGACGAGCGTCTCCGGGCTCGCGCCGACGACGTCCAGGTCGTCGTGCCCGAGCAGGTACATGTACGGCGACGGGTTCACTTCGCGCAAGCTCTCGTAGAGCCCGAGCGCGTCCACGTCGCCGTCGAGTTCCCGCGTCCGCGAGAGCACGGCCTGGTAGACGTCGCCGTCGAGCACGTGCTCCTTCGCCTTCGCGACCGACTCCTCGTACGCCTCGCGGCTCCCGGCGCGTTCGCGCTCGCGAACGAACCCGCCCGTCTCCAGGGCGTCGGCGTTCGCGAGGCACTCGCTGACGCGCTCGGCCTCGCCCTCGAGGACGTCGTAGACGGCCCCGGGGTCCTCCTCGGGCGAGAGCACGGGCGTGAACACGAGTTCGAGCGACTCGGCGACGTCGTCGAACACGAGCGTCTTCGTCGACAGCACGAACTGCGCGTCCGGGAACCGCGATTCCGGACGGTCGACGCCGACCTCGTCGAGGAACGCGTCGTACACCGCGTCGTACCCGACGAACCCGACGAGTCCGCCCTGGAGATGCTGGCGGTCCCCGGTCGGGAAGCCCGCGGTCTCCGCGTCGGGCATCGCCGCCCGCAGTCGGTCGAAGACGTCCGCGGACGACTCGCCGGGACCGTCGTCGGTCGCGGCCGCGTCGGCGAGCGCGCCCTCGGGGTCGACGAGGTCCTCGTACCGGTCGCTCCCGAGGACGTCCACGTCCACGTCGCGCCCGTCGACGGTGACGACCGCCGCCGGGTCGTACCCGACGAACGAGTAGCGCGCGTGCCGGCTCGCGTCGTCGTCCTCGTCGGCGGCCGCACTCGGCCGGAACGCGCCCGCCGGGTCGCTCGACGCGACCTTCTCCGCGCTCTCCAGGAGGAACGCGTAGTCGTCGTCGCTCCCCGGCGGGTCCGCGGTCCGCCCCGTCAGCGCCGCGTACGCGCCAAGCGGCGTGACGTCGACGTCCAGTTCGACGCTCGCACGCACCACCGCGGGGCCGCCGTCGCGGAGCGCGTGCTCGGCGATCGTCCCGAAGGACTCGCGGTCCGGCGCCAGCGAGACGCCGTCCGTCGACTCGTCGCTCGCGTCGCTGTCACCCGCCGCGCGGTCGTCGGTCACGCCGCCACCTCGTCGTCGACGTCGCCGGCGGCGTCCTCGCGTGCTGCGCGCGTCGCCGCACCGACCGCGTCGACGAACTCGCGGACGCGGTCGTGGTCCTTCACGCCACCGCTGGCTTCGACGCCGCTGGCGACGTCCACCGCGAACGGGTCGACGACGTCGATGGCGCTCGCGACGTTCCCCGGCGTCAACCCGCCCGCGAGGACGACCGGCGCGTCGAGGTCGCGAACGGCGTCGCGCGTCCGCTCCCAGTCGTGGGTCTCGCCCGTGCCGCCGCCGCCGTCCGCGTCCGCGGAGTCCACGAGGAGTGCGTCCACGACGTCCGCGTACCGCCTCGCGGTCTCGACGTCGTCCGCGTCCACGGCCTTCAGGACGCGAGCGTCGACGCGCGACCGGAGGTACGCGACGTCGCCCGGCGACAGGTCGCCGTGGCACTGGACGACGTCCGGGTCGACGCGCGCGACGAGGTCGACCGCGCGCTGCGGTGCGGTCGGCATCGTCACCAGCACGGTCGTCGCGAACGGCGGGACGCGACCGACGAGTTCCGCGGCGCGCTCCGCGGCGAGTTCCCGGGGCGTGTCCACGGGGACGTCGACGACGAACCCGAGCGCGTCCGCGCCGGCGTCGACCGCCTGGTCGACGTCCGCCTCGCGCGTCAGTCCACAGACCTTCGTGCGCGTCATCGCTAGTCCGCGCCCGCTTCGGCCGTCGCGGCGGTCGATGCCTCGCCCTGGAGGTCCGCGAGCTTCGACGCGGCCGCGCCGGACTCGATGGCCTCGCGCGCCGCCGCGACGCCGTCCGTGAGCGACTCGGCCTCGCCGGCGACGTAGATGGCGGCGCCCGCGTTCGCGAGGATGATGTCTCGCTTCGCGCCCGTCACGTCACCTTCGAGGATGCCCGTCATGTCCGCGGCGTTCTCGGTGGGCGTGCCGCCGGCGACCGCCTCGACGGGGGCGCGTTCGAGGCCGAGGTCTTCGGGCGTGAGCGTGTACTCGGATATCTCGTCGCCGGTGACCTCGGCGACGACGGTCTCGTCGTGGATGGCTATCTCGTCCATGCCGCTGCCGTGGACGACGAGCGCGCGCTCGACGTCCATCCGCGCGAGCGCTCTCGCGAGGACGGGGACGAGGTCGGGGTCGTAGACGCCGACGACCTGCGCGTTCGCGCCCGCCGGGTTCGTGAGCGGCCCGAGGACGTTGAACACGGTGCGCATCCCGAGTTCCTTCCGCGGGCCGATGACGGCCTTCATCGCGGGGTGGAAGACGGTCGCGAGCATGAAGCCGACGCCGTCGGCCTCTATCTGGGATTCGACCGCCGGCGGTTCCGCGTCGACGTCGACGCCGGCCTCCTCGAGGACGTCGGCGCTGCCGGAGGAGGAGGAGACGGAGTAGTTGCCGTGTTTGGCGACGGGGACGCCGGCGCCGGCGGCGACCATCGCGCTCGTGGTGGAGACGTTGATGGTGTCGTAGTCGTCGCCGCCGGTCCCGCACGTGTCGACGAGCGGGGCGCGGTCGGGCTGGATGGTTCGGGCGGCGTCGCGCATCCCTTCGGCGAACCCGGCGATCTCGGCCTCGGTCTCGCCCTTCGCGCGGAGCCCCGAGAGCAGCGCGCCGATCTGTGCGTCGGTGGCGTCCTCGAACACCGCGGTGGCGGCGTCGCGGGCCTGGTCCTGTGTGAGGTCGGTGCCGTCGGTCACGCGCTCGATGTAGTCCTGCATAGTGAATCACTAATGAACGGCTTCGTCTTACGATGTACAAATCCGTACATTCACTTAAGCGTATCGACGGTGCGAGGCATCGTCGGATGCTAGCACGCCACGCGACTGGGTCGCGATTGGGCCGCGAGGGACCCGACCGCGCGGCGCCGAGGGTTGAAGGCGGATGGGGCGGCCAGCGTCGGCGTCATGCTCGAACGCACGCTGACTCGACGGAGCGTCCTCGAACACGCCGGTACCGCGGCCGCCGGCGCGACCGGTCTCGGCGTCCTCGACCGCACGCCCGGCGACGAACCAGGAGAATCAGGCCGGAACGCGCCGGGCGAGGACTGCGGTCGCGACCACGTCCACCCCGACATAGCGGTCGTCGGCGCCCGACGCGAGGACGGTGACCTCGTCGTGCGCGCGGGCGACGCACTCACCTTCGACGCCTCGGGCACCGAGTCGACGGCGCCGGTCGAATCCTACACGTGGACGGTTGCTGGTGAAGCCATCGACGGCGAGCGCGTGCATCACGCGTTCGAGCGCGCCGGCGGCGTCGAGCCCGTCGTGCTCGCGGTGACGGACGAAGCGGGCCGAGCCGCGTCCGCGAGCGTCGACCTCCACGTGCTCGGGCGCGACCGGGACAACGAGCCGCCGACGCCGGTGCACGACGTGTCGCCGGCGCGGACGTACGACGACGGGTACATCGTTCGCGTGGGTGAGCGGGTGACGTTCGACGCTCGGGACTCGTGGGACGAGGACGGGGACGTCGTGGGCTACGAGTGGCGGTTCCGCGGGGGGACGCGGTCTGGCGCGGTCACCGAGCACGTGTTCCGACGGCGCGGGAACTACCGGGTGACGCTGTCGGTGACCGACGATGCGGGCGCGACGGAATCCGTCGAGGTGCCGGTGCACGTGACCCGGTAGCGACGATTCACCACACGGCGACCGATTCGAAACCCTTTTTTAACGTCCCGGGCAACGAACGAGTGCAGGGAAGACCGACGCCACCTGGGTTGGTGGTCTAGTTGGTTATGACACCTCCTTGACATGGAGGAGGCCGGCGGTTCAAATCCGCCCCAACCCACTTCTCGCGCGAACAGATCGACGAGCGTAGCGAGTCGCGTTCGTGGGAGAACGTTGATGGCGTGATTTGAACCCTAGCAGTCGCGCGCAGCGAACGCAGGGAGAGCACGTCTGCTTCAGTTCAAATCCGCCCCAACCCGCTTGCGCCGCACACGTTTCTCAAGGAACTGACCCCGGATCTGTATCCGGGTTTTGTCCTTTCGGCACTTTCACTTGAACTGCGGGGCTGCTTTTCCTGTCGCACCACAGAACTGTATGGGGATTCACTCCTAAGGAGACATGCCACATCCTAGAATCTACCGATCCATTACACATCGAGCGCACGAAACATCGATGGGAGACTCTGTTACCAAGCTGTTTTCCTAGTTCGACGGAAGGTCGAGGAGGAACTCACGACTGACGTGGAACTACGGGAGAACCCTCTGGAACTCTACGCGGAACTCCGTGAGGTAGTGTGTGAAGCTGAGTGAACCAGCGCATCGAGCGGGGAGAGGGAACAACCAACTCGATGCAGTAATCCCCACCAGTTAGAACATCGCCGAGCGCCAGCAAGCGAATTTTAAGTAACCACCTCTGCGAAAATTCTGGCTGAGAGTCAGAGTTAACAGTGCTAATTTCTGTAACGGATTGCGCAACCCGGGTTAGAGAACTTCAACAGGATAAAACGCTCTCGGAGACTTCGAGTGTATCATCGGCGTGCTTTGGCTGTGTTGCATATCCTGTAGAACCTCTGTTCGTGTTTCTTGGTAGTTGCAGGTTGCAAGTTCGTCAAGAAGCACTAACGAACACAGGGTTAGAACAAGAGAACCAATCGCCTGTGTGCTTCCCTCCCCGTGGACGTTGTAATTGCGCTGTTCTTTGACTAGCCACAGCAAACTATCCTTATCGGATAAATCGGGGACTCCAGACATTTTACGCTCCAGTACTTGCCGGTCGTATCTATCGAGGTCGTCTATCGTTTGTAAAACTTCTTTCACGACTGGTGAGACATCAGAATCATCAATCAACTTCTCAAAACCGCTCCAGACATTAATACCAGTATCGGGGCTTAGGTCGCTACAGCGACGTTTTAGTAGTCCTTCTAATACGGAAAATCCAAAGGTTGCGGCCAAAGGCAGTCCAGAGCCTCTGGTGACTTCTTCCAAACTAGGGTTGAGTCTTGAGAGAGTCATATGAAGATCATGGTTCTCCCGGACAAGACGGGAATGTCGTTCTGATACGAGAGCAGAGTGGACAAGATAGTAGTAATCTCTAAGGATTTCCTGATACCTCTCAAAATCCTGATTTCGTTCGGTGTGACTCACCAGCGCCGCTGTCCAGCCCCAATAAGCACTAAAGTCAGTGGTTTTGGCGTTGGTGTGGGTTTTGAGAGCGGAATCAATCAAGCATTTTGAAAAGTAATGCAGTTCGTCCATGTAGAACTCGTGAAGTGGAAGATCTCCCGGTAAGAGATGGTACCCCTCTAATCCAAGAATATTCTCGGTCCCTTCGTCTTTGACTAGGTTGCCTTCGTCTATCGTTTTGATAAACTCGTCAACTTTTTCGTCCAATATTTGACGGCTGGAATCACGCATACCCCGTCAATGCCCTCTCCAGTTATAAATATCAGCCAACAATAAATCCCCCTCTGAGTCCCATTAACCTGTCGCAGTTTGGCTTGATTGTCGATCTTCTCTTGCCTGAGCCGCTGAAATTCACGGTCATCGGGAGTTGGGAAACGGAGAGTATGGAGGCCCGTCATAGCCTCCTTCACGCCTCTCGCGGGGGTTCAAGATGCACCGCCGAGGAATCATCACGGAATCTTTGAACAATGTGACGACCCTGCTGTTGACGCATTCAGGTGATGTAATCTCCTTTGTAGAACCCCGCGGGGAGCCATCATTCTTTTATAAACAATACCAGATTTGATTAGAGCTATCCCGTTGCAGTACTGCGTTCTCGCAACATAACTTAGTGGTTGGTGGTGGGTGCTGGGGGGTGCTGGCGGTTGGGGTGGCGGGTCGGGGCGTGGTACTGGTGGTGAAAGGTCGAGAGCACCTGGCGTTACACTCCGAAACGCGCTGTTACAGTTCGTTACACTTAACGGGATGGTTGGGTTATCGCTGCGTATGTCGGAGCCAGTGCGCATCCGCGACGAGGATCACGAGGCGATCACGGCGGCTCAGGAAGTGCTCGGCCTCCCGTACCCGGAGGTCGTGCACCTGGCGTTGACGACGGACGTCCTCAGCGGGAGTCCGGCGCAGAACGCGCGGCGAGCCGTCCAGTACTACCACACGTACGTCCTCGAAGCGTACGACGACGTCCACGACGTCCCCGTCGAGGATCTCGAGTTCGACAGTGCCGACCAGGCGAAGGCCGGGCTGAGTATCGGTGCGGAGAAGCACGAGCGACGACTCGCCCAGCAGGAGTGAGCGGAGCGGTCGGTGGCGGGTACCGTCGGCGCTGATCGCTTGCGGGGTCGAGCATCCGGGCGAGGGAAACACATTTGAGCCCGAACCTCGATGTGGTATGTGATATCATGGCTAATGGTGCGTTCGTCGCGAGCACGCTCGTGATGGTGGCGTTGCTCGCGGCGGTGTTCGTGCTCGTGACACGAGCGCAGGCGGTTCGGGCGTACAGTCACACGCTCGGCGTGAAGGCCCGCGGTATCGCGGTCGGCGCGGGGTCGCAGCGCGGCGTGCGCGTGGACCCGAAGATGACGCTCGCAGCGCTCGTCATCATCGGGTTCGTCGCGGCGGCGGCCGTCCTCGGCCCGGACCCGATGGTGTTCGTCGGCGCGGTCGCCGTGCTCGTGCTCGCGTACCTCGCGTGGGGCGTGTACTACCTCGGGCGCTCGCACGGCCTCGGGAACGCGCACGCCGTCGGGTTGAGCGCGTGGTTCATGTCGATGGTCGCGGTGCTCGCCATCGCCCTGAAGCTCCTCGTCGGCTGACTCGGGATGACGGACACCGAGGCATCGCGCTCGATAGCGGCGGTCCGGCGACGAGCGACGCGGCCCGCAGCCCTCGCACTCGCCGCGGTCGTCCTCGCCGAGCTCGCGCTGCTCGCTGGCTACCTCGGCCTGACGGGCGCGAGCGCGACGAGCGTCCGGTACCTCCTCTACCCGTTCGTGTGGATAAATCTCGGCCTGTGGGCGGTGTTCGCGGTGGACGTCCCGCGAACGGGGAGCGCGGTCGCGCGCCGAGCGGCGCTTTCGGTCGCGGGCGCGTACCTCGCGACGCTCGCGTTCGCCGGCGGCCTCGTCGACGTCGCCGTCCTCGGGAGCGGGCACTCGCACGGCGCGGGCGTCGACCTCGCGGTGTTCACCGCGCTCCCGCCGGGCTGGGGGCCGACGGTCGTCCTCGACGCACCGTCGCTGACGCTGACGCTCGTCCCGTACAAGGTCGTCGGGTACGTCGCGCTCGCGTACCTCACGTACGCCGCGGTCGTCGACACCGCCGCCTCGGCCGCGAGCGGCGCCCTCGGCCTGCTGTCGTGCGCGAGCTGCTCGTGGCCGGTGTTCGCGTCGCTGCTCGCCGCCGCACTCGGCGGGGAGGCGGTCGCGAACGCGCTGTACGCGTACTCGATGGACCTGTCCACGGTCGCGTTCGTCGCGGCCGTCGTCCTCCTCGCGTGGCGACCGGGGACGGGGGGAGCGTGATCCGGCAGTTCCTCCTCGCGGCCGCCGCCGCGGCGGTCGGCGTCCTCCTGGATTCAACGCTCATGGCGGCCGCCACCTCGATCGGCGCGTTCGCGCCGCTCCACGTCGGCGCCCTCTCGGACGCCGTGAACGTCGGGACGGTCCCGTCGTGGTTGACCGTCGCGACCGGCGGCGTCCTCGTCGGCGGGTCGTTCCTCGGCACGAGCCTCCTCACGGACCACGAGGGCATCCGCGCCATCAACGCGTGGAGCGCTCTCGTCCCGACGACCGCGACGCTCCGCCGCGCACTCGTCCTCGCGACGCGCGCCGCGGGCGTCCTCGGACTCGCCCTCGTCCTGCGCGCGGCCGCGGTCGGGTCGACGGACCCGACGGCGAACTTCGCCATCGTCGTCGTCTGGATCGGGTGGTGGGCGGGGTTCGCGATCTCGACGTACCTCGTCGGGAACGCCTGGCCGCTCGTGAACCCGTGGCGGACCATCGCCACCTTGCTCCCCGGCGCTGGCGGTCGCGACCTCCCGGCTGACCACGGCGCGTGGCCGGCGGTCGTCGGATTGCTCGCGCTCGTGTACGTCGAGGTCGTCAGTCCGCTCGCCGCGGACCCGCGAGCGCTCGGCGTCGTCGTCGCGGCGTACTCGCTGCTCGCGCTCGCCGGCGCGTACCGGTACGGGCCCGATGCGTGGTTCGAGCGCGTCGACCCGGTGTCGCGCGTCTTCGCCGTCTACGGGCGGCTCGCGCCACTCCAGCGCGACGCCGACGGCGTTCGTCTCCGACTCCCCGGGAGCGGGCTCGTCGCCGGCGCCCGCGAACGGCTGCACGGCGAAGCGGGAACGCCAGCCCTCCTCGGCGGGGAGGCAGGGACGACCGCGCTGCTCGGGAGGGAGTCGGGAGCGACCACGTTCGTGATAGCGCTCCTGTGGTCGACGACGTTCGACGGGCTCGTGACGACACCAGCGTGGAACGACCTGGCGCCCGTGGTCGTCGAGGCCGGCGTCCCCGCGCTCGCCGTCTACCTCGTCGCGCTGCTCGCCGGGTTTGCGCTGTTCCGCTGGCTGTATCGAGTCGCCGCGACGCGGTCGCGCGCCATCGTCGACAGCCGGCTGTCGCCGGCGGCCATCGAGGCGTGGTTCGCGCCGGCGCTCGTCCCCATCGCCGCCGGCTATCACGTCGCGCACTTCCTCGGGTACTTCCTCTCGCTGTCGCCCGCGCTCGAATCGGTTCTCAAGCACCCGCTCGGTGGCGGGGGCGTCCCGCAGGTCGCGGTCGTCCCTGGGTGGTTCGGGACGGTCGAACTCGGGTTCGTCGTCGTCGGCCACCTGCTCGCGGTCTGGGTCGCCCACGCGCTCGCCCTCGAGGTGTTCCCCGGGTTGCTGCGACCGATCCGCAGCCAGTACCCCTTCGTCGTCGTGATGGTCGCGTACACGATGACGAGCGCGTGGGTCATCGGCCAACCGTTCGTCAATCCAGTATACCTATGAGCGAGAACGAACCGGTCACGACCGAGTCCGAACGCGGCGGGAGCGACGCCCAAGTGCCCGCCAGCGACGCCGAAACCCTTGGCGAGGACCGAGGCACTGTCGCGGCTGGTCGCGGCGTCGACCGCGCGGGCCTCGAGACGCTCGTGCGCGACGGCGAGTCGGTCGCGGGCGCGTGCCCGTACTGCGACCGGCCGTTCGCGACGCGGGCGGCGTACGACCTCCACGTCGGCGAGGTCCACGAGGACGCGTGCTCGGCGAGCGAGCGCGAGGCGTACGCGGACGCGCTCGCCGCGGAGGAGGACGAGTTGTTCTACTTCCACCTGCGCGTGGTCGCGGGACTGGCGGCGCTCTACACGGTACTCGTGCTCGTGTACATGGTCGCGCTCGGGAGCGGGTTCCTGTAGGGCTCGTCCGTCACGGCGCCACGGGCGCGGTCAGTGCTCGTGCGCTGGCGGGTCGTTCTGGCTGATGAGGAACGTTATCGCGCCGACGGAGACGAGCGCGAGGCCGCCGCCGACGGGGAGGAGGACGTCGACCCCGTTGAAGTACTCGGCTGCGAGGAGCGCGACCATCCCGAGTGCGACGCCGACGACCGCGCCGAGGTACGCGAAGCCTTCGAATCCCATCTGTGGCGGGTCCTTCGCACGCGGACCGCCTAAATCTATGGGGCGTGTTTGCACGACGCACGGCGAGTGGGGGGTCGGGGCGAGGAGTGCGGGAGCGTTACTCGAAGCGCTCCTGGGGGACGTCCGTCGACCCGACGCTCGCCGCGAGGAACATGAACCCGAACATCACGACGGCCGTGACCGCGAACGCGGCGACGACGAGGGGGTCCGCGAGCGTCGTCAGCCCGACCTTCGCGGTCGCGAACGCGATACCAGTGGCGGGTGCGAGCGAGAACAGCGCCGCCCACGCGAGTCGTTCGCGTCGCGACGTCACCGACGGTCACCCCCGGTCGGGCCCTCCGGCGGAATCCGGGTCGCGCAGGCTCCACAGAACGCGTACGCCGAGCGCACCACCGACCCGCACTCGGGGCACGCGACCGCGCCGTCGCCGCCCGGGCCCGCGGCGACCGCGCCCGAGCCGTCGCCGCGCGCGTCCACGTTCGACGCCGGCCGTGCGTCGACGGTCCCGTACGTCACGTAGCCCTTCGACGCGTCCGGGCGCTCCGCGTCTTCGTCGAGCTCGACGTGCCGCGACAGGTACGCGACCAGCGGCACCTGCGCGAGCACCACGACCGCGACCGCACCGACGACGAACGGGTTCGGCGCGGTCATGGGGTGATGGAGTACGTCGCCGCGACGGTCAACGCCAGTACCGCCAGCAGGCCGATGCCCATGAGGTACGTCAACGACCGGGGCTCCCAGCGCAGATGCTGGTAGTACGCCGCGACGATGACGGCCTTCACGAACGACAGCGCCAGGATGAGCGCGAGCGCCGTCTGGTACGCCATGCCCGCCTGCTCGACGAGCACCTGCACCGTCGCCGAGACGAACAGTACCACGTATATCGCCGTGTAGAGTCTGAGTCTGGTCATTGTCTTAGAGGATGTAGAACAGCGGGAACAGGAACAGCCACACGATGTCGACGAAGTGCCAGTAGAGCCCGAAGTGCTCCACGGGCGAGGCGTCGTCGAGGTACGCGCCGTTCCACGCCCTGAGTATCATGTACAGCGTGATGACGAGGCCGACGATGACGTGCGCCGCGTGCAGGCCCGTCGTCACGAAGAACGTGGACTCGCGGATACCGGAGTCGATCCAGATGCCCTTGTCGTTGAAGAGGTGCTCCCACTCGATGGCCTTGTTCCCGAGGAACCCGACGCCGAGGACGACCGTCGCGACGAGGCTCGCGACCACGCCGTTCCGGGACTTGCGTTCGGCGGCTTCGAGCGCGAGGATGACCGTGAAGCTACTCGTCAACAGCAGGTACGTGTTGATGAGCCCCGGGATGACGTTGTCCGGGATGGGCTCCCACGCGATCCAGCCCGAGGAGAACCTGAGGAACACGTACGCGCCGATGAACGCCCCGAAGAGCACGACGTCGCTCACGAGGAAGATCCACATCCCCGTCTTCATGTTCGAGACCTTGTCGAACGGCCAGCTCTCGCCGTAGGGGCCGCTCGGGCCGACGAAGTGCTCGCGAGTCATCCCGACGAGCGCGCCGAAGGTCACGACGGCGCCGAGACCCGTCGACGCCTGATGGAGCGCCCCCATCGTGCCGTCGGGCCAGGTCGCGTTCGTGAACCCGGAGAGCCCGAGGAGCAGGAACAGCGACCCGACGCCGACGAGGAACGGCCAGATGCTCGCGTGACTCGCGTGGTGGTCCTCGCCGGCCTGGACCTCCTCGGCGGTGTGCGCGCTCGCCGCGAGCGCCGCCGAGTCTTCGAGCGTCGCGGGCGCGCCACCGTCGGTCGCGGCGCCAGTGCCGCCGTCGGCGGCCGCGGGCGCGTCGTCGTCGACGGTGTCGAGTGCGCTCGAGGACCCGCCGAGGAACTCGAGTTTCCCGCTCGCGTACGACGGCAGCCCGGGGAAGTTCTCCAGTGGCGGCGGCGACGACACCGCCCATTCGGCGGTCGTGACGTAGTTCCAGGGGTCCTCGTCGGCGACCTCGCCGCGGTACGCGCTCGTGACGAGGTTGTAGATCATCACGAGGAAGGAGGCGCCGAGGACGACGGCGCCGACGGTCGCCAGCTGGTGCCAGACGGTCATCCCGGGGTCGTAGTCGAAGACGCGCCGCGGGGTCTCCCACGCGACGAACATCGGGAAGTACAGCAGGTTGAACCCGACGAAGTACAGGACGAAGTGGACCTTCCCGAGGAACTCGTCGTACATCCGCCCGACCATCTTCGGGTACCAGTAGTAGAGCCCGCCGACGAGCGCGGTGACGCCGCCGACCATGACGTAGTGGAAGTGCGCGACCACCCAGTACGTCCCGCGGAACTCGTAGTCGAGGACGACCGCGCCGAGGAAGACGCCGGTGATGCCGCCGAGGATGAACAGGAGGAGGCCGCCGAAACTGAAGAGGAACGGCGTCTTGAATCGTATCTTCCCCTTCACCATCGTGTAGATGAGCGAGAACACCATCAGGTCGAAGGGGAGTGATATCCCGATGGTGGTCGCCATGAACAGCGTCTTGATCTCGAGATTGATGCTGGTGAGGAACATGTGGTGCATCCAGACGATGAAGCTCTGGAGCGCGACGAGGACCATCGCGGCGATGAACCACTTCCGGCCGACGATGCGTCGCCCCGTGAACGTCTGGAAGACCTCCGCCATCACGCCGAGGGCGGGGAAGAAGACGATGTAGACCTCGGGGTGCCCGAAGAACCAGAACAGGTGCGTCCACAGGAGCGCGCCGTTCGCGCCGTTCATCGCGAAGTACGTCGTTCCGAGGAGGCGGTCGGCGGAGAGCAGGAGGAGTGCGGCGAGGAGTGCGGCGAACGCGAACAGCATCATCCAGACGGTCAGCAGGATGGTCCACGAGAACAACGGGAGCCGTCGGAGCGTGAGGCCTTCGGCGCGCATCCGATGCATCGTGGTGAGGAAGTTCACCGAGGACACCGTGACGCTCGCGACGAACAGCATGAGTGCGAGGACGGCGGCGCTCCCGCCGACGCTCGGCGTGAACGCGGGCAGGTTCAGCGGCGCGTACATCGTCCAGCCGCCCGCGAACGTCCCGCCCTGGAAGAACGAGACGAACAGGAGGACCCCCGAGGAGAGGTACAGCCAGTAACTGAGCGCGTTCAGTCGCGGGAACGCGAGGTCCTTCGCGCCCATCTGGAGCGGGACGACGTAGTTCGCGAACCCGAACGCGAACGGTGACAGGAACCAGAACACCATCACGAGCCCGTGCACGCTGACGGCCTGGTTGTACGCCATCGCGGACAGCGGGCCGGCACCTGGGGCTCGAGGCACCCAGAGCTGGGCGCGCATGAGGAGCGCGAGGACGCCGCCGAGCATGAGGAACGAGAGGCTCGTCGCGATGTAGAGCAGCCCGACGTCCTTGTGGTTGGTCGTGACGAACCAGCGCTTCAACGAACTCGTCGGCGGCATCGCGTGCTCGTCGTGGGCGTGCCCGTCGGCGGCTTCGAGCGCGCCACCGTCGGCGCGTGCGCGCTCAGCGTCGTTGTCGTCGATGGCTTCGTCGGTCGGTTCGTCGCCGTGTTCGGTCGGTTCGTCGCCGTGTTCGGTCGGTTCGTCGCCGTGTTCGGTCGGTTCGTCGCCGTGTTCGGTCGGGTCGTCGGTCATGTCAGATCACCTCTGGGTGGTGTCGGGTGGCGATGGGGGCGTGTCGCGCAGGCGCGGCCGTCGGTGCCGGCGAGGCGGGAAGCGCCTGCGTCGACGGCGCGGTCGCGGTGTCGTTCCCAGTCGCGTTCCCGTCCATCGACGCCGCGGTGTCGTTCGCGCTCTCGTTCCCCATGTCCTGGTACCACGACTGGAACTCGGACTGGGAGACCACCTGGACGGTCGCGGTCATGTGCGAGTGCCCGGCGCCGCAGAGCTCGTAGCAGTTCGCCTGGTACGTCCCGGTCTCCTCGGCGAGGAACCACGTGTTCGTCTCCTGGCCGGGGATGGCGTCCGATTTGGCGCGTAGCTCGGGGATACCGAAGTTGTGGAAGACGTCCTCGGACGTCACCACCAACCGGACGCGGCGGTCCTCGGGCACGACGAGCTGGTCGTTCACGGACTGGCCGTTCGGGTACACGAACTCCCAGTAGAACGCGTGGCCGACGACGCGGACCTCGAGCGGTTCCTCCTCGTCCTGGACGGGCTCGGGGTTCTCGACGTAGAGGAGCGTGAGGTACGTCCAGGAGATGAGGGAGACGACGACGATCGCGGACAGCGAGAACGAGAGGAAGAGCTTTCGGCCGCCACCGCCGCCACTTGGGAGTTCGCCGAGTTGCGGGCGGTCGGCGTCGTCGCCGTGGTCGGCGCTGGCGCGGTACTTCCAGGCCTTCCAGAGCATGTACGTGATGACGATCACGCCAACGGCCGTTCCGAGAACGAGGAAGACCTCGTAGATTCGCCTGAAGACGACCGCCCGTGACCCCTCCGGTACGAGCTGCGCGGGGACGACCAGTCCCGCGAGCAGGTTGGCGAATGTTAGCATGGTTCGTGTTCTCATGGCCCTTCACCGTGAGAGCACTTAGAAATTCGGTACGGCACGGTGGTTGGCGCAGGCGTGCTGGCAGTCGCCGCGAACGCCGAACGCGCGGTTTCTGACCCGGCAAACGCCACCGTGGGTTTTCGGCGCGTGCGTCGGGAGACGAACGCATGCCAGAGCGCAGCGACCCAGCGAACCGCATCGACGACGAAGCACGACCGCGCGTCGCCGACGACCGCGAGGACGACGCGCCTGACGTCCCCGAACTCACGCGGTTCGAGCAGGCGTTCCTCGACCACCCGGTCGCTCGCGACGTCGCGCTGTTCGCGTTCCTCGCCGGGTTCTACGGCGGCGGGATGTCGCTCGTCCTCCCGTCCTCGCTCCCGGTCACGTGGCCGGTCGGGATGGGCGTCGCGTTCGCCGTCGGGTGGCTCGCGCTCATGGAGGTGTACGCGCGACGGACGGGGTCGTCGATGGTTCGGTCGCTCGGGGCCGACCCGCACGCCCCGCTGCTCGACGACCGAGAGTGAGAGCGAGTCGTCGCGTCACAGTCTGGAGAGCGCTATCGCTCCAGCCGACCCGATGAGCGTGCTGACGACGGCGACGAGAAGGAGCGCGCCCGCGGCGTCGGCCGTGACGAACCCGACGAGGTGGCCGACGACCGCCACGGCCGCCACCGTCGACGCGCTCGCGCTGGCGCGTCGCTGGACGCGCCACCCGTACGGACGCCCCGACCCACCCATACATATTCTGTTATATCCTGTCGTGTAAAAAATATCGGGGTCGGCATATCAGGGTCGGCGCTGGCCGTGGTCCGTCTGCAATCGAAAGACAAGGTCGAGCGTGCTCGGAGAGTCACCGCACGTCCAGGAGGACTCGGAGAGTCAGTGCGACGCGTCGTCGAGGACGTCGACGCCGTCGGCCGTCACCGAGACCTCGAGGAGTGACTTGACGTCCACGTCGACGAGGTCGTCGCGGGACTCGACGCGTCGAAGGACGCACGCGACGTCCACGAGGTTCGCGCCGACGTCGTCGATCGCCTCGACGATCGCCGCGATGCTCTGGCCAGTGTTCACGAGGTCGTCGACCACCACGACGTCGTCGCCCGCAGTCACGTCGTTCAGGTAGTACTCGCCGTCCGGATGCTCGAACGGAACCTCGTCGTCGAACCCGTACTCGCGGCTCCGGATGACGACGAGCGGGACGTCCGTCGTCAACGAGAGCGCGGTCGCGACGTGCACGCCCATCGTCACGGGCGTGACGATGACGTCCGCGTCCTCGAAGTCGACGAGCCGGAGCAAGCCGTTGACGACCTCCCGCATCAGTTTCGGGTCGAGCGTCGGGATGCCGTTACTGACCGGATGCACGAGGTACCGGTAGCCGTCGCGTTCGACGACGGGCGCGTCGTGGATGGACTCACGGAGTCGGTTCATGCGACCAGAACGCGCGAGAACGGGCTAAAACGCGTCGATTTCGACGGCGTACTCAGGCTCGCCGACGTCCGGACGGCGACCATGACGTCTTCGCTGACACCGCGTCTAACAATGCGTTTCGGTCGGTCTCGTTGAATCGTCCTTGGCGGTATCGTGAACTATCCCACCCTACTCGCTCACCGTTTGCGTGGTTCGCTCCTCGAGGATAGGACTTCCTGTTTCAACGACACACTTTGCATCCACGACGGCAGACGACCCACCAGTCGCGGACGTAGGGAGTGCAGTCTTCGCAGGCGTGACTTCGGCGTGTCCCACGCCTAACGCTGAAAGACCGCGCTGTAGCACGTTGTACGCGGCGTTCTCATCACGGTCAGTCTCGAACCCGCACGTCGGGCACGAATGCTCGCGCACCCACAACTCCTTTTCAGCCTTGATACCGCATTCGGCACACTCCTGTGTCGTGCCTTCGGGTTCGACTTTCACAAAGTGCGTGCCCTCGCGCTCGCACTTGTATTCGAGGAACTCGATGAACGTCCGCCATGACGCCGATGCTCGATTCCGACTGTTCGATGGCAGTTGTATCATTCCGTGAACATCGAGGTCTTCGACCGCTATGAGGTCGTACTCCCGAGCATAATACATCGATAATTTGTGCAGGAAGTCGCGACGCTTCCGAACGATCCGAGCGTGGATACGGGCAACACGACGGCGTTGCTCGTGCCAGTTCTGCGAGCCCTCTTCTTTGCGACTCAATGCTCGTTGCTCGCGTTCGAGCCGCTCGTACTCAGCGTCGAAGTCGAGACTACCGACCATCGTGCTGTCGGTGTCGTGAACGTACTTGGTGATGCCCACGTCGATGCCGACCATATCATCGCGGTTAACCTCATCCAGAACCGGTTTTTCGGGCGCGTCGTCCTCGGTTTCGATGCCGAAGATCGCGTACCACTCGCCCGTTGTCTCTTGCTTGACTGTGACCTGTTTCACATGGACATCGTCGGGAACGTCGCGGTGGAGGTGTATCGGCATCTCACCAATCTTGGATAGGGAAAGGACGGTCTGGTCACTCGTGTTCTTGAGTTCGAAACCAGACTGGTTGTAGGTGAGACTCCGATACTCTCGTGGTGGCTTCCACTTGAGCATCCCGACCCTGCGCCCGTCGTCTTTCTGGTCTTTGAGGCGGTTGAGGTTGTCGCTGACGCGGCGGGCGACCATCTGCAACACCTTCGAGTACACGTCGTTCAACTCAGCCCACCAGTCTTTCATGTCGGGCAGCATATTCTGTATCGCGGTGTAAGACAGGTACTCGTCGGTGTTGCGGATCTCGTACAGGAAGTGATTGTAGAGTTGCCTACAGGTATCGAGGTGCCGTTCTAGCTCGGTTTCGACGGCTTCGGTAGGATCAATGCGATACCTGTAGTTGTAGTTCATCTTGTTAACCGTCCATTATTTCTTCGGGGTCATTTCGTCACCAGCTGGTTCGAACGTGCTCACACACGATGTTATATTTCGCGTTTCGGTTGAACATGAGACTGGGTTGCGACTGTATTTCTGCCCCTTAGCGCTACTCGTTCCCGAAGCTCACTGCGAAGCTCAACGAGGGTAAGGATTTAGCTGGAAAGGTTAAATAGTGATGCCAGCGAAATCCAAGGTGGAATGAATATTTCTGATATCGCGACCGAGGATTACGTCGAAGTCGACGTCGGCACGCGCCTGGGGAAGGTCCGTTCTCGCTTCACCAAGGACAACCTCAAGGGCATCATCGTGACCCGCGACGGCTCCTACGAAGGCGTGCTCAGCGAACGCGAGCTCCTCCAGAGTCACGTCGAGGACGACGCGAAGGTCGCCGCGCTCGTCAAGCCCTCGCGGAACGCGCCCGCGCCGAAGGTCCGCCGACACGAGGACGTCCGTGAGACCGCGCGCGTCCTCGTCGAAGGCGGCGTGAAGGTCGCACCCGTCTTCGAAGGCGAGAACCTCTGGGGGATCGTCACCGTCGACGCGATCCTCGAAGCGGTCCTGCACAACCTCGACGCGCTCTCCGTCGGCGACATCTACACCGACGACGCCGTCGTCATCGAGGAATCCGGGACGCTCGGCCAGGCGATCAACCGCTTGCGCGAGAACGGTATCTCGCGACTCCCCGTCGTGAACGACGACGGCCAGCTCTCGGGTATCGTCACGACCCACGACCTGACCGACGTCGTCGTACGCGGCGACAAGCAGATGACGACCGGGAACCGCGCTGGCGAGTCCGACCGCGTCCTCGACCTCCCGGTGTACGACATCATGTCCAGTCCCGTGCAGACGACGACGACCGCGGAGAGCGTCGAGGACGCCGTCGCGACGATGCTCGAGGACGACCTCGGCGGGCTCGTCGTCACCCCGGACGACGACGACACGGTCGTGAAGGGCGTCATCACGAAGACGGACGTCCTCCGCGCACTCACGTTCACGGAGGAGGACCACCTGGACGTGCAGGTGTCGAACATCTCGCTGCTCGATACGCTCACCCGGGACGACATCCGCGACGCCATCACGCAGGTCGTCGACAAGTACCAGGACATGGACGTCCTGCACGTCCACGTCCGCTTCCAGGAGCACAAGGAGAAGCTCCGCGGGACGCCGCTGATCTACTCGCAGATCCGCATCCGGACGGACAACGGCGGCGTCGCCGGCTCCGGCGAGGGGTACGGCGCCGAGAACGCGTTCCGCGTCGCGCTCGACAAACTCGAGCGGAACGTCCTCGAGATGAAGGAGTACCGCGCGGACGAGGAGTACGAAGGCCAGCTCAAGCGCAAGCTCAACGAGCTCTGAGCGGGTCGTCGTTCCAGGAAGATCGCTTTTTTCGAAGACGCCGATAGCTGCCGTCGAGTCGGTTCCGGGGTCGGGCCGTCGGAAGGTCGGTCGCGTCCCGTCGCTTCAGAACGTGAGGTGTTCGAGGAGCGCTTCGGCTTCCGTGAGCGTCATCGGTTCGTCGTAGATGCGAGCGCCCGGTTCCATGAGGTGGCCGTTCGTGAGCCGACCCATGTCGACGGGTGCGAACCCGGCGTCCTCGATGAGGTCGGCGACGGTTGCCTTCGCGAGCGCGTCGTCGCCAGCGAGGAACACGACGAGTCGGTCCGAGAGGTCCTCGTCCGGTCGCGATTCCTCGCGGAGCGTGTCGTGGTGCATCGTGTTGAACGCCTTCATGACGCGCGATTCCTCGAGGTGGTCGGCGATGAGTTCGGTGTGCGTGCGGCCGTCGAAGTCGATATCGCCGTCGCGGTCGGGGTAGTAGTTCGACGCGCTGATGACGGTCTTCCCGGCGAGTTCCTCGGCGGGGAGCGTCTCGTACTCGCCGAAGGGAATGGCTTCGAGGACGACGCGACCGAACGCCGCGGCGTCCTCGACGGTCGCCGCGTGGACGTTCGAGCCGAGGTCTGTTGCGGCGTCCTCGAGGGACTCCGGGCCGCGCGAGTTACTGATCGCGACGTCGTGTCCGGCGTTCGCGAAGTGCCCTGCGACGGTTCGACCGACCTTCCCCGCGCCGATGATTCCGATCTGCATACCTACCACTACGAGGAGGGGGACGTTAAGCGCACGTTCTCGTCGAGCAGTCATCGGCAAACCCACGTACTCGTCGTGTACGGCTATTTCGAGGGTTCACTCGCCGAATCGACGGTTCCGGTCCTGGTACTCGCGGATGGCTCGCAGGTAGTCGCGTTCGCGGAAGTCCCGCCAGTTCACGTCCGTGAAGTAGAGTTCGCTGTAGACGCTCTGCCAGATCATGAAGTCGCTGAGGCGTTCCGCGCCGGTCTTGATGACGAGATCCGGGTCGTTCGGGAACACGAGCCGGTCCTCGATGGCGGTCTCGTCGACGTCGTCGGGGTCGAGGTCGCCGTCGTCGACGGCGGTGGCGAGGTCGCGGATGGCGGCGGTGAACTCGCTGCGGCCGCCGAGCCCGATGCCGACCGTGATGGGGGCGTCCGCACGTTCGACGTCGTCGGGCTGCCGGACGGCGACCTCGCGCGGGGCGTCCAGGTCCTCGAGTTCGCGGGCGAGCGTCGGTGCGGCGGCACGGTCGAGGACGCTCACGTACACCGTGACGTCCGTCGCGCCGTACTCGAACGCCCACGCGAAGAAGTCCCTGAGGGTGTCGTACGCGCCCTGTTCGAGGAGGTCGCGTTCGGTGATGACGAGCGCGACGTGCTCGGGGACGGCAGCGTCCGTGGTGCGGACGCGGAGCGCGAGGTAGCGGTCGTAGAGGCCCACGACTCGAGGATAGCTCGTCGGTGCCGGTAAAACGCTCGGGTTCACGGTCGACGCGAGTGGGTCGACCGACGACCCACGACGCGGTCGTCCTGAGGAAGGGGGAAGAAGGGACAACCCGGTCACGCGCCCGTCGCGACGCGCGCCGTGCGTGCTCGACCGCACCCGGTAGGGGGAGCGGGCCGCGGTCGGGTGTGTCGACAGGCGAGTTCGGTCGCGTCGCGAGCGCACGCGGACTCGCGGCGCTTCGACGTCGAGGTCGGCCCGGTCCGCGGGCCGACCGAATCGTCGTCGCCAGTAGCGCCGTCGTTACTGGTACTCCGTGATGGTCAGCGTGTAACTCCCGCTGCCACTGTAGGAGTCGACGTCCACCTGCATGTCCGTGGAGTCGTCGGGGCTGTCGATGGTGATGGACTCCTGGCTGTCCGTGGACCGCGACGCGTAGTCGTAGTCCGACGGCGACGCCGCGGCCGTCGTGCCGGTGTTGACGTAGAGGTCGAAGTCGGCGTCGCTCGGGCCGTCGAGTTCGACGACGACCTGGCTCGGCGAGGAGTAGTTCCAGCCGTAGCTGTAGTCGTCGTAGTCCCAGTACCCGTCGAGGGTGCCCGAGACCGAGCTGGACGTGGAGTCACCGCCGTCACCGCCGTCGCCGCCGTCGCCGCCGTCGCCGCCGTCGCCGCTCGGGTCGGTGGTGACCGCGGCGTACGCGTCCACCTGCCCGCTGCCTTGCTCCTGGCTGGAGAGGCCGATGTCCTCGGCGGTGTTCTTGAGGTGGTTGCGGAGTTCGTTGTTCGTGAGGTCCCACTTGGCGAGCGTGAGACCGGCGACACCGGACGTGACCGGGGTCGCCATCGAGGTGCCCGAGAGCTGCTCGTAGCTCCCGCGGGTCTCGGTCGACGTCGACAGGACGTCGACGCCGGGGGCGGCGAGTTCGACGCTGTCGCCGTACTGGCTGAAGCTCGCGAGCTGCTCGTTGTCGTCGACCGCGGACACGGCGACGCACTCGCTGTACGCCGCGGGGTAGGAGACGCCCTGCGTGCCGTTGTTCCCGGCAGCGGCGAAGATGAGCGAGCCGTTGTTCGTCGCGTAGGAGACGGCGTTCTTCATCGTGTCCGTGTACCCGCCGCCGCCGAGGCTCATGTTGATGACTTCCGCGCCCTGGTCGGCGGCCCACTTGACCGCGTCGGCGATGTCAGAGAGGCTCCCGCCGCCGGATTCGTCGAGCGCGCGGCCGCTGATGAGCGTGGAGTTGCTCTGGCCGGCGACGCCCGTGCCGTTGTCGATGACGGCGCTCGCACAGCCGGAAACGTGCGTGCCGTGGTACTCGTCCTGCGGCGCGTCCGGGTAGGGGTCGGCGTCGTTGTCGACGAAGTCCTCGCCCTTGTCCGCGCCGAAGTTCCCGGCGAGGTCGGGGTGGTCGTACTGGACGCCCGTGTCGATGACCGCGATCGTCACGCCCGAGTCACCGAAGGTCGTGTCCCACGCCTGGTCGGACTGGACCTGCTGGGGGGCGTACTGGTCGCCGAACTGGGGGTCGTTCGGTGTGGCGAGTGCGTGGAACGTCGCGTTGTCCTCGGCGTACTTGACGTGGTCCCGCTTCGTGATCGCGTCCTTGAAGTTCTCGCGTGCGGTGTCGCTGCCCTTGAATTTCACCGCGACGTACCGGAGGTCGTCGTTCTGGTGGACGACCTCGGCGTTGCCGGGGACGTGCTGTTCGACGGTCTGTCGGAGGTCGGCGCCGGCGGAGACGCCGACGAGGACCTCGTCCTCTTTCGGTCCGGGGTCGCGTCCGGGTGTGGCTGCCGCCGCGCCCGAGAAGGCGGCCGCCGCGCCCGCTGCACCGGTTGCTTTCAGGAAGGTTCTACGCCCGTGGTCTTGAATGCCATCGTCTACCATGCTGCACGCCCACGGTCTGCGAGGTTATATTAAAGAATTGCGGACATCGAGGAAAGAATGTAAAATTGCTAATGGCAATTTCCAATGGTTATATAAGGGTTTTGGCAGGGTCGAACATGATATAAATTACACTGACCAGAATAGATAGTGATTTTAGAAAATAAAGCCTGGAAACTGGGCGAGTCGAACGCGCGCGACACCACGAGCCCCACGCGTTCACAAACCACACCCACCAGACCACCCCACCGAACGCATCACTCACCACTACCGGACAATGGCACGTCCACGAACGACTCGAACCACAGAAAGAACGGAACGGCGCGCACAGCGATTCGAACCGCAACAGATGGGGATGGGAGCGGACGACAGCGCGTCGCGGGTTACTTCCCGAGCTCGTCCACCGAGATGGTGAACGAACCGCGACCGCGGTAGGAGTCGACGAGGATGCCGAACTCCTGGTCCGGGTCGACGTCGTCGACCACGATCTGCTCGTCCGGACCGTACGTGATCGAGCGCGCGTCGTAATCGTACGTCGACGGCGTCCGGCCGTCGAACGTCACGTACAGGTCGAAGTCGACGCGGCTGCCCGCGTCGAGGTTGAACGTCGCCTGGCACGGGTCGTCGAGGTCCGGCACGAACGTGAAGTTCTCGTCGTCGTACCAGCCACGCAGGTACCCCTGCGCGCTCGAGTTCGCGGACGTGTCGCCACACGACCCACCGGACTGCTCCTCGACCGTGACCTGCAGGGACTTCGTCGAGCTCGCACCGTCGTCGTCCGTGACCGTGAGCGACACCGTGTACTCGCCAGCCGCGTCGTACGCGTGCATGACCGTCGCCGTGCTGCCGGTCGTGCCGTCACCGAAGTCCCACGCGTAGGACTCGATGGAGCCGTCCGAGTCACTGGAGCCGGTGCCGTCGAACTCGACCTCGGCGCCGACCGGGATGGTCGTCGCGCCAGCGTCGATGGAGACCGTCGGCGCCTGATTGTCCTCGTCCTCGGGCTCCTCGACGGTCACCGAGACCGCGTTCGTCGAAGATGCACCGTCGTCGTCCGTGACGGTGAGCTGGACGTCGTACGTGCCCGCGTTCTCGAACGTGAACGTCGCGCTCGGTCCGGTCGCGGTCGCGCCGTTGTCGAAGTCCCAGTCGTAGCTCTCGATGGAGCCGTCGGGGTCACTGGAGCCAGTGCCGTCGAACTCGACGGCCTGTCCGGCGTCGACCGTCGTCGAGGACGCGTTGATGGACACCGTCGGCGGCTGGTTGTCCGGGACGGTCCCGGCTTCGACGATGTTCTTCGCGTCCACGCGACCCGACCCCTGCTTCTCCTCGCTCAGGCCGATGTCCGCCGCGGTGTTCTTCAGGCGTGCGCGGAGCTCGTTCGGACCGAGGTCGGGGTCGGCCGCGAGGCCGAGCGCGGCGACGCCGGAGGCGTTCGGGCACGCCATCGACGTCCCGCTGATCTTGTTGTACTCGCCGTAGCTCGTCGACTCCGTCCACGTGGAGAGGACGTCGACGCCCGGGGAGGCGACGTCGCACTTGTCGCCGTACTGGCTGAAGCTCGCGAGCTCCTCGTTCTCGTTGACCGCGGACACGGCGACGCACTCGCTGTACCCCGCGGGGTAGGAGACGGACGACGAGCCGTTGTTCCCCGCGGCACAGATGGGGAGGGCGCCGTTGGAGACGGCGTAGGAGACGGCGTTCTTCATCGTGTCCGTGTAGCCGCCGCCGCCGAGGCTCATGTTGATGATGTCCGCGCCCTGGTCGGCCGACCAGCGAACTGCCTCCGCGATGTCCGCGAGCGACCCGCTGCCCTCCTCGGAGAGGGCGCGCGCGGAGAGGAGCGTGGAGTTCGAGATGCCCGCGATGCCCGTGCCGTTGTCCGTCACCGCGGCCGCGCTCCCGGCGACGTGCGTGCCGTGGTACTCGTCGGCCATCGAGTCCGGGTACGGGTCGTCGTCGTCGTCGACGAAGTCCTTGCCCTTCACCGAGCCGAACGCACCCTCGAGGTCGGGGTGGTCGTACTTCACGCCCTGGTCGACGATGGAGATGACGACGTCCGAGCTGCCCTGCGTCGTGTCGTAGGCCTGCGGGGCGCGAACCTGCTGGGGCGAGTACTGCTGGTCGTAGAGTTCGTCGTTCGGTGCCTCGAACGCGTGCATCTGGACGTCGTACTCCGCGTACCGGAACTCGGGCTTGTTCTCGAACGCCTCGAGGACGCGGTCGGCGGCCTCCTCGGGGACGTCGACGGAGACGAACCCGAGCGCGTCGGACGTGCGGTAGATTTCGGCGTCCGCGGGCGTCTCGGACTGGACCTGTGCCTGCGCGGTCGACATCGACGTCGTCATCCCGATGCCGAGGTTGATGCGCTTTCGCGTGGTGCCGGTGTCGGCGGAGACGGTCGTGGTGACCGTCATCGCTGCGCCGGCGGCGCCGGCTGCTTTCAGGAACGTTCGCCTGCTACTGTCCGGAATGGAGTCATCCACCATGTTACAACACGACGAACAGCACGCCCAGTATTAAATTTTAGGATATTTACTGCGAAATGTACGTGTTTGTAGCTAGAAATTATGCGTTTCAGGCCCGTAACACGCACTCTGTCGGCACCCCGGCAGTAGATAAAAATATGGATGCAGACGCCTCCCTCTTCATACGGTCACCGAACCGCTCGTGGACCACGACCGACACATTACCGGAGCAGAAAATTAGGCGCGTTACCGCACCACACGGGGACGGCCCGATGGCCGGGACACACCACGACCACGAGACCCACGCCCCCGCAGCGACGCCCGTCACCGGGGAACACATCGCTACGCCTTTGCCATCGACCATCCAAACGTCGACGATGCCCGGCCTCCTCGACCGATTCCTGTCCCCCGGCGACGACCGCGCGCGCGTCGGCGTGTTCGTCGACGGCCCGAACACGTTCCGCGACGAGTTCGACGTCGACCTCGACGACGTCCGCACCGTCGGTCGAGAACGCGGCGACCTCGCGTACTCGCGAATCTACCTCGACGAACACGCCACCCCCGGCCTCATCCAGGCCGCCGAAGCCCGCGGATTCGAAGTCGTCGTCACCAGCGGCGACGTCGACGTCAAGCTCGCCATCGACGCCACCGAAGCCGTCGTCGACGGCACCCTCGACACGCTCATCGTCGTCTCCCGCGACACCGACTTCAAACCAGTCCTCGAGACCGCAGGCCGGTACGGCGTCCACACCGTCGCCATGGCACCCGGCGAACACGGCCGCTCCGACGCGCTATCCAACGCCGCCGACGAAGCGCGACTCGTCAACGACTGACCGGTCACGTCCAGCGACCCACCAGCAGCCATCCCGCGAGGAGAGCGACACCGAGAGCGATCAGGTACTGTACGGTACCGAACACCGCCGCGACTGGTGCTCTACGGACCGAACACCGCCGCAACTGGTGCTCTACGGACCGAACACCGCCGCGACTGGTTCCGTGAGAACGGAGAGAACGGCGTCGGTGCCTTGCGCCGACGCCACCGCCGTGTGGGACCTACCCGCTCAGTCCGCGGTCGTTACTTCCCGAGCTCGCTGACCGAGATGGTGAACGAGCCACTGCCGCTGTAGGAGTCGACGAGGATGCCGAACTCCTGGTTCGGGTCGACGTCGTCGACCACGATCTGCTCGTCGGAGCCGTACGTGATCGAGCGCGCGTCGTAGTCGTACGTCGACGGCGTCCGGCCGTCGAACGTCACGTACAGGTCGAAGTCAGCTCCGGACGGACCCGCGAGGTCGAACGTGACCTGGCACGGGTCGTCGAGGCTGGCGGCGTACGTGAACGAGGAATCGTCGTAGTAGCCGTAGAGGTAGCCGTCGGCGCTCGCGGAGTCGGAGGTGTCGCCACAGGAGCCACCGCCGCCGCTGGGCTCCTCGACGGTCACGTCGATGGCGCTCGTCGAGGACGCACCGTCGTCGTCGGTGACGGTGAGCTGGACGTCGTACGTGCCCGCGTTCTCGTACGTGAACGTCGCGGTCGCGCCGGTCGCGGTCGCGCCGTTGTCGAAGTCCCAGTCGTAGCTCGCGATGGAGCCGTCGGGGTCACTGGAGCCGGAGCCGTCGAACTCGATCGCGGTCCCCGCCTCGACCGTCGTCGAGGACGCGTTGATCGACACCGTCGGCGCCGTGTTGCCGCCGCCGCCACCGCCGCCGTCACCGGCAGCGTCGACGATGTTCTTCGCGTCCACGCGACCCGACCCCTGCTTCTCCTCGCTCAGGCCGATGTCGACCGCGGTCTGCTTCAGCCGCGAACGGAGTTCGTTCGGACCGAGGTCGGGGTCGGCGGCGAGACCGAGTGCCGCGACGCCGGACGCCGCGGGACACGCCATCGACGTCCCCGAGATCTTGTTGTACTTGCCGCCGTACTGGCTCTTGTCCGTCGTCCACGTCGAGAGGATGTCGACGCCGGGTGCGGCGACGTCGCACTTGTCGCCGTACTGGCTGAAGCTTGCGAGGTCCTCGTTCGAGTCGACCGCGGACACCGCGACGCATTCGCTGTAGCCCGCCGGGTAGGAGACGGAACCGGAGCCGTCGTTCCCCGCGGCACAGATGGGGAGTGCACCGTTCGAGACGGCGTAGGAGACGGCGTTCTTCATCGTGTCCGTGTACCCGCCGCCACCGAGGCTCATGTTGATGATGTCCGCGCCCTGATCGGCCGACCAGCGGACCGCTTCGGCGATGTCGGCGGTGGACCCGCTGCCCTCCTCGGAGAGTGCACGACCCGAGAGGAGCGTGGAGTCGGAGATGCCCGCGATGCCCGTCGCGTTGTCCGTCGTCGCGGACGCGATGCCGGCGACGTGCGTGCCGTGGTACTCGTCTGCCATCGAGTCCGGCGCCGGGTCGCTGTCCGAGTCGACGAAGTCCTTGCCCTTCACGGACCCGAAGCGGTCCTGGAGGTCGGGGTGGTCGTAGTAGACGCCCTGGTCGACGACCGAGATCGTCACGTCGCCACTGCCCTGCGTCGTGTCGTACGCGCTCGGTGCACGCACCTGCTGGGGGGCGTACTGTTCGTCGTAGAGACTGTCGTTCGGCGTCTCCAGCGCGTGAAGCTGCTGGTCGAACTCGACGTAGCGGAACTTGTCCTTCTTCTCGAAGGCTTCCTTGACGTTCTCGGCGGCCTGTTTCGGGATGTCCATGGAGATGAACCCGAGCTCGTTCGAGCGTCGGTAGACCTCGGAGTTACCGGGGGTCTCCGCCTGGACTTCCGCTTCGGCCGTCGACATCGACGCCGTGTTCGCCATACCGAAGTTGAGTCGCACCTTCTCCACGCCGTCTGCGGAGACGGTCGTGGTGACCGTCGCTGCGGCGCCCGCCGCGGCCGTGGTCTTCAGGAAGGTTCGTCGCGCCCAAGAGTGGTTGTCATCGCCTGTCATGACACAGAACAGCACTTGGCACCCATGTATTTATATTTTCCTCATTTAGAGCTAAATCAATAGCGATTTGAAACTATTACCAGCCGTTTCAGTAGACGAATTATTTGATTGTGTGCTTTGAAACTACGGGAAACCAATGCGTGATTCACGGAGACTGCGTCGGGTTCGGGATGGCCAGTTGGGAATCATCACGTGTGATACTGGCACACAACTATCACGAACGCGTCGGCGAGCATGACGAGTCACCGACACGAAGTCGCGGGGGGATCTGCAGGTTCCACCGCGAACGAGCCTCGTGAACTCGTCGCGCGCGCACAATCGCGAGCGGAACGCCCGACCTCGACGTCAGCCGACGGCCGACCGCATCGACACCCAGAACCGGACAACACGTCACCACGTGTGGACGACGTCCACCGCACTGGAACGCCAGCCACCCACAACCCAGCATCACCCTTGCCCTTGATTGGGTTGTTACGTGCGGGCGTGTGCGGGACCCGGAGAAATGCTGTCGTCACACGGCGTGAATCAACTCAGCAGGCGACGAACGGCCCGCGACAGAGAAGGGGGAAGGTGGGATGAACGGATGGGTCGACGGAGTCGACCGTGGATGGAACGTGTCCGATAGCGTTCAGGCGCCGAGTTCCTCGACGGAGAGCGTGTAGCTCCCGCTGCCGTCGTAGGAGTCGACGAGGATACCGAACTCCTGGCCGGCGCTCACGTCCTCGACGGTGAGCGTCTCGTCGGCGCCGTACGTCGCGGCGCGCGCGTCGTAGTCGTACGTCGACGGCGTCCGGCCGTCGTACGTGACGTAGATGTCGAAGTCAGCGCCCGAGGGACCGTCGAGGAGGAACGACACCTGGCACGGGTCGCTGGTCGCGGCGCTGTACGTGTAGTTCGCGTCGTCCCAGTACCCCGAGAGCGAGCCGTCGACGCTCGCCGTCTCGGTGACGTCACCACAGGACCCGCCACCGCCGCCGGACTCGGCGGTGACGGCGATGGAGTTCGACGAGGACGCGCCGTCGTCGTCCGTGACGGTGAGCGTGACCGTGTACTCGCCCGCGCTGTCGTACGTGTGCGTCGCACTGACGCCGGTCGCGGTCGCGCCGTCACCGAAGTCCCAGCTGTAGGACTCGATGGAGCCGTCCGAGTCGCTGGACCCGGAGCCGTCGAACTCGACGGCGGTCCCGACGTCGACGGTCGTCGACGAGGCGTTGATGGACACCGTCGGTGCGGAGTTGCCCGGCGGCGTCGTCCCGCCACCGTCGACGATGTTCGCCGCGTCGACGCGCCCCGCGCCCTGCTCTTGCTCGCTCAGGCCGATGTCGACGGCGGTGTTCTTCAGGCGCGCGCGGAGCTCCGTCGGGGAGAGCGCGCCGCTCCCGCCCGCGGCCGCGAGGCCGAGCGCGGCGACGCCGGACGCGGCGGGGCACGCCATCGACGTCCCCGAGATCTTGTTGTACTTGCCGCCGAACTGGCTCTTGTACTCCGTCCACGTGGAGAGGACGTCGACGCCGGGGGCGGCGACGTCGAGCTTGTCGCCGTACTGGCTGAAGCTCGCGAGGTCCTCGTTTTCATCGACGGCGGAGACGGCCATACACTCGCTGTACGCGGCCGGGTAGCTCACGGACGGGTCGCCGTTGTTCCCCGCGGCACAGATGGGGAGCGCGCCGTTGTTCACCGCGTAGCTGACGGCGTTCTTCATCGTGTCCGTGTAGCCGCCGCCGCCGAGGCTCATGTTGATGATGTCCGCGCCCTGGTCGGCGGCCCACTGGACGGCGTCGGCGATGTCGGTGAGGCTTCCGCCCCCGCCCGTGCCGAGTGCGCGCCCGGAGATGAGTCGCGAGTCGGAGATGCCGGTGACGCCCGTCGAGTTGTCGGAGGTCGCCGACGCGATGCCGGCGACGTGCGTGCCGTGGTACTCCTCGCTCATCGACTCCGGCATCGGGTCGTCGTCAGAGTCGACGAAGTCCTGGCCCTTGTCCGCGCCGAAGCGGCTCTGGAGGTCGGGGTGGTCGTACTTGACGCCCTGGTCGACGATGGCGACCGTGACGTCCTCGCTCCCGTCGGTCGTGTCGTACGCGGTCGGTGCGCGGACCTGCTGGGGCGCGTACTGTTCGTCGTACAGTTCGTCGTTCGGCGTCTCCATCGCGTGGTACGTGACGTTCCGTTCGACGGTGTCGACGAACGGGAGTCGTTCGAGGTCCTCGACGATAGGGGAGTCCATCGACGCCGCGCCCGGCGTCGGGGACTCGACGGCCATGTAGCCGAGTGTCTCGTTCCGGTGCGTGACGTCGGCCTTGTCCGGGATGGTTGCCTGTACTTCGGCTTCGGCCGTCGCCATGCTGGTCGTGGCGCTCGTCAGGACGACCCATTCGCCCGTCTTCGGGCCCGGTTCGCGCCCGGGGGTCGCTTGAGTGACGCCCGCGAACGCTGCGGTGCTCGCTGCGACGCCGGTTGCTTTCAGGAAGGTACGCCGATCCGTCTGTGGGTTGCTACGGTCTGCCATGCCCATCAGCTACGATGGACGCCCCATATTTAAATTTTGTTCAGAATTGCTAAAAATAATAGTATAGTAACACAATCTGATAGACAACTGTCGTCGCGGAATAGCCGGACAGCGGCGCTATCGCGCTCGAACCGTCAACATTATTGAACCGCTGCGCACACGTCTGGTGAGATACATGGAGTCCCTCGACATCCCGGTCCTCGATAATCACATGCACCTCGACCCGGCGAACGGTCGCGGTATCGACGCCGTCGAGGACTTCCACCGACTCGGCGGCACGCACCTCATGGTCGTGAACAAGCCGTCCTGGCACGTCCTCGACGAGCTTCCAGCGGACGAGGACGACTTCAGGCGGGTGTTCGAGGTGACCGTCGACGCCGTCGCGGACGCGACCGACGTCCTCGACGGGCGCGCGTGGCCCATCCTCGGCGTCCACCCGGGGCTGGTATCCCAACTCGTCGACGACGGCTACGACCCAGCGGGTGCGCGCGACCTCATGCAGGCGGGCATCGACGTCGCCGCCGACTTCGTCGCCGCCGACCGCGCACTCGGCCTGAAGTCCGGGCGCCCGCACTACGACGTCACCGACGCGGTCTGGGACGCCTCGAACGCCGTGATGCGGTCGGCGTTCGCGCACGGCGCCGACCTCGGCTGCGCCGTCCAACTCCACACCGAGGGGAGCGACGACCTCACCGAGATAGCCGAGTGGGCCGAAGCCGAGGGGCTCGACCGCACGCGCGTCGTCAAGCACTACGCGCTCGGCGAACTCGCCGGCCCCGTCCCGAGCGTGATGAGCGAGAAGGACCGCCTCCGCGTCGCCGTCGACCGCGACGCGCCGTTCCTCATGGAGACCGACTTCGTGGACGACCCCGACAAACCCGGCGCCGTCATGGGTCCGAAGACCGTGCCGCGACGCGTCCGCTGGCTCCTCGACGAGGGCTACGACGACGCGATGCACCGGGCGCACGTCGAGACGCCCGAACGCGTCTACGACGTCGACACCGAAGCGACGCTGGAACGAACGGACTGACCCACCACCCGAGTCCCCCACCACCCGGACCATCCCAGCATCCGACGCCCATCCAGCCATCGGGACGCGGTCGCTGCCCCCCGGAGTCGACGCTTGCGTTCGGTTCCGACGCCCTCGAGTCCGTCGAGAGCGCGGCGCGTGCGGGCCGCCAGCACGGACGCCGCCGAGAGAAAGGTCTTTCAGTCGCCCGGCGTAGTCTCTCACATGAGCACTCCCCCGACCGAGTTCTACTCGGCCGAACGCTGGCAGAACTGGATCGACCGCATCGAAGACGAAGAACTCGACCCCGAAGACGAGGACTCCATGCGCGTCCTCGACCTCATGCAGGACGACGCCGCCATCGCCGTGGCGAAGGTCGTCGCCGCGTACGACGACGGCGAGATCGAAGAGGAAGAGGCCCTGGAGAAGGTCGGCGAGATCCACGAGATCGTGCTCGCTGATCCCGGGTTCGACGACGAGGAGAAGCTGTTCTTCGTCAACAGCGTGCAGACGAGTCTCGTCGTCGTGTTCTACGCCGCCGAAGAGTACGTCCACAGCGGGCCGGCTGAGGACGCGAGCGTCGAGGAGTACGTACAGGCGGCGGTGGACGCGGAGAGCCAGGACGAGATGGAGGCGGCGCTCGGCTACCTCGCGCAGGCGGGAACGCGCATCATCGACGGCGGCGAGCTGACGCCGAACGTCGGCGACGACCTCGAGTTCGGGCCGGTCACCGACTGGCTGAACGGGCTGGCGAGCCTCCAGAGCGCGATGGAGGACCCCGAGGTCGTCGAGGAGGACGAGGCCGAGGACTGACCGGCGCGCGGGGACCCGGCGACCGCGCGGTCGCCGGACTGGAACGGTCAGTACGGACGTTCGGCTGACGGTCGTCGTTTGCCCGCGAACGGGCCGGGGAATCTGCAACAAGGGTTTTACTTGCGCACTGGTTATCGCTTCGTAATGCCGTTCGGTTCGGATGACCGTGCAGCGGCGGTGCAGGTGGGAGCGATAGTGCTGTTCGCGTTCGTCATCATCGCCATCACCGCCTATCAGGCGTCGGTCGTCCCGAACCAGAACGAAGCGGTCGAGTTCAACCACAACCAGGAGGTCCAGCGACAGCTCGCGGACCTCCAGGGCGCGGTCGGGTCGACGCCGGCGGCGGGCGGTGCGCGGACGGTCGTCGTGGAGGCGTCGACGGGGTATCCGGCGCGGACGATATTCGTGAATCCGCCGCGGCCGACGGGACGGCTTCGGACGGTCGGGACGGGTCGCGAGGCGGTCGCTATCGAGGTGCGGAACGCGACCGGGACGGGGGAGACGAGCGACTTCTGGGACGGACGGACGCACAACTATTCGACGGGCGGGTTCGCGTTCGACCCGAACTACAACGTGTACGCGGAGGCGCCGCGGACGTTCGTGTCGTACTCGCTCGTGTACAACGAGTTCGCGGACGACACCATCGTCGTGAACTCGCAGTCGCTGTTCGACGGTCGCCGCATCTCGCTCGTCGCGTTGAACGGATCGTACGACGAGCAGGGTGGGGCGGCGTCAGTAACGGTACGGCCGGTGAGCGCGTCCACGAACCGCATCAGCGTGGAGACCGAGAGCACGAGCGACCCGCTGTCGGTCGCCATCGTCACGCGGTTGACGGTCGGGCAGTGGGAGCGCGTGCTCGACGCCGCCGGCGAGTACGACCCGGGGAACAACACGGCGAACGCGTACGTCACCGCCGTCCGGAAGAAGGGCGAGGTGGATCTCCCGAGCGGGCAGACGCTGAACCGCATCGAGTTCGTTCTGGAGGGCGGGACGACGTACTCGCTGTCGCTCGCGAAGGCGGGCGTCGGAACGAACGTGAACGCGACGCCCGCGGACCGCTACGTGACGACGGCGTCCGCGAAGAACGTGTCGACGACCGCGGGCGCGAAGGAGACGCTGACCGTGGAGGTCAGAGACGAGTTCAACAACCCCCTGTCGGGCGTGCCGATGAACGCGACCATCGAGAACGGCCAGGGGAGTATCGTGGAGCCGAACGGGACGAAGACGGGGAACGACGGCCGCGTCGGGTTCACGTACGAGGCGCCAGACGCGAAGACCGACGCGCGCGTGAACGTCTCCATCGCGAAGGCGGGCGGTGAGATGACGGCGGCGACGTTCAACGTCTCGGTGTCGAAGGCCAGCGGCGGCGGCGGCGGTGGCGGGAACGGCGCGTACAACGTGACGCTCCGGAACGTCTCCGAGACGAACTCGCCGACGGGCGCGGTGAGCTGCCCGAACTGGCCGACGAACCGCACGTGCATCGTCGACGGCAGCCAGCTGTCGACCGTGAACGTCACGATGGGCACCAGTCCGACCGCGGTCGGCGCGAGCGTGTCGTGGGCCGTGAACGACACCGCGGTCGCGACCGTCGACCCCGAGAGCGGCGAGACCCAGGGGAACGGCGAGAACAGCACCGACGTCACCCTGAACCAGAACGGCGACGTCGTCGTGTTCGCCTCCAGCGGCGCCGGCGGAAACCGAACGACGCTCCGCGTGACGAACCTGAACGCGTTCGGGCCGGTCTCGGTGGCGTTCGTGGACGCGAACGACAACAGCGTCCTCCGGCTCGTCGACCCATCCGGCCAGTTCCAGACGCTCGGCGATAACGGTGGTGCGAGCGTGCTCTACGTCGGCGCGAAGCGGAACCTCGACGCCGACAGCGACCTCGAGGTGCCGTACGTCGACGGGAACGGCGAGTTGCGCCTGATGCAGGCCGACGGGACCGCGATGACGCTGACATCGAACGTGAAGACCGACGGCGGTATCGGCGTCGACGCGGCGAACGACGCGGTCTTCTACGTGAACAGTGGTGGGGACGTCCGGCGGAAGGTCGTCGGCGGGAGCGACACGGCGGTGACGTACGTGCAGGGGTCGTCGAAGACCGCGAGCGGTATCGCGGCTGCCGGGGCAGCGGACCTCGGGCCGAACGACGCGGACCCGGACCCGATATACTTCACGTCCACGAACCGGATTGCGTACATCGACGGCGACACGCGGACGCGGTCGAAGATCGACCCCGTTACGCTCGGCCAGGGTAACGGGTACGCGGTCGGGTCGCCGGCGAACTTCGGGAGCGGTGTGCGCGTACCTATCGTCGACTCGAACCAGAACGTCGTCCTCGTCGACCCGACGAACGGGGACGTGAACACCATCTACTCGGGGACGAGTCCGACGCCGGCGCTCGGCCCGCTCGCGGTCGTGAACTGGGACGGTGACGCCGAGGAGGAGATACTGTTCGTGACGAGTAACGGCGAGATAGCGGTGCTCGACCAGTCCGGTGGGACGTGGTCGGTGACGATAGTCACGGGCGGTGGGGAAGGGACGACGGGTGGGGGTGCGGGATGACCGACGAGGTGGTGGGTCGTGCGTCGCTCTGACGTCGGCGACGAGCGACGCGCGCAGTCGGAGACCATCGGGTTCGTGCTCCTGTTCGGGGTGCTCATCACGGCGGCGGTCGGGTGGCAGGTCGGGGTGGTTCCGCAGCAGAACGAGCGCGTGGAGTTCAATCACGTGCAGGAGGTGCAGTCCCAGATGCAGGAGTTGGGGGCGACGGTCGGGTCGATGGGGTCCGGGTCGGGGACGAAGCAGGTAGGGGTGTCGTTCGGGAATCGGTTCCCGGACCGGACGTTGTTCGTGAATCCGCCGCCGACGGGCGGCCGGTTGGTGACGGTCGGCAGCGGCGCTGACGGGTTCGCGGCGAACGTGACGAACGCGACCGCGGTCGACGAGGAGGAGAACGACTACTGGACGGGCGCGAACAAGTCGTTCGGAACGGCGGCGTTCGTGTACGACCCCATGCTGCAGGCGTACGACGGCGGGCCCGAGCGCGTCGTGTACGAGAACTCGCTGGTGTACTCGACGTACGGCGACTTCTGGCGTCAGCACGCCGACCAGGGCATCGTGAACGGGCGGGACGTGTCGCTCGTGACAGTGAACGGGTCCTACTCGGAGGGGTCGAGCGGCGAGGTCGAGCCGACGGACGTCCGGCTGTATCCGGCGTCGGCGTCGCCGACGACGGTCCGGGTGCGGAACGACTCGGGCGGACCCATCCAGATCCGGGTGCCGACGAACCTCGACCAGGCGACGTGGGAGGACCGGCTCGCGAGCGAGTACGACCCCTCCGACTCGAACCCGAACCGGTACGTGCGGGCGGTCGAGGTGAAGGACAAGGACATCGGCGCGGAGAACTGGGACCTGCTCGTGGTGACCCTGGAGGGCAACGAGACGTACGACCTCCAGTTGTCGAAGGTCCGCGTCGGGTCGGCGCCCGAGCGCGACGAACCACCGGCGTACGTCACGGCGGTCGACGGGCGGACGGCGACCGTGCGCGAGGGCAGCGACCACCGCGTCACCTTCGAGGTCCGCGACCGGTACGACAACCCGGTGTCGAACGCGACCGTGAACGTGACGCTCGTCGGCCCCGGCGAGCTGACCGCGGACGGCGCGTCGAAGCGGACGTTCACGAACCTCCGGACCGACCCCGACGGCGAAGTGACGGTGACCTACGGCGTCGACGACGTGACCGGCGACCAGCCCGTGGAGGTGCGCGTGAACCGGAGCGGCGACCCCGCGGGGTCGTTCGACCGGGACCGGGCGTCGAACGCGCTCGTCGCGTTCACCGTCGTTGACGCTGACGCGGACGACGGCGGGACCGGTGGCGGCGGTGGCGGCGGTGGTGGGGGGTCATACACGGTGACGTGGAACGACTCCGGGCCGATAACGGTCGACAAGTCGAGCGCGTCGGTCCTCCAGTTGAACGCGACGACGGGCGACCTCGGGAACGTGCCCGTGGAGTTCAGCGTGAGCGACGGGAGCGTCCTGTCGGTGAAGAACGCGACGCCGCGGTCGAACGCCGCTGGCGTCGCGTCGGTGAACTTCACGCTCGGTGCGACCGGGACGGTGTACGCGTACGTCACCGGCGGTGGGACCGGCGACCGCGTGACCGTGAACGTGGTGTCGAACCTCGTCCCGAACCTCGTCTGGCAGGACGCCGGTGACTTCGACGCCGCGACCAGCGAGTCCGGCGTGGTCCACGCGGCCTACGGCGACCGACGGGATTCCGTCGTCCTCCTCGGGAACGGCCCCGGCGACGCGGGACTCGTCGGGTACTGGCCGCTGGACGAGGATCGCGGGCCGACGGCCGCGGACGCGTCCGGGACCGGGAACGACGGCTCGGTACAGGGCGACCCAGCGATGGGGCAGTCCGGCATCCACGGGTCGTCGAGTTACGGGCTCGACGGCTCGAACGACTGGGTTCGCGTCCCCGACGACAGCTCGCTGGAACTCAGTCGCACGGACGAGGCGACCGTCTCCGCGTGGGTGCGGAAGGACAGCGCACAGTCGGGCTGGATCGCGATCGCGCAGCACTCCGACCAGTCCTATAACCTCCAGTTCACGAACGGCGACGTCCCGGCGTTCACCATCTACGACGGCGGGTGGCAGACGGCGCAGGCGGATTCGAGCCTCCAGACCGGCCGCTGGTACCACGTCGTCGGGACGTTCGACGGGTCGACGGTCCGCCTGTACGTCGACGGCGTCCTCGTCGACACCACGTCCGCGAGCTACATCGCGGACGCCGGCGGGACCGACCTCGGACTCGGCGAGAACGTCGAACAGTCGGGACGACACCTTGACGGCGACCTCGACGAGGTCAGGATATACGAACGCGCGATATCGACCGCCGACGTCAGAGCGCTCTACAACGGGACCGCACCGACTGCGAGTGGCACCTTCGAGGGGTCGCTCGTGACGGACGCGCGGACGTTCAACTCGCCGCAGGACCCGACGACGCTGAAGCTCGAGAACGCGAGCGCGGACGTGCCCCCGGGGACGACCGTGACGGTGTCCGTCGAGTCCGACCCCGACGGCGACGGGACGTTCGAGGAGTCTTCGGACCCGATTACGATAACCGACGGCGTCGCGAACTACCCGCTACCGGGCACCGGCGACCTGTCCACGCAGAGCGACACGTACCGCGTTCGCGTCGAGCTCTCCTCGGACGACCCGACGGTGACGCCGTGCTTCTCCGGGACGGCGCTGTCCGCGGACGACAGTTCCCGGACGACGGTCGGCGCGAGCGACTGCCCGGCGGAGAACGACCCGCCGTCCCCGTCGTTCACGGTGACGCCGGATACCGCGAAGACCGGGGAGACGGTGACGTTCGACGCGTCCGCGAGTACGGACGACACCGGCTCGATAACCTCGTACGTCTGGGACTTCGACGGCGACGGCCCCGACGGGAGCGACCCGACCGGCGAGGTCCTCGACGAGACGTTCGGCGACGACGGGACGTACGACGTCACGCTCTACGTCACCGACGACCTCGGCGCGCGCTCGAGTACGTCCGGGTCAGTGACCGTCCGGAATCGACCACCGACGGTCTCGGCGACCCTGAACCGGACGACCGTGCGGACGTTCGACGCCGTCGAACTCGATCTCTCGGCGACGACCGACCCGGACGGCGACCTCGTGAACTACACCGTCTTCTGGCAGGGCGGGAATCAGAACTACGAGGAGCAAGCGAACACGTCGAAGACGCAGACGAACCGGTACGCCGACGACGGCACGTACACCGTGTACGTGAACGCCTCCGACGAGGACGGGAACTGGACGAACGTCTCCGTCGGCACCGTCACCGTCCAGAACCGCCCGCCGAACGCCGACTTCTACGTGCAGGACGGCCTCCCGAGTCCCGGCGAGCAGGTTCGGTTCGAGGACCGCTCGCGCGACCGCGACGGCTCCATCGACACCATCGAGTACCAGTTCGGCGACGGGAACACCTCCACGACTGCCGTACCGACGAACCAGTTCGCCGCGGGCGTGTACAACGTCACGCTCGTCGTCACCGACGACGACGGCGCGACCGACACCGAAGCCGTGCGCGTCCAGTCGCTGTCGCCGCTCGTCCTGAACGAGTACGTGCTCGGGAAGACCCAGGCGGTGCTCGAATCCGACTTCGAGGGCGGGAACCCTGCACGAGAGTGGTCGGTGACGACCCAGGACGGCGACACGCAGGCGTACATCGCGACAGAGACCGCGAACTCGGGGAGTCAATCCGTCGGATTGGAGGGCGATGAGGGGCTTCACTTCGCGGTCTCGTGGGTGAACATCACTTCGGATCCCGTCGACCTGACGGGATCGGAGAGTGCGACGGTCTCGTACTGGGTGCGTCGTGGGGGGTTCGCGGACTCGACGCGGTACCCCGGTGAAAACGAGGATCTCGTCGTCGCATACGAGACGACGAGTGGGGCGTGGAAGCAACTCGAAGTGTACGACGGAAGTGGGACGCCCGGGGAGACGTTCCTGGAAACCGTGCCCGTACCGACGGACGCAGACCGCGGGTCGTTCCGGCTTCGGTTCGCGTACCGCGACGCGAACTCGTCGTTCTTCGACCCACCCGAGGGCGGGAACTGGTACGTGGACGACGTCGCGATTACGAAAACGCCGTACATGGAGGCCGTGAGCACGCAGTCGCTGGTCGACCCGAGCGAGTACCGCGTGGACGTGACGCGCGACGGCTCGACGACTGCCGTCTCGGTCGGGACCGACGGCTTGCTGGCGGCACGCGAGGTCGTCGGTCTCGGTGATCCGAGCACGGGCCCGAAGGGCGACACGCTCGTCGAGGTCGTGCACCAGCCGAGCGGTCGCGTCGTCGACTGTCTCGCGGTTGGGAGCACGTACTCGACGCAGTGCGCGTTCAACTTGCCGAGCAGTGGTGGAGACGACACGTACTATCGGAACGTCGCGAACGATACCGACGCTGCCGCCGAGTGGTCGCGAACGACAGGACCGACCGCGAACGCGTTGAATCCCGGGCAGACCACCGCGTTCCGGTCGACCGTCGACTGGACGCGGAAGATAGACGAAGGGTTCGAGTCCGGATCGCTGCCCGCGGGGTGGAGTGGAGACGCGAGCACGTTCGTCACGGACGACACGGCGCGGTCGGGGACGTACGCGCTCGTGCACAACGAGTCCGCGGGGAGCGTCGAGTCGCCGACGGTGAACACGAGCACGGCGAACGCGGTCGTCGTCGAGTACTGGGTGCGTCGCGGCGGATTGTTCGGCAATAGCGAGATGCCGGACGAGACCCAAGAGGACGACCTCGTGGTCGAGTATTACGCGACCGACGGCACGTGGACGGTGCTCGAACGGTACGAGGGTGGGCCGCCTCGCGGTGAGCAGTTCGGCGAGGTGCTGACGCTCCCGGCGGACGCGGTCCACGACGAGTTCGCGCTCCGGTTCCGGCAGGTCAACGGTGGTGGGGAGACGTTCGACTACTGGCACGTGGACGACGTGGTGGTGCGGACGCTCGGCGAGAACGAGTCGGTGCCGTCGCCGCGGGTCGTGCCGGCGTCCACGGTGGCTGCGACGGAGCCGGTCGCTGGAGCGAGCACGACCGCGCCGGACGGCACGACGGTTCGGCTCGATGCGTCCCGCGCGGCGCCACGGCAACTAGTCGCACGAACTTCGACGATAGTCGAACGATTCATCGACACGCCCAAATAGCGGCCGAGTCGAGTAGGGGGTATGACAAGCGTGGGTATCGACGCGGTCGAGCTGTGGACAGGGAATCTGAAACTCGACTTGGCGGAGACGTTCGCGCCGGAGAAGGGCGACGACCCGGAGAAGTACACGAAGGGCCTGGGGTTGCGGGCGTCGTCGTTCCCGGATAGTTACGAGGACATCGTGACGATGGGCGCGAACGCCGCGAAGCGCCTGATGGACCGCAAGGGCTTGGAGCCGGACGACATCGGGCGTATCGACGTGGCGACGGAATCCTCGTTCGACAACTCGAAGCCGATCTCGACGTACATCGCGGGCTGCCTGGAGCAAGTGTACGAGGGTGATTTCCATCACGCGAACAAGGGCGAGCGGAAGTTCGCGTGCATCGCGGGCACCCAGAGCATCGACGACGCGTACAACTGGATCCGCGCGGGCCGGAATCGCGGCCGGAAGGCGATCGTCGTGGCGACGGACACGGCGCTGTACGAACGTGGGGATGCGGGCGAGGCGACGCAGGGCGCTGGTGCGGTGGCGCTCCTCATCGACGAGGACCCGGACCTCGTCGAGCTCACGATGGAGCAGGGCTACGGGAGTGCGGACGAGACGGACTTCCTGAAGCCGAACCAGCAGTTCCCGAGCGTCGACGGGAAGCGCTCCGTGCAGGTGTACCTCGCGCGGATGCGCGAAGCCCTCGAGGATTACGAGAGCGTCGCGGGCGACGTCCACCTGGAGGACTTCGCGTACGCGCCGTTCCACACGCCGTTCCCGGGGATGGTCCGGAAGGCGGCGGCGCTCGCGTACCGGCACGTCACCCGGGACACCGAGCACGAGGAGGCGCTCGCGGAGGAGATCGGTCGGCAGCCGCGTCGGGAGAGCTTCGACGACGACGCGGAGTACGAGGAGGCGGTCCGCGAGTACATGAGCGCGCTGAAGGACACCGACCAGTACCGGGAGTGGTACGACGCGACGGTCGACCCGACGCTCTCGATCTCGCGCGACGTCGGGAACTGGTACACCGCGTCGGTGCACGTGGCGCGCATCGCGGCGCTGAAGTACGCGTACGAGAACGACCGCGACGTCACCGGCGAGAGCCTGCTGGTCGCGTCCTACGGGTCGGGCGCGCAAGCCGAGATTCACGGTGAGACGGTGCAGGACGGCTGGCACGAGGAGATAGCCGAACTGAACGTCGACGAGCAGGTGGCGGCGCGCTACGACCTCTCGTGGGCGGAGTACGAGGAGGTCCACGACCGCCACAATCACGACATGGACAAGGAACTCGAGGAGTTCACGACGCCGAACGAGGAGTTCGTGTTCGACGGCTGGGGCCGCATGGGCGAACGGAAATATACGTACGTGGAGTAACGCGAGATCCGAGCGAAGCGAGGGTCTCGCGTCGAACGTCGAGCGGGGACCGGAGCGACCCGCGAGGCGTCGCTGTCGGCTGTTTCTCGTCGTTCTCTGGGTGGTCGTCGAGCGGAGCGAGTCGTCTCTCGATGCCGTCGGCCAGGAGCCGTTGGGTGCTCAGGGCGTGGCGGCGAGGATGTGCGTCGGGAGGACGACGAGTTCGCCGACGACGAAGAACACGCCAGCGACGAGGAGGACGAACAGCGGATGGGCTTCGCCCATGTCGCCCGCGTGGAAGGGTGCGCGCGCGTCGAACACCAACTGCCAGGAGTAGGCGGCGACGCCGCGCACCACTGGGTTGACCGCGTAGGACGTCCAGAAGAGGGCGGGGCCTGCTCCGACGAGGGCGCTCGTGGCGAGCGTGCCGCCGGTGGTGGCGTTGTAGTAGGTGGTGGCGCCAGCGAGGAGGAACGCGAGGACGAACGCGCCGGCGAGCAGTCGCTCACGGACGCTCGTGAGGTCGAAGTACCGGTCCCCGACGATACCGGCCACGTCGAGGAGGACGCGAGGAACGAGGACGGCGACTGCGACGAGGACGTAATCGGCCATCGTGTCACACCGCTTTCTTGTCGGTTCTTCGAATATCTTCCGGTGGATGCGTCCGTCGAGGAACGGACCGGAAGCGGCTCGTCGTCGACTCAGGGAAGCCCGGCGAGGGCGTCCAGCATCTCGTCGGGGTCTTGCTGGGTGAGGGCGAGGCTGACGCCGTCGGCGCGCGCGAGCTTGGGCGCGTGCTCCCAGAGGTCGTCCTCGGTGATGCCGTGGAGGACGATGGCGTTCGGCGTCGGGGTGACGACGCGCTGGGCGACGAGCGGGCTCTCGCCGCGCGTGATGTCCGTGAATACGAGCGCGCGACTCGTCGACTGGCCGTAGAGCCGGTAGAACTCCTCGCTGGACAGTCTGGTGATGACGGCGATGGAGTTGATGACGGTGTGGCCGCTGACGCGGTCGGCGTCCCCTGCCTGGACTTCGGTGGCGTCGATGGCGTCGTAGAACCGGTCGAGTGGGACGGTGCGGGGGTACTCGCGGAGGTCGGCGACGACGTCGCTGTCGAAGCCGGCGGAGACGACGCGCGCGTACTGGCGGATGCGGTCGCCGCCGCGTGATTCGTCGATGTCGAGCAGGCCGTCGACGACGCGGCGGACGAACCCGATGCCGGGGCTCTCGCGGCGGCCGCTCTCGTAGTCGGAGATGACGGAGGATGAGACGTCGAGCGAGTTCGCGAGTTCGGTCTGGCTGACGTCGAAGTCGGTGCGCCACTTCCGGATGGTCGCGCCCGGGTCGCTGGACAGGGTCACCTCGCCGGCGATGCGCCGCGCGAGGTTGCGACGCGGGTCGGTGTCGGTCATGGGGCGACCGTCGCGGCCGGACGGCAAAAGCACGTCGAAAAGTGGGTTCGACGAGCGACGAACCGAGAGTGGTGTGTCAGTCCGCGGGCTGGCGCTTGCGGACGGGGTCGCCGAACGCGTACACCGTCGAGTGCCCCGTCACCTCGACGTCGACGAAGTCACCGGGTTCGAGGCCGTGCTCGCTCGCGTTCTGCACGATGATCTGGCGGTACGCCGCGTCGCGGCACTTCACGGAGTCGCCGGTGCCGTGCTCGACGACGAGGCAGTCCTCGCGCGTCTCGCCGACCATCGCGTCGTACGCCTCGCCGACGACGTCCATCTTCAGCTCGCTCATGGCCTTCGAGCGCTCCTTCTTGACCGTGCCGCCGAGGCCCTTCATGTCCGCAGCGTCGGTCCCGGGGCGCTTCGAGAACCGCGTGACGTTGATCTTCTCCGGACGCGTCTCCCGGAGGAGCGCCATCGTCTGCTCGAAGTCCGCGTCGGTCTCGGTCGGGAACCCGACGATGAAGTCCGTCGACAGCGTCCACTCCTCCAGTGCGTCGTCGAACGTCTCGACGACCTCGACGTACTCGCTGACCTGATGCTGGCGGCGCATGTCGCCGAGGACGTCGTCGCTCCCGGACTGCACGGGCGCGTGCAGGAAGTTGTAGAGTTCGTCGTGCTCGGCGAACACGGCGGCGAGTTCGTCGCGGATACCGTGGACGCCCTTCGGGTTCGCCATCCCCACGCGAACGCGGAACTCGCCCTCGATCTCCGTGCAGATGCGGTCCAGTAGCGTGTGGAGTTTGCGTTCGCCGTCGTCCCACCCGTAGACGCCCGTGTCTTGGCCGGTGATGCGGAGCTCCTTCGCACCGGCGTGGACGAGCGCGCGCGCCTTCTCGACGTTCTCCTCGACCGGCGGGGAGTCTATCTTGCCCGTCGCCGCCTTCGTGATACAGTACGAGCAGTCGCTCATGCAGCCCCGCGCGATGGGGAGGATGCCGACGACGCCGTCGAGCACCGGCTCGGTGCCGGGACCGGGCGTCGGGCACTCGCCGTTCGTCACCGCCTCAGGGACGTCGTCCCAGTGCAGTATCTGCGCGTCGACGTCGTGGTCGCGGAACTCCTCGCTCTGGGCGAGCGCCATGCAGCCCGTGACGATGAGATCCGCGGTCTCGTCCTCGAGTTCCTTGGCCCGACGGAGCATGTTCCGCTCCGTCTTCTCCACGACCGTACAGGAGTTCATGATGGCGACGTCGGCCTCGTCGGGCGAATCGACCTTGTAGTGGCCGGCGTCGCGGAGGGCGCTCTCGATCTGACGGCTCTCGCCGCGGTTCGAGGTACACCCGTACGTCTCGATGTGGTACCGGGCCATGCCAGTTACGCGTGTTTGCCGTCGGGCGACCAAAAGCGCGACGATACCCCGTCGATGGCGTCCGCGAGTGTGCGGTGCACCGGTTCGCGTCGGGCGTCGACAGCACGCGCGTCGCGACGAGCGCGGCCCTCGGGCCAGCGGAGCCGTTCGGTGCGGAGTCGACGCCGAGAACCAGCAGCCGTTACCGGTTCGGAGCGCGTCGGAAGCTTCTCACTTTCCGATAAGACAGGATCTCAGCGTGGCCTGGGCGCGAACGATAGCCGAGCGAAATTTCGGGCCACCACCACGCCAGCACGATGTTTTCACCCGGATACACCACGTATCATGTGAACGCACCGCAACGAATGTCAAACGGGAAACGATTATAGTAGCCCAGTGCTACGAACTAGTGCATGGAATTCCCCGACAAACTACGGTCGTCCACCGCCTTGCTGGTGGCGCTCCTCGTCGTCTGTTCGAGCGCCGCGAGCGTTACCGCCCTGGCGGGCGCGACGACAGCCCCCGCGAGCGGGGCGTCCACGGCGTCCGTCGGCGCGACGACGCCGGCGGACAACGACACGGTCGAATCGGCAGACGAGATCTTCGTGCACGAGAACGGTGACGCCGTCCTCGTCTACGAGCAGAACGACAGCGAGGCCGGCACGAGCACGTCCACCGCAACCGGCCACCTCGGCCTGAACGTCACCGAGGGCCTGATGCACGTGCTCGTCCGCGACGACATCGAGGACGGGACGAACGTCACGGGCGGCGCACAGGTCGTCCTGACGTCGTCCTCGCTCGTCGGCAACGGCTCGTTCCAGGCGCCGCGCCCGGAGAACCTCGAGAGCCTCGACGTCGACGTGAGCGCGAAACGCACCGAGTCCGACGCGTCCGCGCGAGCGAACTTCGACATGACGTACGTCGACGACAGCGAGTACTCGATGACCTCCACGGTCGAGTCCGCGTCCACCGAGGGCCAGCTCTCGGTCGCCGCGAACGAGTTCTCGACGAGCGGGTCCGCGAACGTCCAGTACGCGGAGGACCTCGGAACGGTCCAGCACCGCGAGTACACGCTCGAGGAGGGCACGAACCAGTACCGCCTGCAGGCCTCGGAGGAGTACTACGTGTCGTCGTACTTCGCGAGCCAGTGGGACACCGAGGAGAACGCGACCGAGACCATCGAACAGCAGTACGCGAGCATCGCGAGCGCGCTCGGCGGGAGCGCCGACGTGCGCGTCTCGAGTTACTCGTTCACGGAGGCCGACGACGGCCGGATGCTGCTGGACATCGAGTACCAGATCGTGTACTCGAACATCGACGACGCGCTCGGCCAGCAGGTCGCGCAGTCGATCACGAGCGCGGAGGACGTCGAGGTGTCCACGGAGACCGCCGAAGCGGTCGGTGACGCCGTGGCGGAACTCAACGTCGACCGCGTGCACGCGAAGCTCGACGCCGAGGGCAAGTCGATGCAGGCGTCGTGGGACGTCCAGCTCTCGGGCTACGAGCCGCTCGTCGACGCCGGATTCGACCTCGCGGAGGAGGCGAGCGACGACGAGAACGTGACCGAGCAGATCGAGACGGCACGGACGAACTACGAGGCGATGAAGGCCTCGGACTTCGTGCAGACGTACTCCTGGGAGGGGTCGGTTTCCTCGCCGAGCGAGGACGCGGTCCGCGTCCAGGGGTCGTTCCAGTTCGACACGCAGAACTACGAGGCGTACGTCGCGGAGCTCGAGAGTCGCGACGTCCCGACGGGCGGCTCGGTGTCGTTCTCGGCGACCGCGCAGACCGAGGGCGAGGAGGTCGTCGCTGAGATGGAGTACAGCGTCGAGCAGGAGAACCTCGTCGATGGGGCGCTCGACAGCTTCATGGAGTCCGCTGACTCCGCGAGCACTGGGACTGGGGCGAACACCGACAGCGTCAAGCGGTTCGTCGAAGCGTTCCAGCGGTCGGAGTTCGAGAAGGCGAAGATGAACGTGAACGTCGGGAGCGACGAGGTGACGTTCCAGGCTGGTGCGAGCTTCGAGAACATGACGTCGTTCCGCGCCGTGATGCAGGACGAGTTCGGCGGGGACATCGCGTCGATGAACGCGAACCTCGGCGAGGACTCGAAGGCGTACGTCGCGGTCGAGGGGGCGTTCGGCGAGAACGCGTCCGAGAGCGAGGTACGCGCGCACGAGGCCGTCGGTGAGGACACCGAGGTCCACCTCCCCGGTGACTGGGACCCGGCGTCCCAGTCGTTCCCGAAGATGGACCAGGAGGAGGCGCGTGACTACCTCGGTATCGAGGAACCCGAGACGAGCGACGGAACCGATAGCGGCACCGAGGGCACCGGGAGCGGTGGCCTGCCCGGCTTCGGTGTGCCCGCGGCGTTCGCCGCGGTCGCCGCGGTCTCGGCGCTGCTCCTCGGTCGCCTCCGCAGTCGCGACGAGTAACCACGCGGTCGCCCTCCACCGGTTTCTTCGTTCTTCGAGTCGGTCGCCAGCGACGGCGCCGGCCACCGCCCGCAGAGATGTCAGCCACCGAACGGTTGAAGGGGGTGGGTGTCGTCCGTCGGGTGAATGCGTTACTCCTCGCAGTCGGACCGCCCGTTGGTCGTCCTCCTCGTCGTCGCGCTCGTCTGCGCGACGCCAGCGACCGCGGCGACGACCGGCGGTGGAGCGGTCGGAAGCACGGCCGGTGCGGCCGACCTCGGGCGTGCGTCCGCGTCGTCGGTCGCCGTCGCTGCCGTCGGGCCGGAGAACGACTCCGTTCGCGTCGGCGACGCGGTGTACGTCCGGGAGAACGGCGACGCCGTCCTCGTCTACGAGACCGACGGCGAGAGCGGCGAGAGCGTCGTGCCCGCGGGCGGGAGCGGGGACCTCGGCGTGAACGCGACCTCGGGACTGGTGGACGTGCTGGTCCGCGACCGGCTCGCACAGACGACCGACGTCGAGGGGGAGGTGGACGCGACGTTCACGCCGAACGCGGTGACGGGAGACGCCGGCGTCGAGCTAGGGACGCCCGCTGCGGTCCGGGAGGTGGACGCGTGGGGCGGCATGCACCTGCTACGGCGGAACGCGGACGACGGCGGTATCGAGGGGCAGGCGTACGGCCAGCTGAACGTGACGGCGACGTTCTCGCGGGACCCCGAGGACGTCGGGTCGCCGCGGATCGACGCTGCGCGGACGGCCGGGACGGTGTCGGTGAACGCGAGCAGGGTCGCGTCGAGCGGTCGGGCGACCGTCCGGTTCACGGGCGAGCGCGGGGAGCGCTCGCACCGCGAGTACGCGCTCGAGGAGGTCGCGAACGGCTACCGACTGGTGGCCACGGAGGCGTACCGGGTGCCGAACGGGAGCGTCGCCCGCTGGGACTCGGTGGCGAACGCGACGGCGACGCTCGAGGCCCAGTACGGCCGCATCGCGCGGTCGCTCGACGGCACGGCGACGGTCGAACTGCGCTCGTACGACTGGATAGACAACGAGAGCGCCTCGAACCGGGTGACGGTCACGTACGCGGTCCGGTACGAGGGCGTGGACGCGGGCGTGGCCCGGCGCGTGTCGGCGTCGGTCCGGACTGCCGTCGGCGACGACGCAGGGTCGACGCCGCCGCCGGACGCGCTCGTCGACGGCGTCGAGGCGCTGTCCGTCGAGCGCGTGCACGTCCGGGTGGACGCGGACCGACGGTCCGTGCGGCGGACGTGGGACGTCACCGTCTCGAACTACCGGCCGCTGGTGCGGGCGGCGCTCGGCGTCGCAGCGAACGCGAGCGACGACGCTCGCGCGACCGCGGCGGTCGAGCGGGCACGGGCGAGCGTCGCGGCGATGGGAGCGTCCGGCATGAAGGGGACGCTCGGCTGGGCGGCGTCCGTGAACGCGCCGAGTGACCGCACGCTCATCGTCGATGGAAGCGTCAGGTTCGACGCGACGAACGTGACCTCGTTCCGCGCGGCACGTCGGGACCGCGGGCTCGCGCCGCTGCCGAACGTGACCGTCGGCGTGGACGTTGGGACGCACGAGGGTCGAACGCACGCGGACCTCGAGTACGAACTCGAGCACGAGTCGCTCCTCGAGTCCGCCGGAGGCCTGCTCGGCGACGGCAACCGGACGCCGCGACTGGGCGCGGTCGACCCCGAAGGCCTGGTCGCCGCGGTCGCGCGGTCCTCGCTCGAGGAGGGGAAGCTAACCGTCGATCTGGACGAGGACTCGGTGCGAGTACGGGCGGCGACGCTCGCCGAGAACGGGTCGACGCTCCGCGCGTTCCTCACTCGGGCGTTCGGTCGGAACGCCACGACCGCGGTGGCGGCGGCCGCCTCGTCCGAGAGCGCTGAGACGTACGTCCACCTCGACGGCGCGTTCCCCGCGAACGCGACCGAACGCGAGGTCCGTTCGCACGCGGCGGTCGGCCCGAACACGACCGTCCACCTCCCCGGCACCTGGACGCTCGCCATGGAGCAGTTCCCGACGCCTGACACCCTCGACAGCCTGTACTTCCTCGGTCGCTACTCCGGGTTCCAGGGCGACGACAACGTCGAGGCGCCAGTGACGACGACGCGGACGGAGAGCGGCGGCAGCCCTCTCCCGGGGTTCGGCGCGCTCCCCGCCGTCCTCGCACTCGTGGGCGTGCTCGCGCGCCGCGTCCAGCGTCGAGCGCGCCGCGAGTGACCGTCGCGAGACCGCTACGTTGACGCGTCGTAGTCGTCGACGATGGCGGCGCCCGACGAGGCGCCGATGCGGACGGCGCCCGCGTCGAACATCTCGCGGGCAGTCGAATAGTCCCCGACGCCGCCGCTGGCTTTCACGGGGAGGTACTCGCTCATCAGGGCGACGTCTTCGACCTCGGCGCCGCCGTCGGCGAACCCCGTACTGGTCTTGACCATGTCGGCGTCAGCGGCCGCGGCGGCCCGGCAGGCGGCGTGTTTCTCGTCGTCGGTGAGGAGCGCGGTCTCGATGATGACCTTCACGGGGATGGGAACGGCGGCGACGAGGTCCGCGAGCTCGGCCTCGACGGCGTCGACGTCGCCGGCTTTGAGCCGTCCGATGTTGATGACGACGTCGAGTTCGTCGGCGCCGTCGTCCCACGCGCGCGTCGCCTCGTCGAGCTTCGCGCCGGGGGCGTGCTGGCCGTGCGGGAACCCGACGACGGTCGCGAGCGTCACGTCGGGCGCGTACTCGCTGGCGTCGGCGACGTAACACGGTGGGATGCACGCGTTCATCCCGTACTCGCTCGCGGTGTCGAGGACGGCGTGGACGTCGTCGAGCGTGGTCTCCGGGCCGAGGACGGTGTGGTCGATGCTGGCGGCGAGTTCCTCGCGGTTCATGGCCCGGCGTTCGGGCGTGGGGACCAAAAACCGCGCGGGTGAGTCGCGGCCGACGGGCGCGTCGGTGGCTGGCGCTATCGGAACCGCGACCAGGGTCGGCCCGTCCGGGTGAGGGCGACTGCGAGGGGGATGGCGGCGGCGGTGGCGGCGAGCACCCCGACGTGGAGGGTGACGGTGACGTCGTCGAGCATCAGTTCCCTCACGTCGTTGCCGGTGAGTCGGAGCACGTGGACGTCGTCCACGGTACCGGTCGTGAGCACGGTGACGAGATCGCTGGCGGCGGCGAGGACGGGGGCGGCGGCGACGAGGAGGGCGGCGTGGAGTGCGCGGTCGTGGCCGGTGAATGCGAAGACGAGGAGTGCGGTGCCGGTGCTGGCGTTCAGGACGGTGCTGTTGTACGACCCGAAGAATGGGCCGGCATCGGGCGTCCCCTGGCCGGCGATGATGGTGAAGCCCCCCTGGAGTTCCCAGGCGTACTCGCCGACGGTGACCCAGGGGACGAAGGCGGAGGCGAGGAGGAGACCGCCCGCCGCGGCGACGTACGGTGCGTGTGGGGTCCGCTCGAATGCTTCGGTTCGCCTGGCGAGGGCGGCAGGGACGAGTGCGGCGACGAGCACGATGAACGCGTCGAGAAACATGTTGATTCAAATTGCCTTCAAGTATAAATAAAATGTTGGTCCGGTGTCGCTGTCGCGTCGGTGAGCGACCGTCCTACGCGGGCACCGCGTCCCGTCGACGGCCGCGGCGGTGGACGAGCGTCATCCAGACGCCGACGAGGAATCCGACGGCGTGCGCGCCGTTCAGCCAGTCGAACGTGAGGTACGGGCCGGTCGCGACGTCCGCGACGACGGTGGCGGCGGCGGCGACGCCGAAGACGGCGGCGACGCGCTCCCCCGGCGTGGTGCGGTCGAGGACGCCGTAGACCGAGAGCGCGTCTCGGTCCAGAGAGACGCCGGCGACGGGGAGGCCGAGTGCGTAGCCGGCGACGGCGTACGCGAGCCCACTCGCGCCGTAGGCGGTCACGGGGCGGACGGTGAACGCGGCCTTCGAGAGGTAGCCGCCGAGGCCGGCGAGGACGGCGGCCGCGAGGAGGAACGCGACGTAGTCCCGGCGTCGGAAGTGCGGTTCGACGACGGTGCCGACGAACGCGAGGACGACGACGTTCGCGGCGAGATGCGGGAGGTCGCGGTGGAGGAGCGGCGAAAGAAGCCATGCGAGCACGGGTTCGCTGACGAACACGGACGCGGTGACGACGCCGATGGGCGCGTCCAGACGGACGGCGGTGACGGCCTGCACGACGAACACGACGAGGATGCTCGCGACGACCAGCGCCGTGACGGGTGCGTCGCGGTCGCGGACGTCGACGGCGAGTGCGCTCGCGCCGCGGGCGAGCAGCGAACGCAGCGACTCCTCGTGCGGCTCGGTCACGTCAGATGAGGCGGGCTACGGGCGCTTAACGGCTCCGCCAACAGCGGCGGCGGCGCGTCCGAATGACCCGGCGGCGAGCGCCGCGTCCGCCGTCAGCGCAGGTGCGCGTCGACGCCCCGTCAGCGCAGGTGCGCGTCGACGCCCCGTCAGCGCAGGTGCGCGTCGCCGCGGTAGTCGGCGGTGAGGTCGGCGGCCATGACGAAGTCGGGTTCGTCGCTGATGCCGGCGCGGACGAGGCTCGCGTCGGAGACGTGGCGTGCGGTCTCCGGGATGAGGACGCGCGTCGCGGTCGCGTCGAGGGTGGCGGCGTCGCGGGCGATACCGGCGACGAGCGCGCGGAGCGCGGCCGCGGAGTCCCAGCCGGCGACGCCGTACTCGGCGTAGGTCTGCTCGACGCCGTCGTCGTCCTCGCGCTCGAAGTCGCGGACGCGATAGGAGACCGCGTGCGTTCCCCGGTCGCTCCCGACCGCGAGGAGTTCGCGGTCGTCGGCCGCCGCGGCGAACGACTCGCGGGTGAGTTCGCTGACCGCCCAGGACTCCTCGTCGGTGAGCCCGAGGCCGCCGAGGTGCGCGCGAGCGTCGCTCGCCGTCCAGTACGACCACGCCGCGTTCACGTCGCTCGACAATCGATAGCCGCCCGGTATCGCGGCGTCCGCGTCCGGGTCGGGGTGCATCCAGCGGAACTCGGTCGCGGGCGCGAACCCGACGCCCCGGGAGTGCCCGAGGCCCGCCATGTTCCACGAGAACACCATGTTCCGCGCGACCGTCGCACCGTGCTCGCGCGCCCAGTCCCACATCTCGTGCGTGAGTTCCTTCCCGATGCCGACGCCGCGATAGTCGGGGTCGGTACGCATCCCCTGACACCACGCCTCGTGCTCGCTCAAGAGAACGGTCTGGGCGATGGAGACCACGGAGCCGTCGACCTCGGCGACGCACGTGTACTGCTGGTCGTGACGGTCGGGGTCGTCGGCCTCGATCCAGTCGTGGTAGATGCGCGGGATGTAGTCGCTGCCGTCGCGGTCGCTCCACGTGTCCTGCGTGAACGCCTCCACGTCGTCGTAGTCGTCGTGGGTCGCACGCCGGTACGTCGCGTCCGCGGGGTCGACGCGTCCGTCGACGTCGCCGCTCATTCCCACGGCACGGAGCGCTCCTGTATCTCGCCGGCGAGATCCTCGCCCATCGCGGCGGCGGGGTCGTCGCGGTTCGCGAGCACCCACATGAGCTTCACCTTCGCCGTCCCCGGAAGCATGTCCTCGCCTTCGACGACGCCGGCGTCCAGCAGGTCGCGGCCGGTGTCGTACACGCGGTCGCAGACGCGGCCTTCGAGGCACTGGCTCGTCATGACGACGGTCGTACCGTCGTCGACGTGCGATTCCAGCGTGGGGATGAAGTCCGTGTGGACGTGCCCGAGGCCGGTGCCTTCGACGACGACGCCGGCCTTCCCCTCGCAGTACTCGAGGAACGCGGGGTCCATGCCGGGCGTGAACTTCACGAGCTCCACGTCCGACGCGAGCGCCGGCTCGATGTCGAGGTCGACGCTGTCGCGCTCGGCGTGCTCGCGGCGGAACCGGACCGCCTCGGGGTCCTCGTCGGCCGCAGCGTCGTAGTCGACGACGCCGAGCGGTTCAGCGCCGACGGTCTCGAACGCGTCGCGGCGACTCGTGTGGTTCTTCCGCACCCTGGTGCCGCGGTGGAGCGCGCAGTCGTCGTCGCTCTCGCTCCCGTGCATGCAGACGAGGACCTCCGCGCAGTCGCTCTTCGCGGCTTCGACCGCACACACCGCGTTCATGACGTTGTCCGAGGACGGCCGGTCCGCCGACCGCTGGCTGCCCGTGAACACGACCGGAACGGGCGTGTCGAGCATGAACGCGAGCGCCGACGCGGAGTACTGCATCGTGTCCGTCCCGTGCATCACGACGACGCCGTCGGCGCCCTGCTCGATCTCCTCGTGGACGGCGTGCGCGAGCTCCTGCCAGATGCCGGGGTCCATGTTCTCGCTCAGGATGTTCGCGACGACGCGCCCGCGGTAGTTCGCGCGCCCCGCGAGGTCGGGGACGGCACGCAGGACGTCCTCCGCGTCGAACTGCGCGGTCACCGCACCGGTGCGGTAGTCGACGGTCGACGCGATGGTCCCACCGGTGGAGATGAGGCTGATAGTCGGGAGGTCCTCGTCGAACTCGATGGTCGAGCTCTCGCCCTCGTCGGGCTCGTCGCCCTCGATGTCGTACACGCCGGACTCGAGCACGTCCACGTCCGCGTCCTCGCGCAAGACGCCGACGTTGTAGCCGCCGTCGAGCTTCACGACGAGTTGCTCCGCGTCACTCGACGGCAACAGCACGCCCTCGTACGTCTGGTCCGCGCGGTCGACGCGAACGCGGTCGCCTGGATTCATACCTCGCGGTACCGCGTGCGTGGACTTGAAGCCACTCGTTTGGCCCCAGTTCTCGGGGCATCGCCGCGGCACGCCACGACGCCACTACCGACGCTCCCGCGACGCCCACCCACCAGAGAGGTTTACATTAGACGTAAACCTGCGGCGTGGTCGCGGTGCGGTCCGCCGCACTCACCGCGAGCGCTCGGAGCGCGCGAGCGACCCGTTTCGACGTTCTTTCGGGCGGTGCTCGCCGAAGGCGACGCGACGCAGAAGGAACGTCGGCGAAAGGCCCATGTCAGTTGGAGGGAAAATGTGGGGTATGAGCGACGGGTCGAAGGAGGAGACCGTCGAGAAGTCCACGGACGAGTTGTTGTCCGAGACGGACGACATCCTGCGTGGGTTGGATGAGGACGGGAGCGGTGGCGAGGCGGGGTCGTCGAGCGACGGGTCGACTGGTGGGTCGAGTCTCGACGACGCGATGGGTGGCCTGGAGGCGGACGTCGGGAGTCGAGAGCGTGCGCGAACGCGGGACGCGGAGACCACGGGGACGGCGGCGGAGGCGACGGACGACCGCGGGTTCCGGAAGTACTTCGACCCGACGAGCGCGGGAATCTCGGCGGTGCTGGTGTTCGCCGGGGCGATGGCGGGCGGCCTCATCCCGATCCCGTTCGTGGGTGGGCTCGCGCGCTTGCTCGGCGTCGGCGTCGCCGCGTTCGCACACGGCGTCGGCGCGAGCGACAGCCGATACCTGGAGACGCTCGTCGCCAGCGGCGTCGTCGGCTTCCTGTTCGCGCTCATCACGACGAACATGTTCGTCACGCTCTCCGGTATCGGCGTCCCCATCCTCGCCGTCTCGACGATCGCGACGATGCTCGTCGCACTCCTCGGGCACTACTTCGGGCGCGACCTCCGCGCCGGCCTCACCGCCGACGTCGAAGGCGGCAGCGGCGGCGACGACGACGTCCCCGGCTGGTAATCCCGTCGACGCGGAGACCTGTCTCGCGGACGGAACGTATTTTCCGGCGTCGGTCGAAGCCCGGCGCGTGTTCGACCTCACGCACGACGCGTACGCGCTCGACCCGTGGCGGACGCTCGCGGTGTTCGCCGCGACGCTGCTCGCGCTCGTCGGCGTCGTCCGCGTCGCGGCACTCGCCGCGAACGCCGCCGGCGTCGACGCGACCGTGACGCTCTACCTCGGCGTCGCCCTCCTCGTCATCGTGCCAGCCATGACCGTCCTCCGACTGTGGTCGGACGCGCGCTTCGACCACGCCGCGTACCGCGACGCCCGCACCACCCGCGGGGTCGTCCGCGACCACGCACTCGGCGTCGCGGTCGCCCTCCTCGGGTTCGCGGCGTTCGCCCTCCTCCTCAGCGACTTCCCCGACGTCCTCGTGGGGCTCTTCGCAGTCGTCGAAGGGACCCTGCTTGGCGTCACCGCGACGATGGGCGTCGCTCGCGAGTACTACGACGACGACGCACACCCGCGCTACTTCGCGCTCCTCGACCGCCTGGCCTAGTCGTCGGTCGCGAGCGTCCAGCCCTCGGGTTCGTGCGTCACGAGCCCGTTCTCCTGGAGGTCCACGAGCACCTCCTCGACCATCCCCGGCGGCGCGTCGACCGCGTTCGCGAGCTCGACGACGCCCCGGGGTTCCTGCTTGACCGCGGAGAGGACGTCCGCGTACATCCCCGAATCCTGCCCGGCACCGACCGCCTCCGTGATGCGCTCCAGGACGTCCGTCATCCGTCCCTGCACGTACCGCTGCGCGAGCGAGAGCTCGTTCTCCAACTCCTCCAGGCGCGCGAGGTCGCTCAATAGTTCGTCCGTGTCGTGGTCCTCGTCGGCGTCCTGGATCTCGAGCGTGAGGTGCGAGCACCGGTTCAGATTGAGGGACTTGGAGGCGGGGTACGCGCTCTTCGTCGCGAACCCGTACGGCGACACGTTCACCTCCAGTCGGAGGTTCCGCGCGATGTGGAAGTACTTCCGGCGCTGGTCGTCCGTGTGACTCTCGATGAGGCCCGCGGCCTCGAGCTTCCGGAGGTGCTCGATGACGGCCTTCGGGGAGACGCCGAGGTACTCGCTTATCTCCGTGACGTAGCACGGTTTTCGAGCGAGCAAGCGGAGGATCCGCCGTCGGTTCTCGTTCCCGAGGAGGTCCAGTAAGGCCGCGGAATCCATTCACCTACGAGTTGACGGCGAGCGCGTAAAAGAATGTCTGCTGTCGACGACCGCGCGAGGTTAGCGCCGGCCGGCGATTCGCTCGGACACCGACGGCGCGTGCTCGCCGTCGGTCGCGGTCAGCGCGTTCGGGCCGTTCCCGCCGCCGTTCCCGCCGCCGTTCCCGCCGTCGCTCCCACTACCACCGTCGCTTCCGCTACCACCTGGCCCACCGCCGGAGGAGTTTCCCGCGGTCACGCTCCCGTTGGAGCCGTTCGTCGTCGGTCCCTGGATGGTGTCGTTCCCGGGGTTCTCGACGGCTGGCCCGCCGGTGCTTCCGTTCTGGCCGCCGGGCGTGCCGTTCCCCGGCGTGGAGTTGTTCGCGGCCCCTGCGCCGTTCCCGGGCTCGTTCTGGCCGGGCGGCCCGGCGCCACCGGGACCCTTGCCGGGCGTACCGGCGGGTGGGCCGCCGACGCCGACGCTGAGGTTCCGCGCGATAGCGGCGACCTCCGGCCCGGTCAGGTTGTTCGCGTTCGACCGGAGTTCGTCCAGGCGCGTCGCGTTCACGCCCGCCTTCCGGGCGCGGTCGCTCGTGGCGTTCAGCGCGCTCTGGAGCGCGTCGATGCGAGCGGCGAGCGCGCTCATCCGAGCGGTGTACGCGACGTCGCTCACGTCGTCCTTCTGCGCGAGCAAGCGCTCCTTCTGGTTCTGGAGCGCGTTCAGGCGGTTCTCCAGGGCGTTCGCGCGCTTGTCGACGAGCGAGTCGGCGCTGGCGTTGCTCTGATTCCACTCGGCGGCGAACATGCCCTCGTCGACGGAGGCGTTCGCGTCCGAGGCGCTCGCTTGCATGAACGCGGACACCTCCGCGCCCATGCTGGCGGTACTCCCGTTCGATGCCGTCGCACCGGCGTCGGCGGCGGCCGGTCCCTGGCTCCCGACGGTGGCGGGTCCGAGCGGGCCGGCCGCGGCGACGGAGACGGCGCCGAGGACCGCGACCAGCACGAGGGAGACGGCGAGGGTCGTTCTCATCACTTCGTCGAATGACTGCCACATCCTAAAAGGAGGTCGTTCGTTTCGAACCGTTCACGGCGGTTTCGGGGACGCGACCCGACCGTTCAGGAGCGTTCAACCCGCCGTTTGGTGGCGATTCCGCTCGCGGACGGTGGCCGCGGCGACGGCGAGCCAGTGGACGAGTTCCGGGCTCCGAACGTGCGGTTCGAGGGGCGGGCGTGCAGACGCGATCTCTGGAGCGAGAGCGCGGCGTTCGCGGTCGGGCTCGGCTCGTCGGTCGTTCCGTCTGGCGTTTCGAGTCCCGAATCCCCCGGAAGGCTTTTGGTAACAAGTATCATGGGCTAGATTGCGAGATGTTCGAGGAGTTCTCCAGCGGCTACTACCTCGGGCGACTGTACGTCACGCCGTCGCGCGAGGAGCGTGCGCTCATCGAGCGCACCACGCACGAACGGGTCAGCGAGCAACTGTACACCAGCGACGCGACGGCGTCGACACCGGAGTCGCTCGTCATGAAGCTCGACACGGCGCACTTTCCGGTGCACGGCGACGACGGCGTCCCAGCGGAGACACTCGCCATCCCGGAGGAACTGCTCTCGTCGCTCGACGTGGGGAATCCGCCGACGTTGACCGAGGTGTTCCTCGCGAAGGCCGACCGCGCCGAGCAACTCCTGCGGTTCACGCGTCCAGCGACCCGCGACGACGACGACGAGGGCGGCGGCGATGGTGCGACGCGGTTCGGGCCGAGTGGCCCGCGTGGCCCGCGCGGCCCGGGCGGTCCGACCGGGACCTGACCCGGACGCTGCTGGCCCGCACCCGTCGCGTCCGGCCCGCGCACGGACGGCCGGTCCCGCGGGCTGGTCGCCCGGGGGTCGCGTCGCGAGTCCCGGAAGCGTCAAGGCGCCGGCCGCCGGCGTCGTAGACGATGCTCGACGAGTTGCTCGGGCGCGCCGCCCTGAAGGACCGCATCGACGAGCTCGAGGACGAGAAGCGACGGCTCCGCGAGCAGTACGAGGCCGAGGAGCGCCGACGGTCGGAGGCGGCGAGCGCGCGCCAGGACGCCGAGGAGCGCGTGAACCGCCTCGAGGACAAGATCGCGCAGCTCGAGGGCGAGGTCGAACGCGAACGCGACCGCGGCGACGGGGACGCGTCGCTGTCGTACCGGCGCGTGGAGATGCTGCGCGGCGAGCGATTGGACGCGGTGCTCGCGCGCCTCCGGAGCGTGGACGCGGGCGCGGAGGGCGCGCTGACGGCGTACGTCGACGACGACGACCTCCCCGAGGCCGTCGCGGACGCGTTCGGTGACCGCGCCGCGCTCGTCCAGCGCGCCGCGCCGTGTCTCGCGGTCGCCGACGACGCCGGGGTCGTGAGCGCAACCCTGGACGTGCCCGCGCCACCGGCGGCGTTCTGCGAGTGGGGCGACGGGTTCCGCGTCGACGACGAGTGGATGCGGCCGACGGGGTCGTTCGCGCTCGCGCTCGTCCGCGCCGGCGTGTTCGCCGTCGGCGAGTACGACGGGCGCGACCGCGTCTCGTTCCGTGGGTTCCGGAGCGACGTGAAGGGCGACCACTCGAAGGGCGGGTTCTCGCAGGGGCGCTTCGAGCGTCGCCGGGACGCCCAGATCGACGAGCACCTTGCGGACTGCGAGGCCGCCATCCGCGACGTCGACCCGGACCGGCTGTACGCCGTCGGCGACGCTCGCCTCGTGGACGCGCTCGACGTCGACGCGACCGCGACCGCGGCCGTCGACGCCAGCGGCGACCCCGAGGACGCGCTCGACGACGCCTTCTACGAGTTCTTCGCGACGACGCTCCGCGCTATCTGACGCGGCACGCTCCGTCGCCGTATAGAGCGTGCCGTCGCCACTACTGACTGCTCCCTTAGAGCGTGCCGTCGCCACTACTGACTGCTCCCTTAGAGCGTGCCGTCGTCGCCGCGCCAGCGGCCGTCGTCCGCGTCGGGGTCGCGGGTCGTCCCGGCGATGGGGAGTTCGAGCGTGACGGTGGTGCCGTCGTCGACCGTTATCGACACGCTGCCGTGGAGGCGTTCGATGCCCCATGCGACGATCCAGAGGCCGAGGCCGCTCCCGTGTTCGAGCGCGGATTCCTCGCCGTTGCGGAGTGCTGCGAGTTCGACGTCGGGGATGCCCGGGCCGTCGTCCGCGATGGTGAGTTCGACGACGTTCCCGTCGACGTGGCCGTCGATGCGGACCGAGCACGTGCCGTCATCGTCCGTTCGTCCGTGTTCCACGGCGTTCCCGGCGTCCCGCCGGGAGCAGGGAGAACCATGTTCGACCGCGTTCTCGACGAGGTTCGAGACGACGGCGTACACGACCGTGCTTCGAGCGACGGTGACGTCCGGGACGTTCACGTCGAACGCGACCTCGGGGTGTTCGTGCGTCATCGAGTCGACGAGGTCGCCGACGAGCGCCGAGAGCGACCGCGTCTCGGCGGTGTCGTTCGCCATGATGGTCTCGACGGTGCGTGCCTTGTGTGAGAGTTCGACGAGTTCGTCCGCGACGTCCGCGATCTCCGTTGCGGTTGCGGCGTCCTCGCCGTCGAGTCGCGCTTCGAGTTCGCGGGCGCGTCCGGTGACGACGTTCATGTCGTTCCGGAGGTTGTGTCGGAGGACGCGGTTGAGGACGGCGAGGCGTTCCTCGCGGCGTTCGGTCTCGGTGACGTCCCGGAACACGAACACGCGGCCGACCTCGTGGTCGTGCTGGTCGACGACGGGCGATTGCTCGATGGCGTACCGGCGCGTGCCGTTCGTGTTCCAGAGGTGCGCGTTCTGGTCGAACGTGCCGTCGACGAGCGTGTCCTCGTCGACGAGTGCGTGAATCTCGGCGCCGAGCGCGTCGTCGGGGTCGACGTCGAGGATTCGGCCGGCGACGGGGTTGCATTCGACGACGCGGTTCCGGTCGTCGACGACGAGCACGCCGTCGCGGAGGCTCTTCGTGACGACGTGCTGGCCGAATCGGCGCGTTGCGGGCGCGTTCTCGAGGAAGTCGTAGCGGAACATCGCGTTCCCGAACGCGACGGCGGAGACGGCGAGCGCGTACGGCGTGACGTTCAGGCCGCGGAGTGGCGTGACGTCGACCATGGAGAACAGCGAGACGAGGATGGGGGTGGCGACGCCGACGAGGAGTGCGACCGTCTGGTCGCGGTAGAGGTGGCCGGCGGTGAGACCGAAGCGGACGATGACGGCGGCGCCGGCGAACGTGACGGCGAACAGGTAGAGGCTGAGTGCGAGCGTCGCTGGACCGAGGTTGTGGTCGATGAGGTAGAGGCCGCCGACCTCGACGGGTTCGTAGGACGACCAGACGAGGGTTCCGGGGTCGACGAAGAGGACGACGACGAAGACGACGGTCGGGGCGACGAGGAGCGCGAACCGACGGGGCGTGAGTTCGGGGCCGTACCCCGAGTACTCGAACGCGAACCACAGCCAGAAGACGGGGACGATCGCGGCGTACACCCAGTGCATGCGTTCGAGGAACAGGCGCGTGTCCAGGCTCTCGACGAGGAGGCCGACGCACGTCGTCGCCGCCCAGGCGGCGAGGAGGATGCAGAGCGCGCCGAACGGGCGAGATGCTGGCCGGTCGCGGTGCCGGTAGGCGGCGACACCGAGTGCGAGCGTCGCCACCGTCGCCACGACGAGCCCGAGCACGTACGGTGACGCGAGGACCGCGAGCATCGAATCGACAGGACGTACGAGAGATTAGGGCATAAAGCCTCTCGCCGATTCCGGTCGGCGTTTCCGGTAATCACCGCGACCGCTTCGTGGTACCGGGGCGTGGTCGCGACCGAGAGCGACGCCCACACCAAGTGTCGGATCTGTGATAACAACCGGGCATCGGGAGAATCGACCGACGAGCGCCGGTCGTGGGTCGGTCGACGCAGCACTGCCGCTACCGGCAAGGTTCAAGCGAGGGGCACTCATCGTCGAGGGTATGCAGCTAGTCATCCTCGCTCACGAGCAGTTTCCCGGGCGCGCGAAGACCGCGCTCGGCGTGCTCCGGTACGGCGACCACGACGTCGTCGCGGTCCTCGACCGCGACAACGCGGGCGACCGCGTCAGCGACCACGTCACGGGCGTCCAGGACGCCCCCATCGTCGCGTCGATGGCGGACGCGCCGGACGCGGACGCGCTTCTCGTCGGTATCGCCCCGATCGGCGGCGGGTTCGAGGAATCCTGGCGCGACGACGTCCGCACCGCGCTCGAACGCGGCGACGACGTCGTCTCCGGGCTCCACTACTTCCTCGCCGAGGACGACGAGTTCGCCGCGCTCGCCGCCGAGCACGGCTGCGAGATAGACGACGTCCGCCGTCCGCCCGAGGACCTCGGGGTCGCGGAGGGCGTCGCGAGCCAGGTCGACGCCGAGGTCGTCCTGACCGTCGGCACTGACTGCTCGGTCGGGAAGATGACCGTCACCGAGGAGCTCGCGCGCGCCGCGGAGGCTCGCGGCGTCGACGCGGCCGTGGTCCCGACCGGCCAGACCGGTATCATGATCGAGGGCTGGGGGACGTGCGTCGACCGCGTCGTCAGCGACTTCACCGCCGGTGCGGTCGAGGAGATGATCCTCGAGGTCGGCGACGACCACGACGTCCTCTTCGTCGAAGGCCAGGGCGCCATCACGCACCCGGCGTACTCCGCCGTGACGTGCGGTATCCTCCACGGCGCGCAACCCGACTCGCTCGTGCTCTGTCACGAGGCCGGCCGCGACGCCGTCCACGGCTACGAGGACTACGCGCTCCAGGCGCCCGAGACGTACGTCGACCTCTACGAGTCCCTCGCCGCACCTGTCCACGACGCCGAGGTCGTCGCCGGCGCGCTGAACACCGTCGACGTCGACGACGACGGCGACGCCCGCTCCGCGATAGCGGACTACGAGACCGCGCTCGACGCCCCCGCGGGCGACCTCGTCCGGTTCGACGACGACCGCGAGCGCGTCCTGGAGGCGGTGCTATGACGCTCCAGGTCGAGTTCGAGCGCGTCGACCTCCCGCTCGCGGACACGTTCACCATCTCCCGTGGCTCGCAGGACGTCGCGGAGAACGTCGTCGTTCGCGTTCGCGACGACGCTGCCGATGACGGAGACGACGCCGTCGTCGGCGTGGGTGCGGCCGCGCCCTCACGGCATTACGGCGAGACCGCGGCGACCGTCGAGGCGGTGCTCTCCGACCTCGAAGCCGCTATCGCGGACGTCGACCCGTTCCAGACGCGCCGGATAGAGGCCGAGTGCGAGCGCGCGGTGCACGACAATCCGGCGGCGCGCGCCGCGGTCAGCATCGCGGTCCACGACCTCGTCGCGAAGCGCCTCGGCGTCCCGCTCTACCGGTCCCTCGGGCTCGACCCATCGACTGCGCCAGACACGTCGTTCACCATCGGGCTCGATTCGGTCGACCGAGTCCGCGAGAAGGCCGCGGCCGCTGCGGACGCGGGCTACGGGACGCTGAAGGTGAAGGTCGGGACCGACCGCGACCGCGCGGTCGTCGACGCCGTCCGCGAGGGCGCGCCGGATGCGACGCTGCGCGTGGACGCGAACGAGGCGTGGACGCCGAAGGAGGCGGTGCGGAAGGCCGAGTGGCTCGCGGACGCGGGCGTCGAGTTCGTCGAACAACCCGTTCCCGCGACCGACCCCGAAGGCCTTCGGTACGTCTACGAGCGCTCGCCGCTCCCCATCGCGGTCGACGAGTCCTGCGTCGTCCCGAGCGACGTCCCACAGATTGCTGACCGCGCGGACATCGTGACGTGCAAGCTCATGAAGTGCGGTGGCGTCCAGGCCGCCCGCGACCTGTTCGCCGCCGCTCGCGCGAACGGCCTGGAGACGATGCTCGGCTGCATGGTCGAGTCGAACGCCGCCATCTCGGCGGGCGCGCACCTCGCACCGCTGTGCGACCACGTCGACCTCGACGGGTCGCTCCTGCTCGCCGACGACCCCTACGACGGCCCCGTCCGCGAGGGCGGCGCCATCGCGTTCGCGGACGACCAGCCAGGGACCGGCGCCGTCGAGCGCTGAACGAGCGAGCGCTCGGGGAACGCGGTCGTCGACCGATTCAGGCGATGGCCGTCGTCGCGACCGCGGCGACGTCGTCGGGGTCCGCGGTCGCGAGTCGGTCGTCCGGGAGCGCGAACGCGTCGCGGTCCAGCAGCCCCGCGCTGGCGAGGTCCTCGATGCGTGCGTCGACCGAGGCGGGGCTGGCGAGGCCGCTATCGGCCGCCCAATCACGGAGCGCGTCGGGGTCGACGTCTGCGCGCGCGGCGGCGAGGACGGCGGCGGTCGCGGCGTCGGAGTCGCCGGTGCCGCGCGTCCGCCCCATCGCGTCGTGGATGGCGGTGAAGTCCGCCGCCGCGTCGGTGCCGGCGACGCGCTCGAAACCAGCGCCGAACGCGTTCACGGTACGCGCGGGCTCCGGGACCGCGAACCCGAGGCGGACGTAGACGCCGCGGCAGACGAGGTACCCGCCGACGAGCACGCCGACGGCGGCGACCGCGAGGAACCACGGCGCGGGGTTCGTGCGGGCGGCGACCGCGACGACGGTGACGGTCGCGATGACGAGCAGGAGCGTCTCGAGCGCCGCGATGACGAGGTTCGCGGCCTTCGACGCGTCCAGGAGCCGCGAGGGCTCGCGGAGGTCGGCGCGTGTGAGGTACGCGACGTCGTCGACGAACAGCTGTCCGCGGCCGCCGCGCACGTCGAACCGGCCGGCGTACAGTCCCCACGCACCCACGGCCAGCAGCACGCCGACGCCGGCCGTGACGAACCCTTCGAGCATGACGATACAACCATGCAAATTCAGAATATTAAGATTATGGGCCAGGTCGGCGCGAATTAGTCCCGGGTCGCCGCCCGTGGGCTCGGTGCCCGGTCACTGCCTGGTGGCAGATGGTCACTCCCTGGCGGCAGATGGTCACTCCCTGGTGGCGGCTGCTCAGTCCTCGGGGTCGTCGAACGCGAGCCGTGCGGACAGCCGCCGCGGCCGGGGTGCGGTCGCGGCCGGCACGGACGCCGCACCGTCGACGGTCCCCTCGGCGACGGCGTCCGCGACCGTCGCGGCGAGGTCGTCGACGCCGCGGTCGCGCTCCCGACCGGTCGCGACGTCGGTCAGCGGCAGGGCGCCGTCGGGGGATTCGTCGTCGCCGACGACGACGTACCGCGGGACGCGCTCGCGGTCCGCGGCCGCGATGCGTGCGCCGACGGTGTGCGCGCGGTCGTCGACGTCGACGCGGACGCCCGTCGCTGCGAGCGCGTCGGCGATGCTCCCGGCGCGGTCGACGTGGTCGTCGGCGACCGGGACGAGTCGGACCTGCGTCGGCGCGAGCCAGTCCGGGAGCGGCGTCGACGCCCCCGCGACCGCGCCCGACCCGTCGTCGGCGGTCGCGGGCGCGCCGGCGTCGCAGATGGCTGCCAGGGTCGCGTCGAGCGCCCCGGCGGGCGCGGCGTGGACGACCGCCGGAACGGAGTCGCCGTCCGGCGCGAAGTGGCGGAGGCCGTCGTCGTCGACGCGGACGACGCCCGTCCGGAGCGCGTCGCCCTCGGGCGTGGCGACCGCGGCCTCGACCTGGAGCGGCCACGCCGCGGGTGCGTCCTCGTCGACGCGGACGAGCACGGGCGCGTCGAGGCGTGCCGCGAGCGCCGCCGTCCACGCCTCGTGCGCGTCCTCGAACGCCGGCGAGACGGTGACGACGGGGAGTACATCGAGCCCGCAGGCCTCCGCGAACGCGACGGCGAGCGCGGCGTGGTCGGCGGCCGCGTCGCGAGCGGCCGCGACGGTCGCGTACGCCTCGTGCGTCGCCGGCCCGCGCGACCCTGCCGTCGGGAAGCCGTCCGCGGAACCGGTCGCGTCCCACGACCCGGTCGCGGCGGGCGCCAGCGCGTCAGCGTCGAACACCGCCACCGGCGCGTCCGTCGCGTTCACGCCCGCGTCGGCGAGCGTCGCGAGCGCCGTTCCGGCGCCGAGCGCGTCCGGGAGCACTCGTCGGTCCGCGAGCGCGACGCCGTAGCCGTCGACGCCGAGCGTCGCCGCGTACGCTCGCACGGCGTCGTCGGCGAGGTCGAGCGCACGCGGCCCGGCAACGCGCTGCGGCGTCGGGTCGCGCCCCTCGACGACGGCGGCGACCGCGTCCGCCAGGCGCTCGCGGAGGAACGCGCCGGCGGGCCGATGGCGGGCGTCGGCGTCGAGGGGGTCGCGGTCGGCGACGCCGAGCGCGCGAGCGCGGTCCGCGCGGTCCGGCGGTCGCTCGCCCGACCGCGCGCTCGTCGTCCGCGGTGGCCCGTCGAGCGCTGGGTCGACCGCACGGAGCGCGCGCTCGACGCCAGCATCGAGGTCGTGGTCGGCGACGAACGCCGCTGGCGACGCTCGCGTCCCGTCCGGCGCGACCACCGTCCAGGTCGACGCGCTCCCAGCGGTCGCTCCGGCCGCCTTCGCCGGGTCCACGGTCCGCACCGCGGTTGCGAACGGATGCGCCTTCGCCCCCACGTCCAGGGCGTACCGCCACCCGAACCCGGCCGCCGTCGTCTCGAACCCCGCCGACGGCGTCTCGAGCCCGGGCGTCGAATCGTCCTCGCCCGCGACCGCGGCAGCGAACCCGGCCCAGACCGCCGCGGCCGCCGCCGCGGGCGCCGCGCGGTCGCTCAGGAGCGCCGACGGCACCAGGACGACGTCGTCCGCGCGGAGGTCCGCCGCGACCTCCTGGACCGCGTCCGCCGCCGCCGCGCGAACCGCGTCCGGGGCCGTCCCATCGCCCGACTCGACCGTCGCGAACGCGACGAGCGCATCCTCGACGGACGCCGACGCGACCGCACTCTCGGCCGACGCCGTCGCCGCGCGCTCGTCCGCGTCGTCCTGGTCGAGCGCCCGGTCGCCCCGGGAGAGCGCCACCGCCTCGGCGTGCACGAACAGCAATCGCATACCCCGACTACCCGACGCGGCGAGAAAAAAGGCGCGAGCGACGGCCGACCGCGCCACGACCGCCGCACAACGACCGACCGCCCCGCCACGACCGCCGCACAACGACCGACCCGCGACGACCGACCGGACTCGGCTCAGGCGTCGCCGTCGTCCTCGACGGTCGCACTGTCCCAGTCCAGGTCCGCGCTCCGGTCGGTCTCCCGGAGGATGAACGGCCCGATGGAGAGCGTGCGCTTCGTCACCGTCGCGATACGGACGACGTACGACAGCAGTATCGCGAACGGGAACACCGCCACCGTCGACGCCGCCGCGACGAGGACGAGCGCGTGCGACAACCCCGCGGTCGCGCCAGCGAGGAACGGGGCCTTCGGCTCGAAGAACACGATCATCGACGCCGACGTCGCGAGCGCCGGAATCGCCGCGTAGAGGATCGCTCGCGACAGGTCGACGAGCTCCCACTGGAAGTACAGCGTCTTGAAGTGCTCGCGCGCCGGCCCGAACAGCTCCAGCGCCACCGTGAGGTCGTCGAACGCCGCGTCGACCGCGTCCGTGCACTCGTCGGCGTACTCGTTCCGGAGCCTGCGTGCAGCGTACAGCTTCCACGAGTAGTTGTAGTCCAGTGCCGCGAAGATGACGTCGAACGTCCCGAACTGCTCGCCCTCCAGCGCGTCCCCGACCGCGTTCGCGTTCCCCGCGACGTCCCGCGCGAACGAGTCGACGGCGTCGGCGAACTCGTCGCTCGCGTTCGCGTCCTCGACCGCGTCGACGAGCGCGTCCGCCCGGTCCGCGCTCGCGTCCACGAGCGACCGCAGGAACGCCGACGGTTCAGGTGGTGCCGCCGCCGACGACAGCACGCTCTCGGCGTCTCGGCGGAAGGACATGGCGCCCTCCATGCGCTCGCGCTGGTCGCCGACCGCCCCGAGCTCCTGGGAGAGCACGAGCTGGTTCAACGTCAGCACGAGCGTCACGCCCGTGATGATGGCGCCGACGAACGCCTGGAACAGCGTCTCCACGGGGTCGCCCGTCCGCAGCATCTGGATGGCTTCCGTCGGATGCACGACCCCAACGGCGACGATAGTCGCGAACACGAAGCCAGCGATAGCGAACGCGAGCACCCACCGGTTCACGCCCATCAGGACCCGTAGCTTCCGCGAGCTCGCCGCCGCGCGCTCGCGCATCGTGTCGCTGGGCTGCTCGGGGTCGTCGCTCATGCCGTCACGGTTCGACCGCGTCCGTCAAAACAGTCCGGCCAATCCACCCCGACCCCGCGAAACGCATCACGGGACGCGTCCGGAGAACGGGTCGTTACTGCTCTTCGTCCTGCAGCTCCTCGAGTTCCGCCTCGACCTCGCTGTCCGCGACCTCGCCGCCGGCGTCCTCGCTCGCGTCCCCGCCATCGGCCGCTTCCGTCTCCGTCTCGGTCTCCGTCTCGGTCTCCGTCTCCGCGGGCTCGCTCTTCCCCATCTCGGCCTTGAGCGTGTCGAGTTCCGCGTCGACGCTCGAATCCGTCGACACCTGCTCGAGTTCGCGGTCGATGGAGTCCTTGTCGCTGAGGACGTCGTCGAACGCGCCCGAGTCGTGGAGTTCGTCCATCGCCGCCGCGCGAGCCTCCATGTCGTTCGTACGCTCCTCCGCGCGCTCGATGGACCGGCCGATGTCCTCCATCTCGTCGCCCGCTCCCGTCATCGCCTCGCTGACGCGCGCACTCGCCTCCGCGGCCTCGTAGCGCGCCTTCATCGACTCCTTCTTCGTCTTGAACTCCTCGATGCGCTGCTGCAAGGTCTCCTTCTTCTCGACGAGCTGGTCCTGGGTGTTCTGGAGGTCCGCGATCTGGGACTCCAGCTCCTCGATCTGGTTCATCTTCGACTTCTTCTTCTCGAGGGCCTTCCGCGCCAGGTCCTCGCGGTCCTGTTTGACGGCTTCGCGAGCCTGGTCGTTGTGCTTCTCGACGTTCTCCTCGAGGCGCTTCTTCTGCATCTCCAGGCGCTTCTTCTGCGTCGTCAGGTCCGCGATGCCCTTCTTGACCTGCTGGAGTTGGTCGCGCATCTGCTCGTAGGAGTAGTCGAGCGTCTCCCCCGGGTCCTCCGCGCGGTTGAGGATCGAGTTCAGTTTCGACCGGATGATGTACGATGCCCGAGACAGGATTCCCATACCCGTTTCCTAGCAGCCACGACCTTAAAAGCGTCAGGTTTCGAATGGGTATCCGTCGGTCACAAAGGAAGAACGCGTTACATGTTGACCCAGGCCATGACAGTCCATGCTCGGGGGATTTTGCGGGACGTCTCCTACCCCCTCGTGCAACGGGTCAACTCCGTTGCCACCGCAGCGTCACCGGGACGCGGGCGACCGGACGCCTCCTCCCCGGGGGGAGAGGAGGCCTCGACCCGGTTCTACCGTTCACGCCACGAGACAGTTCTACCGTTCACGCCACGACCACGACCCGGGGCGTTCAAGGGCCGACCGCGCCTACGTCGTCGACATGACCGACTCCGACGTGGTACTCGTCCCGGGGGCCCGGGACGTTCGCGCGACACACGACGTCGCCGCCACCGACGCGACCGCGTGCGTGGTCGCGTGCCCACCTCACCCGCAACTGGGCGGGGCGCGAACCGACCGTCGACTCACCGCCACCAGCGACGCGCTCACCGATAGCGGCGTCGACTGTCTCCGGTTCGACTACGGCGACTGGGACGACGGCTACGGCGAACGCGAGGACGCCCGGAACGCGCTCCGGTGGGCCGCCGACCGCTACGACGCCGTCGGCGTCTACGGCTACAGTTTCGGCGGCGCCATCGCCATCCTCGCCGCCGCCAGCGTCGACGTCAGCGTCGAGGCCGCCGCCGTGCTCGCGCCCGCGAGCCGCCTGAACGACGACCTCGATGCCGCAGCAGCGGTCGACGAACTTCCCTGTCCGCTCTGGGTCGGGTACGGCGAGCGCGACGAGACCGCGGACTCGATCCCGGTCGTCGAGGCCGCCGAACGCTGCCAGCAGTCCGTCCACGCGTACGGGAGCGACCACCACTTCGTCGGCCAGCACGACAAGGTCGGCGCGGACGCCGCCGCGTTCCTCCGCACGCATCTGGGCGTCGATACCGACGAGTAAGCGTCGTCCGTCCGCCGAGTGTTCGGCGTCGAACTCACCAGAGGTCGACGTCGCAGACGTCGCCGACGACCTCGAAGGACTCGACGCGGGCGCGCTCGTCGGTCTGCCGGTCCACGACCACGCCCTCGGACGGAAGGAACCGATAGTAGTCGTGCTGCGCGGTCCGGACGTCGAAGTGCTCGTCGGCGACGTCCTCGACGACCTCCGGCGCGGTGCGGCCGTTCCACCGGACGAGGTCGCCGACCTCGACGCCGTCCAGCCGGGCCGCGAGCGAGTCCTGCATGGGAAGACGTACGCGCGCAGCCAGCATCACGATTCGGGTGTCCGTCGCGCGCCTTCGGTGCCGACGGGGCGTCGCACTCCCGGCCGCGACGGGGCGTCGCACTCTCGGCCGCGACGGGGCGTCGCACTCTCGGCCGCGACGGGGCGTCGCACTCCCGACCGCAACGACCACAAGTCCCGGCCGCGAACCGACGAGTCGAATGCCGTCACTGCTCTCGAAGACGAGTGCCGAACTCGGGTGGACCGCGCTGTACGTCGGGCTCGTCGTCGCACCCGCGAGCGCGGTGTTCGCCGCCGGCGCACCGACGCAGGGCTGTTATCCGGAGTGCGTCGGGACCGTCGACTCGACGCTCGCCATCGTCGGCCTCGCCGCGCTCGTCGTGGGTGTCGTGCTCGCCGCCGTCGGCCGCCGATTAGCCCGACGCGAGTGACGACCGAGCGGTCAGTCGCTCTCGTCGTCGTCGGGGAGTTCGGAGAGCGGGCCGCGTCGCCGCGCGCGGAACCCGACGCTGTCGTCGTAGCCGTCCGTGGACATGAGGACGGGGTAGAACGGGTCGTCGGCGACGAGTTCGTCGTCGCCGCGTCGCGCGAACGGCGTGCCCGCGGGCACCGCGACGAAGTTCTCGCCGAGGAACTCGTAGCCGGTGCCGTCGACGCGGTCCGTGACCTCGAAGACGGTCGGGTCGGCGACGACGCCGTCGCCGTCGAGGACGCCCGCGGTCGCGAGGGCGTTCCTGACGACGCGCTCGGCGTTGTCGACCGCCGTTTCGGTGCCCTTCAGGCCGCATTCGACGGCGACGCCGTCGACGTGCGACGTGAGACCGCCGGCCTCGGTGCGGATGTCGACGGCGCGGTCCAGGCCGGTGCGTTCGAGCAGTCGTCGCGTCTCCGGGGTGAGTCGCTGGTAGAGCGCGAACGGTTCGGCCGTCGACACCGTCGAGTGGAGGTCGAGGACGGGGAGGCCGTCGACGACGTCGAGGAGTTCGGTCGCGAGCCGCGCCTCGTAGGCGTCGGCGTCGGGGTCGCCGGGGTACGCGCGGTTCAGGTCCACGTCCACGAACCGCTCGCCGGCCTCGGCGGCGCGCTCGTTCGCGACGACGAACAGGACCGCGCCCGCGACCCGGAGGTCGTCGTCCGCGAAGAGTCGCTCCATCGCTCGTTCGCCGCAGGGTTCGTCGCCGTGCTGGCCGACGACGACGGCGAGCGCCGGTTCGCCCTCGCCCAGCGTGTGCGTTCGCATCGACGGTACTCGCGCTCGAACGGGCATAACTGCTCGTGCGTCGCGGGTCACAGCTCCGGTGGTCCGACGCTCCGGCACTCCGGCACCCCGGCGAGCCCGTGTCAGCCGTCCTGAATGAAGCGGCGAGAGTCGGTGAAGAAAGCCGCGACTGCTGGTCATTTCTACGGTGGATTTATATCCATGTCGGCGGTAGTACGGGTCATGCCAGAGAATGACACCCGAAGGCGGGACTTCCTGAAGTACGCGGGCGGCACCGCAGTCGCGGCGGCACTCGCCGGTTGTCTGGGCGGGAACGACGACGAGGGGGACGGCGACACCGACACCACCACCGGCGACGGTGGCGACGGTGGCGACGGCGGTGACGGTGGCGACGGCGGCGACGGCGGCGACGGGATGGACCTCCCGGACTTCCCCGTAAGCGTCACGCAGGGGAACATGCCCTCCGGCCTCGACCCCCACGACCACCGCGAGACCCCGACAGACGTCGTGATGCTCCACGCCTACGAAGGCCTCATCACGCGCGACGCGGAAGGCGCGGCTCAGCCCGCGCTCGCGACCGACTGGTCGCGCGTCGAGGGCGAGGCCGCCGCCGAGTTCCAGCTCCGCGAGGACGTCACGTTCCACAACGGCGATACGTTCGTCGCCGCGGACGCGGCCTACAGCATCAACCGCATCGTCGACGAGTCCGTCGGATTCGCGAGCCCGCAGAGCGACCAGCTCGCCGGCGTCACCGGCGCGGAAGCGGTCGACCAGACGACCGTCCGCGTCCAACTCGACGGCCTCAACCCCATCGTGTTCAGCGAGTTCGCGACGTACTGCGACATCATGCAGCAGTCCTGGGTCGAAGAACGCTCGAAGTCCGAGATCGGCCAGCAGATGAACGGCACCGGACCGTTCCAGCTCGACAGCTACACGCAGGACGAGGAGGTCGTCCTCACGCGCTACGAGGACTACTGGGACGACCCCGCGCAGGTGTCCGAACTCACGTTCGAATCCGCGAGCGAATCGAGCACGCGCGTCAACCAGCTCCTCCAGGGCGAGACCGACATCATCGTGAACGTCCCGCCGCAGGAGGTCAACCGCATCAACAACAGCGACGCCGGGAGCGTCGCCGCCGCACCGAGTACGCGCATCATCTACAACGCGATGCGGTACGACGTCGAGCCGTTCTCCTCGAAGCAGTTCCGGCAGGCGATGAACTACGCCATCGACCTGGAGAGCATCGTCTCGAACGTCCTCGGCGGGTTCGGCGCGCAGACCGGCCAGCCGACGCTCCCCGAGTTCGTCGGGCACAACGACGACGTCGACCCGTACCCCTACGACCCCGAGGAAGCCGAACGCCTCGTCGAAGCGTCCGGGCACGCCGGCGCCGAGATCGAACTGAACACGCCCGTCGGCCGGTACCTGAAGGACCTCGAGATAGCGCAGGCGGTCGCGGGGTACATCGACGAACTCCCGAACGTCTCCGCGACCGTGAATCAGCGGGACTTCGGGTCGCTCGTCGACGAACTCCTCACCGGGAACATCGAGGACAAACCGCCGTGGTACCTCATCGGATGGGGCGAGGCGACGTTCGAGGGTGCGCTCGTCATGACCGCCTTGCTCACGACGAACGGCGCGCTCACGTCGTGGAGCAACGACGAGTTCGACTCGCTGCTCGAGACCGCCGGGAACTCCACGGGCGACGAACGCATCTCGGCGCTCGAGGAGGCGAACGCGCTCGCGCACGAGGAAGCGCCGTGGATCTTCCTCAACCAGCAGTTCAGCGTCTACGGCGTCAGCTCTCGCGTCGACTGGGAGCCCCGGTCCGACGAGCGCATCGACGCCTACGCGATGAGTCCCGCCGAGTAACTCGATGTCGTTCGCTCGGTTCCTGACGAAGCGACTGTTGCAGGGCGCGTTCGTGGTCTGGGGAGTCGTCACCATCGTCTTCGGGTTGCGCGTCATCGCGCCCGGTGACCCCGCGAACGTCCTGCTGCCGCCGGACGTCGACCCGGAGGTCAGACGGCAGGTCATCGCCGACCTCGGCCTCGACGAGCCGCTGCACGTCCAGTACTGGGAGTTCATCAGCGGCATCCCCGTCGGCGACCTCGGCACGTCGCTGACGACGGGGACCGAGGTCACGTCGCGGGTCGCGCGGTCCATCCCGGCGACGCTCGAACTCGCGGTCGCGGCGACCGTGGTCGCGGTCATCATCGCCATCCCGCTCGGCGTCGTCAGCGCGACGAACCGCCACGAGGCCCCGGACTACGGCGCGACGCTGTTCAGCCTCGCCGGCATCAGCACGCCGAACTTCTGGCTGGGCGTGATGCTCATCATCATCCTCTCGGTGCAACTGAACCTGTTCCCGACGAGCCAGCGCGCCATCGGTATCCCCGCCGTGTTCGAGCTCCTGTTCGCCGGACAGCTCGAGGCGGCGGGCGAAGGCCTCGTGACGTGGCTGTGGTACATCACGCTCCCGGCGATAACGCTCGGGACGTACTTCACGGCGCTCATCACGCGACTGACGCGCAGCGGGATGCTCGACGAACTCGGGAAGACGTACGTCCGGGCGTCGCGAGCGAAGGGCCTCCCGGAGTCGCTCGTGCGCTACCGGCACGTCCTCCGGAACACGCTCATCCCAATCATCACCGTCGTCGGCCTCCAGCTCGGGACGCTCATCGGCGGTGCGGTCATCACGGAGTTCGTCTTCGACTGGCCGGGGCTCGGGCAGGTGCTCATCAATAGCATCAACTCGCGGGACTGGCCGATGGTGCAGGGGTCGCTCATCGTCATCTCCGTCGGGTTCGTCGTGGTGAACATCGTCGTCGACACGCTGTACTCGTACGTGAACCCGCGGGTGGGGTTCGACGGATGAACGCGGAACTACTCGACGCATGATATCGGAACTACTCGACGCATGATATCGGAACTGCTCGGCTGGCTGTTCGCGAGGCTCCCCTTCCAGGAGGGCCTGCGCGGGCTGGTGTCGCCACGCACCGTCCGGAGCCTGAAGCGCGGCCTGAACCGGAACGCCCTGGCGAAGGTCGGCATCGTCGTCGTCGTGGTCGTGCTCCTGGTGGCGTTGTTCGCGCCACTGGTCGCACCGGACAAACCGGGCACGCAGAACCTCGAAGAGGCCCGCCTTCCGCCGCTTGGCTTCACGAAGGCGACCGTTCAGGAGGTCCCGGTGCAGGAGAACGGGAGCGTCGTCTTCGAGGACGGCGAGATACTCACGGAGAACCGGACGGTGTACGAGAACGCGACGATAGCGCACCCGCTCGGGACCGACGGGAACGGCCGCGACATCCTCTCCCGGCTGATATACGGCGCGAGGGTGTCGTTGCTCGTCGGGTTCTTCGGGACGGCGCTCGCGATGCTCGTCGGCGTCAGCGTCGGGCTCGTCGCCGGCTACTACCGCGGGAAGGTCGACGACGTCCTGATGCGGAGCGCGGACGTGATGCTCGCGTTCCCCTCCATCGTGCTCGCCATCGCGCTCATCGGCGTGCTCGGCGATTCGCTCGAACAGAGCCTCCCCGACCCGTTCGTGCAGAGCGGACTGTCCGAGGCGTGGCGGTCCGCGCTCGGCCTCCCGACGGGGATGCCAGAGAGCACGGTACTGCCTGGGACGATCATCGTCGTCGTCGCGCTCGTCAACTGGGTGTGGTTCGCGCGGGTCGCGCGCGGCGAAGCCCTCAGCTTGCGCGAGCAGTCGTACGTGAAGGCCGCTCGCGCGCTCGGCGCGAGCGACGCGAAGATACTGGCCCGCCACGTGCTCCCGAACGCCATCACGCCCATCCTCGTGCTCGGCACCATCCAGATCGCCGCGATCATCCTCTTAGAGAGCGCGCTATCGTTCCTCGGGTTCTCGTCGGCGAACGTCTCCTGGGGGTTCGACATCGCGCTCGGCCGCCAGTACCAGTCGACCGCGTGGTGGATCGCCGCGATGCCGGGGCTGGCCATCGTGATAACGGTCGTCGGATTGAACCTCGTCGGTGACTGGCTCCGGGACGCCCTCGACCCCGGCATCGAGGGGGAGGGCGGGGTATGAGTCGCGAGACCGGCCGCGAGTCCGCACGCAACACCGCCCACGAGCGCGACCGCCTGCGCGTCGAGAACCTCACGACGCGCTTCTTCACCGAGGAGGGCCAGGTGAACGCGGTCGAGTCGGTGAGTTTCGACGTCCGCGAGGACGAGATCCTCGGTATCGTCGGCGAGTCCGGGTCTGGGAAGTCCGTGACGGCGCTGTCGGCGATCGACCTCATCGAGTCGCCCGGACGCGTCACCGGCGGCGAGGTGTGGCTGCGCGAACCCGACCTCGCCGAGGAGTTCCGCGACCGGACGCCCGACGCGGTCGACGGCGACTTCGTCGACCTCCGGCAGCTCCCGAAGGGCGTCCGTCGGTCGCTGCGCGGCCCGAAGTTCAGCATGATATTCCAGGACCCGATGAGTAGCTTCAACCCGTCGTTGACGGTCGGCGAACAGATCGCCGAGGCCGTCGAGGTGCAGCGCCGCGCGTCCGCGAACCCCCGGAGCACGCGCTCGCGAACGCAGGGGTACGGGCTCGGGAAGCTCATCGTCGACACGCTCGTCCCGGGCCGCGAGTACACGAGCGACGCGAGCCGCGAGCGCGCCATCGAGCTCTTAGAGCAGGTCGGTATCCCCGACCCCGTGGAGCGCGCCGACGAGTACCCCCACCAGTTCTCGGGCGGGATGCTCCAGCGCGCGATGGTCGCGCAGGCGCTCGCCGGCGAACCCGACGTGTTGTTCGCGGACGAACCGACGACCGCACTGGACGTGACCATCCAGGCGCAGATCCTGGACCTGCTGCGGGACATCCAGCAGGACCGCGGGATGAGCGTGGTGCTCATCACGCACGACCTCGGCGTCATCGCGCGGATGTGCGACCGCGTCGGCGTGATGTACGCGGGCGAGGTCGTCGAACGCGGGTCGCTCGAGGACGTCTTCGAGCAGCCGACGCATCCGTACACGCAGGGGCTCCTGGGTTCGATTCCGGACGTCGAGGACCCCGCAGCGCGGCTCCAGCCCATCGAGGGGAACGTCCCGAACCTCGTCGACAGCGAGATGCCCGACCGCTGTTACTTCGCGGACCGCTGCCCGAAGGCGATGGAGGCGTGCCTCGAACGCCCCCACGAGCGCCCGGTCGACGGCGACCCGGACCACACCGCGCGGTGCGTGCTCGCCGACGGCGAGTACGACCCCGCGACCGCGCTCGAAGACGGGTACTTCGAGGAGACAGCCGACGCGACCGACGGCGCGGCCGACCGTGGTGACGCCGCGACCGACGGAGGTGCCGGCGATGACTGAGGACCCCCTCGTCGAGGTCGAGGACCTGGAGAAGTACTACTTCGAGAACGACACGCTGTTCGACCGACTGCTGGGCCGGGAGCCGCAGGCGGTGCGGGCGGTCGACGGCGTGTCCTTCGACGTCGAGCGCGGGGAGACGCTCGGGCTCGTCGGCGAGTCCGGGTGCGGGAAGTCGACGACGAGCGAGACGCTGCTCGCGCTCCGCGAGGCGACCGGCGGGTCGGTCCGCTTCGACGGCGCGGACGTCTTCGAGATGACGTCGCGCGAGCGAACGCAGTTCCGGCAGGACGCCCAGATCGTCTTCCAGGACCCGTTCTCGAGCCTGGACCCGCGGATGACGGTCGGCGAGATCGTCACCGAGGGGCTGCGCATCCACGACCTCGCGGACAGCGCGGAGCGCACCGAGCGCGCGAAGGAGCTCCTGGAGCGCGTCGGGCTGTCGGCGCGGCAGGTCGACCGGTACCCCCACGAGTTCTCCGGCGGGCAACGCCAGCGCATCGGTATCGCGAGAGCGCTCGCGCTCGACCCCGAGTTCGTCGTGCTCGACGAACCCGTGAGCGCGCTGGACGTCTCGGTGCAGGCGCAGGTGCTGAACCTCCTGGAGGACCTCCAGGACGACTTCGGGCTGACGTACCTGTTCGTCGCGCACGACCTGAGCGTGGTGCGGCACATCTCCGACCGCGTGGCGGTGATGTACCTCGGGAAGGTCGTCGAGACCGGGCCGGTCGACGAGATATTCGAGAACCCACGGCATCCGTACACGCAGGCGCTCCTCGACAGCGTGCCGCGCGCGAGCGTCGAGGAGTACGGGCGTCGCGGCGGGACGCTTGAGGGCGACGTGCCGTCGCCGCGGAACCCGCCGACGGGCTGTCGGTTCCACACGCGGTGCCCGCACGCCAGGGAAGCCTGCAAGCGGGAGTTGCCGCCGGACTACGACGTCGGCGCGAACCACGACGCCGCGTGCTTCCGCGCGGACGACGCCCACGAGTACTGGCAGAGCGCGCCACTCGAGCACGTCGACGAGACCGAGGACGTGGCGAGCGGTGGGGTCGCCGACGACGACTGAGCCGAACCGGCCGACCCGTGGAGTGACCGAACGTCCATGTTCGAGGCGTCTCACCCGACCAAGGTCAGGGTTTCTCCACCGTGCTACCGACCGCCACGCCGGGGGTGCTCCGAAATGGTTTTGGGGCGGCCTCGCGCACACTCGGTATGCCGAAGGAGTCCGACACCGAGTACGACCCGACGCTCGGGAACAAGTTCATTTTCGTAACAGGTGGCGTGATGTCCGGGCTGGGGAAGGGCATCACGGCCGCGAGCACAGGCCGTCTCCTCAAGAACGCTGGCTTCGACGTGACCGCGGTCAAGGTCGACCCGTACCTGAACGTCGACGCCGGCACGATGAACCCCTACCAGCACGGCGAAGTGTACGTCCTCAAGGACGGCGGGGAGGTCGACCTCGACCTGGGGAACTACGAGCGCTTCCTCGACGAGGACATGACGTTCGACCACAACGTCACCACGGGGAAGACGTACAAGCACGTCATCGAGAAGGAGCGCGCGGGCGACTACCTCGGGAAGACCGTCCAGGTGATCCCGCACATCACCGACGACATCAAGCGACGCATCCGCGAGGCCGCCGAAGGCACCGACGTCTGCATCGTCGAGATCGGCGGGACAGTCGGCGACATCGAAGGGATGCCCTATCTCGAAGCGCTCCGCCAGTTCGCGCACGAGGAGGACGAGGAGGACTTCCTCCTCACGCACGTCACGCTCGTCCCGTACTCGAAGAACGGCGAGCAGAAGACCAAGCCCACCCAGCACTCCGTGAAGGAACTCCGGTCCATCGGACTCCAGCCGGACATCCTCGTGGGGCGCTGCGAGGACAAGCTCGACGCGGAGACCAAGGAGAAGATCGCGTTGTTCTGTGACGTCGCGACCGAGGCCGTGTTCTCGAACCCGGACGTCGAGGACATCTACCACGTCCCGCTGATGGTCGAGGAAGAAGGGCTGGACGAGTACGTCATGCAGGAACTCGACCTGCTCGGCACCGCACTCCCCGTCCCCGAGCGCGACAACTCCTGGCGCGACCTCGTCACGCGCGACCGCGACGGCAGCGTGGACGTGGCGCTCGTCGGGAAGTACGACCTCGAGGACGCGTACATGAGCGTGAACGAGGCGCTCAAGCACGCCGGCTTGCACGCCGGCATCGACGTCGACGTGCACTGGGTCGATTCCGACGAGATGGTCGACGGCGACGACGACGGCGAGAACCGAGAGCGCCTCCGCGAGTGCGACGGCGTCGTCGTCCCCGGCGGCTTCGGGTCGCGGGGCACGCAGGGGAAGATAGAGGCCATCCGGTACGCCCGCGAGAACGACGTCCCGTTCCTCGGGCTCTGTCTCGGCTTCCAGATGGCGGTCGTCGAGCACGCGCGGAACGTCCTCGGGTACGAGGACGCTGACTCCGCGGAGATGGACCCGGACACGCCCGACCCCGTCATCGACATCCTCCCCGAGCAGTACGAGGTCAACGACATGGGTGGGACGATGCGGCTCGGCGCGCACCAGACCGACATCACGCCGGGGACGCTCGCCGCGGACGTCTACGACGCGAACGTCTGCACGGAACGCCACCGGCACCGGTACGAGGTGAACCCCGAGTACTTCGAGGACTTCGAGGAGACGCCGCTCGTCTTCAGTGGTCGCGCGGGCAACCGCATGGAGATCCTCGAGCACGAGGACCATCCCTACTTCCTCGGGACGCAGTTCCATCCCGAGTTCCGGTCGCGGCCCGGTCGCCCGAGTCCGCCGTTCGTCGCGCTGCTCGACGCCGTCATGGAGCGCGCGGGCGTCGACGGCGCCGACAACGGGGCAATCGACGGCGATGTCGACGAGGGCGAGGAGGTGACGGTCTGATGGTGGACGTCGACTCGTTCATCGACGAGAAGATCGCTGAGATCAGCAACGAGGTTGGCGACGCGAACGCCGTCATCGCCCTCTCGGGTGGCGTGGACTCCTCGACCGCCGCCGCGCTCGCGTACGAGGCCATCGGGAGCCAGCTCACGCCCGTGTACGTCGACACCGGCCTGATGCGCGAAGGCGAGACCGACCAGATACGCGACGTCTTCGACTACATGGACTCGCTCCGCATCGTCGACGCGAAGGACCGGTTCCTCGACGAACTCGAGGGCGTGACCGACCCCGAGGCGAAGCGTCACGTCATCGGCGAGCAGTTCATCCGCGAGTTCGAGACGGTCGCGAAGGACGTGGACGCGGACTACCTCGTCCAGGGCACCATCTACCCGGACCGCATCGAGAGCGAGGGCACCATCAAGAGCCACCACAACGTCGGCGGGCTCCCCGATGTCGTCGACTTCGAGGGCATCGTCGAACCGATGCGCGACCTCTACAAGGACGAGGTCCGCGAGGTCGCACGCGAGCTCGACCTGGAGGAGATCATCGCCGAACGCATGCCGTTCCCCGGCCCGGGGCTCGCCGTGCGCATCATCGGCGAGGTCACCGAGGAGAAGCTCGACGTCGCGCGGATGGCGAACCACGTCGTCGAGGACGAGCTCGAGGAGTACGAGCCCTGGCAGGCGCTCGCTGCGGTGATTGGAAAAGCGACGGGCGTGAAGGGCGACAACCGCGTGCACGGCTGGGTCGTGAGCGTGCGCTCGGTCGAATCCCGCGACGGGATGACCGCTCGCGCGCAGGAGATCGACTGGGAGACCCTCCAGCGCATCCAGTCCCGCATCACGGGCGGCCACGACAACGTCGCGCGCGTCGTCTACGACGTCACGCACAAACCGCCCGCGACCATCGAGTACGAGTAGCGCCGCGGTCGGCGCCGCAGTCGGCGTCGCGGGGCGCGTGGACGCGTCCCGCGGCATCGCGACGCACGCTCGCGTCGGGGGAAAAGGCACATACTTGCGCGGCCCGATTGGTGACGTGATGCACGCGATTTTCGCTGGTGTCGACGAACACGAACTCGTGGGTGAACTCGAAGCGGTGGGGTACGACGTCACGGTCGTCCCGGACGTCGCGAACCGGCCGGCCCTAGAGGAAGCCGGGGTGCACGACGCCGACCTGTTCGTGCTCACGGACGTCGGGCAGGCGACCTCGATCCCGGTCGCGAAGGACCTGAACGAGGACGTCCGGGTCGTCTGCTACACGGACGACTCGCTGCCGGAGTTCGTCTCCGGCCAGGAGGTGCTGTCGGTCGACCCCGCGCTCCTGGACTCCGCGACGGTCGCCGAGGAGCTCGCGGCCTGACGCGCCCCGAAGTACGCACGCCGACCGCTCGCGGCCGCCGTCGCGAGCACCCACCAGCTCGTTCTTCGCGGTGTCCCGCCGCTGTCGTGCGTATCGAGCGTCGAAACGAGCGCGGAGTCGACGCGCGAGGACGAACGCGAGTTGATGCCGTCGGGACGCGACCGTTCGTGCATGCTCGGGAGCGTCACCAGTCGTGTCACGTCGACCAGCGAACCCGCGGACTCGCCGACCGAGGACGGCCCGGGGACCGTCCAGTCGGTCTACAACCGATTCGTCCGCTCGCATCTGCCGTACAAGCTCAGCACGCACAACGGCGTCACCGCTCGCGGCGCGAAGCTCTTCGACTTCACGGACCGGTTCCCGGAGTACGAGGCGGACATCGTCGCGGCGTTACGCGACCACGTCCGCGACGGCGACGACGTCGTCGTCGTCGGCGGCGGGTTCGGCGTGTCGTCGGTCGTGGCCGCCCGCCGCGTCGGCCCGACGGGGTCGGTGACGACGTACGAGGCGGGCGCGGACCAGTACGACCTCGTCGCGGAGACCTTGGAGATAAACGACGTCGAGAACCGCGTCGACGTCGAGCACGCCATCGTCGGGTCGGCGGTGTCGACGTACACGCCACCCGAGGACGCGGCCGTGGTCGACGCTGCGGACCTCCCGGCGTGTGACGTCCTCGAGATGGACTGCGAGGGCGCGGAACTCGGTATCCTCCGCGAGCTTCGCATCCGGCCGCGCGTCGTCGTCGTCGAGGCGCACGCGAACTTCGATGCGCCGGAAGCGGACGTCCGCGCGGAACTCGACCGCCTGGACTACGACGTCGTCGACCGCGGCGTCGAGGACGCAGCGAAGGGCATCGTCATCCTCACCGCCGTCCGCGACGACTGAGGCGACGGCGCGGTGGACTCGATACTGTGCTCGCTACTCGCGTCGCGTCAGCGTTCGACGATGGTGCCGCCGGCGCCGACGGCGACGGCTGATTCGCCGCCCAGCAGGACCACTGCTTTGAGGTTCTGGCCGGTCGGCGTCGCGTCCGCGGTCCACTTCTCATCTTCGCGGTCGTAGACCTTGCCGCCGCCGCCGACGACGTAGCCCTCGTCGCGGCCGGCGACCTCGATGTCTCGCTGGCCGGCGTCGCCGGTATCGCTCCGGATCCACTCCGAGCCGTTCCAGTGGAAGATGGTGCCGCCGCCGCCGGAGACCCAGACGTCGTCGAAGCCGTCGGAGTCGACGCCGTAGAAGTTGTGGTTCGCGTTCTCGATGCCGAGCTTGTCCCACGTCGCGCCGTCGCGCGTGTACAGCACCGTCTGGTTCCCGTCGACGATGTGTCCGGACGTGGCGTCGTGGAAGTCCACCGCGTTGATCGCCGACCCGGACGCGGGCGTCGTGTACTCCCAGGTCTGAGATTCGCCGTTCTCGAAGCTGTAGTACAGCTTCCCGCTATCGCCCGCGACGTAGACGTTCGCCTCGCCCGCGCGGCCGGTGACGGAGACGTCGTTGAAGTTGTTCGTGACGTCCATCGGCGCGGAGTGGCTCTGGAGCGTGCCGGTCTCGACGTCGTACTCGCCGATGGCACCGCTGGAACCGACGAACCAGAGGCGCTTCCCGTCGTCCGTGACGTCCGCGCCGTACAGCGAGTTCCCGTTCCCCGTCGGGCCGCCGTCGAGCACCTTCACGTAGCCCTTCGGCGTGCGTTCGAGCACGACCCCGCCCGCGCCGACCGCGTACACGCCCGCCGTGGTCTCCTCCACGTCGTACAGCGTGCTGCCCGTCGGCGACTCTCGCGTCGTCCACCCCGATTCGGCGCTCGCGCCGGTCGCACCGACCGCTGCGAGTGCTGCGACACTTCCTGCGCGCTTCATGAACGTGCGGCGATTCGGCGTCATCGTTGTCTCACCAATAGTAATTACTGGGCTGGAAACCGTTGGACGTGACGCCGAACAATTCGATGATTTAAGTACCCGAGTCAGTCGAAGACCTGGTCGCCTATCTTCTGGCGAGCCGCACGGATGTGCGCGGAGAGCGTCGACTTCGAGATGCCGAGGTCGGCCGCGACGTCCGCGGCGGTCGGACCATCCAGCGAGAAGTAGTCGTTCGCGACAGCGTACGCCGCGACCTCGCGCTGGCGTTCCGTGAGCTCGTCGAGGTCCACGATGGCGATGGACCCGTCGCCTGGGAGCGCGTCGGCGTGGAGCTGGCGGAGGGACACGTCGAACCCGGCCTCGCGGAGCGCGCTCACGCACTCGCGGACCTCGGCGTCGTCGCGCGCGGCGAGGTGACAGGAGAGCTCGCCGTCGCGGAACCGCAGGTGGAAGGGTTCGACGGGAAGGAAGCCGAGGCCGCGCCCGAGACAGGGGTCGTGCGGGCACTCGTCGGGGTCGAGCCGACAGATGGCGTCGGTCTCCACCTCGATGACGGGACGAACGCCGTCGACGTCGCTCGCATCCGCCGCCGGGTCGCCGTCGTCCTCGGGAGCGACGACGACCTGCGCCGGCCCCGTCGGGGACCCGGGGACGAACCGGCGGAGGTCGAGGTCCTCGGCGAGCGCGTCGAGCGGACAGGCGTCCGCGGGGTCGACGGCGAGCTCCGCGTGGACGCCGGCGACGTTCATCACCGCTCACCTCCGCGAAGCGGGCACTCCCAGGCCATGCAGGTTCAGTTGTCCAGTCCGGTCACGTAAGGGTCTTCTGTGTTCGATTGCCAATGGAAATATTGGTTCTGTTGGCCGTTCTGGAGCCTGAAACAGTGTCTCTGTCCGTTGTCCGACGGCGACTCAGCGTTCGGTCGAGCGGCAGGCCGAGAGCACACCGGCAGGACAGCTCGCTGGCTTCCGAGAGCCCATATCAGTTGCTCGAGCGGCGGTGGCACCCCCGGTGTCGTCCCTCGCGCTCGTGCTGGACGCGTTCCCGGTCGCGGTCGCCCAGACGTCCACCGCGACGGTGACGCCGGGGTCGCTCTCCTCGGGGAGGTAGGCGGCCCCACCACGGCACGTCCCGAACTCGACGCACGTCTCGACGTACGGCGTCATCACCGCGCTCTCGCTCCCGTCGTGGCCGCCGCGGACGGGGGTCTCGACGCGGTACGTGAGCCCCGCAGTTCCCTGTCCACCGAGGAACGCGGTCACGGTGACGGTGTCCGTGCTCCCGACGCGGACGCTCCCGTTCCCCGTCCGCGGCTCGACGTCGCTCCCGACGAGGCGCGCACGACCGCCGGCGACGACGAGACGCGCATCCACGCCGTCGGTCGTGTCGTTCACGTAGTACGCCACGGAGTCCTCGGCGGTCGTCAGTTCGACCGCGCCGCGGACCGTCCACTCGGGCGTGCCCAGCGAGACGTCGACGCCCGCCCGGTCGCCGCGGGCGACGTCGACGCGCTGGACGCGCGGTTCGACGGATTCGCCCTGGAACGGCAGCCACTGTCCGCGGTACGTGTACCGGTAGTACGAGCGGTTCGGGAACGCGTCGACGACCGCGAAGTTCTCCTCGTCGCGGTCGAGCGCGTACACGGCGTCGCCGTCGAACCCGGGGTCGTTCCGGTACCCCTGTAGCGGGTGGTTCAACCAGTCGCCGTAGATCTGTGGAAGGAAGACGACCGCGTCGTCGTACTCGCGTTCCACGTCGTACGCGTCCGAGAGGTGCTCGCTGGTGACGTAGTTCGCCGCCAGCGGGTGCGCGAGCGCGCCGACGCCGACCGCGGCGACGACGAGCGCGAGCGCGACGCCGACCGCTGCGACGCCCCGGCTCCTGGCGCCGTCTGTTGCGGCGACGCGACGGCGGACTCGGCCAGCGAGGTCGCGCGCGCCGACGGCGCCGAAGACGGCGACCGGGACGAGGACGTCGAAGTGATAGTACGGGCCGAGCGTCCACACGAGGCCGTCGCCGAGGACGTCGAGGTCCCCGAGGACGTTGAGGTTCCCCCAGAACGCGACGTTCCCGAGGACGACGACGGGTGCGATGGCGAGGAGGAGCGCGCGCAGCGTCCGGTCCGGCAGCGCGTCGCCGCCCGTCAAAGCGGTCTCGTCGGTCGCAGTCGTCTCAACGACCTCAGCGTCGTCGTCGATGTCGTCGTCGAACGCGCGCCGAGCGCCCCACGTCGCCAGGAGCGTGCCGGCGATACCGAGGGGGACCCAGCGGACGAGGAGTCTGGCGACGACCTCGGCGTTTGCGCGGACGGCGAGCGCCGGCGTGTACTCCCGCGAGTAGTCGAGTATCTCGCGCGTCCCGAACCCGAGGCCGTCCGCTGGCGCGAACGCCTGGTACGGGAACGTGAGCGCGTCGCCGGTGACGACGACGTTGTAGGCGAGCGCGAGTGCGACGAACGCGACGCCGAGCGCGCCCGTGACGGCGTTCGCTGCGAGCGCGCGCCGCGACCGCACGGCGAACACCCGGTACGCGGCGTGCGCGACGAACGGCGTCGCGAACAGGACCGCGGTGTACGGCCGCGAGAAGAACGCGAGGCCGACGGCGACGCCCGCGACCGCCGCCCACGCGAGCGCGCGTCGGCTCGCGCCGAACCGCGCGGGAGCGTCCGCGGCAGCGCCCGCGTCGTCCGCGGCGTCGACGCGGACGCTCCGGACGTACGCGTACGCGAACGCGAGGTTGAACAGCGTCGTCGGCGCGTACGAGAGGAACACCGACGAGGAGACGACGAACAGCGGCGAGACGAGCAGGAGTCCGCCGGCGAGGAGCGCGGTCCGACGGTCGAACGCCGCCTTCGCGAGCGCGACGACGAGCGCGACGTTCCCGGCGGCGACGACGCCGAGTGCGACGCGATACGAGCCCGCGAGTGCCTTCCCGGCCGCGAAGACGGCGGCGGTGACCGGCGTGTACTTCGAGTACAGGACGTCGCCGTCGCGCACGAAGAACCACGGGCGGAACGCCTCCGGAACCGGCGGTCGCATGAAGACCTGGCCCTCCAGGAGGAGCGCGGCCTGCTGGAGGTACACCGCCTCGTCGTGATTCGTCGAGTGATACGGGAACACGAGCACGGACACGCCGAGCACCACGACGCCGGCGAGTGCGCCGAGCGCGAGCGAACCGGCGCGGTCGCTCGTCCAGACACGTGCGGACGCGAGGAAGGAGTCGACGTCGACCACGAGCAGCTACTGGGTGGGGTACCAGGCGATCGTGTGGTCGGCGACGAGTTCGACGTTCACGCGCTGGCCGAGCTCGAAGTCCGTGACGTGATTGTGCTGGCAGTGCACGACGTCCCCGGACTCCAGTCGAACGCGGTAGACGAACGACGGCCCCATGTACTGGCGGTAGATGATCTCGCCGTTCCCGCCGGACCCGTCCTCGACCGGAGTCGCGCGCAGGTCGTCCGGGCGGACGAGCAGGTCGACCTCGGCGTTCTCGTACTCGGTCGTCAACCCCTCGACCATCGACGCCGGGAAGTCGCCGAGCGCGGTCTCGACCGCGCCGTGCGCGAAGTGCCCGGTGAGGAACGACGCCTGTCCGAGGAACGACGCGACGAACCGCGACTCGGGGTGCTGGAACACCTTCTCGGGCGTCCCAGCCTGCTCGACGTCGCCCTCGTGCATCACCGCGACGCGGTCCGAGATGGAGAGTGCCTCCTCCTGGTCGTGGGTCACCGACACCGCGGTCACGCCCGTCTCCTTGAGGATGGCGCGAACCTCCTCGCGCATCTGCTCGCGCAAGCGCACGTCGAGGTTACTGAACGGTTCGTCGAGCAGGAGGACGCTCGGTTCCGGGGCGAGCGAGCGCGCGAGCGCGACCCGTTGCTGTTGGCCGCCGGAGAGCTGCGCGGGCTTCGAGTCGCGCTGGTCCGCGAGCCCGACGAGGTCGAGGAGTTCCGTGACGCGAGCGTCGGTCGCCTCGTCGTCGCGGTCCTGGAGCCCGAACGCGACGTTCTCCGCGACCGAGAGGTGCGGGAACAGCGCGAAGTCCTGGAAGACGATACCGACGTCGCGATGCTCGGGCTTCCGGAACGTGCCCTCGCCGTTCGCGATGACGCGGTCGTTCAGGCGGACCTCGCCACCGTCCGGTCGCTCCAGGCCGGCGAGCATCCGGAGCGTCGTCGTCTTCCCGCACCCCGACGGCCCGAGGAGCGTGAGGAGTTCACCGTCGTGCACGGACAGCGACAGTTCGTCGACCGCGCACTCCGGCCCGAAGACCTTCGTGACGCCGTCGAGCTCGAGGACGACGTCGTTCGTCGCCGGATCCTCGACGTCGTCTGTCGCCGACGCCCCGTACGGGTCCTCGCGCTCCAGGGCGCGCTTCGGTTCGTTACGAGACATCGCTCACACCATCCATGACGTCGCTTGCACCTTCATTACGTGACATCGTTTCCACCTCGAGAGAGCAACACCAGCATCGAGACCGCGGAGATACCGACCAGCACGAGCGCGGGGACGGCAGCCTTCCCGTAGTGGCGAGACTCTTGTACCATCCAGATGTACGTGACGAGGGTTTCAAAACCTCCCGGTCGAAGCAAGAGCGTCGCCGGGAGCTCCTTCATCGTCGTCAGGAACACGAGCGCGGCCCCGGAGACGATACCGGGCGCCACCAGTGGCAGGGTGACCTTCCGGAACGCCGCTCGCGGCGAGTGCCCGAGCGTCCGCGCGGCCTCCGTGAGTCGGCCGTCGACCTGGAGGACCGACGACCGGACGCTCCCGACCGCTTGCGGGAGGAACCGGACGACGTACGCGAACACGAGCAGCGGAATCTGGCCGTAGAGGAACGGCGCGTACTTGCTGCCGAGCGCGACGAGCGCGACGCCGACGACGATACCGGGGACGGCGTACCCGACGTACGTCCCGCGTTCCGCGAGCCGCGACAGCCGGCCGCCGTCGGTGACGGAGTTGTACGCGACCGGGAGCGCGAACAGGATGCTCGCCACTGCCGCGAGGACGCTCACGGAGAGCGAGTTCCAGCCGTACTCCCAGGAGAACGCGTACCCGAACCCAGTCTGGCCGGTGTCGCGGACGAGCCAGAGGACGAGCACGGCGATGGGGACCGCGAGCGCGGCGACGACGACGAGCGAGCAGAGCGCGAGCGCGGGCCCCTTCAGCCACCCGAGTTCGAGCCGGGTGGCGGCGTCGGGGTTACTGGACGCGTACCCGGAGGCGTCGCCGGCCTCGACCGCGGACTCCAGCGCGATGATGACCGCGGTCACCGCGAGCAGCTGCACGGAGAGCAGCGCGGCGAGCTGGAAGTCGTAGTAGTTCACGAAGAGGATGCGCGTGAACACGTCGTACCCCATGATGGCGGGCGTCCCGAAGTCGCTGAGCGCGTAGAGCGCGACGAGGAGGCCGCCGGCGGCGATGCCGGGGAGGACCTGCGGGAAGACGACGCGGAGGAACGCCGAGGTCCGCGAGTGGTTCAGCGTCCGCGCGGCCTCGAGGAGCGTGCCGTCGAACGACGCGAGGCTCGCGCGCGTCGACAGGAAGACGTACGGGAACGTGAACAGCGTGAGGACGACCGCGGTCCCGACCAGTCCCGTCATCGGCGGGAGCGAGACCGCGATGCCAGCGTCCGCGAGTGCGGCGGTGAGCGCGCCGTCCTCCCCGAAGCCGGTGAAGTACGCGAACGCGCCGATGTAGCTCGGGACGACGAGCGGGAGCGAGATGGCGACCGTGAAGAACCGCCGGAACGGCAGGTCGGTCTGGCTCGTCAGGATGGCGAGCGGGACGCCGAGGACGACCGACGCGCCCGTGACGATACCGACGAGGAGGAGGCTGTTCACGAGCACCTGGACCATCCGCGCCCCCGCCAGGAGGTTTACAGCTCGTGTAAACCCGACGGTGCTCGCTTCGAGGAGGATCCACGCGACCGGGGAGAGCACGAGCGCGGCGATCGCGGCGCTCAACAGGGTGAGTGCGAGCGTGCGTTCGCCGCGCGCTTCGCGACGCAGCGCGTCGACGAATCCCTCCTCGGTCGCCATCAGTGCTCGCCCCCAGCGACCCCCATCAGAGGACGCCGACCTCCCGCATCAGTTCGAGGGTCGGTTCGAGGTCGCTGAGTTCCGTGAGGTCCAGTTCCGGCGGGTTCAGCTCGTCGATCGTCGGCAGGTCGCCGACGGGCTGGACGCCACCGATCATCGGGTAGGCGTACGCTCGCGTCGCGAAGAACTCCTGGGCTTCCGCGGTGAGGAGGTGCTGGGCGAACAACTGCGCGAGTTCGGAGCGCTGCGTGCCCTTGATGATCTCGACGCCGGAGACGTTGACGAGCGCACCCGCGTCGTTCTCGGTGAACGCGAGGTCGATGGGCGGGTTCTCGCGCGCGGCCTTCACGCGGAGCGCGTAGTAGTGGTTCGCGAACCCGGCCGATATCTCGCCGGTGGCGACGGCGCGGGAGGTGAAGTACTCGTCGCGGAACTCCTTGGTGTTCTGGTCGAGCATCCCCTGGAGCCACTGCTTGGTGGCTTCGCGGCCGTCCATGATGCGCATCGCGGTGACGAAGGACTTGAACGCGCCGTAGGTCGGCCCCCACCCCATCGAGTTCGCGAACCGCTCCTGGTTCGCGAACGCGTCGACCTTGTTCGGGATGTCGCTCGCGCTGAAGCGGTTCGTGTTGTACGGAATGGCGCGAGCGCGGCCGGCGACGCCGACCCAGCGACCGTTGCCGTCCTGGAGTTCGCTGGGGACGGGGTCGGTGACGGCGCTCGGGAGCGAGGTCGCGTACCCCTCGTTGGCGACGAGGCCGAGCGAGGAGGCGTCGATGCTCCAGAAGAGGTCCGCGCGCGGGTTCCCGTTCTCGCTCTCCTGGATGATGGTGTTCGCGAGCTGCGTGGAGGGCGCGGACTTCAGTTGTGCGTCGAAGTCGGGGTACTTCTGCTGGAGGAGTTCGATGAGGCCGCGGTAGAGACCGCCCTCGCCGCCGCCGATGTAGATGGAGAGGGTGCCCGAGAGGTCGTCGAGGTCGTCCATCGAGGTGCCTTCGGGTGCGGCGCGGCCGGAGACGAACGGGCCGGAGCCCCGGAAGTCACTGAGACTGACCTCCTGTCCGTCCTCTTCTCCGCCGAAGATGCTGCCGACGCAGCCGGCGGTCGCCGTTGCGGCGCCGGTTGCTGTTGCCGCGAGGACCTCGCGGCGACCGAGACGTCGTCGTGGTCCGTCGTCGTCGCTCATATCTTGATTTAGGTCCGCCTAAAACTTATATACTTGCCGGTTTTAACTCGGGTGTACGCGCCGAGTCGCGGTGAAAGAAACCATACACGGCGGTCGCGCCAGTGCGAGTCACGGCAAGAAGCGACTCTCGACGCGGTGAGAGTGGTCGGCGAGCGGTTCAGCCCGTCGCGACTGCTTCAGTCGTCCGCGAGCGCTGCGGCCTTCTGGCGCGCGGGGAGGCCGTCGAGTTCGTCGAGCGCGTCCAGCCAGTCGTGCATGTACTCGCCGACGTGGTTCAGGAACTCGCCGTTCTCCCAGTCGTCGAAGTCGCCGTCGGCGAGCGCGGTCGCCATCCCGTCCATGACCGCCGCGTACGAGTCCGCGTCCGCGCCGGCGTCGTCGACGAGCTCCCAGACGTGCTCGTTCAGCTCCAGGCCGGGGACCTCGTTCGCCAGGTCACCGAACGTCGACCGCGCGGCCTTGTTGTGCTCGCAGAGCGGGTCGCCGTTGTAGATGCGTTTCCCGAGGACGTCGCAGGCGCGCTTGAGGAACAGGCCGCTCCAGATGTCGTCGAACCGGCCGACGTCCCACGCGTTGTCGTCCATCGGGCACTGGTAGAACGCGGGGACGACCTCGCGGCGGAACGCGAGGTTCATCGAGCACACCGTGAGGTAGTTCTCGCGCGCGGCGACGAAGTCCTCCCCGAAGTCCTCGGCGCTCGTTCGCGTCTGGGCCTGCCCCTGGAGGTCGCCGTCCATGAGGATGCGGACCGCGTCCAGGTCCGGGACGTTCGTCCACAGGCCCTGCGACGCGACGACGTTCTCGACGTGCGTGGTGCCGACCTCGCGCTCCTCGTCCATCGCGGAGTAGGGATACCCGCGCGGGTAGAGCTCGTGCTCGTCGAAGTTCTGGTAGAGGACGTTCACCCACTGCTCGTCGCTGGCGACTTCGGTCAACTCGCCCTCGTACTGGAGGTTCTCCATGTGCGTGCCGAAGAAGTCGACGTCGTCGTGCGGGAGCGTGTCGTCGTCGATGAACAGGCAGTAGGGGTGGTCGTGCGCCCAGAGGTACAGCAGGCCGAAGGAGGTCTGCGCGTGGCTCGCGGCGGGCACGAGGTGACTGTACTCGCTGATGCCGTTGGCGTCGTACCAGTCCTCGCGCGCGGCCTCGTCGAACACCGAGCCTGCGACGTCGAGGTCGTCGAGCATCGCTTGCATCTCGTCGGTCGGACAGAAGTCCTCGGTGACGAGGACGAATTCGAGGCGGTCGGTGTCGAAGCCGTGCTCGCGGGCGTTCGCGACGTAGTCTTCGATGCAGTCCCACTCGCGGATCGTCGGGACGACGACGCAGATGTCGGGTTCCGTCATCAGTTACCCGTAGCCTGTTTAGGCATACCTAAAAGATTGTCTATCTCTTTCGGCGAGCCTAAAGCGGACGGCGACACGGGCCTAGCGGCCCGAGAGTACGGTTACCACTGCGCGACGACGTCGCCGATGCAGCCCTCGCCGGGCTGGTCGTACGAGAAGTGGTCGGGGACGTAGTCGACGTTGTGGTCCTGGTAGTTCCCTGGTTGCGTGCCCTCGCAGCCCTCCTCGCCGACGGCGGAATCCCACTCCGCGGTCGTGTACGCCCAGTTCAGGACGTCGTCCTCGTCCTTCCAGAAGTTGTCCGCCTGCCCGACCGCGTTCGCGACGTGCGGACCGTACCGGCCGCCGGTCGACACCGCGTCGTTGTCCGCCGCGCCGCCGAGCAGCGAGATGGAGTCCACGTAGTCCGTCACGTCGGAGTCGTCGAGCACCTCGATGGCGCGCAGGAGGACGCGGGCACCCAGCGAGTGACAGACCAGTCGAATCCGCGTGTCGGGGTTCTCGTTGCGGTAGTCGTACACGAACTGCGCGAGCTTCAGGCCGTTCGCCTCCGCGATCTCCGTGGAGTCCCACCACCCGAACACCGTCGAATCCGAATCCCACGTGAACCCGACGACCGGCTGGTCGTACCCGTTCGCCCGGTACGCCTCGCGCGCCTCGCGGAACCCGTCCACGGCCTCGTTCGACTCGTTCCGCCACCCGTGGACGTGCACGAGCAGTTCCTCGGGCGCGCCGCCGTCGAGACCCGGTATCGACCCGACCGTGTCGTACTCCCACTTCGTGTACTCGTCCTTCCGATAGACCGACCCGTACCAGGTGATGTCGTAGTGCCCTCGCGTACTGATCCGCGGGAAGGTCGCCGCCTCCTCGGCGTTCGCCCCGCCGCTCGCCGCGAGCAGCCCCGTCGCAGCGGCGCCCACCGCGCCCGCTCGACGCAAGAACTGTCGCCGCCCCGGTTCGGTACCATTGCCCGTGGTAGCCTCTGACAAGCGAGACATATTCTCGTATGAGGGGCATAGGGAATTTATAGCTACCGAGCGAACAATCAAGTAACGTTTTACTCGGTTTGCGATTTGAAAGACAGAACTAGTTCCCGAAACGGACAATCCAGGAGACGCCGGTCGGCCAGCGACGGAACCAAAACGAACGCGGGGCCGGGACCGACGGTCGAGTCCAGGGAACGGGGCGTCAGTTCTCGGGGAGTTCGTCGATGAGGACGACCGCCTCGCCGTCCACGACCGGCTTGTCCGAGGACTCGTCGTGGATGACCGTCGACAGCCGGTACTGGTTGTTCCCGAGGTCCTCGAGGACCTCCACGGTCGCACTCACGCGGTCACCGATCTTGACGGGCCCCTGGAACTCGAGGTCCTGCCCGAGGTAGATGGTGAGTCCGGGGAGACGCGCGAGCGCCGCGCTGATGAGTCCGGAGACGAGCGTGCCGTGAGCGATACGGCCACCGAAACGGGTCTCCGCAGCGAACTCGTCGTCGAGATGCAGCCGGTTCGTGTCGCCGCTCGCACGAGCGAACGCACGGACGTCGTCCTCGTCGATCTGTTTCTCGAACGAGACCGTGTCGCCGACCGTGATGTCGCTCGGCGCGTCGACCGTTCGTTCGAACGCCCAATCCAGTTCCTCGTACGCCAGCGACGGGACCGACCCCTCGCGTACCGCTTCCGGGTCGTCGTCGCTCGGCGCGTACGCGTCGGCGTACCCGTCGACCGTGAACGCGGAGAACGCGGCTCGATTCGCCGCGGTCGCGCCCTTCACCGCGGTCTCAGCGAACCGCGTCCACGCCGACGCCATCGCGGTCAACGGCGTCGCAACCTCGCTATGTCGTTCGCTCATGTTAGAGAGCATACGTCGGTCGGCGTTAAGTCTCCTTTGGCTCGTGGTGAATTCGCCGGGAGATGGCCGGAGAACCCCGATATCCGACAGAATAGCGGTCTGTAATCCGGAGACGGCGACACGTTCACCCCCCGCCTCGGACCCTCTGTTGGTATTGAGAACCATCTGTTACCATTCAGCGGAACGCTTATCATGGATGCGGTCGTACCTGTTGGTGATGACGGACGAGTCGCCGAAGATGCCCTGGTCGCCCGCGATGATGCAGCAGTTCCAGGAACAGATGCAGGAGGCGAGCGAACAAGCAGTGAGCTCCCAGCAGGAGCTCTTCCAGCAGTTCCTCCAGGCCTCCACCGGTAGTTCCGACGCGATGACCGACCTTCGTGGCCTCACGATGGGGTCCGCGATGTTCAAGACGCGCGTCCAATCCGGCGGACGCATCAGCATCCCCGACGCCGAGCGCGAAGCGCTCGACATCGAGGAGGGCGACATCGTCCAAACGATCGTCATCCCAGTCAAACGCAACCGTGATTCCAATGAGTGACACCACCAACCCCATGACCGCAGCCTTCGAGATGCAGCGCCAGATGATCGAGCAGACCCAGGAGATGACCCACGAGGCCATCGACGTCCAGAAGGAGACCGTCCACCAGTTCGTCGACACCATGGAGAACATGGAGTCCCTCGCCGAGCAGAACAACGACGTCTCCAAGCAGACCTGGCACGCGATGTTCGACGCGATGGAGTCCATGATGCCCGAGGGCAGCGCGGACTTCAGCGAGTTCGAGAAGATGGTCGACGACGGCTTCGACCAGCTCACCGAGAGCCAGCAGCAGGCGTTCGACGCGATGAACGACGCGATGGCCGACGGCGCGAGCGCGTACGACGAGTTCGCCGACGCGTACGTCGACGCGGTCGACTCCTCGTTCGACTCCTTCCTCGACACGCACGAGCAGGTCGAGGCCGACGTCGAGGACGTCACCGAGTCCGTCTCCGCGTAATCGTCGACCCAACCGTTTTGAGTACACCCTTCGGAGTAATTACTATGGCAAACCAACAGACAGTCCCGACAGATTGGAACGAGTTCGTCTCCGACATGAACGAGCAGTTCATGGAGGCGATGGAGCAGAACATGGAAGCGCAGGCGTCGTTCGTCGAGCAGTGGAGCGAAGCCGTCGACGCCCAGCAGATGAACCAGCCCGAGATGGAGGAGGGCCTCGAGGGCTACAAGGACGCGTACCAGGCGTGGATGGACGCCGCCGACCAGATGGTCGACCGCGTCAACGACTCGATGGACGGCGAGGAGGTCGACCCGAGCGAGTTCCGCGACATCTGGCTGAACACCGCGAACTCCGCGTTCAAGGACGTCATGGAGACGACCGCGTTCGCCGCGTGGACGGGGTCGACCGTCCAGCAGATGATGGAGACCCAGCGGCAGGCCGACCAGATGGCCGAGGACACCCTCGAACAGCTCGGGTTCGCGACCGACGAGCAGGTCGTCGAGGTCGGCGACCGACTCGTGGAACTGGAGCGCCGCCAGCACGCCGTCGAGCAGAAGCTGGACAAGGTTCTCGAGCACCTGGAGGACTAGCGTGAAGAACCCCTTCGCTGCCACCATGGAAGCCCAGCGGCAGGCCTGGGAGAACGCGAGCGAACTCATCGAGAAGACGACGGTCGCGCCGGAGCGCGCGGAGACGTTCCAGGACGTGGAGGTCGGCGAGACGCCGAGCGAGGTCGTCTACGAGGAGAACAAGCTCAAGCTCCTGCACTACGAGTCCCGGACCGACGAGCAGCACTCGGTCCCGATCCTCGTGGCGTACGCGCTCATCAACCGCCCGTACATCCTCGACCTCCAGCCCGAGCGGTCGGTCATCCGAACGCTCCTGGACAACGGGTTCGACGTGTACATGATCGACTGGGACGAGCCGTCGTCGCTCGACCGGTCCCTGAAGCTCGACGACTACGTGAACCGCTACATGGATAACTGCGTGGACGTCGTCCGCGAGCGCTCCGGGCAGGACTCGATCAATATCCTCGGGTACTGCATGGGCGGGACGATGAGTACGATGTACGCCGCACTCCACCCGGAGAAGGTTCGGACGCTCGCGCTGATGGCGGCCGGCCTGTGTTTCGCTGGCGACAGCGGCGTCCTCGAACTCTGGGGCGACGACGAGTACTTCGAGCCGCGCGCGGTCACGGACACGTTCCACAACGTCCCCGCGGAGTTCCTCGACGTCGGGTTCGCGCTCATGGACCCCGTCCAGAACTACGTCACGAAGTACGTGAACCTCTACGAGAACGTCGAGGACGAGGACTTCGTGGAGAACTTCGCGCGCATGGAGGAGTGGCTCGGTGACGGCATCGACGTCGCCGGCCAGACGTTCGTCGAGTTCATCGAGGACATCTACCAGGAGAACAAGCTCATGAACAACGAGCTGTACCTGGGCGGCGAGCACGTCGACATCGAGAACATCGAGATGCCCGTGCTCCAGATCGTCGCGGAGTACGACCACCTCATCCCGCCGGAGGCGTCGAAGCCGTTCAACGACGCGATTCCGAGCGACGACAAGACGATCATGGAGTTCCCGACGGGTCACATCGGGATGAGCGTGTCCTCGAAGAGTCACGCGAAGCTCTGGCCTGACGTCTGCGACTGGTTCGAGACGCGGATGCCCGACGAGGCGGACGCGGCCGAGCACGACGTCGACGAGGCCGAGGGCGCGGATGCCGCCATCGCGGAGGACGCGACGGACGCGTCCGCAGAGGCACCCGACGGCGACGGCGTCGAGATCGAGGTCGAGGGCACCGACGCCCCCGAACTCACGGACATCGACGGTATCGGGCCGGCGTACGCCGAACGGCTCTCGGACGCGGGCTACGATTCGGTTGCGGCACTCGCCGACGCGGACGCGGTCGAGGTCGCGAGCGACACCGACCTTCCGGTGTCGCGCGTCGAGGACTGGATCGCGCAAGCGAACGACCACCGGCAGGCCTGACTCCTCGGTCCGCTCCTGCCGCGGTCGACCGCGGCGGGACTCGGTGAGCGGAACGGAATCACGGCGCTTCGTGGCGTTCCCGGACGAATCGGGGCCACGGGAGCGTGAGCGGTCTTTCTCTGAGCGGTCTTTCTCTGGCGTTTCGCGGGCCACAAGCTATAGTTTCCTTCGGTTAGCAGGTGCGACGAACGTCGTATGTCTCTCGAATCGCATCGAGGGTCGAGGGGGGACGAGGGGGACCGATTGATCGCGGATGGCGGTCGGCGCGGCTCGAGGACGGAGGTGTGTAGCGAGTGTGGGAACCGCATCGACGGCGGGAAGACGTACTGCCCGCACTGCGGGACCCACGAGCGCGACCGGGGTGACCGGCGGGGTGCTGACGTCTCCTCGCGGCGGACGGCGACGACCACGCGGCGGACCGACGCAGGTGGTTCGCGGCGAGGAGACGATTCGCGACGCGGTCGTGACGTGGGTCGGGATGACGGCTCTGGGAGCGGAGCGCGTTCGCGAGGGGGTGGTGGATCCGTCGACGACGCCGGGCCCTCGCGGCAGCGGGAGGACCAAGGTCGGTCGGCGCGCGGAACGCAATCTGAGCGCGGACGCGACGAACCCCCACGGTCGGTGAACCCAGCGGGTGGTGAATCCCGCAGTGACGGTCGGCCGACGCCGGGCCCTGACGAGGAGTACTGCATCGCGTGCGGGGCGGTGATCGCCGTCGACGCACCGAACTGTCCGGTGTGCGGCGACGAGCGCGGCCCTGCCCGGTCGGAGTCGTCGGCGTCATCGTCGGCGGCCGCCGGAACGGCCGGCGGCGCGGGAGCGACGGCAGGTGGTGCGGCGGCGGCCACCGGCGGTACGGGTGCGTCCGGCAGTGCGGAGTCGGCACTCGATGCGACCGTCGAACCGACGGGGTCGACGGGGGAGTCCGCGAACTGGAGTGGTGCCGAGACGGGCGGCGGCGCTGGCCTGAACCTCGGGTCGAGCGGGAGGATGATGACCGGTGATTCGGTCGGCCGGCTCGACGCGCTCGCGACGACGCTCGACGAACGATGGCGGATACCTATCGTGGGCATCAAGGTCGGCGTCGACCCCCTCATCGGGCTGATTCCGGGAGTCGGCGACACCATCACGCTGCTCATCTCCTCGTACATCGTGCTGAAGGGTATCCTCCTCGGCGCCCCGAGTAGGGTCCTGGCGAAGATGACGGGCGCGCTGGTTGTCGAAGCCCTCGTCGGGTACGTTCCGGTCGTCGGTGATGCGATCGACTTCCTCTGGGGTATCAACGTCAACAACGTCGAGCGACTGAAGGCGAACAGGGAACAGCTCTCGGGAACGCCGAACTACGGGTTCCTCGTCGTCGGGTTCTTCGGACCGATACTGCTCGTGCTCGCGGTGATGGGCTTCGCGTTCATGTGGCTCATGTCAAGTCTCGGCGGTATTTGAGTTCGGACAAGGTGTTACCCGCCCTAGCCATAAATTATAGAACCGTTCCGTTAGGAAATCGAAACAATCGGAAATGTGTCCAGACGAAGGAGCGGAAAGGGGGAGCGGGGAACCGAGAGTCGTGCCCGATGGGGGTCGGCCGGCGTCAGGCAAGGAGGAGTGCGGTAGCTGCGGGAAGCTCATCGAGGCCGGGACGACGTACTGTCCGCACTGCGGGACCCACGAGCGCGACCGCGGGAGCGACGGCGGCAGTGGGTCCGACCGCGGGTCCAGCGGTGGGTCCTCGCGTCGAACCGCGACCGTCTCCCGCCGCGACGACGGCGGGGACGGCGGGAGTCCTTCCGGCAGTTCGAGCGGGGGCTCCTCGCGGAGCACGAGCAACTTCGCGGGCGGGAAGAGCGGCCGCGAGGGGTTCGACGAACGACGCCGTAACCGCGACAGCGGCCGCAACGGCGACGCCGGTCGCGGGGACAGCGGCGGGCGGTCCGGTGGCGCGAGCGGTCGAGAGGGGAGTGCGCGTGGTCGTGGTGACGACGGCAAGCGCGGTCGGGACGACGGACGGCGCGGTCGCGGTGGCGGCTCCCAGCGCGACCGCGACCGGTCGAACGACCGCGGCGATCGGTCGGGACGAAGTGGTGGTTCGAACGACCGCGGCGATCGGTCGGGACGAAGCAGTAACTCCGGTGGGCGCGGTGGCCGCGGCGGGAGTCAGGCCGCGCAGAACGCTGATTCGAGCGGGTCCAGCGGCCGCGGCGGCGGAACCGACCGCGGTGGACGGGACCGGTCGGGGAGCGAATCGCCGGGTAGCGGCGGTCGTCGGATGCCCGACGACGACGAGGAGTTCTGTGCCGCGTGCGGGGAGATAATCGACGCGAGTGCGTCGGTCTGCCCGTCGTGTGGCGACGAGCGAGAGGTAGCGTCCGCCTCGTCGTCGAGTGCTGCGGCCGCGAGTGAGTCCACCGGCTCGTCCGACACCGACTCCGGTGGGAGCGCGGCGAGCGCGAGCGAATCCAGTAGCAGCGGTCGGAGCGGCGGGGGCGCGAGCAGCGGGTCGCCGTCGACGTCGACGTCGCTGAACAACCCGTCGGTCAACGGCTGGCGCTGGAAGATCGGCTGGCAACCCAAGAAGATAATCGTCGGGTTGACCATCCTCGGCGCCATCGTCGGCGCGATGCTGGAGTACATAGGGCAGTTCGCGTTCTTCGGGCTCGTCGTCGGTGTGCTCGTGTGGTTCTGGGGCCGCGGCGAAGTCAACGCCAAGTACATGTCCCTCATCCAGGACTTCCGCGATCAGACGCGGTCGAAGGTCGAACGCGAGACCGGCGGCATGTCGCTGTCCTCGGCGCACACGTTCATCGGCGGGCACGGCAGTTCGCCGATATTCATCGAGCCGTCCAAGAAGTACAAGGCCTCCCACCTCCTGTTCGGCGACACCAGCGTCGTCATCAACCGACAGTACCACTACAAGATGCCGCCACGCGACACGACCCAGGGCGGGAAGCAACAGGAGGTGTTCTACGACCAGATCGCGAACGTGCAATCCGAGGACTTCGCGAACTACGCCGAACTCCAGATATCGCTGTCGAGCGGGCAGACCGAACGTATCAAAGGACGCGACACGTCCGGTATCAACGCCGTGAAGCGCGACCTCCAACAGAAGATGCGCGAAGCACGTCGCTGACCGATTGCGACGCTCCGTCGAGGTCGTCGACGACCCCTGGACTGTCCGTTCAGGTGCTCGTTGGCCGGAACAATTTAGAACCTGATTGTTATAGTAGCGTCTATGTCACTACTGCCGGTTGACACGGACGCCCTCAAAGACATCTGCCGCGACGTGGCGATGTCGAACTACGGGTTTCTCTACGTCACCGACAAGAAGGGGGAGCTGCAGAGCGCGTACGAGAGCGCTGACACGGGGACACTGAACGCGAGCGACCTGTCGGGGTCGGACATGCGCGATGCGTTACGCGAAGTGGCAAACGACGAGTTCAGCGACCTTGAACGCATCCGCGACGGCGTCTACTACGTCGACACGTTCAGCGTCGGGAGTTCCGACGCCATCACGAACGAGTTGACGAGTACGTTCAGTCACAACGTCGTCATCACGTCGGAGACGCTCAGGTCGCGGTTCGACCTGGCGATGGACGACGTCGAGTTCTTCGTCTCCGAACTCACCGAACGCGACCTCGTTCAGCGTATCACGGCCGGCGAGCGCGACTACTACACGATCGGACCGCGGTTGAAGGAGCACGCGGAGAACGTCGGGTTCGACTCGCAGCTCGAGCGGAAGGCCGCGAACGGGAAGATCAGTCACAGCGACCTCGAGGACATCATCAGTATCGCGGCGACGAAGGACATCATCCGGTACCTGGAACAAGAGGGGTACGTCATCGACCTGGACGGCGAGTACCTCGTCGAGAGTGCCCTCGGCGAGTTCGGCCAGCACGCCGCCCATCGGATCGAGGGTAGCGTCGAGGAGCGCTTCGAGGAGTCGAAGTACCTGCTGCCGACCGCGGAGTTCCCGGGCGTGATCCGGTCGGAGATCGAGGAGCAGTTCGACGTGTTGTCGTACGCGCATCGCGTGCAGGACGACATCGTCGAGGAGACCAGGGACGCGGTCATGACGCGATTGGGGTTGGAGACGGAGGACGACATGGTCGTGATGCGCGAGGAGTTCGACGCGTTCGTCGACCAGGAGGCGCGACGCATCCTCGGGGACGTGAAGGCGGAAGCGGACGTGCTGCCGGCGTCGCCGCCCGAGTTCGAGGAGGCGGCCGAGGAGCACGTCGAGGTCGTGCAAGTGAGTAACACAGCGAGGGTGAACGAGCACGTCAGGGAGTCCATCGCGGACGAGTTCGCGGGCGTTGTCGCCGAGGAAGAGTTCGGGGGCGTGGACGCGTAATCTCACGAGAGTGCCATGACACGAGAGTACACGTTCGAGACGAGGGCGGGAGACGGCGGGAGCGCCGTCGTCGCGGCGCCGGCGAGCGACGACGCGGAACGCGTCGAGCTGGAATCGGCGTGGCTTACCGATGGGGACGTCGAGGGGGAGTGGGAGCGTGCGGTCTACGCGGTGCTGGACGCCGAGCTATTCGAGTCGTTCGCGGTCGGTGACGGCGTGGCTCGGGTCGAGCAGTCGACCGCGGTAGAGGCACTCGTCGAGTTGCTCGAGGACATCGGCGACGAGGCGCAAGCGGACGCGCTCGTAGCGTACCTCGCCGACGCGGACGTCTGGACCTTGGACGGCGAGGACGTAGTCGTGCTCAAGGACCCGCGAGACGCGACCTTGTCGGGTCGCGAAGCACTTTCGTGGGCGTTGGCTCTCGACGTCTGTATCGCTCGGATCGACGAGTTCGTCGACGAACTCGAGACGCGTGCGGACCGCGTGAAGACGCTCGACGCCGAACGCGACCGGTTCGAGGCCCGCCTGCACGCGGTCACCACCGAGATGCGTGCACTCGGGCGGGGGTCGAAGTTCCCGGAGGACCCGTCGGCACTCGACGAGGCAGCAGGCGAACGGTACGCGGCGCTCCGCACGCTCCTGGGTGACCTCGTCCGGACCGAGACCGATCCGCGCGGGCTGGGCGCTGACCGGAACGTGTTGATGTCGACCCGGGAGGAACTGTGTACCCGTGCAAGCCAAGTTCGAACTCACGCGATTGAGGGACGAGCGTTCCCGGACGACGCGATCTCGGTCCCAAACCGCCTGGACCGCGTCGTTTCGACGCTGGCGTCCGAGGACGTAATCGGGGTCGTCGAACTGCTCGAAGAGACCAGGATGACATCCGGGAGCGCCGGCAAGTCCACCAAAGCTGCGGGCGTGGGAACCGTCAAAGAAGCGGTCGAGACCACGTCGGATGAGGAGTTAGCGAAGATGGTCGAGGAAGACCTTCCGAACTTGGAATTAGAACAGACCGACATGCCGGAGCTGGCCGAGGAATGCACCGAGGAGGATGCGGACGACGGAGGGACTGATGACGACTGACCGGCGGCGACGGTGGGGTGGGGGACAGGTGCGGAATCGACTGACTGCAGTAAATTAGCTACCAATGCAACGCAACTACACGTTCGAGAGGACGACGGTCGATGGAACCGAGTATGTCATCGCGACCCCGTGCGGGGAAGGGGAGATGGTCCGGATGGAGGTGGAGTGGATGGAGGGTGAGTTGGAGGGGGACTGGGAGCGCGCGGTTCGCGCGGTCCTCGACGCGGAGCTGTTCGGGGCGATGACTGTCGGGTCGGGGGAGGCTCGCGTCGACCGTTCGACGGCGGTTGCGGTGCTGGTCGAGGCGTCGACGGACTCGTCGTCGAACCGCTTGGACCACGTAACGCGCGAGGCTCACGCGGATGCACTGGTCGCGTACCTCGATTTCGCAGATGTCTGGACGGTCGACGTTGGCGACGTTGTGGTACTCCGCGATCCGCGTGACGGGGCGCTCTCCCGACGCGAGACGGTGGCGTGGGCGGTAGCACTGGACGTTTGCGTAGACAGACTCGACAAGTTCATCGAGGATGTCGACGGACCCACTGGGGATAGTGTAGGGAACGAGACCGTCACGGCGAAACTGTCGTCCGTTCGCGGGGGATTCGAGACGAAGGCCAAAGAGATTCGCGCCCAAGCGATTCAACATGGCGAGTTCCCGGTGCACGGAACCGAGTTCACGGACTGTTTCGAGGAACTCGTGATGGAACTCTCAACCGACGACCTATCCACCGTCGGCGAAACGATTGACGACGTGGTGCCGGAGCCCGCGGGCGTCGGAGACGTCAGCGAAAACGTGGAGAACACAACTCGAGATGATCCAGTACGAATCGTGGAGAACCTCAGTGCGGTGCTGGCCGAGCTTGGAGAACAGGATGGAATCGAAGCGTTTGTCGAACAGGAACCGGACACGTCCACGTCGAAACCCGATCAATGACTGTCTCACCCCGAGCGAACGGCGGCAGCGATTCGACGGCGTACAGGCGCGGAACCGAGCGAGTGCAGTGAACTAGCTACCTATGCCACAAAATTACGAGTTCGAGAAGACGACGGTCGACGGTATCAAATACGTTATCGCGAACCCCAAAGGGAACGGGGAGATGGTCCGGATGGAGGCGGAGTGGACCGAAGGCGACGAGGTCGAAGGAAAGTGGGAGGAAGCGGTTCGCGCCATCATCGGCGAGGATTTGCTGGGAGATATGAATCTCGACGGCGCGAACGGCCGCATCGACAAGCGGACCGCGGTGGAGACGCTCGCCGCAGCCGAAGAAGACGGGCAGCCGGTGGTTGCAAGTGAACGGCAGGCTGATGCACTCATCGAGTACTTCGCCGACCAGGACATCCTTCGGCTCGAAGGGAACAAGGTCGTGCTCCTGCAGGACCCTGGAGATCAGAATCTGTCGGGACGAGCGGCTCTGAACTGGGCCGCGACGATGGACGCATGCATGGAGAAGATAAAGGAGACGAAGGAGAACATCGAGCGCGCAAAGAAGAAATTAGAGGAGAAAGAGGAGGAGTTCAAGAGCGGACAGAACGACATCAAGGAGCGGATGCACGAGACCGGACAGAAGTTGAAGAGCTTGGGTGATTCTCCTGGCGTTCCACAGTCACGAGCCGAGTTGGACGAATCCGAACGGACTCGATATGACAACCTCATGGAGGAGTACATCCATCACAAGAAGATGCACGAGGCGCACGTCGAGGACGTTGTCGAGAAGACGAACCAGGGGAAAGGAAAGCTGGCGCGGCAGATGAGTATGCTCAATTCGACGATGGAGACGCTCGAGGAGAAGAAGAAACAGATTCGAAGTGCTGCGGTCCGCGAGCACGTCTTCCCGGACGAAGCGATCGAGATGACGGAGAACGTCGGGAACATCGTCACCGAACTCGCCGGGGTGGGGAACGTTGCTGAGACGGTCGAGAACACCTCGGAGGAGGACTTCGCGGAGATGGTCGAGAACGATCTTCCCAACATGGGGGGGCTGGAGGAGGCCGAGGAACAGACCGAGCAGGAGGAGCACGAGGACACGTCGAATACGAACTTCAATCAGTAACCATCGCATGTCGAGGACGTTACTGGCGAAGTCGTTGTTCGAGCCGTTGAAGACGGTCGAGAGCGCGCTCGAAACCCTCTCGACCGTCGATTCGTACGTCGACGTGGACGTCTTCGAACTCGCGAGCGAAGCGACGGGCGCACTCGCTGAACTCGGGTCGACACTGCACGAAGCCGCTCCGTTCCCGGCGATGGAAGCGACGGAGGCTTCGGGTGACGGTTCGGTCGGCGCGCTTCTCCAGTCGCGGTACGGTACGGAGTCCGATCGAGAGGGTGCGGACGTTGGATCGTCTGACCGCGTGGAGGTCCGTGACGGACGCGAGGTGATCCCGCTCGGGGTTGACGGGGCGACGCGAGGGAACTGGGCCCCGGCGTTTCGGGTGCTGCGTGAGTTCGTCGAAGAGCTCTTGGTGCGCGCTGGGACAGTGGTCCGTCGCGTCCGAACGTTGGAGGACCTCGACGCCCGTCGCGTCTGTCGGTCGGTCCGGCGGATGCTCGCGTCGGTTCGTGACGTGCTTGCTTGGTCTGTCGCTGGCGCGAGGTTCGTCGGTCGGCGCGCAGACAACGGTGCGGACGCACCGATAACGTTCGCGTCGTGGGCGAGCGACACGCTGACCGGAGGGAACGATGCGTAACCAGAGAGATGCGGGCGGCGACGGACGGTCCGATCGAACGCGGGGACGGAGGGAACGATGCTCAATCTGACGCCGATACTCAAACAGAAACAGCCGACGGCGATCGTGGAGATAGGTGAATCGAAGTTCGGGACCGAGCCGGACGTGGTCGCGGTCGAGCACAACAACAGGCGTGCGTACTTCGATCTGGAGACGGTCGACGACGGGCCGTTGTCGACCGATACGATCGGGAACAGCGTCCGGATGCATCAGCACGTCCGCCAGATCTTCGGTGGGATCCGCTCCGATCGCGACCTGAAGGTGGATACGAACGCGTCGGCTCGCGAGGTCGTCGAGTGCCAGTCGGTGAAGATCCATCCGGGCGATAACGACCCGGAGGCGCTCGAGCCGTTCCTTCGGGATTCGTACCTCCTGCATCGCGTCGACGAGGTGATGTTAAAGCGCGGGTCGGAGTTCACGACGTTCAAGCCCCGGGAGATCGAGCCGAGCGATTACAATACGGTGAAGATCGGGTCGGGGACGGACATCGAGTTCGTCGATGGGACGGAGCTCCGTGAACTGGAGTCGGCGCCGTCTGGGACGAGCGGTGGGGCTGCTGGTCCGGGACCGGGCGGTGCCGCCGGTGGTGGCCCGTCCGGTGGTGGCGAGGACGAGTCGGTGGACGTGAACTTGGAGCCGAAGAAGCCGACGGTGTCGTTCGAGGAGGACGTCGCCGGGTTGCCGGAGGTGAAGCGGACGGCGCGGATGCTGCTCGCGTTGTTCGACCCGGAGACGCGGAGCGAGGTCGAGCGGCGGTACGGGGAGGCGTTCGCGTCGCGGGGGAGTTCGATGATGCTGTACGGGCCGCCCGGGTGCGGGAAGACGCTCGTGTCGGAGGCGATCGCGCACGAGGCGATGTACAACACGAGCATCGAGGAGGATTACGGCGAGGTGAAGTTCCTGGAGGTCCGTGGGTCCGACGTCCTCTCGAAGTACTCGGGGGAGTCGGAGAAGCGCGTTCGGGCGGTGTTCGAGAAGGCTCACGGTATCGCTCAGGAGGGGTTCTGCGTGTTGTTCTTCGACGAGGTGGAGACGCTCATCCCGGATCGTGGGGACGATTCGCTCCAGCGGCACGAGCGGTCGTTGACGAACGCGTTCCTCCAGGAGATGAACGACGTGGAGGACAACCTGCTCGTCATCGGCGCGACGAACATGCCGTTCACTATCGACCCGGCGGCGACGCGCCGGTTCCCCGTCCAGCAGTTCATCCCGCAGCCGGACGAGACGGTGATGGCGCAGGTCTGGGAGAAGCACTTGGATTCGGTGTCCGCGGCCGGTGACATCGATTACGACCGGCTCGGTGCGGCGTCGGTCGGGTACACGCCGGCGGAGGTCGCGGACCGCATCCTCGGGAGCGAGTTCCAGCGGGAGCTGGTGCGGAGCGTCATCGAGGGCGACCCGATCGAGCCCGACACGGAGTACCTCCTGGAGAAACTGGAGGCGTCGGAGGCGAAGACGGTCAGTCAGTACGTCGCGAGCGTTCGGAACAAGACGGACGACCTGGAGGGGTACCCGGAGATGCGTCGGTACGTGGAGTCGCAGGCGGAGCGGCTCGGTATCGAATTGGGCGACGAGCCGTCGGGGCTGGCGTCGCTGCTCGGTGCCGGCGACGGCGGTACGGGCGCGAGCGACGCCGGCGACGACGGGCCGGGCGGTTCGGGCGATGACGGGACGGGCGGTTCGGGCGATGACGGGACGGACGGTTCGGGCGATGACGGGGCGAGCGATTCGGGCGGTGACGGGACGGGCGGTTCGGGCGATGACGGGACGGGCGGTTCGGGCGGCGGTTCAGGCTCGGGCGACGCGTCAGGTGGGGCAGTGGGTGATGGAGTGTGAGCGAGTACGCGGAGGTCGGGTCGTTCGAGCTGTCTGGCGTGGACGCGAGCGCGGCGGGCGAGGACGAGGTCGTGTTGGTCGCGGACGGCGACGTCGTGCACGTACAGGGCCGCGAGCGGACGACCCTCCAGGTCGAGGGCGAACCCGTCGACGTGGCGGTCGCGGAGCTCGTGTACGTGCTCACGGCGGGGTCGCTCGTGGCGCTGTCGGTGGACGGACGCGGGTCGCGCGGGTGGTCCGTGGACCTCTCGGGCGAGGACGTCGAGGCGGTCGCTGCCATCCCCGATTCGGACGTCGTGTGCGTGCTCACGCCCTCGTCGCTCATCGGCGTCGACCGGGAGCGCGGGTCGCGGCGGTGGTCGACGGAGCGACCGTACGCGGACATCGAGGGCGAGGACGACCTCGCCGCTGGCGACGAGCACGTGCTCTACGGGACGTGGACGTTCGTCACGGGGTTCGACGCGAGCGGCGAGCAGGTGCTCGACGAGACGCTCGACAGCGCCGTCGTGGACGTCGGGTGGACCGACGGCGTCGTCGTCGCAGCGCTGAAGACCGGGAAGCTCGTCGGCCTCGACGTCGCGGACGGGAGCGTCAGCTGGGAGACCGAGATCAGTGCGCGAGCGGTCGCGTCCGGCGGGGCGACCGAGGCGTTCGTGCAGACCGACGACGGCGTGCTCCGCGTGTCGAGCGACGGGAGTTACGAGCCCGTAGACGACCTGACGCCGGGGACGGTGTATCCGGCTCGAAGCGGGGCGCTCGCGTGCGTATACCGGGACGGGATGTTGTCGGTGTATCGGCGACGTATCGACCCGGACACGGTGGAGGCGGTCCTCGAGACGTCGACGGTCGAGCCGGGGTCGGACGTCGAGGTGCGCGTGCGGAGCGACCTGGAGCGGGCGGCGACGGTGCGGGTCGACGCGACCGTCGACGATGCGGTGCTCGACGAGGACGGCGTCGCCGTGGACGTGCCGGCGGGCGGCGAGGGCGTGGCGACGTTCCGCGTCGAAGAGGTCGAGCGCGTCGACGAGACGACGGTGACCGTCGCGGTCAACGACGTCGAGGTCGTCGAGGAGACCGTCGGAGTGGAACGGCCGACGCCGTCCGCGGACGATATCTCGTGTACGTTCGACCTCGACCAGGTCGACGGGTCGACCGTCGAGGGGACGGTCGTGGTCGAGAACGACGGGGAGACGTCACCGCGACTCCGCGTGGTGGAGGACGACGTGGACCTCGGCATCGTCGGTCCGGGCGAGGCGGCGACGGCGTCCGTGAGCGCGCCGTTCGTCCCCGGCGAGCCGGTCGAACGAACGGTCGCGAGCGAGACCGGCGAGCGCGTTGCGACCGCCACGTCGACGCTCGGTGACGGTCGGACGACGGTGACCGTCGAGCAGACCGTCGACGACGAGTTCCTGTTCGTCGACGTCACGGTCTCGAACGGGACCGACGCCACCGCGACCGACGAACTGGTCGTGTTCGGGCTCGGCGCGCTCGACCCCGTCGAGCGCGAGGTCACGTGCGTCGCCGGGGCGACGTGGACGCTCTCGCTCGCCGTTCCCGGGCACGTCGCGGCGTCCCTCGACGGGAACACGGTCCGCGCGCAACTCGACGGGTCCGCGGCGAACGACTCCGTGGAGCTCGCACTCGACGACGCGTTCGCTGACGCCGACGCCGGCGTCGGTGACGCGGCCAGTGCGTCGCAGACGGGCGTCTCCGCGACCGTCGACCGCTCCCTGAGCGCCGACACCGTCGCGGCGACCGAGCGCTTCCAGGAGTACGTCGCCATCGAACTGGACCGCGACGTCCACGACCTCACGCTCGTCCTCGACGGCGAAGAGCACGCCGTCGGGTCAGCGTCCGCCGGTATCGAGCGACGCCTGGAGCGCAAGCACGCCGTCGCGGTCGACGGCCAGCACCGCGTCGAGGGCGGGCGCGTGGTCGCCGACGGCAACGACGCGGGCGAGTTCGACGCCGCGACCGCGTCGGTCGTCGACGGCGAGATCGCCGCGCGGACGACCGTCGAATGCGGTGACTCGCGCGTGCACGTGGACGGCGAGATCGAGAATCGGACCGGGGACTACGTCGACGTCGTCGGCGTTCGCGTCGACCGACTCGGGACGTGGGACCTCCGCCTCGGTGACGCGCTCGCGCCCGGCGAGGTCGTCGTCTGGGCTGGTGACGTCGCGCCGTCGGAGACGGACGTGACGGCGGCGGAGAGCGCGCTCGGGGTGACGGTGGAGTTCGGCGACCCCGAGGCGCCGGCGGAGTTCCAGTCGCTCGCTCCCGTCGAGCGCGCGAGCACTGACGGACTCGCGGACCGACTGGAGGCGGCCGTCGGCGAGGGAACGCGCGTCAGGGACGAGTACAGTAACGTCGCGCTGGAGCTGACGAACGTCGGCGACCGCGTCGAGCGCGACCTCGAGTTGTCCGCGGCCGGTGACGTCGTCAACGACGTGGTGTACGTCCCCGAACGCATCGACGAGCTCGCGCCAGGTGAAACCGCCGTGCATCCGATCGACGTGAAACCGGCTGGCGAGTCGCTGTCACTCGACGTGACCGTCCACGGTGGCGAGCAGACCGCGCGCATCGAACTCGAAGGCCCGGTCGCGCCGGGCGACGGCGAGTGGGATGCGAGCCATCGCGACGCGTGGCGCGCTCGCTGGGTCGGTGGGAGCGCCGACGACGCGGTCTCGTACCCCGAGCACGTCGCGACCGACTACGAGCGGACGCGCTGACCGTACACTCCGACGGCTTTCCTCGCGAACTCGAAGAACGGAATCGGACGAGAACAGGACGGTTCCGGTGGCGAGCCCCCTCGAATCGACGCTGGCGCGTCAGACGAGGAACTCGCCGGTCGCGGTCTCCTTCGCGTCCGAGATGTACGCGATGACGCCCCTGAGCAGGTGCGCGACCAGCGCGATGAACGCCACCACGTACCCCGCGGACGCGACGTACAACGCGGTCTCGGCGGTCTGGTAGGCGTTCGCGGTCGCCTCGCGCTCCTGTGCGACCTCCGACGCGGTCTCGCTCTCGCCCGCGGCCGCGAACCGCTCGCGAGCGGTCACGTAACTCGACAGCACGCTCTCGGACTTCGACTGGAACTCGCCGAGGTCGGCCGGGTTCAACAGGAGCGGCTGCCCGCCCACGACGGTGAACACGTCCGCGGTCAGGTTGTCGTCGGTCGACCGCGCCGCCTGGAGGTTCTCCTGGCCGGCGCTCACGTTCTCCGCGTACTGCTCGAACGCCCGGTCGGCGGCCGACTGCAGGGTGTTCGCGCGACTCTCCTCGCCCTGCAGTACCGCGATACGCGCGAGCTCGCGCTTGACGATAGCGGCGTCGAGCAGCGACGTGTTGTCCCCGGACAACTGTTGCTGGTAGTGCGCGCGCTGCGTCTCGATGAGGTCGTTCAGCGCGGTGTTCCCGTCGGCGAGCGCGTCTTCACCGAGCCCAGCGAGCTCGTCGTCGGAGAGCTGGGAGACGTACAGCGACACCGTATTGTACGTCGAGGACGCCCGCGTCAGGTCGCGTTGCGCGGCCTCGTGTTCGTCGGCTTCCAGGTGCGCTCGCGTCTGCTCGGTCGCGTTGACGAACGTCGCGAACGTCTGTGCGGCCGTGAACGCCCGCGAGATGTCAGTACCGGATTCGAGGTCGCCGTTCTCGATCTTCGACTCCAGGCGCGTCAGCATCTCCGTCATCGTCGTCGCGGCACTGCCGACGTTCCCGCTCTCGTCGGCGTACGTCGACAGTCGGTCCTTGGTCTCTTGCGCGTCGATGAGACCGGGTTCGGCCGTTATCGTCACCGTGTGCGCGTCGACGTTCTCCCCGTCGACCCTGAACGTCCACTCGTACTCCGTGAGCACCTCCGCGTCGGTGTCGAACTGGAGGCCGAACACGACGTCACTGGACTCGCCGGCGGTGAGCGTGCTCGGGACGTCCCGCTCGACGGTCACCCAGCCCTTGTCCGGGCCGTCGACGCGTTCGAGCGTCAGGTTCCGGACGTCGTTGTACCCGAGCGCCTCGGTCACGGATACGGTTCGGGTGTCCGAACGCGTGATCTCGAGTCGACCGAACGACACCGCGGACTCGCTGAGGCTCACGCGCGTCTCGTGGTCGATCTCCATCTCCGTCTCCACCGTCTCGGTTCCAGCGGACGCGTTCGAGGACGCGTACTCGACGACGAGCGTGTGCGTGCCTTCGGGGGCTCGACTGTCGACGGTGACGTCGAGGATGAAGTCCCGGCTGCTGGTTCCCGGAACTCGGTCCGGGCCGCGCGTCAGTTCCGCGCTCACGTACGAATCGTCGAAGTCCGGCGACCCGACGCTGATGGAGTCGACGGAGAGCGGCAGGTCACCCGTGTTCTCGACGGTCGTCTCGACCTGTCTCGTGTACTCCGAGGCGCCGCGTTCCTCGTCGAACGTGTACGACACCGAGGCGGCGGACGTCTGCCCGAACGCCGCCGGGTAGAACGTGCGCGCGTCGACCTGGAACGTCGTCGCTTCGGCGTCCGAGTCGCTCGTCGGTTCCAGTCTGATGAGCCACGAGAGCTCCTCGTGCTGGGGAGAACGTTCGTTCACCGAGACCCGGAGCGTCCCGCTCTCCGAGCCGCCAGCGGGCACGTACCCGTCCAGGTCGGAGATCCGAAGGGACGCGTTCGGGCCGGCGCCGATCGCTCGCACGATGTCGACGCTCGCGTCGTCGTACCCGGTCTGCTCGACGAGTTCGACCGGGACTTCGACGCTAGTCCCGCGGAGCACCCCGCCGACGTCGTACGTGCTCTCGTCGGCCGTGACGCGCGTCGCCTTCCGCACGTTCACGTCGAACCGGATGGTCTCGCGGTGGCCGAGGTTGTCCTCGACGACGACCGCGACGTCCTTCGGGCCCTCCCTGACGGACTCGTCGACGGTAACCACGACCTCGAACGAACCGCTCTGCCGGCTGTTGACTCTCGACGGCGTCTGGCGGACGGACGCGGAGACGCCCGAGTCCGCGGACGCGCTGACGTCCTGTACGTTCATGTCCCCTTGTCCGTCGTTCCAGAACTCGACGGACACGCGCGTCGATTTCTCGGACTGCCCTTCGAACAGGACCGTCCCGTCGGGCGCTTCGCTCCGCCCGAAGCTCGGCGAGACGTAGTTCACGTCCGCGCTCAACGTCCCCGTCCCGACGTTCGACACGGTCACGTCCACCGACCGCGTCGTGTCGAAACCGTCCTCGCCGCGAGATTCGCCGACGGCGTCGTAGTACACCGTGTACGTCTCGCCGTCCTCGATCTGGAACGTCGAACTGGACCCGCTACGCCCACCACCGGACCACCCGCTGAACGTGAACGTCACCTCGCCGTCGGAGTCCTGGCTCTCCGCCGTCACGGTCGTGTTCTCCGACGCGGTGAAACTGAGGGAGACTCGACCGCTATCCGTCGACCCCTCGAACGCCTCCTGAAGTTCGAGGGTCGTGGACGCGGGCGTCGACAACGCCGCGCCCGCAGTGTCGTTCGATTCCGCTTCCGCGGAGGCATCCACAGCCGGTTCCGCATCCGCGGAGGCACCCACGGTCGATTCCGCCGCCGCGGCACCGACGTCGTCGGTCGACGTCGGCGCGACGTCCGCGCTGGCGACGGTCACCGGCGCGAACGCCGCGACGACGACCAGCGAGAGCACCGCGACGACGAGCGCGGTGGCGTTACGCATCGTTCACCTCCTCCAGCATCACTATCTCACCGATCTGTGACGCCTGCACGGTCTCGCTCCACGTGACGATGCGATGCCCGACGAGCATCGCGACCAGGGCAAGCACCAGACCGTACCCGACGAGGACGCCGGCGCTCGCAACCGCGAGCGTCCCCCGAACGGTCGACACGTCCGACCGCGCTGCCGCGAACGACGACGCGCGCTCGGAGAGCCCGTGCTTCTCGGCGAGCGACTCCGCCTCGCGAAGCTCCGAGATCTTCGAACTGGACTCCAGGTAGTACTCGAACGTCTGCAGGCCGTTCGACGCGAGCGCACCCTGCACGTCGCTACAGGACGAACACGCGGACAGGAACGACGACGCCGTCGACGCCGACGCGTTCATCGTCTCCACGTTCCGCTGGTACTCCGAGCGGACGCTCTGGTACCGCAAGCTCACCTGCGAGAACTTCTTGCTCGCGCCCGCACGCCGGAACGCGACCGACGCCAGCTCCAACTGCTCTATCTGTTCGGGCGTCCGCGACGCGTTCGCCGCGGCCTGCAGGAACTCGTCGCCGCGGTTCTCGTAGAACCGACTGACCGCGATGTCGGCGAGCGGCGCGTACGTCAACCCCTGTTCTTTGAGGGACGTGACCGACGAGAGCGTCCGGTTCGCGGCTCCGAGACTCGTCGTCGTCGACCCGTTCTGCGCCGCCTGGTACGCCTCCCGGAACGACCGGAGTAATCGGAGTGTCGTCGCCATCTCGCGTTCGGTCGCGTCGTCGAACTCCGCGACCTGTAGCTTCGACACCGCGAGCGACCTGATGGTCTCGAACTGCGTGTATCGGTCGAACGCCGGTACCCCCTCCATCGACTGGAACGCCGATAGGTACTCGTCTGCGGTCTCCGGCGGCCCCGAGTCGTCCACGGTCGTCGCCGTCGACGACCGCATCGCAGCCCCCGGTTGTGCCGCGACGACCGACCCCACGACGAGCAATCCGATCAATATCCGAATCCCATTCATGTCAGAACACCGTCTGTTGCATCCGTTCGCGTAACTGGTCGTGCTCGAACGCCTCCTCTACCGCGTCGAGTAACGCCGCGACGAGCAGCGTCTTCGCCGCTCGCTCGACGTCGTCCGATTCCCGCCGCGCCTCCTGGAAGAGCTCCCGGGAGAGCTCCCAGACCTCAGTCACCGGCTCCACCTCGGTCAACGTATCTCGCTCCCGGTCGATTCGGCTCTTCGTCTCCTCGATGCGTCGCGTCAGGTTCCCGTCGTTCGCGTCCGACGCGTGCTCGAGGAACGCGTCGAACGACGCCGCGTCACCCCGGAACTCGACAGCCGCATCCGGGAGGTCCGCGCACGCGGCGAACACGTCCACGTTCCGTTTCGTCGTCATCGCCGTGTTCACGCGAGTGACCGCCTCCTCGGCGACGTCCAGGAGTGCGTCCGCGACGGCCTCCGGGTGCGTGTCCACGTCCACGAAGCGATGCCCTTGCTCGGGGAGCGATTCGACGACGTCGAGCAACGTCTCGACGACCGACCCGTAGTACCGCGGGAACGCGACGTCGCGTCCGGCGCGGTCCGAGAGCGCGGCGACGTCCTCGCGCACGTCCGACAGCCGCGTCCGGACTGCCGGTGGGAGCGTCCACTCGAAGGACGCACGCACCGAGACTCGCGCGTTCCCGCCACGGTCGATCCTCGCGGTCGTCGTATCGGTCCGGAACTCGCTGGACGCCGCCGCGGGGAGGTCCAGGTCGACGACGTAGTCGCCGACGAGGACGTCCACGGTCGCCGTCCCGTTCCGGTCGGTCTCCAGCGTCTGCCGGCGCTCGCGAGCGCGGAAGTCGTCGCCGTCGGCGGGCGCGATGGCGACCGGGAGGTTCCCGGTCGCGACACCGTCGACCTCCGCGGTCACGGACAGCGACCCAGTCTTCCGTTCCAGCCCGACGTCGAACGCTTGCTTCTGGTCGTCGAGCGAGACGTCCCGCGTCGCCCCGACGTACTTCGGGTGCGACACCGACAGCGTCGCGGCCGTGGCGGTGAACGGCAGGACGACCGCGGCCTTTCCACTCCGGTTCGTCGTCTCCTCGACGGGGTCGCCGTCGTCCGGCTCGACGTGCACGGTCGCGTCCGGCAGCGCCTCGCCGTCCGCGCCGTCCGAGAGCCGGACGGCGATCTGCGGGCGCTGGCAGACGATGCGCGCCTCCTTCCCGCGGCTGTGACCGCTCCCGATGTCGACGCGCGTCTCGTACTGCTGGCCCGCGACCGAGGCGCCGACCGTCCACGTCCCGGGCTTGAGCTTGAGTTTCGCTCGGCCCGTGTCCGTCGTCGTCGAGTGGTCGTCGCTGCGCGCGGTCGACCGCGCGGTCACGCTGACCGACCGCTGCACGCGCCGGTTGTCGTCCGTCACGATCTGGACGGTCACCGGAACCGGCGTCTCCGTCCGCGACGTCGACCGACGCTTCGGTGACGTCTTCCCCCAGAGCCCAGCGCTCGCCATCCCGTACGCGGCCGGCCAGGAACCGACCATACTGAAGAAGGCGCCGATGCCCGCGGCCGGAAGCAATCCGAGCGGCCCGAGGTCGCTCGCGGCGAGCCAGATGACGAGGACACCCGCGATGATGCCGGTGATGAGACCGAAACCGAGGACGATCAGCGCGCCGTGTGCATCCGTTGGTCTGACCCCATCGACGCTCGCGTCGATCGCCGACCGGTAGACGCCGAGGCCGGCCGAGACGAGCGCGCCCAGCAGTAGCGTGACGACGACGAGGATACCGGTGTTCACTCCAGTGTACCCGGCCGGGAGGAAGAGGAGCCCGCTCGCGGTAGTGTTCCCGGCCGTCGACCCGTTCGTCGTCGTCGGTGTCGTGGTCGGCGTGCCGTTCCCGGCCGAGGCTGGCGTCTGGAAGTTCGCGTTCGCCGACGAACCGCTGTAGACCGCGTTCGCGCCGACGACGACGAGGTCGGCGTTCGCCGGGACGGTCTCGTTCCCGGCGACCGCGTAGGTGCTCGCGAGGTCGCCGACGTTCGTCAGGTTCACGCGCCGGACGGCGCCGTCGAGCGTCTTGAACAGGATGCTCTGCGCGCCGACGTCCGGCGACACCTGGACGTAACTCCCGTTCAGGGCGACGGAGACGTTCGAATCCGCGTAGGTGCCCTTCCAGCCGTCGAGCACAACGCGGTCGCTGCCGTCGGCGACGGTGAGGTTCGCGGTCACGTCCGCACCGATTGCATCACTCGGGAGCGGAACCCGGTCTCCGCTCGCGGTGACGTTCCCGACGTACTTCCCGGTCGGTTCGGTCGTCTCCACGTCCAGCAGGTACTCGTTCGCGTCGAGCACGCCGACGAGCGGGTTCTCGACGACGAACGATTCACCGGCGACGACGAGTCGCGTCGCGTCCGTCGCCGCAGCGTGCACGTTCACCGACGTCGCCGTCTGCGTGACGTTCACGGGCGCCGCGGTCGCGTCGACCGCGACGCGAGCGTTCCCGAACAGTTCGTCCCGCGAGAGCGTCGAGAGCTCGCTCCGGTCGAGGACGAGCGCCTCCGTCGCGCCCGCGGCGTACGTCGCGTTCAGGCTCCCGTCACCGACCAAGAGCGCGACCTGCGACCCTGGCTCGAACCCGCGCAGCGAGAGCCCGGAGACCCGTAGCGGCCCGTCGTCGAACGCGGCGCTCGCCCCCGAGAGGTCCGCGTACTGGAGGTTTACCGAGTCCGTCCCGAGAACGGACCCGTTCAACTCGACGGCGACCGACGCCGCCGACAGGTCGTCGGTCGTCTTCGGGCCAGTCAGTTGCTTCACGGCCATTCCCGTGACGTACGTCGCCCCGTTCCGCTTCGATTGGAACGTGACGTTCTTCGCGTTCGCAGCGCCCGTATCCGTCACGTTCACCAGGAACTTCGTCTTGGTCTGGTTGCGCGTCGTATTCGTGAACGTCACGTTCACGCGAATCCGGTTCGTGTTGACTCGCTCGACGGCGACCGTCGCGTTCGGCGCGGCCGTCGCGCTCGACGGACCCGAACCGGCGTCGCCGACCGAAGCGATTCCCGGACCGGCGACCCCGGGGCTCCCCGCGGCGACGCCACCGACGACCACCCCAGCGAGTGCGAGCACCGCGACGAGGAGCGTGACGCGTGTTCCCCCCCGCATACTATCCCTCGTTGTGGTCGCGGTACTCCTCGAGGTTCTCCATGACCTGCTGTAACTCGCGGTCACTCAACCCCTCGCCGCCGGGCGCAGCGCCTCGAGCGAGGTTCTCCGTGACCTGCTGGTGCTGGTCCATCGAGTGGTCGAGCAACGGCGTCAGGTCGAACCCACCGAGCAGCAGGAGGACGTCGACGTCGGACCCACGGCCGCGCTTCGGCGTGAGGCTCGCCTGCCCCGCGATACTGAGGTCGTGCTTGTTCTGCCACTCGTTGAACGTCCGGTACACCTCCGGCTCCGTGATCTCGCCGTTCTCGATCATGCTCTCGGGCGCCCGCACGACCGGGAACACGATCTGGGATGTCGCCACGTCCATCGGGACGAACGGGTTCTCCGCCGCCTTGTCGAACATGTACTCCAGCTCGTAGATGTTCCCGTCCATCCCCGTCGCGACCGCGGGCGTGAAGTGATAGGACCCGTACCGTGAGGGGATGGTGACGTAGTCCTCGATGTCGATGACGCCGTGGGTCTCTCGGCCCGCGCCGATCATCAGGTCGATCGCTTCGATGATCATCTCGTTGACGCCATCGTAGTTCTGCCGGCTCCCGCCGTCGTCCAGCTGGGAGTTCGCCGCGAGGATGACCATGTCCGCGTTCTGGCCGCCGTCGAGCACCTTCAGGAGGCGCGAGAGCCCGCAGACGGCGTTGAAGTGCCGTTGGTCGGGCTCCCAGTAGAACGGCCACACCGCCATCGCCACGTGGATGACGCTGTCCATCCACGGCTCGCTCTCCCCGACGCTCAACCCGTTCTTGAACTGGTCGATGACGTACGGAATCGACCCGTTCCCGGTGCCGCCACCGAGCGTCGCGACGTGCAGGAACGCGTCCGCCGTCCCGAACACGCGCTTGACGCGGTTGATGATGCGGTCGAGGTCCTGCTCGGCGGCCTTCCGGCCGTTGTGATACGAGTTCCCGGCGCCCGCGAGGTCACCGAACTCGAGCGCGTGCGTGCTCTCGATGTCCGCGTCCTCCGTGATCGCCGCGTCGATGCGGTCGACGGTGTTCCGGATGTCGTTCCGGTTCGTGTTCATCACGAGGATACGGTCCTCGATGCCGGGGTTCTCCGCGCGACTGAAGAACTGCGAGGCGATACGACCACCACCCTCGCCGGACGCGATGACCGCCCAGCGCGTGAACTGGCCCTGGGACATCACGCATCACCTCCGGCGTGCTTGCGCAGTCCATCGTCGGTCGCGTCCACCGGGAGCCCCGAGTCCGTAGCGAGCGACGCGATGACCTCGTCCGGGACCGGCGTCGACAGGAAGTTCGACCGCACGCGTTCGTAAGAGATGCTCTCGTTCTCGTCGATATTGTACTGGATGACGTTCATTATCTCCTGAGATATCTGCGAGTCGTCGTAGACGTAGATGACGCCGTCGGCACGCGATATCGCGTACCCCTCGACGTCCGCCCACGCGGCTAACAGGCCGGGGACGTACTCGTCGGTAATCGGGAAGTCCATCGCCGTACTGAGGTAGCCCGTCTCCGCGAAACGGTCCTCGAGTCGCGGGCCGAACTCCTCGACCTGCGTTCGAATCGTCGCCTCGCGGTCCCCGACGAGTTGGTCGTACAGCGACACCGCCTCGACGTCGACCGTCGTCTCGACGTCCTCGTCCACCTGAAGCGTGCGCTCGACGGCCGCGTAGTCGTCCTCGCGCGGGTCGACCGAGAGGACGTACTCGCCGAAGGGAACGTCCGCGAATCGCGCGGACCCGACGAGGTGCGTCTCGACGACCGCTCGCTCGTCGAACCCGTCGTTCGCCAGTTCGACGACCGCCGTCCGCTTGTCCTCGCTCCCCTCGTCGTACGCCACAGTCACCTCCACGGTGTACGTCTCGACGGTCCCCCGGGAGAGCGCGGGCGCGTCCGGGTCGAACTCCACGTCCGGGTTCCGCCGGAAGTACAGCCCGAAGAACTGCTCCGCGTGCCGGACCGGCAGGTCGCCGGCCGTCACCGTTCCCTCCGAACGCAACTGCTCGTCAATCGTCTCGGAGACGTCCGGGTACGCCTCGACGACCGTCGCCTTCGTGTCGAGCGAATCGACCGCCTCCACGAGCGGTTCGATCGAGGCCCGCCACTCCGATTCGAGCTCGGAGACGTCGTCGAGCCGCCGGAACGTGCCCGCGTGGTCCTCGTCCGCCGCGGCAGGGCGAGTGTAGTAGCCCGCGGGCAGCGACTCCGATTCGAGCGTTCGAACCGCCTCCTGCAGTTCGGATTCCAGCGCCTCGACGATGTCGCGGGTCGCGGACCGCATCGCGTCCCGATGCCGCGTCAACGCCTCCACGTCGAGCGCGGAATCGAGCGCCTCCAGTTCTCGCTGGACTTCCTCCACCCGGTCGAACGGCTCGACGGAGACGAACCGGTCTGCGTCCGACGCGAGCACCACGTCCGCGAGCGAGAGCAGGGCTTCGCGGTCCGCGTCGAAGGACCCGCTGAGTTCGCTCTCCAGTTCCGAGCGCGCCGCGAGCACGTCCTCGACCGCCTCCTCGTACTCGCCGTCGCGTCGCGCGTTCGCCGCCGAATCGAGTCGCGACTCGACCGCCTGCTCGTCTATCGGGCCGGTCGCGCTCCGACGGATGTCCCGCACGCGTTCGATGGCGTCGGCGACCGTCTCGTCGGCCACGTCTCGGTACTCGGTCAACGGGTCACCGACGACGTCCCGGTAGTCGACGCCGCTGGGCGCGCCCTCCGCGGGCGTCGGCGGCTCCTCGTACGCCGACGGGGGCGCGGTCAGGCCCGCGTCGGCGAGCGCGGCGAGGCTCGACTCGACGCTCGCGAGTCGCGTCGTTACGAACTCGTAGAGCGCGTCGTCGCGGTCCGCCGCGAGCGTCGTCAACTCCCCGTCGATACGCTCTAACTCCTGGAGTTCCGCGCTCGCCGCGTTCGAACCGACGGTGAACGACCCCGATTCGCGGTCGAACTCGCCGGCTTCCGCCTCGTAGTCCGCCGCGAGCGAGTCCGCTCGCGCACGGAGGTTCCCGACGTCGAACCGCGGGAACTGCGTCTCGATGGCGTCGAGCGACCGCCAGACGTCCCTGAGCGACGACCCGACCTGCTTCGCGCGCTGCTCGACGTACTGTCCGGTGTTCCCTTCGCCACCGACGACGCCGCGAACGTACATCACGGCGCTGCCGACGAGGACGAGCGGGACGCCACCGACGACGACGTACACGCCCACCTCGGTGTTCCCCAGGACGAACAAGGCCGCGCCGACCGCGGCGATTCCCACAGTCAATACCCCGATTCCCAGTACCGCGCGAGTTCGAGTCTTCATAGTATCACTCCGAACAGGGAGAATCCAGTGGTGACCACGACGCCGAGCACGGTCGCGCACACGAGCGCGATGCCGCCCCCGACCGGCACCCACAGGGCGTACCTGTTGTAGTCAGCCGTCGAATCGATCCGCTTCCGTCCGATCGTCCGGTTCGCCACGAGGTACGGTAGCGCGCCACCAGCGAGTCCCCCGAGAACGACGCCGAGTCCGATCGCGACGAAGAGGTTGTTCCGTATCGTCGACGCCAGCGAGCGTTCCCTGGCGTCGAGCGCCGCGTCGTACGCGGCCACTGCCTCGTTCGCCTCCTCGCGCTGCGCCGTCTCGCTGGCTTCGACGGCGTCGAGCGCGTCGACGGCGACGCCGGGCGTCTGCGAGTCGCGGGCGACGCCGAACAGGAACGTGCGGAACGACGACGCGCTCGCGTTCAGTTCGGCGACGGACGCGTCGAGTCGTTCGAGCGTCCGGTTCGCGGTGGTCGCGTTGAACTCGCCGGAACCGCTCCCGTTGAGCGCCGCCGTCGTCTCCGCCAGTGCGGTCGTCGCCGACGTCGTCCGGTTCGACGCGCCCACGAACGCCCCTTCGAGCGACCGGTACTCGTCGACCGACGCCGCCGAAGAGACGTACAGACGGCCGTCGACGCCGATAGCGGGGTTCACGGCGTTCGCGACCGGTTCGCTGACCGTCAGTCCGCTGTCCACCTGCTTCATCCGGATCTTCGAGGGGAACTCGACCGTCCCGTACCCAGGTTCGAGGCGAACGCGCGGCCCGCGGTCGCTCGCGGAGAGGACCTCGAAGCCGTCACTCGACTGGAGCTCCCACGCGTCACCGTACGGCGTCACGAGGCCCTGCGACGAGCACAGCCGGAGGTCGAGGGTCACGTTCGCGTACAGGCGCTCGGACCCGGTGACGCGTTCACCGGTGCTCGCGAGCGTCGCAACGACCACGTTCCCGCTGCCGCTCACGCCATCGCAGACCGCGGCCGTGTCCGAAGTGGACGCCACTGTCGAGTCCGTAGTGGACGCCGCCATCGAGTCAGGCGTCGACGCGTCGACGGCAGCGACGGCGCCCGGCATCGTCCCGGCGAGCACCGCGACCGCGAGCACGACAGCGAAGAATCGTCGCCCAGTCATTCGAACGTATCCTCGATTCGCCGCGACTGCAGTTCGTACATCACGACACCACCGATACAGAGACCGACGCCCGCACCCAGACCGATACCCGCGAGGTACTGGACGACCGTCCCGTCGGCGAGTGCCGCGAGCGTCGACACGCGAGCGTTCTGCTCTTGGGCCGCGTCGACGCTCGCCGAGACGTTCGAAGTCGTCGTCTCCTCGGACTGCACCGTGGCCGTGACAGCGCCAGCGCCAGCGAGCACGAGACAGCCGAGGACCAAGCACGCGAGAATCACCCTCACCCCCCCGAGCGAGCCGCCGTCGGACCGGCGTGTCACTGTATCATCGCCTCCGTTTGCTCCTCGTAGGCCTCCGCCTTCTCCTCTATCTCGCGTATCCGGTCCACGTCCTCGCGTTCGTACGTCAGGAGCGTCGTCACCGTCGCGAGCCGACGGTCGTGCAGCGCCACGCCGAGGTTCACCTCCTGGAGCGAACACTGCGCTTGCAGGTACTCGCGGATCGTCGACGTCTCCACGCGCCGCCCACTCCCCGACAGGTAGCCCGACGGCGCCCGCACCAGCCCGATCGCTTTCTGTGCGTCGGACGGGTCCAGGTCCGCGACCGACTGCTTGCTCGTCGCGAGGCGCACGAGCGCCGCGCTGTCGACGTCCTGCTTCCCGACGAACGGCAGCAGGTACCCCGGGAGCGACCGCGTCATCGTCGTCGACCGCCCGAGCGCCGCGTACCCCGCCTTCGAATCGGACGTCCCGACACCGAAGTTCAGTGACGTGACCAAGTCCTGAACGTCGATGTCTGGCGTATCGATGTCGTCGTACTCGCTCGGGTCGACGCCCGAGAGCACCGGGCCGGCGACGAGGTCGTAGACGCCAGCGGCCACGTACTCGTTGTACTCCGAGAACTGGCTCTCCGCCGCCGCCTGATACGAGATACGCTGGTTATCGACGAGGATGATGCCGTCCGCCCGGTCCTCCAGGCGATTCAGCCCGTAGCGGGCGTTCCACGCCTGCCGGCCCGCACCGACCGTCTCCCCGTCGTCGTCGTCGCCGACCTGCCCCATCGTGTTCGGGAGGACGGCGAGTACGACCACGTCAGCGCGGTCGTTCGTGTACTCGTGGATGGCGTCGACGATACTCGGCGCGATACCACAGCCGGTGCCACCGCCGAGTCCGAGACAGACGAACGCGAACTGGATCTCGTCCTGGTCGGTGGCATCCGCGACGCCCCCCGAGGCGCCGCCACCGAAGTCGTCGTCCGCCTGCTCGCCGCCGAAGTCGTCGTCGGCTGGCTCGCCACCCGGGTCGTCCTCGGTCGCCGTCCACTCGTCGTCCGTCTCCGACCACTCCGCGTCACCGCCGTCGGTGAACGCCGTCGTCGACGCACCGAACCGCTCCTCGAGGCGCGTCACGAGCTCGTCGTAGTGCTCGGTCATCACCTCGTCAGCCTTCACCGGGTCGCGACCGAATCCCCCAGTCACCTGTTCCTCGAAGCCGGCCGTGTTCCCGTCCACGAGCCCCCGCTGTTCGGCGATACCGAACTGTGCGTCCGCGTCGACGTTCCGGAGGTTCTGCAGGTCCCGGATCGTCGAGTTGAACACGAGCGGTTCGGCCAGCGCGGTGATGTCGTCCCCGCCGAAGAGACCGAGCGTCGAATCCGACGTGTAATCGAACACGGCGTCGACTATCGCGCTTCCGGCCTGTCCTGCCCCTACGAAGAGATACGTCATTAGATGTCTCTGACACGTGTCTATACGTAGCGTTGATTTAGTATTTCTGGCAGACCGAACTGTTCAATCGTACTTCCAGATAGTTACGTCGCCGGTCACCCGCGGAGTCGTCGCAACATGATGGAGTACTGGTTGCGTTCGTAGAGGTCCTCGACGTGATCGAGGAGTTCGTCCGCCGCCAGCAGGAGACCGCGGGCGCGTTCGGGGTCCGTGCTCGCGTAACTCCGGCCGTCCTCGTGGAGGTCTCGTGCGAGCGACACGAAGTGCCGCGGAATCGTGTGATTGTGGTCGTCCCGACGCTCGTAGTACGCCTCCACCTCGTCGATGCGGTCGGCGACCGACGCTACCAGATCGCTCGGCGAACCGTCCGTCATCGATTCCCCGCGGGTCGATTCGAGCGTCGGAACGAGCGTGTCCCGGTAGAACTCGAGTTCCCGGAACGCGCCGTACCACTCGGCGCGCTCGTCGGTCCGTTCCGCGCCGTCGACGAGTTCGGCGACGCGCTCCAGGAGCGCCGCCTCCACGCGTTGGTCCGGGTCGAGGTCTCGCTTCACCTCGTTCGAGACCGCGACGACCTCGTCCGCGTCGACGTCCTCGAACGCGTCTCTCGTTCGCGCGTGCTCGTCGAGCGCGCCGACAGCGGTCGTGAGAGCGCCCTCCATCCGACCCTGCGGAGTCGCGTCGGGGTCGCGGAGCGCGTCGACGAGCCCCGAGGCCGCCGCACTCTGCGGGCTCGTCCGTCGCTCCACGGCCGCCACCGCGTCCGCGACGGTTCCCTCGTCCGACCCCTGACCCGCCGGACCACTGCCTGCACGGGACCGTTCGCTCTCGGCCGCCATCGACGCGACGTCCGTCGCGATCGGTTCGAGCGCCCGTGCGAGCGACCCGTCCACGTCGCGGAGTCGCTGCGCGAACGCCTCCACCTCCGCTTGGACCGTCACGTCGCCCGTCCGCTCCACCGCCTGCAGCACGCCGTGAGACGCCTCCAGTTCGTCGACCGCGTCCTCGACGGCGTCGCGCGCCAATCGCTCGTCGACGCGTCCATCACCGAGCGCGTCGAGCAACGTCCGCGCAGTCGGCGACCGCGGTGACCGACCCGCCTGCACCGACGCCACCGCCGCGGACGCCACCGCGTCGTCTCCACCGCCAGTCGACCCACCAGTTGCACTGCCAGTCGACCCACCAGTTGCGCCGCCAGTCGACCGACCCCGACCGTCGCTCTCAACGAGGTCCACGCGACCGCGTGCGACGGCGGACGCCAACCCCTCCAACGCCTCCGTCCGTCCCTGCGACGTCTCCACCACGCCCTGGTCGGCAGCCGCCCGAAGCAGGTCGTCGGTCGCACTCGTCAACTCCGTCACGCGGTCGTGGACCGCGCGCCCGTCGGGCTGCACCGACAGCGCGTCCGCCACCCGACGCACCGCCGGGTCCGGGCCGTCGTCACCGACGAACCGATACCCGACCGCCCCCAGCGCCACGCCCACGACCAACGCCACGACGCCGACGACGACACTCCCCATGCCACCGCCCGTCGACTGCAGTACCACGCCGTCGAATATCGGAGACAACATACACGGTCACCTCAAGGCATCTGCTCCCGGCCGAGACAGTCGAACAGCGCCTCAACGTGCTCCCACTCGTCGCGGATGCCCGCGGCCAGCCGAGTGTTGCCGTCCTGCTTCATCGTCAGCGCGTGGTCGTACATCTCCGAGAGCGACTGCATCTCCGGGTTCCACAGCGTCCCCCAGAGGTAGACGTCGTCGAGGTACGGCGTCACGAGCCGGTGCGTGTTGATGTCCACCGTCTCCACCCCCGACGTCGACTCCCGGTCGAGGAAGTCCGGGCCGCCGAGGACCTCCCGGAGGACGCCGTCGTCGAGCAGCGGCGCGAGCGACTTCATCTTCTCCTCGGGGCCGTACACGAGGAACGTCCCACCCCACGCCGTCGTCGGGTCGAAGTCCGCGAGCTTGTTCTGGAACAACGCCTTCCGCGCGAGCATCTGGACCTTCGACCGGTCGAACGACGACGCGTGAATCTTCCCGAGCACCGGCGCGAGGACGACCGCGGGGTCGACCTCTCGCTCGGGGTCGAACGGATACTTGTCCTGCACCGGCCGGAAGCTGTCCGCCGGGTCGAACACCTCCCCGCGGATCGCGAGGTCGACGTCCTGATTCAGGACCTGCGGTATCGACGACATCGTGAACGCCTCCAGGAACGACACCAACGGCTTGTTCAGGTCCGTGTACTCGGGCGGATTGTACCGCTCGATGTCGTGGATGCGCGGCTGGATGTCCTGGGTCGCATCCCGGAGCTTCCGGTTGTCGAAGGGGATGATGGCGTCGACGCTCTTCGCCATCCGCGCCATCCCCAGGACGCCGTTGACCTTCGCACGCCCGGACTGCGACGCGTACTCGCTCGGGATGACGACCGACGAGAACATCGGCTTCCCGACGACCTTGTCGTTGTCCAGCACGCGCTCGCGGAGCATGTCCGCGACGACGGGCGTCGACCCACAGCCCGTGCCCTTCGTGACGCTATGGATGAACATGATCGCCTGCGAGTCACGGAGGTCGACCGGACTGCTATCCCAGCGCTCGTTGAACGGATTCCCCTCGTCCTCGAAGTCCGCGAGCGCGAAATCCCGGCCGTGATCCCAGCGATGCCCCGCACCCGCGTAGTTGTGCGCGCCCTGGCCGATGATGCAGTTCGCGACGATGTCGTGCCGGTTGTACGCCTTCTCGACCTGCGCGTAGTACGTCTCCTCTATCTCCGCGACGTTCGTGTTCAGGATGCTCGCGTCCGCGAGGCCTGCGTCCCAGATGTGGACGCGGTCCTCGTTCTCCTCCGAGAGCGTGTTCCGTCGCAACAGCACTGCGTCCACGATGTGATTCCCCGCACCACCGACGCCGAGCATGAACCACTTCTTCCCGACTGCCGACCCCGACAGGTCCTCGCTGCCCGTCGCACTCGACCGGTCCGGCGACCCGTCCGTCGACGGCTCCTCGGGCTCGTCTTCCGCCTCGTCCGACCAGTACCGCTCCTCGACGAATATCGGGTCGTAGAGGTCCGGGTACACCTGCTCGACGGACTTCGGTTCGTCTCGGTGCTCGTGCGCGATGTGCGCTTCGAGCGAGTCCCGCTCCCACCCGTCACGCGACGTCACGCATATCTTACATGTTCCCGTCATGGAGGGTTCTGAGTACGTAGAAACCGTACCGGCGGCGGTATGAAGTTACTGGCCTCCCAACCTTCGCGGACTCGCACAGCGCGCAACCCAGTGTGGACTCGCATAGCGCGCAGCCAACGTGGGTTCGCGAAGCACGCAGCCCAGTGTGGACTCGCATAGCGCGCAGCCGACGTGGGTTCGCGAAGCGCGCAGCCCAGTGTGGACTCGCACAGCGCGCGACTACGTGTACTCGCGCTTGAACCGCTCCTGGAGCGACTCCAGCGCCGCAGCACCGGTTGTTCCCTCGGCGAACCGCACGTCGACGATACCCGGCAGCGTCGACGGCACGTCGACGGACTCGACGAGGTCGCCCTGTCGGGTCGCGAACTGCTCCAGAGCCGCGACCGAGTCCGGCGTCGCGACGAACGACGGCAACCCGTCCGTGTTCACGTGAACCGTCCGGTCACCGCCGTCGACCGCGTCCTTCAGTTCGTCGAGCAACAAGAGCACCTCGTCGACCACCGACTCCATTTCGACGTGCTTCGTCCGTGACGGCTTCTGGCGCTCCGGCTCCGACCGCGTCGACGCCGGAGTCGACGCGGTCGTCGCCGTCGCGTCGACGCCCTCCCGCGACTCCAGAACGACCGCGCCATCACGCACCGAGTACTCGACCTCGTACTCGCGCTCGAACGCCGGCTTCAGCGCCGTCGCCATCGCCCGCGACACCTCCGGCGGAAGCGACAACCGCTCCTGTCCATGCCCGAGCGCCCCCTCGACGCTCCCGAAGAACTGCACCGACGTCAACAAGCCGGCCGCCGTCTCCCGCGCCGCCGTCACTTGCTCTTGCGCGGCATCGAACTGGCACGCGTGCAGGTCCTCGCGAGCCGTCCGAAGCTGGCGCTCCACCGCGTGCACGCTCTCGACCGCGTCGTCCTGCCCGTCAATAGCCAGTTCCTCCACGCGAGCGCGAACCGCGCCCTCCAACCGCTCCAGTTCCTCGCGAGCGCGCTCCACGTCGGTCTCCGCCGCCGTCAGCGTCTCGTGGAACGACGCCTCCGCATCCTCGACGTGCCGCTGGATGCGCTCGCGGTGCACCTCCACGCGCTCCAGCGCCGACACCACCGTCGCCACGTCGTCGCCCTCTCCGTCGAGCATCGACCGGAGCGCGTGGTCGACGTCACCGACGTGCGTCGACCGACCGTCCGGCGACAGCTCGAACTCGCGGAACGTCGTCGGGAGGTTCACGAGGTCGTACTCCGTCCCGTACCGCGACCGCACCGAGATGGCGACGTCCCCACGCTCGACGACGTCGAGCACCGCCTCCGCTAGCCGCGACTCGATGCGTTCCACCGCCGCACCCGGGTCTCGAGCCTCGACGCGCTCGCGGACCTCTATCGCGCGCTCCCGACGCACCGACGCGGCCGCGCTCCCCGACCTGATCGACTCCAGTTCCGCATCCACGTCCGCGTACCACTCCCGTTCTTCCTTGATGGACGACCGTGCGTCCGCGACCGCGTTCGGCGCGTACTCCGCGAGCGTCTCCATGGACTCGTCGTCGAGCCGCCGGTCGACCGCATCGTCGAACGCCGCCCGTTTCGACGCCAGCGACTCCTCGGCGCTCGACAGCGCCGTCGCCGTCTCCACTTCCAGGTCCGCGTCCCAATCACGCGTGTACGCCCCACCGAGCGCCCCGACGCTCGCGACGAACGGCGTCGCCACGAACAGAGCCAGCCCGACACCGCCGACGTCAGCCGAGAACAACGGTGCGTACACCCCGAAGAACAACACGAGGAACAGGACCGACACCAGGCCAGCGAACGCGAACGTCGCGTCCCGGTTCCGCCACGCACCCATCGCGACCCCCTGGCCGACCCACGCCAACGCGATGAGCGCGAACAGCGCGAGGACGAGCGTGGTACTCGACTTGAACTGTACCGCGGCCGCCCGGAACACCGGCATCGAGATGATCGCTTCGACGACACCACCGACGACGGGCACCGACCGCCCCTGTACGCCCGCGAGCGCGAACACCGCCTGAAGGAACGTCCCGACGACGGGCACGCCAGCGACCCCCCACCCGACGAACGGCAATAGCTCTCTCACGTTCATATCCACCCCTCATCAGGCTGGCAAGAAAACGTTTACCGCCGCCGCCCGACCAACCGAGACCTCCACCGCGCCACGAGACCACCGCTCCGCAGGCACCCCGAATCATCCAGCCGCGACCCGGATTCGACGCTCGGCGACCTCGAATCATCTCTCGACGACATTCGGGTCGTCTCGTGACGGTCGTACTCGACGACGACCACCCGAACGTCGACACGTTCTGGTGTCGGCCGAACCATTAAGATGCAGTTGGGCGATTGTCCAGACACCGTCGAGTCGCCATCGGCGACTCGCATCTCAACGCATGTCTATGGAAGGACGCACCTGTGTCATCACAGGTTCAGGGCGTGGCATCGGACGCGGCATCGCCGAACACCTCGGAGCACGAGGGGCGAACGTCGTCGTGAACTATCGGTCGAGCGACGAGGCCGCGCGGGAGACCGTCGAGAGCATCCACGAGAAAGGCGGTGAAGCCATCACCGCGAAAGCGGACGTCTGCGACCGCGACGAGGTCGAGGCGATGCGCGAGCTCGCGCACGACGAGTTCGGGCAGGTCGACGTCCTCGTGAACAACGCCGGCATCACGCAGGACACGCGGTTCGTGAACATGACGCGCGAGGAGTGGGATCAGGTGATGGACGTGAATCTCGGCGGGATGTTCAACTGCACGCAGACGTTCTACGACGACATCTGGAACGCCGACGAGGGTCGCCTCATCAACATCTCCAGTATCGTCGGGAAGCAGGGGAACTTCGGACAGGCGAACTACGCCGCCGCGAAGGCCGGGATGTTCGGGTTCACGCGCACCATCGCCATCGAGCTCGCGTCGGGCGGGTCGACGGCGAACTGCGTCGCGCCCGGATTCACGCGCACCGACATGCTCGCGGAGGTCCCCGAGGAGGTCCAGGAACGCATCGTCGCCCAGATTCCCCTGGAGCGGTTCGCGGAGATCGACGACATCGCGAGTACCGTCCGGTTCCTCGCGAGCGAGGATTCGAGCTACATCACCGGTGAGGTCATCGACGTCAACGGCGGCATGGACCTCTAGACGGTCCCTAGCCGTCTCGTTCCCTGGGGAGCGCGTTCTCACACCAGTCCCGTTCGAATCACGCCCGTTCTCACACCAGTCCCGTTCGAATCACGCCCGTTCTCACACCAGTCCCGCGTTGAATCGCTCTCGGTCCAGTGACGGCGTGGAGTCGATACGGGCGGTCGCGAGAATCTCGGCGTTCACGTGCAACGGTGGTGTGTGCGGCGCTGCGGGGGCGCTGGCGTCACTCGCCGTGGTCGCCGAGCGCGGCCTGCGTGGTGCGTTCGAGACCGTCCTCGATGCCGAGTTCGTCCTCGAGCGCGCGCCGCGCGGATTCGAGGGGGACGTCGAGCTCGTAGCTGTAGAAGTTCCCGCGGCTCCCAGAGCGGTTCTCGCGCGCGGTGAGGATACCGAGCATCCGGAGGTCCGAGAGGTGGTTGTGCACCGAGCGCTGCGCGAGACTATCGATGCCCATCGCGTCGCAGACGTCCAGATAGCGGTCGTAGATGTTCCGCGAACGCTCCGGGGTACGCCCGGCGCGTGCCAGCGACACGACCGAGAGGAGCGCGAGGTGGCCGTGCTGCGTGAGTTGTCGAATCCCTTCCTCGACGCGCTCGCGCTCCAGTTCGTGCTGGGCTTGCTCCACGTGGCGTTCCTCGAGGAAGTCGTCGCCGTTGTTCTGCGCTTGCTCGCCGGCGAGCAGCAGGAGGTCGAGCGCCTGCCGCGCGCTCCCACGGTCCTTCGCCGCGAGCGCCGCACAGAGCCGGACGACCGCGTCGTCGTACACGTCCTCGCGGAGCGCGATCTCCGCGCGCGACGAGAGGATGTTCGAGAGCTCCTGGGCGTTGTACGGCGGGAACTGGAGTTCGCGCTCGCAGAGCGTGTCCTGCACGCGCGGGTCGAGTTGGTCGCGGAACTTGAAGTCGTTCGAGATGCCGATGATACCGACCTTCGCGTTCTCCAGGTCGCCCTTCGACCGAGCGCGCGGCAACTCGTAGAGGAGTTCGTCCTTCTCCCCGATGGAATCGATCTCGTCGAGGACGAGGAGGACGGTGCCGCCGACCGCGTCGATCTCCTCGTAGAGCTTGTTGAACACGGTCTGCTGGGGGTAGCCCGTCGTCGATATCTCGCCGCCGTCCGGCCGGAGTTCGTTCACGAGTTCGACGGCGACCTGGTACGAGGACGAGAGCGGCTTACAGTTCAGGGTGAGGACGGAGAGGTCGATGTCGTCGTATCCCCGCGCGTCCTCGCGGAGGCGTTCGAGGAGGTACTCGGTGACCGCGGTCTTCCCGACGCCGGTGTTCCCGTAGAGGAAGATGTTGTTGGGCTCCCAGCCGTCGATGACCGGCTGGAGCGCGTCCATGTACGCGTCGATCTCCTCGTCGCGCTCCTGGATGCGGTCCGGCTGATAGCTCTCTCTGAGCGCGTCCTTGTTTGCGAATATCGTCCGCTTGCGCTCGAAACGACGCATGCGTTCGACCGTAGCACTCACCCTATTTAACGACCGCCTTTTCACGTGATTCGAGTGTTTCGAGTGAACGCCCCGAGTCTGGGTGTCGAATCGGACGGCGGTGGCGAGGGCAGCACGTCGTCACGGATTGCAGTGCCAGCGAACGCGGTCACTTCCTCGCCAGACAGACGGCCTCTTTCCCTCGTCCATCCCCACCCGCTTCCTTTCTTTTCTTTTCTCTTCTTTCTAGTCTAGTCTGTCTAGCTAGACTAGGTAGGGTACGAGACTAGGGAGATTGCTGGTCAGTCTACGTGCGGTGGAGCGTGCAGGGAATGAAGCTGGTGGAGAGTGGAGCGGGTGGAGAGTGGAGCGGGTGGAGAGGGGTGCGTGTGGAGGTGCTGACGAGACGGTGTGGATGGGCTGACGGTGGTGAGTCGTCCGGGGATGATGGAGAGGCGAGTGGTTTGGGGGGTGAGAGACACCACTGTTTCGTGTGAAGCGTGGGTTGGGCTAGGGGTCACGTGCGAGCACACCGTTGTTTCGTGTGAAGCGGTGATAGGTTGCCACCGTGATATCGGTTCGTGACACGCCCTGGATTTACAGAACGGCTGCCTCAAGATTCAGGACAGCCACATTCGACGCCTACCCCCACCACCGTTGCAGGTGAAGACCTCCCCTCGTTGACGCAACCGCGGTCCGTTCACTCCACTCCCGCCCACCCACACTCCATACCCCACCCACCCACACTCCACACCCCCACCCACACCAACCCCCCGCTTCACTCGCAACAGTGGTGTCTCTCTCCCCACCACAACCCCACCTGACACCTGCTCGCGGTCGGAACCATCACCGTCGTTCACTTGCACCAGTGGTGGGTGCAGCGGTTCCCGGGTGGACAACCTTCACGAACACACCACCGTTTCACTCGCAATCACGGTGGGTCAGGAACGACACCCTGCCTCACGACCCCATCCCCATACGAGCCGTTCCATTCCCGGCCAAGCTGCCCCATCCCCGGGTTTCGACTCGAACGTGCTTGTCACCAACACGGAGGTATAAGGCGCATCCGGGCGACGGCTCTCGTATGCGAGATGTCGCGATAATCGGCGCGTCCATGACCCAGTTCGGGCAGCGCGACGCGTGGATCCGAGAGTTACTCGCCGAGGCGGGCGACGCCTGCCTCGACGACGCCGGCGTCGAACCGTCCGCGCTCGACCACCTCTACGTCTCGAACATGGCGAGCGGCGAGTTCGAGGGGATGACGGGCGTCCCGAACGCGCTCGCACACGACCTCGGCGCGCTCGGGGCGTACACCCAGCGCGTCGACCAGACCTCGAGCTCGGGCGGCGCCGGCATCTACGCCGCCTGGCAGTCCATCGCCAGCGGCGCGAGCGACGCGACGCTCCTCGTCGGCGGCGAGAAGATGACGCACAAGACCACCGCGGAATCGACGGACGTCATCGCGTCGCTCACGCATCCCGCGGAGTACAAGCACGGCGTCACCCTCCCGAGTTTCGCCGGCCTGACCGCGCGACACTACCTGGAGCGGTTCGACGCGCCCCGCGAGAGCCTCGCGAAGGTCGCCGTGAAGAACCACGAGAACGGCACGCGGAACCCGCACGCGCAGTTCCAGAAGGAGGTGGACCTCGATACCGTCATGGAGTCGCCCATCGTCGCGGACCCGCTTCGACTCTACGACTTCTGTCCCATCACGGACGGCTCCGCGGCGCTCATGCTCGTCCCCGCGGACGACGCCGAGTCGTACGTCGACAGCGCCGACGACTACGCGGTCATCTCGGGCGTCGCCGGCGCGACCGACACGCACGTCGTGCACGAGCGCGACGACCCGACGGTGATGGGTGGCGTCGTCGAGAGCGGCGAGCGCGCGTTCGACATGGCGGGCCTGGAACCCGACGACGTCGACGTGGCGGAGCTCCACGACATGTTCACCATCCTCGAGTTCCTCCAGATGGAGGGGCTCGGATTCGCCGAGCACGGCAAGGCGTGGGAGCGCGTCGAAGCCGGCGAGACGACGATGGACGGCGACCTCCCTATCAACACCTCTGGCGGCTTGAAGTCGAAGGGCCACCCGCTCGGCGCGAGTGGCGTCGCACAGGGCGTCGAGATATACGAGCAGATCGTCGGGGAGGCCGGGCCGCGACAGGTCGACGCGGACGTCGCGCTCGCGTGTAACGTCGGCGGGTTCGGGAACTGCGTCATCACCACCATCCTGGAGGCAGCAGCATGAGCGACCACGACCACACGGACGACGGCAACGGCAGCGAGAGCGTGCACGACGAACCGCGCGTCCGCGAGGGCCACCTCTCGGGCGACGACCTGACCGCGTACGTCTGCACGAACGGGCACGCGACGTTCCCGGGCCATCAGCGATGCCCGGAGTGCGGCGAGTCGCAGGACGCGGAACTGGACCTCTCGGAGACGCGCGCGGAGGTGGTGACGTGGACGACGAGTACGGCGACGCCACCGGGCGTCCGCGAACCGAATCACCTCGCCATCGTCGAGTTCGACCTCGACGCGGCGCTGGAGGCGTCTCACGACTTCACGGCGGGGACCGTGCAGGGGCCGGTGCGGACGCTCGCGCAACTCACGACGGGCGACGTCGAGTCCGGTGACGTCGTCGAGCCGACGTACGTCGAGGAGCTCCGCGAACCCGGCGCTGGAATCCGCGAACCGGACAGTCAGTCCTGGGACGGCTACCGGTTCGAGCCCGTGGAGTCGTAGCGACGGCACAGACCACCGGTTTCGGCTATTCGTCGACGGCCGCGAGTGCGTTATTCGTCGACGGCCGCGAGTGCGTTATTCGTCGACGGCCGCGAGTGCGTTATGCGTCGACGACCGCGAGTGCGACGACGTACTGTCCGCCGAAGACCGACGGGTCCGGCGCGGGGACGTCCGCGCGCTCGTAGACGCCGTCGGGGATGCCGATGTCGCCGAGGAGAAGATCGCCGGGGACGCCATCGAGTCCCGTCTTCGGGAGTGCGAGCGTGAGCGTAGCGTCCGGGTGGACGGCGCGCCCTGGTGCGTCGCCGGTGGTGGCGTCGAAGCCGCTGGGGACGTCGAGCGAGAGCGAGCGTTTCGACCCCTGGTCGACGACCTGCGCGAGGTCGGCGGCGGTGCCGTCGAGTTCGTCAGTGAGTCCGTACCCGACGAGTGCGTCGATAGCGAGGTCGACGTCGAGGACGACGTCGACCGCGTCGTGGACGGCGCCGTCGCCGTGGACGAGCGTCGCGCTGGTCGCGTCGAGCGCGGCCGCTTGGCTGGCCGGTGCGCCCTCGAGTGCGTCGCGGTCGCGGTCGAGGACGACGGTGACGTCGGTGCCGTGGTTCGCCAGGTGTCTGGCGGCGGCGAGCCCGCCGCCGCCGTTTCCGCCGCCGCCGGCGAGAACAGCTGCGTCCTGGGGGAGTCCACCGACGACCGCGCGGCTCGCCTTCGCGAGGTTCCGGCCGGCGTTCTCCATCATCGACAACAGCGGGAGGCCGACGTCGTCGACGGCTGCCCGGTCGACCGCTCGCATCTCGGCGGCGGTGATGGATGGCACGCGAACGCCGCGAGTCGTCTCGAACACGGGACGGGGCGCGTCCGACGTCCCGCCGCGACGGTCCACGGCCCCTGACCGGTCCGCGGTCATGCGTCCGCGTCGCCCCGTCCACCGTCAGCGTCGTCGCCACCTGCACCCGTCGCGTCGTCGCCACCCCCATCGGCTCCGTCGTCGCCACCTGCACCCGTCGCGTCGTCGCTACCTCCATCGGCTCCGTCGTCGCCCGCGTTCGCGTCCGCGGGCTCGGCGTCACCGCCTGCGTCAGACTCGTCGCGCTTCCCGTATCGGTCCTTGAGCGTCTCTATCTCGGCGTCGACGTCGACCTTCACGCCATCGTCGACGGAATCGGCGTCCTGCGCGCCACCGGTCCCGCTCCGGCCAGCCGGGTCGTCGTCGCGGGCGGCGTCCGCGCGCCGCGCGTCGTCGGCGCGGTTCGCGCGCTCCTCGAACTCGTCGAGCGTGTGGTCGCGCTCGCGCGCCTCCCGGAGTCGCGACTGGACGTCGTCCCGGAGCGCGCGAGCCTCAGCTAGGAGTTCGCCGGCCGCACCGTCGTCGGGGAGCGCGCCGGCGTCGAGCGCGGTCTGGAGGTCCGCGAGCGACCCTTCGAGGCGTTCGAGCGTCCGGTCGCTGACGTCGGCGAGCCGCTCGGCGGACCCCGACGCCCGGTCGCGCGCACCGGTGGCTCGCTCCCGTGCACGATTCCCGGTGTCGACGACGCGAATCGCACGCTGGACGGTCTCCAGGAGCTTGATGTTCACCTCGAGGATCGCGATGGTGCCCGGTATCGCGACCTCGTCGGCGAACCGCACGACCTCGCTCGGCGACGGCGGGCGCGGTAGTCCGAGCGGGCCGCGTGGCGGGTCGCGTCGCAGTTCGTCCCGGAGTTCCTGGAGGACCGTCGACAGCTCCTCCGCGCTGGCCGCGAAGTCGACGTCGTCGTCCCGGCGGTCGGTCATGCCCGAACCTTCTCGCCAGGCGGACAAAAGTCTGGCCCGCCCCACCGCGTCGCCTGGCGGCGATGAGCCGCTCGCCGGACGGGCAGCGGGCACTGTGGATGCTGACGGTTCGACTCCCCCGCGCTTTAATCTTGCACGGCCTCCGCCACAATGTTTATTGTATGCTGTATCCGTAGTTCCGCAAGAATGCGGACCGACCACGGCGGGGGCGTACCCGACAGTACTGCGTTCGCGCAGACGCTGTCGAGTCTGAAACAGGAGGGAAGCAACATCCTGCTCGTCGGGCAGACGAGCGGGACAGCACATCACGCCGCCTGCGAGCGATTGCTCGGTGACGGCGAGCAGCCTCGCCGTCGCGTCTACGTCTACACCGCTGGGAACGAGTCCTGTGGGTTCACGGCGACGGCGCCAACGATGGAGGATTCGGCGTGCATCGTCACGCAATCGACGGACGACGGGACGGGCGTGCACGACGGCGTTCCGGAGTCCATCGAGCGGACGGTCGTCGGCAACCAGTTGTTGGCGTCCCTGGGTGCGGAGATAATCGACGCTGTCGCGGCGTACGACGACGAGTTCGACCTCGCGCCGGCGGAACTACGCCTGTGTTTCGACTCCGTGACGCCGTTGCTCCGCGACCACAAGTCCGAGAACGTGTTCCGCCTCTTGCATATGGTGACGTCTCGCGTCCGCGAGGTCGACGGGATGGGGCACTTCCATCTGCCGCTCGCCCGGGACAGCGACTACGTTCACCTGTTGGAGCCGCTGTTCGACGCGATCGTCGAGGTCCGGGACGGCGAGGACGGTCTCGAGCAGCGATGGGACCTCCGTGACCGCGGCACGGACACGGGCTGGATCTCGCTCTGACGTCCGTCTCTCGCTCTGGCTCTCGTCGAGGTCAGGCGTGTTGTGCGACGAGGGCTTCGAGGCTCGCTTTGTCCTTGGCGCCGACGACGCGTTCGACCGGCGTGCCGTCGACGTAGAGGAGCATGGTGGGGACGCCGCGGACGTTCTGGCGTTGGGCGAGTGCCTGGTGTTCGTCGATGTCGACCTTGGCGACGACGGCGGTGCCGTCGTCGTGGAGCGCTTCGACGACCGGCTCCACCATCTTGCACGGCCCGCACCAGTCCGCGTAGAAGTCGACGAGGACGACGTCGTGGGCGTCCGTCACCTCCTCGAGGTGGTCGGCGCCCTCGACGTGGACCGGGCCGGACGGACGGCCCTGTGCGTCGTCGCCGCTCTCGCTTACGGCCCCGCCATCGCTCAGCTTCTCCTGGAGTTCCTGTCGTTTCTGTTCTCGAATCGCGTCGCGTTCGTCTGTCTCTGTCATCGACGCATCCTACCCGCTCCACGTACCTAAAACCACCACAGATGTGTTGGGTTGGTGCACAACCGCTGTTCGGGCGCGCGTATCGAATCTCGATTTCGGACGACGTTCTTTAACGAACGGCGTCGTACGACCGGTAATCATGACCCCTGAGGTCGTCGTTCCCCTCGCGACCGTCCTGGCCGCGGCCGTCCCGCTCCAGGTTGAGATCAGCGCGCAGTTCCTCGCCGGTGTCGCCGGGACGATACTCCTCATGCTGTTGTTCCTGATGGTGGTCGTCCTCTGGGACATCGCGCTCGCACTGCGGGACGTCGCGGAGAAGATAGACTACCTCGAGGACGACGTGGACTCGGACCTGGCGAGCATCAACGGGACCCTCACCCGCATCTACGACCGGATGGGTGGCGGAACGTCGACGGGCCGAGAGGGCGTTTCTGGAGCGGCAGCGGGTCGAGAGGGCGTTTCCGGTGCGTCAGCGGGCGGAGAGGGCGTTTCTGGAGTGGCGGCAGGGCGCGAGGCGTTCTCTGGAGGGGCGACGAACGTGCAGGGGACTAACGTGGTCGGTGGAGGCGTCTCGGCGTCACCTGGGAACGGCGAACCGGGTGACGTTCGACCCGGGCGGGTTCGGGCGCACGCTGCTGGCGTGAATGCTGCTGCCGGCGGGACGACGAGCGTGAATCCGACGGCCGGTAGCGGGCTCCACGAACCTGAGACCCCCGCGGATGGTCGTCGTCGGGTCGGCATGGCTCCGACCGCTGCGACCGCCGGCACGTCGCCCGATGCGCCCGCGGACGGGGAGCCGGCGGCCGCGGGTGTCGGCGTCGATTCGGGTCGCTCGCGTCCGGGCGCTGCACCGGCTGACGCGGCGCCGTCGGAGGGAGACGCGCGCACCGGCGAGGGGGAACCGACCGACGCAGACGACCGTCCCAGCGACGTCGACAGTACCGGCGACGGCGACGACAGTGACTCCAACGGAAGCACCGACGTGACGGCTGGAGCTGGTCCGACGGCTGCTGGTGCCGTCGAGGAACCGGCGGCCGGCGGTGACGAGAGCGGTCCGACTGACGAGAGCGGTCCGACTGACGAGAGCGGTCCGACTGACGAGAGCGGTCCGTCGGTCGATGCGGCGACCCGGAACGTCGGTCGGTTCGCGTCGGACGGAAGCGGCGATTCGGCGTGGTACGACGTCACGATGAACGTGCCACGGACTGCGCGCACGGACGTCGAAGACGCACCCACTGCTTCGGACGCGGCCGCTGGGGAGACGACCGTGGACGAGCGACTCGGATCGGACGACGAGACGACCGTGGACGAGCGACTCGGATCGGACGACGTACGGAACGCGTACGTCGACCCCGTGTCAGCCTTCGGGGACGAGGACGGCGACGGCGAACCGACGGTCGGCCTCGACGACCTCGGGTCGCGCTTCCAGCCGACGTCCACCGACACCGAAGCCGACGAGAACGCACCCGACGCACCAGACGCGTCCGGCACGGGAGCGGACGGTACCCGGGACGATGACGGGAACTCGGTCGTCGACGAGCCCGAACCGAGCGCCGAGACGACCGACGCGACCGCGGACCCGGGCACGGAGGTCGTGGACGTGGAGACGATGCCGTCCGACCCGGTCGATGCCCCCGGCGACGACACCGGTGGAGACGGCCCTGGCGAGGACACCGTCGACGTCGACACCACCGAAGACGACACCACCGACGACGACGTCGACGGGACCGGGCTCGACGAGGCGGACGTCGACGCGGCTGCGGACGACCCTGAAAGCGGCGGCGCGGACCCCGCCGCTGGTGCGGGCGACGACGCCGACGCGGTCGTCGCGGACCTGTCGGCGGCGAAAGCACGGATCCGTGAGCGACACGAGGACGAGGATGGGTCGCTCGACTACGCGTCGCTCCAGCAGGAGGCGGCGGCGACGCCTGGCGTGAAGGGCAGCGGGATGCCCGCCGAGGAGATGCTGGACGCACTCGCGGCCGCGGCCGTCCACGACCTGGACGACCGCCGCGACGAGGACGTTTCGAACGTCGACGCGGTCGAGGACGCGCTCGCGGAGCGACGCGAGGAGACCGACGACGAATCCGACGGCGGCAGCGAAACCGACGGCGCGCCCGGCGGAGCGGACCGCGAAGCGGACGACGCGACCGGCGACGCGGACGACGGCGGTATCGCGGACCTCGTGAACCGCGAACTGGATACGCTCACCCAGGAGGTCGGGGGGACGAGCATGACGCCCGACGTCTCCGACGCGGACCTCGACGCGGCCGTCGACGAGCTCGACGGCGAGTCGTACACGTTCCCGCTCTCCGGGTCGTCGTTCGACGTGACCGCGGACGCGGACTCCGAGACCGCGACGCTCTCGTTCACGTCCGAGGAACCGATCGACCTCGGCGGTGCGCGCGAACGACTCCTGACCTACCAGTTACGGAACTACCTCGACCGCGACGACACCACGCACGCCGAGTTGTCCGTGAACGAGGACTCGGTCGTCCTCGAGATTCCCGCCGCGGACGGCCCGGCGGTGGACGCGTGGGCGGACGCGACCGTCCAGATAATCGACCGCACGCTCTACCTCTCCAAGGACGACGACTGACAGCACGACGACTGACGGCACGGCGACCACCAGCACGGCGACCACCAGCACGGCGACTGACGGCACGGCGACCACCAGCACGACGACTGACCCGTGGCGTGCACGGACGTGCGGGCGACCGTCCGACCGTGCCTTGTCGAGACCGAAAGACGGAGGGTCGTCGTGGGCTGACCGTTGCGCATGACGGACGACGTGTACGCGGTGGACGTGGCGGTACGGTATCAGGACGTGGACGCGCTCGGACACGTGAACAACGCGATATACGCGACGTACCTGGAGGAGGCGCGCGTCCAGTACCTCCCGGACGTCCTCGGTGACACGGGCGCCATCGAGGCGGTGCTCGCGAACCTCGAGATCGATTATCGCCGACCGGTGACGCTCGAGGACGGGTTCGTGACCGTCGAGATCGAGGTCGTGGACGTCGGCACGAAGAGCGTGACGTTCGAGTACGAGGTGTACGCGAGCGGCGACCTGGCGGCGGAGGCGTCGACGGTGCAGGTGGCGTACGACGGCGAGACGCAGGAGTCCGTGGAGATACCCGAGGAGTGGCGCCAGACGCTCCGCGAGTTCGAGGGCCTGAACTGAACGCGCAGCCGGTGGCGCCGCGCCGGTGACGTCGCGGGCGGTGGCATCGGTGGTTCTCGCGCGGTCGAAGCGAGAGGTTTAGGCGCCGCCCGACGAACGGTGTGTCGTGCGACTGGAGAACAGTTTCATCGGCGTGCGGGGCGTGGGCGAGAAGTCGGAACGGAACCTCTGGCGGTCGGGCATCACGCACTGGGACGACTTCGACCGGGCGGCGGCGCGGTCGACGTCCGGTATCGGGTCGACGACCGCGGCGCGCATCGAGGAGTTCCTCGCGGACGCTCGCGAGCGCCTGGACGACGGCGACTCGCGGTTCTTCGGGGACGCGCTCCCGAGCGGGGAACGGTGGCGGTTGTACGAGAACTTCCGCGACGAGACCCTGTTCTTCGACATCGAGACGACGGGCCTGGACGAGCATCGGAACGACGTGACGACGGTGTCGTTCCACAAGGGCGGTGAGACGACGACGCTCGTTCGCGGCCAGGACCTCACCGCCGAGCGCGTCCGCGAGCAGTTCCAGGACGCCGCGTTGGTGTCGTCGTTCAACGGCGCGCGGTTCGACGTCCCGTTCCTCGAGACCGAACTCGGCGTGACGCCGGACGTCCCCCACATCGACCTGATGTATCCCTGCAAGCGCATCGGGCTCTCGGGCGGCCTGAAGCGCATCGAGCAGGACATCGGACTGGAGCGCGACCAGCCGGACATCTCCGGGCAGGACGCGGTCCGCCTCTGGTACGAGTACCAGGACGGCGACGACCGCGCGCTCGAGACCCTCGTCGAGTACAACCGCGACGACACCAGGAACCTCCAGACGCTCGCCGACGAAGTCGTTCGCCGCCTCGACGACCACGTCCTCCCTAGCGACGCCGCCGGGTTCGACGACGACTGGAAGTAGACTCGACGCCCCTTCCTCGAGGACTCGACGTCGGCGACCGGAATCCCGACTTCGTTCATAAGTGAACTAGTCATCTCGACGGAATCGACTTGCCCGAGCCGCGAGGACCTGTGAGTATGAGCGCACCTGCGACTGCCGACGACGAGCGGCCGGACGGCACCGGGGGCGACGGCGGGGCGGCGTACAGGCCGGTCGACCGGGCCGCGATGCGGGGCGAGCGGTCGACGCCGCCGCACGCCGACGGCCTCCCGGGCGTCGGGAAAGTCCTCGAACTGATACGGGACCCGCACGGGTTCTACGAGGACCTCGGGTACGGGTACGACGCGGACGTCGTCGCGTACCGCGTGAACCGGACGCCGGCAGTGATGCTCACGCACCCCGAGTACGTCCAGCAGGTGCTCGTCGAGGACGCCCCGAAGTACCGGAAGGGACACGTCGTGTCGCGAGCGTTCGAGGGGTTCGGGGAGAAGGGACTGGTGGCGAGCGAGGGCGAGGAGTGGGCGCGGGACCGGTCGCTCGTCCAGCCGGCGTTCTACCGGGAGCGCGTGGAGGCGTACGCCGACACGATGGTCGAGGAAGCGGAGCGTGCGGCCGACGAGTGGGCCGACGCGGAGTCGGTGCGCGTGGACGCGGCGACGAAGGAGGTGACGCTCCGCATCATCGCGCGGACGATGTTCGGCACGGACCTCTCCGGGCGCGGGGCGGTCATCCGGGACGCGGCCGACGCCATCCTCTCTCGCGTCGAGCCGACGAACCCGAGCGCGTACCTCCCGGTGTGGGTGCCGACGCCGTCGAACCGACGGTTCCTGAACGCGATGCGTGGCCTGAAGGACGCGATGTCGGAGATGGTCGCCGAGCGTCGCGCGAGCGACGACGCGGACGGCGACGACCTGCTCTCGATGCTCGTCGACGCGGAGTACGACGACGGGGCGACGATGAGCCGCGAGCGCCTCCAGGACCACCTGGTGACGTTCGTGTTCGCGGGCCACGAGACGACCGCGCTCCTCCTGACGTGGGCGCTCCGGTCGCTCGCGCGGAATCCCGGCGCGCAGGCGGAACTCCAGCGGGAGCTAGACGACGCGCTCGCGGACGCCCCCGGTGGTCGCCCGACCGCCGACGCGGTCGCCGACCTGCCGTACCTCGACGCGGTCGTCGACGAGACCACGCGACTGTATCCGCCGGCGTACAACCTGTTCCGCGAAGCGAAGCGGGACGTCGACGTCGGGCCGTTCGAGGTTCCGGCGGGGACGACGGTCACGACGCCCCAGTGGGTCGTCCACCGCGACGAGCGCTGGTACGACGACCCGGAGTCGTTCGTCCCGGACCGGTGGACGCCAGAGATGCGCGAGGCGCTCCCGGAGTACGCGCACTATCCCTTCGGTGGCGGGCCGCGCTCGTGCATCGGGAATCGGTTCGCGACCCTGGAGGCGAAGCTCGTGCTCGCGACGCTGCTCTCGCGGTTCGACGTCACGCCGAAGACCGAGGACGTCGGCGTGCGGTTCACCGCGACGCTCCAGCCCGACCGTCCCGTCCACCTCTACTTCACCGAGCGCACGACCTGAGTCTCGGGTGCCTTGCTCGCGCACGTACACGGCGCCGGGAGCGCTCACTCTCCGAGCGCGTCCGTGACGTACGCGACGGCGTCCCGGGGCGAGTCCGCCGCATAGACGCCGTCGACGTCGTGCGTGCCGAGGCCGGCGACCGGGCGGTCGTAGATGCCCGCGTACCCGAGTTCGCTGAGCGTCCCGTGCCCACCCTCGATTGCGATTACGGCGTCGCCGTTCAGCGGGACGAGCGCGTTCCGTGCGTGCCCGAGGCCGGTCGCGATCGCGACGTCGACGTGTTCGTTCGCGCCCCCACGGTCCTCGCCGGGGAGGATTCCTATCGTCGTCCCACCCGCTTCCTTCGCGCCGGCGCACGCTGCGGCCATCACGCCGCCGCGGCCGCCACAGACGAGGTCGTGTCCGGCTTCGGCGACCAATCGACCGACCTCGCGCGCTCGCTTCAGGTCCGCCTCGCCCGCGTTCCCGCCGCCGATGACGCTCACTCGCATACGGGAGTCGCCGGCCGGGAACTGTACGAATCTACCGGTCGCAACCGACTCCAGGGCCGGGGTCGCGAGCGAGAGCACGCGTCGGAATCGCTTTGTCACGGCGCTGTGAGGACTCGTCTATGGTTCGCATCGAGGACCTCGTGCCGGGATTCGTCGCGAGGCGCGTCCCCCGGCGCCCCGAGTGGGTCGAGGAGAACCAGCGCGACCCACGAACCGCTGCGAGGGTCTACGGATACTTCGCGTTCGGGTTCTCCACGCTGTTCTTCCTCGTCTTCGCCGTCGGGAACCCGCTCGCACTCGCGTACGTCCCGCTCGTGGTCGCGAACGCCGTGGGGTGGACGTGGTTACTCTGGTCGCTGCGCATCCCAGGGGACGGCGAGGTATCGAGACGAACCACGCTCACGACCGGCCTCGCCATCGGAACATTCTCCTGGCTGACCGTCGGCCCGCTCATCTCCACCGCCGGCCTTGCGGCCAGGGTCCTCGGTGGAGAATCCCTCGCCCTCGGGAACGCCCTCGGCATGACGCTCGGCATGGGGCTGTTCTTCTCCATCTGGGGATTCGTGTTCACGCTCGGCATCCCGACCGTCGCGAGCCTCGGGCTCGCGCTCTGGATGCTCGACGACGAGGAACGCGGCGACCTGGAGCGACGGAAGTCGGACTACCAGTTCCAGTGACCGACGCCTCCCGGCTCGCGACCGAGCGCCCCCGGACTTTTGTCACAGCACCGTGAACTCTCGAGCGATATGGGCGTCGAGGACCTGCTCACGGGCTTCGTCGAGCGACGACTCCCGGAGCGACCCGAGTGGGTCGCAGCGAATCCGCGCACCCCCCGCGTCGCCGCTCGCGTCTACGGGACGTTCGCGTTCGCGTTCTCGACGCTGTTCTTCGCGATCGCCGCGTTCGTCGTCGTGCACCCCGGGACGCTCGTGTTCGTGCCGGTCGTCGTCGCGAACGCGGTGGCGTGGACGTGGGTCCTCTGGCACGCGTTCGTCCCCGACTCGGGAGCGCTCTCGCGTCGCCGAACCGTCGCCGTGGGGACGGCCATCGGCACGCTCTCCTGGCTCACCGTCGGCCCACTCGTCTTCGCCACGCAGACCGGGTACTCGGCGCTCACCGGCGCGGCGAGAGCACCCACCCTCTCGAACGTCCTCGCGGGCGGGACGGTCTACTCGATCGGCGGGTTCGTGGCCACGCTCGGCATCCCCACCGTCGCGAGCGTCGCCCTGGCACTCTGGACGCTCGACCACGAGGAGCAGAGTGGCCGCGAGAAACGCGAATCGACGTATCAGTTCCAGTGACGCGGCGCACTCGGGGCAGACGGTTCCCTACCCGGTCGCTTTTGTGACCGGGCCGTGCACGTCAGAGCCGTATGCGCGTCGAGAACCTCGTCCCTGGTTTCGTGGCGCGACGCGTCCCGGACCGCCCCGAGTGGGTCGCGTCGAACGCGCGGGATCCAAGAACGGCTGCCAGGGTGTACGGCGCGTTCGCATTCGTGTTCACTGCCCTACTGGTCGGCATCCCGGCACTCGTGATGATGGAACCCATCGGCGTGCTCTGGGTTATGCTCGTCGTCGTGAACGCCGCCGCGTGGGCCTGGGCGCTCTGGTGGGTTCGGATTCCCGATGCCGGGGCAGTCTCGCGACGGAACGCGCTCTGGACCGGACTCGGCATCGGGTCGCTATCCTGGCTGACTGTCGGCCCGCTGTTGTCCATCGGCTACACGGTCGGTACTTACCTCGGTGAGGGCACGATACCGACGCTCAACATCATCTGGAACGGGGTCGCGTACGGGGTGTACTACACGATTGGCGGATACGTCCTCACGCTCGGCATCCCGACCGTCGCGAGCGTCGCGCTCGCACTCTGGACGCTCGACTACGAGGACCGAAGCGGCCGCGAGAGAAGAGAATCGAACTACGACCTCGAATAGGAGATTCGCGGAGCCGCGGTCAGACGCTTACTTCCCTTCGAATTCGGGGTCGTCGTCGCCGAAGAACGCGTTGATGCCCTCGTGGACGTCCTCGCTGCCGACGACGTGCCCGAAGCCCATCGACTCGACTTCCAGGCCGGCCTCGTGGTTGTCCCAGCCCTTGTGCATCGCGCGCTTCGTGAAGCGCTGCGCGAGCGGCGGGCCGCCGGCGAGCTTCTCCGCGTACGCGAGCGCCTCCTCGTCGAAGGACTCGGCGTCGTACACCTCGTTCACGAACCCGAACCCTTCCATCTCCTCGGCGGGGAAGCGCTCGGCGGTGAAGATGATCTCCTTCGCGCGCCCCATGCCGACGATGCGCTGGAGGCGCTGCGTGCCGCCCCATCCCGGGAGGAGGCCGAGGTTGAACTCGGGCTGACCGAACTCGGAGCGCGAGGACGCGACGCGGACGTCAGCGCACGTCGCGAGCTCCATCCCGCCGCCGAGACAGTAGCCGTCGATGGCCGCGACGACCGGCATCTCGATCTCCTCGAGGCGCCCGAACGTCTCCTGGCCGTACTTCGAGAGTTCGACCGCGCCGAAGGGGTCGGCGCCGCCGCCGGCGATACTCATGAAGTCCGCACCTGCGGAGAACGCCTTCGAGCCCGCCCCGGTGAGGAGGAGCGCGCGCACGTCGTCGTCCTCGTCGACCACGTCGATCGCGGCGTCGAGCTCCTCGATGAGCTCCAGGCTGATGGAGTTCATCTGCTGGGGCCGGCTGAGTTCGATCTGCGCGACCTTGTCGCCGGGGTACGTGAGTTCGAGCGTCTCGAAGTCGACCGCGCCGTCCTCGTCGTCGCCGTCGTCGTCGTAGAACCCGCCTTCCTCGACGACGGTCGCGAGGTAGTCGAACGCCTCATAGCGCGGGTGCCCGCTCTCCTCGTGCGCGTCGTCGAGCGCCTCGGCGAGCGCCGCGACGCCGTACTCGTCACAGAACTTCGCCGGGCCCTTCGGCCAGCGCCCGCCGAGTTTCACTGCCGTGTCGATCTCCTCGGGGCTGGCGACGTCGTCGCCGACGAGGAACGCGACCTCGTTCGCGAGCGCCGCGAGCAGGCGCTCCTTGACGGTCTCGTTGAAGAGGTCGTCGTCCATCGGGACCTCGGCACCGTCGCCGTCCTCGTAGTCGTAGAAGCCCTTCCCGGACTTCTGACCGAACTCCTCGTTCTCGACCTTCTCGACCATCATCGGCGCGGGCTCGTAGCGGTCGCCCGCGACCTCGTGCATGTAGTCGAGGACGTGGTAGCCGACGTCGATGCCGACGTAGTCCGAGAGCTCGAAGCTCCCCATCGGGAGGCCGATGTCGAACTTCGTCGTCGCGTCGACCTCCTCGATGGTTGCGACGCCCTCGTCGACGAGCCACGCGGCCTCGTTCATGAGGGGGACGAGGATGCGGTTCACGATGAACCCGGGGACGTCCTTGCGGACGCGGACGGGCGTCTTCCCGAAGTCCTCGGCGAGGTCCTCGACGAGGTCGAGCGTCGAGTCGTCGGTGTGTGCGCCGGAGATGACCTCGACGAGGTCCATCCGGATCGGCGGGTTGAAGAAGTGCATCCCGCAGAAGCGCTCGGGGCGCTCCGTGAACTCGGAGAGGTCCGTGATCGAGAGCGAGGACGTGTTCGTCGTGAAGACGGTGTGGTCGGGCGCGTACGCTTCGACGTCCGTCCACGTGTCCTCCTTGACGTCCATGCGTTCGGGGACGGCCTCGATGACGACGTCCGCGTCCGCGACGGTCTCCTCGAGGTCGACGAGGGGTGTGACGCGGTCGAGCGCGTCGTCGGCGTCCGCTTCGGTGATCTGTTCGCTGTCGGCGAGCTTGCCGAGCGACCACTCGATCTTCTCGTAGCCGCCCTGGACGAACTCGTCCTTGATGTCCCGCATGTTGACGTCGTAGCCGGCGAGGGCCGCGACCTCCGCGATGCCGTGGCCCATGTTACCTGCGCCGAGAACTGCGACGGTGTTGACTTCTTCCAACTCCATGGACGAGAAGTCAACTGGCAATCGTTTCAAGGTTTCCCTTAGCGAACCCACCAACTCCTGTCTAGTTTACCGGCGGGTACATACCTTTTTAACGAACAATGCGTTAATGGTTTACTATGGACTTCGCGCTCTCAGACGAGCAGAAACAGATCAAGGAAGAGGTCGCTCGATTCGCCGAGAACGAGATCGAACCGGTCGCCCAAGAGTACGACGTCGAGGAGAAGTACCCCTGGGACATCATCGAGAAGGCCGCGGACGCGGGCCTGCTCGGCGCGCACATCCCCTTCGAGTACGGCGGCGCCGACTACGGGAACCTCGAGTCCGCGCTCATCACCGAAGAGCTGTTCGCGGTCGACCCCGGTATCGGCCTGTCGCTGACCTCGACGAGCTTCGGCGCGGACGCCATCATGGAGTTCGGGACCGAGGACCAGAAGGAGCGCTTCCTCGAACCCATCCCGAAGGGTGACGCCATCATGGGCGCCGCCATCAGCGAACCCGACACCGGCAGCGACGTCTCCTCCGTCTCGACGCAGGCGGAGAAGGACGGCGACGAGTGGGTGATCAACGGGAACAAGATGTGGATCACGAACGGGTCCATCGGCGACTACTACGTCGTCCTCTGCGAGACCGACCCGGACGCCGAGGGCCGCTACAACGGCTTCAGTCAGATCGTCGTCGAGGCCGACCGCGACGGGTTCGAGTCCGAGAAGATCACGGGCAAGCTCGGTATCCGCGCGAGCGACACCGCGGAACTCATGCTGAACGACGTGCGCGTCCCCGAGGAGAACCTCATCGGGAACCGCGGCATGGGCTTCCTCCAGCAGATGCAGTTCTTCGACGAGACCCGTACCGCCGTCGCCGCGCAGGGCGTCGGTATCGCGAAGGGCGCGAGCGAGGCGGCGCTCTCCTACGCGCAGGAACGCGAGCAGTTCGACCGCCCCATCAGCGACTTCCAGGCCATCCAGCACAAGCTCGCCGATATGCACACGCGCACCGAGGCGGCGCGCATGCTGACGTACAAGGCGGCGTGGAACGTCGACCAGGGCGAGGACATCACGCAGCTCGCGTCGATGGCCAAGGAGTTCGGGTCGCGCGTCGCGGTCGACGTCGCGAACGAGGCCGTCCAGATCCACGGCGGCGCCGGGTTCGTGAACGACTTCCCCGTCGAGCGGTTCTACCGGGACGCGAAGATCACGCAGATCTACGAGGGCACGACCGAGATCCAGAAGAACATCATCGCGCGCGAGCTCCTCGGCAAGGGCTACTGACGCGACTGTTCGCGGACGACTGACGCGACGAACCGACTCGTTCGTCGTCCGGTGGGCCGTAAGACGTTTTCCGGTGACCGCGCAAGTCAGTGGTAACGGTTGTCAGTATCCTTGTTGTTCAAGGCTCCAGTCTGGTACCTTTTGCTGCTGGCGAGCACTGCAGCGGTCTCGGTCTGGACGCTCGTCAGCCTGCGTCGCGAGGACCCCACCGACCTGACCAGGTTCCTCCAGTTACTGCTGGTGGCCGTCCTCGCGTGGACGACGATGGCGTTCTTCGACGGCCTCGGTATCTCGCCGTCGGTGACGTACGCGTTCACGAAGCTGACGTACCTCGGGATTCCGGTGGTTCCGACCGCGTGGCTCCTGGTCGCGCTCGAGTACAGCGACCGAGTCGACGCCGTCAGCGACCGACTCCTCGCGGGGCTCGCGGTCGAACCGGTGCTCGTGAACGTCGTCGTCTGGACGAACGGCTCCCACGAGTTGTTCTGGGAACTGGACTGGTCGCGCGCGGTGACGCCCATCGTCGACGGCGGGCACGGCGTCCTGTTCTTCGCGCACGTCGGGTACATGTACGTCGTCACGATGGTGGGCGTGGCCGTGATGGTGGACGTCATCCGTCGCCGCGAGCGCCTGTTCCGACGGCAGAGTCTCGTGCTCGGTGCGTGTGCGGTCGTGCCGATGGCCGCGAACGTCCTGTTCGTCGCCGAGGTCGTGGCCGTCGACCCGACGCCGCCGGCGTTCCTCGTGAGCGGTATCGCGTTCTACTGGGTGGTGTCGAGCGCGGACGTCGCGTCCGTCTCGCCGATCGCGCGCCAGACGGTCATCGACACGATGGCGGCAGGGATGTTCGTCGTGCGCGACGGCCGGCTCGTGGACGTGAACCGGCAGGCGCGCAGGTTGTTCGGCGTGGACGAGGACGCTGACGTCGTCGGGGACGCGGTCGTCGATCATCTACCTGACTCGGTGTTGTTCGCGCGGTTCGACGGCGTCGTGGAGACGACGGAGACGGTGGCCGTCGACACGCAGCGGGGCCGCGAGCACTATCAGGTCGACGTCTCGCCCGTCGTCGACGGCGACGAGCGCGTCGGACGGTTGTTCCTCGTGCAGGACGTCACCGAGCGCGTGGAGCGCGAGCGCGAGCTCGAGCGGAAGAACGACCAACTGGAGGGGTTCGCGAGCGTCGTCAGTCACGACCTCCGGAACCCGCTGAACGTCGCGGGGGGCTACGTCGAGCTCATCGAGTCGACGACCGACGACGAGGCCGTCCGAGAGTACGCGGCTGAGGCGGCGACGGCGACCGAGCGCATGGAGACGCTCATCGAGGACATCCTCGCGATGGCGCGCGAGGGCGACGTCGTCGAGAACCCGGACCCGGTGGGTGTCTGGACGGTCGCGCAGCGAGCGTGGGGGACCGTCGACACCGCCGAGATGACCCTGGAGGCGGCGAGCGAGGCGGCGACGACGGCGGTGGTGCTCGCGGACGCGGACCGCCTCCAGCGGCTGTTCGAGAACGTGTTCCGGAACGCTCGCGAGCACGCCGGCGAGGCGGTGACGGTGACCGTCGGCGTGGACGGGTTCGACGACGAGACGGTACTCGACGTCGACGACCGCGCGTTCTGGGTGGCCGACGACGGACCGGGCCTCCCCGCGGACGACGCCGACTCGGTCCTCGAGGAGGGCTTCACGACGAACGACGACGGCACGGGCTTCGGGCTGGCGATCGTCCGGGAGATAGCCGAAGGCCACGGGTGGACGGTCGTCCCCGAGGAGAGCGAATCGGGCGGTGCGAAGTTCCGGTTCCTCGGCGTCGCGACTGCCGACCAGACGGCGGTCGCGACGGCGGACGACGACTGACGTTCGCGCCAGCGATCACGTCGAATGCTACCGTTGCCCACGCTATCCGGGCTTTTTTCGAGTGGGTCGCTGTCGGTACTCGCATGACCGAAGTGTTCGCGCGAGCGCTTCACGACTGGTACCACGACGAGTACGACGGCCCGCTCCGGTATCTCGACGGCGAGGAGACGGTCGAGCACGACGTCGCGGGATACTTCGACGCGTGGTCGCTGGACGACGGCGACGCGCTCGCCGATCTCGAAGCGCCGGTACTCGACCTCGGGGCGGGCGCGGGCCGGCAGGCGCTCGCGGTCCAAGACCGGTCGACGCCTGCCGACGGGGCGCGTGCGACGGTGACGGCGGTGGAGCCGAGCGAGTTCCTCGTGGACGTCCTCCGGGACCGTGGCGTCGAGCGCGTCGTGCAGGCGGACATGTTCTCGCTCCGCGAGCACTTCGAGCGCGACGCGTTCCGGGGTGCGTACAGCGTCGGCACCCAGACCGGCATCGCGAAGTCGCTCCCCGGGTTGCGGGCCTTCCTCGGCGATCTGGCGCACGTGACGACGCCGGACGCGACCGCCGTCTTCGACGGCTACGACCCGAGTCACGAGACGACCCGGGACCTGATCGGGTTCCGCGAGGACCCCGCCGGCGAGCGAGCGTTCCGCGTCGTGCAGTACGAGTACGCCGGCGATCTCGGCCGGCCGTGGCTCTTCCGCCTGTTCACGGCCGCGGAGATACGGGACGCGGTCGTTGGCACCGACTGGACGGTCGCAAAGCTACGCGACGGCGACGGCGACTGGGAGCACACGTACACGGTGACGCTCGCGAAGCAGTGACTTGCTGAAACGAGCGACTGGCGGAATCGACCCCGTCAGGCGAGTGCGTCCTCGCCGCGGTAGACGAGGACGTACCCGGTGGCGAGCGAGAGCGACCACGCGACGAACATCGGGAGCGGGTCGCGGGGCGCGCGCCAGAGGTCGAAGACGAGGACGAGCGTGGAGACGACGAGCACCCACGCGATTGCGGCGGCGAACGCGGCGACGACGAAGTGCCCTAGGCGGTCGAACGAGTACGTCCCGAGTTCGAACGCGACGGTGCCGCCGATGCCGATGCCGAGGACGAGGGGGACGACGAGGGCGCCGAGTGGCTCGCCGAACGCGTCGTCGCCGAGCGCGAGGAACGGTAGCGAGACGAGGACGAACGCGAAGAACGTGTACACGACCTCGACGCCGAGACCGAACCACGCCTGCAGTCGTTGTTCGAGGTCGGCCATGCTCTCGGTGTCGCCACTAGCCCCCGTGAGGGTTTCGGTCCGCGGTCGCGGGCCTCGGAGGGCTGAGCCGCGGGCGACCCGCCTGTGTCATCGGAACAGCTGGCGTTCCTGCCAGTAGACGACGACGTACGCGGTGGCGAGGGCGAGCGTCCACGCGGTCGCGATGGGCGCGGGGTCGCCGGGGTCGGTGGCGAGGTCGAGCGCGAGGACGACGCCGGCGACGAGTGCGCCCCACGCGAGCGCCCCGGCGACGGCGACGAACAGGAACTCGCCGAGGCGGCCGAGCGACCAGTCGCCGGCGACGTAGGGATAGCTCGCGCCGAACGCGAGGACGAACGTGAGGATGGGGGCGAGCGCGCGGAGGAACGGGGAGCCGACGAGGGAAGCGACGAGGGAGAGCGTCGGGTACGCGACCGCGGCCACGCCGAGGAACGCGAACGCGAAGTCGACGGTGGCGAGCAGCCACGACCGGACGCCGCTGGCGGTGTTCTCCATACTGACCCTACTCTCCTCGGATACCTGACGCTATCGGTGTGGGCGGGAGAGGGCGTCTCTCGGGTGCGGCGGCAAGCATCGACGGCGCCGCGCCGCGTCGTCGACCGCGTCAGGACGCGCCGAACGAGGACGCGCTCCCGTGCTCGTAGTCGACGTCGACGGCGTCGCTGTAGACGCCGACGTACGCGGTGGCGAGCGCGAGCAGGCCGGCGTAGAGGAACGGTCGACGGTCACCTGCAGGGATGGCGACGCCGGCGAGCGTCATGACGGCGGCGACGGCGACGAGCCACGCGAACGAGCTCGCGGCCGTCACGCCGATGAACTTCGCGAGCCGGCCGAGCGACAGGTCGCGAGCCGCGAACGCGACCGCGCCGACGAGACCGGCGGCGCCGGCGACGAACCAGACGCGTGCACCGAGCGGCGAACCGAGGACCGCGTCCGCGAGCGCGCTGATTGGGAAGACGATAGCGACGACGCCCAGGAACGCGAGGGCTGCGTCGACGGCCGTGGTCATGGACGTCCGAACGTCGAGTTCGGCTCGTTCCATGTCCGCCAGAACGCCGCTCGACGCCCGTCTGAGTCCGGCCAAATCGTCTAGCCCGGGTCGCGGACGGTCGGCGTCGCCACCGGAGTCGTGAACGCTAACCGCCCGGACGGCGTACGATCGGGCGTGACAGACGACGCCGACGCGCCAGCGACGGACCCGCACGCGTTCCTCCGCGACGACGAGATACTCGGTCCCGTGGTCGCCGAGCACGGCGAGTTACACGTCGAGACCGCCGACGACCTCTTCGAGCGCCTCGTCACGTCCATCCTCCGCCAGCAGGTGTCCATGGCGAGCGCCGCCGCGACCCGCGAACGGCTGTTCGACGCGGTCGACGTGACCCCCGCAGGCATCCGGGCCACCGACGACGACGTCCTCCGGGACGCCGGCCTGTCGCGCCAGAAGACGCGGTACGTCAACGAGGTCGCCGACGCGTTCGAAGAGCACGGCTACTCCGTCGAGTCGTTCGCCGACGAGAGCGACGACGCGGTCCGCGACGCACTCACCGCCATCACGGGCGTCGGCGAGTGGACCGCGAACATGCAGCTCCTGTTCGCGCTCGGCCGCGAGGACGTCTTTCCGGTCGGCGACCTCGGCGTCCGCAAGGGCATGCAGCGCGTGTTCCCCGACGGCGACGACCTCACGCGCGCCGAGATGCGCGAGCGCGCCGAACGCTGGAAGCCGTACCGGAGCTACGCCGCCCTCTACCTCTGGCGCGTCGACGAGGACGTCGCCGAGAGCGTCGACGAGGTCGTCGAGGACTGACCGCGAAGCCACCCGAGCCGGTCGCATCGACCGTCGCGACTGCCCCGACCCAAAGACCGATTGGTGGGGGCGTCGTCGGATTCTGGCATGACCGAGACGAGAGCGTCGCCGCCGGTGATGTCGCCGTGAGCGCTCGCGCCGACGCGCTCGACGGCATGCGAGCGATGACGCCGTTCCTCCTCGGCGTCGTCCCGTTCGGCCTCGTCTACGGCGTCACCGCTGTCGACCGCGGACTCCCGCCGACCGTCGCCGCGGCGATGTCCGCGGTCGTGTTCGCGGGCGCCGCCCAGCTCGCCGCCGTCGAACTGCTGGCCAAGGGATCGCCCGCGGCCGTCGTCGTCGCGACCATCCTCGTCGTGAACCTCCGCTACCCGATGTACGCCGCGAGCATCGCTCCGCACTTCCGCGCGTTCTCCACTCGCTGGCGCGCGCTCCTCGCGTACCTCATGACCGACCAGGCGTACGCGGTCGCGCTCGTCGACTACCAGGACAACGACCGGAGTCCGTCGCGCCGCAAGTGGTACTACGTCGGCGCCGCCGCGACGCTCTGGGTCGTGTGGCAGATCGCGACGATAACGGGCGTCCTCGTCGGCGCACAGGTCCCGCCCGGGCTCTCGCTCGAGTTCGCCATCCCACTGACGTTCCTCGCCCTCCTCGTTCCGAACGTCAAGGGCGCACCGAGCGCGCTCGCCGCCGTCGTCGGCGGCGCCGGCACCGTCCTCGGCACGAATCTTCCCTACGACGTCTCGCTCGTCGTCGCCGCCCTCCTCGGCGTGCTCGCCGCGACCGCGCTCGAAGTGACGCGCGAGACGCCGAACGACACCCCCGCAGGTGAGGGCTCGTGACCGCCAGCGACGCGACGCTCTGGCTCGTCGTCCTCGCCGGTGGCCTCGGCACGTTCGCGCTCAAAGCGTCGTTCGTCGTCGTCGTCGGCCGCGTCGACGAGATCCCACCCCGGGTCGAACGCGCACTCGAGTTCGTTCCCGCAGCCGTCCTCGCCGCGCTCGTCGTCCCCGCGGTGATCGTCGTCGAACCCACAGCCACGGTCCTCCCCGCGGTCGCGTACTCCCCGAAACTCCCGGCCGCGGCACTCGCGGCGCTCGTCGCCTGGAAGACCGAGAACGTGCCCGCGACGATAGCCGTCGGGATGGCCGCACTCTGGACGCTCGAAGCGCTCTGACTACTCCTCGAGGCTCTCCTCCTCTTCCTCGTTCGCCTCGTCGTTCCCGTCGACGGTCTTCGAAACGTCCACCTGGTAGTTCCCGAGGATGTCCCGCCCGAGCAGGAGCGGGTAGTCCATGTGACTGCGGTCCTCGACGCTCGCCGTGACCGTGTGCTGGCGGCCGCCGACGCCGACCACGAGGTCGACCACGGGCCGGGACTTCCCGGACTTCAGGCTCCCGGACTTCACCTTCATCACGGACTTGATCGGGCCCGCGCCGATCTCCGCGGCGAGACTCGTGTCGATGCTCGTCCGCGTCGCGCCCGTGTCGGACTTCGCCACCACCGTCTTCGACCCCTGCGTGCCGTGCACGACGACCTCCTCGGTGTACCCGACGATGACGGGTTCGTCCGAGTCCGACGTCGGCAGCCGCGGCTTACACGACGGCACCGAATCGTCGAGCGTCGCGGAGAGCTCGCGCACGCGCTCCTGGTCGACCGTCCCGCCGGCGCGCTCGATGGCGAGCTTCGCGATGTACGGCGCCGGACTCCGCCCGGTCGCCTCGTACAGGCCCTTGAAGCCCGCGGTCGGGTTGACCTCGAGCACGAACCAGCCGTCGTTCCCCTCGACGATGTCGACGCCAGCGTAGTCCAGGCCGACGACCTCGGAGGCCTTCGTCGCGATGTCGACGACCTCCTCGGGGAGGTCGTCGGTCGCGTCCTCGACGCTCCCGCCGAGCGCGACGTTCGTCCGCCAGTCGTTGTCCGGTGCATACCGGTACATCGCGCCGACGACGTCGTCGCCGACGACGTACACGCGGATGTCGCGGTGCTTCTGGCCGTCGCGCTCGATGAGCGACTGCAGGAACGCGTACCGGTTCCCGACCTTCGGGTTCACGTGCTCGTCGCGCGTGACCTTCCACGTCCCACCGCCGTGCGTGCCGATAGCGGTCTTGTACACCGCTTCCTCACCGAAGTCGTCGCGCGCGGCGTTCAGCGCCGTCGAGTCGAGCGCCATCAGCGCGTCCGGGACCTGGATATCGGCCTCTGCGAGCGCACCGGCGGTCGCGAACTTGTGGGACGCACGCAGCGTCGCGTTCGGCGTGTTCAGCATCGGTCGCAGGCTCTGAATCGTGTTCGCGATACCGAGCTCCTCGCAGGGCTGCTCGGTGTTCGAGAGCAGCATCCGGTTCGCGACCACGTCGACGTCGGGTGTCAGCTCCACGTCGTCGCCGCGCACGCGAATCGTCGTGTTCTCCTCGCGGAGCCACTCGGGTTCGTGCCCGAGGTCCTCGACCGCGTTACAGATCGCTTTGGACTCCTTGCTGTTGTGGAAGCTGAGAACGCCGACGCGTACACCGGAAGAACCGTTCATGTCCATACCCACTCACGGGGGTTCCAAAAGCGTTCCCTGATAGACTTGTATCAAGCGCGTGAGGGTCTCAGTCACTGTTTCCCCGACGGCTTCGACGTGACCGCCGGACGGCGACGGCCTTCGTATCCAGGCCGTCGAACGTTGGGTTCGCGCGGCGTTCAGAGGTACGACGCGTCCCAGCGCGTCGCCTTCCGGCGGTTCTCGCAGTCGTTGCACTCGACGACGCCCATCGAGTCCATCGACACGTCGAACGAGTGGCACGCGCCACAGAAGAACCCGTACTTCTGCTCGCGGTCCGGGTCGCTGTACGCCGTGTACAGCGGGCCGTTCGACCCGCGGTCGGCCTCGCTGTAACTCACGTACACCGACCGACCGTCGACGTCGTACTCGTCGAGGCTCTCCCACTCCGTCCCGCCGGACTCGCCCTGCACGTAGATGGCCTCGGCGTAGGATTCGTCGCCGACCTCCACCTCGCGTTCACCGGCGCGCGTGAACCCGTGCCCCTCGTAGAACGCCGTCCCCAGGTCGTTCCCCTCCAGGACGACGCCCGTGATGCGTTCCGCGCCCGCGTCGACGAGCGCCTCCTGCGCGCGAACGAACAGGCGCGACCCGACGCCGTCACCGCGCGCGTCCGGATGCACGTGCAGCCAGAGCACGCGCCCCTCCACGGGGTCCTTCGAGACCGTCTCCGCCTGCACGAACCCGACGACGTCGTCGTCCTCGACGGCGACGTACAGGAGCGCGCCCTCGGCGGTCACTTGCGCCGCGAGCGTGTCAGCACCGTACCATTCGTCGAGCGCGGCGTCGATGGTCTCCGGATCGAGGAACGAATCGTAGGACTCGTGCATCGACGCCGCGGCGGTCCGCCGCATCGCTTCGAAGTCGTCAGCAGTCGCGTCACGTACCTCCATGACAACCAGTACGACACCATCCGTAATAACGGTCCGTCCCAACTTCACCGGTGCGCGACCTGCAGGCATTTACGTGCCGACGACCGAAGGCGAGTCATGAGCGACGACGCGGCGGACGCGTTCACGTACAACGGGGGCCGCGTGGACCCCGGGGAGACCGCGAACATCCGCTACGGTATCAGCGAGACGTACCTCGGTGACCCAGTCCGCATCCCAGTGACCATCATCAACGGCGAGCACGCCGGCCCGACCGTGTTCCTCTCCGCGGCCGCGCACGGCGACGAACTGAACGGCATCGAGGTCGTCCGCGAGGTCGCCCACGAGTGGGACCTCGCGGACCTCCGGGGGACGCTCGTCTGCATGCCCGTCCTGAACGTCCCCGGGTTCCTCGCGCAGCAACGCTACCTCCCGATCTACGACCGCGACCTGAACCGGTCGTTCCCGGGACGCGAGGACTCGACGAGCGCGAAGCGCATGGCGCACCGCATCTTCACGAACTTCGTGGAGCCGTGCGACCTCGGCATCGACCTCCACACGTCAACGCGCGGCCGAACGAACATGCTCCACGTCCGCGCCGACATGGCCGACGACGACGTCTCGCGCCTCGCGAACGCGTTCTCCTCGAACGTCATCATCTCCAGCGACGGCCCCAGCGGCACCCTCCGCCGGGAGGCCAGCGACGCCGGCGTCCCCACCATCACCATCGAGATGGGGGAAGCCCACCGCTTCCAGCGTCGCCTCATCGACCGCGCGCTCGACGGCGTCCGGAGCGTCCTCGCCGAGTACGGCCTCCTCGCGCAGGAGGCCGTGAGCTGGCCGGGGTGGCGGACCGTCGTCGAGGACAACGACGAGAAGACGTGGCTGCGCGCCGACGCCGGCGGCATGGTCGACATGCACTTCGAGTGCGGGAGCCTCGTCCACGAAGGCGACCGCATCTGCACCATCACGAGTCCGTTCAAGGAGGACAACACCGCCGTCGAAGCCCCGTTCACGGGCGTCCTCGTCGGCATCCTCGAGAACCCCGTCGTCTACCCGGGGAACCCGCTCTGTCACCTCGTCGAACTCGACGAACCGACGCGGCGCGCGCTCGAACGCGACCAGACGCCGACCGCCGTCGACGCGCCCGCGAACGCCTGACTCCATCGACGCGCCCGCGAACGCCCGGTCGAGCAGCGCGAGCGCGACCACCCACTGACCGTCGCGCGACCGAACGGGTTCGGTTCGAACGCCGCCAACCGTCGCTCGCACACCGTCGACTCGTTCTGCGACACCGCCCAGCCAGCGAGAACCCCCGTCGCGACGCCGTCGAACCGCCATCTTGGACGCCGAGGTAGTAACTTCTATACCGGTACGGTCCAAGCGTCCCGCATAGAGCATGAGCCAGTCTTACAACCGCGGTCTCGTCGAGGACTTCGGCCGGTGGAAGGAGTTCCAGGCCGGCATGTGGGCGTGGATCTTCCACAAGTTCACCGGATGGATCCTCGTCGGCTACCTCTTCACGCACATCGCCGTCCTCTCCACGGCAACGACCGGCGCAGAAACGTACACGCAGACGCTCCAGAGTCTCGAAAGCATCTTCATCGTTCGCATCCTCGAGATCGGGCTGCTGTCCACGGCCGTCTTCCACATCCTGAACGGCACGCGACTGCTGCTCGTCGACCTCGGCATCGGGCTCGGGTCGCAAGATAAGAGCTTCTACGCGTCGCTCGTCCTGACGGGCGCGATCGTCGTCGCGAGCGTTCCGACGTTCCTCGCGGGCCTCGGAGGTGGCGCCTGATGGCCGCAGAGACCAGTGGCGCGCCGACGTCCTTCGAGCGCGGTGGCTGGGGCTGGCTCTTCCAGCGCATCACCGCGGCGTTCCTCATCGTCGTTCTCGCGTTCCACTTCTTCCTCCTGCACTTCTACCACCACGCGTACGAGATCACGTTCGCCGGCACGTCCGCGCGGATGAGTCAGGTCGGGTACTTCGCGACGATGTGGCTGTTCCTCGTCACCGCGACGTTCCACGGCGTCAACGGCATCTACAACGCGATGGTGAACCAGGGCATCAAGGGCATCCAGAAGCGCGCGGCACAGGGCATCCTCGGCCTCGCCGGAGTGTTGCTCGTCGTGCAGGGCACGCGCGTCGCACTCGCGATGACGGACCTCGTCTAACAATGAGCACGCAAGTACCAGAACAGGAAGCGGAGGCGGAGTCGAGCGCCGAGGCGGAGGCTGACGCGTCGGCCGAATCACCCCAGGACAAGCGGATGGCGAAGAAGGCCGAGGCCGCCAGCTATCGGGACGCCCAGAAGAAGGCCCAGGAGGAGATCGAGGCCGCCGAGCGCTCGGTCCAACTGAAGGTCTTCCGGTACGACCCCGAGGTCGAAGGGAAACAGGAACCGCGGTTCGACGAGTTCCACGTCCCGTTCACGAAGGGGATGACGGTCCTGGACGCGCTCATGTACGCGCGCGACCACTACGACCCGTCGCTGACGTTCCGGCACTCGTGCCGGCAGGCGGTCTGTGGGTCGGACGCGATGTTCGTCAACGGCCAGCAGCGTCTCTGTTGTAAGACCCAGATGAGCGACCTGGACTGGCCGGTTCGCGTCGAACCGCTCCCGCACCAGGACGTCGTGAAGGACCTCGTCGTGGACATGCAGCACTTCTACGACCAGATGCACTCGGTGGAGCCGTACTTCCAGGGCGACGAGAACGCGCCGAGTGGTGAGGAGCAGAAGCAGACCCGGGAGAACCGCGAGAAGATCAAGATGAGTACGCGCTGCATCTGGTGTGGCGCGTGCATGTCCTCGTGTAACATCGCGGCGGGCGACAACGAGTACCTGGGGCCGGCGGCGATCAACAAGGCGTACCGGTTCTACATGGACGAGCGCGAGGACCAGGAGGAGCTCGAGGAGCACCGACTCCGCATCCTCGAACAGGAACACGGCGTCTGGCGGTGCCAGACGCAGTTTTCGTGCACCGAGGTCTGTCCGAAGGACATCCCGCTCACCGAGCACATCCAGGAACTCAAGCGCGAAGCCGTGAAGAACAACCTGAAGTTCTGGTAGACAACTTCAAGTCATCGAATCCTAAGCACTCAACATGTACGAACACGACGTAATCGTGGTCGGCGGTGGCGGCGCGGGACTCCGCGCGGCGATCGCTGCCCACGAAGAAGGCGCGGACGTGGCTATCGTCACGAAACTCCATCCGGTGCGCTCGCACACGGGCGCGGCGGAAGGCGGCATCAACGCGGCACTCCGAGAGGGCGACGACTGGGAGTTGCACGCGTACGACACGATGAAGGGCTCGGACTACCTCGGGGACGCCCCCGCGGTCGAGACCCTGGCGCAGGACGCCCCGGAGGAGGTCATCCAGATCGAGCACTGGGGGATGCCGTTCAGTCGCGAGGACGACGGCACCGTCAGCCAGCGGCCGTTCGGCGGGCTGTCGTTCCCGCGAACGACGTACGCGGGCGCCGAGACCGGGCATCACCTCCTGCACACGATGTACGAGCAGGTCGTGAAGCGAGGTATCGAGGTGTACGACGAGTGGTACGTGCAGGACGTCGCGGTCACGGACGAGGACGACCCGAGCGAGCGCACGTGCCACGGCTGCGTCGCGATGGACATCAAGACCGGCGAGATTGCCGGCTTCAAGGCGAAGAACGGCGTCATCCTCGCGACTGGCGGCCCCGGGCAGGCGTTCGACCACACGACGAACGCGGTCGCGAACACCGGTGACGGGTACGCCATCGCGTACCGCGCCGGCGTGCCGCTGGAGGACATGGAGTTCGTGCAGTTCCACCCGACGACGCTCCCGAGCACTGGCGTTCTCATCTCCGAAGGCGTCCGCGGGGAGGGCGGTATCCTCTACAACGCCGACGGGGAGCGGTTCATGTTCGAACACGGGTACGCGAACAACGAAGGCGAGCTCGCGAGCCGCGACGTCGTCTCCCGCGCCGAACTGACGGAGGTCAACGAAGGGCGTGGGTTCGAGGACGAGTACGTGATGCTCGACATGCGTCACCTCGGCGAGGAACGCATCATGGACCGCCTGGAGAACATCCTCCACCTCGCGGAGGACTTCGAGGGCGTGGACGGGCTCGTCGAGCCGATGCCGGTCAAGCCCGGGCAGCACTACCAGATGGGTGGCGTCGAGACCGACGAGAACGGGCACACCTGTATCGAGGGCCTGTACGCGGCCGGCGAGACGGCGTGCGTGAGCGTGCACGGCGCGAACCGCCTCGGCGGGAACGCGCTCCCGGAACTCATCGTGTTCGGTGCGCGCGCCGGCAAGCACGCCGCAGGTGCCGACATGGGCGAGCCGAAGATCGAGACGGGCGAACGCGGCGACATCGAGTACGACGACACCGAGATGCCGGTCCAGCCGGGCGAAGCCGGTATCAGTGGCGCCGGTGGCGAGACCGCTGCCGCGGACGGTGGCGCGGTCACGCAGGACCCGACCGCAGTCGTCGAACGCGAGGTCGAAGCCGAACGCGAACGCGTCGAGGAGATGCTCTCGAAGGAAGAGGGCGTGAAGCACTCCCAGATCCGCGAACGCCTCCAGAAGACGATGACGCAGAACGTGAACGTCTTCCGCGAGGAGGAAGGCGTGAAGCAAGCACTGCGGGACATCCGCGACATCCGCGAGGCCTACGAGGACGTGTACGTCGAGGACCCGAGTCGCACGTTCAACACGGACCTCCAGCATACGATCGAGACGCGGAACCTCATCGACATCGCCGAGACGATAGCGATGGGCGCGCTCGTCCGCGACGAGTTCCGCGGCGCGCACTGGCGCAAGGAGCACCAGGAACGCAAGGACGAGGAGTGGCTGAAGCACACGCTCATCGGATGGCACGACGGCGAACCCCAGGTGTTCTTCCGTCCGGTCATCCTCGAGGGCGAGAACAAGACGTACGAGCCCAAGGAACGCTCGTACTGAACGCTCCCGACTCGCGCTTTCGTCGACCGTATCCGTTCCTCGTTCTCGACCCGCGAGCACCGCGTCTCGAAAACGGCAGCCTACTCGGTACCGGCGAGCGTTCTTCCCGCACCTTCCCGGGCCGTGAAACGTGGTCCTGCGGGCACGATATGGTCAATATTACATTACGCTCGTCGCGTCTACGTACCCCCAATCGATGGCTACTGAGACGACCCAATCACCACCGGAGGTCGCAGACCCGTTCGGGGGCGATTGGCGACTGGGACTGGCAAGTGGGCTACTGGGTGGACTCGTCTCCGGCGCGGTGGTATCCGTCATCGACCCGTTAGTACTCCGCGAGATGATTCCGGCGTTGTACGGGGTCGACCCACCGGGCGATGCGGTCCTCGGATGGATACTCCACGTCCTGCACGCGAGCGTTCTCGGGATCGCCTTCGCCGTCATCATCGGACTCAGCGACCGGTCAGGGGCCGATGCTCGGGAGCAGATCGGGGCCGGGCTCCTCTTCGCGCTCGGCGTCTGGGTCGTCCTGACAGCGCTCGCGATGCCACTCTGGCTCGGGGTCGTCTCGTCGGTCTCGCTCCCGTTCCCGTACGTGTCGAGCGCGATGCTCGCCGGACACGCCGTGTTCGGCGTCGTCATGGGGACGATCTACTACGCGTTCGACGCACCGGAAGAGGACACGAAGAACCAAGGTGTCTCCGGCGACTGAGGGCTCCTCGTTCTCAAAGCGGAATCGCGTCCGCGACCGCGCCGACGAGATCGAAGTGCTCGACGAGTTTGAATCCGGCGTAGATGCCGACGATACCCATGACACCAGCGAGCGCGGGCGGTGCCGGTATCGGTGCGTCGACGAGCGCGAACACCGCACCAGCGATCAACCCCGTCAGCGTCGCGAAGACTATCTCTGCGATACTCATAACGACCACGTGCTTGCGCGCAGGAGCGGTTAAGGCGTTCGTTTCGATTCGCCGACCAACGCCCCTATCAGACATCGACTCGAACCGCCGGCCGTGGAAGGGTAGCTCAGTGGGAGAGCAGTCCACGAACGCGATTCGTGGAGAGGCTTCGCGTGGTTCGAATCCCGCCCCTTCCTCGCTACAAACGAAGATTAGTGACGATCACGAAGACGGGACTCGAAGCCTCCCAGTCGCGCACAGCGAACGCAGTGAGCGAGCACGTCTGGGTTCGGTTCGAACTCCGTCGCTCCCCCTTGTCCTGTCGTGTTCTCGACGATGGTCGTCGTCAGTCGAAGAACACGCAAGCGTTGCCAGTGGCGCGAGACGGTCTCCAGTGGTGTCTGAGCGAGCGTCTCTCGCTGCGGGCGTGGCACGTCCAGCCGTCGTCGTCGGCAACCCCCCGATAGTTTCGACGAGTGTCGACACGGAGATTTATGGTCGTCGAACTTTTGGGTTCGTTCTACCATGACTGCCACCACTCGCGCGCGAACGGACGCGACACCCGTCGTTCCGGAGAGCATCGAATCGCCGCAAGCGAAGCTCGTCTACGTCTACCTCGCACAGGAACGCGACGCGAGCGTCGACGACCTCGCGGACGCACTCGGCCTCCGCAAACTCGGTCTGTTCGACGTCATCTCCACGCTCGAAGCCGACGGGCACGTCGAACGTCACGGTGCCGAACGCGTCTCCGTCACTACCTGACGACGACCGACGCATCGAACGACCAAACGCACCGCCGCGGCGAACGAGCCGCGGGTCGACGAGTCGCCCGACCGTCGAGGAAACACTCAATCGTCGACGAACCGGTCGTAGACGAGATCGCCGAGGAACCCACCGACGAGTAGCGGCAGTATCACGTACCCCATGAGCTGGAGGAGAACCAGCGTGAACCATCGCGATAGCGACTCGTGGGGCGGCCAGAGCATCGCGAGGACCTCGCCGACGTAGCTCCAGGAGAGCGCGACGAACGCCAGGAAAACCACCGCCGAACACGCCAGACGCACGCGGAGACGGCCGGCGTCGCGGTCGCTCTCCAGCGGCGGGTCCGGCCAGTCGCGGTCCGCTTCGGTCACGCTCGACGGTCGGGACCACGACGACAGAAAGCTTGCGCTCGCGGCACCAACCTATGGAACGGGAAGCCCCGTCGTTCAGGACGGGGAGGATGTCAGAGCTCGATGCGTTCGACGAGCTCGTCGCCGTTACTCGTCGACTGGATAGCCACGATACGGATCTCGTGTTCGAGCATCGAATCCTGGAGCTTCGCCTTCAGGAGGTTGTCGACCTGGTAGACGCCCGCTGCCGAGTTCATCTCGATCTCGACGAGCACCGGATGGTCCTCGCCCGACGAGAGCGAGACGCTCTCTATCGCCTGACTCGATATCGTATTGATGCCACGGCCACCGCGCTCGTACGGCATCCGCGACCGCCCGCTCTCCATGTCGAGCGCGTCCGCGACCCGGACCACGCCGGCCTCCTTCGTGAGCGGTATCTCCTCGGTGTGATGACAGAGGATGGCGTGCAGGACCTCGCCCTTCACGCGAACGCACTCCGGTTTCGTGTAGAACTCCGGGAGGATGCGGTCGAGTTCGTCGGACGCGAGCGGTATCGAGTAGTACGAGTGGTTGTCGCGATGCACGACGTGCCCGATGTCGTGGAGGGTCGCAGCGAGTGCGACGATGACCGCCTCGTCCTCCTCGTCGAGGCCCTGTTGTTTCGCGCCATTGAACTCGACGCCCGCGCGCTTCAGGAGGTCGTACAGGCAGAGTGCTCGATGCCGAACGATCTTGATGTGCTTCACGCCGTGGTCGTTGTACCCCTTGCGGTCGACCGCGTTCACGTTCTGCGCCTCGAGGTACGTCTGTATCTCCGGGTCGTTCTCGACGAACTCGAGGACCGCGTTCAGTTTCTCGTCCGGAAACGCGTGCTCGCCCTTCGGCGAGTACACACGACCGTTCCCGGTGTCACTTTCAGTGTCGCTCATACCGCGTCGTGGCGCTGCGGAAAGAAGAATCCTCCGTCGAGTCGGTCCGTCTTCGCGGGTTGCCGGCCGCGACACGTGGGGTCGAGTCGGTCAGTCGGCGGCGTCGGCAGCAGTCGCAACCTCGTCGTAGTCGGGTTCCACGCTCGGGTCGTCGCTCACCCACGCGTACGTTATCGTCCGGTCACTATCCAGGACGAAGACGGCGCGCTTCGCGAGCCCGTGCAGGCCGATGTGGTCGAAGCTCGTGCGGACGTCGTACGCGTCGATGATGTCCTTCTCGTGGTCGCTGACGAGCCCGAACGAGAGGTCGTTCTGAGCGCGGAACTCGTTCAGTGAGAACGGCGAGTCGGTGCTGACGCCGTACACGGTCGCGTCGACGTCCTCGAACGCACTCAACCGATCGCGGAACGAACACATCTCGGCCGTGCAGACGCTCGTGAACGCTCCGGGGAAGAACGCGAGGACGACCGGGCCGTCCGCGACGGCGTCCGAGAGCGTGATCGATTCGACGTCGCCGGTCGCGACTGGTGCAGTGAACTCGGGTGCAGTGTCGCCTTCGTCGACCATCACCGCGACACTTGTGGAAGCATCGGCATACCGGTTGCGCTCGCGGAGCCCCTGACGTGTGTTCACACGGGGTTTCGAATCCTCGGCCCAGGAGCGAGTTCGTGTCGATACCTGAACTGGAGTGGTTCGTTCGCGTCGGTCGGACGAGCAAAAAGCCTATATTTGGCGTCGGGTAAGCGTGAGGTAGAGATGGCACTCGAAACGATTCCGACATTCATTGGGGGACTCGGTGCGCCAGAGATGGTCATCGTCTTCCTCATCGCGGTCCTGCTCTTCGGAGCGAACAAGATTCCCAAGCTCGCGCGCTCGACCGGTGAAGCGATGGGCGAATTCCAGAAAGGCCGCGAAGAAGTGGAGGAGGAACTGCAGGACATGCGTGAGGGCCCGTCCAGCAGTAACGACAGCGCGTTCGACGACGACAGCTCGTTCGACGAGACGACGACCACCGACACGTCCACCGACGCGTCCACGGACACGTCCACGGAAACGAACTGATTCTCCACCACGCCCCTCGCGGGCGTGTGGCCTAGCGGATAGGGCGGGAGGTTCCTAACCCCCCGATCGCGGGTTCGAACCCCGCCACGCCCGTGTCTGCACCGAACGCACGTGAGGAGCAACACGGGCATGCGGGGTTCGAATCAGAGAGCGAACGAAGTGAGCGACCGTGGTTCGAATCCCGTCACGCCCGCTTCACTCACTTCGTTCGTTCAGCGAGCGTTCCTGAGTCCCACTCGCGATGCTCGCGGGACTCCCGTCAAGTCCGGTTCCGCCACTTCGCTCGCTCCCCAGGCGTTCCTGTGCAGGAGTCGCGTGGTTGTCGCGCTCGGGGTGCCTGTAGCGTGAGTCGCGGGCGGGGCTCCTTCGGAGTGGTCGGCTCCGTGGTGGTGTAGGCGGTCTGGAGTAGGAGTTGGTTGCGTGCACGTTGCGGTTCCGTAACTGGGTCTTACCGAGAATCCAGTGGCCGCACGCCCCATGTGTGGAATTTAGTGACAATGCCGCCGATATAAATGGCAGTTCATGTCGGGGAATCTCCGGCGGAATAAAGTCGATGCGTAACGCTGCCGTTTCCATCGAAACCGGAAGCAAGCGTAGACCTTCACGTCGGAATAGACAACTAGATGACTGGACGAAGATGGCGATATCATCGATGATAATCGGTGGAAGGTTTTTTGCTCGCACGCGTAAAGGGGTAGGCAATGGCTATTAACGACGCCGACCAGACAGGGCAAGACGGGCTCGATGGGGGCGATTCTGGGGCGTCGGACGAGGCGGCGTCCGATGGCCCGACCGACGGTTCCTCGGTTCGGGTTGGCGAGTACACCTGGCGGGAGTTCATGCAGGAGCACGGGTACGGCGACGACGTATCCGCACTCTACCGGAACGTCGAAGACAGCACAAGCGAGGATTCGAGCAGGATGGGCCTGGGCACCCAGGAAGGGACGGTCCAGACGGTTCCCGAAGGCGGCGACTGGGACCGCGTCGACTTCGACCCCGAACCGTACCTCGGCGTGCACCCCGACGACCTCGCCGCGCACATCACCGAGGACGTCGCACCGGGCGCGAAGTGGCTCTGGAACGAGTTCAAGAGTCAGGTCGACCCCGAGACGACGCCAGTCGTCAAGGACACGTGGACGTGGGAGCACTTCAAGTGGCAGTACTACTACGAGGACGACGGCTCGTGTCCGACCGACGGGGACGGCGAGAAAGTCCAGTTCGACGAGACCGACCACCTGAGCTTCGAGGACGACGAGGTCGAAGGCGTTCTCAGTCAAGGCGACGACTTCGCACAGGAGCTCGCGGAGGTCGTCGAAGAACGCACCGTGAACGTCCAGGAGGAGGTCGAAGAGGACGAGTTCTTCTCGGACCCCGGCGGGAACACGACCGTCGTCAACCGGTACGACCTGGAGAAGGCCGTCCCGATGGAGAAGAAGACGCACTTCCGCGAAGAGGAACGCTACTGGGTGAACAAACCCTACGCGTTCGTCATCATCTTCCTCTCCGAGAAGGAGAACGAGCGCAAGTACTACGTCATCCAGCCGTACATGAACGAGCTCGAGGACGACCTCGAGGAGTTCATGACGGGCAAGCTCCGGACCGCGATCAAGTACAGCGACGAGGACGTCGCGGTCGAAGGCGACGAGGACGCTCGACGGGACGTCATCGACCGCGAGACGAAACGACTCCTGAAGCGCTACGACCTCTTCAAGGGAACGCCGGCGTCCTCGGACTCGGCAGGTGCAGCCTCGGGCACGAAGTCCATCACGGAGAGCATCCGCCGGTTCTTCGGGACCGCGGACACCGACGGGGACGGGGCGCCCGACACGGGCGCTGACGAGGATGCAGAAGGATTCGGGCGAGAGCTCGACGGCATCAAAGCCCGGCCGGAGCCCGTACTGCTCGAGGAGGACCCGGAGACGCTCAACGAGTACCAGGTCGAGAAGCTCCTGTACTTCCTGAAACGGGACTTCATCGGGTACGAGCGCATCGACCCGATCAAGCACGACATCAACGTGGAGGACATCTCGTGCGACGGCCACAACTCGCCGATCTTCGTCTACCACGGCGAGTACGAGCAGATCATCTCGAACATCTATCACGGCGAGCGCGAACTCGACGACTTCGTGGTGAAGCTCGCCCAGCGCTCCGGGAAGGGTATCTCGAAGCGGCGGCCGCAGGTGGACGCGACGCTCCCGGACGGGTCACGCGCACAGTTGACCCTCGGGAAGGAGGTGAGCGACCACGGGACGAACTACACCATCCGTCAGTTCAAGGACGTCCCGTTCACGCCCGTGGACCTCATCAACTGGAACACGTTCTCGCTCGACGAGATGGCGTTCCTCTGGTTGTGTATCGAGAACCACAAGAGCCTCATCTTCGCGGGCGGGACGGCGTCCGGGAAGACGACGAGCCTGAACGCGATCTCGCTGTTCATCCCTTCGAACACGAAGATCGTGTCCATCGAGGACACGCGCGAGGTCGAGCTGCCCCAGCGGAACTGGGTGGCGAGCGTCACGCGCCCGTCGTTCAGCGAGGACAGTCAGGGTGACGTCGACGAGTTCGACCTGCTGCGTGCCGCACTGCGTCAACGCCCGGACTACATCGTGATGGGCGAGATCCGTGGGGAGGAGGGTCGGGTCCTGTTCCAGGTCATGTCGACGGGGCACACGACGTACACGACGTTCCACGCGGACTCCGTCGGCGAGGTCCTGAAGCGGTTCACGACCGACCCGATCAACGTCTCGAAGACGATGTTCACCGCGCTCGACCTGGTGTCGATCCAGACGCAGACGCGCGTGAACGGCCGGAAGGTCCGTCGGAACCGGAACATCACGGAGATCAATCACTACGACGCGGAGAACGACGAGATCAACGTTCAGGACGTCTACCAGTGGCAGGCGGAGACGGACGAGTTCCTGAAGATGGGGGACTCGAACACCGTCGAGGAGATCAAGTTCGACCGCGGGTGGGGCCAGGAGAAGCTCGACGAGGAGCTGTTCAAGCGCCGGGTCATCCTGGCGTACATCATCAAGACCGGGTTGAACGAGTACGCGCAGGTCGCGGCGATCGTGCAGGCGTTCATCAACGACCCGGAGACCATCCTGACGCTCATCGCGAACGGGCAACTGGAGGAGAGTCTGACGGACCTCCGAGAGATGGAGTCCGTCCTCATCGACGTCGACCCGGAGGACGAGGAACTCGTTCCGCGGCCGGACCCGGACGACGAGACGTACAACCTCGCGCAGGACATCCTCGAGCGGGCGGAGGAATCGATGTTCGAGGAGTACCGTGGGAAGATCCCGAGTGGGCTCGCGAGCGCGCTCAGTGGCGTGAGTACCGAGGAGGACGTGGACGCGTCGGAGGCGGTGGAGTCCGGCGGTGACGACTTCGACTTCGGGAGTTCGCTGGACGACGTCGGTGGCGGCGACGGCTTCACGCTCGGTGGGGACGACGAGGACGACGACTTCTCGTTCGGTGACAGTGACGAGACCGATGGGCCGTCGTGGTTGAGCGACGACGGTGGCGGGTTCTCGTTCGGCGAGGGAGACGACGACGCGAATCCGTTCGGCGGGGATTCTGGCGGGTCGACCGACGCGCAGGACGCGAGTTCCGCGCAGGAGTCGGCGCCGGCTGACGCGCCTGAGCTGGAGGCCGGGAGTGGGGCGCAGGAGGACGAGAGCGACGATTCGGCGGTCGGGGATGCGAGCGACGGGAGCGTCGGGCAGGCTGATGCGTCGGCGTTGGACGACGAGGCTGCGTTCGACGCTGGTCCGGACGAGGACGCGGTCCTCGAGGAGGACGGGGCGGCGTTCGACGCTGATGCGGCCGACGACCAGGGGGCCGTGTTCGGTGAGGACGACGCGGCACTGGAGGACGACGCCGGCGACATCGACGCGGAGTTCCCGGCGTTGACGGACGAAGACGACGAGTCGTCGACCGACGACGAACCGTCGCGCGAGCCCGCGAAAGCGGGCGAGTCGCCGGCGTCGACGGAGTCTTCGTCCGCCGACACTGTCGACGACGAGGACACGGCAGCGGCCGGTAGCGGCGACGACGGGGCGATATTCGGTGACGACGAGCAGTCGACCGGTGACGGTGCGTCGAACGCGGACGACGACGTCGACGACGTCGACGAGGAGGCGTTCTTCGGCGACGACGACGAGCCGTTCTTCGACGAGGACGACGACTCAATCTTCGGGGAGAGCGACGGTGCGATCTTCGACGAGGATGCGGACGCGTCGGACGACGACGACAGCGTCTTCGGTGACGACGACGGGGCCGACGGCGGGCCGCCGGACGACGACTCGGTGTTCGGTGGTGGCGACGGCGGTGGCGTGTTCGACGGGGACGAGGATGAGGACGACGAGGACGACGGGTCCGTGTTCTCGAGCGGCGGTGACGAGGAATGAGCCTGCAGACGACCGACCAGGACGGCGGGTTCGACGCGGGCTCGGACAGCCTCGGTGACATGTTCTACCCGCTGTACACGCGGTTGTTCGCGGACGACTCGAACTTCGTCGCGGACGTGGAGACGAAGCTCGCGCAGTCGCGGATGACGGACACCGTCGAGATGTACCTCTCGCGAGCGCTCGGTATCGGCGTGCTCGCGGGCGGCATCCTCTGGCTGATGGGGATGCTCATCGGGTACCTCGTGTTCACGTTCCTCATCACGAACACGGAGAGTCTGACGGGAATCGGTATCACGAACCCGGCGGTCGTCGACTTCATCAACCTCATCAAGATTCCGGCGCTCATCCTCGCAACGGGGTTGTTCCTCGGGACGATCGGGTTCGCGATGGGGTTCGGTGCGCTCGTCGCGGTCCCGTACTCGCGGGCGTCCAGCCGGAAGCGCGAGATCAACATGCTCCTGACGGACGCGGTGTCGTTCATGTACGCGCTCTCCGTCGGCGGCCTGAACCAGCTCGAGATCCTGGAGGCGATGGCGGCCGCGGAGGACACGTACGGCGAGGTCGCCAAGGAGTTCCAGAGCATCGTTCAGGAGACGGAGTACTTCGACACGGACTATCGGACCGCGATCCGGAATCAGGCGATGGAGACGCCGAGCGACGAACTCGCGCAATTCCTGACGGACATGCTCTCCATCGTGAACTCCGGCGGTGACATGGAGGGGTTCCTCTACGACAAGAAGGAGAAGCACATGCGGACGGCGAAGCAACAGCAGGAACTCACGCTGGAGACCCTGGAGTTGTTCGGCGAGATGTACATGACGCTGTCGCTGTTCCCGCTCCTACTCATCATCATCCTCGTCATCATGCAGATGCTCGGCGAAGCACAGGTGACGATGCTGTACGGCACCGTCTACGGCCTCATCCCGCTGACTGGCCTGGGGTTCCTCGTGCTGGTGTCGACGGTGAAGGAGGACGAACCGGGCGACGGGTACCTGTTGCCGAGTGACGCGGACGAACGGTTGCTGCAACAGCAGGACGCCGGCCTCCTGAATCTCGGGCTCGTCGAGCAGTACGCTGACCGCGGGTCGATGTTCAAGCGCATCAAGAACAAGGAAGGCACGCACGAGACGATCCGCGTGCTGAAGGCGCCGCACCTGTTCTTCCGCGAGAACCCGGCGTACACGGCAGCGATAACGGTCCCGCTCGCGCTCGTCGTCGTCATCCTCGCGGCGCTCACCGGGTCGGTGCCGACGAGCTGGGAGGGCATGCAGAACGCGCCCGTCTGGGGGACGTTCATGTACGTCTACATGCCGGCGTACCTGATCTTCCTGCCGTTCGCGGTGTTCCGCGAGTGGAACGTCCGCTCCCGGAAGGCCATCGTCTCGAACATCTCCGACAACCTCCGGAAGCTCTCCTCCGCGAATGACACCGGCCTCACGCTCCTGGAGTCGCTGAAGACGGTGTCGGAGACGACGAGCGGGAAGATGGCGACCGAGTTCGACACGATGCACGCGAAGGTGAACTACGGGATGAGCCTGAAGGACGCGCTCGTCGAGTTCAACAACAAGTACCACATGCCGCGGATGGCGCGGACGGTGAAGCTCATCTCGAAGGCCCAGGAGGCGTCCAGTCAGATCACGGACGTGCTGTCGACGGCGGCGCAAGCGTCCGAGAACCAGGACGACATCGAGCGCGAACGGAAGTCCCGCACGCGCATGCAGGTCGTCATCATCATCATGACGTACCTGACGCTCCTGGCGGTGATGGCGATACTGAAGACGCAGTTCCTGGATACGCTCCAGGGCGTCACCGCGAACTCCTCGAGCGGCGGCGGTGGTGCGTCCGCTGGCGGTGCCGCGTCGGGACTGGGGAGCAGCATCAACGTCTCGCTGCTGTCGATGCTGTTCTTCCACGCGGTCACGATGCAGGCCATCCTCTCGGGCGTCATCGCGGGCTACATCCGTGACGCGGACATCACGAGTGGCCTGAAGTTCGTGCTGGTACTGCTGACGATCGCGCTCGTGGTCTGGGCAGCGGTGGGCGTATAATGTCGGCGCGAGACCTCACCGGCCTCCGGGGACGCGACCGCGGGCAGACGACGCAGGACTTCGCGGTCGGTATCAGCGTGTTCCTGTTGACGGTGACGTTCACGTTCGCGTTCGTGCCGTCGACCGTGACGCCGTTCGGGTCGCCGGTGACGGACGCGATTCCCGCGAAGTCCGACCGCGTTGCAGCGACCGTCGTCGACACGTACGCCGAGGATGGAAGCGCGCGGACGCTGGACCTCGACGAGATGGTCGGCGAAGTAATCGGTTCGTCGGACTCGGGCGTCACGGTGTCCGGGACCGATATTCGGAACGAGTTCGGATTGCGTACAACCGCGCAGGTCAACGTCACGATACAGACGCGTTCCGGTGACGTCGTCGAGACGAACTACGACGGTGGGACGTATCGACTGACAGGCGGCGACGATTACCCGTCGAATCAGGCAGCGGCGTCCACGACGAGAGTCATTCGTCTGCCGGGCGTCGATGACTGTAAGACCGGGTGTCTGCTCGTCGTGAGGGTGTGGTAAGCATGTTCGATGACAACAGGGGACAGGCGTACACGCTCGAGGGGTTCATCGGGTCGATACTCATCTTGACCGCGGTGTTGTTCGCGCTCCAGTCGGTCGTCATCACGCCGACGACGGGTGGGACGGTCGACCGCGACGCGCGCGACCAGGTACGCTTGGAAGCGCAGGACATGCTGGTCCTGAGCGCGGATTCGGGGAACCTCTCGAAGATGATCCGGTACTGGAATGGAACGGAGTCGAACACCGACCGTCGGTTCGCGGCGTCGGACGGCCGGTCGCTCGGGTACAGTAGCGACCTGCCACCTGGGAAGGCACCGCGAGGACTGTTGCTGATGTTGGAGGAGGCGTTCGAGGACAAGAACGGGTACAACGTGCTCGTGACGTACCAGGACGATTCCGGGAACCCGGACGGTGGGACGATGACGATGGTTCGGAACGGATTCTCGACGCAGAGTGGCGTGGTGGCGACGTACACCATCACGCTCTACGACGACCAGCGCCTCACTGGTCCGGGCGGTGACGAGCGCGCGCTCTCGTGGTACGACACGGACAAGAGCGACGGCGACAACGGGTATTATCCGATTCCGGACGCGTACGATGACAGTCCGGTGTACAACGTGGTGACGGTGAAGGTGATCGTATGGTAGGAGTCGCGTTCGACGAGCGAAGCGACCGCGCGCAACTCATCCTCGTTGGCGCGGTCGCGATCGCGTTCATCGTGCTCGGGCTCGCGGTCGTGTTCAACACGGTCCTGTACACGGAGAACGTCGCGTCGACGGGCGCGGCGAGCGCGCCGCGGGACGCGCAACTCCTGAATGACGAGGTCGAGGTGAGCGTGAAGCGACTTGCGGAGCGCGTAAACGCGAAGGGAGCGTTCGGCAATCCGGTGGACCAGACGGAGGCGTATGACGGGATTACCGCGAACGTTTCCACGTACAGCGACGGGTTGACGAAGGTCGCCGGAGCGGCTAGTCCAGCGGTTGCGTCGGTCCGGGTGAGTTCGTCGAGCGCTGACGTGACGTACGGTGCTCGCATCCAAGATAAAGGGGGGTCGGATTTCACCGCGCCGGGCGGCGCCCCGAATTGGACGCTCATGCAACCGCCTGGCGGCGACGCTATCGTCCGTGACTTCGATATGACTGTCGAACGATCGAGTTTGACGGCCGGTGGACAGGATGCGTTCCGAGTCATGTGGTCGCCGCCGTCGTCGAACGAGAACCACGTGGTGTGGATTTACGAGAAGTCGTCGACGAGCGAGGTCGCGATACGGACCGTGAACGATTCCCCGCAGCCGTATCGGGACTTCTCGGGGACGGAGTGCGTGCTCCCGGGCTCCGATAGCGCGTCGACGGTGACGTTCAACTTCTCCGACGGTAACGTCCAGGGGTATGACGCTTGCGACGGACAGCTAGGTCCGTGGGAGGCCATCGATAATGGGACTGCTCGAAACGTAACGTTCATCCGAGGGGATAGTGTCCAGGGGTCGTACTCGCTCACGATGAACGACGAGCCGGAACTGAACCCGACGCTCCAGTTCCAGGACGCCAGCTTGGGCGCCGGCGAGCCGTTCGTGACGTGGGACGCCTGGGAATTCGAGATAGAGGTCCGCTACGATTCGGGACAGGCGACGTTCACGGAGGAGTACTACGTGGAGGTGTACAATCGCTCACGATGATTCGGAGTAACTTCTTTGCGGACGACCGGGCGGTGTCTATCGCGGTGACGCACGTGCTGACCATCGGTATCACGACTATCCTCATCACGGGATTGCTCGTCGGCGGGAGCGGGCTGCTTCGCGACGAGAAGGAGCGTGCGACCAAGACGGAGCTGCGGACCATCGGGAACCGGATGGCGTCGGAGATCTCGTCGGCGTACTACAGCGCCGAGGACGCTGGGGGCGGGACGATGGCCGTTCGCGTCTCCCACCCGGAGTACGTCGCGGGGGACAACTACAACGTAGAGTTACGTGAGGGAGACGCGAACTGTGACGCACCTGGAGACCTGGCGCCGACTCCCTCAGACGTACAGTGTTTGGTTCTATCGACTCCCGGTGGTGTTGAGAGCGAAGTCGTCGTTCCAATCGACCCACAAATAGATCTTCAGGGGTCACCGCAGACGGTGAACGGCGGGTCGTTCTACATCGTTATCGATAGTTCTGGTGATTTGACGCTTCAGAACGACGCACCGTCGCCGTCGTTGTCCCCTATGGAGGTGCGACTATGATGCGTTCGCTCGGGCTGACGGGCGACGAGCGCGCGGTGAGTGACGTGCTGGCGTTCATCATCGTGTTCTCCATCATCATCACCTCGGTTGCGCTCGTGTACGGGACGGGGTTCTCGTCGATCCGCGAGGTGCGTGACGGTGAACAGAAGGCGAACGCGGAGCGTGCGCTGGAGGCGGTCGCGTTGAGTATGAGCGACATCGTGAAGGGCGAGGCGAAGCGTCGCGGTGGGTCGCTGAACCTCGGTGGCGGTCAGTTGCAGGTCGACGAATCGACGGACATCGAGGTGCTCGTCGACGGGACAGAGGTAACGCCAGACCCGAACCCAGTCGGGTCGTTCGAGTTCTACGTGGACGATACGGCGGTCGCGTACGAGTCCGGCGGCGTGTTCCGGCGTGACGGGACGGCGTCAGTGACGGTGCTGCAGCCCACGATGACGTGTACGAGCGAGAGCGCGGTGGTGTCGCTCGTCGCGGTGACGTCGTCGCAGGGCGCTATCGGGTCGACGGACAACGTCGAAGTGACTATGGAGGAGCAGTCGACCGAGCTCCTGCACGCCGAGACCGGTTCGAGCATCGGGGTTCAGGTCGATGTCGCCGACACGGAGTACGCTCCGGCGTGGGAGCGGACGCTCGACGAGCAGGGGTGGAATATCGACAGCATCGGGTCGAACTCCGTGGAAACCTCGTGTTCGACCGACCGCGTCGTCGTTCGCTTGGTGGTCATCGAGATGACGTACGGGTCGCCGTGACCTGTTCGAAACCCAACTCACGTAGGGTCGGCCTACGTAGTTAGGGGAGTCTGTTTTGAGAGGGCCGTCTGAATACGTGCGCAATGAGTACTGACGCGACCGAGGACGTGCCGTCGAACGAGGACGCCCCGGTAGTCCTCGTGGTTGACGACGACGTGGACCTGGCGGAGACCTGCGAGTACTGGCTGGACGCCGGACAGTACGTGCCTCGCGTCGCGAACAGCGGCGAGGAGGCCTTAGAGGCGATGAGCGAGGACGTGGACGCCGTCCTGCTGGACCGACGGATGCCGACGCTGTCGGGCGACGAGGTCCTGGAGGCGTTCCGGGACCGCGGGTTCGACGTGCCGGTGGCGATGATGACGGCGGTCGCGCCGGACACGGACATCGTCGACATGCCGTTCGACGACTACCTCGTGAAGCCGGTGTCCCAGGACGACATCCTGGAGGCGGTCGACGAGATGCTCGCGCGGTCGTCGTTCGACGAGGACGTCCGCGAGTACTTCGCGATGAGTTCCACCGAGGAGGCGCTCGCGGCGCGCGAAAGCGAGGAACTCCGGGACGCCGACGAGCTAGCGGCGCTCCGCGAAGAGATCACCGAGCAGTACGAGGAGTACGAGCCGGTGATCGAGCGCCGGGAGCGCGAGCTGGATCGGTTGACGCACATCAATACGGTCATCCGGCAGGTCGACCGCGTGCTCGTGGACGCGGAGAGTCGCGAGGAGATCGAGTCGGAGGTGTGTGCGTCGCTCGCCGACTCGGGCGCGTACTCGGTCGCGTGGATCACGGGATACAACGAGCGCACGGAGCGGTTCGACCCGCGGGTTGCGGCTGGTGCGGACGTCGACCGCGTCGAGTCCGAGACGGGTGACGTGAGCGAGGTGGCGACGCGCGTGAAGGACGCGGTGTCGACGGGTGAGGTTCGAGCGATCGATTCGGTGTCGGAGGCACATCGGGAGGCGGTGTTCGGCGACGATCCGGTCGAGGAGACGTCTGCGGTGATCGCGCCGCTATCGTACCGCGAGAAGACGTACGGCGCGGTCCTGGTGTACGCGGAGCGCGCGGACGCGTTCGGCGAGCAGGAGCTCGAGGTGTTCGGCGAGCTCGGGGAGCGCATCGGGAACGGTATCAACTCGGTCGAGCAACGCAAGCTCTTGCTCGCGGACACCATCGTGGAGCTGGAGTTCCGGCATACGGACCGGTCGGATCCGTTCGTCGACCTGTCGGCGTCGACGGGTGCGACGGCGAACCTGAAGGGTGTGGCGTCGACGAGCGACTCGTCGTTGACGTGCTATCTGGAAGCTGCGGGGGTGTCCGGGGAGTCGTTCCTGGAGGCGGCGACGACGCACGACCTCGTCGAGGACGTTCGGTTGGTGACGGATGGCGACCCGTCGCTGTTCGAGATCACGGTCGCGTCGTCGGCGGTGCACACGCTCTCGTCGTCGGGGGCGACCGTGAAGACGTTCCGCGTGGAGGAGGGCGAGGGCCGGCTGGTCGCGGAGGTCGCGCCGGACGCGGACCTGAAGGCGCTGGCGCGCGCGGTCGAGTCGGCGTACGAGGAGACGTCGGTGCTCTCGAAGCGCCGCGTCGAGCGCTCGGTGCAGTCCGGCGAGTCGTTCCGGAAGGACCTCGAGGACCGATTGACGGAGCGCCAGCAGACGGCGATGGAGACGGCGTTCTCGGCGGGGTACTACGAGTGGCCGCGGGAGTCGACGGCGGAGGAGGTCGCGGAGGCGATGGACATCTCGTCGCCGACGCTCCACGAGCATCTGCGTGCGGGCGAGCGCAAGCTCCTGCAGTCGTTCATGTCGGAGGTCGACGACGAGGACGAACCGCGGTGAGCAGCGACAGCAGTACGCTCGGTTCTGACTTCCGCTTGCGACGTCAGGCGTCGTCGTGGCCGGGGTCGAGGTCGAGTTCGTCGTTGACGAGGTCGGTGGCGTTCTGGAGTTCGCCGATCCCGGAGAGGTAGCCGGCGCCGACGCTGGCTTTGAGGGCGACGGCGGCGCGTCCGGTGATGACGGTAGGGCCGACCTGAGCGACGGCGCCGTTCCCGATGGAGACGAGCCAGCCGGGGGAGTCGAACTCGAAGCGCTTCATGCGCGGTTCGAAATCGCCTGGCTCGCTCGTCCGGCGGTGCTCGACGAGCGCCGCGACGTTGGCGGCGGCGACGCGTGCTTCGCGGATGGCTGATTGGGCGCTCGCGGGGACGGCTTCGCCGTCGGCGTCGACGACGCGCCCGGCGTCCCCGACGACGAACGTGTCGCCGCCGACGCGGAGGTCGGCTCGGGCGTCGACGCGGTCGCCGTCGGTCGCTTCCGGGCCGGCGATGCCGCCGGTCCAGACGAACGTGTCGTACTCGATTCGCGTGCCGTCCTCGAGGACGACGGCGTCGGCGGTGGCTTCGGCGACGGCGGCGTTCGTGCGGACGTCGACGCCGGCGTCTTCGAGTGCGTCGTGCACGGCGGTCTGGAAGTTCTCGGGGAATCCGGGTGCGACCGAGGGTCGCATCTCGAGGACGGTCACCTCGAAGTCGTCGGCCGAAGCGGCCTCCGGCCCCAAGTCGTCGGCCGCGGTGTCGTCGGCGGTGGCGTCGTCGGCTGCGGGGTCGTCGGCCGCGGGGGCGTCCGTTTCGAGGTCTTCGGTCGGGTCGTTCGCGTCGTCGATGCTGACCTGGACCGGGTCGGTGTCGTCGGTCAGCGACGGGTCGCTGTCGTCCGTCGGCGATGGGTCGGTGTGGGCGTCGCGGAGGGCGGCGAGTTCGCCGGCGACCTGCACGCCGGAGAGGCCGGCGCCGCCGACGATGGCGCGACCACCGGACTCGATCGCGTCGAGGACGGACTCGCGGATGGTTTCGGCGTGCGAGACGCGCTTGCAGGGGATGGCGTGCTCGCGGACGCCGGGGAGGTCGTAGTACGCGGTCTCGCTCCCGAGGCAGACCGCGCCGACGTCGTACGTGAGGACGGTGTCGTCGGCGAGCGTCACCTCGTTCGCGTCGGTGTCCACGTCGACGACGGTGCCTTCGCGGACCTCGGCGCGGTCGAAGAGGTCGTGGAGGTCGAGCGTGATGTGGTCGGCGACCCGGGGTTTCCGGATGACGCGGTGGACTTCGTGCTGGACGACGTGCGTGCCGGTGTCGTCGACGACGACGACGTCGACGTCGTCGTCGAGGGTGCGTTCGAGCTTCCGTGTCAGCGCGACGCCGGCGTACCCGGCGCCGAGAACGAGGACTCGCATGTCGGTCCCTTGGAGCCGAATCGGCATATGCTGGGGGGTGCCGGCACGACCGCGAGAGCGCCCGCGGGAGGGTCGTGGCCGACCGAGACCGGGACGCATTAGCGCGTCGACGCCGAAGCGTCTCGCGATGACTGATGCGCTCGTCGCGACTGACGTCCGGAAGGCCTACGGTGACGTCCAGGCCGTCGGTGGGGTGTCGCTGTCGGTGGCCGCGGGCGAGGTGTTCGCGCTCGTCGGCCCGAACGGGGCGGGGAAGACGACGCTCGTTCGGACGCTCACGGGAACGGCGACGCCGGACGCTGGCAGCGTCGAACTCCTCGGCGAGAACCCGAAGGCGGCCGACAGGGAGCGCCTCGGCGTGCTCCCGCAGTCGTTCGCGCCGCCCGAGCGGCTGACTGGGCGGGAGGTCGTCGCGTACTACGCGGGCCTCTACGACGACGCGCGGGACGTCGACGACGTTCTCGCGGCCGTGGGCGTGACCGAAGCGGCGGGCGCGAACTACGGCGACATGAGCGGTGGCGAGCAACGCCGGGTGTGTCTCGGGAGTACGCTCGTGAACGACCCGGACGTACTCTTCCTCGACGAGCCGACGACGGGTATCGACCCGGCGGGCCGACGGACGGTCTGGAGCCGCATCGAGGAGCAGGTCGCGGGCGGGACGACTGTCGTGTTGACGACCCACGACATGCGGGAGGCCCAGCGGCTCGCGGACCGCGTCGGCCTGCTCGCGGACGGCGAACTCGTTGCGGTGGGTGCGCCCGAGGACCTCGTCGCGGAGCACGCTGGCGCGCCGAGCGTCGTCGTCGACGTGGACGCCGTCGAGGATTCGCGCGACGCCGGCGAGGGCGACTCCCGGAGGGAGCCGCCCGTGGAGGCCGCGGAGCGTGCGCTCGCGGACGCCGGGATGGACGTGTCGACGCACGGGACCGAGGTCCGCGTTCGCGGCGTCGCCGCGCGCGACGTCGCGGCGGTCGCGGACGCGCTCGACGACGCCGACGTCCCGTACTCGGGGTTGTCGTGGCGCGAACCGACGCTCGAGGACGTCTATCTCGCGCTCGCCGGCGAGACGTACGAGGCGGGCGTCCAGGACGCGTCTGGACTGGCTGGCGGCCGGGGACGCGACGGCGCGGTCGCCGGCGTTCGCACGGACGGTGGACCTGCGGAGGGCGTGCAGGGAGGTGAGTCGTCGTGAGTCGCGTCGGCCGCGTCCGGTCGGCGTCGATGGCGGCGTCGCGGTCGTTCCTCCGACGGCGCGTCGCGGTGTTCTTCACGTTCTTCTTCCCCGCGATACTCGTCGGTATCTTCGGCGTGCTCGTCCAGACCGACGGCGCGGGCGCGGGACTGTTCACGGAACCGGCGTCGTACTACGTCCCGGGGTACGTCGCGGTCGTCGTCCTGTTCACGCCGCTCTCCAGGGTCGGGAGCGAGGTCGCGCGCCACCGCGAGCACAACCGATTCGAGAAGCTCGCGACCACGCCCCTGACCCGGGGCGAGTGGCTGCTCGCGCAGACGCTCGTGAACGTCGGCATCATCGGCGTCGCCACCGTCCTCGTGCTCGCGCTCACCACCGCGCTCACGGGTGCGAGCATCGTCCTCTCCCCGCTCCTGCTCGTCTACGTTCCCGTGGGCGTGGCGTGCTTCTGCGGGGTCGGCGCGCTCCTGGGCGCGTTCGCGGACAGCCAGGACGGCGCCGTCACCGCGAGCAACGCCATCGGCCTCCCGCTTCTCTTCCTCTCGCAGACGTTCGTCCAACCGACGCTGCTGCCCGAGTGGTTCCACCCGCTCGTCGCACTCAGCCCGCTCACGTACTTCGCGCAGGGCCTCCGGCAGGTCATCGCGCCCGCGTCGACCGACGCGGGCACGGTCGTCCTCGACCTCGGCCCGCTCGCCGCACTCGGCGTGCTCGCGGTCGCCGCCGTCGCCTTCCTCGTCGCCGGCGCGTACGCCATCCCCCAGACCGACTGAGACCGCGTGCTACGGCAGCCGGCTCAGAGCCCGAGCAGGCTACCGATTCCCGCGACGTCGAAGACGACGACGAGGTAGTAGGCGGCGACGGCGACCATCACGACGCCCGTGATGCGGTTGACGAGGCCGGCGTTCCGGGCGAGTGCGCGCGTGACGGCGCGACCGCGGGCTTCTGAGACGGCGGCGAACGCGAGCAGTGGCGCACCCATCCCGAGGCCGAACACGAGGAAGCCCGCGAATCCCGCGATGGGGGAGTCGAAGAGGATGGGCGTCCGGGCGAAGAACAGCGCGATGAACCCGGGGTTACAGGGGAGGACGATACCGCCGAAGAACAGCCCGTAGACGAACGCGGACCCGTAGGCGTTCCCGGTCTCCGGGGGGTCGAGGCCGGGGAGGCGGTCGACGGCGTCGTGGTCGAGCGCGAGCGCGACGCCGAGGACGAGCAGCACCGCGAACGCGGCGGGGGAGACGATCTCGACGACGGTCGTCAACGACTCCTGGAGGAAGTACGCGAACACGAGGCCGACCGCGCCCATGAACGCGACGACGCCCGCGACGACCGCGAGGCCGAGGCCGAGCGACGACCGCGACGCGCCGCCGTCGCTCGCGGTTGGGTTCGCGGCGACGCTGCTCGCATCGCCGCTCGTTCCAGAGCCACCGCGGTCGCTGCGCGCGAGATACGAGAGGAAACCCGGGTAGAGCGGGAGCGCGCACGCCGCCGTCAGCGGCGTGAGGACGCCGACGACGAACGCTTCGACGAACGGCGCGACGCCCGCCGGAAGCTCGAACCCGAGCTGGAGGGCGACGGCGAGCACGGCTAGCAGTCCTCGAGCGCGGACTCGAGGAACTCGACGGACTTCTGGCCGTCCTTCAAGCGTTCGACGTCGTCGGGCCCGCACATGCGGAGCATCGGGACCGACGGCGCGTTCGCCATCGACGACCCGAACTCGCTCGTCACCGACTTCGTCCATTCGCCGGGGGCGACCGCGTACCGCCAGTCGAACCCGTGCTTCTCGGCGTGGTCGCGGACCTTCTTCGCGTCCTCGTTCGGGTCGATGTCGACCGCGACGGTCGTCACGTCCGGGTTCGCGTCGTGGAAGTCGATCATCGTCTTCTGCTGGCGGAGACAGTTCGAGCACCAGACCGCGAACGTTTCCACGAGCACCGGCCCGTCGGCTGCGAGGTCGGCGATGGTGAACGACTCGTCGCCGCGGACCGTCGTCAGCGTGATGTCCCGCCAGTCCGTGCTCGAGCCACCGTCGCCGCTGCTACCGTCGCCGCTGCCGCCATCGCCGGCGCCGTCGCCATCGGTCGGGTCGCCGTTCCCGCTACCCGTGCTCAGACACCCCGCGAGGCCGGCGAGTGCGCCGGCGCCGACCGAGGAGAGGACCGCTCGCCGCGTGGGACCGTTCATGTCAGTACAGGAGGGCGCCGCGGGTTAATTCGTTCCCCCGGTCGTGCGCGAGCGACGCCAGAGCGTCCGGCGCCAGCGGCAGAACTCGGTGACGATGCCGGCGTCAGGAGAAGTCGGTGAGCGTCGTCTCGGAGGCTTCGCGGGTCTCGACGTCGAACTCGGCGAGTCGCACGAACTCCATGTCGTTGTCGCGGAGCGCGCGCTTCACGCGGTCGCTCGTCGACGGCGCGACGAGCATCCCCCGGACCTCCGGGTTGGACTCGCGGTAGAGCTCCATGTAGCGCTTCAGCTGGTCGAAGTGGTTCAGCGTCGCCTGCCGGCGCTTCACCTCGACGACGACCGGCGTCCCGTCCGCATCCTGTGCGAAGAAGTCGAGGTAGCCGTACTGGGTCTCGCGCTCGTGCTCGACGATGCGGATACCGGCCTCGAGCGCAGTCTCGGGGTTCGACTCGATGTACTCGTGCATCTCCGCCTCGGTGCCGCGCTCCTGGTACTCGACGGCGTCCTCGGCGTCGAACCGCGACACCGAGTAGACGTCCTGGAGGTACACGCGCAGGAACTCGTTCGGGTTCGACCGGCGCGCGTACAGCAACGGCGCGTCCTCGTCGCTCTCGCCCGGTTCGAGCTTGATGGTGGCGCCACCGGGCATCCAGTTCACGGGCTTGTGGCCCGAGGGCCGATGCACGAGGAGCGTCCCGTCGGGCTTGCAGACGACGAGACGGTCGCCCGGCCCGAGGTAGCCGCCCGAGCGTCCGTCGTACTCGACCTCGCACTCGGCCTCGATGGAGACGACCGCGCCCTCGCGGAGCCCGTCGCCGACGACGCGAGCGACGGTGGCCGCGTCCGGGGACGCGAAGCGTTCGACAGTCACGACGACTCGATACCCGAGGCACCAGTAAAAACCTATCCGTTGCCGGAACGGGTCGTCGTTGCGAGCCGTCACCGCGAGCCGTCATCGCGAGCAGTCACCGCGAGTCGTCACCGCCTCAGACGGGGAGCGGAACCGCGACGACCGCCTTCACGAACTCGAAGCCGTAGATGTGGTTCAGCATGAGGTACGTGACGACGCCGAGCGAGAGCGAGAGGATCCACGCGCCCGCGGCGATGCGGCCCACCTTCCGGTGCGGGGTCTCCTGGCGGAGTTCCCGTGGCGTGTGCGTGACGCCCAGCAGGATGGCGTACAGCACGACGGGGACGGAGACGATGGAGAGCAGGATGTGGATTGCGAGCATCGCGAGGTACGAGTAGTAGAGCGCACCGGGTTCGAGCGCGATCTCCTTCGTGCCGCCACCGCCGGTCTTCAGGAGGTAGAGCACGAGGAACACGAGGATGAGTGCGAACGCCCCACCCATGAGTGCGCGGTGCCGATCGACGTTCCCACGCCGGATCTCGATCCAGCCGAGGACGAGACACGTCGTCGCGAGCGTGTTTATCACCGCGATAGCGTCGCTCAACGCGTTCACCGTGTCCAGCCCGATGTCGGGGTAGATGGGGAGCCCGAGGTAGAGCGTTCCGAGCACGAGCGCGTACCCGACGACCGTGAGCACGATAGTCAGCGACCGCACCGACCCCTTCAGGTCCCGGAGCGGCGGTGTCGTCGTTTCCGTCATCGAGCGGCGCTAGGGAGAGCGCGAGTAATTGCTTTTGCATTCCGGGCCACTCGACGCCGACGACGCGCGGCCAGCGCTGGTCGCGTCGCTGTCGGCGGCGTCGTCCCTGGCGGTCGCTGTCGGCGCTGGAACCGCTGGTGGGCCGGTCCCACCGAGAACCCCTACCCGTACAGGGTGTCGTGCTTCCGTTAAAGTAAAACCTGCCGGAAGGGAACAGTCGTTCATGAGTCAGAGCCAGGAGGAGCGGTCCATTCGCTGCCTCGTCGCGAAGGTCGGCCTCGACGGGCACGACCGCGGCGCGCACGTCATCGCGCGGGCGTTCCGCGACGCCGGATTCGAGGTCATCTACTCGGGGCTCCACAAGGCGCCCGACGAGATCGTACAGGCGGCGGTCCAGGAGGACGTCGACGTCATCGGGATCAGCATCCTCTCGGGCGCGCACAACACGCTCGTGCCGAAGGTCATCGACGGCCTCAAAGAGTACGACGCGTTCGAGGACACGCTCATCCTCGTCGGCGGCGTCGTCCCCGACGAGGACAAAGCGCACCTCAAGGAACTCGGGGTCGCCGAGGTGTTCGGTCCGGGGACGTCGATGGAGCAGACCATCGAGTTCGTCCGCGAGAACGCGCCCGAGCGATGACGCTGTCGACGCAGGAACTGCTCGACGGCATCCTCGAGGGGAAGCATCGTGCGCTCGCGAGAGCGATCACGAGAATCGAGAACCGCCAGGAGGGCTACCGCGACCTCGTGTCCGGGCTCTACGAGCACACGGGCGATGCGGACGTCATCGGTATCACGGGGAGTCCGGGCGCGGGGAAGTCGACGCTCGTCGACAAGGTCGCGAAGGCGTACCGCGACCGCGGCCTCACCGTCGGTATCGTCGCCATCGACCCGTCGTCGCCGTACACGGGTGGCGCAGTGCTCGGTGACCGCATCCGGATGGCGTCGAACGTCGGCGACATGGACGTGTTCTTCCGGTCGATGTCGGCTAGGGGAAGCCTCGGCGGGTTGTCGACGGCGACCGCGGATGCCGTGAAGGCATTGGACGCGTTCGGGAAGGACAAGGTCATCATCGAGACCGTCGGTGCCGGCCAGAACGAGATCGACATCGTGCAGGCCGCGGACACCGTCGTGGTCCTCGTTCCGCCGGGTTCGGGCGACAACGTCCAGATGCTCAAAGCTGGTATCCTCGAGATAGCGGACGTGTTCGCCGTGAACAAGGCCGACATGGACGGCGCGGACCGCACCGTCCAGGAGCTAGAGGAGATGGTGCACATGGACGACGGGCACGTGAGCGTCGCCGCCGGCCATCACGGGATGGGCGTCGACACGGAAGTCGATATGCCCGAGAAGGGCGACGGGAGCGAGGATGCGCCGGAGCCGTGGGAGACGCCGGTGCTGGAGACGGTGGCGACGACCGGCGAGGGCGTCGACGAGTTCCTCGACACCCTCCAGGCGCACGCGGACTGGCTGGAGGACACCGGGCAGATAGATGCGAAGCGACGGCAGCGGACCGCCGAGGAGATCCGGACGTTGCTCCGCGAGGACGCGGGCGCGCTCGTCGAGGACGAGATCGCCGAGCACGGTGGCGTGGACGCGCTCGCGGAGCGCGTGCTCGACGGCGACACCGACCCGTACAGTATCGCGGACGAGGTCCTCGACCCGGTCGCGGCGTGTCTCGAACGCGAGGACTGACGGCTCGGGTTCCTGTCGGAAGCGGGACGTCTGCGTGCCATTGGAGTGCAGGTTTCGTGGCTCCGTCGGTGTCTTCTGGCGGCGAGTCGGCACGGCGTTCAAGAGGCTCCACGTCGTATGTCAGGATATGAAACTGAAGAAAGCGGCGTACGCCACGGTAGGCGCGGTCGGTGCAGTCGGTGCAGGTGTCCTCGTCGACCGCGCGCTCAGACGGAAGGCCGGTGACCTCCCACGACCGCTTCCCGGAACGGGCGAGACGTACCGGTGGCGCGGCATCGACACGTACTACACGGACCTCGGGAATCCCGAGCACCCGACGCTCGTCCTCGTGCACGGCGTGAACGCGGCCGCGTCGAGCAACGAGTTCGTCGCCATCGCCGAAGCGCTCGCCGAGGACTACCACGTCCTCGCCCCCGACCTCCCCGGGTTCGGGCGCTCGGAGCGTCCACCCATCGAGTACACGAACGAGCACTACGAGGCGTACCTCGCCGCGTTCCTCCGGGACGTCGCCGGCGAGGACGCGACCGTGCTCGCGTCGTCGCTCTCGAGCGCGTACGCGGTCGCCGCCGCCGGCGAGGACGACGTCGACGTCTCGCGGCTCGTGCTCGTGTCGCCGACGGCGTCGACGATGCCGGGCGGCGAGAAACCCCTCGTCAGGAAGGCGTTCCGTGCGCCGGTCCTCGGGACGCTCCTCTTCGACGCCGTCGCGAGCGAGCGGTCGCTCGAGTACTTCAGCGACGACCACTCGTACTACGACGCCGACGCGTACTCGACCGAACGCAAACGGTACGACTGGCAGACCACGCACCAATCCGGCGCGCGGTTCGCGCCCGCGTCGTTCGTCTCGGGGTACCTCGACAGCGACCTCGACCTCGGCCCGGCCATCGCCGCGCTCGACGTCCCGACGACGCTCGTCTGGGGGCGCGAAGCAGACATCACGCCGCTCGCAGAGGGCCGGACGCTCGCGGACGACGCGAACGCGAAGCTCGTCGTCGTCGACTACGCCGCACTCCTCCCGCACGACGAGCACCCGGACGCGTTCCTCGACGGGCTCGCCGACGACCTCGACCTGGACCGCGAGGTCGACGCCGACCGCGTCGCCGTCGAACGCGAGAACTGACTACAAGAACTGAACGCGAGAAGCGGCCTTCCCTTACTGCGACCGGAACACGACGAGGTCGTCGCCCGTCGTCTCGGTCTCGGCGACGTCGATGGCGACCTGCATCCCGACCTCCACGTCCTCTACGTCGACGTCCCGTAGCTGGCCGGTGACGCGGACGTCGCCGAACCGCGCGATACCGACCGCGTACGGCGTGTCGTCCGCGAAGTTCGGCGTCGCGACGTGCGTTATCGTGAACGTCTTCAGTTCGCCGCTGTCGGGCAGCGGCGTCTCCTCGATGTCGAGCGACCCGCAGTGCGGGCAGACGCGCCGCGGCGGCAGCGACCCGTGGTCGTTCTCGCACGACAGATAGTAGCCCTCGCCCGCGCGGACGGCGTCGATCCACTCGTCGTAGCCGGCGTCCGCCACGTCCTCGTCGCCGCTCATGACTCCATCACCTCGAGCACGTGAACCACGGCAGACGCGACGGTGCCACCGGCGTTGTGCGCGAGCCCGGTGTCCGCGTCCGCGACCGCGTCGCTGTTCGGGTGGTCGCCGCGGAGGAGCATCGCGAGCTCGCAGATCTGACTCGCGCCCGTCGCCCCGACCGGGTGCCCCTTCGCTTTCAGGCCACCCGAGAGGTTCACGGGCATCTCGCCGTCCTTCGTCGTCCGACCGTCCGCGGCCGCAGTGACGCCTTCGCCGACCTCGCAGAGCCCGAGCGACTCGAGCGCGAGCACCTCCGCGATCGTGAAGCAGTCGTGGACCTCCGCGACGTCGACGTCCGCGGGCGTCACGCCGGCGTCCGCGTACGCCTCCTCGGCGGCCTCGTCCGCCGCCGGCGACCGCGCGAGGTACTCGCGGTCGTGGAGCGCCATCAGGTCGCCACCCTGGCCGGTGCCCGTGATGGCGACCGACGCGTCCAGGTCGTGCTCGGCCGCGAACTCGTCGCTCACCAGGACGACCGCAGCCGCCCCGTCACTGATCGGGCAGGAGTCGTACAGCCCGAGCGGCTCGGAGACCATCGGCGCGTCGATGACGGTCTCCACGTCGATCGCGCGCTGGTACTGCGCTTTCTCGTTGTTCAGCGCGTGCTCGTGGTTCTTCACCGCGATGGCGGCGAGGTCCTCGCGCGTCCCGCCGTACTCCGCGAAGTACGCCTGCGCCATCAACGCGTACGCCCCCGGGAACGTCATCCCCGCGCGGACCTCCCAGAGGTCGTCCGCGGCGATCGCGAGCGCCTCCGTCGCACCCGCCGTCCCCAGGTTCGTCATCCGCTCGGTGCCACCGACCACGAGGACGTCCGATTCGCCGTTCCGGACGCGCTTGACGCCCTCGCGGACCGCGACCCCGGAGGACGCACACGCCGCCTCGAAGCGCGTCGCCGGCGCGTCGATACCCACGGCCTCCGCCATCAGCGGCCCCTGATGGCCTTGGTGTTCTGCGAGCTCTCCCATGAAGTTCCCGTAGAGGAGCGCCTCCACGTCGTCCCGGTCGACGCCAGCGTCCGCGAGCGCGTCACAGCCAGCCTCCGCGAAGAGGTCCCGGCCCGTGCGTTCCGGGGACGCGCCGAACGCCGTCAACCCGACGCCAGCCACTCGTACACCTGACATGGCCTGAACTTCGCCATCGACCACTTAATATGTCGTGGTTAACGGCGCGACGACCGCACGACCGCCACGTGCCGCGAGCGACCTCGGTGCCGTCGGAACCGGCGCCTGTGGCGTTCCGTGACGTGTTTATGCCTGAACCTCCAACGGCGACGTATGGCAAACGAAGGGGTCGACGACGGGGCCGCGAGCGGCGAGGGGAATCGCGCCGTCACCGACCACAAGCCCTCCGCGAGTCTCTGGCCGATGTTCGTCGCGTTCGGGCTCGCCATCGCCGAGGTCGGCGTCGTCGTCGGCGTGTTCGTGTTCACGGTCGTCGGATTCCTGATGTTCACGGGCGCAGTCGCGGGCATCCTCGCCGAGGCCGGGTACGTCGAACGTCCCTGGGTGACACTGGGCGTCCTCGGAACCGTCGTCCTCGCGCTCGGTATCGCCGTGTTCGCTGCGTTCGGCGGCGTCGTCGGCGGCCCCGAACTCGTCGCCGTCCCGAACGCCGTCGCGTACCGCGGGCTGTCGATGATCTCCGCCGGCGCACTCACCATCCTCACCGCGGGCGTCGGCTCGGTCCGCGGCGAACTCGCCTGAGGCCCCACGACGCTCGTCCCGCCAGGAGCGTCCCCATCCCGCTACCGCGAACCGACAACCTATTTGGGCGTCACTCGAAAGCCCCTGATAGCAATGGCACAGCGCGTCTTCACGAAGGACACGATGCTCGACCTCTTGGTGAACATCATCCCACTGGGCATCATGGCCTTCTTCATCGGGTTGTTCGTCCTCTGGGGTCCGTTCAGCTGGGACCCGCTGTACAGCACCCTCATGCTCGGTATCATCGGCGGGTCGTTCGTCCTCCTCGCCATCCTCACGTACGTCTCCGCGGTCGCCATCGAAGGCGACGCCATCAAGAGCGAGGAAGCCGGCCGTGCGGCGCACGCCGAAGCGGAATCCGAGGTCGTCGACACCGCCGAGACGAACGCGACGGACACGTCCGACGAGACGCCGGACGCGACCGGCGACGACGGCACCGACGAACGCAAGGAATCCCCCGAAGAAGCCGTCTGACGTTCTCATCTCACCGTCAAGGACCGGACGGAACTCGACCGACCCCTTCCAGCGGCCGTGCTCGGACGACCGCCGTTCGCTGACGGACTGAAACCGCCAGCGAGATACCGACGCGGCGACGAACCCGAGCCTTTCTTTAGGGTGCAATCCTGACCGTCTTCTATGGGTCTTAGCGGAGAGCTCGCACTAACACTCCTCACGGGCATTCTCGTCCTCGTCGTCTTCGCGCTCGCCACGCGCTTCGACGACTGGCGGACGTACACGCCGCTCGCCGGCGGAAGCGCGCTCGGAGGAGAGACCGGGTACGGACACGACGAGAAGCCCGGTGGTATCGTTCGCTGGTTGACGACTGTCGACCACAAGGACATCGGCATCCTGTACGGCGTCTACGCCATCATCGCGTTCGCGTGGGGTGGCCTCGCAGTCATGCTCATGCGGTTCGAGCTGGCGACGCCCGCGATGGACGTCCTCGGTGGCGTCGGCGGTCGCGCGTTCTACAACCAGCTCCTGACGAGTCACGGCATCACGATGCTGTTCCTGTTCGGGACGCCGATACTCGCCGCGTTCTCGAACTACTTCATCCCGCTCCTCATCGGCGCGGACGACATGGCGTTCCCGCGCATCAACGCCATCGCGTTCTGGCTGCTGCCGCCCGGCGCAGTCCTCATCTGGGCCGGGTTCTTCCTCGCGCCGTTCTTCGACGGTATCGCAGCGTCGATGACGTCGTGGACGATGTACCCGCCGCAGGCGGTCGCACAGACTGCCGCCGGACAGGACGCGATGTCCTACGAGTACGCGGGTCGCGTCATCGCGTCGTCGGAGATCGATACGACCGCGCTGAACGCCGGGACGGACCTGATGCTGCTCGGGCTCCACCTCACTGGCGTGTCGGCGACGATGGGTGCGATCAACTTCATCGCGACCATCTTCACGGAGCGCGGCCCGGACGTCGGCTGGGACAAGCTCGACATCTTCTCGTGGACGATCCTCACGCAGTCCGCGCTCATCCTGTTCTCGTTCCCGCTCCTCGGGAGTGCACTCGTCATGCTCCTGCTCGACCGGAACTTCGCGACCGGGTTCTTCGCGGTCGAGGGCGGTGGAACGATCCTCTACCAGCACCTGTTCTGGTTCTTCGGGCACCCCGAGGTGTACATCCTCGTGCTGCCGCCGATGGGTATCATCAGCTACGTCCTGCCGCGGTTCTCGGGCCGGAAGCTGTTCGGGTTCAAGTTCGTCGTGTACTCCACGCTCGCCATCGGCGTCCTCAGCTTCGGTGTGTGGGCGCACCACATGTTCGCGAGCGGTATCGACCCGCGGCTGCGCGCCGGCTTCATGGCGGTGAGTCTCGCGATTGCGATACCGAGCGCCGTGAAGACGTTCAACTGGATCACGACGATGTGGAACGGGAACATCCGGTTGACGACCCCGATGCTGTTCTGTATCGGATTCATCGGGAACTTCATCATCGGTGGCGTCACGGGCGTGTTCCTGGCGGCAGTCCCCGTGGACCTCGTGCTCCACGACACGTACTACGTCGTCGGGCACTTCCACTACGTCATCATGGGCGCTATCGCGTTCGCGGTGTTCGCGGGCGTCTACTACTGGTTCCCCATCGTCTCCGGGCGCATGTACCAGCGGACGCTCGGGAAGGCGCACTTCTGGACGACGATGGTCGGGACGAACCTGACGTTCTTCGCGATGATCCTGCTCGGGTACGGCGGGATGCCGCGTCGGTACGCGACGTACAACGGCGTCACGGTCGAAGGTATCGTCGGGTACTTCACGAGCCTGCACGTCATCGCGACCGTCGGCGCGTTCATCCTCCTCGTCGGCCAGCTCATCTGGGTGTGGAACATGGTCCAGTCCTGGCTCGAGGGGCCGGTCGTCGGTCCGGACCCGTGGAACCTCAAGGAGGACGGCCTCCCGAGCCGCGAGTTCGACTGGCACGCTGACCGCCTCGAGACGACGCTCGCCGACGGTGGCGAGCCCGCCGAGGACGAACCGATGACCGACGGTGGCGAACCGGTCGACGCGGACGACGACGACGCTACCGGCGACGAGTAACGCGGCGTTACGGTCGGTCTTCTTTCTCGCGTTCCAGTGCTGCTCGTTTCCGACTGGAACGCTTGGTCGTGTGTCGAGCGTCGAGCTGTGACTGTCGGTTCGGGGGCAACGAGAGCTAGCGGCGTGGGTCGTGACGCGTTTCGGTTCGCGCGGGTCGGTACGACCGGTGGATTCGAGGGGGTCGCGGTCAGACGGTCGCGAGCACGAATCCGGTGGTGAACATCATGATGGCGACGAGTGCGAGGACGACGAGCAGGAGCTCTTTCTCGCTCATGAACGGGGGTTGGAGCCGGAATGCCAAAGGCTAATCGTTGCCGGTGCCAAGCGACCGGTGTGACTGAGAACGTTCGCCTGTCGGCGGTGCTCTCCGGGAAGCGCGTGGTGGCGACCGTCTACGTCGGGGTCGTCGCGCTCGCGGGCGTCCTCGGGTACGTTCTGGGTATCATCCTGCCCGCACAGAAGAACGTCGAGATGGCGGAGCTCGGGCCGATCACGTTCGAGATAACGCCGGTGTCGTTCGCGCTGTACGGGATGGTGATGCTCGCACTCAGCCTCGGCGTCCTGCTCGCGCTCGTGCAGGTCGCGAGTCGAGTGGACGACGCGGCCTGAATCGATAATCGAGGCGGCCGTGTACTCGGTATCGTGAGTGTTGCTGCGGGAGGCTCTTCTCGGTGTCAGTCGCCCGCGTCGACGGCGGCCTGGATGTCCTCGACGACGTCTGGGTTCCGGAGCGTCGAGGTGTCGCCGAGGTCGTCGCCGTTCGCGACGTCGACGAGGAGGCGACGCATTATCTTCCCGCTCCGGGTCTTGGGGAGTTCGGGCGTGAAGACGACGCTTTCGGGGCGGGCGATGGGGCCGATTGCGTCCTCGACGCCCTGGATTATCCGCTCGCGGAGCGCGTCGCCGGGGGTGGCGTCGTCCTCGGTGATGACGTACGCGTGCACGGCCTCGCCTTTGACGTCGTGGTCGGCGCCGACGACGGCGGCTTCGGCGACGCCTTCGACGCCGACGATGGCGCTCTCGATCTCCATGGTGCCGAGGCGGTGCCCGGAGACGTTGATGACGTCGTCGACCCTACCGAGGACGGTGATGTAGCCGTCGTCGTCTATCTTCGCACCGTCTTCGGGGAAGTACGTCCAGTCGTCGGGGTCGTCGCTGTCGACGTCGGAGTACTCGCGCCAGTACTCGTCGATGAAGCGCTCGTCGTTCTTGTAGAGCGTGCGGAGCATCCCCGGCCACGGCTTGTTCACGGTGAGGTAGCCGGCGTTCCCTTCGTCGACGGGGTCACCGGCGACGTCGACGACCTCGGCGCCGATACCGGGGAGTGGCGGGCCGGCGCTCCCGGGTTTCATGTCGCCGACGCCGGGGAGCGTGGTTATCATCATCCCGCCGGTCTCGGTCTGCCACCACGTGTCGACGACCGGGCAGTCCTCGTTCCCGATGTGCTTGTAGTACCACTTCCACGCTCGCGGGTTGATGGGTTCGCCGACGGTCCCCAGCAGGCGCAGCGAGGAGAGGTCGTGCCGGTTCGGGTACTCGGTGCCCCACTTCATGAACGACCGGATGGCGGTCGGTGCCGTGTAGAGCTGGTCGACGCGGTACTTCTCGACGAGCTCCCAGAGCCGGTCGCGTTCGGGGTAATCGGGCGTGCCCTCGTACATCACGGTGGTCGTGCCGAGTGCGAGCGGGCCGTACACGATGTAGGAGTGGCCCGTGATCCATCCGATGTCGGCGGCGCACCAGTACGTGTCCTCGGGTTTGACGTCGAGGACGTTCTGGGTCGTCCACGCGGCGTAGGAGAGGTAGCCGCCGGTGGTGTGTTTGACGCCCTTCGGTTCGCCCGTCGTCCCCGACGTGTACATGAGGAACAGCATGTCCTCGGCGTCGCGACTCACGGGTTCGACGTGCGTGCCTTCGTGGCGGTCGACGAGTTCGCCGTAGTCGTGCGCGTGGTCGCCGAGGAAGTGCGTGAGCTCGTCGCCGAGGCGGTCGACGACGACGGTCTCGACGTCGTGGTCGACGCCGCGGAGCCCCTCGTCGGCCTTCCCCTTGTGGTTGAGGGCGTCGCCGCGGCGGTAGTAGCCGTCGCACGTGACGAGGTACTCCGAGTCGGCGGCGTTCATCCGCGTCGCCAGTGCGTTCGCGGAGAACCCGGCGAAGACGACGCTGTGGGGCGCGCCGATGCGAGCGCACGCCAGCATCGCGATGGGGAGTTCGGGGATCATCGGCATGTACAGCGTGACGACGTCGTCCGCTTCGACGCCGAGGTCGCGGAGCCCGGCGGCGAACGCGTTCACCTCCCGGTAGAGGTCCTGGTACGTGTACGTTCGTTCCTCGCCGAGTTCGCCCTCCCACTGGATCGCCGCGCGATTCTTCGCGCCGTTCTCGACGTGGCGGTCGAGACAGTTGTAGCTCGCGTTTAGCGACCCGCCGGTGAACCACTCGAAGAACGGCGGGTTCGAGTCGTCGAGCACGGTGTCGTACGGTTCGTCCCAATCGACGAGCGCGGCCGCGTCCTCCCAGCAGTCGGGCCAGTCCTCGGCGAACTCGTCGTAGATGCCGTCGTCGGCGACGTTCGCCTGTTCGACGAACGATTCCGGCGGCTCGAACGTGTCCTGTGCGGCGAGTCGCGCTTCGAGTTCCACCGCGTCGTCGTCGGTATCGTCGGCCATGGTTCGTCTAGGCCGTCGACCGGACGTATGCTAAGCTTTCCCCCGGCGTCGGTGGTCGGTTCGCGGTGGATGGGCAGTTCGCGTCGGTCGGTAGCTCGCGCCATTGTGAGCGTGCGCCGGTCGCGGCGCGAGCGACAGGTACTCGTGGGTCGGGCGAGGACGTCGGCGAGAAACTCGTCGCGTTCATGGACGAGCACCGCGACGTCCCCGTCGAGTGGTCTCACGAACGCGCGGGCTTCGACCTCGGCGACACGACCGAGATGGACTACCTCTAGAGCCGTCGCGACGCACCTGTATGCCAGTTCCGCCGACCGCGTCGTGCTGGCCGGCTTCTGACCGGTTAGCGTTGCGGTGAAGGTGCTACTCTCTCGTCCTCAGGAAAGCAACAGAAGGGAGCGAGTAGGGCGGAGATACGACAGTCCATAATACTATAAATAAGTAAGCAGATTTAATAAGTTACAGAGAAAAATCAACGGGTGCGCGCATGGACTACGGCCCACGGTTCAGGCTCTTGCCAACCGGTGAACAGCGAGAGATGCTGGGCTGGCAACGTAACACCGTGCGCCAAGTCTACAATCACGCACTCCATCGACTCGACCAACTCCCCGACCAACCCGACAAAACCGTCCGCCAACGTGTCTGGCAAGTCCGCGACGAACTCCCAGACTGGAAAGACAAATGGGCGGCGTGGACCAAGGTGTACTCCACCGTCCTCCAAGCCGCCGTCGAGCGGATCTACCACAGTATCACTAGCCTCGCTCAACTCCGCGACAATGGACACGAGATTGGGGAGTTGAACTGGAAGAAACCACGGGACTTCAAGAGCTTCACGTACCGCCAGAGGGGCTTCGAACTCGACGAAAAGAGTGGTCCTGACGGCCGTGGACTTTTGAACCTCAAGAAAGTACGTGGTGAGACGCTCGAAATCCCGATCCGCCTCCACCGCAGCCTTCCCGACGACGCCGACATCAAGCACGTCTCCATCAAACAGGAGGCAACCGGCGCGTGGTACGCCTCCTTCAGTGTCGAACGAGACCAACCCGAGAAGCCGGACATCCAAGATATTGATCCCGAAGAGGGGGTGGGTCTTGACCTCGGTGTCCTGAACTTCATCTATGATTCGGATGGACGGTCAATCGACCGCCTTGATCTGTCCGATGATCGTGAACGCCTCGGGCGCGAGCAACGGTCGCTGTCACGTAAGGAGTACGAGTCGAACAACTGGGAAAAGCAACGCCGCCGTGTTGCGGAAGTCCATATGGATATGCGGAACAAGAAGCGCGACTTCAAGCACAAGCTCGCGCACTTCTACACCACCGAATATGACGCCGTGTTCGTCGAGGACCTGAACGTGAAAGGGACGTTGGAAGCCGACAGCAACGCCAGAAACAAGGCGGAGGTCGGCTGGCGCGACTTTATCCGAGTTCTCAAGCATCACGGTCGAAAGCACGCGTGTCACGTGGTGAAGGTCGAACCAGCGGGAACGACAAAAGACTGCGCATCGTGTGGTGTTGAGGTGGAGAAACCGCTGTGGGTTCGGATGCACTCGTGCCCGTCGTGCGGGTTCGAAGCCGATAGGGACCACAATGCAGCGTTCAACGTTTTTTTGTCGCGGTCTGGAGGAGCTAGGAGTGGTTCACTCCGAAGAGACGCCCGTGGAGAATACGACCGCTGCGGACACCCTGGAGGTGTCTGCAAGTTGCGTCGTCGAAGCGGGAAGCTTCTGCCTCAAGGAGTCGCCGCAGGTGGCGAGTAGGCAGGAGTAGTTCACCCACGTTCAAGTACGTCGCGTGGACAGTTCGACCAATGACAAGAAGATTCGCGACGGTGCTCGTCGTCGCGCTCGTCGTCCTCGCCGGCTGCAGCGGTGGCCCGGGGACGTCGACCGCGCCGGGAGACCAGACCGACGCCCCGACGGACGCGGGATCGACGGCGACCGACGGCGACCGGAACCGCGTGACGGTTCCCTCGAACCTGATGGCACCGGGTGCGTCCCAGCGCGGCATCGCGAACCCGCGAACGCTCCTGCGCGCGAACGCTCGCGCGCTGTCGAACGTCTCGACGGTATCGTCCACCCGCTACACGGCACTGGGGCCGAACGCGACGGGAACCGTCGAGTACGCGCTCACGCGAACGGCCGGCGGCGACTACGTCTCGTCGCGTCGGAACGTCGGGAACGGGACGCCGACGGGCACGGACGTGTACTTCGCGAACGGCGTCGCGACGACCCGGTCCGTGCAGCCGAACGGGACGACCTACCAGTACGCGGTCGGGCCGACGCGCACGCGCTTCCAGTACGCACGACCGAGTCAACCGCTCTCGAGCGTCTCGCTCCTGTACTTCTCGCTGAGCGACGGGATGCGCGCGTCCGACTTCGGGACGCTGAACGGCCAGAAGGTCGTCAAGTACGAGTCCACGGGCGTGAACGAATCGCGCTTCCGGCAGTTCCGTGGGGCGCTGGGCGTGCCGAACGCGACCGTCGAGGACCTCTCGTTCACGGTGTTCGTCGCGGCGAACGGCGTCGTGCACGACGCGGACGCGACGCTGACCGTCGAGACCGGTTCGGGTGACCGGAAGGAGTTCGTTCTCGAGCACTCCATCGATTCGTACGGGGATGCGTCGCTCGCGACGCCGTCGTGGGCCGACGCCGCGCCGCGAGTGAACGGGTCGTTCGTCGCGAACGGGACCGCGGTCGAACTGGAGAACGTCGGGTCGGCGACGGTGTTCGACCACACCGTCGGCGTCGCGGGGAACGTCACCGGGTCGACGTCGGTCAACGAATCGTTCGCGCCCGGCGACACGCGGTACGTCTACGTCACGACCAGCGGGAACCGGACGACGGTGCACGTCACCGACGAGCGCTCCGCGGTGCCCGCGAACGCCGAACCCCTTCCGCGGCGGAAGACCGCGTCCGTGTTCATCGGGTCGCCGAACGTCAGCATCTCCATCGGACTGATCGCCGACGCGACGACGGCGAACGCGACCGCTGGTGCGAGCGTCGACGGACCGGACGCCATCTTCGGACCGACGAGTCGACGTCTCGTCGACGAACCGACCGCAGCGACGCTCGACGTGCGGGCACGAGCCTAGAATCGAACGAACCGCGACCGAAAGCGTAGAATCGAACGAACCGCGACCGAAAGCGTAGAATCGAACGAACCGCGACCGAAAGCGTAGAATCGAACGAACCGCGACCGAAGCGCGGTCAGGCGAGCCCGATCTGTTCGCTGTACGCGCCGTACGCGTCCTCGAACACTGCCATTATCTCGCCCATCGTCGCGTACTCCTTGACGGCGGCGACGATGGCGGGCATCACGTTCTCGTCGTTCTCGATGGCGTCCTCGAGGTCCTCGAGCGCCGCGTCGACCGCGTCGTCGTCGCGGTCCTCTTTCGTGCGCTCCAGGCGGTCGAGCTGGGTCTGCTCGGTTGCCTCGTCGACCTTCAGGATCTCCGGGCTCGTGTCCTCCTCGATGCTGTACTGGTTGACGCCGACGACGACCTCCTCGCCGGCTTCGACGCGCTCCTGGTACTCGTAGGACGCTTCCTGTATCTCGCGGAGGAAGAACCCCTGGTCGATGCCTTCGAGGATGCCGTCGCGCACGGAGCCGTCGCCCATCTCCTTGATCTCCTCGATGTACGCCATCGCTTGCTGTTCGACCTGGTCGGTGAGCGCTTCGATGGCGTAACTGCCGCCCATCGGGTCGACGATGTCCGCCGCGCCGGACTCCTCGGCGATGATCTGCTGGGTGCGGAGCGCCACCCGGACGGCTTTCTCGCTCGGAAGGGCGAGCGCCTCGTCGAAGCTGTTCGTGTGCAGGCTCTGGGTGCCGCCCATGACGCCCGCGAGCGCCTGCACGGTGACGCGAACGACGTTGTTCAGGGGTTGCTGGGCGGTGAGGCTCTGCCCGGCGGTCTGCGTGTGGAACTTCAGTCGCTTCGATTCGGGTTTCTCGGCGTCGTACCACTCGTCCATCACGCGAGCGTAGATGCGGCGGGCGGCGCGGAACTTCGCGACCTCCTCGAAGATGGAGTTGTGCGAGTTGAAGAAGAACGAGAGGCGTGGCGCGAAGTCGTCGACGTCCAGCCCGCGGTCGATGCCGTCCTCGACGTACCCGAACCCGTCCGCGAGCGTAAACGCGAGTTCCTGGACCGCGGTCGACCCGGCTTCGCGGATGTGGTACCCGGAGATGCTCACGGGGTGGAACTTCGGCGTCTCTTCGGTGCTGTACTCGATGGTGTCCGTGACGAGGTCGAGGCTCGGCTCCGGTGGGATGACCCACTCCTTCTGCGCGATGAACTCCTTGAACATGTCGTTCTGGAGGGTGCCACGGACCTCCTCGCGCGGGACGCCCTGCTGGTCTGCGAGCGCGACGTACATCGCGTAGATGACGGGCGCGCTCGGGTTGATCGTGAAGCTCGTCGAGATCTCCGCGAGGTCGATGCCGTCGAACAGCACCTCCATGTCGCGGAGGGTGTCGACGGCGACGCCCTCCTTCCCGACCTCGCCCTCGCTCATCGGGTCGTCGCTGTCGATACCCATCAGCGTCGGCATGTCGAACGCGGTCGACAGCCCGGTCTGGCCCTCGTCGAGCAGGTAGTGGAAGCGTTCGTTGGTCTCCTCGGCGGTCCCCATCCCGGCGAACTGCCGCATCGTCCACGTGCGCCCGCGGTACATCGTCGGGTACGGCCCGCGCGTGTAGGGTTCCTCGCCGGGGAATCCGAGGTCCTCGTCGTAGTCGAGGTCCGCGACGTCCGTTGGGTCGTACACGCGGTCGACCTCGAGGTTCGACACGGTCGCGAACCGGTCCTTGCGTTCGCCGTAGGAATCGAGGACGGGGTCGAGGGTCGCCGATTCCCACGCCTCGCGTGACTCGCGGATGTCCGCGAGGTCGTCGTCGTCGTACATGCGCGTAAGTATTGCCGGACCCGCCTATAATGGTTCGGTCGCGGCCGACGTCGCCGGCCAGCGGTCCTCGGTGGGCCGCTCAGGTGTCGGCGACGGGTATCGTGACGACGAACACGGCCCCGCGCGGGTCGTTCGGTTCGACCTCGACGTCGCCGCCGTACCCGGTGACGAGCTGGTCGACGAGGTAGAGCCCCATCCCGGTACCCGGGCTGTCGACGCCCTTCTCGCCGCGCCCGAAGAGGGAGTCCTGCATCGAGTCGGGGATACCGGGCCCGTCGTCGGCGACGCGAACGACGACGCACTCCCCGTCGTCGCCCTCGGTTCCGGGCTGGTGCACGGAGAGCGTGACCGTCGGCGTCTCGCGGTCGCTGTGCACGATCGCGTTCCCGAGGAGGTTGTCGAAGACCGAGGAGAGCATCTCGTTCGCGACGACGTGCACGCTCGGGACCGCGCCGTCGACGACGACGCTCGCGTCGGGATACTTCGTGCGCGTCTTCTCGACCTGCTGGTGGAGGACGCGGTCGAGCGCGATCGGTTCGACGGGCATCTCGCCGCCTTCGGTGAGGACCTCCGCGAGGTCCCTGGCTTCACGCGTCAGTTCGATGGTGTGCGCGACCGCTTCCTCGACGTTCCGGAGGGCGTCGTCGTCGACGGTTGCTTCGAGTTCACCGAGCCAGCCCTGCACGACGTTCATGTCGTTCCGGATGTCGTGCCGGAGGACGCGATTCAGGACCTCGAGCTGGTCGTTGAGCGACTCGAGGCGCGCTTCGCGTTCGCGGGCGTCGGTGAGGTTCCGGAGGATTGCGACGACGTACCCGTCGTGGCGCGCGTACCGGACGTCGACGGGAACCGGGTCGCCGTCGACGTTCCGGAGTTCGAACTCGGCTCGGGCCGTGCTCGCGCGTCCGTCCGCGACCTCGCGGTACGCGTCGCGGCCCGCGTTGGTGGAGCCGTCAGCGCCGTATTCGTCGAGGAGGGACTGGTGGGTGACTCCGAGGAGGTCCGCGGTGGGGAGTCCGGAGACCTCGCCGACGCGTGCGTTCGCGTCCACGAGTTCGTCCGCCTCGTCGAAGACGTACACGGCGTCCTCGAGCGAGTCGTGGAACGCCGAGAGGACGCGTGCAGGACCTGTCATGAAGAACCGATACTCGCCTCGTGCCGATATCACTTGCGGGCGTCAGTACTGGCCGAGGAGGCCGTCGCGGCGCGCGCGTCGTTCCGCGAACCGGAACGCGACGACGCCGGCCGCGACGTACCCGACGGCTGTCGCGACGAGGATGGCGAGGTCGAGGACGGGGAGGTTCCAGATGGCGACGCCGTCGGTCATCGCGCGCTGGAGGAGCGTGCTGCCCTGGGAGAGCGGGAGCACCGCGAGCCAGGGGTACTGGTCGGTGGGGGCGGCGATGAGGAACAGCAGCCCGAAGTTGAGGAGCCCGAAGATGTTGTCGATGCGCTTGTAGACGAGTGCGAGTCCGGCGAACACGAACCCGATGCCGAGCGCGCTCGCGACCGTGAGGACGACGAGCGGGACGACCGTGAGGACGTCGAGCGTGAGCGACTGGCCGGTGGTCGCGAGCATCGCGGCGAGGATGGCGCCACCCCACGCGAACGACTCGAGGAGGCGAACGACCGCGTTCGCGGCCATCACTCGCTCGAACCCGTACGGCGACATGTAGAGCTGTTCGAGCGTGCCCCACTGCGCGTCTTCCATGATGGAGCGGGCCGCGCCGGCGAACGCCGTTATGGCCATCGTCCAAACGAAGAACCCGACGATGATACCGGGGAGGCTGTCCGTGATGGCGGCGCCAGCGACCGCCCTGCCACCGAAGAAGATGCCCGCGAAGAACATGTACGTGACCGCGAGCTGCGTGAGCGTGTTCACGGGGTACTCTCGGAGGATGACGTAGCGCTTCCGCGCGAGCGCCTCGACGAGCGTCAGGTAGCTCATCGGTCGTCACCTCCGTCGGTCACCGGCGGGCGTGATGGCGGTCGCTCGCGGTCCCCGCCTTCAGTCGACCTCGACGGCGCGCCGTCACCGCTCGTTATCTGGACGAACACGTCCTCGAGGTCCGGGTCGATGCTCTCGAACGCTTCCAGGGCAGCGCCGCTCTCGCGGACGGCGTCGACGAGGTCGTAGAAGGCGTCCTGATCGGGGAGCACGACCTCGAACCGAGCGATACCGTCGCGCTCCGTCCAGGACTCTATCGTCCCGGCGCGAGCGACGGCGTCGCGAAGGCCCGGTTCGGCGCTCGCGCGGACGCGGTACGCTTGCGTGGCGAACACCTCGACGAGGTCCTCGACGCGCTCGTCGGCGGCGACGCGCCCGTCGGCGAGGATAACCACGCGGTCGCAGACGCGCTCGACGACGTCCATGTCGTGACTCGACAGGACGACCGTGACGCCGTCCTCGCGCGCAAGCCGCCGGAGTTCGCGCTGGAGGTCGAGCGAGCTCTCGACGTCCAGTCCGAGCGTCGGCTCGTCGAGGAAGAGGACGTCCGCGCCGCGAGCGAGCGTGCACGCGAGCGCGACCTTCTGCTTCTGTCCACGGGAGAGCTCGCGGACGGGGACGTCCGCTTTCTCCGCGATACCGAGCGTCTCCAGGAGGTCGTCGTGGCGGTCGCGGACCTCCCCGGGGTCGGCGCCGCCGATGGCCGCGAAGAACCGGAGGTTCTCGCGGACCGACAGCCGCCAGTAGACGTTGCGCGCGCCCTCGAGCATCGCGCCGACGCGCTCGTACGCGCGCCGTGGATGCGCCTCGACGTCGACGCCGGCGACGGTCGCCGACCCCGCCGAGGGCGTGACGAGCCCGAGCAGCATCTTGATGGTCGTCGTCTTCCCGGCGCCGTTCGGCCCGAGCAATCCCACTATCTCGCCGCTGTCGACGCCGAACGAGACGTCGTCGACCGCGAGCACGCCGTCGTCGCCACCGTCGCCGTACTCCTTCCGGAGGCCGTCCGCGGATACGGCGACGTCCGTGCGGCCGTCTCCGGAGCGGGGACTCGATGTCACGTCTCCATCGAAGGGCTCGACGAAGTTCAACGTTTCCTGAAGCGTCGTCCGATTCGAATACTGATAGCTCGGAGGCGGACCGTCACTGCAGTCGCTTCGTCGTCTCCACGAGCGGATGGCGAGCGTAGTCGACGACGTTCACGTCCTCGAGCGACCGCAAGCCCTCGCGTTCGGCGGTCTTGGCCATCCCGAGGTCGATACGTTCGCGGATGACGATGACGTACGCGTCCATCGTCTCCATCCCGAGGCGGTCCGCCGCCATCACGCGATGGTGGCCGTCCGCGAGCAGCATCTGGCCGGCGTTGTCGATGACGACGAGCGGCTCCGCGAGCCCGCGCTCCAGCTCGTACCGGCGTCCCTCCAGTTCGTCCGCGTACACCTTCGTCTGCGTCGGTACGAGCCCCTCCAGGTCGACCTCGCGGCGCTCCTGCTCGAGCGTGATACCGTGGATGTTCTCTAAAGTCCGGCGGAGCTTCCCGACCTTCTCCGGGGTAGCGCGCTCTATCTGACTGCGGATGACGTCCGCGTTCGAGATGATACCGACGAGATTCCCCGCGTCGTCCACGACCGGGAGCTTCTGGATGCCAGAGCGCAGGATGACACGCGCCGCGTCCGTCACCTTCATCTCGGGGTGCGCGACGATGAGGTCCGTCGTCATCATCTTGAAGATGGGCTCGTCGTCGTCCGCCAGCAGGAGATCGCGCGCCGACACGAACCCCTCCACGCGCCGTCGTTCACACACCGGGAACCCGCTGTGCTCCTCGCTGCCCGCGATCATCTTCGAGACCTCCTCGACCGTCTCGTCGGGCGACACCGTCACCACGTCCTGGGTCATGTAGTCCTTCACGTGCGGCGTCCCCCGCCCGTCCCCGTCGTCGCCTTTCATGCGCCGGCCTTCGGCGCGCGCGAACAAAAGCCTCTGGCTACGGGCCAGACCGGACTCCCGGGACGAAAGGCGAGCTCTCCTCGCCCGGGAGCGTCGTTACGGCCAGTCGTCCACGTTCCCGATGGCGTCGTTCAGCGTCGACTTGATGTCGTCGTACGCACCCGTCGTTCGTCCGCGGGCGTTGAACAGCACGGCGACGTCGACGCCGTCCCCGCGCTGATGGAGCATGCTGTGTGCACCGGGAATCGACCCGAACGCGGTGAGCCCGGGGTCGGCGTCGCCTCGTGGCTCGCCTCTGGTCGTGTAGTCGTCGCTGAACGAGAGGAGCGTGCGCGTGTTCGTCACGAGTTCGCCGGCGCCGCCGACCGACTCGATGGGATACCCGCCGTCGGCGCACGGGACGGTGTCGTACTCCTCGAGCGTCATTGCGTTCGGGCAGTGGCCGTTGCTGTGGTACGCGACTTCGCGCTCGGGGCGGTCCGCGGGGAGCGTACTCCCCTCGTAGAGTCGGTTGGAGACGTCTCCGTCGAAGCAGATCGACCTGACGGCCTCGGGGAAGGACTGTCCAGTGGCTCGTTCGACGAGGACGCTGAGGACGAGGTACCCGAAGTTCGAGTACACCGACTTCTCGCCCGGTTCGAACTGGAGTGGTCGTGCGAGCATGTACCGTACGATGTCTCGACTCGTCGCCGGACGGTCCAGGTCGAGCGCGTTCGCGATGGCGAATTGCTCGAAGGTCGGCATGAATCCGGACTGGTAGTAGTCCCAGCCCCCCTCGTGCTCGAGGAGGTGCGAGACGGTGATGTCGTCGAGACCTTCGGTCCGGGACTCGCTCTCGGGAACGGCCAGGTCGAGTATCTGGAAAGGGCGGTCGTCCATCGCCAGTTCGCCGTCGTCGACGAGTGACCGGACCACGGCGGCCGTGAACGACTTCGTGATACTCGCGATGCGGAACGTCGCGTCCGGCCGAACTGGGGCCGTCTGCAGGGGGTCGCTGTGCCCGTATCCGCGCTCGAAGACGACGGTCCCGTCTTTCGCAACGCCGAGCGTCCCGCCAGGGACCTCGTTCTCGACCATGAACGACTGCATCGCGTCGTCGATGGCGTCGAGTTCGGGGACGCGATCACCGGTCGTCGGTCGATGGAAGTCCGCATGGTCGTTCCCGCCGAGGTTCGTGCACCCTGCGAGCGTCGCAGTCAGCGCTGTGCCACCCAGGGACTGGAGGAGTCGTCGTCGTGAACGGCGTCCAACCATCTGTAACCCAGAGGCCCTCGCCTTCGTTCATAAATCGACCGGTCCGAAATTTGACTCGAAACGGCCGGGGGTGGCGACCGTTGCGAGCAATCGACCGAGTCAGTCGTCGTTCACGTCCAGCATGTTCTCGAACCCGAACCCGACGGAGGCGTCGTCGTCCACGTCGGTCCCGCGCGGGCGCTCACGGAGCGCGTCGAAGAACGCCTCCGTCACGACCTCGCGGATCGCCGCCAATCGCTCGTCGTCGGTCTCGAACTCGCCGAACGCGTCCGTTATCGGGACCTGCGCGCCAGCCATGTCCGCGTGCCCGCCGGCACTCCCGATGTGGTCGAACGCGATCCGGAGCGTCTCCCCGAGGTCGACGTCCCGACCACGCGCTCGCGCCGACATCAGGACGTTATCCTCCAGCACGCCGTACACGAGCACCGTCGTGATACCCTCCATCGTCAGGAGCTTGTCGGCGGCCTGCGGGAGCGCGTCCCGGTCGTTGATCGGGCCCGCACACGACACGAGAACGCTCCCGCGGACCTCGCGGTCCTCGATCGCCGCCGCGAGCGTGTTCATCGTATCGCCGCTCACGCTCGGCGACTCCATCTTCGCGAGCAGCGAGACGTCGACGCTCGGCAAGATGGACGCCGCTGCCTCGAAGTCGAGCGTCGACACCTCGCGCGCGAAGTCGTGCGTGTCCACCTGAATGCCGTACATGAGTGCGGTCGCGACCGTCGACGACGGCGTGATACCGTACCGATGCAGATGGTCGAGTACGAGCGTGCTCGTCGCCCCGACGTCCTCGCGGAGGTCCGTGTACCGCGCCGGCACCGCACCACGCGGCGGATGATGATCGACGACGACGTCCACCTCCAGGTCCGGCGGCAGCTGGTCGTTCACGCCCGGACGCGAATGGTCGACGAGCGCGAACCCACCGAACCGCTCCAGGGCCGCCTCGCCGCTCGCGAGGTTCTCCAAGTCCAGGTCGAGGAGGTTCACCATCGCGCGGTTCTCCTGATGACTGATATCCCCGAAGTAACACGGGACCGCGGGCGTCCCGAGCGCCTCCGCGAGCGTCGCCAGCGCCACCGCACTCCCGATCGCGTCCGGGTCAGGGTTGTCGTGCATCACGACCGCGAGGTCGCCGTCGACGTCACGGAGCACCTGCCGGAGGCGGCGCGTATCCTCGGCGCGCTCGCCGACGACCTGCCCGCCGACGGTCTCGACGAGCACCGACGTCGGGTCGACGACCGCGTCCGCCACCGACGCCAACGCATCCCGCTGTTCGCTCGTCGCCCGACTCCCCGCGTACGCCAGCACGAACACGTCACCGTACCGCTCCCGGACCGCGCGAACGATGTCGTAGTTCGCGACCGCATCGTCCGTCGCGACGACCACCGCCGTCGCCCCCGGCAACTCCGCGAGCACCGCCGCGTCCGTCGGGTCGCCGGCCGTCGCCGAGACGTTCTCCGACCGGAGCGCGTCCACGCGACTCTCGCTCTCGCAGACGACCGCGGCGACCCCGCCACGGTCCGCCAGGCGCGCCACCAGGCGCTGCCCGACGGCACCACACCCGAGAACGACCCGCGAAACCATACCCCGGCTACCTCCTCCGGACGCTAAAACCTACCGACCTCGAAAGAACGAAAGAACCGCTGAAACAACCGAAATCGGGCGCCAGGGCGTTCACTGGAAGACAGCCACGGGAGCGGCCGTGCAGTCGGTCAGCCGAAGAACGCCGTCGTCGTGTCGCCCGCGTTCGGCAGCACCGCGTTCGCCGCCTCGATAGCGGTCTCCGCGATGGGGAAGAACCCGGGGAGCAGCAGAACCGTCACGACCGCTGCCGCGACGACCGCCGCGTACAGTCCCGTCGGGCGACCCTGGAGCTCGTACTCCTCGCTGGGTTCCTCCACCCACATCGCCTTCACGACGCGCGTGTAGTAGTAGAGGCTCAGCGCGGAGTTGATCGCCCCGACCGCCGCAAGCCACCAGAACCCGGCGCTGACAGCACCGAAGAACAGGACGTACTTCGAGAGGAAGCCCGCCCCGACCGGGAGGCCCGCGAGCGAGAACAGGAACACCGTCATCGCCGCACAGGCGACCGGCGCCTTCCGTCCGAGACCAGCGTAATCCTCGAACGTCCGACCGACGCCCCAGTACTCGACGAGCGCGATGAACAGGAACGCGCCCGTGTTCATGAACCCGTACACGAACAGGTGCATCATGCTCGCACCGAGGACGGTGTCGCCCTGCGAGGCGACGCCACCGAGCGACGCCAGCCCGATGAGAACGTAGCCCGCGTGCCCGATAGAGGAGTACGCGAGCATCCGCTTGACGTTCTCCTGGGTCGCTGCCGCGAAGTTCCCGAGCGTCATCGTCACGACCGCCAGGATCTGGAAGACGAGCACCCAGTCGATACCGAGGCTCGCGAAGAACCCGGCGGGCGTGAACGCGACCGTGAACACGCGGAACGCGATGACGAACCCGGCCGCCTTCGACGCCGAGGAGATGAACGCACTGATGGGCGCGGGTGCACCCTCGTACGCCTCCGGCGCCCAGAAGTGGAACGGGACGCTCGCGGTCTTGTACGCGAACCCACCGACGAGCATCAGCATCCCGATGCCGAGCATCCCGACGAACTCCGTGCCGCCCGAGAGCGAACTCGCGACCGCTTCGAGCTGTAGCGAGCCCGTGGTCGCGTACACGAGACTGATACCGTACGCGAAGAAGCTCGAGGAGAGCGCGCCGATGAGGAAGTACTTCAGCCCCGCTTCGACGCTCCCACGGTTCTTCTTGAGGAACGCGACGAGCGCGAACGACGGCAGGCTCGCGAGCTCCATCGCGACGAACACGGTCGCCAGCGAGTTCGCGGCCGCCATCAGGCTCATCCCGGTTGCGGCGAGCAGGACGAGCGCGTAGTACTCCGCCTGGTACGCGTGGCCTTCGAGGTAATCGTAGGACGCGAGCGCGACGAGCGCCGTCACGCTGGCCGCGATAGCCATGAACAGCAGACTCATCTGGTCGACGATCAGCTGGTCGCCGAACAGGAGCGCGGCCGACGCGTCACTCGTCGTCGCGAAGTACGCCAGGTAGTACGCGGCGTTCCCGAGCGAGAACACGGCGCCGGCGACCGCGACGGACGCGACCAGCAGCCGGTTCGACCCCTCCGGGTCGACGAGCCACACGAGGAACGCCACCGCGAACGCGCTCGCCGCCGCGAACGCGTGCGCGCCGACACCGAGTCCGAGGAGCGTCCCGCCGGTGAACGCGGCGACCGCAGCCGCGCCACCCGCCGCGACGCCGAAGGTCGCGGACCCGAGCGCGAACGGGAGTCGCGTCGTCCGTCCGACGGAATCGAGGACGAGCACCATCAGGCCCGCCGCCGCGAGGTACAGCGCCGGTCCGAGCGCGAACAAGGACGCGTGACTACTCATCAGGCACCACCTCCGATGCTCGCAACCGGCTCAATCGCCGTCTCGATCATCTCCATGAACAGGTCCGGGAACACGCCGAGTGCGATGACGAGCAGGAGCAGGACGAAAAGCGGCGCGACGTCGTGGAACGCCGCACGCTCGACCTCGTAGTCGGTGTCCAGCCGGAACTCGCCGAACAGCGTCTTCTGCATCGCCAGCAGCAGGTAGCCGGCGACGATGACGATACCGAACATCGCCGCGCCCGTGAACATCGGGGCAGAGGGCAGCACCGTCGACTGGAACGACCCGACGAACACGAAGAACTCCGCGGCGAACCCGCTCATGAGCGGCAGGCCCATGTAGCCGAACGCACCGGCGACGAAGATGCCGACCGTCACCGGCATCTTGTCCGCCATCCCGGACATGTCCGAGACCATGCGCGTGTGCGTGACGTTGTAGATGACGCCGACCGCCATGAACATCAGCCCCGAGATGAGGCCGTGGGAGATCATCTGGAACGTCGCGCCACTGACCCCGATGGTCGTGTACGCGACGAGCCCGAGGATGACGTACCCCATGGAGCTCACGGAGGAGTACGCGACGATGCGCTTCAGGTCCGTCTGCGCGAGTGCGAGCATCGCACCGTAGATGACGGAGACGACCGCGAACACCGCGATGGGGACCGCGAGGTCCGTCGCGATGTCCGGGAGCATCGTGAAGTTGAATCGGAGGAGCGCGTACGTCCCCATCTTCAGGAGGACGCCCGCGAGGAGCACCGACACCGGCGTCGGCGCCTCGACGTGGGCGTCCGGCAGCCACGTGTGGACGGGGACGACGGGCACCTTCACCGCGAACCCGACGAACATCGCGAGGAACGCGAACAGCTTCAGGGCGTCAGCGCCGACGCCCGGCAGGCCGTCCGGTGCGACGCCGCTACGGAGCGCCTGCGTAATTTCGGGCAGGCCGAACGTTCCAATGCTGTCACCGAGGCCGAACACGAGCGCGACGAACCCGATGAACAGCACGAGGCTCGCGACGTTCGTGTACACGAACATCTTGATGGCGGCGTACTTCCGGCGCGGGCCACCCCAGACACCGATGAGCAGATACATCGGGACGAGGACGGCCTCCCAGAAGACGAACCACACGAAGAAGTCCAGGGCAGTGAACACGCCCAGCAGCGACGCCTCCAGGAACAGGACGAGCCCGTAGAACTGGCTCTGGCGTTCGCTGATCGGCGTCCACGCGCTCACGAGCGCGAGCGTCGTCAACACCGTCGTCAGCACGACCAGGGGCATCGCGACGCCGTCGACGCCGACGAACCACTGGAGCGTGATACCGCCGAGGTCGAACCACTCGACCTGACTCATGTACCCGATGGCGGACTCGCCGTCCACCAGGGCGTTCCCGGCCGGCTCGAATCCGCTCCACAGCACCAGACTGCCTGCGAGCGGCAACAGACTCAGCGCTGTCGCCAGCTTCGCGGCGTACCGGTCGGGCGAGACGAGCACGGCGAACGATGCGACCAGTGTTACCGCGAGTAGCGCTTCGATAGCTCCGTTGATCATCTAGAACCACCCTCCTATGGCCGCCATGGCCACCAGTAGCACCAGGAACCCGAGCGTCAACAGGAGCGCGTAGTTCGTGACCAACCCGGTCTGCACGCGCTTGACGCGACGGCCCGAGAACAGGCTCACGCTGGAGACACCGTTGACCGCGCCGTCGATGACGCTCTGGTCGAACGTGTCAGCGGCCTTCGCGAGCGGCATCGTGACGCGCTCGGCGAGGAACACCTGGAACTCGTCCTGGTAGTAGTTGTTGTACAGCACGTCCTTCGCCGCGCCGAGCTTGTCCGTGTGCTCGACGGGCTCCGGGACGTTGTAGAGGCGATACGCGAGCCCCGCACCGGCGAGCGCGAGCGTCAGCGAGACCGCAGCCGAGATGAGGACCGTCCCCACCTCGCCACCGGCGAGCGTGCCGGCAGCGTAGTGCGCGCCCTCGTGGAGCAGGCTCGTGTCACCGTCCGTGTAGTGCGCGACCGACGTCTGCGCCTTCAGGGATTCCGGTCCCTTCAGCCACTTGTGCAGGAAGTCGATGTTCGCACCGGTGACCTTCTTCACCGGCACCATGTTCACGAGGCCGGCGACCGCCGCGAGGATACCGAGGACCGCGAGCGGGCCCTTGACGTTCCAGCGAACGCCGTGGGGGTCCTTCGCGGTGTCACTGCGCGGTTCGCCGTGGAACGTGAGGAACACCATCCGGAACGTGTAGAACCCCGTGAAGAACACGGCGAGCAGCCCGAACGCGTACGCGACGAGCAGGAGCGTGCCCTGCGTCCCCGCGGTCCCGAGCCCGTGGACGAACGCCTCGTAGAGGACCTCGTCCTTCGACCAGAACCCGGAGAACGGCACGATGCCCGCGAGCGCGAGCGAACCCGACAGGAACGTGTAGTACGTGACGGGCATCTTCTCCTTGAGACCACCCATGTCCCACATGTTCTCGTTGTGGTGCATCGCGATGATGACCGACCCCGCCCCGAGGAAGAGGAGGGCCTTGAAGAACGCGTGCGTCATGAGGTGGAAGGTCGCCGCGACGTACCCACCGGCGCCGAGCGCGAGCATCATGTACCCGTACTGGCTGATGGTGGAGTACGCGAGCACCTGCTTGATCTCCTTCTTGACGACGCCCATCGTCGCCGCGAACAGCGCCGTGAACCCGCCGACGAGCGCGATGATACCGAGCGCGGTCGGCGACAGCAGGTAGAACCCGTACATGCGAGCGACGAGGTACACACCGGCCGCGACCATCGTCGCCGCGTGGATGAGCGCGGAGACCGGCGTCGGACCCTCCATGGCGTCCGGAAGCCACGTGTGCAGCGGGAACTGCGCGGACTTCCCGACGACGCCACCGAGGACGAGCAGGCCCAGGATGGTGAACCACAGTTGCGGGTCCATCCCACCGGGGATGACCGCCGTCGCGGTCCCCTCGGTCACGCCGAGGACCTTCGCCGCCTCGACGGGGAACGCCGCCGCGGCCGCGTCGCCCGCGACCGCGAACCGGCTCGTGCCGAACGTCGCGATGATGCCGACCACGCCGATGAGGAAGAAGTAGTCCCCGAACCGCGTCACGAGGAACGCCTTCTTCGCCGCACTCGGCGGCGCGTCCTCACGGAACCAGAACCCGATGAGGAGGAACGAGCAGAGGCCGACGAGCTCGAAGAACATGAACGCCTGCAGGAGGTTGTCCGCCATGACGAAACTGAGCATGGAGAACGTGAACAGACCGAGGCCGGCGTAGTACCGCGGGAGGCCGGTCTCGCCCTCGTCGTTCATGTACCCGAGACTGAAGACGTGCACGAGCAGCGCGATGAGGCTCACGATGATGAGCATCATCGCCGACAGCGGGTCGAGCAGCAGCCCGAAGTGGAGGGTGATGTCCCCGAGCGCGCCACCCGCGTCGAGGATCGTCCACGTGTGGATGTCCTGCACGTACGCGCTGCCACCGGAGACGGTGACGAACACCCACAGCGAGAGCAGGAGCGACCCGGCGGTCGCGAGGATGCCACCGAGCGCACCGCCCTTCGGCATCCGGTCACCGAACGCGAGCGCAATCAGGAACGATACGAACGGGAGCACCGCGATAGCGGGTGCGAACTCGAACGCGAAAGGTGTAGTTCCTGTCATCTTACCATCTCATCCCCGTTGCGTCGGTCACGTCCACGTCCCCGAAGTTCCGGTAGAGGACGAGGATGATGCCGATACCGATGGCGACCTCCGCGGCCGCCAACGCCATCGTGAACAGTGCGAACGTCTGGCCCGTGAGGTTCCCCCAGTAGAGACTGAACGCGACGAAGTTGATGTTCGCCGCGTTCAGCATGAGCTCGACGCTCATCAGGAACATCAGGGCGTTCTTCCGCGTGAGGATACCGGCGAGCCCGATACAGAACAGGCCCGCGGACAGCACGAGGTAGTACTCGGCAGGTACCGCCATCAGGCGTCACCTCCGTCCGTGGACTCCTCGGCGACGTCCGGTTCGCTGCCACCGTCCGCCGCGACCGCACCGCGCGGCGCGGCGTCCTCGGACGACGTGAACAGCGTCACGACCGTACTCAGGCTCTCGCGTCGCGCGAGCGTCACCGCACCGACGAGCGCCGCGACGAGCACGAGGTCGATGATCTCGAACACCGCGAGGAAGCTCTCGCTCTTGAGTTCGTCGGGGAGCTGACCGGACAGCCCGAACATCGCGTACCCGATGGTCTCCGTGATGCTCACCGGCTCGGAGACGACGCCGTACGTCTGTCCACCGGCGGTGACGATCGTCGCGTTCACGCCGGAGTCCTCGGTGAGCAACGTCGACTCGTTCCCGCTCGCCGTCGACACCTGCGCGAACGTACCGTTAGCCGTCGTCTGGATGCTCGCGTTCGATGCGACGCTCGCGTCCCCGATGGACTCGTTCGCCACCTCGGCGTTCTGCGGGAACCCGGCCGCGTCCCCGATCGGTGCACCGAGGAACACTGCCGCCATCACCACGAACAGCCCGACCGCCGCCACCGCCGGCAGCAAACCGCTTGTGTCGCGTAACTCAGGTCTGGTCGTCATCTCTGTACCACCCCGCCTTCAGTATCGCTCTCGCGCGTCAACATCACGGCGAACGTGATGAGGATGAGAACCCCGCCCACGTAGACGAGGACCTGCATCGCCGCGAGGAACTCCGCTTGCAGCATCACGAAGTGAACCGCGACGCTGAGGAGGCTCACCCCCACGAGGAGTGCGGCGTGCCACACGTCCTCGACGAGGACGACCCCGGCCGCCGCCCCGAGGGTCACGACGGCGAACAGCGCGAAAGCGATGGTTTCTGCTAGTGCCATTGTTTCGTTTGCTTACTGATAGTCGACTTCGCCATCGCCCTCACCGATCCACGCACCACGGTCGGGTTCACGGGATTCGAGGGGGTCGATGTCTTTGTACCACGGAACGCTCTTCAGCTGTTCCTTGTTGTACACCAGTTCGTCCTTCGTGTCGCCCGTGAACTCGAAGTTCTGCGTGAGCAGGATCGCGTCCACCGGACACACCTCCTCGCACAGCCGACAGTAGATGCACTGTCCGATGTGGAGGTTGTACTGTTCGCCCTGACGCTGGTCGTCGGTGACGATGTGGATGGTGTCGTTCGGACAGACGTTCTCGCACTGCCGACACCAGATGCATCGTTCCTGACTGAACTTGTGTACCCCACGGAACCGCGCGGAGACCTCCGGCGTCTCCTCGGGGTACTGGACGGTGAACTTCTCACCGTCGAGCGCGTGCTTCATCGTCGTCGCCATGCCTTTCAGGATTCCAATCATGCTATCACCCCGACGAGAACGGCGGTGAGGAGCAGGTTCGCGAACGACAGCACGAGCATGCCCTTCCAGCCGATCTCGATGAGTTGGTCGATGCGGACGCGCGGGACCGCGGAGCGCGCCCACTGCGTGAGCAGGAAGAACGCCCAGATCTTGATCGTGAACCAGATGAATCCGGGGAGGACGGGTCCTGCGGGCCCGCCGAGGAAGAGCGTCGCCGCGATGGCGCCACCCAGGAAGATGTGGAGGAACTCTCCGAGGTAGATGAGGACGAAGTACACGGAGGAGTACTCCGTCTGGTACCCGGCGACGATCTCGGTCGGTGCCTCCGGGATGTCGAAGGGGTTCCGGCCGACCTCGGCGATGTTCGCGATCGTGAACAGCACGAACGCGAACGGGTTCACGAACGCGAACCACGGCGGAATCTGGAGGCCGGCGACCGAGAGCAGCGGCTCCGCGCCGCCACTGATGGTCTGCGCGGCGACGATCTCGCTCATCTGGAGCGACCCGGCGAAGATGACGACCGAGGCGCCCGTGAGGACGAGCGGGATCTCGTACGCGATGTTCTGCGCGATCGCGCGCAGCGACCCCATGAACGAGAACTTGTTCGAGCTCGCGTAGCCGGCCATCGTCAGTCCGAGCGTCGCGATGGACGCGACCGCGAACGCGTACGCGAGACCGGCTTCGGGGTCAGCTATCTGCATGTTGATGCCGAACAGCGACCCCATCGGGATGACCGCGAACGCGAAGAGCGCGGACCCGGCGACGACGAGCGGCGCGAGGTCGAACGCAGGCCGGTCGACGCGCTCGGGGATGATGAGTTCCTTCGAGAGCAGCCGGATCGCGTCCGCCGGAATCGTCAGGAGACCGAACGGCCCCATCCGGTTCGCCGCGTACCGGTCGGTGAACGCCGCCGTTATCTTCCGCTTCGCCCACGGCCCGGCGATACCGGTGTACGTGAGCATGATGGTGCCGATGATGCCGGCACCGACGATAGCGGCGAGGAACTCGCCGGCGACGCCGAAGTTCCCGAGTCCGGTTACCTGACTGATGAACTCGGGGAGCGTCTGCGTCGCCATCAGCGGTCCACCTCCCCGAGGACGATGTCGAGACTCCCGAGGCTCGCGATGAGGTCAGGGACGTACTCGCCCTGCGCCATCTCGGGGAGCGTCTGCAGGTTCGAGTAGCACGGACTCCGGATCTTGAACCGCGCCGGCTTGTCCGTCCCGTCCGCGCGCATGTAGATGCCGAGTTCGCCCTTCGCCGCCTCCACCGCACGGTAGACTTCCGTGTCGTTCTCCGGCTTCAGCGTCCGCGGGACGTTCGACTGGATGGTGCGCTCCTCCTCGGGCCACTCCTCGAGCAGGTCCACGCACTGCTGGATGATCTTCGCGGACTCCTCGACCTCCTGCATCCGCGTGAGGACGCGCGCGTAGTTGTCCATGCCGTCCTCGGTGACGACGTCCCAGTCGAGTTCGTCGTAGTACCCGTAGGGGTCGTCGCGCCGGAGGTCGTAGTCGACGCCGGACGCGCGAGCGACCGGCCCGGTCGCACCGTAGGACTTCGCGACGTCCGGCTCGAGGATGCCCGTGTCGACGCAGCGAAGCTGGAAGATCTCGTTGGACGTGATGAGGTCGTGGTACTCCTCGAGCTTCCCGGGGAGTTCGTCGAGGAAGTCCCGCGTCAGCTCGAAGAACTCCTCGCGGGGCTCGGGGAGGTCCCACGCCACGCCACCGAGCCGGAAGTAGTTGAACATCATCCGCTGGCCGGTGAGTTCCTCGAGGATGTTCTGGACGACCTCGCGGTCCCGGAACGCGTACTGGAAGATGGCGGTGAAGTCGCCGTAGACGTCCAGCGCGAACGTCCCGAGTGCGAGCATGTGCGCGGCGATACGGCAGAGTTCCGCGCCCATCGTCCGGATGACCTGCGCGTACTCCGGGACCTCGATGTCCGCGAGGTCCTCGGCGGCGCGCGCGTACGCCCATTCGTTGAGGAGGCCGGCGGAGACGTAGTCCCACCGGTCGGGGTACGGCATGATCTGGTGGCGGTACGTGCCGTTCTGGCACACCTGTTCCTCGCACCGGTGCAGGTACCCGATGTCGGATTCGACGTCCGCGACCGTCTCGCCGTCGAGCACGGTCTTGACGTGGAGGACGCCGTGGGTCGCCGGGTGGTGCGGACCGATGTTGAGGAACATCGTGTCGTTCTCCTCGTCCCGGTGGTCGTCCTTCAGCGGGTTGTCGTGCTGGCCGAGGGTGACGACCTGCGGGCGGTCCTGGTCGTAGTCCATCGACAGCGGGTGCCCCTGCCACGTCTCGGGCATGAGGATACGCCGCATGTCGGGGTGGTTCTCGTACTCGATACCGACCAGGTCGTACGCCTCGCGTTCGTGCCAGTCGCACGTCCGGTACGCGGCGTTCCCGGACTCACTCACGGGATTGTCCTTCGTTGCAGGGACGACGACGCTGACCTCGTTCGTCGGGTCGTCGTACTGCTTCAGGTGGTAGATGGACTCGTAGCGGTCCTCGTACTCCTGGGCGGTGACGAGCGAGCAGTGATCGAATCCGGCGTCGTCGCGGAGCGCGAGCAGCGTCTCCTCGACGGTGTCCGGGCGAACGACGACCGCGAGGTCGGCGTTCAGGTGCTCCTCGGTGTCGAGCACGCGGTCCCCGAGCAGGTCCAGGATCGCCTGCGGGTCGACGTCGCCGTTCGCGTCGAGCGTGTCGTCGCGTACGGGTTCCAGGCTCATGGCGAATCAGCCCAGTTGTACCGCATCGCGAGGGTTTCCTCGTCGATCTGGTCGGCGAGCTGGTCGACGACCTCGTCGCGCTCCATGTCCCCGAACTGCTCGAGCTCGTAGGGCTTGACCGTGACGGGACTGGATTCCCCGTTCGCGATCCGCTCTTGGAGTTTCGCGACGCCGTAGATGAGCGCCTCCGGGCGCGGCGGGCAACCCGGGACGTGGATGTCGACCGGGATGACCTCTTCTGCGCCCTTCACGACGTTGTAGCCCTCCTGGAACGGTCCACCGGAGATCGTACACGACCCCATGCCGACGACGAACTTCGGTTCGGGCATCTGGTCGTACACGCGCTTCATGCGCGGCGCGAACTTCGAGACGATGGTCCCGGGGACGATGATGACGTCCGCCTGTCGCGGGCTCGCCCGCGGCACGCCGGCGTGGAACCGGTCGAGGTCGTGCTTGATGGCGTACGTGTGGATCATCTCGATGCTGCAGCACGCGATACCGAACTGCAGCATGAACATCGACGACCCCCGCACCCAGTTCATGAACTTGTCGAACTTCGTGAGGATGAACGGGGAGGCGCCGAAGGCCTCGCGGAGCTTCGAGTTGAAGCGGTCGTCGAGGCCGGCTCCCATGCGTGCCTCACGCGTCTTGGTCAGTGCGTCTGTGCTGCCGCCGTCCGTGGTGTTGTCGGAACTCATTGTTTGACGGGGTTACTGTGTCTCGCTCGCCTGCGGGTCGCGCGCCCACTGCACGGCGCCGTTGTGCCACGCCCAGGCGAGCCCCACGACGAGGACGCCGATGAATACGAGCATCGGCGCCAGTACGGTCACGAGCCCGACGCCGTCTTCGAGAGCAGACCGATAGATGACCGTCCAAGGGAAGATGAGGACGGTCTCGATGTCGAAGACGACGAACAGGAGTGCGACCATGTAGTACTGGATGTTGAAGCGGATGCGAGTCCCGCCGGTGGGGACCTCACCGCTCTCGTACGTGGTGCGCTTACTGTCTTCTGGAACGCTCGGCCGCAACAGCGACGATACCAGCATCATACTCAGCGGTATCACCACTGAAACGACCCCGAGCGCCCCGACTGCTATCCATGGATTCATACCGTATACTCCGTATCATCCGTCGGTTTGAAGCGCTCCCATATAAGGGTTGATTCTTGTGGTTTTCGGGTTCTGGCCGGGGTGTCCGTCCGGAAGACGGAGGAATCGACGTGAGGCCGGTTCCCTGGGTTGTTTTGTTTCACCGAGCGCTTGCGCGCACGCGAGAGCGGGGTGGATTGAGTTCTGAGCGCTACGTCTGTCGTGGCTGGTCGCGTCTGTCGGTCGTGGCTAGTCGTGCTTCTCGCGGAAGCCCGGGGTCCCGAGCGTGTGGAGGTCGTGGGAGACGTCGGCGACGTCGGCTTTGAGGCCCTCGTGGTAGTCGACGAGGCGGTCGCGGAGGTCGTCGTGCTCGCGGGCGAGTATCATCGCGGCGGAGAGCGCGGCGTTGAAGCTCTTGCCGGCGTCGACGGCGGTGAGCGGGGCACCCGTGGGCATCCCGATGACGGAGTCGACGGACTTCTCCTGGACGGGGACGCCGACGACGGGGACGGGGTACGCGATGCTCGCGGTCATGTTCGGGAGGTCGGCGGACTTCCCGCCGGCTCCGGCGATGACGACGTCGAGCCCGCGTGCTTCGGCGGTCTCGGCGTACGCGTACATGAGTTCGGGCGTCCGGTGGGCGGAGACGACGAACGTCTCGAACGTGAAGCGCGCGTCGGGCGCGTCGTGGTAGTCGGTCTGTTCGGCGAACCCGAGTTCGTCGACGAGTGCGTCGTACGCGCCCGCCGAGTCGTCGGTCCCCATCATGACGTCGAGGTCGGAGTCCGACCCCATGACGATGCCGACGTCGGGCGTCTCGTCGCTGGGTCGGTCGTCGTCGGCCTGTGCGTGGAGGTCGTCGATGAGCGCTTGCAGTCTGTCTGTCATTGGTTGGTGTGAGGCTTCGCTGGGTGTGGGTCAGTCGAACGCGATGCTGTCGCGGAGGGTGCGGGCGCCGGCGAGCAGGTCGCCGACCGATTCGTCGGCCGTCTGGACGCACGTGACGTGACCCATCTTCCGGAGCGGGCGCGTCTCGCGTTTGCCGTACCAGTGGAGGTTCGCGCCGGGCGCTTCGAGGATGGCGTCGACGTCCGCGATGGCGGCGTCCCGCGAGTCGGTGCCGTCGCCGAGGAGGTTCGCCATCGCGGTCGGGCCGCGGAGGCCGGTGGCGGCGAGCGGCCATCCGAGGACGGCGCGGACGTGCTGCTCGAACTGGCTGGAGTGCGCGCCTTCGATCGTCCAGTGCCCGGAGTTGTGCGGGCGGGGTGCGATCTCGTTGACGGAGATGCTGCCGTCCGCGTGCTCGAAGAGCTCGATGCCGTAGACGCCGCGGCCGTCGAGGACGTCGAGGACGTCGAGTGCGACGTCGCGAGCGCGGTCGCGGACGTCGTCGCTCGTTCGGGCGGGGACGACGGTCTCGCGGAGTATCTGCTCGCGGTGAACGTTCTCGCCGACGGGGAACGCGGCGGTCCCGTCGTCGCCCTGGACGGCGATGACGGAGAGTTCGCGCTCGTAGTCGACGAACGATTCGACCATCGCGTTCCCTTCGCCGCCGACCTCGGCGAGCGCCGCGGCGTGGTCGGTGTCCTCGTCCACTGGGATGTTCCCGCGACCGTCGTACCCGCCGGTGCGCGCCTTCAGCATCGCTGGCGCGCCGAGGTCGTCGAGCGCGTCAGCGACGTCGCCCGGTGATTCCACCTCGCGGAAGTCCGGGACGGGGACGCCGGCGTCGGCGAGCGCGCGCTTCTGGACGAGCTTGTCGTGGATGAGATCGAGCGTCGCGGGCTTGGGGTGACAGGGGACGCCCGTGTCGCGCTCGATGCGTTCGAGCGCGTCCTGGTCGGCGAGTTCGATCTCGAACGTGAGGTAATCCGCGCGTTCGGCGAGGTCGCGGATGGCGTCGGTGTCGTCGAACTCGGCGACGATCTGGTCGCGCGCCGGTGGCGCGGCCGGACAGTCGGTTGTCGGGTCGAGAACGAGGACGTCGACGCCGAGGGGCGAGGCGGCTTCGGCGAGCATCCGTCCGAGCTGGCCGCCGCCGACGACCCCGAGCGTCGGGCCGGGCGTCGAGAGCGTGGTCATCACGCGAGGGGTTCTGGGGGCCGGCGCTTAACGGTTCCTCCTTTCATGCGCGCGACCGGCGGCCGTGATGGCCGCGCGGTCGGTCGCGTTCGTCGACCCGCCGACTGCTGGCTCGTCGAGCGCGCCGGCGACATCGGTGTCGCGGTCGACGAAGACGGTGACGGTGACGTTGCGCTGGGTGAGGTTGAACGTCGTCCGGTCGTAGCCGCCACCGAGTACCGTGGAGACGTTCCCGGCGAGCTGCGAGCGGACGACGACGACGGGCGGGTCGGTCGCTGCGAGGTCTTCGAGGCCGGCGAGCGTCCGCGCGCTGTCGGTCGTGGCGTTCATCGCTTCGGTGTACCACGGGAGCGGCAGGCGGTTGTACCAGCCTTCGTTCGCTTCGACGAGTTCGTACTCGCCGTCGTCGCGCTGCGTGTAGACGTCGCCGACGGGGAGGCGGTCGACGCGGTCGGGGTTCTCCAGGTAGAAGTACGCGCCGTAGTAGACGACGTCCGGGCCGTCGTCGTTCGCCGCGGCTGCGGCGTCGACGCGTTCGAGGGTGTCGCGGACGTCGTCGGCGGGCTGGCCGTACTGGACGAGCGGGTTGTCCTGGCTCTGCGGGTGGAGGTACGCGGTGCCGGCGGCGGTCGTGAGGGGGACCGCAAGCGCGACGCAGAGGACGATGGCGGCGACGCCGGCGACGCCGGGGTCGCGGTCGCGCGCTGCCGTCGCGAGGCGTCTGGCGACCGCGGCGAGGGCGACCGCGGCGGGGATGGCGAGCGGGACGACGACGTGGACGGCGTGCCAGGGAGCGTTCACGAGCATCGCGAGCGGGGTGACGAGCGCGGCGAGACCAGCCCAGACGAGTGCGAACTCGACGAGTTCGTCGCGCTCGCCGTAGCGGTTCGCGAGGAACCCGAGGACGCCAGCGGTGACGACGGTGAGGCTCGTGACCGCGAGCGTCAGGAGGAGCGGGAGCGTGAACGTGAGGTAGTCGTTGTGGTTGCTCGCGACCCAGACGCCGTAGTAGTCCGCGAGCGGATGGACGAGCCCGGCTTCGACGAGCGCGGGGAGCGCGAGCGGGTCCGCGAGCGAACTCCAGAGGCCGAGGCCGTCGGGGTTCCGTGGTGCGAAAAGGAAGAGCGTCAGCACGAGGAACCAGACGGTTGCGAGGACGCCGGGCGCGCGCCATCGGCGGACGCGCGCGCCGAGGTCGGTGCCGCGGAGGAGGACGCCGACGATGCCCGCGGCGGCGGCGACCCACGTGAGCGCGAACGCGACGTCGCGGCTCCCGGTCGCGAGCGGCGACCCGAGGAAGCCGGAGGCGCCGACGTACGCGGCGACGACGCCGCCGACGAGCCAGACCGCGTTCCGGTCGACGATGCGGTCGGCGTCCTGGAGCGCGAGTCCGGCGAGGAGCGCGACGACGGCAACGAGGATGGCGACGACGACCGTCGAGAACGGCCCGAACGCGAGGACGACGACGGGGTTGAAGACCGCGACGACCGCCATCTCGGGCGTGCCGCGCGCCCGGACCGCGGCGACGAGTTCGCCGCCGCGGCGATGGTCGAAGACGGGTCGTCGGGCGACGGCGCGGAGGAACGCGCGCTGGTCCGCGACGACGAGCCCAGCGGCGACCCAGAACGCGACGTAGAGGAGGGCGTTGGCTTTCGACGCGAACGCGAGCGCGCCGAACGTGCTCGCGGCGTACAGGTACCGCGGGTTCCCGCTGTGTCGCGTGCGGACGAGGAACCCGAGCGCGGCGAGCGCGAACGCGGCGACGAGGACGTCGTTCCGGAGGTATCGCGAGTAGTAGACGAGCACGGGGTTCGCGGCGAGGAGGACGCCGAACGCGAGCAGTTCGCTGTCCCGGAGGTGGTCGCGGAACAGCCACGCCGCCAGCGGGAGGAGGCCGCCGACGACCGCGACGGGGAGGCGCGCGACGAGGTCGGACGCGCCGACGAGTTCGAAGAGGACGCGGTCGACGTGGTAGAGCAACGGGCCGTGCGTGACCGGGCGGTACTCGAAGACGCCGGTCGCGGCGTACCGGAGGACGTCGTACCCGAGGCGCGCCTCGCCCCAGGACGCGATGCGGTCGCCGAGCGCGAGCAACCGGGCGAGCGTTCCGGCGACCGCGAGCGCGAGCAGCGCGGCGAACGTGCCGCGTCGGTCGGTCCGACGAGAGGTCATCGTCCCCCACCTGTTCCCCGGAGGGTAAGGGCTTTGCCAATCCCCGTGACCGCGGACCGCGCGCCCGAAGCGATTCGCAACCCACGATGCTGTGGCAACGTTTGCTCGGGCGTCCGGTCCCGGTAGGTTCTTGTGGCGTCTCGGCAACCGGTGGTGTATGGCACGGCTCGGACTGGTGGTTGCCGAATTCAATCGGTCGGTCACCGCGGAGATGGAGGACGCTGCGCTGTCGGCGGCCGAGGCGCGCGACGCCGAGGTCGTCGACGTCACGTCGGTCCCCGGCGCGTACGACTCGCCGCTGGCGGCGGACCGACTGGCGCGACGGGACGACGTCGACGCGGTCGCGGTCGTCGGCGCGATCGTCACCGGCGACACGAACCACGACGAGGTCATCGGGAACGCGACCGCCCAGAAGCTCACGGACGTGAGCCTGGAGCGGGACACCCCCGTGACCCTCGGCGTGACCGGGCCGGGTATGAGCGGTGCGGAAGCCAGGGAGCGCGTCGAGAACGCCGCGCACGCGGTCGACGGCGCGCTCGACCTGGTCGCTGAACTCGAGGACGACTCATGACCATGGATTTCGCTTCTCGCGTCGAACGCGTGGAACCGAGCGCGACGCTGGCCATCTCGAACGCCGCCTCCGAACTCGAAGCGGAGGGGCACGACGTGGTGGACTTGAGCGTCGGTGAACCAGACTTCCCGACCCCGGAGAACGTCGTGCAGGCGGGGAAGGACGCGATGGACGCCGGCCACACCGGCTACACGTCCAGTAACGGCATCCCCGAACTGAAGGACGCCATCGTCGACAAGCTCGCGGACGACGGCCTCGATTACGCGACCGACGAGGTCGTGGTGACGCCCGGCGGCAAGCAGGGCCTGTTCGAGGTCATCATGAGCCTCATCGACGACGGCGACGAGGTCGTGCTCCTGGACCCGGCGTGGGTGTCATACGAGGCGATGGTGAAGATGGCGGGCGGCACGCTCAGTCGCGTGGACACGTCGCCGTACGACTTCCAGCTCGAACCGGCGCTCGACGAACTCGCGGACGTCGTGAGCGACGACACCGAGTTGCTCGTCGTGAACTCGCCGAGCAACCCCACCGGCGCAGTGTACTCGGACGCGGCGATGGAGGGCGTGCGGGACCTCGCCGTCGAGCACGACGTCGCGGTCATCAGCGACGAGATATACAAGGAGATCACGTACGGCGTCGAGTCCACAAGCCTCGGGAGCCTGGACGGGATGGGCGACCGCACCATCACCCTGAACGGGTTCTCGAAGGCGTACTCGATGACGGGGTGGCGGCTGGGCTACTACGCGGCGCCCCAGGCGCTCGTCGACCAATCCAGCAAGCTCCACTCGCACTCCGTCTCCTGTGCGGTGAACTTCGTGCAGCACGCGGGCGTTGAGGCACTCCAGAACACCGAGGACGCGGTCGCGGAGATGGTGGAGGCGTTCGAGTCCCGCCGGGACCTCCTCGTGGACCTCTTCGACGACCACGGCGTGCACGCGGCGACGCCCGACGGGGCGTTCTACCTCATGCCCGAGGTCGCCGACGACGACCAAGCGTGGTGCGAAGCCGCCATCGAGGACGCGCACGTCGCCACCGTCCCCGGGAGCGCGTTCGGCACGCCCGGCTACGCGCGACTGTCCTACGCCGCGAGCGAGGAACGCCTGAAGGAGGGCGTGCAGCGACTCGCCGACGAAGGTCTGCTGTAAGCACGCGGTACCGAGCGGTCCGCTCCGGATTCTCTCCTGTTTGGTTCGACAGCGTCCCCTCAGCCAGTGGTCAGTTCCGCGCCCCCTCTCGGAGGTCCCGGAGGATCGGCGCGAGGCTGTCTCGGACCACGATGTACGCGAACCCGAGGAGGACGGCACCCAGCACTGCCCCCCACGCGGCGAGGACGGTGTCGCCCGACCGGAGCATGTCGAACGCGAACCGCTCGACGTAGGCGCCGCCCACCGAGAGGGAAACGCCGACCGAGCCGAAGAACAGTACCTGCAAGAGTTCGGGGACGACCTCGCCCACAGTCGATAGCATGCCCGGCGGTTGGCAATCAGTATCTGAAGCCCTTTCGGTTTTCGCAACCGAAACTACTTTTATATCCGAGGTTGCTCGTAACGCTATGACCGGTCGATACGGCGACCTCGACTATCCCTCGCTCACGAAACGCAGCTTCCTCCTCGGCGTGTGCCTCCTGATCGTCGGCGAGGTCGGTGATGCCTTCCTCAGCCAGTACGGCGGCACGGTGCCGGCGTGGGAACACCAGTTGCTCGTCAGTGCAGCCGTCCTCGGCGTCCTCATCGCGCTCTGTTCACCGTTCGTCTTCGGTATCGTCCTGCCGTTGACGGAGTGACGTCACTCCGCTCGCGTGTGGTTCGCGTCGCGGGACTCGAATGCAGCGACGAGATCCTCCGGGAACGTCCCGGGCGAGAAGATGGAGACGACGTCGCCAGCGTCGATGCGAGTCTCCCCGTTCGGCGTGATGCGCTCCTCGCCGCGCTCGATACTGACCACCAGCACCTCGTCCGAGAGCAACCCCTCGTCGTTCGCGTCTTCGAGGGTTAGCCCCCGTATCTCCGCGTCCTCCGAGACCGTGAACTCGACGACCTCCGCACCACCGACGACGTTCTGGAAGTCCCGGACCGCGGACTGCGGTTCGTCCCCGTTCGGCGCGAACGACTGGTAGGGGCGGAACGACTCGTTCCGCAGGATGTCCTCGCGTTTGATGGTCGCGCCGAGGTCCGAGAGCACTCGCGCGATGCGGTCGATGTCGTCGGTCGTCTCCCCCACGGCCGTGATGAGGAGGTTGTCCTGGCCCGCGAGGAGCTCTCGGACGTTCACCACGCCGCGCTTCGAGAGCGCCTCGGACGCGATAGCCGACCGCTCGCTGACGGGCACGGTGCACGTGAACTGCGTCACGACCTTCCCGTCGGTCGCCTCGTAGTCGACGTCGGCGTGATACCCGCGGATGATGCCGTTCTCCTCCAGTTGCCGGATGCGGTTCCGGATGGTCGCGGGCGTGACGTCGACCTCCTCGGCGATCATCGGTGCGGACGTGTTCCTGGCGTCCGCCGCGAGATGATACAGTATCAGTTGGTCGATCTCGTCGATGCGGTAGTTCACGTCCGAACGTACTCTCGGTCCGAAGAAATGCATTACGCACCCGGTACCACGGCGGACGCGACGCCCCAGCCCAGTCCTGGTTAGCGAACTGTCGAAGACACGACAGCCCACCCACTAGAATCCTCAATGCCTAATACACGCCCTCCTCATTATCTATTAGCAAATTCTATACCCTGCTAGTTTTTGTATCCTCATTCTAGAGGTGGTGGTATGGCGACTGAAGACGGTCTGTCACCGATGGAACGATTGCGGTCGCACTACGACCACGAGGAACTCACCTGCGCCGAGTGCGGGTACGAGGACGACGACGGCCACTGGCAGAGTGAGACCAACGGCAGCGAAGTCCACTACTTCCACGAGTGCCCGCAGTGCGGCGCCGTGCGCGAACACACCCTCTCCATCTCGGGCGACTGACGCACCGCACGAAAACACTCGCATCACTCGATACTGATGGTAGAACACACACGCACGCTCGATTTCAAGGTCGCGTTCGCTATCGGCCTCGGAACGATGATCGCCGCCGGTATCTTCTCCCTCTCGGGGACCGCCGTCGCCGAGATCGGGTCGAGCGCGGTCGTCGCGTTCGTCATCGCGGCACTCGTCGCGAGCGTCACCGCCGCGGCGTACTCCGAGTTCGCGTCAATCTACTCGGAGAACGGCGGCGGCTACCTCTTCTGCTCGCGGACGTTCGAGGACCGCGACCGACTCACGTACGCCATCGGGATGTCGCTATTCCTCGGGTACACGGGGACGACCGCGTTCTACCTCGCGACGATGGACGAATGGGTCGTCCGCTTCGTCCTCCCGGAATCACTGCACTTCCTTCCCCACGGCACGACGGCGGTCCTCGCCGCGGTCCTACTTGGCGTCCTGAACGCTCGCGGGACCGAGGAATCCGGGACGTTCCAGCTCATGGTCACGGGCGCGAAGGTCGCGGTACTGTTCGCGTTCGTCGGCGGCGCGTTCGCGTACCGCGGGCCAGCGAGCGCCGTCGACACGTTCGCCGGTGGGTTCGCCCCGCTACCGGGTGCGGTCGACGTGCTCTCCATCGCGGCGCTCGCGTTCATCACGTTCTTCGGGTTCTCGGCCATCGCGGCGAGCGCCGGCGAGATCATCGAACCTCAGCGGACGGTCCCGTACGCGATAGCCGCCAGCATCGCCACCGTCACGGTCCTGTACGCGTTCGTCATCGTGGCGATGGTGAACTCCCCCGTCCCCGCGGAGGTCATCGCGCAAGAAGGCGAGACCGCGATGGGGCGCGTCGCCGCCTCGTTCCTCGGCCCGGTCGGCCGGAGTCTCATCGTCGCCGGCGCCATCTTCTCGATGGTCTCCGCGTCGAACGCCTCCATCCTCGCCGCGTCCAGCATCGGGTCACTCATGGGACGGCAAGGGCAGGCACCCCGGCAGTTCTCCCGCATCCATCCGTCGTTCGGGACGCCGTCGTGGAGCATCGCCGCCGCGACGGGCGTCATCGTCGCGCTCATCGTCGCGTTCATCGCGGTCTTCCCCGCGCACGGCGCCGCGCTCGCCGGACTCCACCTCGGTCTCGACGCGCTCACCGGGTTCGCCACGCTGAACCTCCTGCTCCCGCTGGCGGTCGTGAACGGCGCGCTCGTGTACTCGCGCCGGCGGTTCCCGGACGTCGAGCGCGGGTTCCGCGTCCCGGGCGTGCCGGTCGTCCCCGCCGTCGGCATCCTGGCGAACCTCGCACTCATCTACAACCTCCCACTGGACGGCGTCGCAACGGGCGTCCTCCTCACGCTGTCGGGCGTCCTCCTCTACGTCGCGTGGGGCGGGGCGCCCGATGCCGACGAACTCGTCGAACGCGTCGTCGAACCAACGGGGTCTTCGGCGGCGACCGACACCGAACGCACCGTTCCGGAGGACCGCTTCACGGTCGTCGTCCCGGTGGCGCGTCCGGAGCGCGCGGCCGGGTACGTCCGGCTCGCGGCCGCTATCGCGACGGCGCGCGGCGAGGACCCCTACGTCCACGTCTTGACGGTCACGGAACTCCCGGACCAGACGCCGAACGAGTTGGTCCGTGACACCGCGACCGAGCGCGTCCACCGGATCGAGGAGAGTCTCGCCGACGCCGGCGTCGACGTCGAGTACGCCGTCGAGGGGCACCTGAGTCGCGACGTCGCGTTCGACATCGTGCAGACCGCGCGCGACGAACGCGCCGACCTCCTCCTCATGGGATACCCGGAAGACCGCCCGGACCTCACGGAAGCGGTCGAGTTCAAGGCGCCCTGTGACGTCGTGTACGCGGGCCGCGAGACCACCGTCGAAGACCTCGGCACCGTCAACATCGGCGTCGGCGGCGGCCCGCACCAGCAGGCCCTGCTCTCGCTCGCGGACGCACTCGGACACGCCGGCGCCGACGTGAACCTCGTGAACGTCCAACCGACCGGCGACGGTGGGACGCGAGAGGACCCCGCGCAATCGCTCTCCGAGCTCTCGCGCGTGGACGCCGTGGAGGTGGCGAACGTCACCGCTGGCTCCGTCGCGGACGGGCTCGTGCAGACCGCTGCTGAGAACGGCGGCGTGCTCCTCATCGGCGCGTCGCGCGACCGCCGACTCCGCCAGTGGGTGTTCGGGAGCACGCCGGACAGGGTCGTCGACCGCGCGCGAGCGTCCGGGACGCCGGTCCTCGTGTACGCGAGCAAGCAGCGGTTCCACGAGCGCCTGGAGGACTACCTCTTCCCGGTCTATCGGTACGTCCGCAGGCGCCTGCAACAGCCCGAGCAGGACGGGCGCTCGGCACCGTCGCACGCGGACTGACAGCGGACTCGCGAGGGCGCTATCATCGGCCACGCTGACGGTTCTATCCCGTGGCGTTCGTGAACGTCAGGCAGTACGAGTGGTCGTAGCCGTAGCCGAACGTGCCGTCGCCGTGGTCGCGGTCGGTGCCCGCGTCCCAGCCGACGACGACCTCGCCGTCGTAGTGGAGGACGTTCGAGACGCGGTCGGCGACGTCCCACGCGAGCGTCGTCACCCGCTCCTCGTACTTCATGTTGGAGACGTCGAGGACGACGCGAGCGCCGGGCGCGAGGACGGACTCGACGCGCGAGAACGCGCGCTCGATGTCCTCGAGGTACTCGTCGTACGTGCTCTCCCCGGCGTAGTTCTCGAAGGGGTTCCGGGTGTCCGTTCGCTCCATGAACGGCGGCGACGTGAAGCACACGTCGCACGCGGGAACCCACGTGTCGTCGAGGTCGAGGACGCTCCCGTGATGGACGACCTCCGCGTCCCCCGCCGCGTCGCGAGCGTGCTCGACGCGGTCGGCGTCGTACTCGATACCGTAACCCTCGCGGTCGAGTCGCTCGGCGACCGCGAGCGTCGTCCCGAATCCCGCGAACGGATCGAGAACGCGGTCCCCGGGCTCTGAGTACTCGCGGAGGAACCGTTCGACGAGCGCGTGCGGCGTCCGGAACTCGTCGTCGTGGTCCGCGGGGAGCGCGGTGTCGTGTGCGTACTCGAGGGACAGGAACGTTCTCACGAGCCAGTCATCCGGACTCTGCGGAATCAGTGTTGTGGACGCGTGCTACCGCGCGACACGACTGGGCCTGTCGTCGTGCCCGTTCCACGAAAGCGCTGCCACCGGCGGAAACACCATTACGGTGGTCGCCGTGAGTGTTCGTATGAATTCGTCCGACCGAGTGACCGTCGAGGACGTGATGTCGTCACCGCTGGAGACCGTGTCGAAGGACGCGACCGTCATGAAGGCGACCAAGCGCATGCGCGAACTGGACATCAACGCGCTCGTGGTGCCGACGAACCCGCGCGGTATCATCAGTAGCACGGACGTCCTGGACGCCGTCGCCGAGGGCCGGAACGTCTCCGAGCTCACGGTCGGGGACGTGATGACCGAGGACGTCGAGACCGTCAGCCCGGACCTCTACATGGAGGAGGTCGCTGCGATGATGACGACGTACGGCATCAAGCACCTGCCCGTGGTCGACGACGACTACGTCGGCATGATATCGTCGACCGACGTCACTGGCACCATCTCGTGAACCGCTAGTCGACCGTTCAGTCGCCGCGTTCGTCGAGGATGCGGTCGATGATGCGACCCGTCGACAGGAGTTCGTCGTCGTACCGCTTCTCGCGAGCGCTCGCTCGGCGAACCTCGCAGTCGATACCGCGATCCTCGAGTGCCGCCTGGATGCTCGATTCGTCGTGATGCTGGTCGTGCCCGAGCACGACGTAGTCCGGGTCGATGCGTTCGATGGGCACGAAGATGTCCTCGCGGTCCCCGAGGTGCGCTTCGTCGACGACGTCGAGCGCGGCGACCATGTCCCGGCGCTGGCGGTCGGCGAGTATCGGTTTCTCCTTGTGCGTGACGTTCCCGCGCCGTGCGATGATGACGTGGAGTTCGTCGCCGTACGACGCTGCGTCTTCGAGGTAGTGCACGTGCCCCGGGTGGAGGATGTCGAACGTGCCCTGTGCGATTGCTCGTGTCATCTAGTAGGTGTCTCCTGACCGTAATTCGTCGTCGATGTCGTACTGGTCGAAGTCGAAGAACGCTTCCGGGTCGTCGAGGTCGACGTCGAGGACCGGGAGCGTCGCCGGTTCGCCTTCCTGGTCGAACGCGCGCCAGTCGCTCGTCCGGTACGGCGCGCCCATGATGACGTGCACGCTCCCGGACGTGAACGTCGCCAGGTCGGCGTCACTCGGCCGGAGGACGCCGTTCGGATGCGAGTGAATGGACCCGACGGTCCGCATGTCGTTGGGAATCATGTTGTTGTCGACGGTCGCACTCATCTCGTTCGACGTCGTCCCCGGGATGACGAGGACGTCCGTCACCACGTAGTCGTCCGGGTGGATCTCTTCGCCGAGGTCGAACTCGCGCGCCGGCGTCCCACGCATGAACCCCATGTACTCGTTCGGGTGCGTGTCCTCGGCCGACGAGAGCGCGAACTCGAGCGTGTCCCGCGCGATACCCGCGACGTTTCGCGACCGGAAGAACCGGTCGAACAACCCCATGCCCGCATCTCGTCGTCTCGGCTACCTGAACGTTGCGGATGCGGACTCCACGAGCGTACGGCGGCCACCAGGCCGCCGTTTCCCCGGCGCGGTGTCGTTCGCGGTGCGGTAGTCCAGTCGGCCACGTCGCTGTCGTCCCGGTTGCGGATGCGGACTCCACGAGCGTACGGCGGCCTCCAGGCAGCCGTTTCGGCGGTGTGGTCGGGCGTGCGGTGGCTGCTGTGGTGGCGTTGTGAGTGCGAGTGGGGAGTGGGTTTGCAGGGTGGAAGTGGCGGTTTCTGGCGGGGCGGGGCGTCTTGGCAAGGATTAAACGGCGGCGGAGCAAATCCGGGGTTAACATGACTGCTGAATCTGCCGGCGGGGCGGAGCGTCCGGTCGTCTTCGATCTCGCTCCGGCGTGTACCGTCGACGACGTGGATGCGGACGTGCCGTACCTGGCGACGGTGAACGGTGTCGTCGAGTACGGGGTGTTCGTTGACCTGTCGGAGTCGGTGTCGGGTCTCGTGCACGAGTCGAACCTGGACGGGTCGTATTCGGTCGGTGACGAGCTCGTCGTGGAACTGGAGTCGGTGCGGGACAACGGCGACCTGTCGTTCGTGCTCGCCGACATTTCGGGCGAGTACGACGTGGAGCGTGCCTCGGAGGACGTGGCGTTGACGGCGACGAGTGCGTTGTCGACGCAGCTCGGTGATCGCGTGCACGTCGAGGGCGAGGTCACGCAGATCAAGCAGACGGGCGGGCCGACGGTGTTCCAGGTTCGCGACGAGCACGGCGTGGTTCCGGCGACGGCGTTCGCGTCCGCTGGCGTGCGCGCGCACCCCGAGATCGAGGTCGGTGACGTGGTGCGTATCGCGGGCGAGGTGGAGAAGCGCGAGGGCACGCATCAGATCGAGGTCGAGCACATCGAGACGCTCGAAGGCGACGACGCGGACGCGGTCTACGAGCGCTTGGAGAGCGCGATGCTGGATGCGGCGGAGCCGAACGACGTTGAGCCGCTCGTGGAGTGGGAGGCGTTCGAGAAGCTCCGCCCGGACCTGGAAGCGGTCGCGCAGGAACTCCGGAAGACCGTCATCGAGGGCCGCCCGATTCGACTGCGGCATCACGCTGACGGTGACGGGATGTGCGCGAGCGTTCCCGTGCAGGCGGCGTTGGAGGCGTTCATCGAGGACGTCCACGAGGACGCCGACGCGAAGCGCCATCTCTTCAAGCGCTTGCCGTCGAAGGCGCCGTTCTACGAGATGGAGGACGCGACGCGCGACCTGAACTTCGCGCTCGAGGACCGCTCGCGGCACGGCCAGAAGCTCCCGCTCCTCCTGATGCTCGACAACGGAAGCACGGCGGAGGACGTGCCGGCGTACGAGACGCTCGCGCACTACGACATCCCCATCGTCGTCGTCGACCACCACCACCCGGACCCGGACGCGGTCGACGACCTGCTGACGCATCACGTGAATCCCTACTTGTACGACGAGGATTACCGCGTGACGACGGGGATGATGTGCGTGGAGCTGGCGCGCATGATTCACCCCGAGTTCGCGGACAAACTCGACCACGTCCCGGCGGTTGCGGGGCTCGCGGACCGGTCGAAGGCCGAAGCGATGACGGACTACCTCGAACTCGCGAACGAAGCGGGCTACAGCGAGGACGACCTGCGTGACATCTCGGAGGCGCTCGATTACGGCGCGCACTGGCTCCGGTACAACTCCGGGCAGCACCTCATCGACGACGCGCTGAACGTCCGCTGTGACGACCAGGAGCGCCACGAGGAGCTCGTGGACTTCCTCGCGTCGCGGTCTCGCGAGCGCGTACAGACCCAACTCGACCGTGCGATGGAGCACGTCGAGCACGAAGAGCTGGAGAACGGCGCGCAGCTCTACCGAATCGACGTGGAGAATCACGCGAAGCGCTTCACGTACCCGGCGCCGGGGAACACGACCGGCGAGATCCACGACCGGAAGGTCAAGGAGACCGGTGACCCCGTCATCACGATCGGGTACGGGCCGGACTTCGCGGTGTTGCGCTCCGATGGCGTTCGACTGGACATCCCGAACATGGTGACGGAACTCACCGAGGAGGTCGCGGAAGGCGGCGTCTCCGGCGGCGGCCACCTCGTCGTCGGCTCCATCAAGTTCGTGAAGGGCCGCCGCGAGGAGGTTCTCGACGCGCTCGTCGAGAAGATGGCGGATGCGGACATCGACGAGGACGTCTCCAGTCTCTCCGCCGTCGACGACGTCTGAATCGGAATCGGTGAAGTCGGTGCGTCTCGCGGTCTCTCTTGTTCGCGGTCAGTTCTCGAAGTGGATGCGTCGCGCGAGCGCTGCGAGGAGGACGAGGACGGCGAGGGCGGTGGCGGCCGCGAGCCACGTGGGGAGGGGTGTCTTCGTGCCGCCTTGCCAGTCGCGGTCGAGGGCGTCGGCGTAGTAGTCGGCGACGGCGTCGCCGTGGAGGGCGACGGCGACCTCGCGGTTCTCGCGGAGCGAGTGGTCGTTCCAGTTGATTGAGCCGAGAACGACGGTGTCGTCGACGACGACGCCTTTCGCGTGTACCTTCCGGAATCGGCCGTCGGGGTCGACGAGTCGTGCGTCGAGCGGGAGCGATTCGCGGTCGGCGATGGCGTTGAGGGCGTCGACGACGGCTTGGTTCTCTTCGCGTGCGTACCACGCCGAGGAGAGGAGGATGCGGACGTCGACGCCGCGGCGGGCGGCGGCGATGGTCTCGCGAACGAGGACGCCGTCGCGGGTGGCGGTCATCTGGAGGACGTGCACGCGGTCGGTCGCGTTCCGGAGGCGCGCGGTGAGCGCCGCCTCGGCGTTGTCGGGCGCGACGAGCACGGTTACGCGCTCGGCGGTGACGTTCCGCGAACGGACCCGCGTGGGGTACGTGGCGTTCGCGGGCCGGGTGGCGGGGTCGCCGGCGTCGACCGTGACGGTCGTCCAGTTCCGCGCGTCGGGCGCGGTCCAGTCGCCCTCGAAGACGTCTTCGAGCGCGCTCGCAGTCTCGGCATCTCGGAGGACGACGCCCCAGCCGCGGTTCGCGTGGCCGCCGGTCCCCGAGGGTTTCCAGTTCTCCGTGAGGACGACCGCGACGTCGTCGGCGACGAGGTACTTCGCGTGATGGTAGTCGTAGCGGGCGCGGTCGCCGCCGAGTGCACGGACCGTGATGCCGGCGTCGGCGAGGTCCTCGAGGACGTTCACCTGGCGTCGGGTGACGCCGCCGACGGGTGCGTCGTCGACGAGCACGCGGACGTCGACGCCGCGGTCGGCGGCGCGTCCGAGCGCGGTCGCGACGCGTTCGGACGCGAACGTGTACCCGGCGAGGGAGACGCTCGTCGACGCGTTCCGGATGGGTTCGAGGGGGACGGCGACGTCCGGGGTGACGAACGCTCGCGCGTCGACGCTCGCTGCGGTCGCTGGCGCGTGGTCGGTCGCGCCGAGCGCTCGGAACGTGCCGTCGACGTACCGTTCGCCTTCCGGCGCGTCCTCGTACGCGACCGCGTGCGCCGTCGCGCCGTTCGGTCGGGCGAGCACCAGACGTTCGCCGCCGTTCGACAGCGCGAACCCCGCTGCGGTGACGCCGGGAACGTGCGGTCCGCTCGCCTCGCTCCCGTCGCTCTCGTTCGCTCGGGCGTGACTCGACGCTGACGCGCTCGCTCGGAGGCGGCGGGCGGCGGAGACGTTCGCCGCGACGAGCACGAACCCGGAGACGGTCCGGTTCGGGAGCGAGACCGTGGTCTCGCCGTCGGTTAGCGCCCAATCACCGACGTGCGTGCGCTCGGGGAACGACAGCAGGACGTACTCGCCAGCGTCCCCGTCAGCGACCGGGTTCGGGTAGACCGCCGCGACGCGCGGCCCGGACTCGTTCTTCCCGGGGGCTCCTGGTAGCGAGGACGCACTCACCCCCCCAGACGCCGCGAATGCAGCGGCTGGCGCGGATGTCGATTCGACATCTCCCACGGGGCCGGGACCGGTGCCGGTCGCTATCGCTGGCGCGACGAGCAGCCAGACCAGGGCTATCGCGAGCGCACGCCGTCGTGACACGCCGACCGTGGCCGCGGCTCCACATAAGAACCCTCGGGCGTAGCGGACGCTGTCGGGGTCGATGCACGAACGCGTCGAGAACCGTCCGTCGAACGCGTGGTGAGAACGAGCGACGCGTTCAGGCGACCTTCTCGGCTTCGGCCTGCACGATGAACGCGCGGTCGTCGACGTACCCGGAGACCTCCTCGAGCGCGGCCTCGGTCCCGATCTGGTTGAGTGCCCACGCGGCGCTGGCGCGCACGCGGTCGGCCTCGTCCTCGTCCGCGAGGACGTCCGCGAGCGGGCTGATGGCGCGCGTGTCACCGATGAGGCCGAGTGCGCGAGCGGCGCGCGAGCGCGTGTCCTCGCTGTCCGCGACGAGCTTGTTCGCGATCGGCTGGGTCGCCTCTTCGGTCCCGATCTCGCCGAGCGCGCGGAACGTCGCCTTCTGGAGCTCGGGGTCGGAGTCCGCGTCCACGTAGTCGACGAGCGTCTCCACGGGCTCCTCGCTCCCGATCTTCCCGAGGATGCGGATCGCGGCCTTGTCGCGACGCTGTGCGCGCTGACTCATCTCGTCGAGCGCCTCCTCGGGGCCGAGCTTCTCCAGGACCTCCATGCAGTGACGCTCCATGAAGTCGGAGTCCAGGCGGTCGAGGACGACGAGCACGCCCTCCGCGTCGAAGTTCTTCTCGTAGACCTTGAGCGCGTGCCACTCCGGCGGGAAGTCCTTCCGGTGGTCGACCTGGTCGTAGACGCCGTGGTAGTCGAGTTGCTCGCGGATGGAGAGGTCGTCCCACTCCTCGGCGTCCTCGACCGCGGCCTGGAGCGTCTCGGTGGCTTCCAGGAGCGTGGCGATGAGTTCGGCGTCGTCGTCCGCGTCGAGGCCGGCGCTCTCGATGGCGTCGGCGACCGCTTCGAGCGCGTCCGCGAGCGCTTCGGGTTCCTCGTCGTCGACGTCGAACGAGTCGTCGAGTGCGTCTCCGGCGTCGTCGACGAACGTCTCGACGGCTGCGAGGACGTCCTCGTGGCCGTCCTCCGTCCAGCGCGTGTCCGCGACCGTGCTCGCGACGTCCCCGAGGTCGCTCGCGACGTCCTCGGCGTACGGGCCGCGTGCCTCCTCGAGGTCGCTCTGGACGTCCTCGATGTCCGCGACGAGTTCCTCCTCGGGCGCGTCCTCGTCCTCATCGTCGGGTTCGGGGAGGTCGCTCGCCTCCACGTCCGCTTCGAGCGACTCGACGTCGGCCTCCACGTCGTCGAGGTCGGCTTCGGTCTCCGCGGCGTCGAGGAGCTCCTGGAGTTCCTCGAGTCGGTCGCGGAGTTCCTCGACGCTGTAGTCCGTCTGTTCGGCGTCGTCGGCTGCCTCGCCGTCGGCGTCGCCGTTCTCGGGTTCGTCCTCGCTCATGGGCGAACACCAGCCGTGTGAGTCATACGGGAACGTCGGGCCAGCGGTTTCCTAAGCGTTTCCATACAGGTTCGCGACCGCGGGGTCGTCATCGCGCCAGTAGAACCACGGCCCAGCCACGAGGTACGCGACGCCGAGCGTGAGGATAGCGTAGGGAAACGTCCGCCCGAACGCGTACGGGACGAGGACGGCGAGCGCGTGCACGACGCCCATGAGGAGTGCGTCGCGCGCGAGCAAATCCGGGTACGTGACCGTGGACACCATGAGGTAGACGAACGCGGCCGTGGCGGCGAGGAGGACGCGCGGGTCGGTGACGCCGGAGAGGACGGCGGCGGCGAGGATGGTCGCGGCGAGCGTCGTCTGCACGCCCTCGGTGTGGTCGTCGGCGGTATCGTACGCGGTGTAGAGGCCGAGGCGGACGACGCCCATCGCGACGAACAACGCCGGGACGGCGAGGACGAGCGCGAGAAGCGGCTCGGGATCGGTGACGCTGAGCGCCCAGGCGTCGCGGACGGTCACGTACACGACGACCGCTGGCGCGACACAGAACGACGCGACGTCCGCGAGCGAATCCAGGTACGGGCCGGCCGCCGACCCACCCGAGTAGCGTGCGACGACGCCGTCGAGGCCGTCGGCGATGCCGGCGAGGAGGACGAGTCTCGCCGCGAGTTCCGGGTCCGCGAACGCCACGACGACCGCGACGAACCCCAGGCAGGCGTTCGTCGTCGTGACGGCGTCCGCGAGACTCAATCGCCCGACGAACCGCGGCAACATATCGAACGACTGCGTGAAGCGCACCAATAGGACTTGCGTTCTCCCCGCCCGCAGGCGCGTCACTCCCTGCCCGGGGCCAAGCCACGCCGGATTCGCTGACCGGGCGGACGCGGTGGTTCACGGGTCGAACGTGCCCCGGGAACCGCGGTGCATTTGTCCGGGAGGCCCCAAGCGGCGCGCATGAACCGCCGTTCGGTCCTCGCGTCCGGCGCACTCGCGACAGCGGGCGCACTCTCGGGTTGCCTCGCGGTCTTCAACAGCACCGGTAGCGCGAACGACGACTTCGACGTCGGGATGGGTGACAGCGTCTACGAGCCCGCCGAGCTAACGGTCTCCGTCGGCGACACGGTCGTCTGGAAGAACACGAGCGGTCGTTCGCACACCGTCACCGCGTACGACACCGGCATCCCCGACGGCGGCGCGTACTTCGCCTCGGGGGGGTTCGACGACGAGCAAGCGGCGCGGGACGCGTGGACGCGCGGCGCCGGCGGCATCGTCTCCGGCGGCACCTACGAGCACACGTTCGAGACCGCGGGCGAGTTCGAGTACTTCTGCATCCCGCACGAGCGCCAGGCGATGGTCGGCAGCGTCGTCGTCGAGGAGTAGCGCCGGTACTCCGCGGGGAGGCGACCGACCGCGTCGTCACTCACTACTCCACTCACCACTACTCGCACCACTACACGTAGCACTACCCACACCACGGTTGCACGTGAAGAAAGGTGCCTCGGGCACGCGAACGCCGCGTTCCCGGGAGTTCGATTACTCCTCGTCGTCGGGTTCGATCTCGTCCGCGACCTCCTCCTCGTCGACGTCGACCGCCGTCTCCTCCTCGGCGGCGACCTCCTCGGGACGCGCCTCGAGCGTCATCTTCTGGATCTCGACGCGGCGCAGCGGGTAGATCGTCTTCGCGTCGCTGTAGATCGCCGAGGACATCCGGCCCTCGACGACGCTGTCGACGAGCGCCTCGAACGTGCGCTCCTCGGCAGCGGCCTCGACCTGGTCGATCATCGTCCGACGGATGGCCTTCTCCTGGCTCGCGTCCGCCTTCTTCGTCGTGAACGCCACGGGCTGAATCTGGACGCGGTAGTCGTCCGTCGACAGCACCGTGATGTACGCCTCGACCTTCGAGGCGCCACGGCGCACGAGACTACGGAGGTAGTCTCGCGTGAGTTCGTGGGACACGAACTCGGTGTACGCCGCGTCGCTCCCGACGTCGTTGATCTTGAACGTGAGCTTCGTGTTGTTCTCGCTGGCGTCCTGCTTGAGGTCGCCGAGCGTGGTTTCGATGGTGCGACCGAGCACCTGGTCCGGTTCGTCTGCGGGCGTGGTACCGAGTTCCTCGCGACCGAACTGCTCGGGCGCGTGAATCGTGTACCAGCGTTTCTGGTCCTTCTTACGGGAGACTGATCGTTCGCTCATGTGTTGTGGTTGGCTGGTTGGTTGGCAGTCTGTACGACCTGCTCCGCGACGCCGACGTTCACGACGTAGTCGTCGACGGTCGACTGGAGACCGCTCGTCGTCTCGCGCTCGATACGCGTCACGACGCGGCCGTCCTCGACCGTCGTCTCCATCTCGCTCGTGTTGTCCGGTGAGAGCGCCGCCGCAACGAGCGCGGCGTCGTCGTGGGTCGTCTCGATGGTCGCGGTTCTCATAGTGCAGCCCTCAGCGAGTCGACGAACTCGTCCGTGTCGCAGTCGATGGTCGCGTAGCCAGCGTCGGCGGTGCCGTCGTGCTCGCCACCGGTCTGCGTGGTGACGCGCGCGAGCACGTCGCCGACGCCCACGTCGGGCGTCCCGGCGACTGCGACGGCGTCTCCAGCAGGGTCGATGGCAGCGACGGCGGGTTCCGGCGAGCGGTAATCGCGGACGAGGCGCGCGGTCGTCGCGAGCGGCGCGTCCACGTCGTGGACGACGACGACGCCGTCGTGACGAGCGCGCTCGCACGACTCGACCGCCTCGTGGGCGGCCGTCGCGTCCTCGCGCCACGCCGACAACGCGCTCTCGCGGACGTCGTGCCCGAGCGCCACCGCGACGCCCGTGCCCGGGGCGCTCTCCGCGAGCACCGCGAGCACGTCCGCGTACCCGGCGACGGTCGCGAACGGCGCGTCCGCGTCCGCGAGCACGTACGGGCGGAGTGCACGCTCGACGGCGTCGCCCGAGCGCGCCGGCGCCTCCGCGGCACCGGTCGCGGCGATGGCGACGAACGACGCGACCCGTCGACGGTCGTCGTCGGACAGGTCGGCGTCGCCCGTGACCGCGTCCGCATCCACGGATAACGCACCGAGCGCGTTCCGCGCAGCGTCCTCGTCGCCCGAGAACGACGCGTGCACGAGCGTCGAGTGCGCGAGCGCGTCCACGACGTCGTCGACGGGACCCGCGACGCCGGGGCGACGGTCGAGCCGTCCCCCGGCCTCCGCGGACTCGACGAGTCGCGCGCTCGAGCCGGCACCGGGCGTCACGCCAGCAGCGGCGACGCCGACGAGCGCCAGCACCGAGTCCGCGGTCGCACCGAGTTCGCCAGCGAGCCGCCACGCCGCGACGCTCGCCGGCTCCTCGTCGGGGTCCAGATGCACGGCGTCGCTCGCACGCGAATCGCCGACGACGACCGTCACGTCGCCCGCCGAGGCGTCCTCGACGCGGCGCGTCCGGTCCTCGATGGTGCGTCCGACACTCACCTGGAACGGCGTCCCGCGAGCAGCGAGCACGCGACCGAGCAACCCAGCAGCCGCCACCGCATCGCCGCTCGCGCGAGCGACGACGCGCACGAACGGCGCGTCGGCTACCTCGGTCGCGATGCTCGCCGCGTCTAGCCCGCCATCGGTACCACTGCGACCTGACTGCGACATTCGACGATTAGTCGTCGTACCCGAGGAGTTCCTTCACTTCCTCGTGCTCGTACGTGAAGTCCTCGTCGAGGACGTCACCGCGATAGTACGAGACGAGTCGGCGCACCTTCGACTCCGCGTTCTGGAGCGCGCGCTTGTTCGACGCGTCCAGCGGATGCTCGTTCATGTGATCGCGGAGACGCACGGCGCGCTCCATGAGGTTCCGGAGGTCCTCCGGGAGCTCGTCCGTCGCATCGTGCTCCTCGAGGATCTCCGTGACCTTCTTCCCAGTCGCGAGTTTGACGTCAGGCACCGGCGTGCCCTGAACGCCCTCGTCGCGTAGCTTCATCCCAATCTGGGACGGGTCGTACCCTTGTTCTTTCAGTTCGACGACGCGGTCTTCGACAGCGTCCGCGTCGACGTCGCTCCACTCCGGCGGTTCGTCCGCCGCGGGCTTGTCCGAACCGGACGAGCCTCGACGGCGCGTGTGCATTCGAGCCATTGTTGAGGATAGGAACCGCAGCGGCGCAGATAGTTACCCGACCGCCACCCCACGCTGCGCGCAGGGCTCGCGGTCGGGACGCACTATCGCAATCCCAAGCCACCCAAGCGGGCAGCGAGTCAGATTTGCGACCGTGCCGTTCCCGCCAGAACCTCCGACGAGCGCGCCCAAAAGGGTTTCCAAACGAATCCCAGCACCACGGCAAACCCTCCCACGACAGCAACGCGATTCGAGGGGTTTATCAATCACCCACGGACAACGTAGTCATGCGAACGCGGGCTTGTAGATCAGCGGTAGATCATCCCCCTGGCACGGGGAAGGCCTCGGGTTCAAATCCCGACAAGTCCACTTCCTCCGTTCACTACGTTCACGGAGTCAGTGGGCTTGTCGTATCCCCACTCGCTCGCTGCGCTCGCTCGCGGGGATCCCGACAAGTCCACTACTTTTCGCGACGCCAACCGACGAGCGTAGCGAGTCGTCGGAGTCGCGGAAATAACTACGACGCAGTCGGGATTTGAAGTCCTACCAGTCGCGCGCAGCGAACGCAGTGAGCGAGCACGTCTGGTTTCGGGTTCGAATCCTCGGCGGGTTCACTCGCATTTTCGCGACGCTAACCGAAGAGGACAGCGTCGGCGCCGAACTGTTTTGCCCCGACGTACTCGTGGTGGCCTCGCGTTGGTTCGGGTATGTTCGGTAGTAAGCTCGTGCGGAAGGCCGCGAAGAAAGGGAAGGACAAGTACGGCTGGAAGGGCCTCGTCGCTGCTGGCGTGCTCGCGTTCGTCGGGAAGCGGTTCGCGAAGAAGAAGCTCAAACGCAAGGTCGCCTGACGGGAACCGTATCGGGCCGCATCCACCGGGAACCTGTTGGTGGATGCGAACAATAGAACTGTTGACGTTACTTCGCCGCCTCGTGGAATAAATACGTTCGTGGGCCGACACGAGTCGGTTTTGTACCTGGTTACTCGCGCCGGTAGATGCGGAGTCGGCCGTCGAGGACCTCGAAGGCCGACTTGAGCTGGGGCGGGATCGTCTCCGCCTTCCCGATGACGAGATACCCACCGGGCTTCAGCGAGTTCGCGATAGTGCGGAGGATGGGTTGCTTGTACTCGTTGTCGATGTAGATGAAGAGGTTCCGGCAGACGACGAGGTCGAACCCGCTCTTGGCCTCGCCGTTGATGAGGTCGTGCTTCGCGAACGTCACCTTCCGACGCACCTTCTCGCGCATCCGGAACGAGTCACCGTCCCGGTCCACGTACGCGTGGAAGTTCGAGAGGAACGACAGTTGTTCCTCGATGTCCACCGTCCGCGAACTGTTGTACTCGCCGTACTGCGCGGTCTGCAGGGACTCGTCGTTGATGTCGGTCCCGTAGATGTGGAACTTCTCCTCGTCGACGCGCGGGTCGTCGATGGCGAGCATCGCCAGCGAGTACGGTTCGCGGCCGTCCGCACACGCCGCACTCCAGACGTGCACGCGATCGTTGTTCTCCGAGAGGTCCCGGAGGACGCCACGGATACCCTCCCAGACGTCCGGATTCCGGAAGAACCCCGTGACGTTGATCGAGAACGAATCCAGGAGCGCCTGGGCTTCCTCGTCGTTGTCCTTCAGGAACTCGAAGTACTCCTCGTAGTCCGACACGCCCGTGCGACGCATCCGACTGGAGAGGCGCCGTTTCAGGTAGCTGTCGTTGTAGTGGCTCGTCGCGAACCCGATCTCGTCCTCGACGTACGCGGTGACTTGCTCGTAGGCGGCGTCACCGCTCACAGCTCGACCACTCCGTGATCGCCGTCGGCGGTTCGAACGGTGAGCGTGCCGGTGCTCGTGTCGAACTCGACCGTGCGACCACGCTGCCCGCCCGTATCCTCGGCGATGATCGGGACGCCGAGCTTCCCGAGTTCGTCCTTCGCAGCGGCGGTGTTGCGTTCGCCGACGCCATCGCCGAAGGACTCGAACTCGAACATGTCGCTCCCGCCCGCGATCTTCGCCTCGACGCTCGTGTACGCCGCGCCCTTCTCGACCATCCGCCGAAGCATCGCGCGGATCGCGGTATCGGCGTACTTCCCGGGCTTCTCGTCCGCACCGTCCGCGGCGTCGCCGTCGGGCAGCATCACGTGCGCGAGCCCACCGATCCCCGAGTCCGGGTCCCAGAGCGCGACCGCGAGACACGACCCGAGCCCATAGGACTTCAGGGTGTCTTCGGCGTCCCTACCGCGGACGACGAACTCCGAGATACCGACCTGCACCGGTTCCGGCGCGCCCGGTTCGCTCCCGTACGTCTTCATGCGTCCTCCATCGTCATGCGTTCTCCAGTTCGTCGATCGAGACGTCAGCTTTCGTCTCCGCGTCGGCGACCTTGTCGACGTCGAGTTCGTTCAGCGCGCGTTCCAGGTCGTCCTGGTTCGGGATGGCGTAGATCGAGCAGTCGAACTCGCGGTCGTTCGCACGCATCACGGTGTCGAACACGAACGCGAACTCCTGGTCTTCGCCGAGCTGGATGACGACCGGGTCGATGACTGCGGCGCCGTAATCGTGGATGTACTCCGGCGGCGAGTGGTCGATCGTCGTCCCGAGGACGTTCGCCCACCCGTCGATGAACCCGCTCGCCATGATGTTCCCGAGTTCCTTGATCGCGGAGACGCCGAGGTCACCGAACTCGTCGTCGGGTGGGCTCGGCACGGTCGCCTCCACGACCTCGCGCGCACTCGACTCATCGAAGAGGAAGAGGAGGTACCCGGATGGGTTCCCGTCGAGTTCGTGCGCGACGCCGACGAGCATCTCGTCGTCGATCTCCTCGGGGATGGCTTCGAGACTCGCGAAGTTCAGCTTCCGGACCTCGACTTCGGTCTCGATGCCGGTGAGCGTCGTGATGTTCGACGCCACCTCCTTCGCGCCCTGTTTCGCCATCTCGTCGAACGCGGCGAGTTTGTCGTACTCGATCCCGATCGAGTTCGGGTCGCGATGCCGGTCGAGGACCGCTGCCATCGACTCGCGTTCCGGGAACAGGTAGTGCCGGAACTCGATCTCCGTGTCGACCGCCTCGATCTTGCTCTGGAACAGGAGCGCGAAGTCGTCCGCGTCCGGCGCCTCGTCGAGGTCGCCGATGAAGTCCATGGCGGTCCGGCCTTCGACGAACTCGGGCGTCTCCACGTCGATACCGGTCTCGAGGACGTCCGCCCAGCCGTCGATGAACCCGGCGTTCATGATCTGGCCGACCTCGGTGACGGCGCTCCGGCTCATGTCGTCGAACTCGTCGCCGGTGTCGTCGAGGAGCGTGGAGACGACGCGCAGCGCGCTCTCGCGGTCGAACACGATGACGGAGTGGCCGTCGATGCCGTCGGACAGTTCGACGCGGACGCCGACCTTGTCGGTGTCGTCGTCGAACTCCTTCTGGATCTCCGAGCCCCGCATGAAGTTCAGTTTCGTGACGCCGACTCGCGTCTCGACGCCAGTCATCCGCGTCAGGCGGCCTGCGGCGAGGCCGGCGCCTTCGCGCGCCATCTCGTAGAACGTCCCAAGTGCCTTGATGTCCAGTTTCATTGGGGCCGTGCCTCGATCGCGTTGACCATCTCCACGAACTCCTCGAGGTCTGGGAACGCGTAGATCTCGGCGGCGATGTCGTAGCTCGGGACGGTCAGGTTCGAGTCGAAGAACAGCGCGAGGTCCTCGCCGCCCAGTCCCGCGGTCCGTTCGACGATGTCGCCCGCTGGCGCGTACACGAGCTGCGGTGTCGCGATGTCGATAGTGCGGCCGAGGACGTCGGCCCACCCGTCGATGAACCCGCTCGCCATCATGTTCCCGAGTTCTTCGACTGCGGAGCGCGCCATCTCGCCGGACACGTCACCCATGTCGTCCACCATATCGGACAGCATGAGCGCGGTCACCTTCTTCGCGGAGGATTCCGGGAAGAGGATGAGTACGTGCCCGTGTGGCGGCTCCATCAGCCGCACGCGGACGCCGACGCGCTTGCCATCGTCGAGCTGGGACTTGATGTCCTTCACGTCGATGAAGTTCGTCTTCGTCACCTCCATCTGGGCGTTCTCGCCCGTGAGTTTACTCATGTTCTCGGCGACGCCGTTCGTCCCCACCTTTGCCATTTCGTTGATGAAGCTAAGCTTCCGGATGTCGACCATCAAGCTCATGGTTTGTTCTCTCTCATAGCGTTTTCACGTCGAGGATGTTCACGACCTCGCCCTCCCCGAGGACGGTCGCGCCCGAGAGCCCGGGGATACCCCCGAGGACGTCGTCGTACGGTTTCACGACGACTTCCTGTTGGCCCTGAACGCGGTCGCAGTGCAGCGCCACGTCCCTGACGTCCCCGCGGACGTGCAGGAGCATGCCGCCGCCGTCCGCTCGGGCGCTCCCCGGCGTACCGAGTGCGTCTCCGAGGCGTACGAGCGGGGTCTCGTCCCCGTCGTCGGTTCGAACGACCTCGCGGCCGTCGCCTTGTTCCACCGCTGCGGCGGAGCCGATGTCCCGGACGACTTTCGTCGGGATACCGAACTCTTCGTCGCCGCATTCCACGAAGAGGACGTCGTCGATGGCGACCGACACCGGCAGCACGAGCCGTATCGTGGTGCCTTCGCCGAGTTCGCTCTCGATCTCGACCTCGCCGTCGAGGTCTTCGACCGTCGACCGGACGACGTCCATCCCCACCCCACGGCCACTGACGTCGGTGACCTCCGAGGCCGTCGACAGCCCCGGATGGAACACGAGTTCGTGTGCGTCGTTGTCGGATAGTTCGTCTGCTTCTTCGCGACTGAGGATGCCCTCCTCGACGGCTTCGTCGCGGAGGACGTCCGGGTCGAGGCCGCGGCCGTCGTCGCTGACTTCGACGACGACGCGGTCCCGTGCGCGTCGCGCTTCGAGCGTCACGGTTCCCGTGTCCGGTTTGTCGAGTTGCTCGCGTTCCTCGCGGGATTCGATGCCGTGGTCGACGGCGTTCCGCACGAGGTGCACGAGCGGGTCGCTGATCTCGTCGAGGATGGTGCGGTCCATCTCGACGTCTTCGCCTTCCAGCTCGAAGTCCACGGACTTCCCCTGTTCGCGCGAGACGTCACGCACGACGCGGGGGAGTTTGTTCGCGGTCATCTTGAGCGGGACGAGACGGATGTCCATCACGGTGTCCTGGAGTTCGCCCGTGATGTCTTCGAGTTCGTCGAGGTCGTCGTCGAGTTGCGCTGCGCCCGCGTCCTCCTCGACGGAGCGACGGAGGCGGACGCGGTTCGTGACGAGTCCCTCGACGAGGTTCAGGAGCCGGTCGACCTGGTCGACGTCGACGCGCACGGACTGCACCTCCCCGTCACCGCTTTCGTCGCCCGACCGCGGGAGCGTGGAGTCGACGAGCGCGCGTGCGTCGTCGGGGTCCATCTCGCCTTCGGGCGCCGCCGCGTCGGCGGCGTCCTCGGGGGCTTCGTCGAATCCGCCGGCGTCCATGCCGTCGTACTCGACGCCACTCGATGCGGCGTCGTCGAAGCCGGCGTCGGTGCCGAAGTCGCCGGTCTGCACGTCGCTGTCGGCGGTCGCCGCTTCGTCGCCTGGTTCGTCGAGCTGGAACTCGCCGACCTCGACGCTGTCGAGGTCGGCTTCGTCGACGTCCGCGAGCGGGCCGTCCGTCGAGGACGCTTCCGTCTCCGCGTCGACGTCGGGTGCGTCGTCCGCGCCGAAGTCGAGGTCCGCGTCGGTCTCGAACCCGTCGCCGGTCTCGACGTCGAACGAGTCGTCGGCCTCGACGGCGAACGAGTCGTCGGTGTCGAGGTCGCTGCCGGGGTCGTCGCTACCGACGTCAGCGTCGAACGAGTCGTCGGCGCTCGCGGGCGTCTCGGTGCCGTCGAACGGGTCGTCGACGTCGTCGAACGACGTGTCGCTGTCGGGGTCGGCAGCCCCGAGCTCGAACCCGTCGTCGTCGAGGCCGTCGCCGCCGGCGGCGTCCGCGGTCGCTGGGTCGTCGAACCCGCCGACGTCCGGCGCGTCCCCGAGCCCGTCGTCCGCGGCGGGTGCGGTATCGGCGGTATCCGCGTCGGCGGTCGCGTCTGCCGACTCGGGTACGTCCGCATCAGCGGTCGCGTCCCCCGTCTGCGCATCGTCGGGGGCGTCACCGGCAGCAGCGAACTCGTCGGCGACGCCGTCGTCCACGGCCGCGTCGACGTTCGACGCGTCGGCTTCGACGGCTTCCGCGTCCGCCTCGATGGCATCCGCGCCCGCGTCCGCCTCGACCGCGTCTGCGTCGGCTTCGACGGAGTCGTCGTCCGCGTCGGCTTCGTCGAACCCGGTGACGTCGTCGACGAGGATGTCGTCGACGTCGCCGTCGTCGACGTCCATCTCGTCGTCGCCGAAGAAGTCCTCGTCGCCCTCTTCGAAGTCGTCGCCGAGGAGTTCGTCGAACCCGACCTCCTCCTCGTCGCTGTACTCGTCGAACTCGAGTTCGTCCAGTTCGTCCTGGAGCTCGTCGAACCCGACGGGGTCGACCTCGTCCTTGAGTTCCGCGAACGTCGCCGCGGCGTCCTCGACCTGCTCCGGGTCCTCCGCGTCGCCGGCGTCGGCAGCGGCGTCGTCGCCGGTCGTCGGTTCGTCACCCGCGAGGTCGTCGTCTCCAGCGAGGTCGTCGCCGCCGAGGTCGAGCTCGTCGTCTCCAGCGATGTCGTCGCCGCCGAGGTCGAGCTCGTCGTCACCGGCGAAGTCGTCGCCGAGGTCGAGCTCGTCGTCACCCGCGAGCGGGTCGTCCGCCGGCTGGTCGTCCGCCTCCAGGTCCTCGCCGAGGTCGAGGTCGTCGAACGACCCGGCCTCGCCGAGGTCGTCGAACCCGGACACGTCGTCCATCTCCTCGACGAGCGCGTCCAGGTCGTCGTACTCGTCGAACTCGCCGAGGAGCTCGTCGACGCTCATGTCCTGCGCGACGTCCTCGTCGATCTCCGCGGCCGGGTCGTCCGGGACCGGACTCGCCGACGCACCCGCAGCACCAGCGGACGCGTCCGCGACTGAGTCCGCGTCCTCGTAGCGTGTCGTGACGTCCGTGATGATCCAGTCGTCGACGGCTTCCACGGGCTCCAGCGCCGCCTCGATGGCGCTCGGCGTCACCGCACTCCCGAACACCGCGTCGATGCGGCCGCTCGCATCGTCCGCCTCGACGACGTCCCGCGGCGGCGTCGTCCCGAGGAGGTCGAACGCGTCCTCGAGCGCGTCGACGACGAGCGCCGCGTTGTTCACGCTCTCGTCCTGCACGACCGAGAGCCGGACGTGATACACCGTGTGGTCCGGTTCGTCGAGGTCGTCCAGGCCGCGGACCGCGTCGTCGAGGTCGTCCCCGGACGGATCCGTGATACCGGGCGCGCCGGTCGCCGCCGCCTCCACCGCGCGAAGGCGGTCGATGGTGTCGCTCGGGTCCGTCCGGATCTCGCCGTGTTCGCGCACGTCGTCGAGCATCGACTCGAACTCGTCGACCGCATCGAACACGTCGTCCATCAGGTCCGCCGACACGGCCATCTGGTCCGCGCGAACCGCATCCAGCAGGTCCTCGATAGCGTGTGCGAGGTCGCTCGCCTCCTCGAACCCCATCGCGCCCGCGTTCCCCTTCAGGGTGTGCGCCATCCGGAAGATGCGGTCCATCGCCTCCTCGTCCCCGGGCTCGCGCTCCAACTCCAGGAGCGCGTTGTTCAGCTCGGTGACGTTCTCTTCTCCTTCCTGCACGAAGTCGCGTACGTACTCATCCATGGCTCGAAGCCTCCTGAGCGAACGCGTCACAGATAGCGCCCGGCACGTCCGTGGCCGACCGGACGTGGTCGACGCACCCCGTCGCGATCGCCTTCTCGGGGATGCCGAACACCGGACTGGACGCCTCGTCCTGCGCGATTGTCGTCCCGCCTGCTCGTTTGATCGCTTCGATACCCGCGGCGCCGTCCTTCCCCATCCCCGTCAACGCCACGCCGACGAGTGGGTCCGACACGCGCTCCGCAGCGGTCTGCATCGTCACGTCGATCGCGGGACGGACGCCGTGCACGCGCTCGCCCTCCGTCAACCGCAAGCGGAGGTTCCCGGCGACGTTCGACGTGACCTCGAGATGATAGCCGCCCTTCGCGACCACGACCTCGCCGTCCCGCACGCGCTGTCCGTCCGACGCTTCGGACACGTCGAACGGGAGGAACGAGTCGAGGCGCGCGGCGAGCCGGTCCGTGAAGCTCTCCGGCATGTGCTGGACGACCAACACCTTCGGGTCGAGCGTCACCGGGAGCGAACGCAGGATGCTCTCGAGTATCTTCGGGCCCCCAGTGGACGCCCCGATGACGACAGTGGGGTGCTCGACGAACGCACGGTCCGGTTCGACCGACGACTCGCTCGCACCGCCCGACCGGTCGGTCGCCGCCGGTCGACTGGACGGCGTCGTGCCCGTCGACCCCGCAGGGGCCGCGGCCCGACGTTCCGTCGGCGCTATCGAGGACAGGTCCGCGCCGGCGACCGCTTCGACCTTCTCGACGATGCGGTCGCCGAGCGATTCGAGCTCGCGCGTCACCTCACCGCCGGGTTTCGCGAGGAAGTCGACGGCGCCACGCGCGAGCGCGTCGAGCGTCGCCTCCGCGCCCTTCTGCGTGTGCGCGGACAACATCAATATCGGTGTCGGCTTCGACGCCATGATGCGCGACACGGCCTCGATCCCGTCCATCCCGGGCATCTCCACGTCCATCGTGATGACGTCCGGGTCGTGTTCGTGCACCATCTCGATGGCTTCCTGGCCGTCGCTGGCGCTCAGCACACGGTACCCGTGGTCCGCGACCACGTTCCCGATGACAGTGCGCATGAACTGCGAGTCGTCGACGACCAGCACGCTCGTCATGCAGGCACGACGTCCTTCAGCGCCTTCCTGACGCTGGGTTCCTCGAACGGCTTCGTCACGTACCCGTCCGCGCCGGCCTTGACCGCGAGCTTCATCTTCTCGCGCTGGCCGACGGACGTGCACATGATGACCCGCGAGTTCGGGTCGAGTTTCTTGATGGCGGCTGTCGCCTTGATGCCGTTACACTTCGGCATCACGATGTCCATCATGACGATATCCGGTTCCTGTTCTTTGTACAATTTCACCGCTTCGGCCCCGTTGGACGCCTCTCCGAGTATCTCGTAATCGTCCTCCAGAATCTGTCTGAGGAGATTCCGCATAAAATGAGAGTCGTCCACGATGAGCACCCCTGTCGACATTCGGTTAATACACCAAGCATCGTTAGACGAAGCAAAAACATAAATGCTATTGCCCGGTTATCATGCCCGATAATCGGCGTTATGGAGTCGCTACTCTCCGAGAGTAGGGTTTCAAGGGGTTCCTACCGATGCTGTCGCGACGTGGCTATGACACGTTCTCCCGCGCTCCGTCGTCGCTACCAGCTCACTGCGTCGGGCCGGACGCTTCGATGACGCCTTCGACGTCGACGAGGCCGACCGGCTCGGTTCGCTCGCCGTTCTCGACGCGGTGGAGGAGGCCGGCGACGAGCGGATGGTCGGCTGCCTCGTCCGTCGCGTCCTCGCTCGGCGTCACGTACTTGAGCGGGAACAGTTCGACGCCGTCGACGGTATCCACTCGGATGCCGGCGGATTGCCGGTCCTGGGGCATGTCGAAGACGATGATCCGCTGGTCGTTCTCGGGGGGTTCGTCGACGCGCGTCGGGAAGTGACTGCGCGCGTCGATTATCGCGGTGATCTCGCCGCGCAGGTCCATGATGCCGTCGATGGCGTTCGCGGCGCGCGGGACGCGCGTCAACTCGCCGACCTTGACGATGTTCTTCACGGCGTCGACGTTCATCGCGAGGCGGCGGTCGCCGACGCGGAACACGACGAACTGCTCGACTTCGTCGGGCTCCCCGTCGCCGCCAGCGCGCTCCGTCTCCGGGTCTCTGGTCTCCTCGTCGGACGGCGAGGAGACCTCGACGTCCTGTAGTTCGTCGGGGAGGTCCGCGGACATTCTCGTGTTCGCTAATCCGTATGCACGGATAAAAATCTGCCCCCCGACCGGTTCGTTCGGCGGGGTCGCGCGGTTCGGGTGAGGTCACGCGGTTCGGGTGAGGTCACGCGGTTCGGGTGAGGTCACGCGGTTCGGGTGAGGTCACGCGGTTCGGGTGGGGTCGCGCGCTTCGGGCGGCGTCCCCGGGTCGCGTGACTACGCGCAGGCGGCGTGGGTCACCACGCGCAGGCGGCGGTGAGGACGTACGCGAACGCGAGGACGACCATCGCGTGGACGGTCACGGCTGGCGATTCGACGCGCCCGTATCGGTGTGCGCCGACGACGAGGAGGACGATGGTTGGGGCGGCGAGCGCGAGGAGTTCGTGGGGCGCGAGTCCCGTGGCGACGAGCGCGGTGACGCCACCGAGACCGAGTATAGCGGTGAAAATATAGAGTCGTCTGAGCGTGCGCGCGTCGAGTGTGACGGCGAGCGTGCGCTTCCCGACCTGGGCGTCGGCGCGTCGGTCGGGCCACTGGGTGGCGAGGAGGTTCGTGAACACGATGGCGGTGAACGGGAGGAAGGTGAGGACGTCGACGACGTCGAGTGCCGTGCCGGTGACGGCGACGCCGTACAGGGGGAGTGCGAGGCCGCCGAGGAGGGCGTTCGTGAGTTCGCCGAGGCCGCGCCACGCGAGTCGCGGCCCGAGCGAGTACGCGACGCCGGCGACGAGGATGACGGCGAGGAGCGCGGTTGCGGTCGCTGGGAGCCCGGCGACGGCGCTCGCGAGGAGTGCGACGACGGCGAGTGCGCTCGCGCCGACGAGTGCGCGCCACGCGAAGGCTCTGTCCAGCCCGGTGGCGTGGAGGACGCCGCTGCCGCCGGAGTACGGCGTGCGGGTGGTGAGCGCGTCGGTCTCGTAGTCGGCGTACTCGTTCGCGTAGTGCACGGCGACCGCGACAGCGAGGAGCGCGCCGACCCCGACGAGGACGTTCGCGTGCTCGCCGCCGCGGGCGACCGCGACGAGCACGCCGAGCGCGTAAACGACGCAGATGAGCGCGAGCTGGTCGGGGCGCGCCATTCCGGCGAGCGCGACGGCGTACCGACGCCGGCGACTTCGACGCTCTGTCACGGTCGTCAATTGGGGCGAGACGACCGTATGCGTGTCGGCGAGTTGCGGAGTGGTGCCCCGCGGTGGCGGTCGTCGTGGACCGCCGAGACGCGCACCACACCAGTCGGAAGTTTCAACCGTGATAATCGTGAATGGGTTCGACATGAGTTCGAGTGGGCGGACCGACGACGTCGCCACCAGCGTCCTGACGGCCCTCGGCAACAAGTACAGCGCCGAGATCCTCTGTGCGGCGCGGACGCCGACGTCCGTCCAGGACCTCAGCGACGAGCTGGGCGTCCCCATCGCGACGTGCTATCGTCGCATCGAGGAGTTGGAGTCCGTGGGACTCCTCCAGTGCGAGGGCCGACAGCTCTCGGACGAGGGGCGGCGAACGAACGTCTACCGGCGGACGCTCGACGAGTTCGCCATCGAGTTCACGGGCGAGGGACCGACCCTGTCGACCGAGGACCGGTCGGCCGCGAAGAACCAGATTCAGGAGCAGATGGAGTGACCGCCGCCCAGCGTCACCGGACCGGCTGGTGACGGTGGCCGCGGTCCGCTCGCGACCGTGCTCGTGTCGTCGATTCCTTCGGGACGAACCTGCGACGAGCGACGCGCTCGCGGCGGATGAGCACGTTCAAGTGCACGTGGGAGAAGCGTGGAGTATGATTGAGCGAATACCGTCGGCGTCCGCGGAGCGTCTCGAGGACGCGCGACGGACGCTGTACGTGGGCCGGGACCGACCGTTACGCATCTCCGCCGGGCACCGCATCCAGCACCACGACGGGAAGTGCTCGCGCCCGCACGGCCACAACTACGAGATCGCGGTCGCGATCACGGGCGACGTCACCGAGGAGGGCTGGGTCGTCGACAAAGGCGACGTGACCGACGTCGTCGACGAGTGGGACCACCGGTTCCTGCTCGAAGCGGACGACCCGCTCGTCGACGCGTTCGAGGAGGCTGGCGACGGGGACGCGGTCGTCACGCTGGAGCGCCCGCCGACGGCGGAGGTCATGAGCGTCGTCCTGGAGACGAAGCTGCTGGACGCGCTCCCGGAGTCGGTCGCTGACGTTCGCGTGCAGGTCGCCGAGACGAGCGAACTCACTGGCGGCAGCCCGCTCTAGGGATGCCCGTCACCGACAGCATCGACGACGGCGACGACGGCGAGGACTCGGACGCGACGAGGGCTGCAGGCGACGACGCCACCGCCCCGGAGGGCGACGCGCTCCCGGTGAACGAGCTGTTCGAGTCCCTCCAGGGCGAGGGCAAGCTCGCTGGAACGCCGTCGGTCTTCGTCCGCACGAGCGGCTGTAACCTCCGCTGCTGGTACTGCGACTCCTATCACACGTCGTGGGAGCCGACGCACGCGTGGATGAGCCTCGACGACGTCGTCGCCGAAGTCGAATCCTTCGACGCCGACCACGTCGTCCTCACCGGCGGCGAACCGCTCGTGCACGACGCGAGCGAGACGCTCCTCGAGCGCCTCGCCGACCGCGGCTATCACACCACCGTGGAGACGAACGGCACCATCGCGCCCGACGCCCCGATGGACCTCGCCTCTATCTCGCCGAAGCTCGCGAACAGCGTGCCGACGCGCGAACGCGACCCGAAGGGCGACGGCGAGTGGGCCGACCGCCACGACGACCGCCGCATCGACCTCGACGCCCTGACCGCGCTCGTGGAATCGTACGACAGCCAACTGAAGTTCGTCGTCTCCGAGGCCGACGACCTCGCGGAGGTGAACGCGCTCGTCGAACGCATCCGTGACGCGACGACGGCGACCGTCCGCGACGCGGACGTCCTCCTGATGCCCGAGGGCGCGACCCGCGAGCGACTCGCCGAGACCCGCGAGCGCGTCGCCGACCTCGCGCTCGAACACGGCTACCGGTACACGCCACGCCTGCACGTCGACCTCTGGAACGACGCCCCCGAAACGTGACTCCCTACGAGCACGCCATGACCGACGACATCACCGACCAAGCGGACGCATCGAACGACGACCAGGACGCGACCGACGAGCGCGACGACGAGACCGCAGAGAACGACGCCGCGAAGACCGGAACCGACGAGAAGCGCGCGGTCGTGCTCGCGTCCGGCGGGATGGATTCGGCGACGGCGGCGTCCGTCGCCGCCGACCGCGGGTACGAACTCTTCCTGCTGCACACGTCGTACGGTCAGAACACGGCGGACCGCGAGTACGAGTGCGCTCGTGCGCTCGCCGACGCGGTCGACGCGGTGGACTTCCTGCACGTCGAGACCGGGCACCTCGCGGCCATCGGCGCGTCGAGCCTGACCGACGACGAGATGGCGGTCGCCGACGCCGACCTCGGGGACGACGAGGTACCGAGTTCGTACGTGCCGTTCCGGAACGCGAACTTGCTCGCGATGGCCACCTCGTACGCGGAGGCGAACGACTGCGAGGCGGTGTTCATCGGCGCGCACAGCGAGGACTTCTCGGGCTACCCCGACTGTCGCCCGGCGTTCTTCGATGCGTTCCAGGGCGTCGTCGACGCGGGGACGAAGGACGATACCGACGTCGAGATCCGCGCGCCGTTCGTCGAGTGGTCGAAGACCGACATCGCCGAGCGCGGCCTCGAACTCGGCGTTCCCTACGAGCACACGTGGAGTTGCTATCGCGAGAACGAACCGGCGTGCGGGACGTGCGACGCGTGCGCGTTCCGCCTGCAGACGTTCCAGCGCCTCGACGAACGCGACCCGATCGCGTACGCCGAGCGCCCGGACTACGTCGACGACGCTGACTGAGTCGGAGGCCGCAGAACGAGGGTGATAGCGCTCGACGACCGGTATTTCACTTGCACCGGGGGTGTGGGGTTCGGTCGCGACGCGGCCGCGCCCTGCCTCGCTCGCTACTCGCTCGGACTGGCCGTCGGGTCGTCCTCGGCCGGGCCGGCGTCGCGTTCGCGCGCGAGGACGGTGACGGCGATGCCGGCGAGCGCCACCGCGCCGCCGACGACGGTGAGCCACCCCGGGACCTCCGCGAAGATGACGAGCGCGAGCACCGCCGCGCCGACGGGCTCGCCGAGGAGTGAGACGGAGACGACCGCGGACTCGACGCGTTCGAGCAGCCAGTTGATGACGGTGTGCCCGAAGAAGCCCGGGCCGATAGCCATCGCGGCGAACAGCACCCACTCGACGGCTGGATAACCGAGGAGGTCGTGGTCCTGCGCGAGCGCGGTGACGAGGAGCGCGACCGTGCATGCACCGTAGACGACGGTCGTGTACGGGAACACGCGAACGCGCTGGCGGAGCGACCGCCCGACGAGGACGTACGCCGCGGCCATCACCGCGGAGGCGACGGCGAGCGCGTTCCCGAGCAGCGGGTCGGAGACCGTCGAGGACCCCGAGGCGTCCAGCCCGATGAGTGCCGCGCCGACGACCGCGACGACGATACCGAGAACCATCCGGGGCGTGATGCGGTCCGAGAGGACGAGCCACGCGCCGATGGCGACGAACACGGGCTGGGTCTGGACGAGCGTCGCGCTCGCGGCGATCGTGGTGAGGTCGATGCTGACGAACCAGAGCGCGAAGTGCGCGGCGAGCGCGACGCCCGCGACCACCGCGATCGCGAGGTCGCGTCGCGATATCTCGCGGAAGTCACCGGGATTCCGGTGGACTGCGAGCGGCGCGACGAGCGCCGTCATGAACAGCACGCGGTAGAACGCGATGACGGTACTGGGGGCGTCCTCGACGGCTCTGACGAGCGGCGCGCTCGTCGACACCGCGAGCACCGCGACGGCGAGGCCGACGACCGGTCGCTCCACGACCGCGCGCCGCACCCGACTGAACACACCTCCACGGTACGCGGACGGCCTCAAACCCGTTCCGGTACCGGCGAACCCGCGACCCCCGGTCCGGAGTCGGACCGCGGCCTCGCGGCGCGTGGCTCGCTACTCGGCGTCGCCGGGCGTGTCGAAGTCGTGGAAGTGCTCGCCCTCCTCCTTGCTCAGGACGTCGAGAGCCGCGGTCGCGCCGTCGCCGGCGGAGATGACGGCCTGCCACTCCTGGTCGCGGACCATCGCACCGGTCGCGTAGCAGTCCTCGATGGACGTCTCCATCGAGAGGGTCACGCTGACGGTGCCGTCGTCGTCGAACTCGCACCCCATCGCCTCGGCGAGGTCGCGGTCGGCGCCGGTCGCGAGCACGACGTAGTCGCCCTCGTAGCGACCGTCGACGTCCTCGGTCGTGTGGACGACGAACCCGTCCTCCGTGGTCTCGACGGACGTGACCGCTTCGCCCTGATGGCGTTCGACGCCGTACGAGTCCGCCTGTTCGCGAGATTCCTCGAGGAACCGCTCGCCGTCCATCGATTCGATGCCGAGATAGTTGAACAGGTGGGCCTTGTGAAGCCACGTCTCGTCCGTGTCGAACACCTTCGTCTCCTGCCCGTTCTTCGCGGTGAACAGCGCCGCGCTCAGGCCAGCGGGACCGCCACCGACGACGAGAACTCGTGCCATGCCATCACACAACGTGCGCTGGTGGAAAAAGCGTATCCGTCCCGGAACCGCGAGCGGGCCCCCTGCCGGTCCGCGTCGCTACTCGAGAAGACGCTTCGTGCGCTTGTGGCGGTCGCGGAACATCCCCTCGAACCCGACCTTCGCGAACGGCCCCGCGAGGTCGCCGAGCCCACCGAGGGGGAGCCGATAGTCGACGCGGTCGCGAACGACGGTGTCGTCGCCGTCGGCGTAGAACATGTGAGTGTGCCGCCACTCCCGGAACGGCCCGCCGCGCATCTCGTCGACGAAGTACGCCGACCCCTCGCTCTCCTCGCGCTCGACGATGACGGACGTCCAGGACTGCGCGGGCGTCACCCCGAACGGACGCATCCGCATCTCGATCTCCGCACCCGCCTCCAGGACGTCCGGGTCCACCTCGCCATCAGGTCCGCGGACCGCCAGCAACTCCAGTTCCATGAACGCCGGCGTCAACGCCTCCAGCCCCGACGCGTTCGAGTGGAACTCCCAGACAGCGTCGAACGGCGCACGAACCCGGACCTCCCGCGTGAACGTCGGCATACCCGGGAATTGACACCCGACGGGCATAACGCCGCTGGTCGGGGAACCCACGCCCACGACTCCTCGCGCGACCCAGAACACCAACCGCACCCAGAACACCAACCGCACCCAGAACACCAACCGCATCCAGCCCAACGACCTCTGCGACGACGCCCGACAGTCGACCCGCGTCGTTACTTCAATCGCTCCTGGAGGAACGACGGATGCGCTGCAGTCACGCCATCGATAGCGAGGATCTCGTCCTCGATGATCGCCCCGAGAGAGTCGCCGTCCTCCGCACGCACCTCCGCCATCAGCATGTGATCACCGCTGGACGTGTACAGCGACTCGACCGCGTCGAGCGCCTTCAACTTCCGAGTGTCCTCGACGTACTTCTCGCTCGCCACCTCGATACCGACGAGCGCGATCGACTGACTCGCGAGCTTCTTCGGGTCCACGTCCGCGGAGTACCCCACGATGACGCCCTCGGACTCGAGTTCCTTGATGTACTTCCGGACCGTCGGCTTCGAAACCCCCGCCCTCTCCGCGATCTCCGCGTGAGAGGCCTGCGCGTCCTCCTCGAGGATGGAGAGGATGCGGTCGGCGGTCGACTGCGTGCTCATATATGTAGAAGAAATTTGCGTCGGTGCGAAAGAAGCTTTCGGACCACCGAACTCCCCCTCGCAAGTCGAGAACCACGGCCTGCGAGCGCAGGCCGCGACCCGACCGATGGACGCGACGACGCAGCCGCGTTACGTGTGGCGGTCGAGCAGGTCGTAGCTCCGCTCCCACTCGTAGTCGTCGTCGAAGTACCGCTCCGCGAGCGGCTCCGCGGGCATCTCGCCGATGTCCTGCTTCTGCTGCTGGTAGGACACCGACTCGTCGTCGACGTAGAACCGACCCGTGAGGACCTCGCCCTCGTAGAGCGCCTCCTCGGCCTTCGTCATCATCTCCTGGGCTTCGGTGCGCGAGCCCAGGTCGAAGTCGTAGTCGTCGGACTCCTGGATGTCGATGTAGGGCACGTACTGGCGCGCGTCCTTGTTCCACGTCGGGCACTGCGTGAGGAAGTCGATGTGCGCGAACCCGTCGTGCTCGATGGCCTCCTTGATTATCTCCTTCGCCTGGTTCGGGTTCACCGCGGCCGTCCGCGCGATGTACGTCGCCCCGCTCGTCAACTGGAGCGAGAGCGGGCGGATCGGCGTCTTCGTGTTCCCGTGGGGCTGGGTCTTGGACTTGTGCCCCTTCGGACTCGTGGGACTCGTCTGCCCCTTCGTCAGCCCGAAGATCTCGTTGTTGAACACGATGTACGTCATGTCGTGGTTCTCGCGCGCGGTGTGCATCGTGTGATTCCCACCGATGCCGTACCCGTCGCCGTCACCGCCCGCCGCGATGACCTCGACGCCGGGGTTCGCGAGCTTCGCCGCACGCGCCACGGGCAGACTCCGCCCGTGGATCGTGTGGAACCCGTACGTGTCCAGGTAGCTGTTCAGCTTCCCCGAGCACCCGATGCCCGTCACCGTCAGGACCTCCTCGGGCGTCTTCCCGACCTCCGGGAGCGCCTGCTTCAGCGCCTTCAGGACGCCGAAGTCACCGCACCCCGGGCACCACGTCGGCTGGGGTTCGAGACCGGGCGTGAACTCCTCCCGGTCGATCTCTCGCTCGTCGTCGACTGCGTTGAATGCACTCATAGGTTAGTCACCTGCTGCAGGTTCGATGCGGACCTGCGCCTGCAGGTCCGACGTGTCGCCACCGTTGACGTTCGCTTCGAACCCCTCGACGACCTCCGCCGGCTCGAAGGGGTTCCCGTTGTACTTCAGGAGGCTGGTCATCTTGTCGCCGAACCGACCGAGCTCCTTCTGGGTGAGGCCGCGGAACTGCGCGGTCGCGTTCATCTCCACGACCATCGCCTCGTCCACGCTCTCCAGCCACGCCGTGACCTCCTCGACGGGGTACGGCATCATGTCCGACACGGACAGCGCCTTCACGGAGTGCCCGTTCTCGTTGAGCCGGTCGACGGCTTCCTTGACCGCGCCCTGACTCGACCCCCACGTGAGGATGCCGTACTCGGCTTCCTCGGGACCGAAGTACGTCTGCTGGGAGTCCTCGTCGAGTTCCGCGCGGATCGCTTCCTTCTTGCGCTTCCGACGGTCCATCTGTGCGACGCGGTTGTCGGGGTCCTCGCTGATGTGCCCGCTCGGGTTGTGCTCGTTCCCGCTGGCGAGATACCGGCCGTTCTGCTGGCCGGGGAGCGACCGTGGACTCACGCCCTCGGGCACGCCGTCGAAGTTCTCCTCGGGGTCGTGCTGGAACCGCTGGAACTTCCCGGAGTCCTCGTGGGCGGCCTCGAGGAGTTCCTCCTCGGTGAGCGTCGACCCGAGGTCGGGCGCGGGCTCGCGGTCGAAGAACTCGACGTCGACGTTCGTGTTCTCGCCGCCGAGCTTCTGGTCGTAGACGAGGATCGTGGGGATCTGGTAGTCCCATGCGATCTCGAACGCCTTCCGCGTCTGCTCGTAGGCTTCGCGGATGTTCCCGGGCGCGAACACGACGCGCTGGCTGTCGCCCTGGCTCGTGTAGAGGACGTGCTCGAGGTCGGCCTGTTCGGGCTTCGTCGGCATCCCCGTGGAGGGACCGGCGCGCATCGCTTCGACGAGCACGAGCGGCGTCTCGGTCTGCTCGGCGAGACCGAGGGGTTCGCTCATGAGCGCGAATCCACCGCCGGACGAACCGGACATCGCTTTCGCACCGTTGTGGCTGGCGCCCACGGCGAGCGCGGCTGCGGCGATCTCGTCCTCGACCTGCTCGGAGATGCCGCCCATCTCCGGAAGGTTCTGGCTCATGATGGTGAAGACGTCCGTCCACGGCGTCATCGGGTACCCGGCGATGAACCGGCAGCCGGCGTCGATGGCGCCGTACGCGATGGCGTTCGAGCCCGAGAGCAGCGCTTGCTCGCTCTCGTACTCGCCGGTGGGCGCACGGAGGTCGTGTGTCATCTCCGTGTTCTCCTTGACGTCCTCGTAGGTGTCCTCGAGGATGGTGACGTTCGCGTCGAGGATGTCGCCCGACATTGCCTCCTGCATGATCTCCTTGATGTGCTGGAGGTCCATGTCGAGGAGCGCGGCGGTGGCGGCGACGCCGGCGGTGTTCCGCATGACCTCGCGCCCGTGTTCCTTCGCGATCTCGCGGAGGTCCATCGGGTAGAGGTGCCAGCCGTTCTCCTCGGCTCGCTCCTCGAGGTCGAGTTCCGCGACGTCGTCCTCGTCGAGCAGGCCGGTGTCGTAGACGATGACGCCGCCCTCGCGGAGGTCGTCGAGGTTCTCGCTGAGTGGCTTCAGCTCCTCGTTCCCGTAGTAGGCGTTCTCCTTCGGGTTCCGCGCGAAGGAGTCGCCGAGGGCGAGGAGGAAGTTGTATCCGTCGCCGCGGGACCGCACGTCGTCGTCGGACGCGCGGATCTCGACGTACGTGTGGCCGCCGCGGATTCGAGAGGGATAGTGACGATGCGTGAAGATGTTCAGCCCCGAGCGCATCAGGGCCTTCGCGAAGTTCTGGCTCGTCGAGTCGATTCCGTCACCGGAACCGCCAGAGACGCGCCAGATGAGGTCGTCGTCAGTCATTGTTGGTAGTCACGGCCCATGCTGGACCTAGGTGTTTGGAGATTCACGAGAAACCGACTAAAGCCTTTGCTATCCATTAGCACACAATAATTGTGAAGAACCGGGGAACAGTTTCCGCGTTTCCGCAGACGGCGCCGACCCGGACTATTCCAAACGAACGTTCATCCGGGACGCGTCGACCTCTCGAAGAACCGACGAAAACGGGCGAATCCTACTCGTTACGCGGACTGCTCGGATGATAGTCGGTATCGTACTCGCCGACGTCGCCGTCGACCCGGTCGGGGTTAATGCGCCCCGAGAGGAGCATGAAGTCGACGAGCGTCAACGCGAGCATCGACTCGACGACCGGCACGCCCCGCGGCGGCAGCACGGGGTCGTGGCGGCCGATGACCTGCTCGGTCTTCTCTTCGCCCGTCTCCCAGTCCACGGTCTGCTGCTCTTTCGGGATCGACGTCGGCGCGTGCAGCGTCACCTCGCCGTAGATGGGTTCGCCCGACGAGATACCGCCCTGGATGCCGCCGTGGTCGTTCTCGACCGGGACCGGGTTGCCGTCGTCGTCGAACTCCCAGTCGTCGTTGCGCTCCTTCCCCGTCCACGTCGTCGCCTCGGTCCCGAGGCCGAACTCGAACGCGGTCGTCGCCGGCACCGCCATCATCGCCTGCCCGAGTCGCGCCGAGAGCGAATCGAACCGCGGCGCCCCCAGGCCCACGGGGACGCCCTCCGCGCGGAACTCGATGCTCCCACCGATGGAGTCGCCCTGTTCCTGGTACTCGTCGATGCGCTCGCGCATCGCCTCTGCGGTCTCGGGATGCCCGCACCGCACCGGGTTCTCCTCGCTGTGCTCGACCATCTCCGCGAAACTCACCGCTGGCGCCTCGATGTCGTCGATCTGATTCACGTGCGCCTTCAGCTCGACGCCCTCGCGAGCGAGGAGCTTCTTCGCGATAGCGCCCGCGGCGACCCAGTTCACGGTCTCGCGCGCCGACGACCGCCCACCACCGCCCCAGTTCCGCGTCCCGAACTTCGCAGAGTACGTGAAGTCCCCATGGGACGGCCGCGGCGCCGTGATGAACGGCTCGTACTTCCCGCTGCGAGCGTCCTTGTTCTCGATGACCATCCCGATGGGCGTCCCCGTCGTGTACCCGTCCTGGAGCCCGGACTTGATGGAGACCGCGTCCGGCTCCCCGCGACTCGTCGTGATCTTCGACTGCCCCGGCTTCCGCCGGTCGAGGTCCCGCTGGATGTCCTCCTCCGAGAGCTCCAAGCCCGCGGGACACCCCGAGACCGTCACGCCCATCGCCTCACCGTGGCTCTCGCCGAACGTCGTCACCTGGAAGAGCCGCCCGAACCGATTCCCGTTCATGCACGCCCCTACGCGCCCTACCCTTTCAACCCTGCCCTAGGTGCAATTCCGGCCCGCGTCCCAGACAACGGACCACTCACTCCGCAGCCGGGAATTCATGGGTGATGCCGCGGCAAGCGCCGGCATCGTCTGACCGACGCCGCCGGCGAGCCTGGACGGGAGCGTGACGACCTCGTCGGCGACCAGCAGCGACCGTCACCTGTCAGCCCATACGCCACGGAGACCCTCGAAGCGACCAGTCGCTACGATAGCGCCTCGGCGACGTCGTCGAGTCGACCCGCGGCGAACGGCACGAGCATCTCGTCGGGGTGGAGGCCGCCGTGCATCCCGACGAATCGCAGACTCTTCGCCGCCGCTCCCACGGCGCAGTAGACGCCGAGTTCGGGATGGAGAACGACGAGGTCGCCGACGCGACGCTCCGTCTCGGGACTCAGCGGGCCGTCCCCGTAGAGGTCCTGTGCGAGCGCGTCCTCGCCGTCAAGGACGAACGCGCCGACGTCGTTCTCGAGAACACGCCGAACGGCGGCCGTCGCGTCGTCGCGCACGTGCAGTTCGACGCTCCGCGGGCCGCCGGAGAGGTACACCGGCGACCCGTCACTGAAGCGTTCGAGGCCGTCGACGACCGTCGGGTACTCGGTGAGATCGACGTTCCGGTCCGGGACGGTATCTATCTGACCGTGGTCCGCGGTGAACGCGACGAGCACGTCGTCGTCGGCGTCGACCGCGGCCTCTGCGGCGGCGACCGCGTCCGCGACCGCGGTCCACGTCTCGTCCACGACGTCCGCGTACGCCGGGGAGTGGTTGCCGTCGTGGTGGCCGCTCCCGTCGATCTGCGGGAGGTAGACGTAGACGTAGGCCGGGTCGTCGGCGTCCTCGACGGCGTCCGCGACCGTCGCGGGGAGCGTCGCGAGGTCCTCGCCGTCGTACTGCGAGGCGGTTGCGCCCGAGTACGACGACGGGAACGGCGCGACCGTCCGGCAGTCGACGCCCCGTTCGTCGAGCCCGGGATACATCGCGTCGGCGGCGAACGCGTCCTCGGCGTCGTACGCGGAGACGTCGCTTCCGCCGGTGCCCTCGAACCTGAGCCCGAGGAACGAGGCGTCGAGAGCGGGGTCGTAGACGTCCCACCCGAGGACGCCGTGCTCGGCGGGATAGGCGCCCGTGTTGAGGGTCGTGATTGCGGCGGCGGTTTCGCTCGGGAACACGGACGTCAGCGGCGTCACCGTCGTCGCGCGCTCGACCGCCGAGACGACTGAGTGGTCGCGGTGGTCGTGCCACTGCGCGAGCCCGAACCCGTCGACGAGGAACAGGAGGACGTAGTCGACGTCCCGTTCGTCGTCAACCGAAACGCCAGGGACGTCGTCGTAGACGTCAGCGGGGAGGGCTCTGGTACCCGTTGGTTCGCCGAGCGCGCTCGTGAGCGTCCTCGGGACGTTCCCGAAGCAGTAGTCCTCGTACGCGGGGTAGAGCCGCGGCCCCTCCGTCTGGAACCGCTCGCGGAGGTCGGCCTCGACGTCGTCGCGGAGCATGTCGCAGCGAACGGAATCTGCGTACATGAAACCGACGCAGGCATGGGACTGTTTCACGAATTCCGCATCGCTCGGGGTCGTCCACGTACTCAGTCAGTCGAGGGGGTGAGCGTGCGCGCCGAGGTCCTCGAGGACCCCGAAGAATCCGGGGAAGGAGACGTCGACGTGCTCGCAGCCATGGATGGTGGTGTCGCCGTCGGCGACGAGTGCGGCGACGGCGAGCGCCATCACGATGCGATGATCGGCGCGGCCGTCGACGGTCGCACCCTCGAGGGTCGTCTCGCCGCCGTGGACGGTGAGCGCGTCCTGCTCTTCGGTGACGCTCGCGCCCATCTTCGCGAGTTCCTCCGCCATCGCGGTGACGCGGTCTGTCTCCTTGTACCGGACGTGCTCGGCGTTCTCGATGCGCGTGTCGCCGTCCGCGACCGCACCGAGGGCGGCGATTGTCGGGAGGAGGTCCGGCGTGTCGCCGACGTCGACCGTGACGCCCGCGAGGTCGGCCTGCTCGACGGTCACCGTACCCGCGTCGCGGTCCCAGTTCACGGGCGCACCCATCCGCTCGACGATGTCGATGATGGCGGCGTCTCCCTGCGCACTCGGGACCGCGCCTTCGACGGTGACCTCGGGGTCGCCGGCGACCGCGCCAGCCGCGAGGAGGTACGACATCGACGAGAAGTCACCGGGGACGCGGTACTCGCCGTCGGCCGCGGCGTACGGCTGCCCGCCGTCGACGTGGTAGCCGGCGACGGCGTCGGCGGTCTCGCCAGCGGTCGCTTCCGCCGCGACGCCGAACGCGTCGAGGACGTCGAGCGTGATGTCGACGTACGGCGCGGACTTCAACTCGGTTTCGAGGGCGACGTCGACGCCGTCGTCGGTGAGTGCGCCCGCCATCAGGAGCGCGGTGACGAACTGCGAGGAGACGTCCCCGGGGATGCTCGCCGTTCCACCCACCATCGGGCCGTCGACGACGAGCGGCGCCTGTCCGTTCGAGCGCGTGCTCCGCGCTGTCGCGCCGAGCTGTTCGAGCGCGTCCAGAAGCGGGCCCTGGGGGCGCGAGCGGAGCGACGAGTCGCCCGTGAGGACGGTCGTGCCGTCGACGAGTCCCGCGACCGCGGTGACGAGTCGCATCGTCGTCCCGCTGTTCGCGCAATCGACGACGTCGTCGGGCGTGCCCGGTGACCCGGAGAGGCCCTCGACGACCGCCTCGGTGCCGTCCTCGGCGAAGGCGACCGACCCGCCGAAGGCCTCCACGGCGCGAGCGGTCGCTCGCGTGTCCGCACTCACGAGCGGGTCGTGAACCGTGGCGCCGTCGCCGAGACCGGCGGCGAGGATGGCTCGATGCGTGTAGCTCTTCGAGGGCGGGGCGCGTGCAGTCCCCGAGACCGACGAGGGAGAGACGTGTGCGTCCATGCCCCAGCCGTGGACCCCAGGTGGGTTATGGGTACCGACGGCGACAACGTCCGCCGGTCCGGAAGCGCGACGGCACCCATCGCGTTCGAACCGGGTTCCGTCGGCGAGCGACCCAAGTTCGTCGGGCACCATCGTCCTCGTATGCCAGTGGAATCGCCGGATCCGCGGACCGTGGACGTCCTCGTCGTGCACGCCGACGACGTCGTCGCGGCGCTCGCGGCGACCGCGCAGGGGCGCGAGACCGTCCTCCGGGTGACGCCGCCGTTCCGACGACGACAACGTGCCCGCATCCACGTGCCCGGAGAGATGAAACCCAAACAGGCGGTACCGCCGGAGAGCAACCCGGCCGGGGAGACCGCGCTGAGCGACGGGACTGACGTCGACCCGCTCCTCGTTCCCGCAGACGCATTCGTCGACGAGCACGCCCCGTCGTTCCCCCGAGCACCCGACACAGAACCGAAACCAGCCGAATCCCCGGAGTACGACGTCGAAGAACACTTCGACCGTCACGAGGACGCGGTCGCCGACTGGCGAGAGCGAGTCCCCGAGCACTTCCGCGAACGAACTCACGTCACCGGGCCGAACGACGAGCGCTGCGAGTTCGAGGTGCGGTACCTCGGGGCAGTGAAACAGTAGACGTAAGCCCGACCGTTCCGAGGGTACGCGCATGGACCCGGACTTCGCCGCACTGGATGCGTACCTCGACGAGCACAACCTCGACGGGTACGCGTTCGCCGACGACGAGTCGAACTCCGACCTCTACTACACGACCGGTTTCGGCGCACCGGACCCGTTCGTCGGCGTGTACACGCCCGACGAGACCGCCATCCTCGTGTCGTCGCTCGAGTACGGTCGCGCGAAGAAGGAGGCGCGCGCCGACACCGTGAAGCGCCGCTCCGAGTACGAACCGCGCGAGAAGCAAGCCGAGTACGGCGAGGACCGCGTCCAGCAGAAGGTCGTCTCGGAGTTCCTCGCGGACGTCGGCGTCGAGTCCGTCGCCACCCAGCACGGATTCCCCGCTGGGCTCGCGGACGGCCTCCGCGAGGAGGGCGTCACGGTCGACCCCGAGTCGACCGCGAGCGGTGTCGTCACGGACGTCCGTGCGGTGAAGACCGAAGAGGAACTCGAGTACGTGCGCGAAGCCCAGAAGGCGAACGAGAACGCGATGGCCGCCGCGGAGGCACTCATCCGCGAGGCGACCGTCGAGGACGGCGTCCTCCAGTACGAGGGCGAACCGTTGACGAGCGAGCGCGTCACCGAGGAGATCGAGGTGGCGCTCATCCGCGAAGGGTGTGCGCTCGACGAGACCATCGTCGCGTGCGGCGCGGACGCCGCCGACCCCCACGACCGCGGGAGCGGTCCGCTCGAAGCCGGTGAGACCATCATCATCGACATCTTCCCGCGGAACAAGGCGTCGAAGTACCACGCCGACATGACGCGGACGTTCGTCAAAGGCGAGGCGACCGACACCCAGCGCGACTGGCACGCCGTCACCGACGAGGCGCGGAAGGCCGCCCTCGACGCCGTCGAAGCCGGCGCGACCGGCGAGGAGGTGAACCAGGCGGTCGTCGACGTCTACCAGGACGCCGGTCACCCGACCGTCTTCACCGACCCCGACACCGAGACCGGATTCATTCACTCGACCGGACACGGCGTCGGCCTGGACGTCCACGAAGCCCCCTCGATATCGCTGAACGGCGAGGAACTCGAAGCCGGACACGTCATCACCATCGAACCCGGCCTCTACGACCCCGCCGTCGGCGGCGTCCGCATCGAAGACATCGTCGTCGTCACCGAGGACGGCTACGAGAACCTCACTGACTACCCCATCGAGCTCGAAGTCGAGTAGGTCCCTGGACGTCGGCGAGTGGCGGTATCGAACGGCTTTTCTCCCGCGGTCGGCTACTCGCGTCCAGATGCGAGTACTCGTCGTCGGCGCCGGGACGATGGGTCGCTGGTTCGGGGGGCTCGTGGACGCACGCGTCGCGTTCGCGGACGCCGACCCCGCCGCGGCCGACCGCGCAGCCGCAGCCGTCGACGACGCCGAGACGGCACCGCTGGACCCGAACGACGCGGCCGCTAACGCAGACGCGGACGGGGCGCGGTTCGACGTCGTCTGCGTTGCAGTCCCGATGACGGTCGCACCCGACGTCATCGCCCCCCAAGCGAGTCGAGCGACCAGCGCGGTCGTCGACGTCGCCGGCGAGATGGGCGGCCCGGTGAGCGCGATGCGCGAGCACGCACCCGACCTGGAACGCCTGAGCCTCCACCCGCTGTTCGCCCCCGAGAACGCCCCCGGCTCGATCGCAGCCGTGCACGACCAGCCCGGTCCCGTCACCGATGCACTCCGCGACTCGCTCGCCGCGAGCGGGAACGACGTCTTCGACACGACCGTCGACGAGCACGACACCGCGATGGAGTCAGTGCAGGCCGCCACGCACGCCGCGATCCTCGCGTGGCGGCTCGCCACCGACGACGTCCGCGAGGAGTTCCACACGCCGCTCTCGCGCGAACTCGCCGACCTCGCCGCGCACGTCACGAGACAGGAACCACGCGTCTACGCCGACATCGCCGACCGATACGCGGCCGGCCGCCACGCCCTCGCGGACGCAGTCGCGCGGCTCGCCGACGCCGACCATGACGCCTTCCTCGACGCGTTCGCCGACGCCAGCGAACGCGCCCATGACGCCACAGACACCGCGCACGACGCCACGGACACCACCCACGACGACGTCACCGACCACCGATGACGAACGACGGACAACCGACGAGAGACACAGGGACCACCGATGACAGATAGAGACGCCATCCGGAACAACGCGAAGTACCTCCAGAACGTCCGCCCGATCGACCCCGAGGAGATCTGCGAGTACGTCGACGGCCACCCCCATCCCGCGGTCGTGAAGCGAATCCTCCACGAGGAAGCGGTCGACCTCGGACTCGTCCAACAGGCCGACGGCACGTTCGTGCCCGTCAACGAGAACCCCATCGAGTACCGCCGCGTCGACGTCGACAAGTTCCCCGTCGGGTACGCGCGAACGTTCGAGGACGAACTCGTCGCCGCGTACGGCCCCGACTGGCATCGCGGCGACAGCGGCGACGCGCTCCGCGAGACCATCCGCCGGATGAAGGACGACTACTACCACCAGCGCGACGTCACGTACGACCAGCAGGCCGCGCTCGCGTACGGCTGCTATCACCTCCCCGACTTCTACGCCGCCATCCAGTACGTGCTCGCCGACCTCACCGAGAAGAACCTGCTCGGTCGCGACCTCCGCGTCCTCGACGTCGGCGCCGGCGTCGGCGGCCCCGCACTCGGCCTCCACGACTTCCTCCCGAACGACGCGCTCGTCGACTACCACGCGCTCGAACCGAGCGCGAACGCGGACGTCCTCGAATCGATGCTCGACGAGACCGGCGACAACTTCCACACCACCGTCCACCGAGACCGCGCCGAAGACTTCGACCCTCGCGCAGACGCGGACCAAGCATGGGACCTCGTCGTGTTCGCGAACGTCCTCAACGAACTCGCCGACCCCGAAACCGTCCTCGAGACGTACACGAACGCGGTCGCCGACGACGGCGCACTCCTCGCACTCGCCCCCGCCGACCAGAACACCGCCACCGGCCTCCGAACCGCCGAACGGGCCGTCGTCGAATCGACGAACGCGACCGTCTACTCGCCGACCGTCCGCCTCTGGCCCGGCCACGAACCCACCGACCGCGGGTGGACGTTCGACGTGAAACACGACCTCGACGTCCCCGACTTCCAACGCCGCCTCGACGACGCCACCCCCGAATCCGACGCCGAGCACGCACCCGGCGAGTTCGTGAACGTAGACGTCCAATACGCGTACAGCATCCTCCGCCGCGACACCACCCGCCGCCTCGACGTCACCGCCACCACGAACAAGTACGCTCGCATGGCCGAGACCGAGACGCACGTCCCCAACCGCATCAAAGCCATCGCGGTGAAACTCTCCCACGACCTCACCGACCACGACGACGCCAACCCCCTCTACAAGGTCGGCGACGGCAGCGAGGCCATCGACCACTACGCCGTCCTCACGAACGAAACCGCACTCAACGACGACCTCCGGCGCGCCGACTACGGCGACCTCCTCACGTTCGACGGCGCCCTCGCCCTCTGGAACGACGACGAAGAAGCCTACAACCTCGTCGTCGACGAACACACGACCGTCGACCACGCACCAGCACCACTCTGAGCCCCCAGCGAACTCACCACACCACCCGACCGCGGACACCCGCGACCAGCACGCTTAACCACCATACACCCACAGACTGGGACATGACGGACGCCGAACGCTCCATCCTCCTCACGAACGACGACGGCATCGACAGCCCCGGCCTCCACGCGCTCGCCGACGCGCTCGACGACCACGGCGACGTCACCGTCGTCGCCCCAGCCACCGACCAGAGCGCCGTCGGCCGCAGCATGAGCACGACCGCGGAACTCACCGAGCACGAACGCGGGTACGCCGTCGAAGGTACACCAACCGACTGCGTCGTCGCCGGCCTCACCGAGTTCATCGACGACCCGGACCTCGTCGTCGCCGGCTGTAACCGCGGCGCGAACCTCGGCCACTACGTCCTCGGCCGCTCCGGCACCGTCTCCGCCGCCGTCGAAGCCGCGTTCTTCGACCTGCCAGCGATCGCAACGAGCCTCTACGTCCCCATCCCCGACGACGTCCAGTTCTCCGACGTCCAACCCGAGAAACGCGACTATCGCGAGGCCGCCACGGCGACCGCGTACCTCGTCGAACACGCGATCGACTCCGGCGTCTTCGACCACGCCGACTACCTGAACGTGAACGCCCCGATGCCCGAGAACGGCCCCGCAGACATGGAGATCACGCGCCCCTCGCACTCCTACCACATGGACGCCACGCACGAGGACGGTCGCATCGTCCTCCACGACCACGTCTGGGAACGCATGGCCGACGGCGACCTCCCCGACGAACCCGGAACGGACCGGCACGCGATCGTCAACGGGAACGTCAGCGTCAGCCCCCTCACCGCCCCCCACACCACCGAACACCACGAAGCCCTCGACGCACTCGCGAACACGTACACCGGACGATAACGCTTACGCCACCGACGACCCAACACACGCCACATGTCCACCGTCGAAATCGAATTCTGTCTCCCTTGCGGGTACCTGAACCGCGCCGAAGACGTCCAACACGTCATCCTCGAATCACTCGGTGAAACCATCGACGAGATTACGCTCGTCCCCGGCGACAACGGCGTCTTCACCGTCACCGTCGACCAACAGAAAGTGTTCGACATCGCAGACGACGACTACAACGTCGACCAGATCGTGCGAGACGTCAGGAACAACACCTAGACGCGCCGCCGACGCCGCCCCAACAAGACCCCGACGACGACTATCAGCAACAATAACACACCAACACCACCCAGAACACGTCTGAAAGCCTGGTCACTTACGCCGAACGCCCCGTTCTCAGACACGCTCTCGTTGACGTAGGTGTGTTCAGTAACGCGTTCAAGTTGTAGTGGCTCAAATGGGACCCTTTGGAATTGTACGTTCCCGGGACGACCATAGAATTCCACTTGAGTGCTTAATGGTCCAGTCTTATTCAGGAGCATAGCATGAGCACGTATTTCTCCTTCCACTGATTCGCCCTTATCTATCGGCAAAATTATTGAACTTCGTGTGATATTCTCTCCCTCCGTAGGTCGAACTTCAATATAATCTGCTTGAACGCCAGGTGTCCAGATTTGATAATAGATTGGATAATAATACTCCGAGTCCGAACGAACAGTAATCGTCAATCTCCCAGCGGTATGATTCAGACGCTCAAAATCTATCTTTTTGATTGTGGGACGTAGATATCGCCCGTTGTATTTTCTGGGCACGGTAAAATTATAAGCAATGCTAGCAACTTCGTTTCTCGTGTAGATTGTTAGGTTCCTATATATATCCCCCGCATAATAGTCATTAATAATTTTTTTCTTATATTTTTTTGTCTGCCCCTGGGACAAAGTCCACATTTGATTGGTTAATTGCTTATCGTTGAGGTAGAGAGCGAATCCAACGCTAGTTTGGTTATCAGCGAAGTGGTCTGCCTTCACACGAACGGTATGATTTGAGAGGTTCACACTGATCAAATATTCCGTACCACGACTTCGAAAGCTCCGCTCGATAACTTCCTCCGGTTCTGATTCTTGGACCACATTATTATCCGTACCCGTCTCATTAATCCCCGACGCTCCAGGTGCTGTAGGTACAGCAGCAACTACGAAAAGACCCAAGAGCAGGATGGATGTCTTATTCATTGCAGTCCTCGGTATCGTTGTCGCAGGCGGTGATTCGTGCTTTCGCGGCTTCGATCAGTTCTTGTTTCGTCGCGTGTTCAGTCATCTCGACAGTTATCGTAAATTGTCTTTTTTCATCTGGTCCTGGTCCGTGGACGAGCGTGCCGCTGACTGTGGCGTACGTCACCTGCACGTTTGATTTGTCGTCGTAGGTGTCGACCACCTCGGTGACGTTCCCTTCTTTCGTAAGTATCCACTTCGGGTGCTTCTCGATGCTCCCGATTCGCTTGTCTTCGGCTTTCACGATTCCACGAGCCTGGACGATTGTCGAGACGTTGGTGAACGCTGTCCACTCTTCTCGTGATTTCTGCACGGTCTTCGAGACCGAGTGCCGAGTCTTCGTCAGGGTGCGTTCCTTCGGAATCTGCACGAGGTACTCCGTGTGGTATCGCTTGGGTTCGGATCGGACCTGGCGAGTGTTCCCCGTCGCTGTATGTCCATTAGAGAACGCTTCTTTCGCCCAGTACTGGTGCTGGACTCTTCGGATGACCTCTCGCTCGACGGTTACTGTGCGTTCGACCATCTTCGTCTTCTTGACCGTGATCGTCCGTTCGCGGTAGTAACACCCGATACGCGGGGGACACACCTCCTCTTCGATCGTCTTCTCGACAGTGACAGTCACCGGGACCTTCTTGGTCACTTCCTTCTCGACAGTTACCTGCTTGGTCGTCCAATACCGGTACTGGCGTTCCTTCACGTAGGCGTTCGGATTAGAGAGGACCCGTCTCGACTGTCCTGTCGGCCTCCCCTCCGTTACATTCTGTTTCCACTCCGCAACGACCACCGTCTTCGTCTCTTCGTATCGTTCTTTCCCGGCATAGGACCACTCAGGTTTCGACGCAGCGAACTGTCTTGCGACGGACCCACGACTGAAGTTTCTCAGGTTCTCTTCGGTGTATGTTTCGCGCTCTCGGTTCTGGATGGAGACTGAATCGACGACCTGTATTCGCTTTTCGAACGACCAATCCTGACGAACTAGTTGTCGGTATCTACTCCGGTCAGTGAGTTCGATTTTTTGATTACCGCTGTCGTTCTTGACGCGATATGCTGTTCGTTTCAACGAAAGATTCCGAACCTTGTTCGAGAACCGCAACTTGACGTCTCCAAGTTCCTGAGACACGTGGATTCGTTCTGGATTCTCGACGTTGTAGAGCGTAACCCAGTTCTCACTCTCATTCAAGTCTCTCGCTTCCACGCGGACCGTCGCTACCCAGCGATGCAAGCGATGTTTGATTGCGTTATTCCCATCCACCTCGTTCGGCGGAATCTGTCGCTTCTCCACGGAGAGAATATCGACAGCACTCGAATTCGTCCGTGCACCGAGCGTGATGTTGTATCGCTTCGGATTCTTCGTGAACGCGTAGGAATCAGTCCGAACCTCAAGGACCACGTCCTCACTGCGATTGTACGGCCCACTAGTTGTCATTTGTTGGCCGGTTATTCTCGGGATATAATAGGGGAGGAAGCTACCAAGTTCTTCAGATGTAGCTCCCGTTTCGTCGATAATCCGAACACCAGCAGTGTCTGTGGGGGTAAGTTTAGCGGCCCAATTATTCATTTTCAGATGGTCTGCCCCGTCAAGCCAGTTAATCCGCATTGTATGACCATCTGGATCGAATGATTGGCTCGCGTCAACAATCATCCCCCAATTCTGAACTAGTTCTTCCTTGGTTCCTTCAGTAGGGGAAGTTAATCGTAGTTCAGGCGGACTCGCTGTGACATTAAAACCGGAACGAACTGTGGATGTAATCTGGTTCCTGATGAACAGCTTAGTGTTAACTTGGTATCTTCCAGGCGTGTCCCCTGCCCATTCCGTCTCAACAGTGAGGGTGTCCGACTCCTCGTCGTACGACCGTTCTTTCTCACCTAAACGGATTGATTTGGTTTTATCTGGCCTACTATTTATTGAGACTTGGTTAGGATTATACCCGTTGAGGTCGATTTTGACGACGTGGGTTGCGGTGTAGCGGTCTGGGTCGATTCGGGGGTGGTAGGAGTCGACGGGTGTGTCTTGGAAGCCGATGGAGACGATCTCTGGCCCCGTGGACGTATTGACTGTGTGGCTGGTGGTGCGCGTCTGGCCGCGGTCGTCGGTTGCTGTCAGTGTGACGGTGTAGGTCTGGTTCGGGGCGAGGTTCTCGTATCGGTAGTGGTCTCGGACTTGCTCGGGTTGGAGTCGTCTCATCGGCGGATAGCTGAGCTGGAAGTCGTTCTGGTCGCCGACGGTAACGGTGACGTCTTTCAGGTTGCCGTAGCCGTCTCGTACCTCGAAGTCGCCCGAGATGACGCTGCTTTCGGTCGTGGGGTCGTCGAGTATCGGGGTCGGTGCGGGGTCTGCGATGACGTCGGTGGTGCCGTCGCTGAACGTTGCTGTGTCGGTCGAGTCGTCCGTGTACGTGACTTTGGCTTCGAGTGAGTGGCGTCCTGCTGTCCAGGTGGCGTCGATGGCGGGGTTGGTCGTCTGTGGGTTGCCGTTGACGATCCATTCGATGCTACTGATGTCTTGGGGGTGGGCGTTGGACGCGATACCGTAGGATGCGTCGAGCGGATGGTCGCCCTTCACGAGTTGCGGGCCAGTGACGGTCGGGTCGAACTGGCTGGCGAGCGTGCCATCCGAACCGTTCGGCGTTCCGTCTCCAGGCGAAGAACCGTTCCCAGGGTCGGGCGTGGGTGTGATGATTGGTCCAGGGTCGCTTGCGTTCGGTGGGTTCGTGGGGTCGGTCTCGTTCCCATCGTTCGGTGGTGGTGTCGCGTTCGCTGCGTTGACGGTGACCTGGAGGCCGTCGGTGGTCGTCCGTCCGATTTCGTCTGTCACGATGACGGTGACGGATTGTTCTCCGGTGTCTGTGAACTGTCTCGTGATCGTTGTCGTGTTGTCGGCCGGGATGAGGGTCTCGTTGATGCGCCAGGTGATGTTTTGGACGGGTTCGCTCCCGGCGGTGACGTTCGCTTGGAACGTCGTGGGTGTCTCGGTCGTCGTTCGTAGTGGCCCGGTGACGTTCACGGTCGGAGGGTCGTCCGGTGTGACGGTGACGTAGAGGTAGTCGGTTCGCGTGGCACCGTCGTCGTCGGTGACGGTCAGTGACACGTTGTACGTGCCTTGGTTCGTCGCTCGGAAGCGTGTGCGTTCGCAGGTCGTGCAGTCGGGTTCGATCGTGTTGCCGTCCGGTGTGTCGATACGCCAGGCGTATTCGTCGATGGTGCCGTCGGGGTCGCGGCTGCCGGTTGCGTCGAGGAGGACGGTGCTGCCTGCGGTGACGTGCTGGTCGAGTCCAGCGTCGGCGTTCGGAGGTTCGTTCGCGGGCGAGTGGTGGACAGCGGGGAGTGTCGGTGTGGTGATGAGGAGAACCGCCACCACAATATTCCATGCCATCTGTGTCGGAATTAGATTCGTTCCTTGGTATAAATCCGCGGAAGTTACCAGAGACGATTCAAAATGGTAACGTGAAGGGGTGCGGCCGGCCGTCGTTACGGCTCGGGCTCGGTGAGGCGGGGAAAGACCGAAGAATCAGTCCGAATCCGCAGAGGGACCGTATTCAGTCGTCGTCGTCGTTGTCGGGGTTGCTCTGGGCGAACGAGAACATGTCGTCGGCGGTCGCGTCGTCCTCGTCGTCCTCGTCGTCCTCGTCGTCCTCGTCGTCCGCGTCGGTGCCGTCGGTTGTGTCCGACTGGTCGGCGGTGCCGTCCGCGTCGGCGTTTGCTGCGTCGTCGCCGATGGCGTCGCCGTCGCTCCCGAAGTCGAGGTCGCTGGCGCCGGCGAGCGGGTCGTCGTCGGGGATCTCGCCGTCGTCGGACGAGTCAGCGTCGTCGTCGCTGGGTTCGTCGTCGGCCAGCGGGTCCTCGTCGAAGCTCAGCGCGTCCTCGACGCCTTCGTCGAGGGCGTCGTCGTGCTCCACGTCGTCGGCGGCGTCCTGACTGTCGGGTTCGCTGGTCTCCGCGGGGTTCCACGGTGAATCGTCGACGTCGCTCGTCGCTTCGGACTCGTCGACACCAGTCGTCGCTTCAGCGGTCTCGGCGGGCCCTTCGCCACTCGACGTGCCGAGGTCGAGGTCGTTCGCGCCGGTGTCCTCTCCGAGGTCGTCGTCCTCGTCGGTCTCGCCCGCGAGGTCGTCGCTTCCGGAGTCAGCGGCGTCGGTTTCGTCCAGATCAATGGGCTCGCTGCTCTCGACGCTGTCCGTGCCACCGAAGTCGCTGGTGTCGAACGCGTCGGTTCCCAGGTCGCTCTCGACGTCATCGCTCGCCGCGTCGTCGACGTCGGACTCAGCGTCGAAGTCGGTGTCGTCGACGTCGGACTCAGCGTCGAAGCCGGAGTCGTCGATGGTGTTCGCGTCGTCTTCGACCGACGCCCCTGCTTCGGGTTCGTCCGCACGGGAGTCGATTGTGTCCGATTCGTCTGCCGAGTCCGGTTCGTCCGCGAGCGGGTCGTCGAGCGTCTCCTCGAACGATGGCGCGTCGTCGACCGTCTCGTCGACACCACTGAAGCCACCGTCGGCATCGTCGGCGTCGGTGGAAGCCTCGTCACCGCCGAACGCGTCGTCTTCACCGCCGAACGCGTCGTCTTCACCGCCGCCTGAATCGTCCTCGTCTTCGAACGTCGCGGGCGTCCCGAGACCGCTCTCGGAATCGTCCGCGTCGGACGCGTCGCCAGCGGGTTCGTCCGGGAGGTCGCCGAGCGGGTCACCGCCACCGACCCCACCTGCGGGGTCGGCGTCGTCGGACTCGCCCGCGGGCCCGTCAGAGAGGTCATCGAAGGCGCCGCCGGCGTTCGCGGCCGGTTCAGCGGACGCAGGCTCGGGGTCAGACGTAGCGTCGTCGGCCTGCTGGTCCGGGGCTTCGAGTTCGGGTGCGTCCGTCGCATCGCCACTGAGTTCGCCGACTGCCGCGGCCGCATCCGCTTCGACGTCCACGTCCGTCTGCGTGTCGGCCAGCAGTTCGGATTCGTCCACGTCGAACCCAGCTGCTTCGTCCGTCTCCGTGTCGAACCGGTCGAGTGCCTCGGACAGCCGCGACGCCTGGTTCGCCAGATCGCTCGCACTCCGAGACACCTCGGTAAGTGCCGTCGTCTGCTCCTCGGCGGCCGCGGCGACGTTCTCCGCCTCCGCGGTCGTCTCCTCGCTGATCGTCGCCGCGTCGTCGACCATCGCGACGACCTCCTCCGTCGACGCCGCCTGCTCTTCGGTCGCCGCCGAGATCTCCTGGACGCCCGTGTTCGTCTCCTGAGCGTACCCGGCAATCTCGTCGAGCGCTTCGACCGTGTCCTCGACGGCTTCGGTCGTCGCCGCGATCTGCTCGCTCGCCGCTTCGACGCCGCGAACGGACTGCTTCGTCTGGTCCTGGATGCGCTCGAGGCGCTTCTCGATGTCCTCCGCAGCGTCCTTGGTCTCCTCGGCGAGGTCCTTGACCTCGCCCGCGACGACCGAGAACCCTTCGCCGGACTCGCCGGACCGCGCAGCCTCGATGTTCGCGTTCAACGCGAGCATGTTCGTCTGCTCTGCGATCTCCGTAATGAAGTCGATGAGCTCGTCGATCTGCGCCATCTCGTCCTCGAGTTGGCCCATCTGGTCGGTGACGACCTCGCGCTCGTCCTCGAGCTGACTCATGCGGTCGATCGCTTCCTCGGCAGCGTCGCGGCCGTCGCGACCCGTCTCCGCGGTGCGTTCCGCGAGGTCCGCGACCTCGTTCGACGAGGACGCGATCTCCTCGATCGTCGTCGATAGCCCACTCATCTCCTGACTGACGTCCTGGAGGCTGTCGTTCTGGCGTTCCGCGCCGTCACTGATCTCCTGGATGGATTCCGTGACCTGCTCGCTCGCGGATCGCACCTCCTCGCTGGACGCCGTGACCTCCTCGCTGGAGGTCGCGACCTCGTTCGCGAAGTTCTTCAGGTGCGCGGTCGTGCGCTCGATCTCCGCGATCATCTCGTTAAACTCCTCGGCGATCTCGACCATCGCATCGCTCTCGGACTCCCCGTCGAGACGCTGCGTGAGGTCACCGGCCGCGCACGCCTGCATGACGTCCGCGTACTCGTCGGCTTTCCGCTCGAGGTGCCGGTTCATCTGCTCGGCTTCGGCGCGAGCGAGCTCCGCTTCCTCGCGAGCGTCACGCGCCTCCTGGATCTGATTCCGGAGGGCGTCACGCATCTCAGCGAACCCGTCGTAGAGCCGACCGATGCTGTCGATGCGTTTGGTCTCGAAGTCGACGTTCAGGTTCCCTTGCTCCATCTGGGAGGTCTTCGAGGTCAACCGGTCGATGGAGGACGCGGTGTTACGACCGATGATCATCCCGATGAGGAGCATCACTGCGATGGACCCGAGCGTCGCGAACAGCCCGTACTGGTTGACGGTCTCCACGAACCCGTACGCTTCGCTCTCGGGCGTGTGCGTGAGGACGTACCATTCGGGACCCTGCGTGTTCACGGACGCGTAACTCACGACGTACTCCTCTTGTTCGTACTCCGAGGGCACGAACTGGGCGAGGTCTCCGCTCGGAACTCCCAACGAGAGGACCTGGTTGCCGTCCTTCGTCGTGGCGTTCGACGTCACGCCGTCGACGATGTCCTGATTGTCGTACGTCGCGCCGACGAGTTCGCTCTCACTGGAGAAAGCGACCTCTCCGGTCCTGTCGTCGTAGACCGTCGTGAATTGCCCGTCGCCTTGCGTGAGCGTATCACTGAAGCTGTCGGTGTTCACGACGTAGACGACGACGAGGTTCGCGCGACCGGGGAGCGAGTGCGTGTACGCGAGTGCGCTCTCGTTCTCGCCGGTGAGCATGTAGTCGATGGTGTAGCGTTCGGTGACGGCGCCCTGGGTGCCGGAGATGTTCCGGTTCGCCCAGGGTTCGTCGAGTTCGCTCAGCCGCATCCCGTCGTACTGCGTGGTCGAGGACGCGTTGACGGTGCCGGAGCTGGTGTCGACGAAGTGGACGCGCATCCCGTTCGAGAAGTCGGAGACGCGGTCGCCGAGAACGTCGCCGATCTCGTCGTCCGACTGTGCGTCGTTGATGCCCTGTGATTGGATGAGTGAGGTGAGGACGGCTTGGTTCTTCTCGTGCCAGGACACGAGGTTCTGTGCTTGTTGGTTCGCGACGTTGTCCAGTCCGCCGTTGACTGACGTTCGGACTTCGTCGGTGATCTGTGTCGTGGCGCCAACCCCCACTGCCCCCACGACCACTCCCATCAACAGAAGTGCGATCCCGAATTTTAACGCATAACTTCTGCGGATAAAGTTCGGCGTAACTGTTCGCAACGGGCCCAGCATATGTGCAAAACGGTGGCCTTTGGGCTATAAAATCCCTCCGGCCGTTATCACCCATGAAAACCTTAGCAGGCTTGTAATTACAGGCAAAGTCATTATTTTTCAATGCTGTTAAATTGGAAGTCAGTTTGGCGTTACCGGCGGTCGAGTTGCTGCATCCGCGGTCGGGGTCTCAGGCACGGCGACGCCGTCGCCATCCGACTCGTGAGGAAGGTTGAAGCGCGGGAGTCTCGTACTCGCGAGCGAATGCAACGGGAGGCAGTTGCGTCGTTCGTCGACCGGGCCGCGGCAGCAATCGAGGCGACCCCGGCGATGGGGAAGCGTAACACGGAGTTACGCGTGGTGGAGCCGTTCCTCTCGATGCTGGGTTGGGACGTCCGTTCCCCGTCGGTAACGGCGGCGTACCCGGCGCCGAACGGGACGACGGTCGACTACGCGCTCTGCCCGGAGCGAACGACGGGCGCGTTCGTGCTGGTGTCCGCAGCCGAGGACGAACTCTCCGAGGAGCGCCGGCGTGCCCTCGTCGCGGCGATGCAAGCCGCTGACGTTCCTCGCGGGTTGTACACGAACGGTCGACGGTACGCGCTCGTCGCACTCGATGGTTCCGGGGTCGAATCTGGAAGCGATGCGGTTGGTCGCTCGGTGGAGCACGTGGAACTGGCGCTCGACGCGCTCCCGACCCGACTGGAGGCGGTCGACGCGTTGTCGTTCGACGCAGTGGCGGCGGCCGTCGGTATCGACAGGGCGGCTGTCGCGGAGGCACTCGTCGCCGCAGACCGGGACGCCGTGGATGCGGTCACCGAACGCGTCGTCGACGTCGCGCGCGAGCACGGTGGTGATTCCCCGTCTGACGCTATCTCGGATGGCGCTATGGATGCTGTGGCGTCGGACGTCCGACCGATCGCTCGCCGGTTCCTGCGTGCAGTCGTCGACGAGCTCGCTCCCGAGGGGGTCGACCCGGCGACAGATACGGACGCGCTCGGGGACGTTACGGTCACTGGACAGGACAGTGAGGCGTCGCCGGGGCTGGACGCGAGCGAGACGCAGGAGTCGACCGGCGAGAGCGTCGGGGACGACGCGTCGGACGGTCCTCGCGATGGCGTCACTGACCGGGACGGAGTCACCGACCGGGATGGAGCTGCCGACCGGGACGGAGTCACGTCGTTGTCGCGAGCGAGTGCGAGCGAAGGTGCGTCCACGGACAGCGAGTACGTCCTCCGGTTCTTCGAGGACGGCCGGTCGGTCGGTGCGGTCGGGAACCCGAACGTCGACGCTGCGCTCGCGCAGGGCGTCCGGTACCTGCTCGAGGAGCGCGGTATCGGGCCGCGAATCCAGTTCCCGTACGCGCCGACGGCCGACGACCGAGCGTTCCTGCATCGGGAACCGATGCATCCGGACGGCAGTCGGATGCAGTCTGCGATCGATATCGGCGGCGTCTACGTGGCTACTGGCCAACCGGTGAGCGACCTGCGGTCCGCGGTCGAAGCGCTCGCCGAACGCGGCGGCCTTCGCGTGATGTTCTCCGGCGACTGGGCGTGACCGGTGGAGCGCAGCGGATTCCAGATCGGTCCCCGAGTGGAAGCGGTCCGAATCGGGGGGAAGCGAGTGCTCTTGAGCACCGACGGACAAGGGACGGGTATGAACATGCTCGTGGAGGGCGAGTGGCGCGAGGACGCGTACGAGTCGACCGACGACGACGGCGAGTTCGACCGCCAGGAGACGAGTTTCCGGAACTGGGTGCGCGACGACCCCGACGCACGGTTCACGCCGGACGCGGGCCGGTACCACCTCTACGTCTCTCGGGCGTGCCCGTGGGCGCACCGCGCTGCGATGGTGCGGGCGCTCATGGGGCTCGAGGACGTCATCTCCATGGACGTCGTCGACCCGTACCGCGACGCCGACGGCTGGCAGTTCACGCCGTCGAAGGACGACTGCACGTACGACACCGTGAACGGCGCCGAGTACCTCCGCGACGTGTACACGGCTGCCGACGACGAGTTCACGGGACGGGTCACCGTCCCCGTGCTCTGGGACCGCGAGGAGGGAGTCATCGTGAACAACGAGTCCGAGGAGATAATCAAGATGTTCGCGGACGCGTTCGGCTCGTTCGCGTCGACAGACGTCGACCTCTATCCGCCGGCACTCCGCGACGACGTCGACGACGTCATCGACGCCATCTACGACCCCATCAACAACGGCGTGTACCGCGCCGGGTTCGCTGATTCGCAGGCCGCACACGAGCGGGCGGTGACCGAGTTGTTCGACGCGCTCGAGCACTGGAACGCGGAACTGGGGGACCGCCGGTGGCTCGTCGACGAGCAGTTCACGCTCGCTGACGTCTGCCTGTTCACGACGCTCGTGCGGTTCGACGAGGTCTACCACACGCACTTCAAGTGCAACGTCGCGAGAGTGACCGACTTCGACGCGCTCTGGGGACACACTCGCGACGTCTACCAGCTCCCGGGCATCGCGGCGACCGTGAACATGGCGCACATCAAGGAGCACTACTACACGACGCATACGGACGTCAACCCGAAGCGACTCGTTCCGCTCGGACCGGACCCGGCGTTCGACGCCGAGCACGACCGGGGCGAACTCCCGGGTGAGTCCCCCTTCGAGTCCTGACCGACGCGGTTTCGCGTACGTATAGCGCTCATTACCACCACCCATACCCATTGGCGCCCATCTGTCACAACCCACTTTCGAACAGGCACGAGTCCGATAAAACCTAGTCGATATTTGTTCGAAGAGACGCCAGCCGACGATCGGAGCGAACCCACCGCAGTATCCGACTTATCTGTATGAAAAGTCTTAATTTTTGCCCTTTATAATTGGTATGATACTAAGAACACGGCCAGCACACTTTTGTTATATCATGCTCTTAACGTGCGTAACAACTGATTACCAGTATGTATTCAACTCGCCCCCCCGGAGTCGGCACCGGCGATCGAGCAGCGTCCGCGATTGTCGGCCTCGTCCTCCTCTTCGGGCTCGTCATCGCGGGCGCCGGCATCATCTTCTGGGCGGGCATGGACGCCAAACAATCAGTCCAGTCCGCGTCAGAAGTCGACACCGCAGAGACGTCCCTCCAAGAGGTAAGTACGAAACTGTCCACGCTCGCGTTCAAAGGTGACGGCGCCGTCACCTCGTTCGACCTCAGCGGGAAGGACGCGAACGACGTCAGCATCGTCGACGACGGCGAGATACACTTCGAACTGAACGGGAAGTCCGCGTGCTCCGCGACGGTCGAACTCGGCTCTATCATCTACGAGAACGACAACGGACAGACCGTCGCGTACCAGGCCGGCGCCGTCTTCAAGAAGACGGATGGTGGCGTCAGCATCGTTCAATCGCCGTCCATGGAGTACCGGACGAAGGTCATCGACGGCACGAACGTCCGAACGCTCCGCTTCCCGATAACGAACGTCAGCGGCGACGTCCACAGTAGCGGGACCGTCACCGCAACCGCGAACACCTCGAAGTCCGGGCGATTCCAGAAGGACCTCTGCCTGACCGGCTCGAACACCGACGAGATAGAGTACGTCCGCGAGATCAAGATCACGGTCGACGGCAGTTCGTACTACAAAGCCTGGGAGCGGTACTTCCGCGAGGAGTTCGGCGCTGCCGGCACGATATCCGTCGACGACGCGAACCAGAAGGTCAGCGTCGTCGCACCGCTGGGTTCCGGCGTCACCCCAGACCAGTTCGAGATCGACGACGAGGAGATCTACGGCGCCATCTTCTCCGGCTCCTCGGCCGGCGAACTCCTCCTGCAGACCCAGCACGCGGCCGTGAACAGCTACGACAGCGCGGACGGCCCCTGGGGCGGCTCCGACCCGACGTACGGGAGCGAAGGGACCATCATCACGCGCGGTAACGTCGAAGTCCAGGCGAACGGCGCGATGGTCGACGGGAACGTGTACGCCGAAGGCGAGGTCGACCTCTCGAACTCCTGCGCCGGCGGCGCGGCGAACTGCGTCAGCGGTGACGTGTACGTGAACAACTCGACGGCCGGTGCTGGCGGCCCGACGACCGCGCTCTACCCGACGTCGAAGAGTCAACGCGAAGACGCCATCGGTGGCTCATGGGGGAACGGCACCATCGTCCCCGACGTCCCGACGATGGACGCGACCATCGACGACACGCTCTCGACCGTCGACGAGTACAACAACAACGACGACGTCAGCGTCGTCAACAGCGAGCAGATACAGTTCTCGAGCGGGAGCGCAACCGTGGAGAGCGGCGTGTACTACCTCGACGAGTTCACGGTACCGGACGGGAACACGCTCACGCTCGACACGTCGAGCGGCGACATCGTGTTCGCCGTCGACGGCGACGTCGACATCGGCGACGACGCGCGCGTCGAGGTCACTGGCCCCGGGCAGGTGCGGACGTTCATCGGCGAGAGCACCACGAGCGGGAACCAAGTGACCGTCGGCGGGAAATCGACGGTCACCGTCACCGACAGCGGAACGCCCACGTTCCGCTCGAACGCGTTCTTCCTCGCGTGCAAAGCAGGCTGTAACGCGAAGTTCGAGAAAGGAAACGGCGGGACGGACACGCGCTTCACGGGCGTCATCTACGGGCCCGGCGACGCCGCCGACGACGGCACCGTCGAACTCGGGAAGTTCACCGAGGTCTGGGGCGCACTCGTCTCCGGGACCGTCACGTTCGAACAGCAGTCCGAGTTCCACTTCGACACCACCCTGAAGAACAGCGAACTGGACGAAGACGGCGACGGCGTCCCCGACGTCATCGACGACGACAACGACTTCCCGGACGGCGACGGCGACGGCTTCAGCGAGAGCGAGGACGACTGCCCGAACGTCGCCGGCACCGGCGAGAACGGCTGCGCGGGCGTCACCGAAGACGAGGACGCGAACACGCTCATCGTCAACCAATCCAGCGCCACCATCACCGTCGTCGGCTCCCAGATCGCGAACGAGCGCGTCACCACCAAGCCCGTCGAGACCCGCCACCCGCTGAACGTCGAACTCGTCATCGACGACTCCGGGTCGATGTACTACGGGAACGCCGACCCCAACAATCCCTACCGCACCCAGTCGTTCGGTGACTGGAGCGACTGGGAGACCATCAACAAGGCCGACTACGCCGGCACGGGATACTACGAGGACAGCCCCGAGCCTGGCTACGAGTGGGAGGTCAAGTACGAGAGGTGCGAGAACTGGAAGGAGACCGGGAACGGTTGGAAGTGCACGAAGTACGAAGACGAGACCACCACGGAGATAATAACGGCCTTCGAGAGCCTTCCCGCGGCCGTCGACAAGCAAGACGAGGTCCGGCGTCACCAGCGCACGAGCTGGACGGTCACGGTCCCCGAAGACGAGGTGTACATCGGCTACACCCAGTATGGGGGCGGCGCCACCGAGCGGTTCTTCCCCGGAGACACGTTCTCGAACGCCGAGTACGAGTACTACTACGCCTTCGACATCGGGAGCGACCCGTACTACGAGCGCCTGGAAGCCGGGAAGTCCTTCGTCGGTCAGATGCAGTCCAAGGACCGCGTCGGCGTCCTCCAGTTCGAAGCCGACGTCACCCGGAAACACGGGCTTTCGAACGCCTGGACGACCATCAACGCCTCGATGAAGAAACCGAACTGGGGCGCCAGCGGGAGCACCAACATCACGGGCGCACTCATCAGAGCGACGAACAACCTGAACGACAGCGCCGACACCCGTGACGACCTCGCAGTGAACCACACCATCGTCCTCCTCACGGACGGCACGCAGACCGTCAGTCCCGGCGACGCGGACAACGACGGCGACTACGAGCCCGCCTGGAAGGAAATTCAGGGGCTCGCGAAGCAAGCGCACTCCGCGAACATCACCATCTACACCGTCGCACTCGGCGAGGGGAGTAACACGAACAAGACGCTCCTGAAGCAGATCGCGAACACCGGCGACCCCGTCACGGACGGCGAGTTCTATCACGTCGAAGACGCCGGCGACCTCGAAGAGAAGTTCGGAGAGATCGCGACGCGCGCGAAGACCGAGAAGACCCGGATGATACAGCACGCGAACACGACGACGACCATCCACCTCGGCGGCGACCAAGTGTCGTTCGACGGGAACACGAACCCCGAGAGCGGCTTCCCGTCGAAGACTGTCGACTCGAACCTCGAGCCCGGTGACGCCGTGCACTTCGCGACCACGATGTACAACTGTAACGGGAACACCACGTACGACACCATCACGAACACCACGAACGGGCAGACGTACAACGAGACGTACTGCACGAACAACGCCGGGACCGCCGAGGAGTCAACGCACGCGAGCGACTCCAAGCACCAGATCTTCACCGACGGCGACGCGATTCCGAGCGTCCAGACCGACGCCTGGTACAAGGACGACGCGAACAACACCGTCAAGGAGATGGTCGAGAACTACAACGCGTCGCTCGTCGACGGCGACGAGTTCACGCTCCCGGAGAACGACGCCATCATCCTCGTCAACATCAGCGACGACGAACCGAACGACCACGACTTCATGGTCATCCACTTCGACGCGAACGACCAGGCACCGCCGGACCCCGAAGACCAGGACGTCGACGCGCCCGACGACGATGACGACGACGACAGCGACACCGACGGGGACGGCACCTCGAACGACTACGTCATCTCGCTCCCCTCCAGCGACGTGAACGTCAGCGCCGGCAACCCCTCGCTCGCACCCGCGGCAGCGAGCATCACCGGACCGCAGGACGTCCTCGACAGCACCACGAGCACGCTACCGAACGCACCATCGGCACCGGCAGCCAGCGTCCGCGACTGACGGCGACGGGGAGTCGCCTCAACGGAGGGCGTTGCGCAGGTCGCGGGTCCACGGGTCTCCGTGCCCGGCCAATAGACGGATGTCCCCGAGATTTCTGAGGTTCGAACGCGACGCTCGTGCTTGGTCGTGGTCGGCGTTCCACCACTCTGGGAGGAGTTGTGGCGTATTGCCCCGCCACGTTTCGAAGTCCACGGTAGCCAGGGCATCGCCCCAGGACAGGACGTCGCGATCGGATAGATAGAAGGCGACCTGGCTCTCGGTGTAGTCGGGATGCGCGTGGGTGAGCGGACACGCCTCGATGTCGGCGCGGTCGTAGCCAAGTCCGTCGAGTTGCTGGAGAAACTCCTGCCAGTGCGTCGGGAACCCGGTATCGATCACCGTCAGCGCGTCGTCGTCCTCGATAAGATACCAGTTGACGCGAGCGCTACCGCATCGATACACGCCTTCGGTCAGTTCGGAACTCGTCGTACGAGTCTCCGAAGACCGAGCATCAGGCCGATGATGGCGAGCACGAACGCGGTCTGAAGGAGACCCCACCGCAGTGCCTTCCCGAACGACGCGTCGAGTCGGTCGGGATCGTGACTGCTCACACGGGCTAGTTCCGGTTGCGGAACGTGTTACGATTCGCCCATTGCGACGAAGCCACAATCGACGTCAGAGTCTTCTCGACTGGTGGTTGTAATATGTCGGTGGGGTTCGAAGACAGAGGGTATCGTCGTGGCCGGGTCGGGGATTTTTCTGAGAACCCCAAATAATAAATCAGTTGATGAGACAGGTCGGGTGTGTCCTTTGAAGAGTTAACGTATTCGAGACGTTCCGTTTTGAAAGCTGGTTTGATTGGGAGTCCAATGCTCACAGCAGGCTGCCTTCGACTCGATGAAGGAGACCAATCAGCTACGGCTACCTCGGAGACAGCGAGTGGGACCGCTCCTGAGTCGGAGACTGCAACCAGTGCTTCGTCTGTGTCGGATAGTGAGGAAGAGCCAGCATCAGGAACTGATGAAGGTGATGGGGCGTCGACTGAAGGCACTGCTGAGGAGCCGAATGGGTCCGTGGTTGTCCCTGATCAGGAGACTGACGGGAGCTACGTCTCGGTTGCTAAAGTCCAGACGAACGTCGAGGCGATCATTCAGGTGTATGACGGGAACGGTGACTTCCTTGCGAACCCCGGCATTCGTTTCGAGCCCGGTGAAACCCGGAACGACGTCAGGATTGATTTCGAGTCCACGCTTTCGGCCTCGACGGAGGTGACTGTCAGATTGTTCTGGTGTGAAGAATCCGGTCCGGACACCTGCAATGGCCCGACCATTGCGACGGATACTGCAACCCTGTCAGTCACAGGAACGAGTGCAACCCAGACAACGACAACCGCACCATCCGGCTTGGTCGTACTCGACGACCAGGAAACGGATGGAACCTACGTGACAGTCAGTAAAGTCCAGACGAACGTCGAAGCCATCATTCAGGTGTACGACGCGAACGGTGACTTCCTAGCCAATCCAAGGATCCGCTTCGAACCGGGTGAAACGCGGAACGACATCAGAATCGAATGGGAGTCCGCGCTCTCGAACACGCAAGAGGTGACCGTCAAGTTGTTCTGGTGTGAAGAGTCCGGGCCAAATACTTGCAACGGCCCTACTATCGCACGGGATACGGCGACCTTGACTGTGGACTGAACCGTCGTCACTCCGGAGGTATCTCAGAGGAGGAGCGTCTCAGTCTTCGGTCGTTCGAACCGCCTTCTCAGCGTGGTCCGTCGCCACGTAGTACGTGTGGTTGCGATGTGTTTCGTCTTCGGGCTTGACTTTCCGGTCGCTCCGTTTGTTCGTACTGCCATCTGACTCGGTGACCACCCCCGTCTGTCGCAGTGCGCGATACAGGTGGCGGACGCGTTCGAACTCCATATCCAACTCCTCGGCGGTCGTGCGCGGGCAGTCCGGGCCGGCGCGCGCGAGCCGTTCGACGAGCATCCGACCCTCGGGGAGATGCCGCAGGACGTTGACTCGCCCGTCGGGTTCGTCGAGGAACCGGAGCAGATGGTCACCGTCGCGCGACAGTCGGTAGTACGTGTGATGCTGACGGACTTCGTCGGCTTGCTTGGCTTTCACTCGACGTTGTTTGACCGTGCCGGATTCGACGCGTTCGAGCAGCCCTGCCGTTTCCATTTCCTGGCAGAGCGATTCGACGTGCTTGCGTTCTGCATCGAGGTGACCGGCCATCGACCGCGGGTAGTTCCCTTCGACGGCGTCGAGATGATAGCAGATGAGGTATGCGACGGGGTCGGCCGGGAGCGGCGCCAGTTGGTCGACGATTCGTTGTTTGCGTTCGAGGTGCGCTTCGAGTTCTTTCGCTCGCTCGTACCGAGCTTCCGCGTTTGTCGCGGGGTCGGCATCGAGATCGAGCGTGATGTCGATCGGGTCGCCTCGTGGTGTGTCGAGCGTGACGGTGAGGTCCCCAGACTCCCAGTGGTCTCCAGACTCGCTGTGAGCTTGCTCCAATGATTGCTGGACTCGCTGGTAGCGAGTCATGATCGTATCGGCTTCCAGGCGGAGGCGGTCGATCTCGGCCTGTGAGACCATGCTATCTGTGTGATGCCCGCCTTTCTGTTTGAAACCACCGTGTCCGCTGGCCAGCGGTCAGACCCGTGAACATGGCGGAATCAAATTGAGTTGGGTTTCTCGGGGGCGGTCTCTCGAACCCGGTCCTCGTACTGACCCATGGTTTATGTTGCTGTGCTGTCAATCAAATGTTGGCGAATCGCATGACATCGGCGACCCTCGTTCCGCGGCGTGATGAAATCACATCGGCGAAGAGGGGTTCCCTTTATAAACGCCGTACTGCCGTCTGCGAAATGGTGCCAGTCACGCAGAATCATGGGCGCTGCAGGATTTGAACCCGCGGCAGCTTGGTCCGAAGCCAAGTACTCTGTCCAGGCTGAGCTAAGCGCCCTGTGTCTATCGGGAGTCGGCAGAGCGATTTAAATGATGTGGTTTCGGGGCGGAATCGGGGTGCTTTTTGGGGGGCCGTGGGTGGACTGGGGTATGTCGAGTGTCGTCGAGACGGGCCGTGGGTTGGTGGAGTTGACGCGGCCGTCGAACTCGGTCGCCGCTGGCGTGTTGACGTTCCTGGGGGCGTTCGTCGCCGGTGGCGTCGGTGACGCCCCCGTGGCGACGGGTGCTGCGGTCGCGGCGACCGTGTTCGCGACGGGAGCCGGGATGGCCATCAACGATTACTTCGACCGGGAGATAGACGCCGTGAACCGACCGGAGCGAGCGATCCCGCGGGGCGCTGTGAGTGCGCGCGGTGCGTTGGCGTGGAGTGCGGTGCTGTTCGTCGGTGCGGTCGTCGCCGCGGCCGTCCTCCCCGTTCTCGCTATCGGTATCGCGGTGGTGAACCTCCTGGCGTTGATCGCGTACACGGAGTGGTTCAAGGGCTTGCCTGGGGTGGGGAATCTCGTCGTCGCGTACCTCACGGGGAGTACGTTCCTGTTCGGTGGCGCGGCGGTGGAGGCCCCGCTGGCTCCCGGTGTGCTGTTCGTGCTCGCGGCGCTGTCGACGCTGAGTCGCGAGATAATCAAGGACGTCGAGGACGTGGCTGGCGACCGCGAAGAGGGACTGCGGACGCTCCCGATAGCGGCGGGGGAACGAACCGCGTTGCACGTCGCGACGGTCGCGCTGGTGGTGGCGGTCGTCGCGAGCCCGATACCGTTCGTGCTCGGGACGTTCGGCGCTGCGTACCTCGCGCTCGTCGTTCCCGCTGACCTGGCGATGCTGTACGCGGCGTCCGAGGCGTACGAGGACGCGACAGTCGGCCAGACGCACCTGAAGTACGCGCAGTTCCTGGCGGTCGTGGCGTTCCTCGTCGGTCGAGTCGCCCCCTCGGGAATCGTCCCGACGTAACGGGGTTCCAGCGACCGACACCACCCCTCCTGTCAGCCGGCTAAGTGACCCAATCAAAACTTCTATATGCTGGATACTGTATTCTCTTATCAACCGAAGCGCCGTGGGCGCGCCGTGGTGGGGGCGACGTCTGCTGCGATAGTCATTCGCCATGTACGAACTGCCAGAGGAACTGTCGGACGCTCCATTGCCGGCTGGGACGAACCTCCTCGTCGCCGGGCCGCCATTGACGGGTAAGCGCGACATCGCATTCGAGATACTGGCGACCGGTGCGCGAGCCGGCGAAGGGTCGATCGTGGTGACGACGAAGGACGACGCGGAGAAGGTTCTCGAGGACTACGCGGGGTTCGTCGGCGACGTCGAGGACGTCGACGTCGGCGTCGTGGATTGCGTGACGAAACAGCGAGGGGTCGGGAGCGTCCGAGAGGACCCACGCGTGAAGTACGCGTCCTCGCCCGTCGACATGACCGGTATCGGTATCAAGCTCTCGGAGTTCCTGGAGGAGTTCTATCAGGTCCGCGGGCACGAGCAGAACCGCATCCTCCTGCATTCGATATCGACGTTGTTGATGTACTCGGACCTCCAGACCGTGTTCCGGTTCATGCACGTGTTCACGGGACGCGTGCAGAGCGCGGACGGCTTGGGCGTGTACGTCATCGACTCGACGGCGCACGACGACCAGACGATGAACACCCTCAAACAGCTGTTCGATGCGGTCGTCGAGGTGACCGACGACGGTGACGGCGAGCGAACCATCGAGACCGCTGGCTTCCCGAGCGTGAACTGACCGCGCGGACGAAGGCCGCGGTCCTCCGGGCGAACGCCCCAGATCAGAGGGGCGTTGTCCGTTGCGTGCACGACGGCGCTAGCCTTTTGCGGTCCGTGAGCGTCTATCTACACATGGCTGTCTCGACAGATTCGGCGTTGCGGGACGTACTGGACGTGGAGACCATCGCTGTCGTCGGCTGTTCGTCGACGCCGGGGAAGGCCGCGCACGACGTGCCGCGGTACCTGCTCGACCACGGCTACGACGTGATTCCCGTGAACCCGTACGCCGAGGAGGTGTTCGGTATCGACGCGGTCGATTCGCTCGCGGACGTCGACCGACGCATCGACCTCGTGGACGTGTTCCGGCCGGGCGACGAGGCGCCCGATATCGTGGACGCGGTTCTGGAACGCGACGACGTGGAGACCGTGTGGCTGCAACTCGGTATCACGCACGAGGACGCCGGCCGTCGCGTCGAGGAATCCGGGCGGAACTTCGTCCAGGACAGGTGCATCAAGGTCGAGCATTCGCGTCTCGTCGACTGACCGGACGTCGAAGACGCCGCGTCGCGCCGCACGTTCGCGCCCCGCGCCCCGCGCTTCGCGTTCGCGTCGCGGTCAGCCCTCCCACTCTTCGTAGTCGCGGTAGACGCCTTTCGAGAGGTAGCGTTCGCTGGAGTCCGCGAACACGGTGACGACGGTGTCGTGGGGTGCGTCGAGGTCCCCTGCGGCGATGCGGTCCGCTATCTCGCGGGCGGCGAGACTGTTCGCGGCGGCCGAGGACGCGACGAGCTGGCCTTCCTCGGCGGCGAGGCGCTGCATCTCCTCGTGAACGACGCGGTCGTCGAACGAGAGGAGTTCGTCGACGACGTCCGGGTCGAACAGCTCGTTCGTCGCGGGGTCGTGCGTCCCGATGCCTTCGACCTTGTACTCGCCTTCCTCGGGGTCCTCGCCGAAGAACGCCGAGTACATCGAACCCTGTGGTTCGACCGCGGCGACGACGACGTCGTCGTTCTGCTCGCGGAGGTACTGCGCCATCCCCATGAGCGTTCCAGCGGTCCCGCAGCCGGCGACGACCGCGCCGACCTCGCCGTCGAGCGCCTCGTGGACCTCCGGCCCGGTGGTCTCGTAGTGCGCTTCGACGTTCAGCGGATTCTTGAACTGTTGTGGGACGACCGCGTTGTCGAGCTCCTCGGCGAGCTGGTGCGCGCGGTCTATCGCGCCACCCATCCCGTCCTCGGTCGGCGTGTTGATGACTTCGGCGCCGAGTGCACGCATGAGCTGTTGCTTCTCGAGACTGAACCGTTCGGGGACGACGAACATCGCCTGCACGTCGAGTTGCGTCGCTGCGGTCGCGAACCCGATACCGGTGTTGCCGGCGGTCGGTTCGATGACGGTCCCACCGGGTTCGAGCGTGCCGTCGTCGAGCATCGCTTCGAGCATGTACTTCCCGATGCGGTCCTTGATGCTCGCGCCGGGATTGAACGATTCGAGCTTCGCGTACACGGGCACGTCGTCTGGCGAGGCCTGCACGCGGACGAGCGGCGTCTCGCCGACGGTGTCGTTCACCGACGCGAGGGGTTCGCGGTACGTGGTCATCGCGTTGGCAAACGTTGCCGGCTGTGTTATGTCCTTCTCATTCCGCGAGGCGACTGTCGGTCGTGACCTTCCGCGGCGGGGACGACTCAGGCGTTCGAGTTCCCGTCGGTCGTCGCGGCCGCGTCGTCGTGCGAGACGTCCGTCGCGTCGTCCTCGCTCGCTTCGACGCCCGTTCCCTCGTCGGTCGATTCGGCGCCCGTTCCCTCGTCGGTCGCATCGTCGGCGTCCTCGATGGCGGCCTCGGCGACGACCGCGTCCACGTCGATACCGCGGTCCTCCGCGAGCGCCTCGATGACGACGCGCTGGTGCTCGACGGCGTTCTCCAGTTCCTTCACGCGCACTTGCGTGTCGTCGACGGTGTCCTCGACGCTGACGACGCGCTCGTGGACCTCCTTCAGTTTCACGTACAGCTGTTCAGCTCGGTCGGCAAGCGTCTGGATCTTCTTCGCGGTCGAGCCGAGTCCCATGCGCGAGAGCAAGCGAGCCACGCAGTAGTGCCTTCCCCTTCGCGTTCACAGCCCGCACCGCACGCAACCAGTTCCAGCAGTTGACGCGACCGACCCGGCGAACGCCGACGGTTCGACAACGTGGTACTTAACGGGGTGCGGGGCGGACTCCCCGGTATGGTCGAGGTGGAAACGCCGGCGACGGTCGGCGTCGTGTCGGCGGCCGCGTACGCGGCCGGGATGATCGTTCCGTACGTCGCGGGTGGCGTCCCCGGGAGTGCCGTCCAGACGTACTACACGGAGTTCGGGGTCGTCGGCCCGCCGTACATCGCGGTGCTCGCGCTCGTCGCACTCATCGTCCTCGCAGCCGGTCGGCAGGGGCGGACGGCGCCGGACATCGCGGCGGGCGTTGCGCTCGTCGTCGGGTTCATGGTCGTACTCCTGACCGCGATGTGGGCGTTCGGCGGGGTCGCCGACCTCGTCGGGAGCCTCTCGACGGCGGCGTGGCTCGCGTACCACCGGTGGGTGCTGCTCGCCGCCGCGGTCGGCATCCTCGGCGGCGCGCTCTGGTTCGCGGACGCCATCGGCGTCCTCCGCCCGAGACCCGAGCCAGCGTCCTGACTCCCGACTCCGCCCGCTGCGGCCCGACTCGTGGCCGTCGACCGCGTCGAGTCGATAGCGCCGACGCCGACGTCGACGCCGGCACCGATTTCTCGCAGTGAGTCGAAAGGCACTTACCGGCGAGGCGGTTACTCTGGAGTGGACTAGGTCGGGCAGTTAGGCCCTGCTCGCTACCCCCGGTATGGTCTTCAGGGGGGACTGAACCCTGGGCGCGTGCGGACAGACCCGAGCGGGCCCCGGGAGCTGACATAGAAGCCTCGTCCGTCGGGGATGGCGGTCGTCGGGCGTCGTCCGCAGGGACGGCGTTCCCGACGTTAGTCGGTGGTAATGGGTCAGGCACGGAAGTGAGCAGCCCACCGCCGGACAGCGATCGCTCGACGGGTCGCGGGGTGGAGGAGGCAACCGGGACCCCCCGTTCGGGAACGCCGTGCAATCTCAGGCGTCCACATTCATACCGCTTCTACGACTCGCGAGCGGACGCTATGACCTCGGCAGTTCGTCCGGATGGGCATTGGATTCCAAAGCGAGCGTGCTCGCGAGCTTTCGCGGCCGAAGGTGTTTCTGTGCGTGGTGCGTCCGTGTTGGTATGCGCGACCTGGACGACATCGACATGGAGATCCTCGAGTTGCTCGCCGACGATGCGCGTCGCGCGTACAGCGACATCGGTGACGTCGTCGGGCGGTCTGGGCCGGCGGTCTCCGAGCGCGTCCGGAAGCTGGAGGAAGCGGGCGTGCTTCGGGGGTTCACGGTGGACGTGGACCGGTCACAGCTTCGGGACGGCGTTCAGGTGCTCGTCGACGTCACGGTTGCGTCCGGCCGTCGAGAAGCGGTCCGGGACGCGTTCCGAGCGACCGAACCCGTCGAGCACGTGTTCACGACCGCGAGCGGGGACGTCGTCGTACAGGCGTCGCTTCCGAGCTCGGACGCGTACCGCTGGGTGGAGGACGTGCTCGACCCGAGCGACTTCGAGGCGGTCGCGGTGACCCTCCTCGCGGACGTCGAGTGGACGCAGTCCGTGGGCGCGACCGACTTCGCGGTGTCGTGCGCGGAGTGCGGGAACACCGTCACGAGCGAGGGGACGAGCGCGACGCTCGGCGACGACAGCTACCGGTTCTGCTGTTCGTCGTGCGAGCGCGCGTTCGTCGACCGCTACGAGGACTTCAGCGACGCCGCCTGACGGAGAGCCGTCCCACGTGACCGCCGGTGACGCCCGGTGACTTTGGGTTCCTAAGTTCGAGCCCGCTGCGACGAACGGACTGGAAGAACAAACCGGTTGAAAGAGGAACCCGTACTAGTACCTATGACAGAACGAACCGTCCACGTCGACATCACGGGGATGTCCTGCGCGAACTGCTCGGAGACGGTCGCGTCGGCCGTCGAGGGCGTCGACGGCGTCGTCGACGCGTCGGTGAACTTCGCGACCGACGGCGGGCGCGTCACCTACGACGACGACGAGACGACGCTCGCGGCCATCTTCGACGCGATCGAGGACGCGGGCTACACGCCGATCACGGACACCGTCACGGTCGCGGTCACGGACATGTCGTGCTCGAACTGCGCTGACACCATCCACGACCGCCTCCTCGAGGTACCGGGCGTTGTCGACGCGTCGGTGAACTACGCGACCGACGAAGCGACCGTCGAGTACGCGCCCGACGCGGTCGACCGCGCCACGCTCTACGACGCCATCGAGGACGCCGGCTACTCGCCGGTCCGCGACAGCGCCGGGAGCGGCGACGGCGAGAGCGGCGGCGCGGACGGCGACGGCGAGTCCGGGCGCGGCGAGCGCGAGGAGTCCGCCGCGGACGTCGCGCGCCGCGAGGAGATCGAGCGCCAGAAGCGCCTCACGATATTCGGCGCGGTCCTCTCCACCCCGCTCCTCGGGATGCTCGCCGCGCACCTGTTCGCGCCCGACCTCCTCCCGGACACGATTCCCGGCCTCGGCATCCGGTTCGAGTGGCTCGGGTTCGCGCTCGCGACGCCCGTCCAGTACGCGCTCGGGAAGGAGTTCTACGAGAACTCCTACACCGCGCTCGTGAAGAACCGCACCGCGAACATGGACGTCCTCATCGCCCTCGGCTCCTCGACCGCGTACCTCTACTCGGTCGCGCGCCTCCTCGGGTTCCCCGGTGCCGGGTTCTACTTCGACACCGCCGCGCTCATCCTCGTGTTCATCACGCTCGGGAACTACCTCGAAGCGCGCTCGAAGGGCCAAGCCGGTGACGCACTCCGCGAGCTCCTCGAGATGGAGGCCGACACCGCCATCCTCGTCGACGACGACGGGAACGAACGCGAAGTCCCCGTCGAGGACATCTCCGTCGGCGACCGCATGAAGGTCAAACCCGGCGAGCAGATACCGACCGACGGCGTCGTCGTCGACGGGCAGAGCGCGGTCGACGAGTCCATGGTCACCGGCGAATCCGTCCCGGTCTCGAAGGAGCCCGGCGACGACGTCGTCGGCTCAACGATCAACGAGAACGGCGTCCTCGTCGTCGAAGCGACGAAGGTCGGCAAAGACACCGCCATCCAGCAGATCGTCCAGACCGTCAAGGACGCCCAATCCAGGCAGCCCGACATCCAGAACGTCGCCGACCGCATCAGCGCGTACTTCGTCCCCGCCGTCATCGTGAACGCGCTCTTCTGGGCGGTCGTCTGGGGGCTCGCCCCGCAGTTCATGGTCGACCTCGTCGGCGGCCTCCTCCCGTGGGGGCTCGTCGGCGGCGGCCCCGTCGCCGGCGCAGGCGGCGCCGGTGGCGTCGGCGTCCTCGAGTTCGCCGTCGTCGTGTTCGCGTCCGCGGTCCTCATCGCGTGCCCGTGCGCGCTCGGCCTGGCGACGCCCGCGGCGACGATGGTCGGCACCAGCATCGGCGCCAGGAACGGCGTCCTGTTCAAGGGCGGCGACATCCTGGAGCGCGTCAAGGACACCGACGCCGTCGTCTTCGACAAGACCGGGACGCTCACGAAGGGCGAGATGACGCTCACCGACGTCGTGGCACTCGACGACACCGGCGCACGCGCCGACGGCGGTGACGCAGCCGCCGACGGCGGAACGGTCGCCGCGAAGGACGAAGCGTCGTTCGACGAGGACGAGGTCCTCCGGCTCGCCGCGAGCGCCGAATCCGCGAGCAGTCACCCGCTCGCCGACGCCATCGTCGACGGCGCCCGCGACCGCGGCCTCGACGTCGCGGACCCCGAAGACTTCGAGAACGTCGCCGGGAAGGGCGTCCGCGCCACCGTCGACGGGCAGGACGTCCTCGTCGGGAACACGACGCTCCTCCGCGAGCACGACGTCGACCCCACGCCGGGCGACGACGCCCGCGAGGGACTGGAAGCCGACGGGAAGACCGCGATGCTCGTCGCCGTCGACGGCCGCCTCGTGGGCGTCCTCGCCGACGCCGACACCGTCAAAGACTCGTCGAAAGCCGCCGTCGCCGCACTCCACGACCGCGGCCTCGACGTCCACATGATCACCGGCGACAACGAACGCACCGCGCGTGCCGTCGCCGACGACCTCGGCATCGACCCCGGGAACGTCCGCGCGGGCGTCCTCCCCGAGGACAAGGCCGACGCCGTCGACGCCATCCAGGACGACGGCACCCGAGCGATGATGGTCGGCGACGGCGTCAACGACGCGCCCGCGCTCGCGACCGCGTTCGTCGGCGTCGCCATCGGGTCCGGGACCGACGTCGCCATCGAAGCCGCCGACGTCACCCTCATGCGCGACGACCCCATGGACGTCCTCAAAGCCATCCGCGTCAGCGAAGGCAGCCTCGCGAAGATCAAACAGAACCTGTTCTGGGCGCTCGGCTACAACACCGCGATGATACCGCTCGCCTCGCTCGGGTTCCTCCAACCCGTGCTCGCCGCCGGCGCCATGGCGCTGTCCTCGGTGAGCGTGCTCGCGAACAGCCTCCTGTTCCGTCGGTACGACCCCGACGAGGACTACGAACTACTGGGCTTCCTCAAACCCTGACACAATGCACCGAAACACCAAGCTCGCGCTCGCCGTCGGCGGTCTCGCACTGCTCGTCCTGTTCGCCGCACCGCTGCTCGCGTTCGCCCTCGGCGGCATGGGCGGCGGCATGTGGGGGATGCCGATGGACGGCTGGATGTGGGGCGGCGGAATGCACGACGGTCGCTTCGACGGCACCCTCCCCGTGTGGTTCGCGCTCGTCGGCATCGCATCCCAGCTCGCGTTCGTCGCGCTCGTCGTCGCCGGCGGCTACCTCCTCTACCGCGCCGTCACTCGCGACCAGCACGACCGCGCGCTCGACGAACTCCGTGCCGCGTACGCGCGCGGCGACCTCGACGACGACGAGTACGAACGCCGCAAGGACCGCCTCGAGAACGAGAACTGACCCGGCGAGCCTAGCCGCCTAGCACGAACCCAGTTCCGGCCGGCACCGCGACACGCGAACATGGCCGTCGAAGCACTGCTCCGCGACGTCCTCACGAACACCACCGCACTGTACGCGTGGGCGGTCGTCGTACTCGCCTCCCTCGCCGTCCTCTGGTACGACGTCCGCGAGAACAACGACGAGATCGCGAGCCTCATGCAGTTCGTCTGGACGCTCACCGTCCTGTACTCCGGACCGCTCGGCCTCGCCGTCTACGCGTGGGCCGGCCGGAAACAGATAGCCCGGGACTCGCTGTGGCGGCGGAGCGCGCGCTCGGTCGCACACTGCTACTCCGGCTGCGGCGCCGGTGAAGTCCTCGGCATCACGCTCGCCGCAGGCATCCTCGCACTCCACCAGCTCGGAGTCATCGCCGTCACGTTCACCGCCGCGTACACGTTCGGGGTCGCGCTCACCGTCGGCCCGATGATGCAGGACGGCGTCGCGTTCGGCGACGCCTTCCGCGACGCCATCATCACCGAGACACCGTCCATCACCGTCATGGAGGTCGCCGCCATCGGCACCGACATCTACCTCGCCGAAGGCGCGACCATCACCGAACCGCTGTTCTGGAGCGCGCTCGCGTTCTCGCTCACCGTCGGCCTCGTCGTCGCCTACCCCGTCAACGTCGCACTCGTCCACCACGGCGTCAAGGACGGCATGGCGAACCCGCGCGACCGCGCCACCCCCAGCTAGGGGCGTCGAACAGCGAAGAAAGACCGGTCGCAGCGCCGTCAGTCGTCCGCCGCCGTCACCACTTCCTCGGAGACGTCGAGCGTCCCCGACAGCTCGCGGTTCGGGAACGGGATGTCGATGCCCGCGTCGTCGAACCGCTCCTTGACCGCCTGCACGTACTCACCGCGCACCCGCACGAAGTCCGAGCGCGCCGGGTCCGCGATCCAGACGCGAGACTTCAGGCCGACCGACGAATCACCGAGCTCCGTCAATCGGACCGACGGCTCCGGGTCCGCGAGGATACCGTCGTGCGCCTCGGCCTCCTCGAGGATGATGTCCGTCGCCTCGTCGATGTCGTCACCGTACCCGATACCGAACAGGAACTGCATGCGGAGCTTGTCCTTCGCAACCGGATTCTTGATGACGCCGTCCGTGAGTTGCGAATTCGGTACCGTCAACAGCTCGTTGTCGAACGTCCGCACGCGACTCACGCGCAGACTGATGTCCTCAACGACACCCGAATGACCATCCCACTCGATCCAGTCGCCGATGCGGAACGGCTTGTCCGTGAAGATGAAGATACCCGCGACGAAGTTCGCGATCACGTCCTGCATCGCGAACCCGATCGCGAGCGTCGCCGCCGCACCGATCGTCGCCAGCGCCGTCAGGATGTTCCCGAACCCCGCGAACGCGAACGCCACGCCGAGCGCCGCGAAGTACACCGCGAAGTTCACGAGCTTCTTCAAGGGAACCTTCGCGTGCCGGTCCAGCCCGCGACGGTCCAGCAGTCGGTCGACCAACGGGAGCACGAGGACGCGCCCGACGACGACCACTGCGACGAACGCCACCACGAACAGGATACCGTCCGCAACCGTCTCCGCGTACGCCTCCGGAATCCCGAGGTCGTTCATCGTCTTCGCTAACCCCGACAGCCCAGTCTGCAGCTGAATCACCGATACAGCACCCCCGTGTTCCCGCGGGTCTCGAAGAGCTCCGCGTTCGTCAACTCCGCGAGCTCCTCCGCGAGCTCCTCGGTCGACGTCCCACCCCTCGCCGCCCGAAGGAACTTCACCTTCACCATATCGCGAGCCGCCAACTGGTCCGAGAGCTCGTCGACCACCGACTCGATACCTGCCTTCCCAACCCACACCGTCACGTCCAACTCGTGGGCCTCCTTCCGCATCTCCTCGTCGTTCATAGTCGTCTGGTAGCGTAAACGCGGGCGCGGCTTAAACCCTTAGCCGAATCAGTAGCAGGGACGCCCGCTGCCCACGCGGACGCTCACCCGTCGACGCACGCTTCCCGCCAGCACTCGCTCACTCGTCGTACGGATACCGCGCCTGCGACCCACAGTCACACGTCACCACGACGTGCCCGGACCGCGTGCGCACGCGAGCGTTCCGGCCCGGCCGGAGGAACGCATCGCAGTCGTCGCACGTGAACCGACGGAAGTCCCGCGGAAGCGACAACCGCTGGCGTTCAGCGAGCCGGCGCGCCAACCGCACGTACTCGCGAGCGCGCTCTGCCTCCCCCACAACCGTCGCCTCCCGCGCCAGCACGTGCAACCGCTCGATCCGCTCCGCAGCGACGTTCATACCACCAATACCAGACTCACCCGGGTAAACGTTCTTCCTCGCACCCGCCCGAATCACTCACACCCTTCGCTCAGACACGCATATACCACGGACACGTTCCGCTCAGACACGCATATACCACGGACACGTCGTCGCGTGGGCGCACGAGCAACGCAATCCGGAAAGACTACACGCACCCACCGACCAGCGACCACAAACGGATGCGCGTCCTCAATCACCTCGAACTCGAATCCCAACTCCATCGGTCGGGCATGGGTACCGCCGCCGCCCAACAACGGAAATCACTCGCACGCGCCGACGCCGACGTCGACGTCATCACGAGCCCCTGGCGAGACGGCAACGCCCTCGACGCCGCGTTCGCGAACCTCGCCTTCGAAGAATCGTTCTTCGAGGACTACGACGTCGCACACCTCAACATGGCCGGCCCCGTCAGCCTCGCACTCGCCCGCCACGCCAAAGCGAACGACGTTCCACTCGTCCTCCACACGCACGTCACCGCCGAGGACTTCCGCGACAGCTTCCGATTCTCGAACGCCGTCGCCCCCGCACTCAAAGCCTACCTCAAACGCTTCTACTCGCAAGCAGACCTCGTCCTCTGCCCGAGCGAATACACGAAAGGCATCCTCGAATCCTACCCCGTCGACGCCCCCATCGAACCGATCACGAACGGCATCGACGTCGACAGCCTCGACGGCCACGAACGCTTCCGCGACGAAACGCGCGACGAATACGACCTCGACGGCACCGTCGTCTTCGCCGTCGGGAACGTCTTCGAACGCAAAGGCCTCACCACGTTCTGCGAACTCGCGAAAGCCACCGACCACGACTACGCGTGGTTCGGGCACTACGACGACGGCCCGCAAGCCAGCAAGACCACCCGCAAGTGGACCCAGGACCCACCCGAGAACGTCACGTTCACCGGCTGGGTCGACGACAAACGCATGGCGTTCGGCGCCGGCGACATCTTCTGCTTCCCCGCGAAAGTCGAGAACCAAGGACTCGTCGTCCTCGAAGCGATGAGCTGCGGGAAAGCCTGCGTCCTCCGCGACATCCCCGTGTTCCGCGAGTACTTCACCGACGGCGAAGACGCCATCCTCTGCTCGGACTTCGACGAGTTCGTCGACGCCGTCGACCGCCTCGCCGACGACCCCGCCCTCCGCGAACGCCTCGGCGAGAACGCCAAGGAGACCGTCCAAGAGCACTCGCTCGACCACGTCGGGAACCGTCTCGTCGACGCGTACCGGCGCGTCATCGACGACTGACGCGTCGCCGACGTGACGGCTCGCGGACTATCGAAGCCACTAAGCCACCGAACACACTTTCGCCAACAATGACACGGGTCGCCGCCTTCACCGACACCTACCACCCCACGGTGAACGGCGTCACGTACACCATCGAAGCCTGGCGCGACCACTGGAACGACCACCACGGCCGCATGGACGTCGTCTACCCCGGGACCGACGAATACACGCCCAACGCACGCGAACACCCCGTTCGCTCCCTCCCGTTCCCGTTCTACGACGGCGTCCGCGTCGGCGCACCACGCGTCCCCAAGACCGTCCCACGCGCCGACGTCGTCCACGCCCACACCGCATTCGGGCTCGGACTCGCCGCCCGCCGATACGCGAAGAAACACGACCTCCCACTCGTCGCCTCCTACCACACCCCGACAGCCGAATACGCCGAATACATCTCCTCCAACGACAGCGTCCTCGCAGGCCTCTCCACCGCGAGCGAGACCTACGAACACTGGTACTACGAGCACGCCGACCTCGTCATCACCCCGAGCGAACCGACGAAACGCCACCTCGTCGACGACCTCGACGTCACCACGCCCGTCCACGTCGTCTCCAACGGCATCGACACCGACCGATTCCAACCCACCGACGGCGACGCCTTCCGCGAGCGCTTCGACCTCGACGGCACACTCATCGGGTACACCGGCCGCCACGGCTACGAGAAACGCCTCGAAGACATCATCGACGCCACCGACGGCATGGACGACGTCACCGTCGTCTTCGGCGGCGACGGCCCCGCCCGCGACGACCTCGAAACCCGCGCCAGAACGGCCGACGTCGACGTCCGCTTCCTCGGGTTCCTCGACCGCAGCGACCTCCCAGCGTTCTACACCGCACTCGACGCGTTCGCGTTCCCCTCACCCGTCGAAACGCAGGGGCTCGTCGCGCTCGAAGCCAACGCCTGCGGCACCCCCGTCGCCGGCATCGACGCCGGCGCACTCGCCGACACCATCGAACACGGCGAGACCGGCTACCACTACGAACCAGGCGACATCGACGGCTTCCAGACCGCCATCGAACGCACACTCGACGACCACGACCGCCTCGCAGCGAACTGCCTCGACCGCCGAGACACCTTCAGCATCGAACACGCCGTCACCGAACTCCGCACCCACTACCACACCATCACGTAGAAAACCCCACAGATAGACCGTCACGCGGAACTCACCGGGCGCGAACGACAACCCCACCGCGAGCCCCTCACAGAGCGCAAGCACACCAACCACCATCGCACACGTCGACACCACCACGAGCGCCCCGCTCGCACCAGCACCCACCACAGGACCCGCAACCACCACCGAGAACCCAACCACTCCACACGCTCCCGACACCGCGTACCACCGCGGCACCACCAGCAACACCACCCCCACCACCAACACGGACAACGACATCCTTCCCCACGACACACACCCCCACAGTAATAGCGCTGCCGCTAGATGTTAACGAACCGAGAAGAACGCGACCGCAGCCAGCGACTCAGTCGTCCTCGAGCGCGTCCGCGATCCGCTTCAGCGCACGCGTCTGATCACGCATCTCATCACGCATCTGGCGGATCTCCCGCACGAGCTCCTCGTTCCCCGAATCCTCCTGCGCACCAGGTCCACCACCCATCCCACCAGGACCGCCACCACCGGGACCACCACCCATCATCCCACCCATCATCTGCGCGAACGGATTCCCGCCACCGCCGCCCATCCCGCCGGGACCGCCACCCATCCCACCAGGACCACCTTCACCACCCATCATCTCCTCCATCCGCTCCCGTCGCTCCTCGTCACCCTCCTCCTCACGACGCTCACGGATCTCCTCCACTCGCTCACGGAACGACTTCTCCTCAGAATCCTCACTCGCCGCCTCATCACCGTTCTCAGAGTTCTCGTCTGCCATACCACACACTCCGCACTCCCCGCCGAAAAGGGTTTTCGTCCCCACCCATCCACCACCCACGAAACACAACCCCAACCACCGGCACGGCGCGCGAGCCGACCGCACCGTCGAGCCCACGGCGAGACGGTGCGTCGACGCGTGCGAGGGACACCGCCCGGGCCGGGCGAGCACCGCGAGCCCGGCCCCGCAGTGTCGGCTGGGGAGGACGAGGCCCACAGCTGTCCCCCACCACGCAACTTCACCGACAGCGTCGCCACTCATCGAACAACACACCCACGCACAACCCAGACCAGCATCGCCACTCATCGAACAACACACCCACGCACAATCCAGACCAGCATCACCACTCATCGAACAACACACACACGCACAACCCAGACCAGCATCACCACTCCCTCTGTAAAGACAAAAAGCCCACCACCCCACAACAGGGGTGGCAGGCTCAAAGTATGAATAG
>NZ_JAZAQL010000004.1:0-398157 GCF_037081675.1 Halorubellus litoreus | reverse complement strand
TTTTCCCGCTCGGGTTCGCGCTCCGCGCGAACCGCTCGCGGCAAAAACATGGGTGAAAAAGGCCGCCTCCGCCGTCTTCGACGGCTCCGGCGGTGAAACGCCTCGCTGCGCTCGGCGTATGCCCGGCTGCGACCGGTGTTCAACTCGCATCCCTACTGAACAGTGGTTTCAGACCGTCGTCCGTGGATAGAACCTGTTCGTCGTGCTGAACTCACGCTCCGAATTTAACACGCACCTGTTGTCATCGTCTGAGGGTTTCAGGAGACCCGAATCTTCCGGTACGCCCTTGAGTACTACTGCATGTCGTCGGGGTGGACGACGTGTTCGCTGTCGATGGTTATCCACTCGGTGAGTTTCTGGGAGTCGTCGCAGTCTCGAATGGTGAACGTCACTCGTCCGGATTCGGGGTCGCGGAGCACTTCGAGTGCGGGGGCTGCGGTGTCCGTGGCTGTGGAGTGGTGGTCCTCGGTCGGCTGTTGGTCGCGGGGGGTGGTGTCCGCGTCGTCGTTCTGGTTCATGCGTTCCTGGGGTGTGGTGGTGCGAGTTGGGTGGTCGTCGTCGCGAGTGATTCGACTGGCCGAACGGTGCGTGTCGCGTCGTCAGTCGCTCGGCTGGGGGTGGGGCGTCGAGGGGGAGTCGACGTTCGAGCAGTCGGTGTGGACGTCGAGCGCGTAGCCGTCGTCGGTCAAGTCGAGCGTGATCTCGTCGATGGTGGTCTCGAAGACGGTGCGGTGGTGGCCGTCGGGGTCCAATGTCATCCGGGTGTCGACGAGGCCGGCGTCGACGAGTCGGTTCAGGCGTCGGTAGACGGTCGTACGAGAGGCGTCGCAGACCTCGACGACCGCGCGTGCCGGGGTGGGCGAGTCGTGGATGTGGCCCAGGATTTTCTGGGTGTGGTCAGCGGCGAGCAGCGTCAGGACGTCGACTGGTGGAGCGGACTGGTCGGGTGTGGCGTCCGGGAATGGAGGGTGATCAGATGCCATGGTTCGTCTCGATTGGGACTGTCGGAAGCGACCCCCCTATCCCTGCTGTCAATCAGCGTCGTGTCGCCGACCACTTCGGGCTAGATGTATTGCGTCGTCTCCCACTCCGGGTGGCGTCGGGACTCCGTTCGCTGGTGGCGCGTGTTGCGGTGGGTGAAACAGCGCGCGGTCGCTTAGGTGACCTGCACGCGAACTGCGGAGGTGATGACGGAGACCGACGACGCCGCCACCGGACCCACTCCCCGTCCCAAAGTCGGGTGTCCGACTGCCCCAGCTCAGACCGGCCGCCATGGGTCGAACAGGTCGCCAATCAGTCCGAACCGGGCGAGCACTCCAAGCCAGTCAGCCGTGAGTGCGAGTGCGACAGCGTGCGCGGAGTCGGACGGCGCGGCGTTCGAGCCGACCTCGGGGACTGGAGCGTTCGACCCCGAGAACGTGGTGGCGCGTGAGCGGGACCCGGTGACGGGGGTGATGGGACGGTGCCACCGTGGACGGTGAGTGACGACGTCCTCGGTCGAGGGCCCGAGCGGCAGGTGCTCGTGGTGGGCGATGGACTCGTCGGTCGGACGGTGACGGCGATGCTACAGCGATGCGGGTACGAGCCGGTGCTGGCAGTCAGCGACAGGCAGCGCTCGCCACCGGTGGTCGTCCGGGTGGCGTCGAACGCCATGCGCACGCTCGAAGCGCTCGACGTGGCGAGTCACGTCCGCGACCGCGGGACACGCATCGACTCCGTCCAAGCGACGCATCCCGAGACGTGGGCGGCTGGCACGGGGCGGTTGGTGTCGACCACGGAACGAACGACGACGGCGGCCGGGAGCGTGATAGACGCGACGGAACTGCGACGGGCGCTCGCGGTCGAGTGGCCACTCGAGCGAGCGCGAACCGACCGCTCGATCCGGGGCGTCACGACGACGGGAGATGGCATCGAGGTCGCGTTCGCGGACGGCGTCCGGGAGACGTTCGACGCGGTGGTCGATACGACCGCCACGCCGGCGCTCGAGGACCGCGCTCCCGAGACGGTTCCCACGCGGAACTACGTCCAGTACGTGGGGCGCTGTGACCGCGAAGAAAGTGCATCGCAGGTACTGAGGGAGGTCTGGGCGCCGGGTGCGCTCGCCCAGGTCATTCCCGACGGGACGGCCTCGGAGTCGTGGGTGCGGGTCACGACGAACCGCGGTGACGCGACCGGGCTCACATCGCATCCGGCGTTCGAGGCGGCCGCAGGCGTCGACCCCGAGGTCGTGGAGGAAGTGGTGCGGTCCGGCGAGTCGACGCGCGTCCAGCAGGTCCGGCTGGGCGCCGACGAGTTGCAGTCGGGTGTCTGGGGTGCGGGCCGCATCGCTCGGTGCGGGGAGGCGGCGATGCCGCTCGCACCGGCTATCGGGAGCGGGTTCTCGCTCGGCGTCCGGGACGCGGTCGCGTTCGTCTCCGAACTCGCCCGACACGAGCACTCGACGACCGCCACCATCGGGGCCTACGCCACCGCCCGCCGCCGAGCCGTCGCCACCCACCATCGACGGGCACGACACCGCCAGTCCGCGAGCTCACCCACCGAGATGCCGCGAGGGGAGCCGACGACCGAGGCTGTCACGGTCCGTCGGACGCACGCACTCCACCGGTTCCTCGGCTCGTCGTCGGACCGCGCGTGACTCAGGCGTCGTCCTCGAGGAGCATGCCGAAGAGCTGCTTCTGGGCGAGCCGGAGGTGCTTGTTGAGCGTCGGCTGCGTGATGTCGAGGCGGTCCGCGACGGCCGTCCCGTCGTTGTCCCGCGGCCACTCGAAGTAGCCGGCCGCGAGCGCGGTCCGGAGCACCTCGAACTGGCGGTCGGTGAGTTCCTCGCGGATGCGGTCCCCGAGTTCCGCCGGCGTGCTCGACCGGTGACTATGCTGGCGGCGCGCGACCAGGTCCAGCGTTGGTGCGATCGCCTGCAGGCGGTCGACGAACGACCGGACGTCCGCCTGCTGTGGGACCTCGACCACGACCGTCGTCTCGCCGGCCTCCGCGGTCGCGGTCCGGAGGACGCCGCCGTACTCTGCGAGCGGGGAGCCGAACCAGTCGTCGGTCTGCACCTCGACGAGCGTCGACGCCGACTCCTCGGCGACGACCGTGACCGCGCCGTCGAGCGCGTCCGCGGCGACGTCGGCGACGTCGTCGGGGACGCCGCGGTCGAAGCTGTAGTAGACGCTGACGGAGCCATCCTGTCTGGCGACGGTTCGCTCGAGCGTCACCCGACACCCCGCCTCGCGGGCAGCGCGAGCGAACGCGAGCGACTCGCCCTGCCCCCCGAACTCGAGCTGGACGGTCTCGTCGGATTCGAGCGCGCGCCGGCGCTCGATGGCGACGATGGCGTCACCGATCGACGTACCGAGCTGCGCAAGGACCTCCTGTTCCCGGTCGCCGAAGGCGTTCGGCCGGTCGGTCGCGACCGACAGCACGCCGTGCGTGATGCCGTCGTACGATATCGGGACGGCACAGATGGACTGGTAGCCCGCGGTGAGCGCTCGCTGCCGCCAGTCGCCCGCCGGCCCGGAATCTACGAGCGAGTCCGTCACGTGCACGGCGTCTTCCTGCCACGCCCGCACCGAGGGATGCGGGTCGGCGGTCTCGCCCGTCGTCTCCAACCGCAGGCTGTCGACGTACCTGTCGCTCCCTCCGACCACCGCTCGCGCCGTGAGCGTGTCCGCACCGGCCTCCAGCCCGCCGATCCACGCGAGCTCGTATGGGCCCGAGGTGGTGAGGCGCTCGCAGACGGCGCGCTCGACCTCGCGTGCCGTGGACGCGTCCGTGATCGCCGCCTCGACCTGGCGGGTGAGGCGCGCGATGCGGTCCAGGCGCTCGGCGCGCTCGGTCTGCGTGCGGAGTTCGGCCTCCTGCGCGGCGAGCCGCTGCTCGCCCTCGAGGTGGTTCAGGGCCGCCTCCAGCGTCGCCGCGAGCACGTGCGCCGCGTCGATGGTCTCCGCCGGCAGCGTCCCCGCCAGCGACCCCACGAGGAGCACGCCGTGATTCCCGAGCGCGAGCACCCGCCAATCACTCAGGGACTCCAGGGCGTTCGGCGATTCCGACCCCTCGCCCACCGCAGCATCGTCGCCGTTGCCGGCCTCGACCTTCGGGGTTCCGCCATCGGCGACGTCACTCGGTGCGACGACGTCGCCCGAGGCGAACGCCTGCCAGAGCGCACCGTCCCCCGGCCGTACCGGGGTCGCCGTGGCCGACGCTGGGAGCGTCTCGGTGTCGACCTCGGGGTCGAGCACCCCGGCGCTGTCGTCGTAGAGGAACGCGCCGACCGCCGGCAGATCCAGGCTCTCCGTCGCCGCGTCGACAGCCGTCCGGGCAGCCTCCTCGGGCGTGTCAGCGGTCGCAAGCCCGTCGGTCGCCTCCTCGAAGGACGCGATCCGGCGCTCGCGAGCCTTCCGCTGGGTGACGTCCCGCGTCACGACGATGACGCGCGGCACGTCGCTCTCGAACTCGATGGGATAGACGTCAGAATGCACCCACCGCTGCGAGCCGTCCGGCCGCTCGATGCGATACTCGATCGCGTACGTGTCGTCCGCGCACTCGTCGTGGACGTCGTCGACGATGCCCTCGACGAACGCGCGATACTCCCCGACGTCCTCGGGGTGGAGCGTCCCGAAGAACCCGTCCTCGTAGCTCTCGTCTATCTCCGCCAGGGACTGCCCCCAGATCGCCTCGTACCCGGAACTCACGTAGTCCGGTTCCTGGTCTGGCGCGGCGATGGCGTCCGCTCGCGTCATGAATATCGCCTCGTCGATGCGGTCGACGATGGCGCGGAGGCGACGCTCCGTCAGCCGCTGCTGGGTGACGTCGCGCTGGAGGGAGAGCACGCGCTCCGCGCCACCGATGGTCGCCGGCGTGAGCGTCGTCTCGATCCACAGGCGGTCACCGGACTGGGTCACCGCCCGCCAGTCGACGGTCCGGGATTCGCCCGTCTCGGCGACCTCGCGGATGATCTCCCTGCCTCGCTCGCCCGTGTACTCGTCCTCGGAGACGCTGAGCCCCTCGATACCGAGCTCCTTGATGGTCTCCAGGTCGTCGTACCCGACCATCTCGTGGTACGTGTCGTTGACGTCGACGAACTCGCCCGTCTCGGGGTGGAAGACGGCGATGGCGTCGTTCACGCTGTTGAATATCTGCTCGTACTCGCGCTGGCGCTGCCGTCGCTCCGTGATGTCGCGCTGCATCGAGATGACTCGATCCTCGCCGTTGATGACCGCCGGACTCACCGTCGCCTCGATGTACACCGCCTCCCCGCTGGCGGTCTCCTGCTGCCACTCGACGGTCTCCGACTCGCCCGACGCCATGACGCGCTGACAGAGCGCCTGCGCTTCCTCCTTCGTGAACCCGGCGTCCGCGGCACTCAGATCGCCGAACCCGAGGTCGAGAACGGTTTCGAGGTCGTCGTACCCGAGGCGGTCGACGAACGACTGGTTCGCGTCCACGAGCTCCGCCGTCTCGGGGTCCTGGATGGCGATCGCCTCGGTGACGCCGTCGAAGAGCTGCTGGTACTCGCGCTCGCGGCGCTCGCGTTCGGTCACGTCGCGGACGCTCGCGAGCACGCGCTCCTCGCCGCGTATCTCCACGACGCTCAGGTGAATCTCGGTTGGGAACGTCGTGCCGTCCTTGCGGTGACTCGGCCACTCGAACAGCTGGGGGCCCGCCTCGCGGGCGGCCCGAATCTTCTCCCGGGCGGCTTCCAGTCCGTTCTCGGGCCTGGTGACGACGTCGATGGTGTCACCGACGAGGTCGTCGCGCTCGTAGTCGTTCATCTCGCAGAACCGCTCGTTCACGTCCAGTATCTCGCCGGTCTCGGGGTCGTGGACGACGAGGCCGTCGGAGACGCTCTCGAACACGCCGCGGTACGTCGCCTCGAGCTGGTGGCGTTCCGTCACGTCCCTTGCGAGGACGAGCACGCGGTCCTCGCCGCCGATGGTCGCCGGCGAGAGCGTGCAGTCGAGCCGCCGGCGGTCGCCCGCGGCGGTCTCGATGACCCACTCGACGGTCTCAGCCTCGCCGGTCTCCGCGACGCGCTGCTGGATGTCGAACGCGCGGTCGGCCGTGTAGCCGTCCTCGGTCGCGGAGACCGCGTCGAGTCCCCGGTCGAGCAACTGCTCGCGGTCGTACCCCGTGACGGCGGTCGCGGACGCGTTCACGTCGACGAGCGCTCGCTCCCAGGGGTCGTAGACGAGGATGAGGTCGTTGACCTCGTCGAACACCTGCGCGTACCGCTCCCGTTCGGCCGCTGTCGCACCCGCCGCGTCCGCATCGGTCGACGCTGTCGTGGTGTCGACGGCGGACGCTGTCGTGGTGCCGACGGCGGACGTTGTCGTGGTGCCGACGGCGGACGTTGTCGTGGTGCCGACGGCCGACGCGAGCCGTGCGACGAGCACGCCGGGGTCGCGGTCGAGGAGTGCGCGTGGCAGCGTCTGGACGGTCGGTGCCGCCACCGCATCGAGGACGCTCGCGTCCGTCCAGTCCTCGACGAGGAGCACGACCGGCACCGACTCCGCGCCGACGCCCCAGCGGTCGACGAGACCGTCGACGTCCACGACCGAGTCGTGCGCGTCGACGACGAGACAGTCCACATCGTCGCCCCCGTCGTCCGCAAGACGAAGCACGTCGACTTCGCGGTCGACGCCGGCACTGCCCGCGCGTACTCCCTCGACGACTGGGTCCGCGCCCACGACCCAGATCCGAATGGGTGGCCCCCTCGCAGCGGTCATATCACGTACTCACGGCCCACCCCCCTAAAACCCAGGCGGTGGACGCCCGGCGGGGCGAATCCGACCGCACCCCAGGAAACCCGTTCGGGATCAATCTTGCGCGACGCCCGTTGGAGTGGCGTCCGTGGTGACGGCGCCGGGCGCGTGGCGACTCCAGAGCACGAGGAGGCTCGGGAGCACGAGCACGCTCACGGCGAACGCGGTGGTCAGCGCGACGACGACGATAGCGCCGAAGCTCTGCAGTTGGGGATGCGGGACGAGCGTTATCGTGGCGAGCGCGCCGACGGACGTGAGGGTGCTCCCCAGGAGCGCGCCGCCAGTGCCGGTGACGGCGGCGTCGAGCGCCTCGTACGTGCTCGCGCCCTCGCGGCGCTCGTCGGCGTACCGGTCGCCGACGTGGATGTTGTAGTCGATACCGAGCCCGATGACGAGACTCATCAGGAGCGCCGTCAGGAGCGTCAGCGGGATCGACAGCAGGTACATCCCGCCGACGACGAGGCCGAGCACGAGCGCGATCGGGACGGCGACGACGAGCCCGAGCGTGGCGCTCCCGTGCATGTACCGGAACACGCCCGCGAGCGTGAGCGCGATGGCTGCGAGCGCGACCGTCATCGTCGTGAGGATGCCGTCGACGATGGCGCCGAGTATCGCCTCGTTCAGCGCGAAGCTCCCGGCGACGGTGGCGGTCCGCCCGCTCTCGTCGCCCGCCATGATGGCGGCGCTCTCGTCGAGGTCGGCGACGACCGCGTCGGCGTTCGCGAAGTCGGCGTCGAGCGACAGCGACACCAGCAGCGACTGGTACTCGCCGTCCTCGCGAGCGACGACGCGACTCGCCAGGTCGCTGTCGGCCTCGTAGAGCGCGTCGTACACGCGCTCGAGGTCGCGGTCCGGGACACCGTCGTCGTCCGTGTCCGTCTCCGCCACGACGGCCGCGACGTCGTCGTCGCGCGCCGCGACCGCCTGGATGACCGTCACCGGCGACGTGACCGCGCGACTCCCCGTTCCGTCGACGAGGAGGTCACGGTCCCGGACGTCGTCGACGCCGCGCTGCAGGGCGTCGAGCGTCCCGTCCCTCGTCACGTCCCCCTCGACGAGTATCGGCTCCTGGAACGCGGCGTCGGCGCTCGCGGGCTGGTAGACGTCCTCGACGTGCTCGCTCTGTGCGGCGACCGGATGCGTCTCCCACCCGAGCGGGCCGGGCAACTGCTGTTTCCACTCGGCGACGTCGCCGTCGCTCTGCTGGTAGCTCTCCTCCTCGAGACCGAGCCACGCGGCGCCGCCGGCGGCGCCGACGAGGACGGCGACGACGAGCACCACCGGCGCCCCACGGCGCGCGAGCGTCACCAGTCGCCCGAGCACGGGCTTCAGGTACCGGCCGTGGCCCAGCGGAGCCTTCCGGCGGTCGACGCCCGCGTGCTCGAGGAGGCCGTCGATCCCGATCTTGAGCGCGGGGACGACGGTGACGAAGATGACGAGCGCGGAGGCGACGCCGAGCGTGATGGAGACCCCGAGGTTCCGGATGAGCGGCAGCGGGTTCGAGAGGTTCGCGAGGAACCCGATGGCGGCGGTTACGGTGACGAGCACGAGCGCGGTGGCGATCCGGATGACGCCGCGATGCATCGGTGCGCGGATGCCCTCGCCGTCGGCGCGTTGTTCGCGATAGCGGTTGAAGACGTGGAACCCGAAGTCGATGCTGAGACCGGCGATGAGGACGACCGGGATGACGGTGACGGTGCCGGCGGCGACGCCCAGCCAGCCCAGGAGGCCGAACATCCATAGGACGGAGAGCGCGACCCCGACCATGCCGACGACGACGTCGACGACGTCCCTGTAGGCGAACCCGAGAACGACGAGGATGAACGCGAGCGCCGCCGGGACGACGAGCTCGAGCATCTCGCCGAAGAAGTGACTGCTGTACGCGTTCCACGCGTGACTGTTCAGCACGAAGAACCCCGCACTGGAGCGCTCGCTGGCCTGCTGATAGAGCGCGCCAGTCGCGTTGTCGAGCGTGGGGTCGCCGACGCTGGTGTCGAGCGTGACGAGGAGCCGCCGGTCGCTTGCGGTCGTCGCCGAGGCGTCGTGGTCGGCGGGCAGGAACCGCTTGGCTCGCGGGTCCTCGGCGAGCACGCGCTCGACGAGCGCCTCGACCTCGCCAGTGCTCGCGGCCTCGATCGCGTCGATCTGCTCGCTGAGCGAGGCGTTCGGATTCTCGGCGGCGCGGACGGCGACGAGGTTCGAGAACCCGACGACTCCGCGGTCGTGGAGCGCGCGACTGATGGTCGCGTTCTCGCGTATCGCCCGCTGGTAGCGGAGGCCGGCGAGGAGCGACTCCTTCGAGAGGGCGTTGCCGTCCTCGAGCTGGACGTAGACCGGTTCAACGGTACGATTCGGGCTATCGTCGGTCGCCGCGAACTGCTCCTGGATGGTCTGGGAGGTCTGGACGCGGTCGAGGTGGTCGAAGGCGTCGGCGTCCGCGCTGGCCTGACTCCCGGTGTCGACCATCGGGACGCCGGCCGCGACGACGCCCGACAGCAGGAGCATCGCCAGGAGCGTGATGCGGGTGTGTTCGGTGACGAACCCAATCAGGGTGGCTAAGCTATCTCGTGACATCGGTCGCTGTAGCACTGGGTTCGCCCCCACCCGAGGTATCAATGCGGGCAGGGTTGCGGACCCGACAACCCCGCAGAAGATATAAGTAGAGTAACCATCCGGTATGCAAGAACACATCGACTCAACACGAGCGGCCACCCACACTGCCAGAGTCTCCCATTATCGAGTACCCGTACAGGAGACCGTTCCAGCACTACACGACAGAAAGATGCGTCAGTCAACTCCCGGCGCGATACGCCCGCCGGGGCGCGATACGCCCGCCGAGGGCAGCTAGTCCTTGAGTTGCACCTCGTCGTCGGTGACCCTATCGATCCGTCGGGATTCGAGCAGGTAATCGTCCGCCTCCTTCTCACCCCACCCGAGTCTCGATCGGATGGAATCCGTGATCCCCGCGTCCGGGTCGACGTACGCCGTCCCGTTCCTGACCTCCTTGATCATCCCGATCTTGTCTCCCTTCGCGTTCACGACCCGCTTTCCTTCGTCTTCGTCCGAGATGTGTGTTCGTTCCATCGCGTCCCACCGAACGGAACCCGCAGGGATTGGTATGAGGCCCGTATCCTCGCCGGAGCCCAGTAACACGCCGTTTCCCGACAGCCACCCGCCACGACCACTGCACTCGCCGGCAGGAATCCATCGAACAGCACCATCGGCGAGCGAGCGACACACTCGAACAGCGTGCGCTCGTCGCGTCACAGGAGTCGGATTAGCTCGACCGGGCCGCCTCGAGCCACTCGGTGACGGTCTGTTCGAGCGCGCCGGTCGTGCTTCCGAGGTTCAGCAGCTGATAGCCGTTCGCCGCCTTCTCGGCGACGTCGTCCATCCCGAAGCCAAGCCCTGCAACGGGTACGCCCGCCTCGATCGCCTTCGATCGAACCGTCTCCTCCGCCTCCACGACGCTCGGATGATCGATCTCACCCGGGTACCCGAGCGATACCGAGAGGTCGAGCGGCCCGACGAAGACGAATCCGAGCTCCGGTACCGCGAGGACGTCGTCCAGATTCTCGATGGCCGTCTCTGTCTCGATGGTGACACCGACGAGCGTCTCCCTGTCTTCGACGGCGACGTACTCGTCGGCCAGTCCCCAGCGGCGAGCGCGCGGGGACCCGAGCCCCCGATGACCGGGACCATCGTCGTACCTGAATCGACCAGCGCGTACCGCGGCGCGAACCTCGTCGGCAGTGTCGACGCGCGGGAGGAACACGTTTCTCGCGCCGAGGTCCAGCGCCTTCCGGACCAGCGTCGGGTCCGTGTCCGGTAATCGAACGAGCAACTCGACGTCGGTTCGTTCCGCAGCACGAAGCAGGTCCTCCATCTGGCGGGCGTCCCACGGGTCCGGCCCGCCGTGTTCGAGATCCAACCAGATGAAGTCGACGCCGAGCTCGCCGAAGAACTCCACGAGCGTCGGACTGTACGTGTTGTCGAGCACTCCGAACGCGACGTCTCCGGCGTCCAGCGTCGCGGCGAGGTCGTTCACGGGTTGTGACGCCGTCATCGCTCTCCAGCCCCCGCAACCCCGACCTCAACCCGCGTTCGACCGCCGGCGACCCGTCCTGTCGACTCCTCCGCGCCGGACTGCTGGAGTCGTTCGTTGCCCGCTTCGGTCCGCTCGAGTCCATTCATGCAACCACAACGGTCCTGCTACACCACGGCCACGCCCATAATTAGGTGGCGCGTACCACGGGCTCTCAGCCGCCGAGCCACCACCCGTACAGTTCCGTCTGCTCGTCGTCGCTCGGTCGCTTCTTCGATTGCCCGTACGTCTTCCCTTTGAGGAGCTGTCGTTCGACCGCGTTCGCTGCGAGCCGCAGCGCGTGCGCGGCACCGTATCCCTCTCCATCGGCGGTGAAGTACCCGCGGTCGGTGGTCAATCGAATCCGTGCTTCCACGAGCGGGACGCCGCGGGTCTGTTCCGTTCGTTCCTTCAATTCGATACTGGCCTTGATGAGGGTCATCTCGCCGTACTTCGAGGTCATGCCTTCGATGAGCGCAGCGACGTCGTCGTAGTTCATGCCCTCCAGCAGGTCGAGGCCGAACACCTGGACGGCGTTCCGGTCGTCGCGCTCCCAGGTGAGCGCGTCGATGACGTCCGTCTTCGTGATGATACCGATGGGGGCGCCGGTGTCGTCGTCGGTGACCACGAGCGAGGAGATCTCCCGTTCGAACATCGTCGCCACGACCGTGTCCAGCGGTGCGCTCCGCTTGACCGTCGCCACCTCGTCGGACATCAGGTTCCGGACGGGGATGTCGAGCATCCGGTCGGAATCGCCCTCGCGTGCGCCGGCGCCACTGCGGTTCCGCCCGCCGCCACGGCCGCGGCCACCGAAGTCGCCCGACGAGCCGCCCTGGCTCTTGGTGCCGCCGCGCGTCGTGAACTCGATGACGTCGTACAGGCTCAGCATTCCCGCCAACTCCGGCCCGTCGACGACCGGGAGGTGAGCGATGCCGGCTTCCCGGAGCAGGTTGAGTGCTTTCCCGATCGTGGTCTCGGGTGTCGCACTGATCAGGTCCGAGGTGTACGCGTCCTCGACCGTCGCCGCGTCGAGGAACGGCCGGACCGCTTCGAGAACGGCGTCGCCGGTCACCACGCCGAAGACCTGGTCGCCGTCGAGGACGGGCAGGGTCTTGGCGTCGCTACCGATCATGAGTCGGGCGACTTCGCGGACGTCCTCCGTGCGGTCGACCGTGGGAACGTGCTGGACCTGCGAGCCGACCTTCGCAGACGGCTGGTTCGACGACGACGCCAGCTGTCGTCGGCTGACGAGGCCGCGGTACTCGTCGCCGTCCGTGACGACGACGGCATCGAGCTCCTGGTTCTCGAACGCACCAGCGACCTTCGAGAGCGGTGCCCCGATATCGAACTCGGTGAATCTCGTTGAAAGTATCTCTGAAATGTCCATGCGTGATTCAATAGAAAGAGGGGAGCCAGACGGTTATAATTACGCATCGTTTACATCTGGAAGTGGAGGTAACGTGGATGCAAAAGCGGATACAACGCTCGTGTCAGCACCCGTCTCGTCCGATCCGCACAGTCCCCAGTAACGAGCCGCATTCTCCCTACTCCGCCGTCTCGAACTCGAACCGGGTTCCGCCGTCGGTTCCGTCGGACACGCTCACCTCCCATCCGTGGGCTTCCACGATCCGTTTGACGATCGTCAGTCCGAACCCGGTCCCGTCGGGCGCGGACGACTCCCCCGGTTCGAAGACGTCCTCGCGCATCTCGACGGGAATCCCCGGGCCATCGTCCTCGACGTAGAGTCCCCGTTCGTCGTGCCGGCCGACGCGAACGGTCACGTCGGCGCCACCGTGTTCGATGGCGTTCCGGAACAGGTTCTCGAAGACGTGTCGTAATCGGTCCGGGTCGCCCTGGAGGGTCATCTCGTCGACGATCTCGATGGTCGCGTCCTCGGTGTCGACCGTCGCCCAGCACTTGCCGACGATGTCCGTCAAGCTCACGGCCTTCGTCTCGCTTATCGTGTCGCCCTGGCGAGCGAGCATCAACGTGTCCTCGACGATCGCTCCCATCCGCTCGAGTGCCTCTCGGAGCGGGTCGAGGTGATCGCTGTCCGACTCCTCGGCGAGGAGTGCAGCACGGCCCTGTGCGATGGTGAGCGGGTTCCGTAGGTCGTGCGAGATGACGCCTGCGAACTCGTCGAGGCGCTCGTTCTGCTGTCGGAGCTGTCGCTCTCGTTCGACGCGGTCGGTCACGTTCCGGGTGATGCCGACGAGGCGCGTGATGTCGCCGTCGGTCACCACCGGCGCGAGCTTCGTCTGCCAGAAGCGCGCCCGTTCGGTGACCCGTAGTTCTTCTTGATACGAGATCGGCTTGCCAGCATTGATACAGCGGTGATAGTTTGCTTCGAGCGTGGCGCCCTCTTCGTCGCCGAATACCTCTCGCGGCGTCTGGCCGCGTACCTCTTCGGTCGTGATATCGGTGTGTTTCTCGTAGGACGGACTGAGTCGTTCGAACTCGAACCGGACGTCCGCACCGTCCTGTTCGACGTTGATGAGGAAGATGGCGTCTTCGACGTTGTTCAAGATGGCGTCGTACTCGTCGGTGAGTGCCTTGGCTTCGACCTCGTACTGTTTCCGCTCGGTGACGTCTCGGCTACTGAGGAGGATGCCGTCGATCGTGTCGTCGTCGAGGCGATTCCGGATCGTGGCTTCGATCCACCGCCAGGAGCCGTCTGCGTGTTTGAACCGGACTTCGACGGATGTAGACGCCGACGGGTTCGATAGGACGGTCTCCATCGCTTCGCGGTTCTCGTCCCGGTCGTCCGGGTGGACGAACTCGTATCCCTGGCGGCCAATCATCACCTGGGGGTCGTAGCCCAATACGCGTTCGACAGCAGGCGTGACGTAGGTGATCGTGCCGTCGGTGTCCGTGACCGTAACGAGGTCGTTCACCTCCGCGACGAGCGCGCGATACCACTCGGCCCGGTCCGGCTCGCGTTCTTCGTGGGTGACGTCGTCTTCCATTGGTCGCAGTAGGGATAGCGGCTACAAAAGTGGCTCTGGACTGCAACGCGGTCGGTGGTCGTCGCGATGCTCGCAGGGGTTCCTGCCGGCAATCCATCTCTAGCAATCCAGGGCGTTCGGAAAGCAGAAATTATTATTTTGAACTCTCTAATACGGCAAGTTTATTATAATCGGGTCAAGATTTGTTAATCACGTATGGCGCACATTCATCTCGGCGAAGGCTCGTTCCCGCTGTGGGCACTGGTCCTCTGGACACTCCTCGGCGCCGGAATCGTCGGTGCAGCGGTGTACCGCATCCGGAAGGGCGGTATCGAGACACACCAGATCGCGCTCGCCGGCATCGCCGCCGCAGCGAGCTTCGCGATCTTCCAGCTGAACATCCCCGTCTGGGGCGGCATCCACATGAACCTCACCGGGCTCGTCGGCATCATCGCTGGCCCGCTGCTCGGCGCGCTCATCGCGCTCGTCGTGAACATCTTCTCGGCAGCCCTCGGCCACGGCGCCGTCGGCCTCCTCGGCGCGAACACGCTCGTCAACGCGAGCGAAGCCATCGTCGCCTACTACGCCTTCAGGACGCTGCTGCGGATGGACTGGGACGTCTTCCCCGCCGGCGCCAGCGCCGCCACCATCGGACTCTCCGCCGGCGCGGTCCTGATGGGCGCGGTCATCGTCGTCAGCGGCGTCAACGGCAGCGCGCTGCCACGCGGCGACCTCACCATCGCCGTCGGCGGCCTCGTCGGACTCAACCTCGGCGTCGCAGTCATCGAGGGCCTCCTCACCGGCTTCATCGTCCGGTTCCTCGCGTCCGTCCGCCCCGACCTCCTCGGGCTCGCCGACCGCGACACCCACGAGGAGCCGACCGGGGTGACCGCCTGATGCAGCGCTGGAAGCAGTACGGTGGTCTCGCCGCGCTCGTCGCGGCCTTCCTCGCGGCCGGCTACTGGGGCTTCACCGCGACCGGCGGCGCCCTCCCGTGGGCGAAGCGCTCCGCGAAAGCACTCCAACGCGGCGTCCAGGACGGCGGCGGCGCAATCATCGACTTCGGCCGCGGTATCGTCGTCGCCGGCCCAATCCGCAAAGGCGGCATGCTGCTCGAGTTCGGCGCGCTCGTCCTCGTCATGGTCGCGCTCGGTGTCGGACTGTACGTCTACGTCGACCGCTACGGCGGCTTCGAGGACGGAGAACGTCCCGCTCGCTAACCGTGACGACGCTCTCGAACCACGTCCCCGACCCGCGACTCATCACCGCGTTCGCCGAGCGACGAGACGGCCCGCTCCACCGCGTCAACCCCTGGACGAAGGTCGGCGTCGTCGGTGCACTCGTCCTCGCCGTCACGGTGTTCGACCGCCTCGTGCTCCTCGCCGGCCTCTACGGGACCGTCCTCGTCGTCTACGGCCTCGCCGGACTCCCGTACCGTCGGCTCGCCGGCTGGTACACGCTTCCAGCGCTGTTCCTCGTCTCCGTCGCCGTCCCGCTGGCGTTCCTCGAACCGGGAACCCCGATCGGTGGCGCGCTCGGAACGCCGCTCGGCGACCTCTCGGTCACCTGGGCGGGCCTCACCCTCTTCGGCGAACTCAGCTGTCGGTCGCTCACGGTCGTCACGTTCGCCCTGACGGCGTCGATGACCACGAAGTACACCGACGTCGCGTACCTGCTCGGCCGACTGCTCCCCCGCCCCATCGACCAGATCGCGCTCCTGACCTACCGGTTCACGTTCGTCATGCTCGAGACGCTCGAGGACCTCGTGAAAGCCGCGCTCGCCCGCGGCGCGAACTTCTCGGAGTTCTGGTCGAACAAGCGCCTGTACGCCAGAATTCTCGGCATGACGATGCTGTCCGCAATCGAGCAGTCCGAACGCCTCGTCAAGTCCATGGAAGCCCGCGGCTACGACGGCGACATCACGCTGTACGGCGACGTCTCGCGACCACCACGCCACGAACTGCTCGTCGTAGCCGGGTCGTACGCCGCGGTCGTCGGCTACGCCGCGCTCGCGGTCTACGGGGCGGGACTGTGACCCGAGCCGACGCTCCGCTGGTCGACCTCCAGTGCGAGGCGCACACCTACCCCGACGGGACGGTCGGGATGCACGACGTCGACTTCTCGGTGTACCCCGACGAGGTCGTCGCGCTCGTCGGCGGGAACGGCGCGGGGAAGTCGACGCTGCTGGAACACCTGAACGCCACGCTCGTCCCCGACGACGGCGACCTCGTCGTCGACGGTACCCCGATCACCGAAGACAACAGGGAGGTCGCGCGCGAAGCGGTCGGGTTCGTCTTCCAGGACGCCGACACGCAACTCGTCGCGCCCACGGTCCTCGACGACGTGACGTTCGGCCTCCAGAACCACGGCGTCCCCGTCGACGAAGCCAGGGAGCGCGCTCGCGAGGCGCTCGCGACCGTCGACGCGACGCACCTCGAGGACCGCATCCCGCACTACCTGAGCGGCGGCGAGAAACGCCTCGTCGGCCTCGCCGGCGTACTCGTCCTCGAACCCAGCGTCGTCGTCCTCGACGAACCACTCGCCGGACTCGACCCCGAGCGCTCCCAGCTGGTCGCCGACCGCATCCAGCGGGTTCACGCGGACGGTATCAGCGTCGTCCTGTCGACGCACGACCTCGAGTTCGCCGCCGAGGTCGCCGACCGCGTCTGCGTGATGGCCGATGGCAACGTCGCCGGGAGCGGCACCCCACGGGAGGTGTTCTACGACGACGCGCTCCTGGCGGCCGCGAACCTCCACCCACCGAGCGCAGTCCGCGTCGCCCGCGACGCGGGACTCGCGACGACGACACGACCAGTGACGGAAGCGGAACTCGTCGCCGTCCTCACAGACACCACCGGCAGCGAACCCGTAGAGCAACCCGTTCCAGACGGGTTCGGGCGCGACTGAACGACCGACTCACAGTCGACGACGACCCGGACGAACCGAGTGGCGTTCCACGGACCCTCGAACCGTCCGCTACCTCCGAAGCGACCCTCGTGCGAACGTAGTCGTCGGTTCGCGGATGTCATTCCAGACCGGCAGCTTCCAGGAACTCCAGGACTGCCGTGGAGTCGTAGGAGACGCTTCCGAGCCCGAACTCGCGGGTTTCCGTATCCACTATCGCGAAGTCGGCGCGCCCCGTTTCGTCGTCCTCGTGCTGCAGGGGGTAGCCCACGGCGCCAGGGTTGAGGACGAGCCCCGGCTCCCCACTCGCAGTCGGAACTTCGGCTGCGTGCTGGTGGTGCGTATGTCCCAAAAGGAGGATCTGGGAGGTATCCAGATGCTCGCGCCCGACTCGTTCGAAGTCCGTCGGCCAGATGCCGGCGTTGCCACGCGTCCACCCGATGGGGTCGTCTGGGCCTGGCGTTGCGTGCGCGATGAAGACGGTGTCGTATGCGGTCGTCGTCTCCGGGAGCCCGGTGAGCCAGTCGAACGTGGTCGCCGTCAGGTCCTCGGTGATGTGCTCGTATTCGACGACTTCGGTGTCGCGCGTCGGGAGCCAGCCACGGTCTGGAAACACGCGGGCGTCGTGATTCCCGTGGACCACGTGCGCGGCTTCGTCTCGGATCGTCGCCGCACAGTACTGGGCGTCGCCGAGCACGCCCACGATATCCCCGAGGCAGACGAGGCTGTCGACGTCGTGGGCCGCGAGCGACTCGGTGACGGCCTCGAGCGCTGGACGATTGCCGTGAATGTCCGCAACCACTCCCACCTTCACTAGCACTCGAACTGACGCATCAGCATGCTAAAACTTGTGATTCGGTGGATCCTCTACGGCATCCAGTTCATCTGCTCAGTCGAGCGTTCCGTCCACCAGTGGGAAAGTACTCAAGGTACTGGCTGGTCACTCCCCGTATCCCTCGCTCTCGATGGGGCCGCTGAACACGCCGTAGAGGAACTTGAAGTACCACAGCACCAGCAGCAGGACCGGGAACCCGAGGACGGTCACGAGGTTCAACGCCAGCGGCGAGACGACGGCTTCGCTCACCAGCAGGCCGGTCGGCGGATAGATCGTCGGGTACAGCAACAGTGCGACCAGTATCGTCAGCAGCGTGGGGAGCGCCAGCGCGCTCGCGAGCCAGGCCCGATACTGGCCGCGTCTGGCCAGCACGCTCCCGCCCAGTCCGGCGACGACGGAGAGCGCGACGACTGCAGCGACGGGCAGCGAGAGCACCGCGTCGGCGGCGCCACCGGCGTCGGTCAGGACCACGGTCGCCAGCAGGACGACCACGCCGCCGAGGTACGCGACCGTCGCGCCGACGCCGTAGGCACTCAGTTCCGACGCCAGCCCGGGGTCGGTCTTCGCCGCGAGGAACGCCGCCCCCGTGACTATCGAGACGGCGACCAGGCCGACGCCCGTCAACACCACTGGGAGCGTCGCCGGGCCGAACAGCCACCGGCCGGCGAGCATCCCCAACAGGAGCGGCGCGAGCACGCTCCCGCCGACGAAGGCGTAGTCCGTGTAGCGCTTCCAGCGCTCGTCCTCGCGCTGCTCGCGGAGTTCCGGGCCGAGGCCGCGGAACACGAGCGCGACGACGAACCCGAGTGCGAGCAAGTAGTTGTCGGCCAGGAGCCGCGAGTACACGCGCGGGAACGCCGCCAGCAGCATCGTGCCGAACGCGACGATCCACACCTCGTTCGCGTCCCAGACCGGCCCGAACCCCGCGAGGAACGTCTCCCGCTCGTGTTCGTCCGTCCGGGTCGCGTACAGCATCCCGATGCCGAAGTCGAACCCGTCGAGGACGACGTACATCCCCAGCGCGAACAGCACGGCGCCGAACCAGATCTCCGGGAGCGCGTCGACGAGGTACGCGTCGACGGGGATCAGCGGGTCAGTCATCGCTGGTCACCCACGGGAGCGGCCCACGCCAGCGGCCCTCACTCGACTCTTTGACGCCGAGTGACCGGAGTTCGTCCCGGACCAGCCACTTCAGGATGTACAGCGCCGTCAATAGCAACCCGACGTAGAGCACGACGAACGCGACCAGCGTCAGGGTCGCCTCCGTTCCGGTGAGCGTCGAGGAGACCGCCTCGCTCGTCCGGAGTTCGTCCTGGATGACCCACGGCTGGCGGCCGATCTCGGTGACGTACCAGCCGGTGAGTAACGCCGCATAGCCGAACGGCGACGCCGCGATCATCGCCTTCAGGTAGCGCGTACTGTCGGTCAACCGCCCGCGGTACGTGAGGTACCCGCCCCAGAGCGCGAGCCCGATGAACAGGAATCCGAGGCCGACCATGAAGCGGAACGACCAGAACACGAACGCCACGGGCGGGTTCTCCTCGTACTCGTTCAGGCCGACGACCTCGGCGTCGAGGTCCCCGCCGCTCGCGAGGAACGACCCGATCCCTGGGAGACTCACCGTGAACAGGTTCTCGGCCCGCGGGTCGTTGAGCGCGTCGAGGGACGTCGGGAACGCCAACAGGTGGAGGTCCGCCGCCCCGGTCTCGTAGTGCGCTTCCATCGCGGCGAACTTCTGGGGCTGCGTGTCCTCGACGTGGCGAGCGTAGGCGTCGCCGTGGATCGCCTGGAACGGCGCCGAGACGAGCAACAGTACCACGGCGAGTTTCAGCGCGGAGTTCCAGGCGTCCGCGTCCGGCTTCTTCCAGACGATGTACGCCGAGACGCCCGCGACGAGCAGCGCGACCGAGATCACCGACGCGTTCATCATGTGGACGTACATCCACGGCAGCCGCGGGGTGAGGAACGCGGCGACGGGGTCGGTGAGCTTGGCGACCTCCATCCCGTTACGGGTGACCATCTCGTAGCCCCGAGGTGTCTGCATCCACGCGTTGACGACGAGGATCCAGAACCCCGACAGCCAGGCACCGACGCCGACGAGCACCGAGGAGAGGACGTACGTTCGGTCCGTGACGCGCTCGCGGCCGTACAGCAACACGCCGAGGAAGACGGCCTCCAGGAAGAACGCCATCTTCGCCTCGAACGCGAGCGGCCCGCCGATCAGTTCACCGGCGACCTCGGCGAACTGCGGGAAGTTCGTCCCGAACTGGAAACTCATCGGGATGCCGGTGACCGTTCCCATCACGAATCCGGCGGCGAACACGTTCACCCAGAACGACCGCAATCGTTCGTACCGCTGTTCGTTCGTGCGGACGTCTTTCCAGGTGAAGTAGACGATGAACGGTGCGAGGCCGATGGAGAGGGACGCGAAGATGATGTGGACGGATATCGTCCATCCGAACTGCATGCGGCTCGCGACCTCCGGGGAGAGGAACGCGAGCCATCCCGGGTCGAGGGCACTCAGGGCTGTGGCTGGATGCATGTGCCTCGCGGTATGGCTCAGGAGGTAGTGAGTGGCCACTCGATTCCAGATGTCCAGCATTTGCCCGCCACTATTTTACGCGCGAAACCATAGTACCCCGGCCGCTCAGCGTCTCGGTTCGAACCTGTGTCCCTAGTGTCCGAGCGAGCGTCACATGCGCTCGCAGGAGGGTTGATCGCGGGATACGCAACGGTATGGGGATGTCTCTCGCCGGGGAACTACTGCTATCGTCTCCGGGGTCGCCACTCGTCTCCGACGACCTCACTGGTATCGCTCGAATCCGCGACGAACGGGACGGACAAGAGCCCCCTCGAACGAATCCGCCGGCAACGGTACGAGCGCGAGGCCAGCACGGGTCGCCAACTCCGTGACGGTCGACGTCTGAAAATGCGGTGCTCGACCCATCACCACAACCAAATCATGTCAATAACATAGTATAGTCATATGTTCTCCATTCTTCGCGTGTTTGGCGTCGTGTACTCTTCGAACCAGGAGAGAAGGCGGGCACTGTCTTCGGTGTTCGCGCCCAATAATCACGTCCTGTCCGCGTTGCTCTGGGAGTTTGACGGAGAGCAGCGTGTCGCGCGGCCCTACCCTCCTTTTTGATACCATCATGGAACTCCGCTTGGTTCTTCCATCGGTTCCGGGGGCTGAACGCTGCGGTTTCGTCACTCGCGTTTACGTCTTTCGGCTACCGCTTGGAACTCGGGATCGAATACTCGAAGCCGTTCGTGTGTTCGAGAGACTCCTGGGCGAGCGCCGGCATCCACGCCCGGCCGAGAATGCCGACCTGAACGGGCGATTCCCGAACGTTTCCGCAGGGCCTTCTATTCATCATTCTTACTATTCCTATTTCCTACCTCTTTGTTTATCATTCGAAACGACCTCCTCAATCGACTAGTCGGTGTCGAGTCTCTTGCTCCAGTTGTACTTCGTCCGTCTCTGAACGTCGTCCCACGCAGCTAGCTCGGGTTGCGCGATTCAGTCCTCGTGTGCGCTGCCAGCGAACACCCGCTCTGTTGGCTTCTTTATCCCGACGTTGTCGAGATCATCTCCCAGCGCTTCGACGACGACGTCGTCGAGATGTCCACTAGCTACTGCAGAAATGGTGGCTTCCGCTGTATCCCCGGCCTGAACGGCGGGTGGATGGCCTCGAAACTCGTCGATGACTACCCCGCTTCCATCGGGTCCCCGCTCGTTTCCGAAAAGGCGGGAAGCAGCGATATATCGCGACTGTGTGTTGCTACTCGTCGAGTCCGTCCGAAGGCGACACCCACACGGTCTTCTCGTTCGTGAACTCGCGGATTCCGTTCGCGGCGAGTTCGCGCCCGTACCCGGAGTTCTTGATGCCGCCGAACGGGAGTCTCGGGTGCGACTGCACGATCTCGTTGACGAACGTACAGCCCGCTTCGAACGCCTCCGCGATGCGTTCGCCGCGGTCGAGATCCTGCGTCCAGACGCTGGCACCCAGGCCGTAATCGGAGTCGTTCGCGAGTTCGATGGCCTCGGCTTCGTCCTCGACGCGGAAGAGCGAAGCGACGGGACCGAACAGTTCGTCGCAGGCGGCGGGACTCCCGTCCGGCACGTCCTCCAGGACCGTCGGCTCGAAGAAGTACCCCGGCCGGTCGAGCGTCTCGCCGCCGGTCAGCACCGTGGCACCGGCGTCGATGGTCTCCCGGACCTGCGTCTCGAGGGTGTCGAGTAAGTCCGCTCGCGAGATCGGGCCGACGTCCGTCGCCTCGTCGGTCGGATCGCCGACGGTTAGTGATTCCATCTCGCGGACGAAGCCGTCGCGGAACTCCTCGTAGACGTCGTCGACGACGATGAAGCGTTTCGAGGCGACGCAGGCCTGTCCGTTGTTGTTCACGCGGGCCTGGGCGGCCACCTCGCACGCTCGGTCGAGCTGGGCGTCGTCGAGGACGACGAACGGGTCGCTCCCGCCGAGTTCGAGGACGGTCGGTTTGAGGTGTCTGCCGGCGGTCTCCGCGACGGCACGCCCCGCACCGACGCTCCCGGTGAGCGTCGCGGCCGCGACTCTGTCGTCAGCGACGACGTCGTGTATCGTCTCGGTGTCGATGAGGAGCGTCGTGAAGACGCCGTCGGGGAAGCCGGCGTCAGCGAGCACCTGTTCGACGGCCTTTGCACACCCGGTGACGTTCGGTGCATGACTCAGGATCATCGTGTTCCCGGCGGCCAGCGTGGGTGCCGCGACGCGGAGGACCTGCCAGAACGGATAGTTCCACGGCATCACCGCCATCAGGGGCCCGAGGGGGTCGTAGGACACCTTCGTGCGCGCTTGGGGGTGGACGCCGACGCGTTCGTCCTGGAGGAACTCGGCTGCGCGTTCGGCGTAGAACTCACAGACCCACGCGCATTTCTCGATCTCGGCGCGAGCCTGCTCGATGGGTTTGCCCATCTCTCGGGTCATCAGCGTGGCGTACTCCTCCTCGTTCTCTCGGAGGACGTCGGCGATGGACGCAACGAGCGCTTGCCGCTCGGTGATCGGGCGGTCCCGCCACGATTCGAAGCGGTCAGCTGCACGCTGGACGTGGTTCTCGACCGTCTCGTCGTCGTGTTCGCTGTACGTCTCGATGGGTTCGCCTGTAGTTGGATTGACTGTCTGCATTACGGTGTGGTGTGTCTGTCTCGGTGGACTTGTCGGTTCGCGACGGGTCGCGTTTCGACGCTACGTCGGGTGGGACGCGACTGCGCAGTCGACGCGTGCAACGCTGTGGATGGCACGCCAGGGAGCGTCCCTCGGGCACCCGAGCCACCAGCTATCGGCTCCTGTTGGTTGGGGTTCGGGCGACCCGTTCGTCTCGTTTCTACCCAGCGGAAGGTTGCCTCGGAGCCGCTTAATTCTTGCTACCGTCTCGTGTACTGCCACGACTCGAATCGGGACCAGCTCAGAGCACGCGTAGCCGGGAAAATCGAGGGGTTTGAAAGAACGTGCGGACGCCGACATCCCGAGCGACTCGCCGATGGTGGAACGGTCGCGGGTTGTCGCGGACGAGAAACAGGTCACCGTCGAGGCGTAGTCGCTGACGAGCCCGGCGAAGGACGCACGAATTCCGGGGCCACGGGGAGATGGATACACAGTTTTCGTATCTGGGATACACAATAAGGTTTTTACAGCCGGTTTTCGATAGGTTACGTGAGAGAACCACATGCCCAGCGCCGTCTTCGATAGCAGCGAGTACGACAGGCGACTCGAGCGAACGAAAGAACGGATGGCGGAGCGCGGACTCGACGCGCTGTTCGTCAGCGATCCCGCGAACATGAACTACCTCACCGGCTACGACGGGTGGTCGTTCTACGTCCACCAGGGCGTCGTCGTCACACAGGACCGCGACGAGCCGGTGTGGGTCGGTCGCGACATGGACGCGAACGGCTGCCGCGCGACGACCTCGCTCTCCGAGGAGAGCATCCGTCCCTACAGCGACGACCACGTGCAGTCGCCCCACGACCTCCACCCGATGGACTTCGTGGCGACCGTGCTCGACGACCTCGGCGTCTCCGACGGGGACATCGGGCTGGAGATGGACGCCTACTACTTCACGGCGAAGTCCTACACGCGCCTCCAGCAGAACCTCCCCGAGGCGTCGTTCGAAGACACGACGCTCCTCGTCAACTGGGTCCGCATCAAGAAGTCCGACGCGGAACTCGAGTACATGCGCGAGGCGGCTCGCATCTCCGAGAACGCGATGCAGGCCGGGCTCGACGCCATCGAGGAGGGCGTCCCCGAGTACGAGGCCGCCGAGGCCATCTACTCGCAACTCATCAATGGGACGGCTGACTACGGGGGAGACTACCCCTCCATCGTCCCGCTGATGCCCTCGGGCGACCACACCGGGACCCCCCATCTCACCTGGACGGACGAGGAGTTCCGGGACGGCGACCCGGTCATCATCGAGCTGTCGGGTTGTCGACACCGCTACCACTCGCCGCTCGCCCGGACCACGTACGTGGGCGAGCCGCCCCAGGAGATGCAGGACCGCGCCGAGATCGTCGTCGAGGGGATCGAGGCGGCGCTGGACGCGGCCGAGCCGGGCGTGACCGCCGAGTCGGTCGAGAAGGCGTGGCGCGACACCATCGCGAAGTACGACCTCGAGAAGGAGGACCGCATCGGCTACTCCATGGGCCTGGGCTACCCGCCGGACTGGGGTGAGCACACCGCGAGCCTGCGGCCGGGCGACGAGACGGTCCTGGAGGAGAACATGACCTTCCACATGATTCCGGGACTCTGGTTCGACGACTTCGGCGTCGAACTGAGCGAGACCTTCGTCGTCACCTCGGACGGCGCCGAAACGCTGGCGGACTTCCCTCGCCGCCTCTTCAAAGCCTGACGATGTCGAAGACGACACACGACGACATGGACGGACCGGACGAATCGAACGGTGAAGCGGTTCCCGACGGCGAGGGGACCGAACCGGAGACCGCGCTGGCGACCGCCCGCCGACAGCTTGAGCGGGCCGCCGCCAACGTCGACGTCGACGCCGGCGTCATCACGCGATTGCGGCACCCGACCAAGCTCCAGCAGGTGTCCGTCCCGCTTCGCCGCGACGACGGGTCGCTGGAGGTCTTCACGGGGTACCGGGCCCAGCACGACGACGTCCGCGGCCCGTACAAGGGCGGCCTGCGCTACCATCCGGAGGTGAACGCGGACGAGTGCATCGGGCTCTCGATGTGGATGACCTGGAAGTGCGCCGTCATGGACCTGCCCTTCGGTGGCGGCAAGGGTGGCATCGCGGTCGACCCGAAGGACCTCTCGGAGGACGAGCGCGAGCGCCTCACCCGTCGCTTCGCCGAGGAGCTGCGCGACGTCGTGGGACCGACCCAGGACGTCCCGGCGCCGGACATGGGTACCGGCCCGCAGGAGATGGCGTGGTTCATGGACGCCTACTCGATGCAGGAGGGCGAGACGACGCCCGGTGTGGTCACGGGGAAACCGCCGGTCATCGGCGGGTCGTACGGTCGCGAGGAGGCACCCGGGCGCTCCGTCGCGATCGTCACGCGCGAGGCGATCGACTACTACGACTGGGACATCGAGGACACCACGGTCGCCGTACAGGGCTTCGGATCGGTCGGGGCCAACGCGGCGCGCCTGCTCGACGACTGGGGTGCGGACGTCGTCGCCGTCTCCGACGTCGACGGCGCCATCTACGACCCCGATGGCCTCGACACCCAGGACGTCGAGGGCCACGACGAACGGCCCGGGATGGTCTCGGGCTACGACGCGCCGGAAACGCTCTCGAACGCGGACCTCCTCGAACTCGACGTCGACGTGCTCATCCCGGCCGCCGTCGGCGAGGTCATCACGACCGACAACGTCGACGCCATCCAGGCGGACATGATCGTCGAGGGCGCGAACGGCCCGACCACCTTCGCGGCCGACACCGTCCTCGGTGAGAAGGGCGTCCCGGTCATCCCGGACGTGCTCGCGAACGCGGGCGGCGTCACCGTCTCGTACTTCGAGTGGCTGCAGGACATCAATCGGCGCAAGTGGTCGCTGGAGCGCGTCCACGAGGAGCTCGAGCAGGAGATGCTGGAGGCGTGGGAGGCGGTGCGGACGCAGGTCGACGAACAGGACCTGACGTGGCGCGACGCCGCGCTGACGGTCGCACTGTCGCGAATCGGCAACGCGAAGGAGACCCGCGGGCTCTGGCCCTGAGGCCGGGGTTCGACCGCGGGGAGTTTCTGTTTCGACGGACCGCTCAGTGCTCGAGAGCAGCGTCGAGCTTCTCGACTGGATGGGGCGGCTCCGGGGCGTCCCCGTCGCGGTCGCCGAGCTGGGTCCGACAGGAGGCACCGGGGGCGACCACGGTGTCGCCCTCGCTCTCGTCGACCTGTTCGAAGAGGATGTCACCGATGGCCTTGCTCATCGAGTAGTGCTCTGCCTCGTAGCCGAAGCTCCCGGCCATCCCGCAGCAGCCGGAGTCCAGCGGGTCGACCCGGTAGCCCGCCCGGCGCAGCACGCCGACCGCGTGATGGTCCTTCCGCGTCGCCTTCTGGTGGCAGTGGCCGTGGTACGTGAGGTGCTCGTCGGTCGCATCGGTCGCATCGGTCGCATCGGTCGCGTCGGTCGCGTCGGTCGCGTCGGTCGCGTCGGTCGCGTCGGTCGGGAGGTCGGCGACGAGTCGCTCGCTGTCGAGGTACTCCATGACGCCGTAGGTGTTCGCCGCGACGGCCTCGGCTGCCCGGGCGGTGACGCCGTGGTCGCCGTCACCGAGCAGGTCGAGGTAATCGGACTGGAGCATCACCGCGTCGGAGGGTTCGACCAGGACGACGTCCCAGCCGGCGTCGACGCGCGGCGCCAGCGTGTCGACGTTCGTCGCGGCGCGCTCGCGAGAGCGGTCGAGGAATCCCTTCGAGTGAGCGGGGCGGCCGGTCGAGGTGACGTCGTCGGGGATGGCGACGTGGATCTGGGCGGCTTCGAGGACCCTGACCGCGGCCTTGCCAGCGTCCGGGTGGTTGTAGTTCGTGTACGTGTCGGGGAACAGCAGCACCTTCCCCTCGGCTTCGGACGCCGAGACGCGACAGCCACCGCGGGACTCGAACCAGTCCTCCAGCGACTCCCGGTGGAAGTCGGGCAGGTCGCGCTCGCCGGCGATGCCGAGGACCGTCTCGGTGACGAGGTCGGCCCCCGGCACCTGCGCCGCCCAGTTCGAGAACGGGGCCAGCGCGGAGCCGACCGCGTTGAGGCGGTCGACCTCCGCGAAGAGCCGGTCGCGGAGGCTCGCACCCTCTTGCTGGTGGTGGGCGTGTTCGACCTCGGCCTTGAGCTTCGCCATGTCGACCTCGCTCGGGCAGTCGTGCTTGCAGCCCTTGCAGCCGACGCAGAGGTCCATCACCTCGCGCATGAACTCGACGTCGTCGGCGTCGTCGCCGAGGTCGCCGCTCATCGCCTGCCGGAGCATGTTCGCCCGCCCTCGGGTCGAGAGGCTCTCCTCCTCCGCGGCGCGATAGGTCGGACACATCACGCCACCGCGGGTGTCCTGTTTCCCGCGACAACCGGCACAGCCGTGACAGAGTTCGGCCATCCCCTGGAAGCCGTTCTCCTCGGGCCAGTCGAGTTGCGGGTCGAACGACGGCTCGAACTCGTAGTCGGGGTCGAACCGGAGGTTCTCGGTCATCTGGACGGTGCGGGCGCGGGCCGGTGCGTCGGCGTCGTCTCGCCCGACGACCTGCCCCGGGTTGAGCAACCAGTCCGGGTCGAACGCGGTCTTGAGGTCCTGGAAGGCCGCCCAGAGTCGGTCGCCGTACAGCTTCCGGTTCCACTGCGAGCGCGCCCGACCGTCGCCGTGTTCGCCGGAGACCGAGCCGCCGACTTCCGTGACGAAGTCGGTTATCTCGTCGGCGATGGTCTCGAACGAGTCCAGTCCCTCGGCCGTCTTCGTGTTCACGAGGGGGCGGACGTGGAGGACCCCAGGGCCGGCGTGCGCGTAGAAACTGGTGTTGGCGTCGTGGTCGTCGATGACCTCGCGGAAGTACTCGACGTACTCCGGGAGCCGTTCAGCGGGGACGCTGCAGTCCTCGATGAACGAGATGTGCTTCTCGTCGGTGGTCCGCGAGAGGAGGATGGGCGCGGCGGCCTTACGCATCTTCCAGAGCCCGGCGCGCGCCTCGGCGTCGTGGGCCTCCAGCGCGCTGAAAGCACGAGCGTCCGGGGCGGTCTCGACGCCCTCGCCGGGGTCCACCTCGGGGGTGACCGAGGGGACGCGGGCGCCGAGCAGGTCCGCGACCTGCTGGCGGCCGTGCTCGTCGGAGTCGGCGTAGAACTCCACGAGCAGTGCGCCCCTGGTCCCGTCGGGGAGCGAGGCCGCGACGTCGTGGAACTCCGCGGTGTCCAGCGCCAGGTCGATGAGCACGTCGTCGATGAGTTCGACCGCGGCCGGGTCGTGTTCGAGGATGGGTGCGACGTCCGCGGCGGCGTCGAAGACGTCCTCGTAGGTGAGCAGCGCGACCGCCTTCGTCTCCGGGACCGCCTCGAGCGAGACGGTGGCCTCGGTGACGACGGCGAGGGTCCCTTCGCTCCCCGCGAGCAGCCGCGCGAGATTGACGGTTCCCGGTTCGCTCTCGGGGTCGATACCGGTCCCGTCGGCGGTCGGCCGCTCGCCTCGGGCCTCGTCGACCAACACGTCGAGGTTGTAGCCGGAGACGTTGCGCTTCAGGTCCGGGTAGCGGTCGTCGACCGCGTCGGCCTCCTCGTCGAGGACGCGGACGACCTCGGCGTAGATCCGCGGGAGCAGCGGACTCGGGGGGCCGTCACTGCCCCACGCCTCGCTCTCGGGGTCGGCTTTCTCGCGTAGGTCCGCGACCGAAATCTGTCCGAACCGGTGGACCGTCCCGTCGGCGAGGACTACCTCCGCCGCCTCGACGTAGTGGTCGGTCTTGCCGTACACGAGCGAGTGCGCACCCGTCGAGTTGTTCCCGATGGCGCCCCCCAGGACGCTCCGGTCACCGGCGGCCGGGTCGGGGCCGAACGTCAGTCCGTGCTCTGCCGCCGCCGCGTTCAGGTCGGCGAGGATGGTCCCCGCCTGCGCTGTGGCGGTCGCCGCGTCGGGGTCGAGCGCCTGGACCTCGTCCATGTACCGCGAGAGGTCGAGGACGACAGCCTCGTTGACGGCCTGCCCCGCGAGACTCGTCCCGCCGCCGCGTGGTAACACGGGAATCTCGCGGTCGGCGCAGTAGGAGACGACGCTGGCGACGTCGTCGGTCGAGCGCGGCATGACGACGCCGATTGGCGTCACCTCGTAGGCCGAGGCGTCGGTCGCGTAGAGCTGCCGGGTGTACTCGTCGAACCGCACGTCGCCCGCCACTCGTTCCTGGAGGTCGGCGACGAGGTCGGGTCGGTCGACGTCGCCGGCGCTGTACTCGTAGTCCGCACGCGGGTCGTCGGCCGGGTCCTGCGTCGCCATCTGTGATCAGTGCTGTCCGGGGGCGAGGACCTGGTTCTGGAGCTGTCCGCCCTCGTCGAGGCGGGCGAGGTTCTCAGCGACGATGTCGGCGAGGCGGTCCCAGTGCTTCGGGGTGTGGCCGCCGGTGTGGGGCGTGATGAGGCAGTTCTCCAGGTCCCACAGCGGGTGCTCGGCCGGGAGCGGCTCGGGCTCGGTCACGTCGAGCGCGGCCCCGCGGATCTTGTTGGACTGCAGCGCCGACACCAGCGCGTCGGTGTCGACGATGCCGCCCCGGGCGGTGTTGACGAGCACGGCGTCGGTCCGCATGGTCGCGAGGGCGTCCTCGTCGACGAGGTCACGGGTCAGGTCGTTGAGGGGGCAGGCGACGACGACGTAGTCGCTCCGGGCGAGGGCGTCGTGGACGTCCTCGTCGTCGAACCCGAGCACCTCGTCGGTCGGGCCGCCCTTCGAGGGCGTGTACCGGATGCCGATGGTGTCGACCTCGAAGCCATCGAGGCGCTGAACGACGGCCTGGCCGATGGAGCCCAGTCCGACGACCGTGACCGTGCTGTCGGTGAACTCGCTGGACTGGAAGTGCCGCCACTCGGAGCGCCGTTTGCGCCGCCAGCCCTCGTGCAGGCGACGTGCGAAGACGAGCATGTTCCCGATGGCCTGCTCGGCGATGCCGGGCGCGTGGATGCCGCCGGCGTTGGTGACCGCGACCCCGTGTTCTTCGAGGGCGTCCATGGGGACGTGGTCGGTCCCGGCGAAGGTGCACGCGAACAGTTCGAGGCGTTCGGCCCGCGAGAGTAGGTCCTCCTCGATGGTGATGCCGGTGACGACCCGCGCGTCCGGGACGAGTTCGCGCTCCTGTTTCGGCGTCCGCGCCAGGGTGACGGTGCGGTCGGGCAGGCGGTCGCTGAGCGTCTCGGCGTACGATTCCATCGATAGGCCTTCCGTCCCCTCGCGGAGGACGACGATGTCTGTCTCTGTCATGGGTGGGCTGGCCGCGCCGGCGGCGCTCGCTCGGCCGCGAGACCGATACTCGGTCCTCCGGCGCGCGTATGAATCACCCAAGGCAAGGGTTCACCTTAGTCCTTTGTGTATCCGTTGTCCACGGATATCGTTTATCGTTAAGTGCGTGGAGATTGGTAGTGTTGCACATGGCCCAGTCTGTCAGCACCCGACTAGCGGAGCTGCGTCGCGACTTCCACCGCTTCCCCGAACCGGGGTGGTGCGAGTTCCACACGACCGCGAGGCTCGTCGCGGAGCTGCGCGACATCGGCGTCGACGAGCTCGCCGTCGGCGCCGACGCGTACGACCCCGACGACAGGATGGCCGTCCCGGACGAGGAGACGCTGGACGAGTGGTACCAGCGTGCCCTCGACCGCGGGGCGGACCCTGACGTCCTGGAACGGCTTCGCGGTGGGACCACCGGCGCCGTCGCGGTCCTGGAGCAGGGCGAGGGACCGACGGTCGGCCTGCGCGTCGACATCGACGGGTTGTACATCGAGGAGTCCGACGACCCGGGACACGTGCCGGCCGACGAGGCGTTCCGGTCCGAGACGGGCGAGACCATGCACGCCTGCGGCCACGACACCCACATGACGTGGGGGCTCGCCACCCTCGCGGCCATCAAGGAGAGCGACTTCTCCGGTCGCCTGGTCGTGTTCTTCCAGCCCGCCGAGGAGATATCCGGCGGGGGCGCACCGATGGCGAAGAGCGAGTACGCCGCCGGCATCGACTACCTGTTCGCGGTCCACGTCGGTCTCGACCACCCGACCGGGGAGGTCGTCGCCGGTATCGAGAAGCCGCTCGCGATGTGCCACGTCGACGTCGAGATCGAGGGCGAGTCCGCCCACGCCGCCCAGTCGCCCCAGGAGGGAGCGAACGCCATCCAGGCGCTCGGAACCGCCATCGAGAACGTCTACGGCATCCCGCGGCACGCCGACGGGATGACTCGCGTCAACGTCGGCCGGGTCGAGGGCGGGACCGCGAGCAACGTCATCGCGGAAGACGTCGAGGCCATCGCGGAGGCCCGCGGCGAGACGACCGAGCTGATGGAGTACGCGAAGGACGAACTCCGGACGCGCTTCGAGACCGCCGCCGAGATGCACGGCTGCGAGGCCGACGTCGACGTGGTGAGCGAGAGCCCGCGCGCAGATAGCGACCCGGAGCTCGTCGACGTCGTGAGCGAGGTCGCCGAGGGCGTCTCGAGCGTCGACCGCGTCGTCCGGACCGCGGACTTCGGCGCGAGCGAGGACGCGACGTTCCTCATGGAGCGCGTCCAGGAGGACGGCGGCCTCGCGTGTTACAGCATCGTCGGCACCGACCACCCGACCGCCCACCACACGCCGACGTTCGACGTGGACGAGCGGAGCCTCTCGACGGGCGTCGAGGTACTCACGGACACCATCCTCGCCGTCGCGGAGGACGGTCCATGACGCAGGGGCGAGAGGAGGACGTCGCGGGCGAGCCGATGCCCGGCACCGACGCCGTCCCTGCCGCCGCCGAGGTCGCCACGCTCGCGGACGTCGAGGGCGCCCACGACCGCCTCCGCGACGTGGTCCATCGAACGCCGCTGGACAGCTCCCGGACCATCGCCGAGCGGTGCGGCGCGGCCCACGTCGACCTGAAGCTGGAGAACATGCAGCGCACGGGCTCGTTCAAGATCCGCGGCGCCTACAACGCGATGGCGCAGCTCCCGGAGGACGTCCGGGAGCGCGGCGTCGTCGCCGCAAGCGCCGGGAACCACGCTCAGGGCGTCGCGCTCGCCGGCCAGTTGCTCGGCATCGACACCACCATCGTCGTCCCCGAGATAACGCCGGCGGCGAAGATCGCGGCGACGCGGGGCTACGGCGCCGAGGTCGTCGTCGAAGGACCAATCTACGAGGACGCCTACGAGTACGCGCTCGAGCTCGCCGACGAACACGGCCTCGAGTTCGTTCACCCGTTCGACGACGCCGACGTCATCGCCGGCCAGGGTACCGTCGGGCTCGAGATCCTGGACGAGGCCCCTGACGTGGACACCGTCCTCGTCTCCATCGGCGGCGGCGGCCTGATATCCGGGATTGGGACCGTCCTGAAGGCCCACGACGAGGACATTCGTGTCGTGGGCGTCCAGCCAGAGGGGGCGGCCCACGCGAAGCCGTCGCTGGCGGCCGACGAGATACGGATGCTCTCCGAGATAGACACGGTCGCGGAGGGGATCGCGGACGCACGCCTGCTGGAGCAGACGTTCGCGGTCGTCCGCGAGCGCGTGGACGACGTGGTCGCGGTCAGCGACGCCGACCTGACCGTGGCGACGACGCTGCTCGCCGAGCGGGCGAAGACTGTCGTCGAGACCGCGGGCGCGGCCCCCGTCGCGGCTCTCCTCTCCGGCGCGGTCGACGTCGATGGGGAACACGTCGCAGCCGTCGTCTCCGGGGGCAACGTCGACCTCACCGAACACGCAGAACTGACGCGGGCCGGCCTGCAGGAACTCGACCGATACGTCGAGGCCCGCCTCCACCTCGACGACTGGCCGCGGTCGCTCGGCGCGGTCGCGGAGACCGTCGACTCGGGAGGCGCCGAACTCGACGTGGTCGAACGGGCGCGACGCACCGCAGCCGACCCGCCGAACCGCGTCCCGGTATCGGTCGGGCTCGCGGGCAGCGGTGCCAGCCACCTCCGCGACGTCTTGGCCGAACTGGCGAGTCTGGAAGCGGTGGCGATCGGCGGGCTCTCGCTGGACGACTGAGGACGGAGCGGGTTCTCTTCTCGCGGGGCCGTTCAAGCAACCGCCTGGGTCGCGACCGCGTCCATCGCCTCGCAGAACAGACTCGTGCCGAGCTCGATCTCGCGTTCGGTGGAGTCGAGCGGCGGGAGCAGGCGGATGGTCTTCTTCCCGCAGCCGAGCGTCAGCAAGCCGCGTTCAAGGGCGGCCTCGACGACGGCGTCGCGGCGCTCGGCGGTGTCGAACTCGACCGCGAGCATGAGTCCCTTCCCGCGGACGTCGACCACGTGGTCCGGCGCGTCGTCGCGGATGCGCTCTTTCGCCTGCCGGCCGCGCTCTGTCGCGTTGTCGAGCAGGTCGTACTCGTCGATGGCCTCCAGCGTGAGCGCGCCCTGCATCGACGCGAGCAGGTCGCCGCCGCCGAAGGTGGATCCGAGTCGGTTCTTCTCGTCCGGGAAGATCTCCGACCGGGAGATGGTGGCGCCGACGCGGAGTCCCTTCGCGCTCGCGATGACGTCCGGCTCGATCGGGTAGTGGTCGGCGGCCCACATCTCGCCGGTCCGCCCGACTCCGGCCTGTATCTCGTCGACGACGAGCGGGATGTCGTACTCGTCGCAGACGTCGCCGACCTCGGCCATGAACTCGTCGCTGGGGAAGCGGTAGCCGCCGACGCCCTGGATGGGTTCGAGGATGGCGAAGGCGACCTCGTCGGGGTTGACGTGCCCGCCCTCGGGCGAGAGCGAGTTCCGGAACCGGGAGCCGTCGCGCTCGAAGAAGCCGCAGTCGCAACTACCGGTCGAACAGCCGCGGTCCTCGCAGAACGGGACCGTCTGGATGCCCGCGACCTCGGGGTAGTGACGCGTGTACACCTCCTTGGACTTCGTGAGCGAGAGCGTCCCGAGGGTGCGTCCGTGGAAGCTCCCCTCGAAGGCGTAGCCGTACTTCGCGGGCGGCTGGTGGTCGTGGGTTATCTTCATCGCGTTCTCGACGGCCTCCGCGCCGGAGTTCGAGAGGAAGACGGTGTCCATTCCGTACTGCGAGGAGACGTCCGTCAACTGGTCCATGAGGTGACTCGACCCCGGGAACTCGGCGGTCTCCGGGTCCGAGCCGGTGCCGAAGTACATGTCCTGGCCTGCGATCTTCATCGGCTCGACCAGGTCGAACTCGCGCAACTTCGAGAGGACCTTCTCGTTGTTGTACCCGAGCGGCGCGGCCCCGATGTGGCAGGTGAAGTCGAGCAGGACGTTCCCGTCGACGTCCGTGACGAACGGGCCGTCGGCTTCGGCTGTCACGTCCCAGACGAACTCGTGGGAGTACTCGCTCGGTGCGGCGTTCTCGGCGTGGAGGTCGATCCACTTCTCGGCGTTGGGCCCGGGCAGCGCTGCTGGGTCGGGCTCCGCGGAATCTCTATCCATACACAACAATCGTTGATGGCATACATTAAAACTTGTTATGGGACTGCTCTCGTGGGAGCTTCCCGGTGCGTGCCGCGCGAGAAAGGAGACCGAAACGGTGCCGCGAGGTCAGTCGTCGTCCGTCACGGCGGCATTGCCCGCTTGTTGCTTCTTCTCCTCGGGCCGACCGAAGAGGTTCGTCCGTTCCTGCAGGAGGACGCTCCCGTAGTCCCGCTGGAAGCTCCGGATGAGCCCGAGCATCGTGACCACGCAGATGAACGCGAACGGCGCGCCGGTGACGATCGCCGCGTACTGCAGCGCCTGCACACCTCCGACGACCATCAGGATGGACGCGACCGCACCCTGAAGCAGCGCCCAGAAGATGCGGTTGATCGACGAGGGCTCCTCTTTCCCGCCGCTGGTCATCATCGCGACGGCCAGCGTCGAGGAGTCCGCGGAGGTGACGAAGAACGTCGTCACGAGCACGAGGAACGCGAACAGGAGCAGCGGTCCCACGACGGGGAGGTTCCCGAACAGGACGTAGCCGGAGACGGCCTCGCCGTACTCGGAGATGGGACCGAGGATGCTCGCCGAGCCGCTGTTCTGCATGAGGACGCCGGCGCCGCCGACGATGGCGAACCACGGGATGGTCGCCAGCGAGGTCGCTCCGATACCGGCGAACGCCACCTCCCGGACGCTCCGACCGCGGGAGATGCGGGCGATGAACAGGCCGGCGAACGGCGACCACGCGAGGGGCCACAGCCAGTAGAACACCGTCCAGATGTTGACCCACTTCTGCGTCTGCGTGGCGGCGGCCTGCGTGTACAGGCTCATCTCGAAGAAGTTCCCGATGTAGCCACCGACGGCTTGGGTCCCAAGCTCGAGGATGCGCAGGGTCGGACCGAAGACGAGGGTCGCGACCATCAGGAGCAGGAACATCACCATGTTGAAGTTCGACAGGCGGCGGATGCCCTTGTCGACCCCGAGCACGAGGGAGGTGGTGAAGATGACGACCATGCCGGTGATGACCAGGATGGTCCCGATGTCACCGAGCTGGATGCCCCACTGGAAGTCGAGGCCGGTGATGAACTGGCTCCCGATGAACCCCAGGGAGGTGGCGACGCCGCCGAGCGTCGCGAACACCGCGGCTATGTCCACGGACTTGCCGAGGATACCGTCGACGTTGTCCGCGCCGATGATCGGCGTCAGGACCGCTGACACGCGCAGGGGCGCGTCGTAGTTGTAGACGAAGTAGCCGATGCCCAGCCCCATCACGGTGAAGCAGGACCACTGGATGACGCTCCAGTGGAAGATGGAGTACTGGACGGCGATCGGCATCGCCGCGGCACTCTGCGCCTCGGCGCCGAACAGCGGCGGGACCGAGGAGTAGTGGAACATGGCTTCGGCCGGGCCCCAGAACACGATACCCGCGGCCAGGCCGGCCGAGTACATCATCGCGAAGTACGAGAAGTAACTGTACTCAGGCTTCTCGTCTCCCAGCGTGAGCTTCCCCCACGGGCCGAAGATGACGAACGCCAGGAACAGGACGAACGACAGCATCGCGATGAGGAAGAACCAGTTGAACGTGGAGAGGATCCAGAGCCGGATGCCGTTGACCAGCTCGAGCGAGGCGTCCGGCCGGAGGCTGAACGCGACCACGAAGAGGATGGTTATCGCCGCGCCGAACGCGAAGATTGTCGGTTCGATCTCGTCGAGGAACTCCGACACTGCTCCGTCAGAGGTACTCACGGCCGAACACCCCCGGTCGTTGCGCCCCTCCGGGCACGCCAACCACTCCGATCGGTGGTGGCGGCCGGGTCGGGCCGAGGGAGAGTCCTTAGCTGTGCGCTACGACGACCGTCGCGTTCGTTAGGTGTGGTGGAGCCCATCGTGTGTGTGCAGTGGAGGGTGGCTGTGCTACGCGGTGCCGTACCACGGTAAAGAACTATATCCAGCATAAATCTTTCGATTGTTGGTAACGTCGGCTACGGTTTCTGTGTATCCGGGGCGCTGTCCCGCCGGGCACTCGGGTAACCGAACCCGGGCACAGCGGGAGGACCGCTCGAACGGGCAGTCGAAACCGCGTCTTCACGACGGCGCGTCGCGCAAGTACACGGGAACTGTAGACAGATCGGCGGTTCCAGCGCCACCTGCGTGAAACGCCGCCCGAACGCGCCAGTTCTCGTAAGGTTTAATCGAACGCGTAAACAGGTTCTGTATATGAACGAACACGGCGACCGCGCGGACGACGACCCGGCCCTCACCTACTCGGCTGACCGAGGCCGGGGTATCCTCACCCCGAGCGACCGCGAGTACCTCCTCGGGCGCAAGACCGACTACACCGAGCACTCCAAGAAGCAGAAACGCAATCGCATCCGGCGCCGCCTTCGTAACGCCATCCTCGACTTCACAATCCTGTTCGAGTGTCTCGAGGAACGCGACCGAGAGACAGTGTTCAACCCGAACGCCACGGACCGCGAAGCCTACACGCAGGGCATCACGGACATGCTCGCGTTCCTCCACCTCGGAACGATGGGCTACTACACCCCGTTCAAGGACATGCTCGCCGAAGGGGTCAACAAGGCCGAGCAGGAACTGGCGGGTTCCGACTACCGGATGGTGACGGTGGACTTCAACGTCGAGCCGGTCGGCCAGATCGACGTCGATACCGTCATCGGGAAACTGGAGGACGGCGAGTTCGAACAGCTCACCGACGAGGAACTCCAGGCGTTCGTCAGGCTCCTCGCGGAATCCGAGGACTTCTCCGCAGCGGACCTCCGCTCGGAGATGAAGGCACAGATGTCGGCGTTCGTCGAGAAGGTCGACGCGGCGAACCGCCGTCGCGACGAGCGCGTCGAGGAACAGAACGACTGAACCGGTTCCGGCCGTTTCTCCCGGTGTCAGCCGAGGTGAGCGATGGCGTCCATCTCGACGCGCACGTCACCCGGCAGGCGCGAGACCTCGACGCAAACCCTGGCTGGCGGCGTCTCGCCGAACCGGGCCCCGTAGGCCTCGTTGACCCGGTCGTAATCGTCCAGGTCGGCGACGTAGACGGTAACCTTCACGACGTCGTCGAGGCCGTCGCCGCCGGCCTCGTCCACGACCGCCGCGATGTTGTCGAGGACCCGGTCGGTCTGGACCTCGAGATCGCCCTCGACGTCTTCCATAGTGCCGGGGTCGACGGGGCCATAGCCGGAAACGTACAGCGTGTCGCCAGCCCGGACGCCCTGCGAATACGGATTGTCGTTGCGCGGTGCGTCGTCCGTGATGACTCGGTCTGCGGGCATGGGATGGGGTGGGTGCTTTGGTCGAGTCGCTGTCAGTGTTGGTCGGTGACCTCGTCGATGCCCTCGACGATGACGTCCAGCGCTGTCTCGGCGAGCTCGTGCGTGAGGACGAGCGGCGGGAGCAGGCGCAGGACGTTGCCGTGCCGCCCGGCCTTCCAGACGAGGACGCCGTGCTCGAAGCAGTAGTCCTGCAGTTCGTCCGCCGCCTCGTCGTCGGGGCTACCGTCCTCGTCGACGAACTCCGCGCCGATGAACAGGCCCTTCCCACGGACCTCAACGATGCGGGGGTTCGCTTCGGCGGCTTCCTCCAACCGGTCGCGGATGTACCCGCCGAGGTCGCGGGCGTGAGCGAGCAGGTCGTGCTCCTGGATGTACTCGATGGCGCGGGTGCCGGCGCGCATGCCGACGACGTGGCCGCGGTAGGTCCCGGCGTGGTCACCGGAGCCCCAGGTGTCGAGTTCCTCGTCGTAGATCGTCGCCGAGAGCGGGAAGCCGGTCCCGCCGAGCGCCTTCGCCGTGGTCATCACGTCCGGGGTAACGTCGTAGCACTCGCTGGCCCACCACTGGCCGGAGCGACCGAGGCCGCTCTGAATCTCGTCGAAGACCAGGGGGACGTCGTTGTCGTCGGCGATGTCGCGAAGCCCCTGCAGGAAGCCCTTCGGCGGGGCGACGACACCGCCCTCGCCCTGGATGGGCTCGACGAAGATGCCGGCCGGGTTCGCGAACCCGCCGTAGGGGTCGTCGAAGATAGCCTTGACCTCCTCGAGGGAGTGCTCGACCGCCTCGGGCGGTGACTTCTCCATCTCGACCGGGTTGGGGTACGGGGCGTGGGTCACGTCCGGCAGGAGCGGCGTGTAGTCGCCCTTGAAGTCCTTGTTCCCCGTGATGCTCATCGCGCCACTGGTCGCTCCGTGGTACGCGCCGCGGAACGCGACGAGTCCGGTGCCGCCGGTGTTGTACTTCGCGAGCTTGATGGCGGCCTCGATGGCGTCACTCCCGGTCGGGCCCCCGAAGACGACCTTGTTGTTGCCCTGTAGACTCCCCGGTGCGATTTCGTCCAGTTTCTCGATGAGTTCGAGCCGTGCCTCGGTCGGGAAGTCGACCGTGTGGACGTACTTGTCGGTCTGTTCGTGGACGGCCTCCAGCACGTAGGGGTTCGAGTGCCCGACGTTCATCACGCCGATGCCCGCGAACATATCGATGAACGTGTTCCCGTCGGCATCTCGGACGGTCGCTCCTTTCCCGTCCTCGAGAGCGATCGGGATGTCTTCTGGGTACGCGACCGCGCTGCTGTCGATGCGCTGTTGCTTCTCGATGAGTCGCTGCGAGTTCGGTCCCGGGACCGACTCGACAGATGGTGCGTCGTCGAAGTGTAGCTCGTGTATCGGTGGACCTGCGCCCATATCCCAACCCATGTGAAACCACTATAAATAACTTGTCCACACTTCCCATGGAAGACGTACACAGAAACTGTTCCCGTTCGGACGCGCGCGCGACGACAGTTGACCGGTCCGTGCGCTGGGTGTGTCCCGGATAGACACTGGCAGCACCAGCATGGGTTCGACCGGGGCGACGAAACCCCTCCACCCGACGCCGACCAGCTCGACGGGCTCGGGCCCACTGGCGGAGTACGGCGACCGTCTTGGCTGAACAGACGAAGGTCGGGGTCTCACCGACGCGGTACCCGCCCGAGACTTGTCACGTCGCCAGGGGTCAGTCGTCGTCGTCCGAACTCGCTCGATTTTCGTACATCTCCTCGATACCGTTCTCGAACCGTTCGACCGCCCGTTCCAGCAGTTCGATCTGCGTCGTCTTCGTCTCGTCGTCGACCACGTAGGCCGGGCCGCTCAGGTTGAGCGACCCGTACACTTCACCCAGCGGTGACTTCACCGCCATCCCCAGCGCCCAGAATCCGTCGATGGCCTCCCCACGATTCTCCGCGTACCCCTGCTCGCGCACCTGTTCGAGTTCCCCGAACAGTTCTTCCTCGGTAGTGATTGACTGGTCCGTCGCCGCCGGGAGTCCCCACCGGTCGAGGATGGCACGGACCCGATCGTCGGTGTACTCGGCGATTATCGCCTTGCCGGAGGCGGTGGTGTGCACGTGGAACGGGCTCCCGTCGATGAGGAAGTGCGGTGAGTTCGCGAACTCGAGGTCGCCGTACAGCGACACGATCCGGCCGTGTTCTTCCACCGCGAAGTCCACCTCCATCGACGACTCTTCGCTCAGCCAGGAGACGACCTCCGTTGCGATGCGGTAGTAGTCCTTCCGCGTTCGCACGTAGTCGCCGAGGTGGGCGAACTTCGCCCCGAGGTGGTACCGGTTGTCGACGTTCACGACGTAGCCGTACTCCGCCAGCGTCGTGAGGTGGGTGTGCACCGTGCTCTTCGCGAGACCTGTGGCCGCCGTCAGGTCCGCCATCGACGCCCCCTCGAGTTCGAGGATGTGGTCGATGAGCGATAGCGATACTGCGGTGGTCTTGAGCCCGCCAGCCGTGTCGTGGTCGCCCATGCTCGGGGACATGAGATGCGGGCTAATAGATTTACGCCTGACGCTCCCGAGACCGTGAGTCATCCGCCTGGAAACCGTCAAATGGCGGTTGTGAGGCGGAAGAAACGGTCTGCCAAGGGTTCCGCAGCGTCGGACGTTTATCACGATAGTCCCTTGCGAGTAGTTGTCACACATAGGCTCAGCGTTGTTTCGCCACGAGAGCCAGATGAAATCATCTCAATTCTTCCGGCCGATCCCGATTTTCTTCTTACGAGTTCGGTCTCCGTGGATGAACTCAGGCGCAGTCGATACTGAGAGGGGTCAACACGGTCTGAATCTCCGGAATACTGGTACGACCCTCGAACTATTCCGGAGAGACGAACGTTCAAGTATCAAACCCACGTTGAACGATCATTATACTCTGCTACTTTCCGGTGTAACACCGTCCGCGCCGTGGTTCTCCCCAGCTCGATGGTAGTACCGACGTGCACCCGAGCGACTCGAACGCGGTCCGACGTAGTGTGTTACATGGATATGACTGTAACGACAGAGGAACATGGCAACAGGTTCAGCACCGAACCCGAATTCGTTGACCGGAACACAACGACTTGACAGAGTCCTCGTTCACGACATCGATACCGACGATAGCATCGGCGGCGACGCCGTCAATCGACACGTCCTATCGCTGCCACAGGGGAGCGATCCAGACCCACAGGCCCGGTACCGCCGACGTCTAGAAGTACGCGCACCCTCCAGCCCAACGATCGAGTCTGCTCGAACACATCCTCACATATTCCTGAGCGGTCTCTTGTCCACCCATCTTCGTGAGTATTAGATACTGCACGTTCGAGCGACTCGTCGGTGTCAGGTCGATCGTGCCGCCGAAGGTCGTACCACTTGCCTAGCCCATATTGCGAGACACCGAGCTGTACGTGAGAGCTACAACTGGCCACTTCCTTGGCTATATTCACCTCTACGTTGTCGACGGCATCCTGAAGGTCTTTGACGGACGTCTCGTCGAGGTGGTCCACCAACCACTCCAAGGCCCGACGTACAAACCTGTCAATCGTACACTATACTCTGGTATCTCAAGACACTGCGCACTAGTTGGGAAATTCGTTGAATCTGTTGGAAGGGCTTCTTGATGTCACCTGAGTCACCGACTGAACTCCGTGGGGTTGCTCTCCCAGAGGAGAAACCTGTTCAGTACCGCCAGAATTCGGCCACTATTTCTGATTCTAACGATAGTTGCGGCCAAAAGAATTCAAACGGCTGCTGAGGCGTCGAGCCGCAGCAGACTATAGCAAAGTTTAGAGCTAGAACTGGGCGATTCTCTGGGACTCAGGGAAGGACACAACTTCGGAGGATGGCTTTTGATGCGTGCCTTCTATTCTTTAGAATCTACCGTGTAACCAGCCACTCGTCGAGTTCGACCTTACTTCCAGTCCAAACAACAGTTCGGCTTGGACGTTGTAAAATGCTCAATCACCCAGCACAAGCCTCACTCTCCTTATTCTGTGGTTTCGAATTCAAAGCGTGCTCCACCGTCGATGCCGTCGGAGACAGCCAGTTCCCACCCGTGAGCTTCCACGATTCGTTTGACAATGGTCAGGCCGAAGCCGGTGCCACCACTATCTGATGAATGCCCTGGTTCGAACACGGCGTCGCGCTCGTCGGTTGGAATTCCTGGACCGTCGTCCTCGACGTAGATTTCTCGTTCGCCGTGGCGTCCGACGCGGACCGACACGTCGTGGATCGTGTTGCCCTGGCGCGCCAGCGTCAACGTGTCTTCGACGATCGCTTCGATTCGGTCGAGCGATTCCAGTAATGGTTCCAGGTGTTCGCTCTCTGCTTGTTCGGCGAGGATCGTCGCCCGTGCCTCGGCGACGTTCAGCGGGTTGCGCAAGTCGTGTGAGATGACGCTCGCAAACTCGTCGGGGCGTTCGTTTTGCTGTCGTAGCTGTCGCTCCCGCTCCACGCACTCAGTCACGTTCCGAGTGATACCCACGAGTTGCGTGATCTCACCATCGGAGGCGACCGGTGCGAGTTTCGTCTGCCAGAAGCGCGCGCCCTCGGCGAGCTCTCGAGTCTCCGCCTCGTTGCCTTCCGTGTCGTAATGTCTCGACTGCTCAACAGAACGCCGTCGATGACGCCGTCGTCAAGGCGATTTCGTATCGTGGCTTCGATCCACCGCCAGGACCCTTTGGCGTCCCGGAACCTGACCTCGACGCTCTCAGCGTTCGACCCGTCCTCGAGCACGGATTCCATCGCTTCAGCGTTCCGGTCCTGGTTGTCGGAATGCACGAACCCGTACCCCTGATGACCAATCAAATCCTCGGGCTCGTACCCCAACACTCGCGTGATTGCGGGACTCACATAGGTGATGGTGCCGTCGGAATCGACGACCGTTGCGAGGTCATTCACCTCCTCCACGATCGTCCGATACCACTCGGTGTCGCGTTCCTTCGGTTTCTCAGGGGTCGTACGGTCTTCCATTGGTGACTGAACGGGCAGTCTCTACAATAAGGATAGTGCCGCGGGTCAGGTCTGAACCGTATGACTGCAGTGAGACGCCTGGCACGAGTCGTTCGACCGTCACGACTCGCGCCCGAACGTCAGTCCGGTGTGGTTCTCGGAACCTCCACGTCGAGGTGCGTGGCGAACCAGCTCTGGAGGAGTTCGGACAGCACCGCAGCAAACGCGGTCTCGTCGCTCCAGATGGCAGTCTCGGCCGGTGCGCCGGGAACTCTGTCGTTTCCGCGGACGCTCAGGAGTAAACTATGGTTGTCGACCGAGAGCGCTCGCCCGGACTGCTCGCGCGGTGGCTGGAGTCGCTCCGGGAACCGGACCGTCTGGACAGCGTCACGGAACGCGTCGAAGTCGCCGTCGCGACTGACGCATGTGACGTCGACCTGCGCGCTCGAACGCTCGTTCAACACGTCGATGGTCTCGGCCGTGAGTGCGTCGCCGCTGCAGGCGTAGAGCAGGTTCGACTCCGCGTTCGATGCGAGGCTGCGGACTCGTGCTTCGATTTGGTCCGCTCCGGCTCTGTTGAAATCCTCAGCCGCTGGTAGTTTACTGAGGCCATGCTGAATACAGACTGCGCACTATTCAATAGAGTATTCCGACTTCTTGACGGAGACTTTATGTCGCTTTGGACGAGTTGATTTTGCATGGGTAAGACGGTCTCCCGCTTCCCGCGTCCATCGGCCAGTAGCGTCGAACGTTCCCTTGCGGTTCTCTTGGTGAGCCTACTCGGATTATACGCCCTTGGGACACTTCTGAGCGACTTTATGCCAGCACTCAACATGGCAGGTGTGGTTGCAGTTCAGTTCGCGGTCGTGGTCGCAGGTGTCTTTCCTATCGCTGTCCTTGGACACGCTCTGTATAGTCGAGTCCGTACTGGAACTGCCACGCCACGTCGTATCGAAATTTTCAGCTCACTTGTCGCGCTTAGTTGTTTGGGTACTGCACTCTGGCTCACGATTGGTTCAACCTCCAGTCTCGTCACACCGCTGTTAACGATCTCGTATGGTGTATTACTCGTTCTCGCGGGTCTCGTGACTGTCAGATAATACTCTGGATTGAACAGTGTGTGAAAACCATCTTTACCGCTCATAGTGACCGGTCGATATTATGAACAAGACAGGCAATAGTGAGTTCACGGAATTGCTTCCACCAGAGTCGTGACCGGACGAATGCGCCATATTTCCGTTTGAGGCGAGAGTTCACTGTCTCGTTCTGACTACGCTGACCGTAGAGATCGGCGTCCAACCGTGAGTTCCACGCCTTGTGGAGCGGCGAAAATTCCCGATGTTTGATGACCGGACGAACATCATCTCCACGGGCTAACGCGCGAATCTTTTGGTCGTCATATCCCTTGTCACCGAGGAGAATCGCTACTTGTTCGGTATTCCGCTTGATGAGCGACGGTGCGATTTGTGAGTCGTGTTTTCGTGTCGTCGTCACGTGTAAGTCGATGATTGCGTTCACTCTCGTGTCCACGAGAAGTGTAACTTTCAACTGCTGAATCGTCAGCTTCGTTCGCTTGGTGTAGTGCTTCGAGGCGTGACTCCGGTCAAAACCGGAGGCGTCGATTCCGACGACACCGTTGGTCGGGAGGAGTGTGATCGAGAGGTTGAGCAGGACGCGCCAAACCGCCATATCAAGCCGGTTGAACGCTTTACACAGCGTCGAGGGAGACGGGAGTTCCTCAAGGCCGATGGCGCTTCGAATCCGGGGCATCTCGATGAGTTCGTCGAGAAGCGTTCGGTACGTCGTATTTTTCCGAACCTTGAGACAGAGCAAGACGATGTGTTGATGAAGTGTGTACCGCCGTTTCGAGAATTTCGAGGAGTAACGAGCGACGGCTCGCCGAGCCAAGTGTATCGCTTGCTCAACGAACCGGAGTAACCGCGACTTCGGGAGGGCTTCCATCTGGTCAGACTACGAGGCGAACCTGTAACTCTCTGAGGATTTCAACAGAGCCTCACAGACTATTCTGAGATTACGATCACTGGTACGAGCCCGCTGAGCGCGAATTCCAATAGCACGCATACGCAGGCAAACGAGTCGAGAAACGACATCCAGGACGGGGCCGAAGACTTCGACGGCGACAAGGTCCCGACACGTATCGAGACGAGCGCCGGGACAAATCCGTTCGCGGTCGATACGGACAACGATTCGCTCAGTGACTTCGACGAGCTCACCCGTCCGTACCTCAACGCGTCGAACGAGGATTCAGACCAGGATGGTGTTCTCGACCCACAGGACGACTATGATGCAGACGGACTCTCGGTGAAGTCCGAGATCGCTCACAACTCGAGTCTGTTCCTCGTCGATTCAGACGGGGATGGTCTCAACGACTCACGAGAAGTGCTCTCGTTGGGAACGAACCCGGCGAACCCTGACACCGATGGAGATTCGATCGACGATGCGGCTGAACTCGAAATCGGCAGCGATCCAACCAAGGCGGACACAGATGGCGACGGGGTCCCAGACGCTGAGGAGACGTATCGGACGAAACACCGTGCTGGGAATACCACGGCCTCAGTAACCATCGAAGGGGCTGGGAACGCGAGTGCTGGCGTCAATGTCTCCCATAAGACCGGGAATTACGGAAATAACTCGCTGAATCAAACTGCAGTCGTCGAGATCTCGGGAACCGATACGTCCGCGTCGACGCACGTCACGTTCGATATACCTTCGGATGACGAGGGTCAGAGTCTTTCGTTGTCGTCGACGAAATCGAAGACTGCCACGTCGAGGTATTCGATCTTCGTCTACGATCCCTCGACGCCGGACCTCTGGCAGTCGGTCCCGACGACGGTCAGCGATGGGAAGGTGATGGGGACTGTCGAGACAGATGGACTGGTTACGGTCTTCGACATGTCCGAGTATCGGGACGCGACGACGGTCCACCTGGACCGTCCAGCAATGGGGTCGAAGGAAATTGAATGCGAGGGTTCCTGTTCCATCGAAGACGGCAAGCTCGTGGTCGGGGATCCTGACGAGAGCGATTCAGTGTCGACGTTTGGTCTAGGTGACGGTGACGGCAACGACGATACGGACGGCGACGGATTCCTGAACAATCAGGACGACTGCCCAGAGCAATACGCGCCGAATTCGGATGACGGTTGTCCGGAAACGACAACCACGACTCCCCCGACCACGACAACCACACAGACAACGACCCAATCAACGACGACCACGGAAGGGGGTACCGGAAGTGGCACGTCCACTGAACAGCCATCCGAAACCACGACCTCTGATGGCAGTGGGGGAGGAGATGACTCCGACGGCTCAGTCGACTCCACCGCGACCTACGAGTACCATGTCGACAGTTCGAAGGCCACCGTCCAGCTCCGCTTCGACTATGAGGTATCTGGCTTGGACACCCGTGATCCACCGACGATCTTCATCTATAGTCTCGACTCCGATGAATATGCGAGCGTTCCACTGACCAAGAGATCGGGGGTGTTCAAACGCGACCTGACGAGCAACTTCGCCGGTGAAACTGTCGCCGTCGCGGTCGATGCTCCGGATGACACTGTCGTCACAGCTAACTCGCAGTTGGTAAACGACACTGATGGAGACCTGATCTGGGACTACGTCGAAAAACAGTACACCGTCCCAATTCCATGGGAGGGGGATCGCTCTAGCATGGACCCAATGATTGCTGATAGCGACTGGGACGGCCTCGAGGACTCTGAAGAGGTCTCCATCGACATCGATAGCAATGGGTTCGTTTCTGCAAAAGCGTACACGGACCCTGCTGACCCAGACTCAGATGACGACGGATTGAATGACTACGAAGAGATCGACGTTCTCGGAAGCGATCCTCGGAATGCTGACTTCGATGATGACGGATACCTTGATGGGTATGACCCCCAAATTTTCACCGAAAGCAACCCCCCTCAAATCTCGGGTCTCTCATCGGACAACTTCAAGAAGGGAGTGACCTTCTACGTCTACGACGAATCGTCGATATCGATCTCCGGCAACGGATATTATAATAATTATGTCGGGTCGGGATGGACGACGGGGGAGACCTCTGTAACTAAACTCGGAGAGGGATTCGGAGAATCGGGCGAGTATCGAGTCTCATTTGATGGAACAGGAACTCTTGATGAACGCCCCGATAAGTACTGGATCAATGTCTCCGACACTTACGGGAACTCGCGCCAGATTCTGGTGGAGCCAACTGGCACTGATCACTTCGGTCCGGCAAAGAAGGCTCTAATATCGAAGGGGGGTGCTGCCATAGCTGGCAGTGTAGTAAATCCAACTAATCCCCGCAATGTTGTCAGAAATGTCGGGTCTCTAATCAGTACCTCGACTGCTCTGTCTGTCGCATCCGTCGGTGGCGTCGCCTATTACCTCTACGCCGTAGATTACACCGCTGACGACGCAAATACGGTCCGAAAGCGTGGCGCGGAAGTGGTGGATCACTATTACATGAGCGGACAAGCAAGGCCGGTCATTCTGTCGAGCGGATTCTATGCGACAACTGATGGCGTCGAGCGAGGGTATGGGTGGGAGTATATTTCCGAGACGACTTCTGTTACACAGGATCAACTTGAAGACATTCTACAGAATCCGGATCGAGTTATCCGGAAAAGTGGAGAAAAAAGAAAAATAATCAAAGAGCTTCCTGGTGGAAAGCTGATAGTAGTTACCCTCATCGGTGATATGGTTCTTCGGGCTGCTGAACAACATGAGTCAGTCGAGGGGCCCTGTGGAAACACTGTGGTTATCGATAAAACGAATACCCACCCCGTTGACGATCGGAAGCCAATTGATAAGTGGGATACAGTACTAGATAGCATTGAGACCGCAAAACAAGTTTGGCGGGGCAGTGCGAGTGGTGATCCTTACCTATTCTACATTTCTCAACTCAGTTCTGGAGGGTGGGTAATCATCAAAGTAGGCCCCAAAGGGGTTCGAGACCTTGCAAAATGGGTTGTAAGCACGACGCTGAATAACGAAGGTATGTATGATTCCTTAGACGAGGCTGTTAACAAGATGGAAAACCGAGATGGTGTAGAGAGAATCGATGAAGACTGCTAATACCGTACGTGATCATCAAGCCAACGCGGAAACGGCCCTTTCGGAGTCTGACTACGGGCTAGCAGGCCATCATTTCTCTCTTGCGGCTTATGGTGCTCGAGCCCAGTGCGACTATCCAAATCCGGCTACGATTATCCCACACGAGTTGGGCCAATCGATGTGCTATTTCCAGTGTTCTGCTCTCGCTTTTGAACTCCATTCTAACGAAACGCGAGCAGAGAATCAGGTCAATATCGCGAAATTAGTGCTTAAAGATGCATCTGAGTCATTGTTGGTTGGAAATGCGCTTCAGGGGTTCGCGGAGGAGACCAGAGCAGACCTGAATATTCTCATCGGTAACATAGAGGAGGCAGAGAGTGCTTTTGATGCAGCACTCCGTTATTACAAAAAGGAATCAGATCCTGCATACGCGTGGTTCGCTGAACCGCTCTTCGAATGGGAAATTGCGTTCTTTAGAGCAATTTGCTCCGAAACCGATATCGAATTCTCCCAACGTGAGACGACCCAACTGCTCGGCAATTACAAAGCTCGAATCATGATGAAGCGCAAGCATTTCGAAGAAGCGTTAGCTTCAATTAGAGATTCGGGTTCGTATTCAACCCGTCTCCAATCTCCGTCGTGAGCTAGTTACCCATCAGATGCTTATTCGGAAAACCATCTGAGATATGACTGAGAGGCTCTGTTGAAATCCCATTGTTTCGATACCTTTCCAGATGAATCTGCCGTTAGATAGGACTGCTTTTCACCAGCAAGTGAGTGTTCGTCCTTCTCGCTCAAACTCGCGGTCGGTGATGCGATAGGTTGTCGGGTAGGCCCATTTAGCGTGGAGGTCTTCACCCGAGATCTGGACGTACAATCGAACCGTAACTTCGAAACCCCTGTCGATACGCTGGACATTGACCTCCCGAAACGACATTCTATCGACCGTGACGTTGTCGTAGGTGGCGTTAACCCGCGCTCTCTCGTATCGTCTGTCGAAGTTCTTTGCAAGCGCCGTGGCGGTTTCCCTGGTCAGGTTCGCAGGCTTCGCAGGCACCGACACATTGTACCGGAGCGACGTCGCCATGCAGGTCACTGTCGTCGATGGTGCCGATGAGTATGTTTCATCAGCCGTCTCGATTGTCGTTCCGGCTTCCGTGGTCGTCGTAGTTGGAGGACCGATTGTAGTGTCTGCTGGCGTGGACTGGCTTGCTGGCGACGTAGCACACCCTGCGAGAGCGAGATTCGCCACGACGAACGCAGTCAGGAAACCAATGCGCATGCGCATAGCGACCTGAACTTATGCTAACGGTAAGTGCTTTGTCTGTATCTAACGCTCAGAGTGTCTTGTCGATGTTATGTGTGAGACAGCCAACAGCGAGTTCACGGAACTGTTTCCACCAGTAGCGTGAGCGGACGAATGCGCCGTACTTGCGTTTGAGGCGGGAGTTTACTGTCTCGTTCTGACTCCGTTGACCATAGAGGTCAGCATCCAACCGAGCGTTCCACGCCTTGTGGAGCGACGAAAACTCGCGGTGCTTGATGAGCGGGCGAACACCCTCCTCGTGAGCTAATACACGAATCTTCTGGTCATCGTCTCCCTTGTCGCCGAGGAGAATCCCTACATCACTGGTATTCCGCTTGATAATCAACGGCGCAATTTGCGAGTCATGTTTTCGTGTCGTCGTCACGTGTAAGTCGATGATTGCGTTCGACTTCGTGTCTACGAGGAGCGTGACTTTCAACTGCTGAATAGTCAGCTTCGTTCGCTTTGTATAGTGTTTCGAGGCGTGACTGCGGTCGAAACCGGAGGCATCGATCCCGACGACACCATTAGTCGGAAGAAGCGTGACTGAGAGGTTGAGAAGAACCCGCCAAACAGCCATATCAAGGCGATTGAACGCTTTACACAACGTTGAGGGAGAGGGGAGTTCCATCAGATCGATGGCACTCAGAATCCGGGGCATCTCGATAAGTTCGTCAAGAAGCGTCCGGTACGTCGTATTCTTCCGAACCTTGAGACAGAGCAAGACGATGTGTTGATGAAGTGTGTACCGCCGTTTCGAGAATTTCGAGGAGTAACGAGCGACGGCTCGCCGAGCCAAGTGTATCGCTTGCTCAACGAACCGGAGTAACCGCGACTTCGGGAGGGCTTCCATCTGGTCAGACTACGAGGCGAACCTGTAACTCTCTGAGGATTTCAACAGAGCCTCCGCTCCTTTAATGGTCCAGATGTCCGCTTGTCGATCCCCGGTGTCGGACCGTTCGCATTCGACGTGTTCGAGGTACTGGAACGCGTCCGATTGGTGCGCCTCGAACCGCGACCGCAAGTGTGTCTTGGCCGCTTCGAGGTCGACGGGGCGATACCGAATCGGATTCGATTGCTGGACTTCGACGATTCCGCGTTCTTCGAGGCTCTCAGCAGCGCCGTAGACTTGCGAGCGGGGGACGTCCGCGATGCGGCTGATGTCTCTCGCGGACCCCGTGTCGAGCTTCTGGAGCGCGATGAACACCTTCGCCTCGTAGGACGTGAGTCCGAGGTGCTCGAGCGCGTCGACCGCATCACGTTCGTCCATGTCAGTCCTCTGCGGGCACCTCACCCGCGTTGGGAGTCGCCTCCATCGACGTTGCCTCGTCGAGGCCGACGTACCGCGTCCAGACCACGAGCAGGCTCGGCAGGACGAGCACGCTCGCGAGGAACGCGTAGATGATGGTGATTCCGGTGATGATGCCGAACTGCTGGAGTGGCGGCAGGATGGCGAACGCGAGCACGCCGAACCCGCCGACGGTGGTTGCGGCACTACCGAGCAGTGCCCCGCCGGTCCCGGTCACAGCGGTCCGCATCGCCTCCCACATGGAGTCTGCGCGTTCGAGCTCCTGGTTGTAGCGTTCGCTGAGGTGGATGCTGTACGCGACTCCGAGTCCGACGGTCAGGCTCGTTATCATCCCGGTCAGGATGTTGAACGGGATGTCGAGCAGGAACATCGTCCCGAGGATCCAGCTGACGCTGAGGATGACCGGGAGGATGGTGACGAACCCGAGGGTCGCGCTCCCTTCGGCGATTCGGTAGGTGATCATGAGGAACGCGACGACGGCGACGAGCGTGATGAGCAGGCTCTCGATGACCGTCTGGAGCAGGTTGTCCTGCACGATCTTGAACAGGATCGTCTGGCCGGTGGCGGTCGCTTCGAGCCCGTTCCCGCCGGCGGTGTCTGCGACGGCGCGCATCTGCTCGGTGACGGCCGTGCTGGACGCGCCGCCGTTCACGGAGATGACGAGGCGCGCGGCGGCGTACTCGCCGTCCTCCGTCTGGTGGATGACGCCCGCGGCTTCGTCGGGCGCAATTGCGAACAGCTCGCCGTACACGGCGTTGACGTTCCGGTCGGGCACACCGTCACCGTCGGTGTCCGCGGCATGGAACGTCGCGTTGAACGTCTCGTTCTCCGCGGCGACCGTCTCCATGACCGACAGTGGCCCCTGGATGTTCGGTTCGCCGTTCGAGAGTACCTGCACCGCGTCCTTGTCCGCGGCGGCGTCGCGAGCGGCATCGAGCCGCTCCAACGCGTCTGGTGTCGCGACGTCACCCTGGACGAGGAGTTGCGCCTGGGAGTCCTCGCGGAGGAAGTTCTGATTGACGTATTCGAGGTTGTCCTTGGCAGTGTAGTCGCTTGGCGCGAACGGCTCCGGGAGGTCCTTCGTGAACTCAGGGGGGTCCTGCGCGAGGAAGTCTTCCTGGTTGAAGCTCGTGTCGACCTGCGTGGCACCGTACGCACCGCCGGCGCTCACGAGGAGCGCGACGGCGATGACGGCGTAAGGCGCTTTGCGTGCAGCGGTCGAGCCGGCGGCGAGCACGCTACTGAATCGGCCGCCACCGGTCCCGAACGCGGTCTTCTTGCGGTCCCAGTCGAAGCGGCCTTCGAGGAACTCGTCGATCTCGACCTTCAGCGCCGGGACGAGACCGCCGAAGACGAGCATCGCGGCGGAGATACCGACCGCGCTCACGATACCGAAGTCCTTGATCGGTGGGATGGGACTCGTGAGATTCGCGAGGAACCCGATGACAGTCGTCGCGGTCACGAACAGGAGCGCGACGCCGACGCCGACGAGGCCGACGCGCATCGCGCCGCGGACGTCACTCGCGGTGTGGCGGTTGTTCCGCTCCTCACGGTGGCGCATGAAGATGTGTATCGCGTAGTCGATACTCAGCCCGATGAGGAGCACCGGCACCGCGATCATCATCTGGTTGAACGCGATGTCGGCCCAGCCCATGAAGCCGAACGTCCAGACGAGGACGGCGCCGATGCCGAACACGCCGAGGAGGATGTCGATGAGGTCGCGGTACGCGATGGCGAGCGCGACGACGACGAACAGGAGCGCGAGCGGCCCGACGATGGCGAGGCTGTCCGCCATCGACCGGTTGATCTCGTCGGAGATGATGCCCGACCCGAAGACGAGGACGTCAGTGCCGTCGCCGACGTCGTTCGTGACGCTCTGCATCGCTAGTTGCGCGTCGACGAGGCGGTCGGGGGCGGTCCCCGTCGCGGCGCCGCCACCGGACGCGTGCGTGACGATGAGCATCGTCGCGTTCGCACTCGTGCTACCCGGCTCGTAGCTGGTGGGCATGAACGCGAAAGCGGCGCCGCCGCCGTCGCTGTCCTCGCCGAGGACGAGCGAGAGGGTGTCGTCGATCTCGCTCTGATTCATCGAGCGGAGCTGCTCGAGTTGTGTGTCGAGACTCGGGTTCGACTTGGCCTCGAGTTCGGTCTTCAGGGCAGCGAGTTCCCGGCCGAGTTCCTTGAGCTCGGTTGCCTTGGCTTCGAGTGCTTCACCGCGGTCCTCGAGTTCGGCACCGCGTTGCTGGAGCGTGGCGAACTGTTCAGCGAGGACGCCTTGTGTGCCTTGCCGGTACGCGGCCTCGGCTTCGTCGCGCGAGGTGGCGTTCCGGAGCTGTTCGGCGGCGGCTTCGAACGTGGCGTAGTCGTCGCTGATGTCGACGGTCGTGTTCGCCTCGACCTGTTCGTACTGCGTTCGGATGTCGGCGTTCGGGTTCGCACGCACTGTGTCGAGGGCGCCCCGAAGGAGCCCGACGGTCTCGTTCAGCGCGGTACTCCGTTGTTCGAGTGCGGCCTGTTCGCGCTGGAGCGCGGCGGATTCTTCCACGACGGTCGCGTTCAGGCGCTCGAATCGCGTCGCTTTTTGCTGGAGTTCGGCGCCGATCTCGCTCTGGATGGCGGCCGTTGCGACGATGTTCGAGATGCCGACGACGGAGTTGTTCTCCGCGAGCGTGGTCCCGATGGTGTCGTTTTGCTGCAGTCGCTGTTCCAGTTCGATGATGTCGACGAGGGTCGCCTTGTCGAGGACGTTGTCGTCCCTGACGATGAGTTGTGTGCTCGTCGTGTTGTCGGAGCCAGTGGAGAAGTTCGACTCGATGTAGGAGAGTTTCTTGGACTCCTCGGATTCGCTCTGGAACTGGTCGAGCGAGCTCGATTGGTCGATTCCACTGGCGCCGGCGCCGACGGCGACGGTGAGGACGAGCATGAGCGCGATGACGATTCGCGAGTGCTCCGTTACGGTCTCGAAGAGGCCGTCAAGCCGTCCCATGTCGATACCTCCGTGTGATTCGTGGTCGTGGTGTCAGTGTGGTACTCACAGTTCGTCGGTGCTGACTAAACGTTCAGTCTACAAAAGGGTAGCGTTTGCTCTCGTCACTGTCTACGATTGCATCGAAAAAAGGCTCGAACAGGGGGATTCCGAACCTGAGGTGCCTGTGGGCCGGCATCTTTGCCACCGCTTCGTTTCAGCAGGCGACCGGTCGTCGGTGGTAGACGAGGCGGCAAGTACCCCGCCCACCACTGCAAATCTACTGAACGTACAGTCAATACTTGTATGTTGCGACTCGTCTGCCCAAACCACCGACAGTACACTCACCGCTGCATCTCAGAAGCGCCTCCGTCCACCGCCAGGAGCAGCCACCACAGCGCCTGCCAGCACAGTGAGTCCGAACCCTCACTCGACCCCGCCGATTCGCACCCCTCCACGTCATCCTGGACCACGCCCGCGCCACCCGCGACGCCGACGGCAGGATCCAACGCACCCCCGGAGACAGCCGTCCCACCCAACCGACCGATCATCTGCCGGCCAAATTCCCGAACGGATTCGTCGACCAATTCGCCATACGTCACCGTATGGTCGAGCACGTCCGGCCTCGCACCACCGACCAGGCCACCGATGCGCGCAGCCATCGCACACGAACACCCACTCCCGCGAACGATCACCGAATCCGTCCCCTCATCGACGACACTCGACGGCACCGCGACCACCGGTTCAGAGGCAACTTGGCCCGGTTCTCGACGCTCGTTCCGCGACGCGACCTCCCGCCCCATGCTCCGCACCGCCGACACCACCCGCTCCCCGCGCTCCGAACCACCCACCAGCAACTCGTGGGCGCGAGCGTGCAACCAATCACACCACAGGACAGACTCCGTCACCGCACTCCCGTCACCCTCTCGCGCAGCGATAGCGGGGACCGTGGCCAACGCCTGGCCCTGTCGATCCAGTGCCTCGACGGCAAGCCCGGTCCGGACTGCCGCCGCTGGCGGTTCACTGCCCGCCACTCCGCTTCCCGCCGTCCCGCCTCCCGTCCCGTCCTGCATCGTCTCGACGACCAACGCCGCAACCAGCGACGGCACTCCCACGTCGCCCGCGCCGAATCCCGACCCGAGCGCACGCGGTCGCTCCATGGCAACGGGCCCGTCCAGCCGGGACTCCGTCGCCCGAGCAAGCGACGCCGCGCGTGCCGACACCAGACGGGCCGGCGATTCGATCTCAGTCATCGCCCGACACCTTCCCAGCCGGCTCCGCTGCGACCACGTTGCTCGTCCAGGTCCCACGCGCGAACCACGCCACCGCGGCGACCATCGATAGCACGTTCGACAGCGCTATCGCCAGCCACACGCCACTGGCACCCATGCCGAGAACCTCCTGGAAGACGTACGCCGGCGGCAACCGGAACACCCACAGCGAGAGAATCGCGAACGCCATCGCGAGCCGCGTGCTCCCACTCCCACGGAATGCACCCTGGACTACCTGGAACACCCCGATGAAGAGGAACGTCGGTCCGATGATGCGGAGGTAATCCGCACCGAGTGCGACCACGTCGGGTGCGTCCGCGATGAACACGCTCGTGATCGGGTCGGCGAACGCGTACGCCACCACGCCGACGACCGCCAGCACTCCCGCGACGATACCGGAACTGTAGAGCACTGCCCTCCGGGCGCGTCCCGACTGCTGGGTGCCGAGGTTCTGCCCGACCATCGTCTCCGTCCCGCGCGCCAGGCCGAGGGCCGGGAGGAACACGAGCGAGTTGATGCGGTTCCCGATACCGAGCGCCGCGACCGCGTCGTCGCCGGCGAACGCGACGAGCGCCGTCAGGACCGTGATGCCCAGTGCGCGCGTTGACTGCTCGACGCTCGCCGGCGCGCCCAGTGAGACGATGCGCTTGACCATCGACCAGTCGAGGACGAGGTCCGACGCCGACAGGTGGATGCCCACCCGTCCGGAGAACAACCAGAAGAACCCGAGCAGGGCGCCCACTCCCCGCGAGAACACGGTCGCGAGCGCCGCCCCCTGGACACCGAACCCCGCGAACCCGGTGAGCGCGTACAGCGACGACTGCAACCCGTCGAGGCCGAGCCAGGACAGCAGCACGTTCCCCTCGAATCCGAGGATGAGGAACGGGTCGAGGAGGACGTTCAGGGCGACGCCCAGAGCCATCAGGTACAGCGGGGTTCGCGTATCACCCCAACCCTGGAGGAGCGCTTGAAAGATGAAGAACCCGAACATGAACAGCACGCCGATGAAGATCGTGCGAGTGTACTCGACGGCGAGCTGGTACTCGACGCTGCCCGGAGTTGCGCCGACGAGGTCGACGAGCCACGGCGAGAGGACGTATCCAAGGATGGAGAACGCCAGTGCGACGATCGTGACGAACGCGATGGTCTGCCCGGCGACGTAGTTCACCTGATCGTCGTTGCCCGCGCCCTTGTTCTGGGCGACCAGGACGGTTCCGGCGACCGTGAAGCCGCCCGCGACCGATATCATGAGAAAGACGAGCGGCCACGAGTACGACAGGGCCGACACGGCCTCCTGTCCGAGGCGGCCGACCCAGAAGGTGTCCGCGAGGTTGTACCCGACCTGGAGCAGTTGGCTGAGAACGATGGGGAGCGACAGGACCAACAGTGGCTTCAGGAGGTCGCCGTCGGTGAGGTTGACGTCTCGCGTACTCATGCCTGGAGGTCGTCGGCCGCGAGGTCGTCGAGTGTCGCGTGAATCATCCCGCGGACTGGTTCGACGACGTCGTGGTCAGCGGTGTAACGTTCGAGCATCGCGCCGTTGAGCGACGACAGCAGCCAGGTGGCCGCACGCTCGGCGTTGATGTCCTCCTGGATACGACCGGTCTGGATGCCGTCGGCGATCGCGGTCGCGATGCGGTCGCGGAGGGCGGCGTCGATTCGCGTGAACTCCGCGCGGTACTGGGGGGTACCGATGGCTTGTGCTCGGAGCTGGATGATGGTACGTTGGGCGTCCCGCATGTCGTCGTCGACGTCGACGGCGAGGTACACGTCGACGATTCGCCGGACCGTCGCAAGCGGGTCGGATTCGTCGATGTCGTCGAGGGACGCGAGGAAGCGGTCGCCGGCGAACTCGATGAAGGCAGCGACGAGTTCGTCCTTGGAGCTGTAGTGATAGTAGAGCAGGGACTTGCTCTTGTCGAACTCCTCGGCGATGTGGGCGATTGTGAGGTCGGTGTAACCGTATCTGCGGAGGGCGCGGTAGGTGGCTTCCATGATCTGGATCTGGGTGCTGGTGCCTTCCGCGTCGGCGGTGTCCTCAGACATCGTCCCGTCCTCGTTCGGGTCGGTGGCTGTCGAAGTCGCCGAGGTCGGTCGTGCACCAGTGACAGAACTCGAGGTCGGGGTCGAGGGGCTTCCCACAGTGTGGGCAGTCCACGCTGTCGTCGGTGGCGTCGGTGTTGTCGGTGTCGGGGTCGCCGACGGGGTACGTGGCGTTGGCGGCGTCGTCTCGGGGGGTGGTGTTGGTCTGGCTGGATCCGCGGTTGCCCAGCGACGCGTGGAGGCGGTTACTGAGTTTGGCGATGAGGTAGGCGTCCGTGACGCTCAGTGCGATGACGGTGAGCGTTGGGAGGAAGGGTTCGAGCGGGACGGTGTCGGCCGCGGTCGCTGCTGTGAGGACCGGTTCGGGAACGTAGAGGACGGTGACGGCGGTGGTGAGGGCGAGCCACCCGATGGCGCGGAGCCAGCGGCGCAGGTAGAGGTGGCCGGCGCCTGTAGCGAGGACGCCGAGCAGTGCGGCGAGCCAGGGGCGTCTGGCGGATGAACGTTCGACCATGATGCTGAATAAACGTTCAGTCAGCATAAGTCCTGTGACCCGTCACCCACCACAGCACCAAATGACGTACCCCCGTCCCCGTCGAAGCAACACCCGCAAGAATCGACCACCAGCGACCGCCACCCACACCACACTCCAGAGACAGACACGCAACGCCTCCACGCGAACGCACCGAGGACCGCGCCGAACCCGACTCAGGAGTACTTGAACAGGGTCGCCTCCAGATAGGACTCAATGTACCCACGGTTCTCGTGGAGCACCGACGGGTCGTCGACCGTCACCCCGCGCTCTATCGCACCGTACGCTGTCGAATACACGAACTCCGCAACCTCACGCGAGTTCACAGCCCGGAACACGTCCTCCTCGATACCCCACTCGATCGCGTCCACGAGCAACGACACGACCAGCTCGTCCGACCGCTCGAACTGCTCGCGGTACGACTCGTGATACGGCGCCTGCGCCCGCAACTCCAGCAACGCCCGCAGGAACGTGAACCGCTCGTCCTCGAGCTCACTCGGCAACAACAGGTCGACGACCTCGAGCAGGTGCGACTTCGGATCCTCACCGTCCGAGGCTGCCAGATCCGACTCCAACTGGTCCAAGAGGTACTCGAGGAACGCCCCGAGCAACTCCTCCTTGTCCTCGTAGTGATAGTAGATGAGTGACTTGCTCTTGTCGAACTCGTCGGCGATCTTCGAGATCGTCGTCGCGGAGTACCCGTGCTGGAACAACGCCCGGTACGTCGCCCGCATTATCTCGTCGGTCGTCTCCGCATCGTCGCTCGACTCGCTCATTACCCGGTCATAGACGGACCCCGCAGTAAACCGTTGTCACTCGCCACCTGCACCGTTGCCCGGGGCCGAAGGAGTCGCGAAGACTCGCGATGACGGACACGTCGTGGGGTGACTGGCCGAACGCCGCTGTCAGAGCGATCGTTCGAAGTCCCGCAAGCGCTCGATGCGCGCCTCCGTGCTCGGGTGCGTACTGAACAGGCGGCCGACGAAACCGCTCCTGAGCGGCTGGATGAAGAACGCATTCATCTCGGCCCGCTCGCGAGCATCTCGCTTCGGGACGGCGTCCATCCGCGTGTCGATGCGTTGGAGTGCGCTGGCGAGCGCGCTCGGCCGGCCCGTGATGGCGACCGCGCCGCGGTCGGCCGCGAACTCCCGGTACCGCGAGAGCGCACGCATCAGGAGGAACGAGATGATCCAGACGACGAACGAGGCGATGACGGCGACGAGCGCCGACGGATTCTCGTCGTCACCGCCGAACAGCCAGCCCCACCGGAGGACGAACATCGCGATGGTCGAGAAGAACGACGCGACAGTCATGATCATGACGTCGCGGTTCTTGACGTGCGCGAGTTCGTGGGCGACGACAGCTTCGAGTTCGTCGTCCTCGAGGGTCTCGAGGAGACCGGTGGTGACGCAGACGGTGGCGGCGGACTGCGAGCGCCCGGCCGCGAACGCGTTCGGAGTCTTGGTCTGCGCGACGGCGACCGACGGTTTCGGGAGGTCTGCCTGTTGGCTGAGTCGGGTGACGACCGCGTGGAGCTGTGGATACTCGTCGGCGTCGACGGTGCGTGCACCCATCGCGCGGAGTGCCAGGCGGTCGCTGAGCAGGAACTGGCCACCGAGGAGCGTGCCCATGACGAGGACGCTGACGAGGAGGCTGGCGTCGACGAGGACGAGGACGCCGACGAAGCCAGCGTAGAGGCCGGCGAGCAGGACGACGGTGACCACCATGCGTGCCTGAAGTCCGCGGTCGGTTGGGAGTGTGCGTGTCATATGGGTTGTGGGTGGGTCTCGTCAGGTGTAGCGTAGTGGCTTACTCAGGTGCTGGTGCCGTGGTGGATACTGTCCGGTGGTTCGACGATGAGACGGCCGTCGCTGTGGACGGAGACGGTGCAGGCTGCGACGACGAATTTGACGACGCCTGTGGAGGGGACCGAGGTGTTATCTGTGTCAAAGAGGTCACGGAGCGAGCGTGCGTGTGCGCGGTCGTACTGGTCTTCGATTGTGCTGCGGGTTCTGCCAGTTGCGGTTACGACTCCCTCGACGATGACGTCGTGGAGCGAGGTGGTCTCGTTCCAGGTGGTGCGATAGATGCCGGTCGTTGTGGTGGTCTGGCTGGTGCGGGACATTGGTTGAGGTGGGCTCATGCCCATTTTTGAATGAACGTTCAGTCAATATAAGCCTTGTCGTCCTGAGTCGGAGACGCAATATTCCAATGGGAACCTCCGATGAGAGCCAAACGGGCACTATCACAACCTCGATGAGAGAGGTGGATTTAATGTGTGCCTTTCTTTCATCGTAGGCTATCTACTCAGTCCATCTGCGTGTTGACCAACGGCCGTCAGTCCGTCAGTGACCGTCCACGCGAGCATCGCAAGCGCATTTCGCCGCCGGAGCCATCGAAGACGGCGGAGGCGGACTTGTTGACCCCTGTTGTTGCCGCGAGCGGTGCCCACACGGAGCGAAGCGACCGAGGTGCCCCGAGGGGGAAAGATTGTCTGTGTCTATCAATCCGACAGTAACGCCTGCGGTAGGTGCGAGAAGATGAAGCACATTGCTTGTCTGATTGGCTTCTTGGATGGCGATTATGGCCTGTCAAGAGCAGCTGTTGACCGATGCGTAAATCGTCGGGACGAAGCTCAGAACCGCACTCGAAAGCGACCAGTCGCTTTGTACCGCACTTCGACAGTTGGCGGGGCCGTTCGGCTTGCTCGATGACGGATATCCCGAATGGCACCCCGCACCCCACTCCTTCGAGGGCATGATGCGCTTGTTCATCTACCGAGAGCTCACCGGCAAGAGCTACCGCGCACTCACCAGATATCCCGAACTGGCCGACGTATTCAGACTCAAGAAGATCCCCAACGAATCGGTGCTCTCCCGGACCTGGCGCAACCGATTCGATGACACCACCAGAGAATTCGTCACTACAGCCGCACACTACGTCGTCAAAGAGATTCACGACCACGACATCCACGTCCCCGAAGCCCGACCCAAAGCGGAGGTCGTGTCCTCAGACCGAGACCCGAATGCGTTCCCGGACAATTTAGACGAGAACGACCCACGCGAGTTCACTACCGAGCAGATCAAGCGGACAACGCGACTCGCTCGGGACCACGGCTTCGACGGATTCGACTCCCGTCGTGCCGCGAACGCCACCTACGAGGACACCCAATTCTTCGAGTTACAGACGTTCATGGGGATGGTCGGCTGTGGCACGCCACAAGGCACTCGAAGGATTACAGGGTGCGGCTGTTCTACTTCGTGTTCGCCGTCCTCCTCTACAACATCTGGCGACTCACCGACTTCCTGCTGAAAGCAGGCGTCGATGGAGAGATGGACTACGCACCCGTGTTGACCGCGGGCGAATGTGTCGAGATCGTCGTCTCGGCGTTGATCCCTCCCGACTGACAAGCTGAACCCCCGCTGAGTTCGCTGCTCGAAAGTGGCGACACTATCCAGCAACGCTAGAATTCACGCAATTTCGCACCTCTATCCGATAGTCACGGCCATAACAGTTCGATATCCTCCCTTGACCGCCGAGAAAAACCACGAGTAGACGGAGAGATGGTCTAGAACTAGCCCATCCTCCGAACCTGTGGGGAAGGAGACGTAGTAGTTTTTTGTATAGCGATATGTGGTTTACTCCGGTTCGGTCCCTGTGGTGGGCAGAAATCGTGTGTGCAACTGACTGGTCTCGTCAGTAACACACAAATATGTTACTGCTGAACAACAAGAATGCCCAATCCCGCGAAAACCCTGTTCTCAAAATCCGCCACCGCAAGCGAACCCAGCTCTTCCCCGAATCAGGTTCCCACCCCGCGATCTGCACTCCGAGAACCGCCAGCTCTCGGCTAACCTCGGTCATTGGTTGCTTCTTGCTGATTCTCGGTCAGGCTCCTGACTGACCCACACACTGATTATGCAGGAGATAATATTATCGTGCACATAATGATTGATCGGGACGCAGAACGAGACTGGCTCCACTCACACCTCACCAGCGACACCGAAGACCTCCTCGTCCTCTACGGCCGACGCCGCGTCGGTAAAACCACCCTCGTCACAAGCGTCCTCAACTCACTCGACACACCAACGTTCTACTACCTCTGCGACGAACGCGGCACCACCCAAAACGCCCGCCGCTTCGCCGACCACTGCGCAACCGAGCTCGACGACATCCCACCAGACGTCGACGGCTTCGTCGACGCCTTCGAATACCTCACCCGCCGCCTCGACAGCCCTGCAGTCGTCGCCTTCGACGAATTCTCCTACCTCGTCGACGAAGACGACACCATCCCCTCCGTCTTCCAGACCATCGTCGACCAAACACTCGACGGCACAGGCATCTCCCTCGTCCTCCTCGGCTCGTCCATCTCCATGATGGAAGAAGGCGTCCTCAGCTACGAGAGCCCACTCTACGGCCGCCGAACCGGCCAATGGCGCATGGAACCGATGACGCTCGGCGACGCCGCCGGCTTCTTCCCCGACTACGACCCACGCGAACTGATTGAAGCCTACAGCATCCTCGGCGGCATCCCTGCCTACCTCGAACAGTTCGATACCAACCGAGCCCTGCTCGACAACGTCGAACAATTCGTCCTCTCCAAGGGCGCTTTCCTCAACGAAGAACCAGAGTTCCTGCTCCGCCAGGAACTCCGCGAACCACCAACCTACATGGCGATTCTCGAAGCCATCGCCGGTGGAGCGACGCGAGTGAGCGAAATCGGGAACGAGATTGACCGAGACGCCAGTTCCATCTCTCGGTACCTCCAGAACCTCACGCGCATCGCACTCGTCGAACGCGAAACACCAGTCACTGACCCCGACGGCCGTGGTGTCTACCGGATCACCGACCAGTTCCTCCGGTTCTGGTTCCGATACGTCCTCCCGAACCGAGCGACCCTCGAACAGGGCAACACGACGCCGGTTCGACGAGCTATCGAGAACACGCTATCCGAGCATACAAGTTGGACGTTCGAAACCGTCTGCAGACAGGTCGTTCGAACCGCTGCGTTCCCCGTGACTTGCTCGCGAGTCGGCCGGTGGTGGTACGGGGAGAACGAGATCGACGTGGCCGGAATCAACGAGCAAACGGAGACGCTCCTGCTCGGTGAATGCAAATGGACCACGGGCGAAGTGGGGCATGGGTTGCTTGCTGACCTCGAAGCGCTCGAGAGCGACGTCCGCTGGCACGGAACCGACCGGTCGGTCGTCTATGCCCTGTTCGCTCGCGAAGGCTTCACCAGCGAACTCCAGGAAGCGGCTGCCTCCCGGGAGGATCTCCGTCTGTTCACACCAGGTGCTGTCGTCGACCTCTTCGAAACGTCGCACTCTAGCTGAGCTGTACGACGCCGCGCATCCCCTGACAGGGCCGTAATCTGACTGTAACAACCACAAAGTACTAGCGAGGACGATGAGAAAACCAGGATAGGTTGCACACCATCGCGTCGGGCCGACCACACAACTCTCCAATCTATGGCTGATTCGACGAATTCCGCGGACCAACTCGAAGGAACTGACGCCCACGGACCACCTACGCGCCGCTGGACCGACCAGGACCTCGGCGACATGCAGCAGTACTTCTGGCGGCACGTCGCCTCCGACGCCGGCGCCGACGGCATCGACGTCGACACCGAGAAACCGACTGCCAGCTGGCTCGCAGACAACGGTTATCGGCCGTTCGTCGCCGCCCTCCGCCGTCACCACGACGTGACTTTCAGTGAGTTCTGGAGCCAGCACATCGCCCCCGACGCGGACGTGGATGGCTACGATTGGGCGTCCAACGACCAAGTCACAATCGACGCCCTGGAGCACTTCCTGGACCGGCGCGCGAGCCGCTACGGCCTGAGTGACGCCAGTGTCGACACCCTCCGCTACCGCCTCAACACCTACCTCAAAGCATTCAAGGGTGCGAACGACCACGCCGACCTCCTCCACTCTGTCGCTCGAGACACGGACATCCCTGCGTACGAGAGCGTCGACGAGGTTTTCGCCGCCTTCGACCACCTAAACGAGCGTACCGAGAAGAGTGACACCACGATCAAGCGGGTCGCCGACATCGTCGAATCGTTCTACAGTCACCTCGTGTCCCGCCAGGTCGCCGCCACGAATCCCGCCGCCGGGCTCGACGACGAATTCAAGTGGGACACTACCACCGACGGCGACACGCCCGCCCTTCGAACGGAGCACGTGCAAGCACTCATGGACGCTGTCGAAGGGCTCGAGGAGGAACTGTTGGTCGTCGCCCTCGCCGCGTGGGGGTTGCGTGCGAACGAGGTCGCCAAGCTGCACGTCAGGCAGCTCGACCGCGACGGTGGGGACGTCCCACGTCTCGAGTTCGCCGAACGGAAGAACGGTCCCGGGTCGGTTAGCATCCTCTACGGGATGGACGTCCTCGAGGATCGACTCGCGCAGTTGAGCGACCGCTCGTCGTGGAACGGGTACCTGTTTCCGTCGACGCAAGCGGACGCGGACCACATCTCGCGGCAGACGGTCTGGCGGCGCTTCCGCGAGCTCGCCGACGCCGCCGGACTGCCAGAACGTATCGACGGTGAGCGGCCGTCGCCGCAGCTGTGTCGGCGGTTCTGGTACGACAAGTACTCGGAGACGCTCGAGGAAGTCATCAGCGGGCTCGAGGATATCGCCGCCGAACAGGGCAGCAGCGACCCCGAGGTAGTCCTCCAGAACTACCTGTCCGAGGACCGCGCCCGACGGCTGCGACGGGATGCCATGCGCGAGCGCCTTGCAGCAGCATTCGCCCCACCGAACGAGACGCTTGATGATTGAGAATCATCTGGATGCCGCGCGTGAATCAGCGGGGCAGGGTGAGTCCACCGAGGGTCGAGCTCGATCGGGTAGTCCAGTCTCTCAATACGTCTCGTCGTGTGAGTGCGCGGCGACGGCGTCCAATTGCGACAGCGTGTCCGTGATCGTCAATCGGTCGCGAACGGTCGTGGTCGGTACCTCGCGGAGGAGATCCCGTATCTGATCGCGGAGCGCCTGGAACTCGGGTGAGGCCGGGATGTGCGTGGCAGTGAGGGCGATGAGCTCGAAGAAGGCGTCGGCGTATTCGCGACTGCCGCACCCGCTGCACAGTGGTTGCATTCCGGAGCCGGACTCGTGGGAGTGGTAGCCCGAGAAGAAGTCGGGTGGGCCCGATGGCGTGGACGCGAGTGCGTCTTCGAGCGGTTGGACGAGGTCCGCCGGCGAGATCACGTCGTGGTTCGTCGCCCTGATCGCTTGCCTGACGTATCGACGGAGGTCGCCCGCTCCAGAGAGCAGCTGGGTCACCACGGCCGTCGCGAACTCGATCGGGTCCACGGCTTCGAGCAGCCCGATCGTCTTGAGCGACAGGAACTCTGATTCGAGCTCCGAGATCCCGCCCCACGTTCGTTGGCGGTGGTAGTCGACGAGCGGCCTCACCGAGTCCGACGCCAGTTCGGGGGACGCGACGAGCAGTTCGCCGAGGGCTTCGGCGGGCCCGTCGTAGCCGTCTTCGGTGAGTTCGACGGCGTCGGCGAGGCAGTTCACTGTCGCCGTGGCGCGTCGACGGTCCCGGAGGGACCGGCACGCGAGGCCGCCGACGGTGAGCCATTGCTCGAGTCCAGCGGTCCTGCGCGCTCGCTCGCACTCCACTGAGGTGACGGTCGCGAGTCCTGTCGAGGGCGACACGACGGTCTGTCCGATGGACGTCAGCGCGCTGTCGCTGATCGATGTGTCGTGCTGTCCGTATCCCTCGAGGAGCTCCCGGCCGAGCGTTCGCGCGAACGGGTCCTCCGCGGCGACGAGGAGGCCGAGCGTCTGGCGGTCTGCCGCGGCCGGCTCCCCGGATCCGCGTATCGTTCGAGCGGCCGTGGCGACGGCGTCCGGGACGACCGAGGGCGTCGCGAGTGCGGTCTCGCCGAGGACTTCGGCGGGGAGCGTGGTGTGCCTGCGCGGATGGATGGGTGGTTCGTCCCGCTCGTTGCTCGCCGACTCGTCCGCCGTCGACTCGGATTGACCCACGATGACGGGTGGGTCTGCTTCCTGGGTCTGGCCAGTCGGCGGACGGTCTCGAGTCCACTCGACGAGCGGGGCGTGGGTCTCCGCGAGTGGCACGTCCGGGGTCACGGCGGCTTGGCTAAGCGCTCGGAGTGGCGGCCCGAACTCCTGGTGGTCGGTTACGTGTTGGGCTCGGACGTGTTCGACGAGCGTCCGGAGTCCCTCGGCGGGGCTCGTCCGGTTCGCGGCAGTCGTCTCGCCCAGTGCGATAGCGTACGCCGTGCGTTCGTCGCCGAAAGCGGTGCGGACGTGCTCGGCCAGCAGGTCGAGGCCTGAGTCCGCGGCGGATGCGGTCGCTCGGAGTTCGCCGAGCGCCTGTGCCGTCCGGTCACGGCGGTTCGAGCCTCGATCCGCGTCCTGCACCCGGGCCGCGAGGGCGTCGGTCGCGTCGGCGACGGATTCCGGCTCGAGCGCGGCGACCTCACCGGCCACTCCGAGTGCACGGTCGGTGTCGAGGGCGTCGCTGACGGCGGTTCGCGCCACGGATGCGGTTCGTTCGAACGGTTCCGGGATGACGCTGCCCGTGACGAACGCGCCGAGGAGCCACGCCACCTGCTCGTGTCGTGAATGCTCGGTCGTTGTCACTCGCTCGCACAGCACCGCCGCGACGTTCTCGTCGTCGTCGGCGATACGGAGCACGACGTCCCCCACGGCCGTCAGGAGCGCCTCGTCGGACCTGTCACCGAGGGCGCGTGCGCGCTCGAGGAGCGGTCGAAGCGCGTCAGGGGCGAGGTCTGGAGCCTCGAGCGCGACCGCGCCCGCAGTCGGCAGCACCGACTCGCTCCTGATGACGGCGAGGTGGCCGAAGTCGACCTCCCACTCGCGGCTGAGCGCCTGGAAGACGCAGCTCGACGACTCGTCGCCGGCCACGACCACCCGACCGAGGAACTCGGTCAGGGTTCGCTTGGAGAGGTGGGCGTCGCCGGGGTCGATTCGGTCTACGACCACGGCGAGCGACCGCACTGCTTCGGGGAGGACTTCGGGATACGTCGTCGCCACCTCGCCGAGCGACCTGGCGAACTGCGACTGGGAGTGGTCCGACGACTCCCGGACTCGCGTCGAGAGCGTTCGGACCGCGCCTCTGGGCGAGTCGACGTCCGACGCGACGAGTTCACCTATCGCGCGGAGCACCGGGTCGCGCTCGAAGTTACGCCGCTGGCGCGCCCTGTGAACGAGCGGTTCGACGAGTGCGTCGGGGTTCGTGTCGGTGGCGACGACGTGTCCGAGCCGCACCGAGAGTGTCGGCCGCACGTCGGCGTCTGCTGCCCCGAGGCACGCTCGAAGGTACGCTCTCGGGTCAGAGCGGACGTCCCCGTCGTCGTCCGTGACGTCGATTCCGAGTGCATCGCAGACGAGCAGCGCCACACTGCTGATTGCGGTGGAGTCGGATCGAAGCGTCGATTCGAGGCCGCGGCGGAGCGTCTCGTCGCTGGCGGGGAGGGTGTCGGGGAATCGCGTCGCCACGGCTGCGAGGAGTCTGACGCCATCGATGGCCGCGCGGTCGTCGACCGTCTCGAGCCACGCGCCGACTGTGGACGCGAACTCCGCTGGGCGACCCGCGGCCACGACGGACTCGGCGACCGCGTCCGGGCGCCACTTCGCGGCCTCCCCGAGGAGCAGGAGACCGCCGCCGGACGCCCGCGGTCGTCCGTCCAGGTGGACCACGTCGACGAGGGGCGCTAGCAACGACCGGAGCGGTTCGCCCGCGTCCTCGTACGCGTTGACGGTGGCGAGCCCCCACAACCGGTCGAGTGCATGGCGTATCTCGGTGCGGATCGCCCGTGAGATCGGTCGGTGGAGCATCGTTCCCGCCCGATGGCCGAACGACCGTTTCGCTTCCTCGCGGAACACCTCGAGCAGGACCGGGACGAGGAGCGTCCTGGCAGAACGGTCCTCCAGTTCTCTGACCGCCGCGCATGCCTTTCGTCGGTCGGTCAGCGCGCCGAGTTCGGTCGGACACCCGTCCGGTGCGCGAAGTCGCTCGGCGAGGTCGACGACCCGTTCGCGGACGGCCTCGTCCTCGATGGCGTCGGGCGACCGCAGTAGCGGTCTGGTCATGGAGACTCACCGACCGTGTCACGCGGAGGGTCGTTCTTCGGCGTCGCATTGGCACCGCTGTGGTCCCGACGCGACCGCGGCGGCTCGATAGCAGGCAATTCGAGGAGTGCCGTCAGCATGCTCGCGTCGGGAACCGGTTCACGAACGGCCGTCACGTTGCTCTCCGGCTACAACTCGTGTAGCCTTCAGCGTTCGCCTCTGGTCGGCAACGTCGTCAGGTTCGCGAAGGTCGCTGGGTCGAGCGTCGCGCGGTCCCACGCTCCCCGCGTCGAGGCGTGGGTCTAGTTCTCGAAGTCGACGCGTGGGTCGTAGACCATGTAGGCGACGTCCTGGAGGTAGTTCGCGAGGACGCCGGTGAGGACGGTGAGTACGGCGATGGTGAGGACGAGGGGGAGGTTCTGGTCGAGGACGGCTTCGATGGTGAGTTCGCCGATGCCGGGGACGCCGAAGACGTACTCGACGATGAAGACGGCGAGGACGACGGTGCCGAGGAGTTCGGTGAAGAACACGGACACCATGGGGATGGCGGTCTGTCGGAAGACGTGGCGGCCGACCTGCCAGCTGCCGCCGCCTTTCGCGCGGGCGACCTTGACGAAGTCGGCCGACGCGTACTGCTTGAGGATGTCGCCGGCGTACCGGAGTTGGACCGCGAGCAGGAACAGGGTCATGACGGTCGTCGACCAGAGGGCTGCTTCGAGGTTCCGGACGGTGAACGCGCCGCTCGCGCGGTCGTAGATGCGTATCACGTCGAAGGCCTCGAAGAACGGCACGAGGAGCGTCTCGCGCATGGCGAGCGCGAGCAGGAAGACGGGGATGCTGACGGCGACCAGCGACGCGGCAGTGACGTACGAGTCGAGCGTCGTGCCCTCGCGGCCGATGGTGTACACGCGGATGCCGACGCCGACGACGACGGCGAGCGCGAGTGATGGAACGAGGTACGCGGCGGTGTACGCGAGGTGGTCGAGGGTCGTCGCGACGACCGGTTCGTCCCAGATGGTCAGCGTCCACGCGAGCCAGTCGACGTACTGCGCGAGCACGGGGTCCGACGGCGACGCAGTGACCTGGTCGCTGGCGAGCAGGCCCTCGGTGAACGGCGTCAGCGCGATGTACGCGAACGCGAGCGTGAACGCCGCCCACACCGTCACCGCGAGCCCCAGCGTCCGACGCACGAGGAACCCGAGTCGGTTCATGGCGCCGGGACGGCGACGTTGTCGGACGTCGCCAGAGTCGACGGGTCAGCGTCGTGGAGGGCTGGCAGTTGGCCCGTGTCAGCGGCCGGTACCAGAGCGCGACCGCCGGGGGTAACGTTTACTTGGGATGGGGACACTTGATGATACATCGATACGTTCACCTCGCGAACTGGAACCACTTAATCTTTCGACGCGACCCCAACACCGAGCCGCCCGCCATGACCCCTCCATCGACAGCAGCGACCTGCCCGCCATGACCCCGCCAACGACAGCAGCGAGCCGCCCGCCATGACCCCGCCAACGACAGAGCAGTCGGATTCGGCCGCTCAGCCGGAGCGCTTCCAGGACGTCGACTGGGAGCAGGCCACCGGCAGCGAGCGGTGGCTCTCTCGGTCGACGTGGCTGTTCCTCGCGGGACTCGGGGTGCTCGCGGTCGGCTTCTCCCACGAGCACGTCGCCGGAAACTCGCTCCCACTCGTCGCGAACCTCGAACCGCTGGACTGGTTGTTCGCGGCGTCGGTACTCGCGATCCTCGCGTTCGTCGTCGCACCGCTCGTTCGCGAGCCCGCGGCGGCGAAGCGACACTGGGTGCGACTCCGGCAGAGCCCGGCCGCCTTCCTGAGTCTCGCGTTCGTCGTCGCGTTCGTCGCGGTCGGGATCGCGGCGCCCGTCCTCGTCTCCGAGCCGACGGGTATCGCGTTCGACCGGGCGAGCCAGCCACCCGTCGGGCTCTCCGTCGAGACCGTGCACCTGTTCACGCCCGGGTCGTGCGTCGGCGACGTCGCGAACGGGCGGTGTCACGGCACGCTCCAGTACCCGCTCGGGACGACCTCGACGGGGAAGGACCTCCTGCCGTTCCTCCTGCTCGGCGCGCACACGGCGCTGGTGGTCGCGGTCGTCTCCGCGACCCTCATGGTCCCGACCGGTATCGGCGTCGGGCTGCTCGCGGCGTACGCCGGCGGGCGCGTCGACGAGGTCCTGATGCGCGCCGCCGGCGTCTCACAGACCGTGCCCGCGCTCGTCGTCTACCTCCTGTTCTGGTGGTGGAACGACGAGTACCGCCTGCTCGTCTTGCTCCTCGTGTTCGGGTTGACGAACTGGGGCGGGCTCGCCCGCCTCGTCCGGAACGAGGCCATCCAGTTGCGCGACCGCCCGTTCGTGAAGGCGGCGCGAGCGACCGGCGCGAGCAAACTCGACGTCATGCGCCAGCACCTCCTCCCGAACATCGCGCAGCCGGTTCTCACGAACGTCACCCTCCAGATTCCGCTACTCGTCGTGACGGAGGCAGCACTGTCGTTCATCGTCCTCCGCTCGCCGTTCGACGGGGAGATGGTCACGCTCGGCGACCCGACCGTCGTGTCGTGGGGCCAGACGATCAGTCTCGGCACCGCCAAGGGCGGCGTCGCACCCGAGTGGTGGGTCGCCGCCATCCCGGGCGCGTTGCTCGTGGGAACGATGCTGGCGTTCGCCCTGCTCGGCCGGACGCTCGGCGAAGCCGTCACCCCACAGACCGACAACTGACCGGCGCGTCGAACGTGCCCACAGTCAGTTGGTTTCGATGCTCTGTGGTCGCGTCGAGAGCAGACGAATTCGGGGGCGGGTGGGAGAACTGCGGGGTCAGGGCCAGAGGCCGCGTGCTTCGTGGGCGTCGGCGATCCGGGAGAGCGCGACGATGTAGGCGGCGTCGCGCCACGTCACGTCGCGCGTCTCGTACTCCGTTCGAACGGCCTCCCAGGCGGCCTGCATCTCGGCGTCGAGTTCCTCGTTCACGCGTTCGAGCGACCAGGCGCGCCGGTTGATGTCCTGCAGCCACTCGAAGTACGAGACGGTGACGCCGCCCGCGTTCGCGAGGATGTCGGGTATCACCGGGACGTCTCGCTCGGCGAGGATGGCGTCGGCGGTGGACGTCGTCGGGCCGTTCGCGCCTTCGACGACGAGGTCCGCGGCGACGGCTCGGGCGTTCTCCTCGGTGATGACGTTCCCGAGTGCGGCCGGGACGAGGACGTCGACGTCGAGCGTGAGCAGGTCGGCGTTCGAGATGACGTCGTCGGCGTACTCGGTGACGGCTTCGGGTTCCTCGTCGTGCGACGGGACGCTTCGGGTGTCGATGCCGTCGGGGTCGTACATCGCGCCGTTGACGTCGCTGATCGCGACTATCGTCGCGCCCCAGTCGTCGAGCAGTCGGGCGGCGTTCGCGCCGACGCTCCCGTACCCCTGGATGGCGACGGTCGTCTCCGCGAGGTCGCGGTCGTAGTACTCGCAGAGGAGTCGCGTGACGATGGCGACGCTCCGGCCGGGCGCTTCCTCGCGGCCTTCGCTGCCGCCGACGACGGGGGGTTTGCCGGTGACGACGCCGGGCGTGGTCTCGCCCTCCTGCATCGAGTAGGCGTCCATCAGCCACGCCATCGTCTGGGGGTCCGTTCCCATGTCGGGCGCGGGGATGTCCTGGTTCGGGCCGATGACGTCGCGGAGTTCCTGCGCGAACCGACGCGTCAGTCGCTCCTTCTCGGTCGCGCTCAGCTCCTTCGGGTTGACCGCGATACCGCCCTTGGCGCCCCCGAACGGGAGGTCCATGACCGCGCACTTCCAGGTCATCCACATGCCGAGGCCGACGCATTCGTCTCTGGTGACGTCGGGGTGGTACCGCAGGCCGCCCTTGAACGGGCCGCGGACGCTGTCGTGTTGTGCTCGATAGCCCGTGAACACGTTGACGGAGCCGTCGTCGCGCTCGATGGGAACGGTCACCTCGTGGACGTTCTTCGGGTGTCTGAGTCGTTCGACGATGCTCGGGTCGATGTCGAGGTGCTCGGCGGCGTGGTGGAGCTGTCGCCGAGCGGTTTCGAGCGCTGTCTCGGGCTCCGGGTCCTCGGTCGCGGCATCGTCCGACGTCGGTCGCGCGGAATCTGTCTGTGATGCCATCGTTATTCGAGTGGTGTTCGGCGATTCCGCATCGCGCCGCTGCAGTCCGGGCACCCCTCGGGGGGGTTCTCCGCGATCATGATGTTGCCACAGCCGAAGCACTCGTACGGTGTCTCTTGGTCGGATTCGGGGTCGACGTCTCTCATGATTGGTCGGGTGTGCCGGCGAGGCACCCCGACCCAGTGTAATAAGTGTATTAGGGAATACACAGGGATTAATCACCCAACCCCGACAGAAGACCCCGGTTCGTTATTGAACCCTACCGGTGCCCGTGACCGGCGCGTTGGACTCCTCGAAGAGCGTCTCGAAGAGCTTCCGCTGGACGGTCCGCGAGTGCTTGTAGAACGCCGGCGGGGAGATGCCGAGCGTCTCCGCGACCTCCTCGCCGGTGCTGTCGCGCGGCGACTCGAAGAACCCGCTGAAGTACGCCGTCTGCAGGACCTCCAGCTGTCGGTCAGTCAGCTTCTCCAGGACCGTCGCCGTCAAGTCGTGCTCGATGGACTGGTCGAGCGTCTGCTTCGACCGCAGCGCGACGCTGTCGAACGTCTCCCGGACGAGCCCCGTGAGCGTTCGCGCGTCGATACCACCCGGGATGTCGATGACGAGCGTCGTGGCGCTCGGACTCGCCGTCGCCTCCTGGAAGACGGCTCCGTGGTCGGCGAGTTCGAGCGCGAGGAACGGCTGCGTGAGCCGTAACCGGACCACGCCGCCCTCGCCGTCGCCGCTGATGCGCTGGGCGTCGTCGATACCGACCAACTGCGAGGCGGCGTCGACGACCGCATCCACGCTCCCGTCCTCGACGGTCACGAACACGTCGCTGCCTTCCGTCGACTGCTGGACGCCGCCCTGGTAGGAGAGCGTACACCCCGCGTCCGCCGCCAACCGCGAGAGGACGAACGCCGGGTCGTCGACCTCGAACTCGAGGCGCGTCATCGACGTCGTGAGCAACGCGTGCTTGCGCTCGATGGCGCTCAACGCGGCGGCGATCGTCTCGCCGAGTTCGGCGAGGACGGCCTCCGTCGTCTCGTCGAACGCGTCCTGACTGGGCGCGTACACCGTCAACACGCCGTGCGTGAGGTCGTTGTAGACGAGCGGGATGCTCACCACCGAGAGGTAGTCCCGCGCGAGCGCGTCCTTCCGCCACGGGTCGTCCCGAAGCCCGGCAGCCACGTTCGGCACCTTCGTCACCTCGCCGGTCGCCGCGGTCTGCCCCGCGGGTTCCGCGTTCGCGGCGTCGACCGCGAACGCCTGGCTGTCGAGATACCCCTGTTCGCGGCCCGCCCACGCGCGCGGCGTGACCGCGTCCGTCGTCGCGTCGACGGTACCGATCCACGCGAACGCGAACCGGTCGTCGCCGGTCAGGAGCTCGCAGACCGTGTGGTCGATCTCCTCCTGGGTCTCCGCGGCGACGATGGCCTGGTCGATCTCGCGGATCGTCTCGTTGATGCGATTCAACGCCGTCAGCTGGTCGTTCTGCGCCTGCAGCATCCGGTCCTGCTCCCGGAGTCGCGACTCGCGAGCGACGCGGTCGAGCGCGGCCTCGGCGGTCGCCGCGAGCAGGTCGGCGAGTTCTCCCGTGACGGCGTCGAACCCACCGACCTGGTCCGACCCGCTGACGAACACGCCGTGCTCGCCGAGCGGGATGTACGTCGCGCTCCGGAGGTCGGTCGCCCGGTTCTCGAGTCGAGACGCGTCGTGAACGTCCTCGAAGAACAGCGGTTCGTCCTCGACGAAGCTGTAACTCGGGAGCGTCTCGCCGTCGGCGCGAACCGTCGGGAGCGGGCCGTTGAGCTCCCGCATCTGCGACGTGTACGCCGTCGGGCGGAGTTCGTTGACCGCCGCGTCGAACAGGTAGACCGCGCTCGCGTCCAGCCCGAGGACGCCGCTCGTATCGTCGACGACGTGCTGGGCGATCTCCTGTTGGGTTTCGGCGTACAGGAAGTCGCGAGCCGTCTCCTGGAGCGTCGCGAGCGCCTCCTCGCGTTGCTTGCGCTTCGTGATGTCACGACAGCTGAACAGGAGGGTGCCGTCCTGGATGGCGACCTCGCGAACGTTCACCAGCAGCGTGTGCTCGCGGCCCGCCTTGTCGACCGCCGTCGTCTCGATGTTCTTGAGGACGCCCTCGGCGGCGAGTTCCTCGCGGTCGAAGAGGTCCGACCCGAGCAGGTCGTCGATGGTGCCTTGCTCGTGGATCTCCTCGGCCGTGTACCCGAAGATGAAGTGCACGTTCGGGCAGACGTAGGTGTACTCGCCGTCCTCGTTCGTGATGAGGACGGTGTCGGTCATGTTGTTGAGCGTCACGCGATGCAGTTCCTCGGACTGCCGGAGGTCGCGTTCGAGGTCGACGCGCTCGGTGACGTCGACGGCCTCGACGACGACCGACACGACGTCGCCGCGGTCGTTCTCGACCGGTCGCACGGAGAGGTCGAACACCCGCGACCCCGCGACTTCCGGGGGTTGCATGACGACGGCGTTCCCGAACTCGCCGTCGAGCGCCGTCTGGACGAGTCGCTCGACGTCCGCGTTCTCCCCGTCCGCGGCCCACCACGGGAGCGTCCAGAACGGCTCCGCGACCAGGTCGGCGGTCGATGCGTCGACCATCTCGCGAGCGGTCTCGTTCACCCGTTCGAGCCGGCCGTCCGGGTCGAGCACCCACGTCGCGGTCCGCGCATCGTCGAACATGGCGTCGAACTGTCTGGCGCGCTCCCGCTGGGTCCCACTGCGCTGGGCGGTCCGGAGCGCGCGCTCCACTCGCTCGAGGACGTCCTCGAACTGGTCGTCGACCGGGTCCGAGAGCGCGACGTAATCGCTCACCCCGGCCGCGATGGCATCGCTCGCGAGGGACTCGCTCCCCTCGCCGGTACAGAGCACGACCGGGAGCGTCCCGGTCTCGCCCCGCACCTCTCTGATGAGTTCGATGCCGGTGGCGTCCCCGAGTTCGTAGGCGCTGACGACGCAGTCCACGCCGCCCTCCTGCAGGACGTCGAGCGCCGCCGCCTTCGTCTCCGCACGCTTCGCGCTCGCCTCGGTCTCGGCTTCGAGCGTCGCGGTGAAGCCCGCGGTCCAGTCGGCGTCCCCGACGACCAGTACCGTCGCCGAATCGACGACCGGGGAGGACGCCTCCATCAGGCCACCCCGCGACGACCGCGACCGATCAACGCGGCTTCGAACGGGCGCGCTTCCCAGTTCCCCTCGTCGTCCGAACTCGACCGCGAACACATCACTAGTCCACCATCAAACCCCCCACGTTCAAAATCGTTTGCTATCTAACCCCCTCGGGCTCGTCGTCTCCGCTTCACGCCCCCGCCTCAAATCGGGGGTATGCGCTCGCTATCGTCGTCAAACCGGGTAGAGGCGACCGACGCAGTCCGTCCCGACCCGGAAGTCCACGCCCGCGATCGGACGCGAACACTCCTTGCAGTGCCCGTGCTCGTCGCGGTCGATGGCACGGGACCCGGTGGTGCTTTCGATCCAATTCACGCTCATCTCGCCGTCGCACGAGTCGTACGGACACTGCGCGAGCGCGACGTAGTACGGAATCTCGCCCCCCTTCCTGGTCGTCTCGATGCGGCGGTCGAGCCGATACTCCTGCGCGAACGCTCCGGTGTCGGGGTCGTTCATCACCAACCGCATCCCATCCAGCGACGCCCCCGCTCGATCGCACGCCCCCCGCGACAGCACGTGCGACACCGGAACAGAGTGGGGCATTTCGTCGTCCAACCAGTCACACGGACAGATCACTTTGACTCCTCTCGAGATGCACGTCTCGTACTCGGTGAGTTCGGTCATGGACGTCCGAGGAGACGATGGCTGCCTCATGAAGCGATGTGTTAGGTCACCCCTTGAACTGGGAAGGGACGGAAAACGTTGGTCGATGGTCGAACCGTGGCTTGCAGGTGGCGTCGTTCCATCCGCAGTGCGACACTGGCGAGTCCCCGGGAATACCGACAATCCTGAACTATATGGTGATTCCTGCCTGACTAGCGAGGCATGTTAAGTGCTGGGCGAGGATCGGCTCGTCTGCTGTGCGTCGAGCCGCTCGCCGAAGAATCAACCGTGCGGTGGCCACGGGACGTCGACGCCACCGTGGTCGAGAAGCGCGGTGTGGCTGCTGCACGTGAGGCCGTTGCGGAGGAGTCGTTCGATTGCGTCGTGGCGGCGTACGAGTTGGGTGACGGAACCGGCGTCGAGTTGCTCGAGACCGTTCGTGCTGGCGATTCGGACCTGCCGTTCATTCTGTACGCGTCGCAGGGGGACGAGAAAGTGGCCAGTACGGCGATCGCGGAAGGTGTCACCGACTACGTCGTTCGGAACCCGGATTCGGGGTCGAAGCAGGTCCTCCTGGAGCGGGTTCGGGAGGCACTTGACGAGTACGAGGCAGTTCGGGGTCGGGGAGCGGAACAGGAACGCCTGAACCTGTTGTTCGACCAGTCACCGTTCGGCGTCATCGAGTGGAACGACTCCATGGAATGCCTGCGCGTGAACGAGACCGCCGAGGACATCCTGGGGTATTCCGAGGCCGACCTCCGCGGGGAGTCGTGGACGGAGATCGTGCCCGCGTCCGAGCAGGAGTCCGTGGGGCAGATGGTGGAGGCCCTCCTCGAGAACGAGGGCGGGTTCAAGCACGTGAACGAGAACGTCCGAAAGGATGGCGAGCGCGTTCACTGCGAGTGGCACAATCGCGTCCTGGTCGAGGACGGGGAGGTCGTCTCCGTCATCTCCCAGTTCCAGGACGTCACCGACCGGCGACGGCGACAGCGGCGGTTCGAGGCGGTGTTCGACAACACGTACACGTTCATCGGGCTGATGGATACCGACGGCACGCTGCTCGAGGTGAACGACACCGCGCTGGCGTTCGCGGGCGTCGACCGCGAGCAGGTGGTCGGGAAGCCCATCTGGGAGACGTACTCGTTCCAGATCGAACCCGAGACACAGCGAACGGTCAAGGAGGGCGTCGAACGAGCGCGTGACGGGGAGTTGTTCCGGGACGAGTACCGGGTGCAGGGCGAGGACCGGGACGCGATCATCGACTTCTCGATTCGCCCGGTTCGCGACGACGACGGGGAGGTACAGTTCCTCGTGCCGGAAGGCCGCGACATCACGGACCGGAAGGAGCGAGAGCGGAAACTCGAGCAGAGCGAACGCCGGTATCGGAACCTCGTCGAGAACTCGCCGGCGCCGATCAACCTCTTCGATGGGACGGGCGAGACCGTCTGGGGGAACGACGCGGTCTTGGACCTGTTGGGGCTCTCGGACCTCGACGACCTCGTCGGGCGGTCGATATTCGAGTTCATTCACGAGGATGACGAACCCGTGGCCGAGGGCGAGATCGACGACATCTTCGGGAGTGAGAGCGCCGTCGGGCCGACGAACTTCCGGCTCGAGCGAGCGGACGGGGACGTCCGGCACGTGCAAGTGCAGACGACGACCGGCTGGTTCGAGGGCGAGCAGGTCGGGCAGGCGGTCGTCGTGGACCTGACCGAACTCCGGGAGAAGGAGGCGGAGCTTCGACGGTCGGAGAATCGGTACCGGACGCTCGTGGAGATGTCGCCGCACTCCATCCTCGTGCATACCGACGGCGAGATACTGTACGCGAACGAGTCGTTCGCCCACCAGGTGGGCGTGGGCGCCGCCGACGACGTCGTGGGGACGTCGGTGCTCGAGTACGTGCCGGCGTCGGACGAGGAGACGGTCCTGGAGCAGGCGCGGGCGACCGAGCGCGGAAACCGGTTGCCGACGAACAGGCGGCGAGAGATACGGACCGTGACGGGAGAGACCCGGTACGTGACGACGACGTCCCGACCGGTCGTCTACGAGGACGAAACGGCGGTGTTGACGGTGCTGAACGACCGGACGCAGGCGCATCGGTACCAGAGTGCGGTGCGGTCGCTTCACGAGAATACGCGGGACATGTTCAGGGCTGACGATACGGAGAGCATCGCGGCGGTGGCGACGGCGGCGGTCGGGGACTTACTGGATATCGCTGACGGCGTGGTGTACGAGTACGACGAGTCGCGGAACGCGCTGTGTCCGATCGCGGCTACTGCACCCGAGGTCGATGTGGCCGGGGAGGAAGGCGCGGTCGGGCCCGCGGACGACCACGTCGCGTGGGAGGCGTTCGCTTCTGACAGTCGACGTCACGTCCCCAGGGGGGACGGAGTGGGAGCTGTCGACGCGGTCGCTGGTGAACTGGAGGACCCTGGGGGTGTCGACGCGGCGCCCGTTGGGGTGGACGAATCCTCGACTGGGTTGTTCATTCCGCTCGGCGAGCACGGCGTGTTTCGTGCGACGGCCGAGGGACCGGACGGGTTGTCGCACACCGAGATCGAGCTGTGTTCGATTCTGGCTGCGAACCTGGAGGCGGCGTTCGAGGGCGTCCAGCGCGAGGTGGCGCTCCGGGAGCGCGAACAGCGACTCGAGCGTCAGACGGACACCCTGGAGGCCATGGAGCGACTGAACGGCATCATCCGAGACATCACGCGGTCGATGTACGACGTGACCACGCAGGAGGCGGTCAGGGACGCCGTGTGTACGCGACTGGGGAACCGCGAGGAGTATTCGGCGGTCTGGGTCGGGGAGCGGGCCGACGACGGCGAGTCGTTCGTCGCGGCGTCGACGGCCGGGTCGATGGGTGGGTTGCTGGACGCGGTCGAGGACGACGCCGTGGGCGCGCCACTCCAGTCGCTTCTCGAGACGGCCGTCGAGTCGAACGCCGTCCAGGTCGTCGACCAGGTTGTCGGCACTGACGCGTGGCGGCCGATGCGAGAGACCGCGCTCCAGCACGGCTTCCAGTCGGTTGCGGCCGTCCCGATTCCTCTCGAGAACGAGCCCGACGAGGTACTGGTCGTGCACGCGTCGGCTGCGAACTCGTTCACGCCCGACCAGCGCGAGGTGTTCGGGGAACTCGGCCACCTCATCGGGAGTGCGATGGGTCGGCTTGGCGTGACGACGCCGCAGTTGCCGGGGAGGCGAACCGAACTCGACGTCGAGATCTCGGACCCGGGACTGGTGTGGAATCGCATCGCGGCGGAGTTGGAGGGCGAGGTAGTGCTCCGTGGCGCGATGCCGTCGGGGTCGGGGTCGCACGTCGCGTACGTGCAGGCCGAGGAGTCGGCGGCGGCCGTTCGGTCGCTCCCGGCGGCGTTGCACGTGGTGCGTTCGGCGGCCGTGCTGGCCGAGGACGAGGGGTCGGGCCTCTATCAGTGTACTGTCTCGGAATCGCCGTTCTTCGAGTTGCTCTCGGAGTACGGGGCGGCGTTGGAGGCGATGGAGACGACGGGTGGCGGGACGGCGGTGACGGTTCGCGTGGCGTCGTCGACGAGCGTTCGGGGGTTCGTCGAGGCGCTGTCCGAGCGGTTCTCGGGCGTGGAGTTGGCGGCGCGGCGGTCGGACGTGTCGGCGGTCGAGACGCCGGTAGCCATCCGGGAGCGGGTGCGGGAGGGGTGTACGGACCGACAGTATCAGGCGTTGCAGGCGGCGTTCTACGGTGGGTACTACGAGTGGCCGCGGTCGGCGACCAACGAGGACCTCGCGGAGGTGCTCTCGATAGCGTCGTCGACGTACCAGTCGCATCGGCGCACCGGGGAGCGCGTCGTCATGTCGTTGCTCTTCGACGGCGTGAACTGAGCGGCTCATCGAGCGCACCGGGTCGGAGCGACTACCCCGACAGTCGGGTCGCGCGGCTGTGACGGACCCGGTACGCCATGGATGACGTATGATCCGTCGGGGCACGGATGTTGTCTCTGAACGGGATACTGGGAGAAGTGGGGGACACGGGCAGGGGTCGGCGAAGGGAGCGGGAGGAGAGGGTACTCACGTAGCCCCCCATAGGGTCCGGTCCCTATGTTGATAGCGACACGCCAGATGAGGGTCCGAACGCAAGGTCTGAGTACACTCGTTGAGTCGACCATCCCGATCTCACTCGGCGACCCCACACCATGACACATGACCACGACGATACTGGCGGCGACGACCGACCCACCGACACACGGTCCGTCGAACTGGCACGATACGACTGGCGCGACTCGCCGACCGTCCTGGAGGCCATCCTCGCGACCATCAGCGACCTGGACCCGGCCTTCGACGCCACGAGCGACGCACCCCTCCAGTCCGCCGTCGACGTGGACGCACTCGAAGGACTGTTCGAACCCGTCCGCGACGAGGCCGTCACCACGGACACGGTCCTCACCTTCGAGTACGACAGCTACACGGTCACCATCACGGCCGCCGGCACCGTCACCGCAGTGTACGCCGACGCACCGCACCCGTACCGGTCGTCCAGATGACGGACACGACCGACGAGGTCCTCCTCGTCGAGACCGTCGCCGCGCTCGCAACCCTCCACGAGCACTGGCTCGAAGACGCGGGTCACGCCGTCACCCGGCCGGCGTCCACGAGTCACATCGCCGATATCACGGACACGGGTGCGGCCGTCGCCATCTGCGACAGGTCGATTCTCGAAGCCGTCACCGACACGGCGACGGCCCCCACGACGCGGCACACGCAGTCACCGCCACGACTCATCCTCTGCATCAATCGACTCTGCGACCCCGACGTCGTCGACCTGCCGTTCGACGACTACGTGGAGAAGCCGGTCAGGCGACCGGTGCTCCTCGACACCGTCGACCGCGTCCTGGCGCGCGACACCTACGCGGACGTCGTCCATCGGTTCGCCTCGACAGTCAACAGACTCGCACTCGTCATCGACCACGAGCACTCGACCCCCACCGGTTCCTCGGAGCCCGCCGCTGCACTCGCAGCCGACCTCCGCGAACTCGCCCCGGCCGTCACCGACGGCGCACACGCACTCACCGCGACCGACATCGACCGCCTGTTCGCCCCCGGCACCGCCGCAACGATAGCTCACAACCCCGCGGACGCAGTGGACCCCTAACCACCCACGCACACACCAACCCATGACATCACCGACTGCACCAACTCGTATCACGACAGGTATCGACAGTCTCGACGAGGTACTCGACGGCGGACTCATCCCGACCCGCGCGTACATGTTGACCGGCGACCCGGGCACCGGCAAGACGATTCTCGGCCTGCACTACCTCACCGCGGGCCGCGACGCCGGCGAGACGGCTCTCTGTGTGAACCTCGAAGAGTCCACGGAAGACATCCGACAGAACGCCGCCAGTCTCGGGTTCGACCTCGATGGCATCGAGTTCCTCGACCTCACGCCGAGCAGCGACGCCTTCGGCGACGGCCAGCGATACGACATCTTCAGCGCCGCGGAGACCGAAGGCCCGGAGATAGCGGCCGCCGTCACGGACGCGATCGAGGAGCACGACCCCGACCGCGTGTTCGTCGACCCGCTCAGTCGCTTCCGGCACCTCGCCCCGGACGACCACCAGTTCCGCGAGCTCATCGGGAGCTTCGTCCAGTTGCTCAGGGACACCGGCGCCACCGTCCTGTTCACCACGCAGGCGACCGCCGCCCGGTCCGACGCTGACCTCCAGTACCTCAGCGACGGCACCATCGCCCTCTCCCAGGGCGCGCACGGCAGAGAACTCGAGGTCAAGAAGTTCCGCGGGTCCGACTCCGCGCGAGGCCCGCACACGTTCCGGATCACGCCCGACGGGCTCGCCCTCTTCCCGGAACTCGTCCCCGGGACGCACTCGGCCGCATTCGACACCGAAACCATCTCCTCGGGGATTCCCGAGGTCGACGACCAACTCCACGGCGGCATCGAGCGCGGCACCGTCACCATCCTCAGTGGCCCCACCGGCGTCGGGAAGACCACGCTCGGCACGCAGTTCATGAAGGAAGCCGCCGAGCGCGGGGAACGGTCGGTCATCTACATGTTCGAAGAGAACACGCAGACGTTCCTCGAGCGGTCGGAGCAGACCGACATCCCCGTGACCGAGATGCGGGACCGCGGCACGCTCGAGATAGCGGAGATGGAGCCGCTCCGCATCTCCTCGAGCGAGTTCGCGGCGCGAGTCCGCGAGGAGGTGGAAGCGAACGACGCCGAGATCGTGATGATCGACGGCATCGACGGGTACCGGCTCTCGCTCCGCGGCCAGAAGGACGACCTCAGGAGAGAGCTACACTCGCTGTGCCGGTACCTGAAGAACATGGGCGTGACCGTCATCCTGGTCGACGCCACCGAATCGGTGACTGGCGACTTCAAACCCACCGCGGAGGACGTGAGTTACCTCGCCGACAACCTCGTCTTCCTCCGGTACCTCGAGATGCAGGGCGAACTCCGGAAGGCCCTCGGGATACTGAAGAAACGGACGAGCGACTTCGAACGGACGCTCCGCGAGTTCGAGATCACGGACCGTGGTATCGAGGTCGGTGAGCCACTGCGGGAGTTACGGGGCGTCCTCAAGGGCACCCCCGACCTCGTCGACCCCGGCGACGAAACCGTGAGACCACCGGACGGAGAGGAGCCTGATAGCGATGGATGACCCTCCCAACGATGCATCTACCACGAGTTCCTACGTCGCGCAAGAGCCATCGGTACGCGGGCCGCGCACGGTGCTGTTGTTCATGGACCCCGGTGAGAACCGGCGCCTGCTCGGGGAGTGGCTTGCCGACGAGGACTACGACGTGGCGACCGCCGAGACGCCTGCTGGACTCGAGAGCGAGTTCGATCTCTGCATCGTCGACGCGACGCACTTCCGGGCGCATCGGGACGCACTCCAGGACTGCAAGTCGGACGCGGACCTCGCGTTCCTCCCGTTGTTGCTGGTCGCGAGCCGGGAGTCGGGGTTGCTCTCGCGGAGCGAGGTGTGGGAGTTCGTCGACGACGTCGTGGAGGCGCCGATCCGACAGGCGGAACTCGACGCGCGCCTGGCGTCGCTGCTCCGACAGCGCACGCAGTCGCTCGAACTCCGCGAACGCGAGGCACAGCTCCGCGAGACCCTGTCGGAACTCCGGATCAAGGAACGCGCCATCGACGCGGCACCGGTCGGCATCACGATCTGCGAGGCCGGCTCGGACTCGAACGACATCGTGTACGTGAACGACCGGTTCGAGGAGCTCACGGGGTACGCGGAGGCGGACGTGGTGGGGCGGGACTGTCGGTTACTCCAGGGCGAGAACACGAGTCCGGAGCCAGTCGCGGAGCTGCGAGCGGCGATCGATGCGGAACGGCCGGTGTCGGTCGAACTCCAGAACTACGAGAAGTCCGGCCGGTTGTTCTGGAATCGGGTCGACGTCGCGCCGGTTCGGGACGACGACGGCGAGGTCACTCGCTTCGTCGGGTTCCAGACCGACGTGACCGACCGGAAGATCCGCGAGCAACGGCTCACCGTGTTGAATCGCATCCTCCGGCACAACCTCCGGAACGGGATGGGCGTCATCCAGGGGTACTGCGAACTGCTCGAGCAGCACGTCTCGGGGAACGAGGAGCAGTCGTATCTCGACGCCGTCGCCTCGGCCGCTGCGGACCTGACGGAGCTCAGTGAGAGGGTCCACGACACGGAGGTCGTCCTCCAGGGGCTCGACGACGATTCCGGTGGCGTGTGTATCACGACCGCGCTCGAGACCGCTCTCTCCGAGCTCGACGCGCACGCGCCGGCGACGGAACTGGATATCGACGTCCCGAGCGGCCCGCTGCCGTTGGTACCGAGCAACGCGGTCGTCGTGTTCAGGGAGCTCGTGCGGAACGCGCTCGAGCGCTGTGACGGGACGCCCCGCCGGCCGACGGTGTCCATCGATCGCTGTAGCGAGTACGCCGAGGTGATCGAAGCGACGATCACGGACTACAGCACGGAGCCCCTCGACCCGGACCGCGAGGTGCTCGCCGCGGGCGAGGAGACGCCACTGCTCCACGCCGACGGTATCGGGCTCTGGTTGGCGAACTGGGTCGCGAGCGCGGCGGGCGGCACCATCGAGATAGCGGGCGACGAAGCGGACGCCGTGACAGTACGATTCCCGGCAGTATGATACACACCGACACCGACCTGGCGCCTGCGGTCGCGTCCGCGCTGCAACTGGCCGATGCCGGAACGGCCAGTCTCCTGGTCTGCGAGACGAGCGCGCCGACGGTTCGAGCGGTCAACGACACCGCGTGCCAGCGCCTCGACCGAACCGACGCCGACCTCATCGGCACCAGCCTCGACGCCGTCCAGTCCGACGTCCCGTACCTCGAGGACTGGGACGCCTTCACGGCCGACCTCGAGTCGACGGACTGGCAGACCCACACCGGCGTCCACCACCGCGGCGACGGCGCCACCTATCCCGTTCACGTCGACGCCATCGAACTCTCGCCCACCGACGTCCAGACGCTGGTCCTGCTACGGACCCGACCCCGACACACCGATCCGATGCCCAGATCGGAACTGGAACGACAGTTCCAGACCGTCTTCGACCACCCCGCCTCTTTTGCCGCCGTCCTCAACCCCGACGGAACCCTCCGGACCGCGAACGAGACCGCCCTCGATTTCATCGACGCCACCCTCGACACCGTCGCCGGGAAGCCCTTCTGGGAGACGCCGTGGTGGACCCACGCCGAGTCCCTGCAATCGGAACTCCGCGACCGCGTCCGCAGGGCCGCAGCCGGCGAGTTCCAGCGATTCGAAGCCGAACACGTGGCGCCCGAGGGGGACAGCGCCGTGGTGGACGCCAGCCTCTCGCCGGTCACGAGCACGCACGGCGCCGTCACCGGCATCGTCGCGCTCGGTCGAGACATCACCGAACGAAAGACGCGGAAACGGCAGGTCGAACGGCACCGGTCCCAGGTCCACCGGCTCCACGAGGTGGCGACCGACATCGGGTCCCTCGAGGCTCGCGACGCCGTCTACGACCGCATCGTCGAGGCCGCCGAGGAGATACTCGAGTTCGACATCGCCATCGCGGACCAGGCCGTCGGCGACGTCCTCATCCCGAAGGCGGTGTCGACGGACCTCGACGCCCAGCACTACTACGAGGAAACGCCGATAGACGCCGACGACAACATCGCCGCCCGCGTCTATCGAACCAATGACGCCTCGATCGTCGACGACCTCAGCCAGCACTCGGTGACGCCAGTCGTCAGCGAGTTCGAATCCGCGCTGACGGTTCCCATCGGCGACCACGGCGTCTTCCAGTCCGTGAGCCGGTCCACGGGTGCCTTCGACGAGACCGACCTCGAGCTGACCGAGCTCCTGATGTCGCACGCCGCCACGCAACTCGACCGCCTCGCCACCAAGCGGGAGCTCCGGGACCGCACGCAGACCCTCGAAGCGCAGAACGAGCGCCTGGAGCGCTTCAAGAACGCCGCTTCCCACGACCTCCGGAACCCCCTGAACGTCGCGCGCGGCTACCTCGAAGAGGAGATGGCGTCGACCGACAGCGAGAACCTCGAGGAGGTCCGCAACGCACTCGACCGTAGTCTCGACCTCGTCGACGACCTCCTGACCTTCGCGCGCGACGGGCAGACGGTCACGAACGCCGAGGTCGTGTCGCTCCCGGCCATCGTCGAGGAGAGCTGGCGGACCGTCGAGACCGGCGACGCGTCGCTCGTCGTCGACACCGACCGAGCCGTCCGGGCGGCCCCTAGTCGCCTGAGACAGGTGTTCGAGAACCTCATCCGGAACAGCGTCGACCACGGCACCGCCGACGCGCGAAACGCACCGCGAGGGGATACGGAGGAAGCGGGTTCGTCGCTCACGATCTCGGTCGGGTCGCTGGAGGACGGGTTCTACGTGGCCGACGACGGGCAGGGGATTCCCGCCGCGGCCTCGAGGAAGGTGTTCCAGCCGGGGTATTCGACCGCGTCCGATGGCACCGGGTTCGGGCTCAACATCGTCCGCGAGATCGTCGAGGCACACGACTGGCAAATCGAAGTGACCGAGAGCGCCACCGGCGGGGCGCGCTTCGACGTCACCGACGTCCCAGACCCGTGACCGCCACAGTCCCGGAGCGGTCGTGGAATCGGCGTGGTGGTATCAGGTTTCTCGTTGCAGGAGGAGGCTCACGGTTTCGCCGGTCTTGTCGGTGATGGGCGCGGCGACGTCCCAGCCGTCCGCGCCCAGTTCGTTCAACTGTTCGACCGGGGGGTGGACGTCGCCACCGAGTCCCGCGACCATCATGCTACTGTCGACCTCGATCGTCCGGTATTCGTAGGAGGGCATACGAGCCGAACGAATATTTCTAATGTCAAGCGTCTTCTGGTTCTTGTGAGGGGCTGGACGAATCGGAACGATGTCGTCCCGGTGCTGGCCGGGGTCCAGTTGAACTTCGTCCGAGCGGCTTCGTCCGGGGTACGAGATTCGTGGGTTGGCCCTACCGTTGATTACTGGGGCGTTGGTTAGCGTCGTCTATCACCGAGCAGTTGTCCAGCGCGTCTGTCCGGTCGCGTTCGAGTGGCTCCGATGAGCGGGACGTCGAGCGTGCGGGGCCGCTCGACGTCAGGGTGCTCCGGCGTGAGCGGTTCGGGGTCCTCCGGGGCGACGTGGACGCGGCTGCTGCGCGCGCCGATGCCGTGGAAGCCGTGACTGCGTCGAGTCCAGCCGTTCGCGAGGCGGGGCTGGAGCTGGTGCTGGCGCTCGAGGACCCGGCGCCGATGTCGCTCCTCGCGGACTACTCGCTCCCGAGTGATGCGCTCGCGGCGGACGACGTCGATGGCCGGGAGGGCCAGTTGTTCGCGACGCTGGCCCGTGAAGACCCACCGGGTGTCCGGAAGCACGTCGGCGAGGTGGTCGCGGCCGCCAGCCACCGGGAGGACGCCGCCGCGCGGGACGTGGCCTGTGCGCTCGCGGGCCGCGACCCGGCGGTCCTCAAGCCGGCGGTCGAGTCGCTCGTCGCGGCCGGGGGAGGGTCCGATCGTTCGCTGTGGACGCTCGCGCGACTCGGGGTCGCCGAACCGCCGGTGCTCAGGCGGCACCTGGCGAACGCCGCGTGGACGGTCGAGCGCGCGGACGCCGACCCGGTGCCGGACGCGGTCGAGTCGATGACTGGGGCGGTGGTGGCGCTGGACGGGGAGGTTCCAGAGTCGGTCGCCTACGAGCGGTTGCTCGAGCACGTCGACGATGCGACGCGAGTCGCCGCCGCGAACGGGCTCTCCCGTATAGCGGGTGCGGACGGTCAGGCGGCCGAGCTCGAGTGGCTCGACGCGCCGGCGGCGGTCTCCGCGCTCGTCGACGGCACGACGGGGTCGTCTCGGGAGGAACGCCAGGCGGCGGTCCGCGCGCTCAGCGCAGTCGCCGCCAAGCGTCCGGCGGCCGCGCCTACCGCGGTGCGAGAACTCGTCGCGCGCCTCACCGACGACCCCGCGGTCATTCGGAGCGCGCTCTCGGCGATCTGGACCGTGGTGGGGTGGCGGCCGGACGAGCGGGCGCCCGGCACGGTCCGTCGCGTGGCGGCGCGTCTCGGCGACGACGACGCCGGCAGCGCTCTCACGGAGGCGCTACTCTCGACGCTCTCCGCCCACGGTGCGGTGACGGTGGACGCGCTCGACCTGGACGTGGTCGCGGTGTTCCTCGGTCACGACGCCGAGGAGGTGCGTCGCGTGGCGGCCGGGACGCTCCTGGACCTCGGCGCGAGTGCACCGGGGTCGCGGCCGGCGGTCGTGCGGTACCTCCGGTGGGCGCGCCACGACGGGACCGCGGGCGTTCGGCGGAAGGCGCTCTCGCTGCTGGGGACTGCGGGCGCGCTCTGGCAGGGGGAGGCGCCGACGGTCGTCGACGCGCTCGTCGCGCACCTCTCGCAGTACCCGGACGATGCGACGCAGGTGGCGGACGCGCTGCTGGCGGTCGCGGACGCGACGCCGCCGGCGCTCCCTGCGGTCGTCGATCGACTACGGCGGCGCGTGGACCGTGGCGAACTGCAGGAGGCGGCGGCGAGCGAGTTCCTCTGCGAACTCGCGACGTCGGCGCCCGACGCGCTCGCGGCGTCGGGGGAAGATCCGCTCGACGCCGCGGTGGGTGACCTCGTGGCGACGGGTCCCGACGACGAGAGCGGGCGCGAGGCGGCGCGCGCGGTGCTCGCGGTGGCTCGGACGTCGCCCGCGTCGGTCGCACCCTACGCGGACCGGCTCCGAGCCGGCTTCGAGGCCGACGACGCCGGCCTCGCCGTGCGGGCTCGGTTGGCGGCTGCGTATGGGGTCGTCGCCGACGGGAGCGATGCGGCCGAGGCGACGGCGTGGCTCGGCAAGCGGGTGCTTTCGGCGCCAGTCCTCGTCGGTCGCGCGCTCGCGCACCTGGCGGGAGACCACCCCGAGACGGCGCTGCCGGCCCTGGAGAGCGTCCTCGCCACCGTCGAGCGCGAGTGCACTCGCGACGGCGCTCCCGCGGTCGACGTGGGTGCGTTCGTCGACCGGGTGGTGGTGCCGCTCGTCGGGAGTCATCCGGCGGCCGGCCCGCCGGTCGTCCGCGCGCTCGCCGCGGCGCTCGAAGCCCCAGCCGCGAGAGACCCCGCCGCCAGCGCCCTCTGCGACGCGCTCGCCGAGTGGCCGTACCTCGCACCGCTTGCCGTCGACGCGCTCGTCGACCGCCTCGACGACGCCGACGGCGACGTCCTCCGTGAGGTCGTCGCGCCGCTCTCGTGGACCGACGACGAGCGCGCCGCTGGCGCGTTGCGCGAACTCGCCGCCCACCCCGACGCGGAAGTCCGACGCGCCGCGACCGCTCGGAGCAACGACCCGTCGCCACCACCGGATGCCCCGGACAGCGACTGGCTGGCCGACTTCTCGCCGAGCGAGGCGACCCCCGCCGACGTCGACCGGCTGGCTCGCGGTCTGGCGACCGCCGCACCCGTCGATTCGGCGGCCGTACTCGGGACCCTCCAGCGGGTCGCTCGCGAACGGCCGTCGCTCCGCGCTCGCGCCACCTGTCACGTTCTCGGCGCGGTCGTCGCCGACGCGTCGCCGGGCTCGCTCACCGAGACGCTGGCTGCGTTCGCGCCGACGCACGCGCCGGACGACGCGACCCACCCGACCGAGAACCCAGGGCGAGTCGGGGCGCTGCTCGCGCTCGCCGCCGACGCCGAACCGGCGGTCGTCCGCGGACAGGCGACCGCGGCGCTCGCAGCGACCGTTCGTCGAGACCGCGCGCTCGCGACGGCCACCCTCAGCGAGCACCTCCACGACGCGATCGGCGCGGACTCGCCGCTCGTGACCGGGCGGGCACTGCGCGCCGTCCGCGTGCTGGCCGCGGACCTCCCCCTCGAGACGTTCGTCGACGCCGGCGCGCTCGAGGCGCGGCTCTTCGGGCCGGCCGCGGTCGTGCCACGCGCCACGTGGACGGTCGCGGCCGTCGCGGCACAGCGCCCCGACGCGGCCGAGGCGCTGGCCGAGTCGCTGTCGGGACTGCTCGACTGGACGACGGTCCACCGCGCGCACGCCCTCCGAACGATTCCCGACGTACTCGCGGCGGCGCCGGGGGTCGACGCGGCGCTCGCCCCCGCCGTCCTCGAACAGGTTCCCGCCGACGGGGTGCCGGAGGACCGCGTGATCCAGGCCGTCGGCCACCTCTCCGGCGAGGCAATCGCGTCGACCGCGGGCGGCCCGGCGGCGCTGCTCGGGGCGCTCGACGCGGTCTACGACGGTCGCGCGTACGCGCTCCTGACCGACCGCCTCCTGCGCGTCGCCGAATCCGCGCCCGAGGCGGTCGTCGCCGCGCTCGAAGCGCGGGAGGCGGAGGCGCTGCCGCCGATGCGCCGGGAGGGCCTCGCGCACTACCTCCGCGCGCTCGAACGCGCCGTCGCCCACGGCGGCGACCGCGTCGCGTACCCGTTCATCGACGTCGGGAACGTCTTCGACCCCCACGAGGACGCTGGGCGAGCGCGGATGGGCGCAGACCTCGCCGAGCGCGACGTCACCCACTTCGACCTCGGCGACGCCCCGGAGCTGCGGCGTCGAGCGAAACGGAGCTTCGTCGCCGTCCTCGCCGAGACCGGCCACGTCGAGTTCCTCCGCGTCCTCGGCGCCTACGAGGATGGCAAGCCTGAGGTCGAGCCGACTCCCGACCAGGTCGCCACGTGGTTCGCGCTGACGACGGACCCGGCCGCGTCGACGGCCGCATCGACGCTCTGCGAGAGCGCCGACGCCGACTTCGTCGCCGCCGTCGGCACGCGGCTCGCCGACGCGCTCCCGTCGCTCCCGTTGGACGCGGCGCGGCGCATGCTGGCGGCCCTCCCTGCGTTCGCGACGGCCGTCCCAGCCGGCGATGCGCGGGAGACGATCCGCGAGGCGCTTGCGGACGCGCTCGACGGCGACTGGGCGGTCGCGCTGGCGGCGGTCGACGCGGTGACCGACCTCGGAACGACCGACGGTATCGCGGCGACGACCGCCCTCGAGATGCTGTTCGAGCACCTCGACGCGGCCGAGCCGACGTTGCGACGTCGCGTCGCCGAAGCGATTGCGACGCTGAGCCGCGAGCCCGGCGCGGACGTGGCGTCGGTCCGCGACCGCCTCGTGGACCCGCCGGGCGCCGAGCCCGCGTCGGTCGACCGCCAACGTGCGCGCGTGCTGGCGCTCGGCGCGCTCGCCGCCGGCGAGCCCGGACTCCGCGACGGCATCGTCGCCGAGCTGACGGACGCACTGACCGACGGCGACGCGAGGGTCCGCGAGTGCGCCCTCGGTGAACTGGCGCGCGTCGCCGACGGCGACGCGACGGCGGTGGTCGAGAGCGTCGACGAGATAGCCGTCCGCGTCGCGGACGTCGAAGCCCGAGTTGCGCGCGCCGCCGTCGACTGCCTGCGAACGGTCGGCGACGACCGGACTCACGCCGCCGTCGTCGCCGGGGCGCTCGTCCGCGCGCTCGACACCGTCGACGGCCAACGTGGCGCGACCTGCGCGGAGGCGCTCGTCGACGTCCTCGACCTGCACGTCGCGCTCCCCGAACGCGACGTCGACCGGCTCCGCGAGCACGTCGACGACCCCCACCCGGGCGTCCGCCGGCACGTCCTCCGTGCACTGAGCCACGTCGGAACGCGAGCCGACCGGCCCGCCATCGAAGCGGCCGTCACCGACCCGCGGCCGGCCGTCCGGGCCGCCGCTCGCACCGCCCGCGACCGGCTCGACGCCGCGCTCGACGCACCGTCGACTGCGGGCACGAACCCCTCGCGCGTCCCGACCGGGCGGGCCAATCACGCGCGGACGGCGGCCACTGCCGGCGACCCGCCGCGGGACGCGCCGGCGGAGACGTGGGCCGTCGCTCCAGACTGGGACGTCGACCTCTCGGAGCCGGCCCACGCGGCGCTCGCCGTCGTCGACGACGCGGTCTACGTCGACGGCCGAACCTGGGTGTGGGCGCTCGACGCGGCGACCGGCACGCCAAAGTGGCGGTACGAGCGCGCACCCATCGACGACGGCGGGCACGATGGAGAGGGCCTCGGCGACCTGTTCGGCGACGGCGGCGTCCGAACCAGCCTCGAAGCGCCGACCGTCGCCCACGGAACCGTCTACGTCGGACACGCCGGGTCCAACGGCCCGGGCGTGTACGCGATCGACGCCCAGTCCGGCCGCGAGCAGTGGACGGGGCTGGTGGACCGCCGCGTCGAATCGACGCCGGCGGTCGTCGACGACGCGGTGCTCGTCGGCGACGACGACGGGACGCTGTCAGCGCTGGCCGCCGCCGACGGCGACCCACGGTGGCGGTTCGAGACCGCGGGCGGTGCGTGTTCGACGCCCGCGACCGACGGGGAGACCGCGTACGTCCTCGCGGAGGGCACGCACCTGCACGCGGTGGACGCGACGGACGGCACCGAGCGCTGGCGCGTCGACCTCGACGGCGGCGGCGGGAGCGCTGGCGGTCGCGCGCCACCGGCCGTTCGCGGGAACACGGTGTACGTCTGCCCGGGCGGGTCCGCCGTTCTCGCGCTCGACGCCACCGACGGCACCGAGCGATGGCGAGCGGACGTCGCGGACGCGACGGCTGCGACCGCGGCGGTCGGGCCGCGCCGCGTCTTCGTCGGACTCGACGACGGCGACGTCCGAGCGCTCGACGCCGCCGACGGGAGCGTCCAGTGGACGCGAACCGTCGGCGACCACGGCCGCGTGTTCCCCGCGGTCGTCGGCGACCACGTCGTCGCGGGGAACGCCACCGGCACCGTTCACTGCCTGCGGCCCAGCGACGGCACCGAGGAATGGCGGACCAGCGTCGGCGACCCGCTCGAATCCATGCCCGTCGTCGCCGACGGCACCGTCTACGCCGTCGACACGACCGCCAGAACGGTCGCCTTCGACTGAACGACACCCCTCGATCGCCTTCGGCTGAACGACACCCATCCCCCGAAACCAATCCAATGAATACCACATCACGCACCCGGTCGAATCCAGCATCGAACCGACACGCAGACGACGCGTATCGTACCCCCACCGGGACGACCCGTCGACTCGAGACGGTAGCGTTCGGCCCCGAGCCCAACACCGCCTTGAAGACGAATACGCCACTGGGAAGCGTACGGAGACCCCGATGACAGACCCCGATTCCCGACCGATCGCGGCCGTCGCCGCCAGCTACGTAGCTGACGCCGCGACGCCACCCCGTCGAAGCGACGTCGTCGACCACGTCAGCGCCGCAGTCGACGGTGCCGCGCCCGACGCCGTCAGCGAGTGTCTCGCCGTTCTCTGCACCCCGCTCGACGACCGCGACGACCCACGGCTCTCGCTCCGTCCCGCCGACGGCCACCACGACGCCACGGCCGGCCCGTCGGACCCGCCGCAGGAAGCCGGTGCGCGGACCGACGACCGGTTCGGGCACCTCGCCGTCCTCGAGGACGTCGGCCACAGGGAGGTCCCATCGGTTCCCGCCGACGGCTACTACGAGCGCGAGACCGTCGCCGACAAGACCGACGTCCAGGTCGTCACGAGAGCGCTCGAGGCCGGCATGAACGTCATCCTCAACGGCCCCCCGGGCGTCGGCAAGAGCTACCTCGCGAAGTACCTCTGTGCGCGAACGAACCGGCCGCTGTATCGCGTGACGCTCTCGGAGACCACGTACCGCGAGGACCTCCTCGGGCACCTCCAGCTCGTCTCCGCGCCCGGCGGCGAGAGCGTCACGTCGTGGGTCGACGGCCCGCTCACGCGCGCCGTCCGCGCCGGCGGCGTCCTGCTGCTCGACGAGATCAACGCCGCCGACGCGAACACCGCCGCCGCGCTCAACGCCGTCATGGAGCGCGAAGGCACGCGGTCGCTGACGATACCGCAGACGGGCGAAGTCGTCGACCCCCACGAGGAGTTCCGCGTCATCGCCACCGCCAACCCCGGCTATCAGGGGACCTACGAGCAGAACACCGCGTTCGAGGGGCGGTTCCGGCACGTGGAACTCGACTACCTCCCGACCGAGGTCGAGGTGGAGATACTCTTCGAACGAACCGACCTGGACCGCCGGAAGCGCGCGGAGGTCGAATCGCTCGTCGAGTTCGCCGGCCGGCTCCGCGAGGCCTACGTCGCGGGGGAACTGACCACGCCGATCACGACGCGCGAACTCGTCCGCATCGCGACGTTCATGGAGGACGGCTTCATGGACATGCGGACCGCCACCGAGAGCGAACTGCTCGCTCGCGTCGACGACCACGACGAATCACTGGTCGCGACGCTCCTGGAGAAGTCACTCTAACCGTGGAGCTGGACCGAACGACGTCGCGTCGGGAGCTCGCGCGGCTGTCCACCACGGACAGTCGCTCTGAGCGACGCCGCACGGAACTCCAGCGGCTCGCGAACGTCCTCACAGACCCGGCGCTGGACGTCCGCGTGACGTTCGAGCACTCGGGCGCGTTCGCGCACCGAGCCCCCGAGGGCTCGCCGCACGACTTCGAGATCCACATCCCCGTCGAGCGCTTCGAGCAGGTCGAGACCGACCAGGCGCCGGCGGTCTGGGACCGCCGCGTCCAGTTCGGGCTGCTGTTCCACGAGCTCGGGCACGTCATGTACTCGGACTTCGAGCGGTTCGACCAACGACAGTCCGAGGTCCTCCCCCGGCATCGGGACGTCTACCGCAGCCTCTTCAACGCCGCCGAGGACGTCGTCATCGAAGCCCAGCTCGCGGCGGAGTTCTCGCTGACTCGAGACTTCGAGACGCTGAACGAGACGTTCCGGCGACTCCAGCACCGCGACCACGAGCGGTACGTCGAGGCGTACGCGCCCGACGACGCCTTCACGTACACCGTGTACGAGGCGCTCTGCATCGGCATCCTCGAGCACGGGTTCGGCGCGGAGTCCCGGTTCCGCGCCATACTCGACCCAGGGGCGGACCGCTATCGCGTCCACGACGGCCGCCGCGACGTCGTCGCCGCGCTCGCCCCCGACGTCGCCGCGTTCGTCGACGACGTGCTCGCGCTCCCGTCCGGCCGCGACCGCGTGGACCGCAGCGTCGCGTTCTTCGAGACCGTCCGCGACCACCTCGACGAGCTGCCGACGGTGCAGTCCGTCCGCATGCAGACCGAGGGCTTCAGGCCGATCGAAGCCGGCGACTACGTGCTCGGGAGCGCCGGCCGCGCGACCGACCTCCCCGAAGGACCGGGCGCGACCCGCGGGGCCGGTCCCGGGACTGGCTCGGGCACCACCAGCCGGCGCGGCGACGCGTCGCGGCCGGCGGACTCCGGTGACGACGCCACCGGGGGACGACCGAGCGGCGACGACTCCGTCACGTCTCTCCTCGACGACGACCGGACGGAATCGCCGCTGGAGCGGGAGGCCGCGAAGCTCCTCGAGCTCGTGCACGCGGAGGACGTCGGCCTGGACCGCACCGGCGTCGTCGAGGTCGACGACGTCGACGGGGACAGAGGACGCTGGGAGGCCGCGAAGCGCCGCGCTGAGCCGCTCGCGAACGACCTTCGGAGCACGCTCCGGCGGCGTCGGCGCGCGGACGAGCGCGCCGGGCAACGGACCGGACGCATCGACCCGCAGCGACTCGCCCGCGCCGCCCAGGGCCGCGACCGCGTGTTCAAGCGTCGCGTCCGCGGCGACGAACGCGACTACCGGTGCCTCGTCGTCCTCGACCGCTCCGGCTCCATGGACGGCGACCGCATCAGGGACGCCGAATCGGCGACCGCCCAGCTCGTCCACGCCCTCCACGACGTCGGCGTCGACGTGTCCGTCCTCTCGCTGCTCGAGAACGCCCCGTTCCTCGAACTCCCGTTCGGCGGGACGCCCAACCGCTACGCGGACGCCATCACCGCCGGCCGCGCCTCCGGGTGGACCCCGCTCACGGACACCCTCGAGATCGCGCGCAACAGACTCGACGCCGGCTCCGGCACCCGGTCGTTCATCGTCGTCGTCACCGACGGGGCACCGGACGACGAGGACGCGTTCCTCGACCAGCTCGACCGCTGCAACGTCCCCGTCTACGGCGTCTACGTCGACGGCGACCCGGGAACGCACGCACGGTTCTTCGACCGCATCGTCTACACCGACAGCAGCTCGCTCGACGCGACGCTCCGCTCGCTCGCCCGCCAACTACTCGCCTGACCACCACACCCGACTCACGGGACGTGCAACAGGACGGCGTCATCGACGTTGGTACAGTCGAATCGGCGACCGTGACGTACCCCGCCGCGCCGAGCGGTATCGAGGGTCGCGTCGGACAGGTCGACCCCCGTCAGTAGGGGCCTTCGCCGACGCCGAACGAGTCGGGGGCCTCGTACTCGCTCGGGTCGAACTGTTCGGCGTCCGCCTTGGATGGAATCTCCAGTTCGTCCCCCGGGTGGATGAGGTCGGGGTCGTCGATGCCGTCCGTCTCGACGTCCGTTTCGGTTCTGGCGTCCGAGGCGGCCTGTTGGAGGTCTTCGGCGCTCGAATCCACGCCGTCGACGTCATCGCTGTCGGATTCCGCGTCGCCTTCCGACTCGGCGTCAGCGGCTTCCTCGTCGATCGCCTCCTCGCTGTCGACGGAGTCCGCATCGAGTTCGGCGTCGCCGAGACTCTCGGCCGCGGCATCCTCGCCGTCGACCTGGCTCTTGTTCGCCTCGTAGATCACGCCCCACATGTCCGGGTCACCGTACTCGTCCTCGGCGATACTGGAGAGGGTGTCTCCGGCCTCCACCGTGCGCGTGTGGCCGCCTTCGCCAGCCCCCTCGGTCTCGGGTTCGGTGCCGCCTTCGGGCAGGCTGTCAGCTGCCTCCTCGGTCCCGGTATCGCCGCCGTCCTCGGGGTCGTCCGACGCGGGCCCCATGTGGATGCCCGTCGCGTCCTTCTCCGGGTTCAGATCGCCCTCGCGACCGCCCTCGGGGTCGCTCTCACCTTCGCGGGGGTCGCCCGAAGCTTCAACGCCGGCCTCACCATCGCCCGTGCCTTCTGTATCGTCAGCGGCGCCTGCCCCCTCGACGGGGGCGTTCGAGAGGTTCTCCGCGGCTCGACCCGCAACGGAATCCGCATCCCCGTCGGCCGCTGCGTGCTCACCACTGTCGACGGCGCCGTCGGACTCCGCCGAAGCGGCCGCACCGAGGGCATCGCTTACCCCCTCTGCGGACTCGTCCCCGGACACGGGTTGGTCGGAGTCGCCGCTCGCCGCTTCGACGTCCCCGAGTGCCTCGTTCGTCACCTGTTCGGTGTAGTCCTCGACCGCGTCTCCGAACGACTCGGCGTCGATATCACCGCGTGCCGCGGCATCGGCCGCGTCCTCAATCGAATCGAACGCCCCACCGAGGTCGTCACCGTCGCCGCCAACTGACTCGCCGTCGGCGCGTTCACTGGCGTCTCCGACCGCCGGTTCGTCGGCGTCACCGACTGGTTGCTCGGCCGCCGCCATCGCCTGCTCCACCATCTGCTCGTTGTAGTCCCCGACGGCCTCCCCGTACGTCTCGGCGTCGATGTCGCCGTTCGCCATCGCCTCCGTCGCTTCGTCCAGCGAATCGAACCCCCCCGCGAGGTCGCCATCACCCTCAGGACTCGCCTCGGCGGGCTCCTCGCCTGCTGCCGCCTGGCCGCCATCGACCGCGTCGGCAGTCGCCTGCTCGGCCTTCGCCTCCATGCGGTCCATCACCTGATTGTTGAAGTCCGTGACGGCCTCGGTGTAGGTCTCGACGCCGATGTCGCCGGCCATCATCGCCTCTTGGACGGCCTCCATCGAGTCGAACTGGCCGGCGAGCGCGTCCCCCGCACCGTCAGGTGTCTCGGCGTCACCAGCGACTTCGGTACCCGCGGTCCCATCGGCGGCGTCGGCCGCGTCGCCCGGTTCAGTGGGGACATCCGGTGAGCCGACCTCGCTGTCGGGGAGCGGCTGCTCGGCGGCTGCCTCCATCTGGTTCATAAGGTCTTCCGTGTAGTCGCGGGTGGCCGCTGCGTAGGTTTCCGCGTCGATGTCGCCGGCCTCGAACGCCTCGGTGGCTGCATCGAACGAATCGAACTGTCCCGCGAGTTCGTCGCCCGCACCCCCCGGCGCCTCGCCATCAGCGCCCGCCTCCCCAACGTCGTCGGAGCCGTCCACCGACATCGGCGCATCCGCATCGGTCGCCCCCGCGCCAGCGACGTCCTGCTCGGCGGTCCCGACCATCTGGTCCATCATCTGGTCGTTGTAGTCCGTGACAGCCTCTCCGTAGGTCTCGGCGTCGATATCGCCGTTCTGGACCGCACTCGTCGCCGCATCGAGCGAATCGAATTGCCCAGCCAGGTCACCATCTACTGCTCTACTGGCGTCAGCGCCCTCCTCACTCGCATCGTCACCGTCGACATCATCGTTGGCACCGGCCCCCGGAGTAGCGCCTGTAGCCGAGCCGTCGCCTCCGGGTTCGCCCGCCGACTCGTCTCCCTCGGTCTCCGCGTTCATGGCGGCTTTCTTCGAGACCATGTCGACGACGTTCTCCGTGTGGGACTCGACCATCTGCTGGAAGCTATCACGGTCGAGCTCGCCACTCACCATCGCCTCCGCCGCGTCACCGAGCCCCTCGTAATCGGCACCCAACTCTGGAGTGCCGTCCTCGCCACCCGCTTCTTCGGTCGAATCTGCAGCCTCACCCTCGGACTCGGACCCGTACTCGCCGCGGTCGCTTCCGGCATCCGTCCCGTCGCTCGACCCATCGCCGTCCTCCTGTTTGTCGACGTCGAGGTCGCCGGCCGCGGCCGCCTCGCGGACGTCGTTGACCACCTCGACGTTGTGCTCCCAGACGGCTTGCCGGAATTCGTCGGGACTGATGTCGCCGTCCACGGCCGCCTGGACCATCTCGGGAAGCGAATCGGTCTCGTCCGTCGCGCTCTCGTCCGCGTCGTCGGGGTCTGGATTACGTTCACTCATTGGGTGTCATCGCTCTCTGGTGCGAGGACGGACTCGATGCCGTCCACGAGTTTCGCCTCTAGTGCTGCGTCGATGGTCTCGACCTCCGCTGCGGCCTGGACGGCGACGCAGCGTGCGCCACGCCACCGTGCTGTCGCCGACGCGTCCGCGGGGAGGAACCGGCCGGTGGCGTCGCCGACGACGCCCGATACCCGCTTCCAGAGGCCGTCGCTCGACGCCGCGAGCGCGTCGGTGAGGTCGTCACCGACCCCGTCGGCGACGAGCCGCTGAGCGTCGACGGAGTACCGACACCCGCCGTCGACGGCCTCGTACGCCATGCACGGACACGAGTCGACGGCGACCACGCTGGCGTACGTCTCGGCGAACCCAGCCGGCGTCACCGCCGCCGTGCTCGACGCATCGTCGCCACCTCCTCCGGGTGTGGTGCCGGCGAGCTGGGAGGCGTCGATGCGCGCGTCGTCGGCGATCGCGTCTGCGAGCAGGGTCGCGAACGACGCCTTCAGGGCCTGGATCGTCTCGTAGGGCGCGTCCACCGACTCGCCGAGCGACTCGAAGTGCGTCTCGATGGCAACGACGAGCGCCGGGACCGCGAGGTCGTCGACGCGCGCGGTCGAGAGCTCACCGGCGACCGCGTCCAGCAGCGCGCTGGCGCTCGCATCGACGGACTGCAGCGATTCGCTCGTTGCGTGAACGGTCCGCGCAAGGGCGTCCCGGACGGCAGCCGCCTCGACCACGGGTCGGACCTCACGGCGGAGTCGTCGGACCGTCGTGCCGTCGGCCGCAATCCACGGGTACGCCTCGTACTTCGCCGGATGCGCAGCCCGCGTCCGCTCCGAACGCGCGCGAATCCGCGCCTCCAGCGACGCATCCTCCACTGAATCCGTGGTATCTGCCGCAGCAGCGTCCACGCCGGTGTCGACCTTGCGGAACGGGACGTCGACGAGGATGGGGTTGTCGTCGGCGCCACTGAACACCGCGGCCTCGCCGACGCCGGAGAGGCCGAGCCAGCGCGTCTGCTCGGCGCTCGCACCCATCGACCCGCCGAGGAGGCGGCGGTCGTCGTCGGCGAGCAGCCGGTGGACGACCTTGAGGTTCGTGTTCTTCACGACCGACGGCGCGAGCTTCGCCGGGGTCTGGTCGACGACGAGCGCGCCCTCGCCGTACGCGCGGATCTCCGCGAGCAGGTTCGTGAACGACTCGACCGCCTGCCCGGCTTTGTTCGACGACTCCGGGCCGCCAGAACTCGACGCCGACAGCAACCGGTGGGCTTCCTCGACGACAGTCACGTGATTCAACGACGCCCCTGCCGCATCCATCGCCCCACTCGACTGGTAGTGCTCGTACAGCGAGAACAACACGAGCCCCATCAGGAACGCCTTCTCGTCGTCGTTCCCGACCGCATCCAGTTCGAGGACGGTCGGCTGCCCGAGCAAGTCCTCTATGGGGACCGACGTGTGCGTGTCCAAGAGCAAGCCTTTGCTCCCGATACGGAGGTTGTCGAGCCGGGTCTTCAGCGCCGCCGAGACGTCCTGCGTGATCTCCTGGTCGTACCCGAGCGAGTCGACGACCGGGTCGATCTTCTCGTAGAGGTCGGTGATGGTCGGCTGAGCGTTCGGGTGGTGGCCGCGGCGGTTCGTGCCGGTGACGAGGTCCCAGCCGCGGTCCTCGTACACCTCGTGGATGGCGCGCTCCAGGATGTACGGCATCGGCGCGTACATCACGAACGTCGCGTTGAACAACGCGGTCAGGTGGTCGATGTGGCTGCTGACGGAGACGCCCGGCCGTATCTCGAAGGGGTTGATGCGGAACGGGGCGGTCGTCTCGTCGCCGAGCGTGAACACCTGGAGGTCGTCGCCGAGTTCGCTGTCGAGCAACCGCCGGTACTCGGTCTTCGCCGGCTCGACCACGAGGAACGGCACGTCGCGGTCGGCGAGCTGGCGGAGGACGTGGAAGACGGTGTTCGTCTTCCCGCTCCCGGTCGTCCCGACGACGAGCCCGTGCCGGTTCAGGTCCGCTATCGGGACCTCGTACTCGTGGTCGGTCGGTCGGCCCTCGTCGAGGATGGTCCCGAGGCTGACGCCCGGTGCGTCGGGGTCGCTGCCGTGTGGTGTCACGTCGAACTGGGGCTGCGGGCGGACGTGGAACCCCGAGGTCTCGCGCGTCGGGAGGTGGAGCATGGCCGCGACCTCGGCCGAGCAGAGGACGGTCGGATACCGATACGGGTACTCGAACGTCCCCGGCGCGTCCGGTCCGGGTGCGGCGGGGATGGCGAACCCGGCCGCGAGCGAGGCGGCATCGGGTGTCGGTATCGTCCGTATGGGGTCCGGGCGCGAGTCGACACCGCCGAACGCGCCGGTCGCAACCGCACAGGCACGGTCGCGAGTCACGGGGTCGGCGGCGAGGAGGTACCCCACGGTGTGCCACGCGCCGCTCGCCCGTCCAGCGGCGAGTTTCTCGCGAACGCCGTCGAGCACCTGCTGGTACGCCGACGCGATCGGCGTCTCCCCCTCCGCGCGCTGCACGCTGTTCTGGACGCTCCGCAGTTCGTTCAGCGTCCGGTCCGACAACCCCTCGACGCCCTCGCCCGACACCGGTGACGCACAGAGGACGTACGCCCAGGTGTCGCTCCCGAGCGACCGGATGAGGCGGTCGAGACCGGCACCGGTGTCCGCGTCGAGGTCCCGACCCGGCGCCCGGTCAGCCCCGAACTCGAGGGGCGTCGCCGGACTCCCAGTGACGACCGCACCCGCCGTGAGCGGGTCCAAGCTCGAAGCGAGCGTCGACGACTCCACCGCGTCGAGTTCGATACCCGGATACGCACCCGCGAGCAGGTCGTCGAGCGGGACTGGCCGTCCTCCCTGTCCGGCAGTCGCTTCGGTGATCGCTGGCCACGACGCGAGGTAGACCGAGACGCCCGTAGGTTCGCCGACGACCGCCAGCCCGAGCCCGTGGCCCGTGCCGGCGAGTCCGGTGAGGACGCTCGCGATACCCTCGAGGGGGTTCGCTCGCCCGTCCCAATCGTGGTCAGGGATGCTGCGAACCCGCCACAACTGGAGCGAGCCAGCGTCCGGTCCGAGCGTCGGACCCCCGGCGAGGTTCGCGGTCCCGGCGTCGTCGAGGAAGGCTCGCTCGACGTACTTCACGTGCTCCGTCGTGACGTTTGGGCCAGGCATACGACACCCTCACCGCACCGCACCGTACACCGCGAGCCCGAGGATTACGAGGAACGTACACGCCACGCCAACCGCCAGCCCCGGCCCAGCCCCCGCGAAAATCCCAGCCATCACCCCGCCCGACGCAGAGCCTGGCACAATCCCGATGAGGCCACCGATGCCGCCGAGCATCGCGCCGACGACCGGCGGGCCGAGGAAGACGAGCCCTCCAAGTTCACCCCCGTCCGGCGAGAACGTCACACCCGTCGTCTCGTTCTCCACCTCCGACACCTCCAACAGCCCGTCACCACCGAGACTCCCGTGAACCGTCACCTCGTCCCCCTCGGAAACGACGTTCTTCGCGTCGATGGATCCAGCACGCGCTTGCGTGTACCCCGTGACGTTCCCCGTCTCGTCCGTCTGCTCGACCCGGAACGAGAGATTCGACGGCGTCTGACTCTCGTGCCAGGTGACGTCCCTGACAACCCCCGACGCAGTTGCATCCTCCGACCCCAAGAGTGACATGACACCTTCACTCTCGCCGACGATAATAACTACTCGGGTGAAACGACAGCTGCCCCATCTGAACGGCCGAAAATCACGTGACTCGGGGACCTTCTCAGGGAGTTCCGGCCCGGAATCCATTCGTGTGCCTGACAGAGCTCGAACCTCTCTTGTGATGGGGCGCCGAGCACGGTAGAGTAGCAGACGAAACTGCGGGATTACAGTACGATCGGGGTGTGACTGTGGGCTGGTCCACGGGAGTGCGGCGTAGGTTTCGAGTGGGGGAGGAGGCTCACGGTTTCGACGGTCTTGTTGGTGATGGGTGCGGCGACACCCAGCCATCTACCACGAGTTCGTTGGTGAACGAAGACACGAACCTCTTCGTGTGGCAGTGGCTCACCGCCAGTGTCCGCCACACCGAAACCGGCACCCGCCACGACGTCGGCCCACTCATCCGCGCGGACTTCGAAGCGCTCGTCGCCGACGTAGACGGTTGACCACCAGCCCTTATTTCACAGAGACTTCCCGATCTTGCACCGAGGTAATCCGGGGAAAGCAACTGCTAGCCAAAAAGATCTAACGTTGGGGGGCAGATGTGCAATCGCTTGATCAAATGAGGCTTCGAGGAACTACGATCCGTAAATTATCGTTGATATGACTGCAAGTGCGATTGACGCGGGGTCACTTTCTGATCGGTCCCTCTTCCACCTGTTGCGATCTTGCCAGATGGGAGAAGCGGGAGCGATCGTCGGTGGCCACATTGACCGAAACGAGTTGCGGAAGGAACTGTACGTCCCGACTATCGAAGATCAGGCCGTACAGGACTTCTTCGTGGACGACTACCGGGAGGATGGATCACTACTCGTCATTACGGGCAGTGCGGGTGACGGGAAAAGTGCGCTCCTCTCTCGGGCGTTCAAACGGGCGATGGACGCTGACAAACCGGTGGATGAATCCCACATCCGAATGGACGCCACAGCAGCGGATACGAAACACGAAACCTACGACGTGGCACTCAACCGGTTCCTCCGAAAGCGTGCACGGAACGCAGAACGGCAACGAGGGCCGCGGTCTGGGCTCGCTATCAACCTCGGGCTCGCCATCGACTTCTTCGACCGCCAGGGGTACGCCGACCAGTACCCCGGCCTCTGGGAGGCAATCGACGCAGTCCGAACGAAGCGAGAGTACAAAACCGAGAACGTACACGCAATCAACCTCGGTCACCGACGACTGTACGAGACTCGCCCGGACGAACTCGGAGAGGGGCTCCTCCGTGAGATCGTCGAGAAGTTCGCGTTCGACTCACCGGCCAGTCCGTTCCACGAAGCGTTCGAACGTGAGAAAGACCAGTGTCCGGCGGGCGAAAAGTGCCCGCTCCACTACAACGCGAGTCAGTTCACGAAGGAGACGGTCAGGGAACGCGTCGCAAAGTTACTGGCGACGAGTGGCGTCGTCAACACGACGTACCTGAATCCGCGGTCGATCCTGGATCACGTCACGTCGATGATCCTCCCACGGTCGCTGCAGGAACTCGCGGTTGAGGGCGCGTGTCCCGTCGGAGCAGGGATTCGAGGTAACCCGGTTCCGCCGGAATCGCTTCTCTGGAATACTATCTTCGAGCGGCTAGACGATCCGTCAGATCCCGGCGCTGGCCAGCTCGACCCAGCGGCGAGCTCGAGCGTCTCGCTCGACCAGATCCTCCTCAGCTGGGGTGCCGCCCCGGACCGCGTCTCGACGTTGCTCGGGGAGACGCCACTAGGGTCGCGCGTCGAGACTGCAACCCGGATTCGGACTGCGCTCCGGCGGCTGTATCTGGTCGACGAACAGCGTATCGAGGCACCCATCGAGACGGCGCTCGAATCGCCACAGTTCGACGAGTTCCTCGGTGCGTTGACCTACCTCAACCAGGAGCCATCGACCGTCGAGGACGACACGGAACTCCAGCAGTACGTCACCGACGTTCTCAGGACGGTGCAGGCGTCCCTACAGGGGTGGAGTGGGTCGATTACCGACGACGACTACATCGAGTTCGTCGACGGCATCAAATCCACGGACTACCGCTTCCTCTCGAAGTGGAGCAAACCGGACCCGGACCGTGCAGCCTCACATCGACAAACCCAGCAGGAGACGACGCCAGGCCAGCTCTGGCTCGTCCTCAAGCCCGAGGGGACCGACGTCACGGTGCCCGTGCCAGTGACGTTCGAGCTCTATCAGTTGATGACGCGAATCCGAGATGGCTATAATCCGAACGCGCTCGACCTAGAGCGATCGGAAGGGATGCGGCTCATCCAGTCGCGGCTCTCCGAGTTCACGAACAAACAGGAGCAGGTTCGCGTCGTCAACAAGCTGGATACTGAACTCTTCCGCGTAGAGGAAGGTGGCTTCGACACCATCGAGATCAAATCGGGTGAGCAGCTATGAGCGACGACCAATCTCTGGGACGACAGATCAGTCGAGTCATCGACGACGGGTTCTTCCCGACGTCGCCTGCGGCGACGTTGCGCGAAGCGATCTTCTCGGAGATCCTCGCGGGCGTCCTCGGGGCGTCACCCTCCACCAGTGACCTGGAGGAGATTCAGTCGGTGTTCGAACGCCACGAGTCGGTGGACGACGACGTTGCAGAACAAGTCTGGGACGTGTTCGAGGCGACCTACACGACGACCGGATCACGGGGGGCACGCGGGAAGAAAGCGAAACGGTACGTCGTGCCGTTTCACCCCGTCATCGCGAAACACGTCGAACCGCACGAAACCCGGAACTGGGGCGACTGGTATCGGATGCTGATGTCGAGCGGGCGCCCTGCCGAGTTCAACCAAGAGTTACACGATGCGTTCGTGGCCCGGCTGGAAGGGCTGGAACCGTCGAACCTGTTCGAACAGGTGTTCGTCGACGTGATCGGTCGTATCGAAACCGAAGCAGTCGGTGAGCCGGCGACGGATCCGCTGCGCCCCTACGTGGACGAGTGTGCGAGCGCGTTCCAGAGCGACCTGCGGCGGTGGCTCGACGACGAGTACGATTCCCCGTCGAACTGGTTGCAGTCGACGCGTGACCTGTTCTGTTTCCACTTCATGATGTACTACGCCCAGCTGGCGTTGAATCTCGAACGAGAGTTCGACCGGCTGGCCAAGGACCCCGAACGGGACTACGAACCGGAGATCAAACAACTGTACTTCGGGCTCTGGGACGAGAAAGCGTCCCAGGACCGTCGATTCAGGCAGGAATGGCGGGCGCGCGACCAACGGGGCGTGGAGGGCCACGTCTACGATTCGTGGGGTCGACTCGCTGTCCTCAACGAGATCGCAGCGGTGGTCGAACGAAAGACGGACCGGGAACAAACGGCAGTAACGCTGTCGGAAGCGATGGCGCTCCCCGACTCGGTTCGACGGACCGTTGTCGTCGAGCTCTGCGAGCACTTGCCGGATACCGAGCCGTCTGACGATGTCGACTTGCCGACGGTGGCACAGCGCATGACGAACCGGGTTCGGTCGTACTACGAGGAGAAAACCCAGTCGAACCAGACGCCGATCTCGATGGGGATCAACGTCGTCCGCCAGCTCGGCGACGGCGGGGATCGGAAGTACTGGCGGACACAGCGGAAGATCGGGCCGACGTTCAGACTGAACCGGGGTGCGCTCCGGTTCTTCGCGAGGCTATTTGCTATGAATGAAGACGACACGCACTACGACGAGTTCGTGAGTTATCTCCAACGACGGGGGATCTTCCTGGACTCCAAGAGCGAACGGTACGCGCTCGAGGAATTGGACGAGATGGGGATGATTGACCGGCAGAGTGACAGTGGAGGTGCTGTGTATGTCCGATCTCTTTGAGCAGGCACTTGCGGCGCACGTCAGAGCGTATCTGGAAACCAATCCGCCGCGTGGTGGACAGATACTGCTCGGCGAGTTCCACAGTGGCGCGTTAGCAGACTCGTTCGCTGCTGGGCTCGTCGAAGAACTGGCCGAGGGTCGGAGTCGAAGCCAGACCCCTGGGGGCGACAAACTCCCCGTTTTCGAGACGGCCGACGGGGTGCCGGTGTCGATCGTGCGCGTCGTTCCTGACGTGAGCGACGGGGCGGCCGCGAGTGCCTACGAGGTGACGCAGGGGTTCGCGACGACGATGCGCAACCAGATCGCTGCGTCGGTCGAGGGTGACAGCCCGAAGGCGATGATCATGGTGCTGGAGACGGATGCGAGTCTGGATACACTCGAAGCGTCCGAAGCCCTGTTCGGCGACGACGCACCGATCAATCTCGACTCGTTCCGGGAGAGCGTCCTCGATCCGGGCACGTGCAAGCACCGTCAGGGACGCGCGCTCCTCGACGGGTTGCTGGATTCGTTCGAAGGCGACTCGGCGTACAGCGACGACATCTCGGTGCTCGAAACGCTCTGTGAGCTCCGGGATGCGATCGACTCGAAGGACGCGGAGCGCGTCCAGGAGCTCATCGGTGATCTGCCGCAGTATCTCCGCGAGGACCAGCTCGGTGACGACTGGTTCGAGAAGGGACAGGACGAACAGAGTCTCTACGAGAGTGTGTCGAAAGCACTCTCGGACAACAAGGATCACGCCGAAAACTTGCGGCGTGCGCATCAGGCCGGCACAAACACCGAGAGTCGGCTGAGTTCCACCTACGACGAGACGTTCGTGAACAAGGTCCTGGAGTCGCCGGACTGGTCCGAACTCAAGCACTCCGATGCGAGGCAAGCACAGAATACCGGGGGTGGACCGATCCAATTCCGGGAGCTATCGATCAACGCGGCCGAACACCGGATCTACGAACCGCTGGATAGCGACCGAACGGAACGCTCGATCCTCGCCGTTTCGGACGATGGAGAGCTATCGCTCACTGTCGAGTTCGCGAACGATCTGGAAGAGACCCCGAAAGCGTTCTGGGGGCCCGACGGCGACGACGTTGGCCGGCTCTCCAAGCGGGAGAACCGAGCGACTGCCACCGTCGAGGGGCTGCCAGAAGACCGCCCGTGGTTCGGGACCCTGCGGTTCTGGGTTGGGAAGAAGACGAAGCGGGGGAAGCCGACACACGTATTCAACCTTGCCGTCGTCCCGGAGTGGTTCTTCGCTGCGACGCGTGGTATCTCGCTCGACGTCGACGTCGACGGGGAGGCGCTGGTCTCGAACGGTGACGGCGAAATCGAACTACAGCCGCTCGAAGACTTGCGGTTTGAATCTGAGCGTCGGGTCGTCGACCTGCGCGAGGAACAAACGATCCAGTTCGACCGGCCGATCACCATCGATCCGAATCCGCCGGACGTCGTGGAACGCGTCGCGTGCCAGCTCGCTCCACTGGACGGGGTCCCGATCGAGATCGCGTTCCTGACGGAAGTATCGACGGCGGAGTCCGAAGAGGTGGTGTTCCCGTTGATGCTCGCGGCGATCGTCGAACCCGACCGCTGGGCCGCTACGGACCTGCAGCTGCCGGAGGTGATGGACATCGACACCGACCGGGGAGAGATCTATACCGCCGGCGACGACGGGATTCGACTGGAAGACGAGGCCCTGGAGCTGTTGCAGATCGAAGAGCAGATTGTCGACGACGGGAGCATCCGGCCACGGGAAGTTGAGGGTGAAGACCCGGACTTTGGGTCGCTTTCGGGCGACGAGTCCCAGCTAGACGCGGCCCTGCGCGAGGCATACGGGGAGCTCTTCGAACACTTCGCGGAGCGTAACCGGACGCCGTCCACTGACCCCTGGGACGAGCCGACCCAGCAGCGAGCGCGAGCGGTCGTGCGAGCCTACAACGATGCGGTCGACGATATCTCGTCGCAAAAAGCGTTCACGAAGTACGAGCCGTTGCGGGACGTGTGTACGATCCGGTCGACGACGACGGAGAAACTCTGGCTGACGCCGTTCCATCCCGTCTTGTTGGCGTACGCACTTCGGATCGCAGAGTGGCGCGACGACGAACTCGTTCCGCGAAACGTGACTGGAGGGTTCCGGCGCGAGCAGTTCATTTCGAAATTCAACGCGAACGGTCTTCACCCGTATCGGACGACTGAACGGTCCACCGGTTCGTTACTGCGTGGGATGCCGTACGCCGAGACGCCGCTGTGGACGGTTTATTCGCCGGTGGAATCGCCGGGGTCGGTGACGCCGCGCTACATGGAGCGTGTGGTTCGAGACAAGCTGTATACGTTCGTGCAGGCGTTCCCGATCCTGTTCCAGTTGCACTCGGGACGCCAGATCCAGCTCAATCTCGTCAACATGGGCGACCTGCGGCCCGTCGTCAAGGGCCTCTACGAGTTCTACAAGAAAATCGAGAAGGCCGACGTCGACCCGCCGCGCGTCCTCCTGCGGATCTACGGGAGCGACGCCGAAGGAGAAGCGCTCGAACGGTTCTTCACGGAGAGTGCAGAGTCGCGGCTCCGACAGAACCTCGAGAAGAAGAACGACGAACTCGTCGACCGGCTCCGGTCGCATGTCACGTACGTTCAGGCCGGTGAATACAGTAGCGACACGCAGACGGAAGCCCATCTCACGTTCTTCCGTGGGCTCCTCGAAGAGAACCCCGGCGTCATCGACGTCGGCGAACTGCCGTCCGGGATGCTCAACGACGGGTTGTTCCCCCGGGAATCGATCGACGTCGAAGTAACGCAGGGTGAGACGGTCTACACCGTCGGCTTCAGCTGTGACGGTGGCGAACGCGACCTCATCCACGAGGTTGCGCGTCGCACGAACGCTCTGGAAGCGGGGAAGTGGAGCAACGCCTATCACGCCGGTCAGACCGTCAAGAAGAACATCGAGTCGACGCAGGGTGCTGACCTGGCGGAGCTGTGGGACGATTCGCTGTGGGTGGTGCACGTGCAGCCGAACGTCGGCATCGACTTCTACGTCCGGTCGGACACGGAGCTCGAAGACCTCGACGACCGCGTGATGATCCACTACAGCGACCAGTACGACTCCTCGTCGCCCGACTACGACGTCATCACCTCCACGAGCAAGCGCACGCCGTACCTGACTGCGTTACAGCGAGCGCTCTCGGAAGCGAACCTGGACCACCTGATGGATCCTGAGACCGTGCTCTCGATTCTCGTCTCGATCGACGGCGAGATGGCGCTGGACCTCCAGCAGTCAGAGGGCACTGAGGTAATCGAGACGATCGGGTTCGTCGGCGGGCTCGCGTTGAGCCAGCGGCTCCTCGAGCGGTCGGCGCCCGACCACCTGTGGATTCCACTCAGCCTCAATGAGCTCACTCGGCACGACCGGTCGTATCGCGGTGGCAGTGACGGCCTCTTGCAGTACGATTCGACGGGGAAGGCGAGCGACGACCTCTGTTTCGTCGGTGTGCCCCGAGACGAATCCGACGACGAGCTGAAGCTCTGGGTGGTCGAGACAAAAGGCGGGACCTCGCAGATCTCCACCGGTCGCGACCAGGTCGTGGGCGCCGTCGAGAACCTCAAGGCGATCTTCGATCCGGGAGAGAACTACGCCGACGAAGACATCCTGCACGGCGAGTTCGGGAAAGTCGTACTGGACGTTGCGCGACGAATGCAGAGTTACGACGTCTTCGACGACGATGCGAGCTCGTGGGTGGAACAACGATGGCGGTCGCTGCAGGAGGGCGACTTCGAGGTGTCCTTCGTCGAGGACAGGAATGGATCGCTCGGGGAAGTGATCCGCGTTCGCGAGAACACCGTCCAATCCGAGGTCGGATTCGAAGATCGCGTTCGCTCCATCGAAACGTCTATCGACGCGTTACGGCTCCTCCGGACGGACGACATCGAAGATGTCCTCCCTGACCTCAATCTGGATCAGCTATCGTTCGAAATCGACGCCGGCAGTGCGCAGTCGCCATCCGACGACAGCGATGCCCCCGACGGCGAGGACACATCCCGCGACACCGCCGAGCCACTCGCAGCCACCCCCAATGCCTCAACCGGAGGTGACGGCGATGACAGTCGGCCATCTGGAAGCGATAGTGACGAAACAGGTCCGGATAGCGAACCCAAGGCGGATTCGCTCACCGACGCTCAAACGCCGGACGACAACGCATCCGATGCGTCGGCCGTATCTGCAAGAGCGGCCGAAACCACTGAGTCTGACCCTCAACCAGCAGATGCAAAGACGGGGGAATCAAATCCCGAGGAACCAGAACCTTCGGCTGAGCCGGTGACGGAGACCTCGTCGGGCGATGACGCTCGCAGCGAGGAGCAAGCTGACGATTCACCCGGAGCATCTGCCGATGATCCACCCGACGAAAGCGAAGATCCGGCTGACGGAGAACCGTCGTCAGCTGATGATTTGAGCCCTGATTCCGGCGAGGGGCAGTCGCGACTGGAGTCGGTCGTCGAGAGACTCGACGAGAGTCCGGAGCCCGAGACGGAGTTCGACACGGGGACGCTCGCGTCGAACATCCGTGACGGGTTCGAAGCGCTCGGTGTCGACGTCCACCCGCCAAATCCGTCGAGTATTTCGGTCGGCCCTCGCAAGATCGGCGTTGACGTGCTCCCGAAGGAAGGCCAGAAGGTCGAAGGTATTCTCTCGAGTCTCGACTCGCTGAGCGTCCACATCCAGGCCCAGGGGAACATCGTCGGCAAGCCAATCCCGTCGAAAGGCGCGGTCCGGCTGGAAATCCCCCACGACAACCCACAGGACATCTATCTCCGCGAAGGCCTCGAGGCGCTCGCACCCGAACTCGAGGAGCCGTTGACGATCCCGCTCGGCGTCGACACGGAACGCGAGCACCACGCGCTCTCGCTGCCCGACGAACGGCACGCGCTCATCGCTGGCGCTACGGGGTCCGGGAAGTCCAACTTCTTGAGCGCCGTGCTCTGTAGTCTCGTCGCGACCAACGACCCGTCGGAGGTCGAGATCAGTCTCCTCGACCCGAAAGGCGTCGACTTTGGGCGGTTCGCAGACCTCCCGCACGTCGAAACCTACGAAGACACCTCGAACGATTGCGCAACGAGACTCCTCGACCTCGTCGAGAACCGTATCCCGGAACGCAAACAGCTCCTGAAGGAAGTGGGTGCCACGTCAGTTGCGGAACTGAACGAGCACGCGGCCGACCTGGGTCACGACCCTGTCCCGTACCACGTGGTCGTGATCGACGAGTACGCCGACCTGAAGATGTCCGTGGACGACGCTGATGCGTTCGAAGACGCCGTCACCCGGCTCGCCCAGGTCGGCCGGGCGCTCGGGTTCGTCATTCTCCTCGCAACCCAACGCCCCTCCGCGGACATCGTCTCCGGGAAAATCAAGGCGAACTTCCCGTGCCGTATCAGCTTCCGGCTGCCGTCGAACACGGACTCTCGCGTCATCCTCGACAAGCCTGGCGCCGAAAACCTCCAGGGCGCCGGTGACATGATCACCAGCACCCAGGCCGGCGACGAATACCACCTCCAAGGCTACCGACTCACACTCCACGACGCAACCCAGGTCAAAGACTGGGTCAACGAACGAGACAGGGAATTCGAGAACGGACACTGAACGTAACCGCGACCCCCGATCTAACGCGCATCACTCACGAATCCTTGCGGGGTTGAAGCACCACGTGGTTGGGACTGCCAGCTGCGATGCCTCACCCTCGTCCCGGATTGAAGGAGTTGGGAGTGGGTGAGTTGGGGACGGCGGGGATGTCTACGTTTGGTCCGGTAGTCTGGCATCGAGAGTTACTGCCTGCGCTCTGATATGTAGAGTGGGATAGTGGATGGGGCACGTTGTCTGCGGTGAGAGTAGAGCGGTTGGCGGAGCGTGTGGGTGCTGATGGTGAAAGGGAGGCTGTGTCGCTATGAGGAAGCCTTCAGGTACCGTCAGTTACTGGTCGAAATTCGATCTCGCGGCTGTTCGCCGGTGCATCACCCGGGACCTCATTGTGATTGAGGAGGGACTCAGGCCACGCCTCGTATGCGAGTCCGACGAGGAGCGGCTCAACTTCTGCGAGATACGCTGGATAGCCGTACGGCCCTGGATACGCTTCTGGATCCCAGGCGCGAATCCACAGATACGTCTCCTGTTTGAGTTGGCGCGTGCCTTGTTCGAAGAGTTCGCTCGCCCAACTGAGTTTCTTCGAGTCCTCGCCGAATACGGTCTCCGAGAGTTCTCCAACGTGCCAGAAACTTCCGTCTCCCCACCGAGCGAAACTCCGTGTCCCGCTCCGGTCTTTCGCAATCTCCTCGAAGTTCGCACTCAGTTCGTTCTTTTTTCCGTACGCCTCAGCTTTTCCGATGTACCGTGGAACAACATCTCTGGGGGAGGGATTCGCAGCGTTGAGTTGAAACAGGACGTAGAGTAAGCCACTCGCCCCCTCTTTCACGCCGTTCGTGTGAACACATCGTTTTCCCTCTCGCCGAATCCGGTCGTCAATAGCGTCGCTTCGCTTGAGGACCGTTGAGGACCCGAGTGCCTTCGTCTCGACAACGAGGTCCTCATCAGTCTCGAAGAGGGGTATCGGATCGACCTCCTCGGAGTGGGCGATGTCTCGACAGATAGTCTTCGCAACCCACTCGAACCAGAGTTCCGTCTTACTTTCCGCAGGCGCCTTCTCAGTGGAGAGCTCGGCGAGACGTGCCGCTTCCTCATTCATTGATGTGAGGTCCGTGTCAACCCACTCGTGACCGACAGTCCCCATCTCGTGGGGGACACGGTTGGGGACGAAGTCGCGATTGGCGAACACACGGTTGTACCGGGGAAGGGAGTGCACCAGCCCGACCAGTTTCCCTTCGAGTTCGTGCCGGTACGTTGGGTAGCCGTACGGACCGACCTCTAGGTCGTCAACGTTGACTACCCACGCGTACAGCTGTGAAGTCGATTTTTCGTACGTGGTCGCGATGTGATCATACTTTCCGTAACTCCCCCACGACCCATCGTCTTCCCACTCCGAAATGGGGAGCGCGTCCCGGAGCTTTCTGAAGTGGTTCATCAGTCGACTCGCAACGTTGCTTGTTTCGCCGATATACACCGGAATCACGTCGACAGGCCCGGCTACGGGTTCGTCAAGGAGGTATAACAGATACAGATAGTCACCACTCCCCCGCCCGAGGCGATACGCATCGTACTCGTCGGTCATCGACAACGTCGAGCCGCTGTCGTCGACCATCGGCACCGGATCCGGGGTTGCAGTCGACTGGATGTCTGCGAGAATTGTCCTCTGCACAAACTCATCCCAGACCTTCGCTTTCGATCGTCTGTCCGACATTGTCGGCAGAAGACAACATCCGATTATAAAGCTGGTTGGGCCGAACCACAGCACTCTGTTACCCTCCGAAAAGACCTCTGGGGGGCTATGCCAGATGCGACACTTCGTCTGACTCTTCGATGTCGTCGAACTCGCCGCGCTCCAGCGGTTTCCAGTCCGCACCTGGCTTTGGACTCCACCAATCAACCTCATAGGCACCCGGTGCGCCCAATACCTTCACGCGTGCGGACCCATCAGGCAAGTCGCGACGCAGTTTTTCGTCGACGTGGAGGTTCCAGGTCGTGGTGGTATCGAAGCAGGCGAGCACGGCGGCCTCGTAGCCGCGTGTCTCTCGGGACTCCTGGAGTTGGACCTGCGTGTTGCAGTTCTTGCAGAACACCCCCTCGAAGGGGATGTGAGTGAAGACGTCCTTGCCACAGACCGGACACCAGAGGAACTCGAACAGTGCCTCACGATACCGGTCACGTACTTCGAGACTCATTGTTTGGTCACCCCGGCCGTCCCGGGCCACCCTCTCGTGGCCGGACAAAAACAGCCGCCAGCGGGGGCCACCTACTCACCGGTCGGCGCCGTAGACGACGCGTGAGGGGGCTTGGTACCCACAGTCGGGGCAGTCGTACCACCGCTGTGTCGCCCCGTCTGCTGACTTCTCTCAGACGTGACCGTCGTCGCTTGGCCATTCCGGACAGCTGAGCTCCGGGGCAGGATGCCCCCGAAGCACGTCACGGAACGAGGGTGCGTCCTTCATCTCCGATCTCCCCGACCACACCCTCTAGCCGTCGACGGGAATCACCCCACGCCATTTGTACCAGTAGGACTCGGACGGGCGATACAAGATGGCTCGGTAACCGGCCTCGGTGTTCTGATACGCGAGTGTCAAGGAACGGCTTTCGCGTCGCCAGTTGATGATGCCGAGCATTCTTCAGTAGTGGACGTCAGCGGGCACGATCCAGAGCTCTTCACTCTCCTCGAGGACTCTGTCAAGCTGTCCACGGTGGCGAATCCCTGTTGCGTGTTCGGTGTACAGATAGATGGTCGGGCCGTCGTACGCACCGACCTGGTGGAAGGCGTGCCGGGCGAGGTCCTCGTCGCGCATGATCTCCTCGTCGGAGAGTTCGTCGATGGCCTCTTTCACCCGATCTAGATTACGCTCGAATTCCTCTTTCGTTGCCTTCCAGCCATGCTCAAGGAGATCCTGACCAGCATCAGAGTCGACGGGGGTCACAGTCGGCAACTCTCCCCATCGCGCCTTCCCCGCAACGGACGTGTCTTTCTCGTCGAAAGTTACGTAATAGTCAAAGACTGCACCAGCGTGTGGGTCAACGCCGACTAATCGATCGAACACCGCCTTCCCCGCAGCTAACGCTTTTTCATTTGTCGATGCCTCTACGAGCGCGTAAATTACCATGTGCATCTCGAATACCTCGAAACGCCGACGCACCGGTGTTCGTTACTCGCTTTCTCCGACTGCGCCGGCACCCATCGCCGGCGCTCGAAAAACTCTCGTCGGGACGGCGGATTTTCAGGATTCGTCGGCTCGTTCGACAGTGATGGTTAGGTCGCCCGATGCGTAGTCAGCCTCGATAACCAATGAACGGCTGCATACCAAGCTCGAACCGACCACAACGAACGTGTCCGCGCACACGTTCTTTGCGGAACTACCCGAGAAACACGGCGTCGTCGACGTCGTGTTTCTCATCGATGGTGCGAAACCGCTGAAAGACGCCTGCACGCGTCACGGCCTCGATTTTCGCTACGAACGCCATGGAAATTGCAATCGCGTCGAACGTGTCTTTCGGGATGTAAAACGCAGAACTACCGCTTTCTCGGACGATTTCAGCCATACCGAGGCGGGAACTGCTGACGAGTGGCTCAAATAATTCGCCTTCGTATGGAATCAGCTAATCTGATCACGACCCCTTGCTGAGGGCAAACGATTATTGATGACTGGGCTGATAGGTGTACCATCTTCAACGAGTGCTTCGGTGAGACCGGACGATGACTGCACGCCCACCCTCTGATTTAATTCTCGTTGGCAGTGACGCCACCACACTGCGAGACCACGCCTTTGAACGAGCCACAACACACGCGGGACCGCAACCAGGCTCAGTCTTATACCTCACGCCAGATACCAAGGATGCTGACTGGCTTCGAGACCACTGGCGTCAGCACAGCCGCCCAATTCAATTCGCGGCGCGAGGGCTTGACGCCATCGTGGATCAGGTCTACGATCGAAGCACGATCGCGAGTCAGGCGACGCACTTCACTCGCCCCCATCACCGACAAGCCGTCGAGACCGCACTCCATACGCTCCAGTCGGACCATCGATTCGCACCCCCTGCCGACCCGATGAGTACCGGCCACCTCACAGAACTCGATGACTTGCTCACGCTCACAGAGTTCGCCGGGCTCCACTCACCTACCGCTATCGCAGACCGCCTGCAGACCGAAGGCCTCCCCGAGCTCGCCACTGACCTCGAAGCACTCAAAACCGCATTCGAAACCGCTCGCAGCAGCTTCACCGACACCATAGACCGATCCTTACGATCTGAACGATACGCGCACGTCACAAGCCAGACGCCAGCGGACTATCTCTCTCATGTGGACGTCGTCATCGTCGGCCAGTTTTCGCGACTGTCACCAGTTGAGGCCGAGCTCCTCGAGTGGCTCACAGCGGACCGGCCGACGTACGCGATCAGTACCCGCTTCACTGAAGCGACCCCCACGGGGACTGATCGGACACTCCAAGACCTCTGGCACACATACACCACACGACTCGACCTCACCCCACACCGGGTCAGCGACAACACAGCCACAGCGCCCCCACTCGACCCCACCGTGTTCGGGCGACTCTATCACCCAACCACGAGAGACCCCGTGCCAGTCGGCGACGGAGTTGAGCTTGTTGCACCAATGGACGTGGGGCACGAAGCACGACACATTCTGCGGCGCGTGCAGTCACTCGTGACGACTGAGGCGGTTCCCCCTGGAGACATTGGGATCGTGATGACGGACCCGGGCACATATCTTGAGCCGCTTGCTGCGGCAGCGGCCGAGCGCGAGCTCCCCCTCCGGTACACTCACGACCGAGACCTTGACAACACCCGACCGGGCGCGGCGATGTTTGATTTGCTTGCGTTTCTCACTGACCCGGCTGACCCGACTGCACTGGCAGCGGTTCTCACCAGTCCCTGCACGGACCTCACCAGCCACGAACCAGCACTCGACGCGATCACACTCGGGGAGACACTCCAAGCAGCGATCGCGGAGAATGCAGTTGCAGAGCTGGACGCTGACGCGACCGCACTCGTTACGGAGCTGCAAGAACAGGCCAGTGCGGTCGCCGCTGGATCCATCGAGGACCTCCAGTCGATCAGACAAACCTTCGGGTTGGAGCCGGAGGACGAAGATGCGGCGTCTGAGGTGGGGGCGGCAGCCTGGGAGACGGTCGAGCGTACGATCGACGTTGTGACAGCACGTCCGATGCTTGAGTCGCGCCCCCACTGGGTGCAAGCGCTACGACGTGCGTTCGCGAACGCGACCGTCTCGACCACACACGGCCCCAAGCATGCCAGTGTGGACCTCGTAGGTGTGCTTGATGAGACTGAACGCACGTTTGAGCATGTCTACATTGCAGGGCTTACGCAAGCGCACTATCCGAGTGGTGGGCGGCGGCTGGCATTCACACGGCGGTTGAACGAAGCGCACCGGGATTTTGATCGGACGAACCCCGACCAGCGTGCTGATCACCGCATTGCCTCACTCATCACGAGTGCGCAGACGGCGACGCTCACTCGCCCACGAACGCGCGAGGATGGCAGCGAGTACATTCCTGCTGGCCTCCTGCAGGAACTCCGCAGACACACCACCCTCAAGTCGACTAGTGTTGATGAATACGACCACTTGACCAGCGAGGCAGCACCGTCGGAACAGATTGGGTCCAGCAGTGACACCTGGCGCGCCCTCGCCGTGCTGGGTGGCGAGAGCCGCGACGCACTCACCACCGCCCACACTTCGACTCAGGATGTCCTCACCACGTATCTGAGTCAGGATGAGGCCGCTGCACGGAGTTCGACGGTATCCCGTGGCGTCGACACGGCTACGAGCCGGGCGCGGAGTAAGCCCGGCGCTCGGAATGGGTGGCTCGAATCGGAGACCGTCGGGTTGCTCAAGGATGATTCCGATGGCGCGATGTCGCCGAGTGAGATTGAGACGTACGCTGCGTGCGGGTTCAAACACTACGCCAGCTATCTGCTTGATCTCGAACGCGAGGATGAAGACACGACCAGCGCCGACCAGGGAACGATCGTTCACGACATCCTTGACGAATTCTACACGACGCTCCAGGGTGAGGACGACACGCCAATCGACCTCAGCACACACGACCCCGAGACCCTCGAAGCCCACCTGTTCGAGGTAGCAACTTCGGTGCTTTCCGATGTAGATGATCCGGATGCGGTCACTGACCGCTGGAAGCGATCGCTCTTGGCGGGCCTCGCCAGCGACGCCGTGAACCCGTACTACAATCCATGGGGGATGGCTGAGCCTGTTGCTGGGACGCTGGCCAGTTTCCTTGCGGAAGAACGCACGCTCCGGGGTGTGACAGACGCGATGACTGAGCCACTCACGACACAACCAGCGTACTTCGAACGGTATCTCCAAGCAACGATCGACGGAGTCGATTTACACGGAAAAGTCGACCGAGTGGATGTCACGCCGGATGGCGAGTTTGTCGTCCGCGATTACAAGACTGGCTACACACCAGGCGCCGACGAAGTTCTCGACGGGCTAGCGTTCCAACTCCCCGTCTACCTCCTGCTCGCAACCGCGGATCTCGAACACACACCACTCGGCGGCACATACTATCAGCTCGCCGGCCCGAATAACGTCTCGAGTTACAGCACCGTGCTCGCAAGTGCCGAGACGGCCGTCTGGCACAAACACGGGGGAAGCCCACTCCGTCGGCATAACACGCCGCGACTCGAGACACAGGAAGCGTTTACAGAATTCCTGACTGAGACCATCCCAGAGCGGATCACGCGAATCATCGAGAACATCAATCGGGGGTATTTCCACCCCACTGTGAACGACCCCGACGCTGCTGGCTGTTCGTACTGTGAGTATAGCGAGATCTGTGACGTGCGGTCTGATCGCCGGCATGCGTTCATCGACAAACTTGACGCCCGCCCAGAGGAAGATGTGTACGTCCCAGTGGCCGCACGTGGCGAGGAGTATGAACCAACAACTGAGTCGCTGGATGGGGGTGATGCCTGATGCAGCCGAGTGACTTGACCGACGAGCAGCGCCACGCTGTCGGCACAACCCGCGCAAATTATCCGTTGATTGCTGGTGCGGGCACCGGTAAAACCACAACGCTCTCGTTCCGGTATGTCGCACTCCTCGAGCAGAACCCTGACCTCCGACCGCGTGAGATTTTGGTGACAACGTTCACGAAACGTGCAGCACGTGACCTCGTTGGCGCCATTCGAGAGCGCGTCCTGGATCGTATCACCAGCGCAGATCCCGACGACACGACCGACATCGAACGCTGGCGACAGGTCTTAGATGAACTCACTGACGCATACGTGCATACGCTGCATGCGTTCTGCCAGCGCATCCTCGAAGAGCACGCACTCGACGCACCAGGGATTCAGCCGGGCTTTGAACTCGTCGACGACGTCGAGGGGGCTGAACTCCAAGCCGACAGTATCGACGAGTTCATTGCTGCTCAACCGCCCTGCGTGCAGACGCTCCTCGATGCCAATCTAACGAGCGAGTCGGGTCTCCACAACATTCTCTCAGATCTTTTCAGTGAACGACCACGCAGCCGCGACTGGGCCACGTACTGGGCCGACAGTGAACACACCGCTGATGAGTACATCGAGCACGTCGAGGCAACGTTCCACCCGCTTCCAGACGACGACGCCCAAGCCATCCTCTCCAAACCGGCGCTTCGGGCGGCTGTGGACTCGCTACGGTCGTTCCTCGCTGACCCACCGACGAGTGACCCGGGTACGAGTATCGGCCGGATCGAGGACGTCATCGAGTGCATCGATGCTGCCGGGGGACTCGGTGGTCCGCAGACCCCTGCGGCGCGGCGCCGACTGATCGCTGACTTGAGCGACATCCTCACCAAGAGCGGCGGTGGTACGTATGCGGATTACAGTCCGAAACAAGGCGGGTGGAACGCATCGACCAGGACTCGCGAGGAAGTCGGCGAGACTGTCGAAGAGCTTGTCGCAGCCGTGGAGGCGGAGCGCTGGCAGGAGGCACTCGGGGACGTCGACCTCGACGTGGACCGCCAGACGACACCGCTCGTGTTCGCACTCGCAACTGCCTTCGACACGGTTGCTGAGCGGTATCAAGAACGGAAACGTAACCAGAACCTCGTTGACTACACAGACCTCGTGCAGACGACCCAGCGGCTCCTCACTGCCGACGCGGGCGCGGGAGCTGTCCGTGCGGCGCTCCAAGCGCAGTTCGAGTACGTGATGATCGACGAGGTCCAGGACACAGATCCCTCGCAGTGGGAGATCGTCGGGGAACTCACGCGACTCGGGGCGGACAGCGGGCACTACAGTGGCGAAAACGTGTTCGTCGTCGGTGACGAGAAACAGTCGATCTTCCGGTTCCGTGGCGCCGACGTCGCCGTGTTCGAAGCCTCTAGAACTGAGCTTGTCACCGCAAACACCCAGGCGTTGGCTGCGCTCGTCGACGAGGACCTTGCGGTCCGCGTCCGAACCGGCGACCGACCCGGATTCGAACTCGCAGCGAACTTCCGAACCCTCCCTGGGACCCTGGAATTCATTAACGCGCTGTTCAGTGGCATTTTCGACGCTGATACGCCGGATCGCGACCCCTTCGAGGCCCCACCACAACCCCTCACGGCCGCTCGCGACAATCCAGCCAACATCGAGACCATACCCGAATACTTGCTCGTGCCAGATGAAGATCTTGCACCTGACGTACTTGATGAGTCGCACCCGCTTCGAACCCAGCCTGCCTACCATACGCGATCGAATGAAGCCCACGCTGTCGCCGCCCGCATCACCACCCTCGTCGACGACCACACCCAAATCTACGACACCACGGCGCCGAACGCAGACGTAGTGGATACCGAGTCGGTGTCGTTCGATGACATCGCGGTGATTCTCCGCAAGCGCACGCATCTCCAGGCGTTCAAACACGCATTCGAGGAATATGACATACCGTACACGGTCGTTAAGGGCGATGGGTTCTTCGAGACGCCAGAAGTCGAGACGCTGTTGAACTTACTCGATGTCCTCGTTGATCCCCACGCTGAGATCCCGCTCTATGGGGTCCTTCGCTCACCACTGTTCGGGATCGAGGACGACATCCTCGCACACGCCCTCGCCACCGCGGACGCCGACAGCGCTTGGGCCCGGCTTCACGAGAGCGACGACCCAGCGATCACTCGAGCGATCGACGTCCTCGAACACGCCCGCACGGCGGGTGGTTGTGATGGCTCCCCAGCCACTGTTGACGCGTGGAGTACGCTCGTGGAAGAGGTCTTGGAGCGGACGGGCTACCGAGCGAGTGTGAGTGCGGACGCTCGCCCACGGCAGGCAGTCGCGAATATCGACCACTTCCTCGATCTTGTCGCTGCACACGATGACCATGCGACCCTCGGGGCGGTTCGTGACCGCTTAGACGCCGAGCATGAACACGCGAACTACAGTCCAGAAGCTGCCATCCCCGAGGGCAGTCCTGGTGTACAAGTCATGACCGTGCACGCGGCGAAAGGCGACGAATTTCCCGTCGTCATCGTGCCCGGCATCATGGACGCGTACAACACGCAGAGCCCGATCAATAACAGCCTGGAGTTCGAAGTCATCGACGGCCAGCCGGAACTTGGGTTGCAAGTTCCGGACCCCGCGAATCCCTTCGAGTCGTGTTCGACGGTGGCGCGACAGGGGATTCGCGACGCTCGGATGCAACGCCTGCAAGCCGAAGAGAAACGCGTGCTCTACGTCGCTTGCACGCGCGCTGAAGACCACTTGATTCTGGCCGGGACACACGGTGGCGAGATAACCGACACCGGCAACCTCAACCTCGACGCAGCCGACCCTGACAACCCTGGGTCCTGGGGTGATCTGGTGCAGCCACTCCTGCTTGATGACGATCTCTCGGAGCTGCTGGCGTCTGAAACGGGCTCCCTCACACGCACGCTGCCAGGCGAGCTCCAGCGCGAGGGCGCGACTGTCACCCCACAGTACACCATCTCGCTGCCACCACGACCGGCACCGATCAAGGAGGCCGAAAACTCGCCCCCGTCGTCGCTCCACGCGGACCTCACACAAGTCGACCCCGCAGCGCCAACCTATCGGCTGGCCCCATCCCAACTCGCCGACCTCGCAAGCGACCACGCTGACGGCGAGCTGATCTACGATGCGGACACGAACACGATCCAGTACGAAGGCACTGCAGCGGCCGACGGCGGAGACGAAGATGCAGACACTATGGGTGCGGGAGCATCCACAGGTGACGCCACCACTGGGGGTGGTGCCGACGACGTACTAGGTGGTCGAGTGTTCGGAGAGGCAGTGCATCGCATCTGTGAACTGCAGCCGCCACGGTCTGCATGGCGTGCCGTAATCGAAGATACCCTGCTCGCGATGGATGTCGAACACGAGATCACGGCTACAGATGAATCGAAAGTCGCAACCCACGCATCGCGCGCCATTACGTTCGTAGAGAACTATTTGACCCCTAGGACGCGTCGCTACGACGAACTGGAACTCACCGCCAAACTCCCTAATGGTGAACTCTATGGCTTCATCGATTGCCTACTCGTCGACGATGGCGACTACCACATTATCGACTACAAGACCGGCGACCACAAACCGGAGGACCTCGCTGAGAAGACCGCATACTACCAGCCGCAACTCGACGCGTACGCAGCAATGCTCACTGCGACGGCGCACGTCGATTCAATTACAACGACTCTATACTACACTGCACTCGACGAAGCACGAACCACGACGTACCCGGGAGGAATCGATGTTGGAGAGGTCGAACGCCAGATTGAGCAGGCGCTTCTAGAGCCCGATATCAATTTAACAGACTAACCGCCAATATTGACGGTCTGTCTGATCCTGGCATGGTCTTGCTCATTCAGATGTTGAGGGATCGTGTTGTTGCGGTGGCGGACAGAGTTCTTGACGACCCCGTGTACCTTCGTTACGACGAAGGAGTTGGGGATTTTTATGGCATTGCGTTGAGGAGGATGCGGTCGCGTTGGAGGACGGGTTCGAGTTTCGGGCTGCGACTATCGAGATCAAGTTCTTCATGCTGCCAATTCCGGCCGCCTTTGCCGTTCCAAACGCCATACACTGTCACCTTCGGCAGTACAACCACGCCGAAGAACACGGCGAGATAGTACAGTAGTTCGGTGGCTAGTGTCCAGGACCCGGTCGCCTTCCGTGGAATGTCGACCGGATAGGCGATGTGTTGGGTGGGCACCCCAGCGTCACGACCGCGTTCAACGAACCCGTAATCGTTACTCAGCAAGATTGCCGTCTTCCGACTCTCACGATTGTACGCCTTGTACGCTTCAATAATCGCATCGTCGCCGGTGTTGCATTCGATAATGTCGACAGAGCGGTGGGTGCGGAGGCGCCGATACTCGTACAAGCCGAGGAGGCCCTCGCGGTTAGCGCCGGCGGGTTGGTTGTCAAGGCGTGCGAACTCCTCGCCGAACGCTGCCGTGAGCTCGTGGGTATTGTATTGTTTGTAGTGCCAGTCGAGTTCTTCTTTCACGCCGGTTGCGAGGGCGTAGCCATTCGTCGGCTTTCGCTCGGCAGCATCCTGGGTGCCAGTGTCGCTATCGATGTCGAGAACCTCGGGGAGTCGCCAGCCGATGATGTTTGCATCCACGCCGGGCATGACGGGGTCGTGGCCGGCTTCGAGATTGGTGTATCCATGGCGCCGGATGAAGTCAATAACGGTGTCGTGATTCTTCAGCGGGAGGAGCCCGCTGGCAACCGTCCTGACACAAGTCGATCATTTCCCGCCTCAGTCACGCCCCACAATCCAGTGGAAGGGCACATCTACAGCTAACACTCGTTGTGGCGGTCAGCAGCTCCAATCCGATCACACTCTCCTCTGTCGTATCGTCTCAACTCTACGCTTTCTCACACTCACCCAGTTCCGAACTCAGGAGAGGGGCAATGAGCAGCCCAGCGATACGACCCATTTCACACAGGCTCTCTCGGCACCAATACTCGGCCCGGTGGTGGGCTTGCTGACTCTCTCCTTGGCGTCTTCACGACTGGGATTCCATGTGGTACGCATCGCCGAACGTCTCAAAGTGGTCAACCAACACGGTCATCGCATCCATGATCTCGGCTTTCGAACTGACGTGTCGATAAAACACCGTGTTCGAATCATACGGATTCGGCGCCATCTCCAGCTCCCACTCACCTGCACGCGTCTGCTCAGCTACTGACTCATCGATCCCGGTATCGGCGCCTTTGAGCTTGTATCCGAACGCCCGGAGCGCCCCATCGATATCCGTCCGGTTGTACTCCGCCGGCGGCATCCAATACAGATGCACGTTCAAATCTACCCCATCCGGCGCCGCCGGCCCCGACAACGAGTGATTAATCCGATGATTCGCCAAGCCACTCCCCGGATTCTCACTCTGCCTTAGCCGTGCAGTCTCACCTTGCTCGAACAGCTCCGGTTGCGCCTGCATCATCTGGGCTTCAAACTGCCGTAGGAGCGCGCCAACCTGCGATTGGAACTCTTCGACCAACCGGAGCGCCTTCACGTACCGATCATCCACCAACCCATTCGAGACCACATCCTCACTCATGCCTCAACCCACTCACGCAAGTACCGTAGTTGTTTGCTCAACAGGCGCGTCCGCTGTGCCGTCGGCAACAAATCCACGATCCCTGTCGGGCCGGCTAACTCCGCGACAACCGCCGCCGTCTGAAAGCCGACGACACGACGTTCGATACTCGCACACAACAGATACGCATTCGCCGCCCAATACGCATCCACACATGCCCCGCGTACGAGACAGGACCGCAACGCCACCGCGACGTCCCGCCAGTACAGCACTCGCACCGAGGGCTTCCCCGGCCAGTCGAGCCGCGGCCGCTCGGTATCCGTGTCGATAGTGGTGCTGTCGAGGGTGGCGGTGAGCGCGTCTTGCTGTTGCTCGGGGAGGAGTAAGACGTGTGTCCACTCGTAGTTGGGGTAGTGGTGTTCGACGAGGGCGACGGTTTCCGCTGTTTTCGCGTAGTTTTCATCGCCGAGTTTTACTTCGATGGATACGGCGCGGTCGTCGTGGAAGATGAGGAGGTCCGCGCGGCGGTCGGTCCCGTCGGCGTTTGGGAGGACGGCTTCGGTTCGGACAGTGGTTGGGTTGTCGTTGAGTGTGGTGTCGAACAGTGTCTCGGGTAGTGCGTGGGAGGGTCTGAGTGTTCGGGCCAGCCACGTTGACCAGTCGGGTTCTGTGGCTGGGGGGAGTGGGCCGCGCTCGCCACGACTCATGTTAGTATCACCTGCTAACGGGTCGGTGTCGAACGGCCCCTCCCCAGCCGCCCACTGTTCATTCGCCCGCTCGAACGCCGCCACAACCGCACCCGCCGTCTCACGCCCCGCCCCAGCAAAGTCACCCCACCACGTATCAACCGACCCCCACCACCCACCATCGCACTCACCCACCACGCTCTCCCCCACACCAACACCGACCCCCATCCCGGCCTCGCTTGCCGCCCACCATTCGTCCACAGCCCCACACCCGGGTTCCGAGTCAACCGTGACGCGATCTCCCGCATACCGCCCACTAACCAATGCTGCGCACTCAGACTCAGGCCACCACGCATCAATCGCCGCCCACTCACTCCCACCCACACTCATAGCCATCCCAATCCCATACCCAACCCACTCGCATTGCAGACCCAAAGACCTACTCCCGGCCCTACCCCACACCGACTCCCACCCCCGACCGAACATCTTCAGCAACACAGCCCACCACTACTCACGCCCCCCAGCACACCAACCACCTCCTTGTCACCCTCTCCAACCCACAACCTCTCCACGCACGAGCTTTGTCCATGCGGGGGCGACCACGTGCAGACACTACGCAACGTGCTCCCTCCCCCACCCGGCCCGATTGCAGTCCCTCCAGCATCGACACCCGAAATCGATCCGGGTGCCCGTGCACGTCCGCGATGCCGGCACGGCCTTCTCGCTCCCACCCGCATCACAGAATCCATATTAGGGGTTCTCCCGTCGTGTGTTACGCCGTCGTAACACGCTCGTCACCCAGGTCGTAACGCACAACCACTCGTCCGAGACTTGCCCCTAGCCGGACGAGTCCCGGACGAGTCCACGCACCAACCACTAGCGAATAGATGCATACAGCGGCGGCGTCGGTGGAATTACTTGGCCGTGTGATATGTTGGGGCTATCGCCCAGATCAGCGTGTTACGGTGTTCGCTCGTGGCTGGTTACGACACCGTAACATCACCCCCGTCATCCGTCAACACCTGCTGTCCGCTATCGCCCTCACTGGCCGTCGCGGTCACACCGTTGACAGCGTCGGCCTCGCTGAACTGACTGGTGTACTCGTGCCACGCGTCCCTATCGATGATGATGAGGTTCCGATCGTTCCGTCGCTCGTCGCCACTCGCTGGTGCGAACTCGAGGAGGTCCTTGCCGAAGCGGCCGATGAACTCCATCACGCGCCGCACCGTGTTACGGTTGGGATGGCGGACGTCCAGGCGCTTCGCGAGTTCGGGCGTTGCGACCTCGCGTTCGATGACGTCCTGGAGCTTGTTCGACGACAGATGTAATTCGTCGCCATGTGGCGTTGCATACTGCGCCAGATGTGGGAAGAGCCGCGCGGCGATCTCTTGGTTCGAGCTGAGTTCGTGCTCGTAGGGCTCCAGATTCGTCGCCGTCGTGTACAACTGATGCAACGGCGTGAGGTCCTCGACGCTCGGCCCGGCTTGCTGTGCTGCTAGCTCTGCGGCGTCGACCTCGCCGTGGGCGACCTCCTCGACGCGCGTCTCGAGGTGTTCGAGCCGAGTGAAGACGTCGCCGTCGTTCTGCACGTGGACGTCGGCGGCCGCGCCGTCGAGCTCGCCGTAGACGATGTCTTCGAGCTCCCAGACGTCGGTGGTGATGAAGTCCAGGCGATCCGTGATGTCGCGTTCGACGTGCGCGATGGTGCGTTGGAGACCCCGGCGTTTCCGCTGTTCTCGCTCAGCTTTCGTTCTTAACCTATCCACCTCGCGATTCAATGCATCGTTCTCGCTCTCAAGCTCCTCGACGGTCTCGTCGAGATTCTCAACTTCGGCTTCGAGGGTGCCGACGCGTGCTTCGAGTTCCTGGAGGCGCTCGCCGACGTCGTCTTCGAGCTCGTCGAGTCGCTCCTCGAGGCTCTCGTGGTCGGTCATCCCGCATCACCTCCAGCGTCCGCAGTGGTGGTGTCTGGCTGGGTGGTGGTGTTGTGGCCGAGTTCGACGGCGGTGATGGCGGTGAGGACTTGGATGGCGGGGCGGGTGAGGTGGTAGTGGCGGCGCCGGGCGTCCTCGAGGCCGTGCTGGATACAGACCCAGTTGCGGTCTTCGAGGCAGAGCTTGGTGGGGTAGAAGCGACTCGACGATGGTTCGTCGGCGTCGTAGTGGGAGTAGGATCGGAGCATTTCGCGGATGCTGGTGGCGGTCTCGCTCGCCTGTGGGTGCGTGGCGTCGAGGGCGCGGAGGATGGCGCGTTGGAAACCGGAGAGGGTGTCGAAGCGGTTGGCGTCGCGCTCGTTCTGTTCGTTGTCGGTTGTGTGGGTGTGCGTCTGGTCGGTGGGGGGAGTGTGGTTCGTCATTGGTCGATGAGTTGGCCGCAGAGCTGGCTGCGCTCGTGGTCGGTCGTCTGGTCGATCCGTGGGATGCAGTCGTGCGTGTCGTCGACGAGCCATCCGCCATCCGGGCCTACGTTGGTTCCGCGTGCGCTCCGGGGGCGGGGCTGGTCTCGCTCGTGGGGTGAGGGTCTGATTCCACGCGGCGTGGATGTGGTCGGCGCGGAAGGTGACCCACTAGCGCCCGGGCGGGTCGAGCACCGCGGATTCGACCCTGGTGGGGTAGCCGCGCGTGCTGTGAGTGACCTGGAGGGGGCCGATTTTGGCGTGGTCGACGATGATGCCAGCGTTGAGCGTGGTGTCGTCGTCGACCACCGCGGTGGGGGTCATAGCAGTCCTCCCGTGGTGGCGAGGGCGATGCGCGTGGTGGCGGCGGTGATCGTCCATCGAGTGTAGGGAGTCATCGGGTGTTCTCGCTGGTGACGGCGCTGAGTGGGGGTTGGATGAGCCGATCGGCGACGCTCCCATGGTTGAAGCCGCCGGGGTGTTGGCGTTCGGGCCGCGCTGGGTGTCGAAGGCGTGTTCGAAGCGGCGGCAGTACCAGTCCTTGTCGGCGTCCTCCCCGCGTGTGGGTTTCGAGAAGCCTGGCGCCCGCCGATACAACGCCTCTGGGCCCGCGTCACAGTGCGGACACGCGTCCGTCACCCCGTACTCCGGGTCGTCGTCGCTCACCGCCCGTCACCTCCGGTGAGGCGGGTGAGGGCGTGGTCGGCGTACGTCCACGCCGGCGTGGTGGTGAGGTCGTGCTCCTCGGGGGAGATGTCGAAGGCGAGGTGGAGTTGGTCCGCCACCGCCTCGCTGATCCGCTGTGATTGGGTGGGGGTGGTGACGCTTGTGGTGGTGGTGGTGGTGATGCCGTCGCGCGTCACGCGATGCGTCTGTTCGACGATGACCGCAGTGGGTTGGTTGGTGGATGGTGCGTCTCGGGTCGGTGCGGGAGGTTTTTCTCCCGCGCTAGCATCCTTGCTCATGGCTGCGTCGCCTACTTCGACGGAGCCCACGCGGGCCCGATGTCCACGCATCGGGGCCCGCAGTTCTCGTGAGGACCCACGCTCGGAGAGCGACAGGTCCGCGATGAAGCTCGCGTCACACAGTCCTGTGTGAGCCGGATACTTACGCTTTACCCCCGAGATTGTGTGATTTTTACTTTGGATAGGGTGGAAAAAGTTCTTGATGAAAACAGTCAATTGGGGCGCGCTATGGCGTATGATTAATGCAACCCCGGTTAGCCAATTGGATGACTCCCTCAGACCGGGATATCCTCGAAATCCTCGCAAATGAGGGCGGCCACCGCGAGCTAGTTCTGACCCCTCGGTTGATCGCTGAAAACTCCGACTGGGCCAGAGATACAATCCGCGAACACGTGGTCCTCCTTCGTGACCACAATCTAATCGAATATCAAGACGAAGCTGCAGGCATTTACCGACTCTCAGACCACGGACGCGCGTACCTTGCTGGCGATCTCGACGTCTCCGAACTGGAAGACGAGGGCGTCTAGACCGCAGTTGATTCCAACGATTGGATTCTTTTACCCGGCTCACGCCGCAGCATTATTCCACCCTGTATTTGAACTGCGAAGCGACGATGCCAGACTTGCCACTTACAGTATAAGTCAATAAACATCTGAGTGGGTAAATTCGGGTCTAAGTTGTTCCAAGCGTAACGTTATTCGACACCCCGGATACTGGAAATCAAGGATTTTGAGCTTGATTACTGAGCGAATCGAACTTCTCAATGACTCTCTCGAAGTAATCTTCAGTCATTATTCTGGGGTTACTAACCCTGTGAAAGTCGTTTAGGATATATTCCACCTCCTGCCTACTAAGCTCATAGGCGTGGAAAGCGGCCGCATCAAGCTCAGCCTGTACGTCTCGACGTTCCTCGGTATTTGTTGCAGGATTAATTCCTCCGAGACGTTCACGCATCTCTGCAAACTCTTTGCCGTAGCAATTAAGCCGAGCGGCTCGGTGGGATATGTATTTAAACAACGCATCCCCCTCAGTGAGTCGTGGGAGCTGTGACTCTTCAATTACATACTTAGACATACTAGTGTCAAGCTTAGTACGGACTAAGTAATCAAAGCAGATGCTATTCAGTAGACCAACTGCTGCGAAAAGTTCTTCATCTGAGAAAACTCGTTCGTAAACGCTATGAAGTGGTGAATCCCCGAGATCTTCCAGTGCAGGTTTAATTTTGTATGGACGGACCACGGGGACTTTCTCATAACATACAACACCTTTAGGTAGTACTGTTGCTATGAAACTACGTTCGTCTGTGGCTCTTGATATATGCCTAAACCCTATCCGATATTCAGTACAATCTAATAACACATCTTCTTCATTTAGCTCTCCACGGCCGTGATCTTCCAAAAGGCTATTTACAAATCCGATCTGTGAACCGGTGCCTTCAAACTCTTGATAGAGAGACTTTTTAAGTGACCTCAAATTCTTCTCCCGAATCCTATATTTTGCACTTATCTCTTGATCCTTTGACTCATCTACACTCCACAGGGAAGGCGAATTGATGTCCTCAAAAAATGTTGAATCATAGCTGAACATATAGATGTTCTCGCCTCCGTAAACAGGATAATCGCCTTCTTGTTGATTTTCTACGAACCGGTCACGATCTCTGGTCTGGTTCAACTCCTCTTTGTAGATATCTATATACCAATTCTCTTGTTGTTTTTCACTCAAGGGTGGGAACTGGATTATACTCTGAATTATACCGATTTCGGTTTCAGAGTCTATTTGCGGGAAGAGCCGGACTGTTGGGGAATATTCTAGCAATATTTCACTTGATATATTAAACGAACTGCTGTCAAATGACGATAGAACTTCTAGGTCATGCTGTTTAAATATCCCCCTAAGATAATCCGTCGACCCAAAATTCTGTAGCGTTACTATGCCGAAGTTATATCTGTTATCGATATCCTCGAATATGCCATGATTTTCGAATGAGACTATATGTTCAATTGATGTATCGGAAAGTAAGTGAGTTCGTAAGTCCTTTCCTGAGGTGCCTATGAAATTTCTTCCAGGTATAATCTGTGATACATACCCCTGATCCCCTACTAAGTCCAATACTCTTTCCATGAAGAGGGCAGAGAGATCGTGCTTTCCGTGTCCTCCTACTTCCGGGCTTTGAAGCGAAAAACTTGAGCCGTTAGTAAAGTACGTCGACAGTGTTTGCATTTGGTCCTGGTGTTCTTCCCAGCCATTCTCTATTGCTGTATTTTTGAGGAGTTCCTCCTGCTTCGAATCTTTGTCACTTTTCCCCCGCGTTCTGAATATTGGATCGAATTGAGTGAAGTAATCCTCCCGATTCGAAGTGAGAACCTCCCACGGTGGATTCCCGATTACGATGTCAAACCCGCCAGTGTCGTACACTGGTGCGAATTCCAGGACCCAGTGGAATGGGTCAAACTCACGGATGTCCTCTATACCCAACGATGATAACCCGGCCTCATGGAATTCTTCAAGGACCTTCTCATCCAAGGAGTCAGCATGCGAATCTATACGTGATTCAGCAAGGTAACGAGCATCACGTCGGGATTCAGGATCTTTAGCGGTGTTGTAACTGTCTATAGCTTCAATCACGTCTTCAAATAATTCTCGAACGCCAGTTCCGACTCCTTCTCCCCAGTTCGACAATGGCTTATTCCCTTGATTATCGATTTCAATGAAATCCGAAAATCCAATAAGGGAGTTCCCTTGTCGAATGTTGAAGTCGATGTTCGGTAGCGGCTCTACCTCGTTGGGTTCGTCTTCGATGTCGGCGACCATCGACAACCACAACCGAAGTTTGCAGATTTCGACGGCGCCGTCGTCGATGTCGACGCCGTAGAGGTTGTTGAGGATGATGCTGCGTTTGGCGTAGAGGGAGGGGCCGCCGGAGCTCGAATTGATGGCTTCGAGTTCGTCGCGGGTTTTGCTGGTGAGTTCCCAGCCGTGGCCGGTGTCGGTGAGGTGTTGGAAGTACTCGATGCATTGGAGGTAGATGTCGAGGAGGATTTCTTGGGCGGCGAGGAGGAAGGCGCCGCTGCCGACGGCGGGGTCGAGGACGCTCATCTCGGTGAGGACGTCGTGGTAGAGCGTCTCGACGTGGTTGGTGTCGACGCTGTCGGTGGGGGCTTGGGCGGTGATGGCGCCGCCGTCCGCGAGCGCCTCGCTCGCATCCCCACTCTCGATGTCGTCCAGTGCGAACACTTCGTCGATATCCTCGTAGTCGGCGCCGACGGCGTCGTTCAGCTGGTCGAGTAGATACGGGTGGATCGTGCGGCGCGCCATGAACCCGGTGATCTCTTCGGGGGTGTAGTAGGCGCCCATCTCCTTCTGGTTGACCGTCTGCTCGAAGATGTGGCCGAGGATGGCGGGCGAGAGGTTCTTCGGGTCGACGATGTCGAGTCGTTCGTCGACGTTCCAGTTCCAGTCCGAGAGGAAGTCGAGGATGTCCCCGAACAGCTCGTTCGTCCGCTCGGTCGTCTCACCGAGGCGGGCGTCCTCGAACTCTTCCTCGACGGGGTTCTTCGAGAAGAGGCCACCGTTGAGGTACGGGAGGCTCCCGAAGTCCCCGCGGTCCACGCCTTCGGCGAGCATCTCGAAGAACAACGGATGATAGAAGTCCGCGTACACGTCCCCCTCGTCCTCGACGACGTCCTCGTGTTTGTCGTGGAGATAGGAGCGATTCCGGTCCAGGAGGCGCTTCTCCTGGATGAAGTAGAGGAAGATCATGCGGTCCAGGACTATCTGGACGTACCGCTGTTTCGCGTCCCCGCGGTCGTCGGGGATACCAGCGACCTCCTGGACGAGGTCCGTGCGGAGTTTCTCGAAGTCCTCGTAGAACTCCTTGACGACCTGCTTCGTGTCGTAGAGCGTGTCGACGACCGTGTCGGGATTACCGTACTCGATGCTGTTGAGCTTCTGGAGCACCGTGTTCTTCTGACCGCTATCGCTCGTCATCTGCTCTTTCGTGAACGAGAGCTTCTGGTGCTTGATGCGGCCGTGCTGTTGGCCCTCCCAACTCCGGATCCGAGTGAGGAACGTGAACGACTCGTAGTCGTTCGTCGCGACCAGATTCGTCCGTCGCGCCCGATTCTCCGGTTTGAAGTCGTTCGCCGACTCCCCAGCACCCGCCTCCACCAACACAATGAACTCGCCGTCGTCGATCTGCAGCGCTAATTTGTTCTCCGCGTCAAGCCCGTCGTACCGCTTCAAGCCGCGTTTCTCAAACGAAGCCGCGATGTCGTCGAGCGAATCCCAGTCCGCGATATCCCCAGCGGAGATCTGGTCAGCCATGCCCCACACCAACCCGGGAGGTCACATAAAACCCACGTGCGGGAACCTGATGCAATCGGCCACTCCTCTGGTGAAACGATAGGTCATACAAAAGCGGCTGAGCCAGTAGCAACTACAGATGTGAACCATTCAATGTTGTCCGACGACAGGGAGCCGGTGGTTAGCGGTCGATGACACCCCAGCAGACGAGCCGCCCTTGCACGTCGCTCTCGTCGACGAGCGTTTCCTGATACTCGGCGGACGCCGCGATATTCTCCGCGAGGAACGTCTCCAAGGTCTCGAGGAATTCGGTGACGGGCCAGTCGGTGAACGACTCGTAGTCGTCATGCTCGCGGAACGTCTCTCGGAGGATGCGGTCCTCGTCGGTGTTCTTGAGCTTCACCCCTTGGAGATCGTCCGCGAGTACAGTCGCCCACTCTTCGACCGTCTCGTGTGCGTCGACGGGAGCCTCGTCATTTCCATACTTGGGTTTGACGTACTGGTCGATGAAGTCCAGGATGGTCTCTTGTTCGGGCGAGAGCTTCTCGCCGTGTTTGAACGCGCCACCGACTTGGCTCTCACGAACGGACTCCAATCGCTCCTCAAGGACGGCGCCGATACGGTCACGGTTCGCCACCGCATGCTCCCCATCACCAGAAATCGGCTCTCCACCCACGCCGGGAGTGAGTCCGATGTGTCGGACGGGACGCTCTTTCACCTCGTCGCCACTGAACCGCTTGTAGTAGAGCGCCCGCCGCGTCCGCCCGAGCGGTGCATCCCGTGGGGAGTCGTCGTCTTCGAACCAGAGATGTGCAAGGCCAAACACGCCGGGGAGCGGGCCCTCGGTGTGATCGGTCGCGTTCGTGTACAGGTGCTCGCGTTCGCTCGGTGATGTGTCGAAGAAGTCCTCTGCGAACTCGAAGTCCTCGGTATCCAGCCCGAAGTCCTCGTTCAGCTCCTGTTTCAACAGATACCGCTCGAACGCCGCGTCCTCGTCACTCCCCGCATTCCGCAAGAGTGGATTCTTCGAGGTGTCGTCGAGCTCGTTCACGTCCGTCACCTCCCGACTCCGCCGGAGCGAATCCTCTATCTCCTCGACCTCGAGTTCGCCGATGGTCTTCTCGGTATCCACGCCCGCCTGCTCAAGTATCTGGTCCTCGTTCGGGTCGAGGATGTTGTTCTCCTTCCCGACGATGAGCGCGATGTCGTTGATTTTCGCTTGCAGGCGCTTGAGGAGCTTGATGGCCGCCTCGATGTCCCCGTCCGGGTAGAAGTTGTGCACGAACTTCTCCTCCGTCGACCCGATGCGGTCGATTCGCCCAACTCGCTGCACGATACGCATCGGATTCCACGGTAAATCGTAGTTGACGACCACGTGGACGTCCTGGAGGTTCACCCCTTCACTCAGCGTGTCTGTCGCGACCACGTACTGCAACTCTGATTCCCCAGATTCGGCGAGGGTCTGCTGATAGCCAGATGCCTCGGGTGCGAACCGCTGAATGATCTGCTGTTTGTTCTCGTCCCCACCCTTGACGACGGCGCTGTTCGATGCCGTCAGCGGCGAGTTCGGGTCGTCTCGCAGCGTGCGATACACGTAGTCGGCTGTCCCGCGATACTGCGTGAAGATCAGGACCTTCCTATCGTGCTCGTTGAGCACGTCCGCTAGTCGGTCGATTTTCGGGTCGCGGAACTCTCGCAGCGCGAAAACCGCATCGTAGAACTCAGCCGTCGCCGCCACCACGTCTTCTAGGTCGCTGCGCGGGTAGAGAATCGGATTGTGTTCGTCCTCGGGCACTTCCGGGAGCGTCCCAGCGTCGTGCTCGTGCAACCACCGTCTGGTGTCGACGGCGTGGTCGTTGACCGCACCGGCGTCACGAGCGACGTCGCCGATGAACTGCGACAGGAAGTACGCCAACAGCGTGAGGTCCTCGCGGATGTACTGTTTCACCTCGCCGATGGTAGCGTCGGCGAGTTCGTCCTCGGGCTCGCTCTGGGCGTCGTCAGCGCGAACCGCCGTCGTGTCGAACCCGAACTCCTCCAAGGTCTGTTCCAGATCCTCCGCCGCATCAGCGCCCTCAACGAAGTCATCGATTGTCTTCGAATCTTCACCAGCCTGGACGCGCCGCAACACGTCGATATCCTCGTCCTCAGGCAGCCCATCCAGCACGCTCAGGAGTTGGCGCTCACTCCCGTGCAGCGTCTCGATAGACTGCACGAACGCGTACGTCGAGGACTCCAAGCGCTTCAACAGATTCAGCTTGTACAACGCCTTGAGCGTCCCACCAGCATTCGGATTCTTCACCGTGATATGTGGCAGATGCAGCGCATCCATCACGTCCGGCAACATCCGATAGATGGGTTGGTACGCTCGCGGCAGCGAGTACTCCTCCTTCGAGAGCGTCGGTGGCGAGAAACTCATCTCGAAGTCCTCGCCATCCTGAATCTGGGTCTTGACGTGATTCCGCGTCCGCAACACCATCACCTCGTTCAGCATCCGCGAGATCTCCCCAGACCGCTGCTGGAGCTTCTTCGTCAGCTCCGCTTGTTCCTCGTCGCTTACCTCCTCCTTCCCCGCCGCAATCTGCTTGCGCTCCTCAGAGAGCTCGATGTACTCGTCGAACGCATCGAAATCCAGCGACGCCTTATTCCGCAACTCCTCAGCACTCGTGAACAAGCTGATGAGATTCTTGAGGTCCGTCGCTGAATTGTTGATGGGCGTCGCCGTCAGCATGATCATCGTCTTCCCGCGAAGCTGGCGGAGATTCGCGTGCCGACGCGTCCCCTTGTAATCGTCGTCGTGGTCGGGTTGGGGACGCCACTTGCCGTGGTTCCGGAACCGGTGGGCCTCGTCGACGAGCACCACCTCGAACTCGCTCTTGACGTCCTGGATTTCCTCGTAGGTTAGGTTCTGGAACTTGCTGATACTCATCACATCGAGGTGGGTGCCGTCGACCTCGAGCCCGAAGTACGGGTTGCCGTCTTCGTCGGTGTCGTTCTGGAGGAGGTCCCGCCACTGGTCGGTGAGGTTCGCTGGAACAATCAGCAGACACCGGTCGCCAGCGTGGCGATAGTCGTGCAGGAGTTCGCCGCCGATGAAAGATTTCCCGAGGCCGACGGAGTCGGAGATGATACAGCCGTCGTACTGTGCGAGCTTCTCCTTGGCACTCTCGTAGCCGAGCGTCTGGAAGTAGTAGAGGGGGCTATCGCGGATACTGACGTTGCCGTTGAGTTCGTCGTATGCGAGCAGCTTGTAGAGCTCGAACGGTTCGATGTACGTGCCGAGCTCGGTGTCGTCGTCCGTGGATTGGTCCTTGTATTCCTGATATCGGTCGCTGTTCTCGATGACGTCGACGAGTTCTTCGCTGAAATCCTCAGCGTTCGCCCACTGGTTGTCATACCAGCGCTCGAACTCCTCAGCGTCTCCCAGGTCTGCACTGGTGAGGTTCAGCTCGATGTTGTTCTGGTGCCCGCTCTGTGAGAAGTTCGACGATCCTACGATGGTTGCTCTCGGGCGTCGGTCGCGGTCTCCCTTTCGCGTAGTGGGGTCGTCGGGAACCATCCTGAAACACGCTCCTTTGGCATGGAAGTAGCCTTGTTCAGGGTTTCGAACGCGGACGTCGACGAGCCCATCAGCGATAAAATCGCGCAGTCGTTCGAGCCGATCCAACTGGGCGTTATTGAGGTCCTGGATGTCGGCCTTCACTTCGGCTTTGAACTGCTCTCGGAGTGATCGCCCCTCTTCAATCTCATCAGCTGTCTGCATGTTCGTTTGCCGGCCCATGAGGATTCGGAGAGGCGCCGTCTCGGAGTCCTTTGGCCGTTTCAGGCTTGACAAATCGTCTTTGTAAAGGTCGAATCCTGAGAGGTAGAAATAACCCGTCGCGATACGCACCTCTTCCGTCTCCGGTAGCAACTCCTGATAGACATCCTCGAGTGTGCTTTCTGCATTATCAACAAGCGGGTCAAGACCGAGCATTTCCTTGGTAGCCACAGACAGTCTGGCCTGTTAATTGTTTTTAGTATCTAGCCACGCTCCACAATTCGGAATCTGACCACAATCAAAGAACAACCCGATTGGGCGTGTATCTGGGTGGGCCGGTCGGTGAGAGTGGCGTGCATCGAAAGCTGACGAGTCAGACGGTGTCGCGACTCTGGCAGCTGTTTGACGACCGCGCCGCCGAGGTCGGGCCGGAGCGGCGCGTCCCGGCTCGTGACGAGTCGCTGGCTGCGTATCTTGGTGCAGACGCCTTCGTCGGATTCAACCACTCTGGATCATCTGGCCGCGTCTTACAGCGTCGCGTTGGTGACGCCCGACAATTTCAGCGCCCAACACTGTCTCCTCAGCGAATCCGCGCTCCGAGGGGACGCTTGCGACGCTGTCTTGCCCGACTATACCTCACCAGCCCAGCCATCGCCACGAGACCATCTCGCAGACCATTCCGACCACCAAACTCGAGTTGGAGCTTCCGGCTGATATGCTCCTCTCGTCGAACGATTGTTCCGGTGATCGTGTCGCGGACTGAAAGCACATCCAGACGTCCACCCCGAGATTTCCTCACCTCAGACTGGTCAGGTACGCACGAACTCGACGGTTTCTACACACTCCGACGATTCAGGTGGTAGCACCGCTAGACCTGGTGGAACCGGACCGTGGGGACTGGGGGCAGGAGTCAATTGGATTCACGTTGCTGATTGCGGGTGTTGTGGTGGCCAGTACCTTCATTGGGGTGTGGTTGTTGGTACCCTAGGATTGCACTGATGGGTGGCGGACTAATGTGGGATGGTAGTGCGTGATGGGGACTGATTTGGACAAGAAGATTGACAGCTGGCAGGAGCAGTTGTTGGATTTGACGCGGCGGAACAACATGGTCGATTTCTCGGCGACGAAGACGAAGTCACTGCCGACGAAGAACGATAACTGGCTCGAATTGACGACTCACCTTGCCGAGGGGGATGATCTCTACGTCTACAAACCAGATGTTGACGAGACGTCTGATCCGGCAGGTGACGCACCCGCTGAGGAGCAACCTGCGGATGCAGATAGCGGTGCGCGGAGTGATGGGGCAGTTGTGACGGAGCGGCCTGCGACGGAGCTAGTGTCGATTCGAGAGCCGGAGGCGACGGAGAGCTCGCTATACAACGTGGACTTGAATCAGCGCAAGCACGTCCAGGAGAAGGGTGTCGATTCACTCTACCTCGCGGTCGGGATGTTGGAGTGGTATAGCGTTGATTATGCCGAAGAACAACTTCGGTCGCCGTTGGCGCTGGTCTCTGTCGAACTTGAGCGAGAGACGGTTTCGGATCCGGACCGTCATGACTACGTTATCAGTTCGACGGATGAGGTCATTCTGAACCCGGCGCTCCGGAAGAAGCTCACCAGCGAATTCGGTATTGAACTACCTGGTGATGAGACGGTTGACCTGGCTGAGCTTGACGTGACGGTGTCTGCGGTGGAATCGCTTATTCAGGGGCGAGACCGGTGGGAGATTAGTGATGACGTCGTGCTCGGGATTTTCGACTTCGCGAAGCTGAGTCTGTACACGGATCTCGACGAGAATCGCGGGGAAATTAAATCGAATCCCATCGTCAGAGCGTTGAACGGCGATCAGAGTGCGCTGAATGCTGATGCCAGCAGCGTTCCGGGCGCGGAAACGCTTGACGAGGCCGTGGACCCGATGGAAACGCACCAAGTGTTGGAGGCCGATTCGAGCCAGCAGGAGGCGATTGAAGCAGCGAAATCCGACGTGAGTTTCGTCCTGCAAGGGCCGCCGGGGACTGGGAAGAGTCAGACGATTGCGAACATTATCGCTGAGAAACTCGCCGCCAACGAAACGGTGCTGTTCGTCAGTGAGAAGCAAGCAGCCTTGGACGTGGTCAAGGACCGACTCGACGAGGTTGACCTAGGTCGATTCTGTCTATCAGCCCACGGCAAACATGCAACGAAGGATTCGATTCTGTCCAGCCTCGAGACAGAACTCAACGCGCCAACCGTCAAAGCGCCATCCGAGCGTGCCTCCCAACTTGGGAAACTTCGGCAACGGCGAGATGATCTCAACGAATACGGGGAGATCCTTCACGAGTCCTACGGTGCGTTGAACGAAACCGCGTACGACGCCCACGGTGCACTCGCCAGCTATGGTGACGTCAACGCGCCCTTGTGGACCCCACCAACCGCATTCGAGGTTACCAGGACCGAGTTCGATACTGCGATCGAGACGCTCGAACAGCTTGCAAACTATTCGGACGAGCTCTCCAACTACGACTCACACCCCTGGCGACACACCACCACCACGACGTGGCAGGTCAACACCGGAGACCGACTCCGTGACTCACTCACCGCCCAACAGGACGTGGTTGATGCTATGGCAGAGACCGCCGCTGCAGCACGCGACGAACTCGGGATTGCTCCGGACTCCGTCCGAGAGTTCCGAGCGTTCATTGACGCACTTGCGAAGTTGGTGGACCGTCCCGACGTGTCCTGGCACGACGCGCTGTTCGACCCGGCGTTTGTCGACGGCGAATCAGAGGTTGCCTCACTTGCGGCGACGAGCCAGGAACTCGCCGCGAAACGAGCCTCCATCAGCGAGCACTACGAATCGTCCATCTACTCACTCCCCGCAAGCGACCTACACGGGGAGCTGGCCCAGTACGGGCTGCTTCGATACATCCAACCCTCCTACCGGCGTCTCAAAAAACGCGTCCTCAGTCACGCAACAGACGACTACAATCCCGGGCAATCGGCGCTCTTGGACGACCTCCAGACGCTCATCGAGATTACACAGCTGGAACGCGAACTCGAGGACTACGAGGACGTCATTGAAACGCTCGGGCCACTCTACGAGAAGACCGCCACCGACTGGGACCGTGTCAAGCACGCACAAGAGTGGGTTCGCACAATCAGCACGAACGACACAGTCGACCTCTCCAGCATTGAATCGCTGCTCTGCACGGCAGCCACTCCTCCCGACTTCGAGAGTTGGCACACGAAGGCCACCACGCTCCAATCAGAGCTGGAAGACGCCGCGAACGAATTCACGCGCATCCAAGCCGTCGACGACCTCACCACACCCGACGGAACGCAGCTGTACGCCGCCTCTTTCGAAGCGACGAAAGCCACGCTCGCGGATCTGGAAGACGCACTCCCGAAACTCAAAGATTGGATTCAGTTCTCGAACGGCCTCGAGTCCGCCACGGACACCATCGCAAGCGGCTACATCGACGCCTTCCTCGACGGCGACTACGAAGCTGACGCCCTCGTCTCCGGATTCCGCAAACAGTTCTACACGGCCTTCCTGAACGGAATCTACGAGCGCACGGACCTCGGCGAGTTCAACACGAACCACCACGAGCAGATCCTCCAAGAGTTCCGTCGCCTTGACAAACAACAACTCGAGCTCTCGAAGGTCGAGATTCAACACCGCGTCACACAACAGCGCCCGTCGATGAACCTGGAACACGCATCGAGCTCACAGCAAGTGACTCTCCGCCGCGAAATCGAGAAACAGCGCCGCCGGAAACCGCTCCGCGAACTCTTCGCGACGACAGGCGACATGATCACGCGGTTGAAGCCGTGTTTCATGATGAGTCCACTCGCAGTGGCCGAATACCTCCGGCAAGGCGCAATCGAGTTCGATACGGTCATTTTCGACGAAGCGTCCCAAGTCATGCCCCAGGATGCGATCAGTAGCCTCATCCGCGGCGACCAAGCCATCATCGCTGGCGACACCAAACAACTCCCACCAACGCAATTCTTCAGCAGCGACGTCGAAGCCGACGATGACGTCCGCGAGGACCTCGAAAGCATCCTCGATGAAGCGGCGGCAGTACTGCCAGAGATGCACCTCCGCTGGCACTACCGGAGTCGCTCCGACGAACTCATCGCCTTCTCCAATCAGCAATACTACGCCGGCCGTCTCAACACCTTCCCAGATAACGATGCAGCCGTCGACACCGGCGTCGACTTCGAGTTCGTCGAGGACGGCATCTACGACCGCGGTGGCTCCCGGCAGAACGTGCCCGAAGCCCACCGAATCGTCGATATTCTCCACGAGTACGCGACCGAGAAACCAGACAAGAGTGTCGGTGTTGTGGCGTTCAGTAAAGCACAGGAACGCGCAATTCGTGACACCATCGAAGAACGTCGGAAAGAAGACCCAGCACTCGATGCCTTCGTCGACGAGGACGACGCACTCGAAGGGTTCTTCGTAAAGAACCTGGAGGCCGTGCAAGGCGACGAACGGGACGTGATGCTCTTCAGCGTCACGTACGGCCCGGACCAGTCGGGAAAGATAACAATGAACTTCGGTCCCCTCAACAATGACGGCGGTGAACGCCGCCTCAACGTGGCCGTTACTCGCGCAAAGGAGCGCGTCGTCGTCGTCTCCTCGCTACAGCCCGGCGATATCGATCTGAGCCGCACCCAAGCCCGGGGCGTGCACGACTTCAAGACGTACCTCCAGTACGCAAAGCAGGGGGAGCGAGCGCTCGTCCGTGACGATGACCCAGGGACCACGCTCACGTTCGATTCGGAGTTCGAAGAAGCCGTCTACGACACGCTCACGGACCGTGGGTACGATGTCGAAACCCAGATTCAGAGCTCAGGATACAGTATCGACCTTGCAATCCAGCACCCCGAGTATCCGGGCCGATACCTGCTCGGGATCGAGTGTGACGGTGCGGCCTATCATTCGACGAAGACCGCGCGTGACCGTGATCGGACGCGGCAACTGATATTGGAGGATCTCGGGTGGACGATTCATCGAATCTGGTCGCCGGACTGGGCGTCGAACCAAGAACAAGAGCTCCAGAAGATAGAGTCGAAGGTTGACGACTTGCTTGCGGACAACTTCGAACCGGAGCACGAGGTCGATGTCGACGTTGAATCTGCCGAAGCAGTACCGGAACCAGCAGAGCCCGATGGGGGAACTGATCTCTTCGAGCCGTATCAAGCTCCGCCAGAGCGGTCCCGTGGGAATCGCGACTTCGAGGACATCCCAAACAGGAGGGTTCGAAGTGCACTCCTGGAAATTGTCGAAGACCACGGCCCAATTGAGAAGGACGCCGTCTTCACCCTCTTGGTTCAACAGTACGGCATTTCGCGTGTTGGAAAGAAAATCCGCCGCAGCCTGAACGGGATCATCACGCACCTCGTCGGAGACGAGATCGTCCAGCAAGATGGCTATCTGTGGCCGACGGATATTGAGGAGGTGTCCGTACGGACGAACACCGGTGCGGATAATCGCCCGGCAGATGAGATTCCGAAAGAAGAGTTCGCGAAGGCGGCGTACCACATCTTGGAAAACGGCCTTGAGATGACGAAGGATGATCTGGTGCTCGAAACGGCCAGGAAGTTCGGCTGGTCACGCCGTGGACAACGGATTCAGAGCGAGATAGAGGCTGCAATCGCCCATCTTATCTCGATTGGTGCAATCGATGATGCAGATACTGTACGGGCTTGCGACGTAGATATTGATAAGCTCCTGTTAGCAGAAGTGTACCGCGGGTAGTTATGTCTGGATGCGAGCTGGTCAGTTGCCTGTGACGGTCAGGAGATGGCCGAAGTTGACAGCACTTAGAAATAGAACCACACCTGCGACTGATTGACGGCAACGGTCTGTATACACCGAAGATGGAGGCAATATTCTTGGGTTAGTTCGTCCTCAAATTTGGTCGTGAACTGCTTGGACCGCTGCCGTAACTGCCAGATCAAAACGAGGGTCGTGGCCGGCGTCGCCCCAACACGTCCATACTTGCAGACGGGTAGTCACGACACTTTGGAGTGATGGCTGTCCGCCAGTGGACCAGCAGGTAAAGCACGGGTTCAGCATTGCATAACAATAGGTGTTGACCCCGCGGGGTTGGGTATGCTTTCGAAGCTCCGGCGGCTGTCGCCGACGGCGTTTGAGGAATTCGTGGCGGCGCTCTGGGAGATTCAGGGTTGGCAGACAGAACTCACGCCAGACAGTCACGATAAGGGAATTGACGTGATTGCCTCCCAGTCGTTCCCGCTCGACTTGCAGGTCCATATGCAGGTGAAGCGATTCAGGCCAGAATCGAAATTGAATACGAGTGACGTCCGGAGTATCAGTGGCCTGGCGATGAGTCGGGATGTGAACGTGGTCGCGATTATCACCACCAGTTCATTCACCGGTCCAGCGGTGGAGTTTGCGGCTGACTTCAACCAGATCAAACTCATTGACGGCAACCAACTGACGGACCTCATCCAGCAACTGGGGTGTGAACGGGTTCTCGACAGGTATCTGGCCACCGAGGACTGGAGTCGGATCGAGTTGGCGAGCTACCAAGGGTCAGTCCCGTTGTACTCACCGGCCCCGAATTTCCCGACTGGCCCACACGCACCGCCAGCACGTGACGAAGATCACGAAACTTCGGCGGACGAAGATGGGGCTGCGTGGCGCTTTCAGTCAGTAACAGCGCTAGATGGGGTGGGTGATGATACCGCAAACACCCTGGCCCGAGAGGGGATTCATACGATTGGGGACCTCGCTACCGTAGGTGTTGCACAGGAGAGTTCGAAGTTCGCGTTGTCCCAGAGTCGCCTGGCTGCGTTGGTCTCGGCGGCGCAAGACTGGGATGGGGGGTCAATTACGCGGATAACTGGGATTGGGCCGGAGAAGGCTGCGGCCTTGACTGCTGCGGGGGTTGAGACGGTTGCGGATTTAGCGGGCGCTGATCCGGGGGCCGTTGCGAAGTATACCGAGTCTCGAGTTGAGACGGTAAAGAAATGGATTCGGGAGGCAGCGTATCTCCGCGGGGATACGGCGCTTGTTCGGAAACTGTTGCCAGAAGAATCGATTCCACTTGAGTCACTTGAGAATATTGGGGCACAGCGTGCAGACGATTTTGAATCGCTGGGGATTGAGTCTGCTCAGGATCTCGCTGTTGTGGACCCGTATGCGATTGCGGCGGAGTCTACATTCGCAGTTAGTCAGCTCCGTCGCTGGAGCCGTCAGGCACGCTACAGTGCGTATTGATTCTGGTTTGTGAGTTTGCACTGGGGATTCGTATGTGAGGAAAGGGCCAGTTAGTATTCGTGTCTATGATGATGTCTGGAAACCAGTCGAGGAGACCCCCCGGGATTACCCCGCCAGTTTGTTCAGCGTCGCGTGGCTGACGCCCGACGATTTCACCGCCACGCGGTGTCTCCTCAGCGAACCCGTCATCTGTTGTCATGCGGTCTCAAGAATCACGTCACGTCCGATTCGTCGCCACATCCTCCACAACCGACCTTAGGCGGTCGGTGATCGTGTGTCGATTACCGCAATCAAATCACAGTACAGGGTGGCTGGGGGAGTTGAACGCGACAGGACTGCTGTGGATGATATGGGATCTGCTAGCTCTCAGGAGTCTCGACGCTGGCTGGCGATGGCGTCGATGTGGTGCCCGATGATGCTGTGGAGTGCGTGGAGGTCGTCGCTGGCGTTCGTGATGGAGGCTTCGGGGGTGGTTAGGTCGAGTGGTACCGTCTTTGCGAGATACGCGTAGGCGGTGTCTGTGAACTCCCAGCCGGCCGTGTGAATCGACTCCAGTTCCGACTCGGAGAGGCGGTCGCAGAGGGCGGCTCGGATGGCGTCTTTGTCGCCGTGCTCAATATCGAGTCGGAGCCGTATCTGTTGGGTGTCTCGGGTGAGGGTGACGTGAGGTTCGTACTCGATGGTCGTGCCTGATGGGAGGTTCTTCCATGCGTCCTTCGAGAAGTTGATATACGAACTCGGCCGGGTGTTCACCGCCCACTCCTCATGCGTGCCACGGCTGTCGGCGAGAAACGTGGTCTTGAGATGCGTGAAGATCTTCCCTTTGTCGTCCTCGAACGCGCCGGTGAGGCGGTCGATGATATCCGCGTATTCGGTGTACAGTCTGGTCTCCTCGGAGATGATGGTCTCGTCGTCCATGGTGAGTGTACGGCGGATCGTATCGATGAAATCGGCGAACTGTGCGTGGCTCTTCGCGGGATACCGGCCGGAACTGGCGCGTACCACGTCCTCGAAGTACGGGACGACGTGCTCCCAGGCGACGTCAACGAAGGTCCCAGCGGTCGATGCCCGGGCGCGCTCTGGGGCGAGATACACGTACTCCCCAAGTCCGTCGTGGTCGTCGACGACGAGGTCGCCGAATGCAGACGCGTCCGCGTACCGCTCTGTCTGCGCGTTCGTCTCTCGGGCGTCGACCTTCAGTTCGAGACAGACGAACCACGCATCCTCCTGCCGGAGCACGATGTCAACCAGTCCGTCCGTGGTCGCTACCTGCGAGCGCACTTGCACGCTGTCAAGATCGTGCCGTGAGGGAGTGATTCGAGTGCCGTCGTGGGCTCGAAGGGCGTCGAGGAACGCAGCGAGCACATCTGTCCCGAAGCCATGCGGATTGGCCGGGTCGAGGAAGTACACCAACATCGCCTCCCAGTAACGTTCGGTGGTGGCTTCCCCGAGGACGCCGAGGGTGGTTGCGGGACGCTGTTCGACGTCGGTAAGCCGCGCTTCGATTGTTTGGAGCGTCGCTTCGAGTGAGCCGTCGGACACGACCAGATGCTCGTCGTGAATTGGGATAAGACTGCGGGCTGATTCCCCTTTCTAACGTGACGGGTATTGTCGTCTGGCCGCCTGCGCGTGGGGATGAAAACAGCTTGATTCTACGACCTCTCCCTGCTCGCACACCAATCTGAACACCTCGACACGGTGGCTGGGACGTTGGTTGTTGAGTTGGGTGTGTGGTAGATGTGCGTGGCGGTGAATCTGGGCTTCGTGATATCGATTCAGCTGCTGCGGAAGCAGCGGCTCCCCTGAGCGAATAGGGGCTGTGTGGTTGTGGAGTCGATGATTGACGAGCGAGGGGGTGAGGTGTATATGCTCGAGTGGGGGTGCTGGAAGGACGGTCTGGTTGTTCCTTTGGAGGGCATCTGTGTCTCGTTGGGTGGTGGGATCGGTAGAGGGAAAGGAGGGGATGCCGTATTTGGCTGGTGTACGATGCGTTCGTTGGTGATTGGGGCTGATGTGGGTGGGGCAACGGCGTCGAGACGGTGGACTGAAGAGTATAATCTGTTGGATTACGAGGTTGTATTCGCGAATCTGTGTGATTTGGTGGGGAATTCGCAGGTGACGGCACCGGGGAGTGCGCCATCGAATGCGGTCTCGTTCCCAGATTCGGGAGATATTTCTGAGCTGGTGGAGGCTGGGAACTGGCTGTTTGTACTCATGCCAGGGCAGCGAACCGTTGACTTACGGTACGTCTCTACTAGTGATGACACTGAGATGCGGGAGGTGGATTTGTTGTCGTGGTTGCCGTTGGATATTTCATTGGCTGCGGATTCCGGCGAGTCTGTGGATAGTGGATCGGTTGCGTCTGACTGGGAGTGGTACTTTGGGGAGTCGTTCCAACGGGCGTACACGATTGAAAAAGTGGGTCCGGCCAGAGGGGATGAACAGCCGTCATTTGCTGAGGTGTTCATGTCCAAAGGCGCCAGTGAGCAGGCGCTTGCACGGACAGTTGCGGGAGCGACGATTGCGTGTACGGTCGACATGACACCGATGCGTGAGACCGTCACAGCAGTGGCATCGGAATCTCGCGAGCAACTCTGGGATGGTCGTATTGGGTTGGTGCCAGTGGCTGGCGATTGGACTCCCTCCGACGTGATTGCGGGGACGCTCGAGCATCAGTTCGGTGTAACGACAGAGCGTGATCTGACACGCCCGGCGTGGGTGGAGAGTGTTCAGTTAGACGGTGAGCAAGCTGTTCAAGAGCGCTTGGAGTCAGTGTATGCTGATTATGAGGTGGTGCAGCAGGCGAAGGAGTTGTTGTGGGCGTCCGGCGAGAAATTAGAAACACTGGTTGCGTGGGCGTTTGAGGAACTTGGAAGCGAGCTAGTAATGACTGCGGGAGATGGGGAGTGGGACGCTGAACTCGCAGGCGAGGACCGCGATTATATTTTCGAAATCACTGGGCAGAACGATGCGATTGCGATTGAGAAGGTGCGGCAACTCAAAGACTGGGAGGAGCGAGCTCAGACTGCTGGTTTCGACAATGAGGTGCAGATGGTTCTGGTCGCGGCGACGCATCGGGAGGCGGTGCCTGGTGAGCGTCCGCAGCCGTTGACTGAGGCAGCTCGTGATTTCTGTGCGACGCATGGATATTGGTATCTGGATACGCGCGATCTGGCGGCCGCTGTGACTCACTCGGTTAGTCCCGAGCGGCGGGAGTTATCGGGTGAAGGGTTGGTGGCGGAGCATGCGTGGCGGGTGGGTGGAGACTGAGTTACAAGAGCTGCAACCGGACGTGTCCCTCTTAGAACGTGGCAGCCGTGTATGGGTTGCGGACGCCAAGTGGAGAGAGGATAGCACTCCCAAACGAGAATCTCTATCAAGTCGTCGCGTACCAAAGATACGCTGACGCACCACCAGTGATGTTCTATCCAGATTAAGACGGCACCATCTCAGGCCGGTACTCAGTGGAACACAGCAACGATAGAGGTGGGTCGCCGACCGAATTCTGGGTTGAAGAGTTCCCAACAGGCGGCGACACGTACGACGCGTTCGAAACAGCAATCCAAGACCTAGTAGAGTCGACACTCACAAATCTACTTGAGCTATTCCCGAACCCATCCACAACCTCATCACCGTAACGCCAGTGCCGGCTACGGGATGTGAGGTTAATGTGCATTTGTGAGTGAACAAGCAGGCGGGGACGTGACTCAACAAGTGTGGGCAGGATGCACAGAGGCACCACCCGCCAGTCAGACAATTTGTCGGCCGTGTCAATGGTACTACCGAACAATTTCGCTGTAGGGATTTGGGCCAGGGCACTGTCTAGTTAGTGGAGATTGAGGAACGAGCAGCTCGTTGAGTAGCTTGTCTAGAGATGCTCCAGACCTGCTCAACGAGACGTATGACGGGGATTTAGAAGAAGTTTGGGAGCGCGAGCGGACGGCAGCGCCCGTCAGGGCCTTCGCCGTCCGCCTCCACCAGACCAGGTGTTCAGTCAGAGAAACAGCAACGATTCTCGCGGAATTAGGCGTCGAACGGTCTTATGGAGCGGTCTGGAACTGGGTGCATCGGCTCGCTGACAGCGGCTGCGACCCGCCGACGGCACAGCCGTCGCGGGTCGCCGTCGACAAGACCGCTTTCAAAATCAATGGCGACCAGTCTTGGTTGCACGCTGCAATAGGCGTCGACACGAAGCTGATCCTCAACGTCGCGTTGGTTGGCCGGTACAGCACTGATCCAGCGGCTGCGTTCCTGCACGACTGACGGAGAAACACGACTGCTCGGAGGCGGTGTTTCTCGTCGACCAGTACGGCTATCGGGCTGCCTTTGCCCGACTTGGATTGAGCTGTCGGGTGAACTACACGGAGCGAATCCCGATTGAGAAGTGGTTTCACACGCTCAAGATGCGGGTCGACCACTTCCAAAGTCCTGGGTTGACAGCCGGCGGAGAGTCCGTCAGTTGCTTGCGCAGTTCAGGGACTACCACAACCACCACGAATCACACCACGAGCTTGATGGACGCACGCCAGTCGGATAGGTGCCAAACTGGGCAGTCCCGTTTGGACAATCAGGTCCAAATTACTATCAGAAGGAGTTTAATCAAGAAAACTTGAGAAGATAAATATCCAAAATACTCTAAGAGGCGTGGCTATATTTTTAATAATATAATTCCGACACATATTTATTCTGTCTCTTCCTGGAGCAAATGTGGCGCGTAAACATCTGAATCAGTCGAGGAGAAAGGTACTGAAATTAACCAGCTCGTCGCTCGCTGGATTGGCTGGAGTTTCCACCGGAGCCGGTTCAAAAGCACAATCGGTTGGAGAGGAGCGTGGCACCATATCAGCAGGCCCCGATCAGCCGGTTCTTACTACAAATAAAAAACAGGGATATGTGAAAGGCAACCGGAATGTTCCGGTGACGAAGAAATCCGTTCAAATCCTCCATAATAAGATTATGAAGGAAAAGGGAGTGAACTCTGCTGCGCTTCCTGATGTTCACGCCCGACCCAAAAAAAAGAAATCTAAAAGAAAAAAGACAATTGTAGGATACGGGGTCAACTGGAAGGGTTCTTCACCGGATATTCTGGTTAAATACGCCCCGTCAAAGGTTCCTGAACCGGTTCGACGACTGAGTCATCCAAGCGTTCAAAATAATGTAGAAGAGTCATACCAAGATGTGAAAACCTCACATAAGGACATCGATGACTTCCTGGATCTCGGAGGTGATGAGTAATGAGTTGGGATGACGACGTATTCCTACGCCAGGAAGAACCGCTCTGGTATTTAGAGGGCGACTGTGCTATGAAAGTCGGCAAGTTGGAACATTACACTGGCCTATCTCGTTATGACGGAGTAAACGGGAATGATGAAGAGAGGTCCCAGTGGGGGATGGTCCAGCAGAGTAAGATGCTCCCGGCTACCGCAAATGAATGGTGGGGAGAAGAACCGAACTCAGACACCTGGGAGAATGACAAATCTATACAAACTCAAAATTGGAGACGGTCAGACCTTCTTAATTTGGGGAACATAAGCTACAGCCCATCCCAATCAAAAACGACTTCACTTTCTGGCTCTGTCTCTGCTTCAGTCCCAGCAGGAATTTCGGTCAGTGCTAACGTCGACCATCCCAGGTTAGAGAGGGAGGTAGATTATCTTGATGACAGGAGAGTCCGTTCCGAATACCAGTATTGGAATGGGGGTATTCCTATGGCGGCTTATGATAACGACGTTACTCTGGGACTAACTACGGGGTGGGTATCGGATAGACCTAGTGACGGAGACGCTATCGCCCCAAGTTATTTTTACGGGCGTATGCAAGGTATTCCTTGTGTCGAGGAGAGTGAATATAATATCCACCAATATTGTGATGATGAACTCTTCGTGATGTTTAACGAAAATCAAGTATAAATAGTAGGAGATTCCATCACCTCCGAATAGCGTTAGAGGCTGCCACGCATAGAATTTTTAATTAATCCATTTAGTTAATTGCGAATCAAACATAACCATCTCAAGTAATAGTATACATACGATATGGATGGTCCTACTGGGAGCGCCGACAATTACGTTATTTAGTTACCATACTTGAAAAATACCCAACAAAGGGGATATTTGCAGGAACCCTTACGATAGTCATTTCTACATGCTCCTCACTACTCGTATTACATTCTCTTTTGGAGAGGGAATAGTTCAGTTTAATTGGAGTTCCTTGTTCTGCAGGATCGCCCCATTGCAGAGTTTCGAGATTTCGACTCCGGCATGACAAAATCGGGTACTGATGAACTAATAAGGAATATTCAGAGAAACCTATATCTGTCAAGAACTTATTAACTTCTTCTGAGTTATCTATAGTATTATCAATATCAACACCCTCAAGATGTTCTTGTTTATTTATACTCCAATTTGATGGAACCCATCCATCAGCCGGAGTAATTTTGTTTGTCGTTCCTACTGGTTTTAAGTCAGAGAGCCGAGCTTCGATATGCGCTGGCTCTTCCTCCAACTGAGTAAATCTCTTTTCAGCAACGGTCTTTGTTGCCGAGGCTTCAGGCTTTGGACCCTCAGAAACCGATTCGAGACATCCAGTACTTACCGCAATGAAACCTGTTAAACTTGTCACGATATGTCTTCGGGTAGCCATATTATCAGTTCGATTTTCGTGACGAAAATAGTTACGGTCAAGTATATTTCCGTCAACACCGCCTCTTCAGTCTGCTAATTTTCGCGTCCTGAGTTCTATGTCACCAAGTATCGCGATTGTATCATACTCATCTGAAAAGGTGATTCCTGATTCAGTCTCATTCTTGTAGGACGTTCGCACCACAAATCGTGAAGTTCGATTGCCGTTCGATCCTATCGAGTCACGGCCCGAAGATTCAGTTCACGGCCGTGCGGTGTACGGCTTATCCGATAAGGTACGGCGCCATCAAGAAATAGTTTTGATTCTACCCCACACCTTGGTGTCGGGTCGGGTCATGGGGGTGGTTCAGGCTACCCACAGCCACCCTCACCATGATATCTGAGGCGTGGGCTTGAGTGGGCGTGGCTGTCGACGTCGATCACACAGCTGTGCGGAGAAGAACGATCGGGTTAGTCGCGGATGTTGTAGTCCTGGTACGCGGCGAGCTGGTCGAGCAGGCCACGGCCTGTGTCCAGGAGCGGGTCGTCGTCGCCGGGTGCGTCAGCCTCGGGGAGTTGGAGGTCGATGGCGTCGGGGGCGGTGCGGACGTCGACGTCGCCGAGGGCCTTGCTGAACTCTCACCGAGCACGCTCGATGTTCTCGTCTTCGCGAACGATGTGTTCGCGGTCTCGCAGTCTCGCTAACCCCTGGTTCGTCGCCTCGACATCGGCCTTCACGCGGCCCCGATACCGACTGAGTGCATCGTCGAGCGCTCGGTAGGCGGCTTCGATGTCCTGAGCGTCGTCCTCGAAGGCGCGGCGGAGGGCGTCGTAGGCGTCCTCCTGGCTTGCCAGACGTGTTCGCGGATGCGGTCAGGGAGGTCGTCGTCGACGTACTGTTGGAGGCGCTCCTCGAGTTCGGTCTTGAACGCGGCCGGGTAGCGCGACTGGAAGGCGCGGATCTCGACAGGGTACTGACCGGCGAACTCGCGGAACAACTCCTTGTGCGTCTCGTAGCCCTTCGCGCCACGCACGTCGTCTTCGAGGCCGTCGGGTGTCTTCGCCGGGTCGCCCGGGATACCGTACGCTTTGACCTGCTCTAAGGTGACGGCGCCGTGGACGAGTTCCACGTCGATACCGCGGAGCGCGCCTTCGAGTTCGAACTTGCGGGCGACGGAGACGGGCATGTCGGCGCCTTTGGCGTCGAAGTCGGAGATGATGATGACTGCGAGGTCCTGACCGCGCGCGTCCGCGATGTCGAGCGCCTGTTGGCACATAGAGAGTGAGAACTCGCCGCCGCCGGCGGGTCGGATGGTGGCGCCGTACTCGCTGGCGAGCCCCTCGGAGACGACGTCGGATTTCTCCGACCATATCTCGATGTACCAGTCTTGTTCGCGGAATTCGTCGATGTAGAGGCCCTCGTAGGCGTGTTCGGCGAGCGCGCGAGCGGCGGCATCGAAGAGGTCGTCGACGTCCTTGAAGCTCAGCGACGCGGGCGTGGCTTCGTCGGGAATCTGTGCGGGCTGGTAGCCGTCGGGGACGTGCCGGGAGAGCGCGCTCGCGTCGAGGTCACGTGCAACGGTGGTGTCCGGATCCGGGTCACCGACCGACGGGAAGGCGGTGGGTGTGGGTGTGGCGTTCTTCTGGTCCTGTATCTTCGTGTTGGTTGCACTCGGCGAGGCCTTCGACGATGCGTTCGCGACGGAGTTCGTCCCAGCCGTCGCGGACATGGGCTTCGGTGACGACGTCGGCGTCGTTGGCGCGTGCGATCTGGCCGGCTTCGTAGAGGAGGTCGAGGGCTTTGCGGGCGTCGCCGGACTCGCTGGCCACGAGTGCGGCACAGTAGGGAATCACGCCGTCGTCGAGGGCGTTGGGTTTGAATGCGGTGTCGGCGCGGTCGCGGAGGATGGCCTGGAGTTCGCCGGCGTCGTAGGTGGAGAATTGGAGTTCGCGTTCGCAGAGTGAGGACTGGACGCGGGGGTCGAGTTTGTCGCGGAAGGAGAGGTTGTTGCTGATGCCGATGACGGAGATCTCGGTGTCGGTGAGGTCGCGTTCTTTTTCAGCGCGGCTGAGTTTGTAGAGGAGCTCGTCTTTGGAGCCGATGCTGTCGACTTCGTCGAGGACGATGATGACGGTGTCTTCGTAGCCGTCGAGGACGTCCCACATGCGGTTGTAGACTTCGCTCGGTGGGAGGCCGGTGGCGGGGAGTTGGCCTTGGGGTGGGGCGATGTCGTTGGTGAGCTTGATGGCGACCTGGTAGGAGGAGGTGAGGCCGTTGCAGTTGATTCAGATGAAGTCGCAGGCGATGGTGTACTCTTGGGCGGAGGCCATGAGTTCGTCGAGCTTGTAGCGTGTGGAGACGGTCTTCCCGACGTCGGGTTTCCCCTATATGAAGGCGTTCCAAGATACGGGTTGAACGCTTCCATAACTCGTGGGTAGGCAGTCGGTGGAGCGTCCACGAATGTTTTGCACAGTTCATGCACTACTACAACCACCAACGAGCGCATCAAGCGCTCGATGGACACACGCCAGCTGCGGAGGTGCTAAACTAGATAGTGCCGAAGTCAGAGAATCTATCAGTCTATGATACGAGCACTTGTCATGTATGGCCATTGAACGTAGTCACCTGCGGTTGATTTTATCTGTTGTATTGGCTGTCCTGTTTGGGTTGGCGGCACTTGGTCCGGCGTTCGGAGCGGGAACTGGAGCTTTTGAAGAGCGATATCCTCGACAGGGTCTCCCTCAAGAGTGTACTCAAGAACAGGGGTACTATCAGAACCCAACGTTCCTCCCGGACCTTGAGAATTCCAATTTCACTGCAAGTACGGTGACTGCAGTTTATCAACGAACTTCGAACACCTCTCAGTATCGAGTCGTGTTCAACATATCTGAGACCCGAAACTCCACCTTCCGAGTAGGGCTAAACGGCGATGGCGCCATCATAAACTCAACAGGATTCCGTAAGACAGGAACTCGGTTCCGATGGGATGGAGATAATCGAAACGCATCGATTACGGTGGAGATTAACCCAGATGACTCCCAGACGTACAACCCAAGGGACACAAATCGGTCGTATCCATCTGGAGATAGATGGCTGCTTGGGCCTGCTCTTGATCTTGCTGGAGGAAATGTTTCGGTACGTCCAGCCTCTGCAGGAGCGATTGGCGAACAGTTCGTCTATTTAGGGAACGTCTCTGTATCGCGTCAGATGATTGGATGTCAAGAACACGTCTTCGTCCAGCCAAATATCTCCCGAGAGAGTAGTGTTTCACCAGCGACTGTACTCAGTGTCTTGAACGAAAGCTCACGTCGACTCCATGGCGGTAAAACCGACCAAACCGTTCGGGTGTTCGCCTCACCGACAGTACCCCAGGGAGATCATCCTGGGTGGGCCGTTGCAAATGAGTTTATCGCCCCAGCAGAATATTCGTCGGGGTCACCTGAGGAGATGAACATTTGGTTTCATGAGTACGTTCATACACGCCAAGACTTTCGCGTAACCGGCGGACTACAATGGTTCACGGAGGGCAGTGCTCAGTACCTCGGACTTCGGCTCCAACTTGAGAGCGGATATATGTCTCCACGGGAGTATGATGGGATGCTAGCTCGCTATCGCGAGGTCCCGAATGGAACGGCTTTGAACCAAGCAGACGCGACCTCAAAGCGCTCGTATCTTTGGGGAGCTGCTCTGTTATCAGACTTAGACCATCGGCTATCGGAGTCAAACCAGACTGTGGGTTCACTAATCACTCACCTGAACAACCGTGGGTTCTCGATGAGTGGAACAGCTGAACAGTGGGTAAACCAACAGACTGAACCAACGTCGAGTCGGGAGAATAGGTATCAGTTCCGTAATCAGGTGTTCTCGTCTGCCTATCCCAACGTCTCGTACACTATGGGGCCAGATTGGCTTCCATGGCAAGCGCGAGCGATTCTTGCTTCATTGGAAGCACCACTCGGTAGACTCCTGTCAGCACTATTTTCTGTAGCATTTCTCGTCCAGGCCCATCGGCTGAGAACTCATACAGAACCCACAAAAACGGAGTAAATCACCGTATCAGGTTGCCCACCATCTTGGAATGCGCATCGTCCTCGAGTATCTCGATGGCCTTTCGATGTCGATCATGGAAATGGTGGTCTGGGATGGTCTCGTCTGGAACATCGACATGGAGGTCATTCAGTAATTGAGTCCCTCAAGCAACACCTTACACGTTATCGAAATCGAAGAACGTTCCCTAAGGGGCTTGACGCAGATTCTTTTTCGATCAGTTTTCCGCTTCCCGGACTCTAGAACCGAACGATTCCAACTGTCTTCCTCGACGGTATCTCCCGTAGGTCTCTTCTTGGCTTTCTACTAGACTCCCTATTGTGTTACAGAAGTTTCGGCGCTTTCGACGTACTGCGTCTCCCAGTTGCGTCGGTCTTCGAGCTCTCTGCTGCCGCGGCGGGTGATGGTGTAGTAGTTGGTGCGGCGGTCGAGTTCGCCTTTCTCGACGAGGCCTTTGTCAACGAGGGTGTCGAGATTGGGATAAAGGCGGCCGTGGTGGATCTCCTTCTCGTAGTAGTTCTCGAGCTCGTCTTTGATTGCGAGGCCGTGAGGTTCGTCTTGGCCAGCGATGACGTACAGGAGGTCGCGCTGGAATCCGGTCAGGTCGTGCATGACTAGGACTAGATGTATCGAACGATATGAGTCTTCTGAGATGTGATAGCAATCACCAATGGACTTGGCCTCTAGCTGTGGACAGTTCAGTTCTCCACTAAGATTGCTGGGCACGGACTCGTTGTGGGTCACCATGTTCGCGATAGACGCCAGTACGGTGCTCGAGGAACCGTCGGTGCTTCTGGCTGGTGTAGGCGAGTACGATCCCATCGTCGTATTCAACGAGTACGCCGCTTCCTTCGTCGCCACCGGGTTGGCCGAATTCGCAATCGAAGAGCTCTGCTTCGGTCGGGTCGAAGGGTGTGCCCCTGGTTGCGAAGACGGGGTCGTCTGGTGAGAGGACCGCACTCTGGTCCTCGTGAGTGGCCCAAACGCCGCGCTGCTGCCAGTATGCCTTGGCGTGCTCGAGGCTCATCCGGACGCGCTCGCGGAGCGAGCTGTCGTCGTGGGTCCGCCAGTGTGGCTGGACGGGATACCAGACATCGCCATATCGGAGAGCGTTCGCAAAGAAGCCGTTGTAGTCCATTCCCACGATATTCGCTGGTTCGAGGCCGGTGACCGTCGGCTGCGTGAGTTCCTGGATGAGCGTCCAGCGACGCTGTGGCGCGCCGCCGAGCAGGTGGAGCCTGCGCCCACGCCAGTCCGCGAGTGCTGAATACTCCTCGGGAGTGTGGTCGGCTTTCCCGGCGTGACTCCCAGCCGGATACCCGAGCACGACCCAGTCGGGAATGACGTCGAATGCAGCCTCGCACTTCGGAACGATCACCAGCGTCGCCTCTGGATACGCTCGCCGAAGCTCTTGGGCGACCTCGACGTATTCTCGGGCTTCCGCTTCGGTGAAGGCGTCGCCAATGATGCCGACGTTCGGTTCGTGGCGCTCGAACACACGCGTCCAACGCTCGACGTCGGGGTCGCGAAAATCGTTATCCAGCACCGAGACTGGGACGTCGACGTTCGCGTACTGGGACTGCTGGAGCGTGTAATCCTCGCAGATGCCGGTTGCGTACCCGAGACGGTGGGCGTCGACCGCGAACGGAACCCGCTGCAGGAACGCTACGTACCCGACCTTGCGGGCTTGCTCGATCGTCTTGCTCGCGGAGGCACCGCCAGCGGGCTGTTGTGGGGTGGCCATCAGTCGAGCCAGCCCGGCTGCTGACAAACTACAGCAGTGAGTCGGAGCGGGAACTGAGGGCAAGAGGGAGTTTAGTCGATGAATGCGAGTGCACGCTCGATGGTTCGTTCGCCGTACGTGCTGCCGTCGGCGTAGTGGACTGTATCCCATTTTTCGCGCATCAACTCGGATTCGCGGAAGCAGGCATCGACGAGGGCGGGGTTCTGGTTCGTCCAGTACGCCAGGAGGCACGCGAGTGCCATGTCGGCTTCCGACTGGCTCGAGTACCCCGTAGTATCGCCACTCCAGAGGGCGTCGAACTTCCCACCATTCACGGCGTTCCGAGCACGTGCGACGACGGCCGCCACCGCGTCGCCACTTCCATCGACGGAACTGACGTCGTCCGAATCCCGCGGAGTGGACATGGTAGCCTGCTCGTCGCTCTGGCCGGTGGTGTCATCGCCGGTGAGGTACTGCTCATGAACCTGTGCGAGGGCGTCGTCGCGCTCGCACAGTTTCTGTGGGGTGTGGTCGAGGTGCCGGCCCGTGATGGTGAAGAATCGGGCGTTGTCGTAGACTTCGAGCCTCCCCCGCCGACGTCGTGTTCCCGGGAGGTCGGCTTTCGCGAGGACGTGCACGCCGAGTCCTGACGGTGAGGTCTCGGCGTAGGAGTCGAGGGTGGTGGTGATGTCGTGGGCGAGCGGTGAGAGCTCGCCGGTGACGGGGTTGCGGCAGTCGTCGAGGTCGACACCGACGAATGGGTCCTTGTCGGTGAAGACGAAGCCGAGGCCGTCGAAGCCGTCGACACGAAGGGACCGGCGTGCGGTCTGGTAGTCGACCCACTGCGTGGGTTCGTCAACGCTCGCGCGTTGCTGTGTCGACGGGTCGACCGGTATCTTCGTGCGCTTCCCATCGCGTAGTTCCGAGCGCCAGACGATCCACTGTGGATACTCCAGCAGCTTGGCAGGCACATTCCTCGCCGTCTCTGTTCTCTGGTTCACGGGATGCTGCCACCGATGGTCGGAACTCGGTCGAGCTCGAGTTCTCGTTCGACCCGGCGCTGGTGCTTGTCGTGGTCGTGTGGGTCCGGACAGGTGCAGGTCCCGTTGACGATGTCGACGAGGTACGTGGAGTTGTCTTGCTTTCGGACCTGATAGACGCCGCCTTTCTTGTAGAGCGTCACCGCCATCGGCTCTTCGAGCGCACGCTGAGTTCGCCCCGGCAGCGTGATGCCATGAGCGAGCCGATGGGTGGTCGTGTCGATCAACGGTTCAGGCCCGTCGCTGGGCGGCGTTCGGTGTGGGTCAATGGTGTGAGACATCGTCGCCTCCAGCGCGCATGGGGGTGAATAAACAGGTCCAAGACGGAAGCGGCACGAGCATCGGTATGAGCGAAGACGGTTGGCATCACGACCGGCTTGACCTGACGGAGTACCTTCCGGATGCCGTCTTGGAGGGGAGCGAGGAGCGAATCGTGTGCGAAGTTCGAGTGTGGAGCGACCTTGCAGGTAGAGAACGGGAAGTGGTGGCGGAGTATCTGCGAGGGCTTGCCGACGGAATTGATCCCACTGTTGAGGGTCAGTCTGGGCTCGAGGAGTGACGGAGTTGTCTGGCGCGCTCCTGGCAGAGTCGAAGCACGCCCGGGCGGGCGCGGTGCTGGTTTTCGGCGGCGACGACGCGCTTGACGTCGTCGACTGAGTCCAGGAGTTCGACGGCTGCTCGGATGAGGTCGGTGTTCGCGGTCTGGACGAGCGTCTCTGGTGGGAGGGCGTCGAAGACCGCGACAGGCTGGCCGGGGGTTGTCCGGTCCGTCGTGGCGGCCATCCCTGGTCACCAGTGTTCGACGCAGCCGAGTTCCTGATCCTGCGACCGGAGGACGTACAGGCTGGTATCGAGTTGGTCGCGTTCGACGAGGCGATGGGTGCGGACGACGAGCACGGAGCGGCGGCGGCCGCCGCGGGTCTCCCAGTCGACGTCGTAGCCGACGACCGGTGCGCCGCGATGGATGTCGCCGACGTACTGGTCCGGGCCAGTCCACTCGACATCGACGCTCGTTGAGGAGTGAGGCGCGTCGACGGTTGCACCCCCGTAGACGGAGACGTCGGTGTGGTGGGTTTTGAGCTGGCCGACCGTCAGCAGCGTCTCCGCACTCACTTTGACCGTCGTCTCGGCTTCGGTCTCGAAGAAGTGGAACGAGGACGTCGAGTGCGGCGCGGCAGTGTGGCTCGAAATCGGGGAGTTGTAGACGTAGTCGAGCGTTTCGACGAACCGTTCGATACCATCCAGAACGACTGGGTTGGCTTCTTCGACGGCGAGCTCGTACTCGGTGTCCGAGCGTGGACGCGTGCCGGTGACGGTACGTTCAGGGCACTGGCTGTCGTCCTGTGGCCGCGCGATGTGGCCGGGACGCGAGAGCAGGACGCCTTCTGGCCCGCTGAGGACGAACGGCTTCCGTCCGCAGGCGACCAGCGTGTACGCGTCGTGGTCGTAATGCCCGCCGCCGGTGAGGAGTCGAAGCGCCTTCTCGAGTTGAGTGGCGTCGATGCCGTAGCCGTACCGGCGGCCCGCCCCGTCCATCTCGCCGAGATACCGCTCGAACCCGTCGAACGCCGTGTACGTCTCTGGGATGGGCCACACCGCGTCGCCGTACTCGTCGACGTAATTGGTGACGGTCTTGGCGTCGTCGACGACCCAGTAGCCGTCGCCGGGCGAACAGCTAAGCTCGCGCTTGCGGCCCTGGACGGTCTGGTAGCCGCTGAGTTGCTTGCACGCCACGCCCTCGATGTCGGTGTCTCGTGGGAACGAGCGATGGTCGTCCGGGGGTTCGGTCGGCGTGAACGTGAGGTCGTGGCGGGTGGTGAACGATACAGTCGACTGGTGGTCTGATTGCGTGGACATATAGATAGTACGAGGCAGGCTAGTGCCAGGTGGCGAGGTGGTCGAGTGCCTGTTCGGTCGTGTCGGCGAATACTGACTCGGGGTCCGTGGCGTTCGTGTCGACGAGCACCCGGAGTTCGAGGATGTCTGGAAGCGATACGCCAGGCAGGTGGCGTTCGAGTGCGCGCAGCGTCGCGCCGACGACGTCGTCTTGGTCAGTGCAGTCTGCCCTGAGGACATCTTCACGGACCGCTGTCAGCACACTCGCGAGCGACTGTTCGGCGTTGCGTCCGTAACTTGGGACCGTGACGTCGTCGTCGTCGGAGTCGATAGCGACCGTCGTCATCGATTCTGGTGGGGACCGCCGGCGAAGATTTCGCCCGTCTGTTGAGCAAGTTGATGCTCGACTGCGGGTGGGAGCTTGAGTCGGAGAGCAGGTGCAACTGGACTGTCGGCTGGTGGATTCGATGCCATCTGAGAGTTCCTCCACCCCGCCAGGGGACTGATAAACAGGATTCGTGAGCGAGAACGTCGGGTTGCCTCAAGGTCCAGCATCCCCGCGATATCTGTCACTCATGGATGGGAAACGGTGGCTGTCAGGGCGGATTGCTAGCGGCGTTTAGGGGTTCAAACGAATCTCGGTGGTAGGCTGTCCGCCAGAGTCTCAGGACGGCACGGGTGACCAGAACTTCGAGGGACTGCTCGATGCAGGAATCCTCCACCTCGTCAGGGTTCGAGGATGCATCCGGCGGTGGATGATAGTGCGCTAGTCCCTCAGCGTGGATGTAGTCGCCGTCGTGGTGATGTTTGCCCCAACGGAAGTTGACATCCTCGGTGTCCGTGTAGTGGAATTTGTAGTCGTCTTTGGTAGTCCACTGGACGTCGATGCGCGCCGCCGTCGCTGCTCGAAGGCCATCATCCAGCTGGACCTCGACAGCCGTTGGGTTCAGGTAGTCGTCGAGTGCTGGCGTAGCGAGTGGCTCTTCGCGGTCGATGACGTCACGAATCGAGATGAGGGCCGCGCGGTCGATCGGGCCGCGCAGAGAGTGGGATTCGTCTGTTCTTGGTGTTCGCGCCATCGATCAGGCGGTGAGACTGCCGTCTGTCTGCTGTCGGTCCCCATCGACGAACCGTTCAGCGTTCGCAATCGACAATGCGGCGTTTGCGAATGCGAGATTACGCCGCGTCGTCTGCCACTCCTGTAATACCTCAGGCTCAATCCTCGTGTGCTCTTCGTCGGTATCCGTTAGCATCTGATTCGTCTGCTCGACTGCTAGCTCTTCGGGCGAATCGACGCCGTATTCGGCCCGATAGTTCTCGAGTTGCTCACGCATGTCGGTGATTCGGGAGACGAGTTCGTCTGTCGAGACGTGTTGGAGGATGTCGGCGGCCTGTTCGACGACGAGTGACTCGGGCGAGCGACGGTACGTCGTCGCGCCATGCTTGCCTGGCGCAGTGGTGACGAAGCCCTCGTCTGCGAGCGCGTCCAGATGCTTGCGGGCAGTCTTTGTTGCAGTCTGGGCCTGGTCAGCGACCGTCTCGGCTGTGACTGGAGAGTACGTGTGCGCGACCACCTGTCGAACACGCTCGTACGGAGTCGTCTCGTCGACCCAGTCCTCCGTAACGGCGTCGTTGACGTCCTCGTATGGTGGCGCGTCCGCTGGATTCCTCATATCTCACCAATCACATTGAAGGAACATAGGACTTCCGGGTAATACTATATTCTCTCAGATTTCGGCGGCCACCAGTTCGCACACCCGGCGAAAGGAGCTCCATGACAGACTGGGAGCTACGAACCATCTACGCCCGTGGCCTCGTGGTGTGAGGCGTCGATGTCCCTGTCGTACTCGTCGGCGATGATCTCCAAGGCCGGCTCGTACGCTGGCCGGTTCGCCATCATCTGGTCGACGGCATCGTCCAACGGGATGACGGGATTGCCGTCGACCCACTCGACTTCGATACCGTTTGTCTGTGGGAACAACACGTAGTGGACGTTCCCGTCGACGGCGCTGGCGTCCGGGCGTTCGTTGATCGTCGTGTCGACACCGAACTGCTCGAAGAAGGCTATCCACCGTTCGATATCCCTGTCGTGGACTTCGATGAATACCGGGTAGTCGTCGTGGCCCCGGGCGATCTGGTAGCCGCCGTGCGTCCAGACGTACGCCGCGTCGATCTCCGTGTACGCGAACTCCATGCCGGCGAAGTGCGGAATGACGTACGCGTCCTCCTGAGAGATGGTTTCGCGACTGTACAATGCAGCCATCATCTCGGCGTACTGCTGGCGCAACTCATGGTCGACAACTCGGAGCCCGCTATCTTCATTACTGATAATATTAGCCTCTGCTAACCGTTCGACCCAGTCGTACACCCACGAGTACGAGACGCCGATCTTGCTCGCAACACGATTGATAGAATCACCACGCTGTATCGCTAAAACGATCTTCGCAGCGGTGGCATCCATCATCTCTATCATTGTTTGGATCCTCCAGATAGCCGCGTCAATTGGCTTGCTCTTAGTTATCTCTAATGAGATAGTAGATTATAGAACTTGCGGCGATATCGACCACTGGACGGTGTTGGTGAACTGCCTGTCAGCCCTTCAGAGGCCGAAAACCACCGTATACATCGGTAACTGCGTTCAGTTGCGACGATGCGTCTCGATGTACTCGACCATCTCGGTGCCGATTGCGTCCTCCTCGTGGGCGCGTTCCTGTGCGGTGGTGTCGGGCCACTCTCGGTCACGACTCCCGGTCTCGGACTCGGCGGGTGGGCCGGTTCGCGTTCGGCGACAGCGTTTGCACGTCCAGAGGTTGGCACCGGTGACGAGTGGGTCGTCGACGCGGGTGTCGGCGCGTTCGCGCCCCCGGTGGGCATGGGGTCCGGGCCCGCAGTCGTGGCACTTGAGGACGCGCGTTGGACAGTCCGCCAGTGTTCGAGTCTTCGTGCGGAGGACCCCAGCGACGAGCCAGCCGTTGTCTACGTCACCGACCTCATCGAGCGGATCGCCGTCAGCATCGTAGAAGACAGGCCGGTCGGTGTTCTGCTCGCGAATAGCATCGATCAGGGCGTTGGCGTCCGCGCTGTCCGCCTTCGCGAGTGCGTCGATTTCGCGCCAATCCGGACTGCCGAGGTGGTCTTGTTCGAGTGTGCCGAGGTCGTCCAGGAGGCGGACGCTCTGCTTCGACCGTGAGGGCGTAGAGCCGTCGCGGTCACGTCGGCGGATCGCGGTCCGGGCGAACGCTTGGGCGAGCGTCGCCAGTGGTTCGTCGACGTGGACGACGGCGACGCGGTCGGCCTGCCACTCGTAGGCTGGTGACTGGGATTCCGAGGCGAGAGTCTCGGTACTGTGGTCGAACTGGCAGTCCTCGCAGCGGTCGCGGTCCGTGGGCATCGGCTGGCCGTAGCGGGGGCACTCGCGTTCGTCACGAGGGGTGTGGTCGTCGAGGACGGGGTCGGTGACGGCACCGATTCCGTAGATATCCTCGGGGTCGTAGTGTGGGTTCGGGTCCGTGACCATCGGGCTACTGAGTCTGTACGCGGAATCGGATTTAAACATGAGGCAGAGGATTAGTGGAGAAAACGCGAGACTGAGTTAGCGGTGGAGGTGCGTCCAGAGGCTGGCTGCGGTCTCGCGGACGGTGTGCTGGCAGTTCGCTGGCAGTGCCTCGAGTGCGCGTTCGAGACTGGCGCGCTCGCTGGGGTTCGTCCAGGCGAGTGCAAGGTCGACCTGGTCGGTGACACCCGCCGACATCAGCACGCTCGTGGTCTGTTCGCCGATACCCTCGACGGCCCGCAACGCGGTATCGACGCCCCGCATCTCGACGGTCTGGGCGAGTGCCTGACCGTAGCGTGGGCCGGGCGACGTCTCGTCGCTCTCGACGGTCGAGAACGTCGAGATGGTGCTGGCCTGGCTACCGTCGAGGGCTTGCTGGTCGTCTTCGACATCGGGATACAACGTCTCCTGCTGACCGTCATCCTCGGCATCGTCAAGCGGGCGGTCGTCACAAAGGATGCTACTGGCGGTAGGCTGATCAGGTCGCGACTCGCGTTCACGCGTGTCGACGTTGGCACCGAAGTCTGCCAGTGAGGTCTTGACGGACTCATAAGTCGGCTCGAGCTCGCCATCGTCAGTGAACGCGAACTGCTGGTCGATCGAACTGTGGGTACTCTCGGTCATCTGTGGTATGTCCCAGTCCGCACGGGACACGAGAAATCTGATAAAGTACGTTCTTCACCCCCAGATTCGACTTCGAATGCCTCCTGTGGACGCTGCGTTCTCTTTTGCTTAGGATAATCTGGAGGCCTTACCCTGGGTTAACCAACAATGGGCCGTGTAGTGGTTTCTTGTTGGTTAATCCCGTGCGCTCCACTTCCGAGTCCTGGAAACGCCAATTGATAGATACAGGTAAACGATCTATCACTCTATGTGGTAACCTTCCACGAATCCGTCAAAACCGGGTGCTGAATACAGAAGGCACATTCAGCAAAGAAGATTTAATATGTGCATAAAATGGAAAATTTATATCAAGATGAAGATTATCGTGAAGCACGGCGTCCCATTACGAACACTAAAAGAGCAATCATAACGGCACCAAGGGCGGTTTCGGCTATAGTAAAAAACTGACCGATAGAAGTAGTTGGCCGGAAGTCACCAAACCCGAGTGCAGTGAAGGTCAAGGTACTGTAATATATGCTCTCCCAAATGACTCCCAATCCTTCTGATAAGCGACTCGAAGAAATAGCCGGACCTAATGCTCCTCCTGGCTTTACCGGGCGAATCCATCCACCTTGAAGATATGTTAGCGCAAATAGCAAAATAATGGTTATAGACCATCCAATTACTCTGCTAAATCGTTCACCGTATCCAAATATCGACTTCTCCATAGAGTGATAAAGTGCTGCAGAATATCTACTTTCCCGGTTCAGTTTATACAATTGCATATCTTGTCGAAGGATAAAAAATCGACCTTCCCATTTTTGTAAGGCATTTCTGTCTGCTAGACGCTCAAGTTCCAAATACACTCCACCGGCACGGACTTCCGGATTATTGTAGTCAGAGTTATCTGATTCTGCGATGTTCTTGAGCGCTTTCGGGTCGTATGCACACCTATAAGCACCTCTGCCTTCTGGTCCTAAAATTAATCTTCGAAAAATGGTTCGAAGCTTACGATCCTTCTTTTGATTTTCCTCGGAGGCGAGGTTTTGGAAGGTAGATTCATTAACACGTGCGTCAGCGAACAAAGTGCCCTCCATTTTCGCGTTTGGCAGTATGGCGTCAAATAAGTCTGTACGAATCATAGTAGCTCGTTCTAAGTTCGAGTTCGATAAATTGGTGTTTTGGAGTGAGGCATCTGTCAAGGTCGCCTTAGTTAAATTTGCGTGGGTCAACTGTGCGTCGCTACATTCTGCGTTTGTGAGATTTGCCTTAGTGAGATCAGCGTTAGGTAATTGCGTCCCTCTTAAATTCGCAGACGTGAGGGTTGACCTACGTAGAATTGCATCGTCGAATTGAGCCCCTGATAGGAAGGAATCGGTGAGATCTGCCTCGGTGAGATTAGCTTCAGACAGGTCGGTTCCCCAAAGACTAACATCTCGTAGATTTGCTCGCGAGAGGTGTGCAGAATGCAAATCCCAAGACTCTAACTCTGCGTTTTCGAAGTTCCCTTCTCGCAGGGAGCAATTCCTCAGAGAATCTTCGCCGACCATGAACGCGTCTGTGAGCTTCATTTTCGGGAGCTGAGCCCCATCTAAGAGTTCATCGAAAGGAGAATTCAACTCCCGAATATGTGGTGTGGCCCTAGCTTCACGAAGGTTTTCGACGGTTTTATGCTCAGTTTCTCTGGGATTTGCGTGCCAAGCACAGTAATTGGTGTCTGGAAGCGATTTCCGATAGCAACAGCTCTCTACCCCGATACCGAGTTCTAGATTAGGAGTTAACGTGAATTGAGGGTCGTAGTCTTCGGGCCAGGTATATCCGCATCGACCTGAAAGAGGCTCTCGCATAAAAAATATCTCTATAAGTACTATAATAATATTTTGGTACTATGGTTTCTTGAAAGGGTATTGGCAAAGTAGACCGTGGTTGCTTCATTCTATGCTAAGACTCGCGTTATGTATCTTGCACGGCGGTACGAATCTCCACTGAAACTGGCGGGAACTCCGGTGGTAAATTCGCAGACCTAGTTCACAGCGTTTTCAACGTTGAATTGGTCGAACCAAACGGGGTTCACCGATGTGATTCGAGCGTGTCGTCGAGGCATTCTATGAGGGACGCGGCAGTGGACTGGATGCGGTCGAGGCGCTCGCGGACGTCCGCCTCGTCCTGATCGGCCCACGCGGCGAGGTAGAACCGCGATTTCGATGCGTCCAGCCCGAAATGGCGAGCGATGACGTACGCAGTGGCTTCGGCTTCCAGTTCGCGCCTCGGCCGTTCGTTCTCGTCGAGGCTCGGTTCGTGGAGGATGGCGTGGGCGAGTTCGTGGACGGCGACACGCGCTTCATCGGCGTCGTTCGATTGGGCCTCGACCTCGATCGCTTCCGCATCGTGCTGGTAGACACCGCCAGCATCGCCGTGAGTCCACTCCCCGCTCGGGACGACCTCAAATGATATCCCGCGGTCCAGAGCGACCGCACGGACACGCTCCAAGAGGTCGCCCGGCTCGCCGCGCGTCGTGGTGTCGAGTTCGGGCAGGGGTTCGCCCTCGGTCTGACTCACGTCGAACACCGGGACAGGTTTGAATGCCACCACGCCCGTCGACCACTCCGCTGGTGGGGCGTCGTCGTATTCGCAGTCGATGCTGTCGTGGTACGAGGGACTGTTCCCGCAGTCGGGGCATTTCGCGGCGGTGATGGGAGCCCAGATCCAGATCGCTTGCTCGCCTTCCTGGACGTGCCGGTCGAACTCTTCACGCCACGTATTGTAGCCCGCAACGCGGGTCGCTTCGGGCATCTGCGCGTAGATCAGCAACGTGTTGTTGAGCGAGTAGTCGTGGAACTGGGATTGGACGTCGAGCCACTGCTGGAAGTGCTCGCTCGCTTGTGCGTCGTCGACGCCGCTGGCGAGCTGGTCAAGCCAGGCGTCGATCGTCTCGTGCATTGCGTCGCGGCGGTCGTCGACGTCCGTGAACGACTCACTCCCTGGCAGGATTCGGTCCTGTTCAGACGTGCAGTCTGTCGACTCTTCGGGTTCGGTGGGTGTCGTGGCCATTTCGTGGTCCCTCCACTCGCCGAGGGGAGCTACAAATCGGTGTCGTCGCGTGCTTCCCTCCCTTGTGAGAACCGGCGTGGGCGAGTCAGTGGCGGATTCGTGGGGCTATCATTGTCCGGACGTCGATGGCGTCGCCGAGTTGGTACGTGAACTCGATGGGGTGGTCTTGGCCGAAGCGCATCCCAATCTGGCACGACCGAGGCATCCCTTTGCGGGCGTCCTTGACGTAGTCGAGGCTGTACAGCGATGAACTATCTGTGAGACTGTCGATTGTGTCGAGCTCGTCGTCGACGGTGTACTGCATGTCGTCGCTGTCGCCCTCGACGGCGAACACCACCGCCTCGTCTTCGGGACTGCCTGCGACTTCGATATGGTCGGCGATGAGATTCGCCGCCTTGTACGCCTGACTCAACTCGGCCTTCGCGAACGTCACGTCGACGTCCATCTCTAGCTCGGGAATCTCGGGGTCCGACCGGATGGTTTCGGGGTCGGGACACGACAACTCGAACTCGAGACCATCGACCTTGATTTCGAGCTTCCGGGTTGCTTCGTTGAGGGAGAGGGAGACGAGTTGGCCCTTGTTCGCCATGCCGAGGACCTCCGCGAAGCGCTCGAGGTCAAGCCCGATCAGACCGCCGGGCGTCTCATACTGCTCGAATACCATCGTGGGCATCCGTATTTCGGTCATCCCGACGTTCGCTGGGTCGACGGCCTTGATGCCGATGCCCTCCTCGGAGAGGTGGACGCGGGCTTCGTCGACGAACGCCCGAACCGCCGTCACGACGTCCTGAAGGAGACTCGCCTCGACGGTCGCCTCGAAGCTGTCAGCGGCCGATTCGGTGTCGAAGAACGCCTGCTCGGTGTCGTCCGCGTCTGAGTCAGTGCCTGCTTCCGCTTGGTTTGGCGTGGTCGGTTCGTCGGTGTCACTGGGAGTGCTTTCGGTCGTGCTCATGGTTGATCGTCCTCCACCCCACGAGGGGGTCAATAAAACGCGGTCGGACAGCGCATTCGGCGGGCGCCGTTGATTCCGCGAATAGTACGATATTTCAGTAGACATCCTTACCATTGACTCGAATCAATCATGGAATCCGACAACGATTCCGAGGTACGAATCGTTCGATACAGAGGGTGTATACAGTAACGTGACATCACGAGCTACCGGCCTCTGGCCAGGGTCCACCTTTTTCGTCCCAAAGTGTCTTGATGCTCCTAATGAGGGACCCCAAGGCTCCAGAATCCGTCGGACAGGTACCGACCGACGTTGCCGATGAGATGGTTCGTCGGTTGTTTGCAGACGGTACCCCCGATCCCGATGAACGCATCCTCTTCCCTGGCGTTGGACGCGGTGAACTCGTCGAAGCTGTTTCCCGGTACTGTGACCGTCACGATCTCGACTTTCCCGAGAGCGTCGCTTTAGAGACTAACGAGGGCCTCGTCGAAGAAGTCCAAGAACTGTTTGACGAACTGCCCCTTGACATTCGACACCTCGACTTTCTCGGCAGTCTGCCCGACCTCGGGGAGTTCGAATACATCCTGAGCGACCCTCCGGTGGCCAGACTGCGTGATCTTTCTCCGGAGGTTCGGGAGGACTTGGCGATGCGGTTCGATACCATCTCCGCCGACGAACCGGGTCGGGACGAGGATCTGTACCTCGCGTTCTTCGAGCAGGGGTTGGGAATGCTCGCACGCGAGGGACGATTGGTGTTCGTCACCCCCGACTTCACGAGCAAGCGCGGACACTCCGCGATTCCCGAGCTCAAGAGGCGGCTCACAACGTTCCACATCGAGGACATTGACGCGAGCCCCGTCGAATCGCCGTACGACCAGATTGAACTGGATGTCGTCATTACGACCGTCGCACATGCAGAGCCAGACCCGGAGTACGCATCGGAGGTTGACTTCGACGGTGTACAGGAGGCTCTGACGGTCCCCTATGACATTGGTGTCGCGGACATCATGACCCAGGGCCCGATGTCGTTCTACCCCGATGACGACGTCCACGATGTCTACCTCTCCCTGGTGAAGAACGACTACGACGCGGCACCCGTCCGGGAGCGGGATAGTAAGGTCTGCCTCGGCCTCGTGTCGAAAGCAGACCTAACTGGGGCCGACACTGGTACGCTCGCTGACGGCTATATCAAGGAAATCAAAGAGAGCCTACTCGTCCCCGTTACGTCGTCGTTCGATGAAACTCTTGACCGGTTACGAGAACGGCGGTTCTGTCTGGTCGGACCGAAAGATGACGTCCGAGGCATCGTCACCCGCTTCGACCTCAATAGCATGGAGGTGTACTTCCACCTGTACGCGAAGTTCGCTCGGTTTGAGATTGGGCTGCGGAACGCCATCCGTGACTACGGTATTGACTGGGAAGATGCACTCATGGACGCTGGAATCAGTTGGAACGACGTCAAGGAGCGCAGCGAGAAGTATAGTGAGAAATCCGAAGTCGCACAGGACGTGCTTGACATCCTACTGTTGTCTGATCTAATCAAGATTGTCGAAAACAGCATGATACAGGAGGAAATCGGATTCAACCAGTCGAACCTGGGGATTCGACCATCCACCATCAACGATCTTCGTGTCTCTGTTGCTCACTACCAGCCACTGATTCATACCATGGATACGACATCCTGGACGAAGCAACGGACAACGGGGGATTTCACCGAGATTTATGAAGCGCTGAACGGTTGCCTTGAGTCGATTGAAAATCAGAACTACGTATAGGATCCAATCACCGCACTTCATCCCCAAGTGAGGTGTTCTTGGGTTCTACTTGAGATGATTCAATCGATCTCCCCGACTTCGTTCAGGTCGTCGGTGTAGACAGACGACGTATTCACTACGACCCTCGACCACCACTCCGTACGAGCTGATGTCGAGACCTAATCACGATTCTGGATGAGACGAACGTGCTGGGCGGAATCTTCGCTATGCCGTTCTCATTTGTCCATACCCGCCACGTGTTCAAGTGATTCGATGAAATCAGCTTTGCCGATATCAGCGGTTATCACGGGCTTGATGCCTCCCAGATACTCGGTGGAGGGTTTCCAAGCGTCAAGCCACTCCGTCTCAAAGTAGTAGTTCGAAGCGTCAGGCCGGCCGCCACTCAGCTTCACCGCATTATCTAACAATCCGCCTGGCCTCTTGCCCTGGACGATTACGAGGTCTTCGAGGTGGCTACGATCCATGCTACTTAAGTAGCGTTTGATGTGAGCGTTCTGCCGGTTCCGCTCGACTTCGGCCAAGATTTGTTCCTCATCGAGCGAATTGAAATCCACGACACGGTCGACAACGAAGTAACCAATCAGGTATCGGTGCTTCGGTCGTTTTTGTCTCGGAGGAGTCAGCCCAGAGTAGAATCCGACGACATCATCGTGCGCAAGCGTGAGCAATTTGCTTCGAGACTTACCGGGGTCGCCGAACGTGAGGGCATCGAAGTTGGGATCGTGGTGGATTCGAATGTCATCAAATGACGCCGTCTCCTCCCCGTCATATACCACGTATGAGAGATGGTCATCGTGCCCCTCACTCGCGTACGTCGCAGTTTCTGTGGTTTCGTACTGCTCTGGTATCGGGATGTACTCGAATCGACCGTCCTCGAAGATCGGAGGACAATTCGACGCGTTCTGTGAGTCGGCGGCGATACCGACCAACACCAACGACATCAGCTTCCCCCGGGAACCGCCTCGAAGCGGTCCAAAATCTCATCGAGACCCTCTGCTGTCGGGCTACCGACGTTGAATTCATCCTCGGGCTTTATAACAAAGGTCGGTTCTGTCCAACCAATCCAAGAGTCGGGCTCGGAGACACATTTTACGTGGTGTTCACTATGCTTCTTCTAAATCCGCCTCATAGCACTCACTGAGCAGGTCTGCGAGCATCTTGGTCGATTAACTCAACGACCTGCTCGTTCCTCAAACTGGCTTAACTAGACAGTCCCTTGAGACCCAAAATATTATATTGCTGATGAAGAAAAGTTTCAACGACTGTGTCAGATGTCGATGGAATCAGTAAACGAGACATTATAGCGGCGGCCATCTTAGAAGAACTTCTGATCCCATATCAAGAAGACGAACATGCCGACTCCCAATTCTCGAAGCCGCTCTATGAGATTCGCTCTGCGATCTCTGACTACCCAGACGAAGACGTAAATGATGTCGCTGATGAACTTGCCGGCGATCGTTCTGGACTAACCTACGACAATGGGGATCTAGTCCTTGAAAATAGAAACCGAGCGAAAAACTATTACTCGATGTGTGCTCCGTTCTGATACCTCCTTGCCCTACATCACATCCAAACATGAATACCAGAACCTCGAACCGGCTTACCGTCGCTGTCGTTCTATTAGCAGTATTTAGCGTTGGATTCCTCTCGCTCTTCTACCCTCAGATTTTACTCGACAATGTACCTGCACTACAAGACGCTAACCAAGACACTGCATCTTCTACCCCTAGCGCCAGCACGGTGATAACGGCCGCTGACGTCATCGTGGGTTCCTTGCTCACCCTCTTTCTCGGCTGGGTATATCTCCGTCAGAACCGCATCCTCGATTCCCAGTCAGACATTCTAAAAGCTGCACACCGGCCGTTAGTACAGGCTACTTCCGAGCCAGAACCGGTTGATGAACATCCTCTGAACGACGAATTCCCGAATGATACGCCACCGGGTGGTGAATGGATTGAGCTTACCCTCACGAACACTGGTAATGACGTGGCTACGAATCTACAACTCGAATGCTTCCTTGTTGTTGAAGGCGAGTATGACGGTACATTCCTTCGTTCGGGGAATGACCTGTTGTCAACTAGTGGTAGCCCTCAAACAAGTGCTGGGACGAGTTCGATCCGTCCAGACGGGGAAGAGCATACGTTCTTTGCATCAACGAAAGTCATCGAACGCCCACCGGATCTTGATTGCCTGGAGCGAGTTCAAGCGGTTCTTGATTCAAAGGGGCTTGGTGAGTGGGACGGTCATAAGTCGCCGACGCCACTGGGAAATCTCCTCCAAGATCTCACCAAGGATTCCGGCGTCGATCAGGTCGCATTTGGGTTTGTGGTGACATACCAAACCGCACTTAGTTCCTCGACTAACAGTGACAGAGAAACACTCTATCTGCAACCTGCGAAGAGACTTAATGCGGAGGACCCCCTTTCAAAGCCATCTCTCATAGCTGCATGGGAGCAGGGTGACCAATACTGGATAGAACGCATCCGGGATCAGCTTGACGAGTAAGTCCAGGTATTCGACGCTCCCAAGGACTTGACGACGGAATGAGCTAGTTCGGGAAGTTTGGTCGTTCTGCGGGATTTTCTGCAATTGTCCCATCCTCGTCTTGGCGGATATTCACGTCATATATGTATTGGAAGAACAGCATCCCCATATTCGCTGGAATTCGCGTCCGGACAATTGACTCATCGAGTGATTTGATATTAAAGCTCTCCTCGTACGGGAAGATCCGTTCACGGACTTCGAGTCCTGTTAGCCCCCCATTGGCTGCCGAATTCACACGGAACTTTACCGGTACGTTGGAGAAGATATCGACGAGGTTGAATATAATCTCCTGTTCTTCTTTATCGGAGACCCCATTGACAATATCAAGTGCAGCTGCGATTCGCTTTCGCCACACTTTGACGTCTTCTAACTCAGTGTCATCGTCCGGTTCGTCAGTACTTTCCTCACCGTTTTTGGATTGTCCGTCCTTATTCCAGATCTCCTCTGTTTGTTCGTCAACTAAGGTGACTTCCGATGGAAGGTATATAAATAGGTCGTTATCACTATACTGGTATGAACTAGCTTCTCGCTTGTCACGAATCTGATCGCGACCTAGTGTGTTCGCGATATCGATGACAAGGTTGTAATAACACTTGATGTAGAAGAACCGGTCTCCCTCTTTGCCTTCGATATAATAATCGGGGCCTTCAGGCTCTTCGACATGAATTGTGATAGAACGAGGATCATCACCATTCTGGTCAAGTGTCGAGTCGACCGAACCACTGGCAAGACTATTGAGATCGAACAATAAGTTTTCGACGGCCTCTTCGAAGTTCTCCCCTTCGTACATGGGGATCACGAATTGATACGGCTCTTGAGACTCTGAGCAGCCCCCAAATTGCTGCTCACGTTACCGAGAGTGGTTTTGACTCCGGTGTCGTCCTGATCCGTATCTCCGTAACACTCCTGAGCGAGGGTTATTACCCCACGCCGGAATGCTTGTGACCCCTTCAAGAGCTGTCTGAGGAGATCCACAGTTAGTGGTCCCGGAAGCAGGCTCTCTAGGGAGTCTTCGGATTGAATTGCCTCCTCGGAATCGGGGGGTGACACAGCCTGGCTGCGTTGCACCAAGAGCTGGTGTGACTTCCCCAGGGACTGGGTGAGCTCGTCGTCCATTTGCAGGCGAAACGATCTCCCACTGCCGCCCTCAACTTCCTTGACGAGGCCAACATCGACAAGGGTGTCAACGTGACGGTAGACGCTGGCACGATCGACATCCGCCAGGTCTGCGACTTCCGAGACGCTAAGCTCCTTCCCGGGCCGGCTTAAGAACGCAGTGACCAGCTCCGCACGTGCATCACTACCCAATAACCGCTGCAACGGTGACGCGTCCGAACTTGCACTCATAATTTGTAAATTGGTGATCTGGATGGGCTGATTGACTCACTCTATCTGCGAGGGACGCTGATTCACACTGCACTTACTACGCTTGGTCCCTGCTCTTCTGTCTACATATAGCCATTCTACACAACGGGTAATAAAACTGTTGCAGTATTGCAACGCTTATATGGGAACCACAGAAACCGCCTCTCCAACCCATCAGGCGGACTCTCCGAACCACCAACCACTTCCTCTAGTCACCACCGGCGGACGCAACGCGATCGACGACGACCTCACAGAGTACTTCAATAGCTTCAGAACAATCGACGAACTTCAGGAACGTCGCGTCGATCTCTTGGTAGATCTTCTTGAGAAACGCGCTTACGAGGAACTGGACGATAAATTCGGACTTCAAACTAACCGCGATCAAGTCCGAGACAATCGCCACCACCAGACAGAGGACGAGATTGAGGTATTGTCGAGCAGGAGTCGGAGAGTGGGTTTCGTCTGTTTTGGGCATAGGTGGTTGGAGGAAGTTCCCTAGAGGTGGAGAGTGTACTTCGTCTGTTTTGAAGCGTGCTCGAGGGAATTCTCTCTGGTCACGAGGAGTTGGATGGATCAACAGCTGTCACGGTTGAGACGCTCAATTCGTCCATCAGTGAGGTGCTGGCTGCGAGTGACGGACTCTATTTCGATTACGTCGTCGGGGACGTCAGTGACTATCGAGAGGCGAACGGCAACGCTCACTTCGATCTGACGCACGACGGCAACAGCATTCACAGTGTGTTGCTCGGGTATCGCCGGGATTGGGTGGATGCCGAACTCGAAGATGACCTCCAGGTGGCCGTCAGTGGTGACTTGACCTACTATGAGGCGCGTGGGAGTTGCTCGGTGATGGTCGACGACGCCATCGAACTCGGCGAGAGCGAGTACAACGAGATATACGCGGAGAATCGGGCGACGTTGGCCGACGACGGCCCCCTCGACGATGACCACAAACAGCCGCTCCCTGAGCATCCGGAGACAGTCGGGCTCGTGACGAGTCTGGATAGTGATGCGCGGGAGGACGCGGTGACGAGCATTCACGCGCGCCATCCCGACGTGGATATCATCGTCCAGCACGCGACGGTGCAGGGAGACGCAGCAATGACGGAGATGATGGAGGCCATCAGCGTCCTCGATCGCGATTCCGCCGTCGACGTGCTCGTCCTCACACGAGGCGGCGGTGCCGACACGACGCTCCGCGTGTTCAACGAGACCCCGCTCTGTCGTGTAATCTTCAACACCGAGACGCCGGTTGTCGTCGGCATCGGTCACGAGCGCGACCGCACGCTCGCTGAGGAGGTCGCCGACAGGCGGGTGATGACACCGACACATGCTGGCGAGGTCGTCCCAGAGAAACAGACGCTCGAACAGGAACTCAGAGACGCGACCGCTAGGCTCGAAGACACATTCAGTCGGCACGCAACGGCAGAGCTCGATCGGGCACAGGAAGACCTCGAGCGCGTCTACACGAGCCACACTGAGCGTGTCCTTACGCGGACCGAGACAGGCCTGGAAGCAGCGTTCGAAACGCAGGCCAGTCAGGAGCTGACCGAACTTGGGAATCGACTCGAGTACGCCTACGACGCGCTCGAACAAGCCGAAGCACACGAACAAGCGAAAGAAGCGGCTGTCGAGGAAGCCGTGCAAGCAACACAGGAGGAGGCTGAAGCAGCCGTGCAGGCAAAGTATGAACGGCGACAGCGACTACAGCGCGCCGCTATCGCCTTGCTTGTCGCCGTGTTACTCTTGCTCCTCGCGTACATCATCCTGGCATAACCAAGACATCCATTATGACCGACGCTGAATCTGATATCGACCCTGAGGCATCGATCTCCGAGAAGATGGACCGCGTCCACGAGATCATCGACACGATTGAAGCTGGTGAGCTCTCACTTGAGCGCGCAAAGCAACTCCGTGACGAGGGGCGGGCGATTATCGACTCGGTAGGGGAAGATCTCGATCTCGGGTCTGGGGACGTTCTCGAACAGGAGTAGCGGGGTTATCCTGCTCGCTCAGTCAGTAGAGAGGGTTCGATCGAGCTTGAGGAGGTCGCCATCGGGCCCGAGGAATTCATATGGTGGTGTGCCAACTGCAGGCGCATCGTAGATGGTCTTCTGGTCGATCCCGAGCCAGACGGCAATAGTCGGCAAGACAAGCGTACTATGGGTATGCACGATTTTCCCGAAAACGGGTGCCTGTTCCCAGTCGGAGACGTCGCCCTGGTCTTTGAGCCATATCGCAAACAACAAGGATAAGATGTCTTTGCTGGCGCCACCCGAACAGCGTGCGCCGTGGTGGGCGTTGAGGGCGTCGAGCGACCACTCGTAGCGAATCGACGGGTCAGCGTGTGTGGACATTGTGCGGACCACTGACTGCAGTATCCCCGTATTTAGAGATAGCGGTTTAACAAGTTGATTCCACACAAGGAGAGAAGAATTATTGTTCTGGGCAGAGACGTTGGCGATTGCTGCGCTCGACAGTAATCACTCAGCGACGGTGAGACGCTCACTAGTGTTCGTGGCGTCGGTGTAGGCGATGAGGTGGTCGGTCTGTTTGTAATCGTTCCCGCAGTGGGTGGCGGCGACGGCGCAGACGATGTCGAGCGTCGGGCCGGGGACGTCGTGTTCCTGGAAGGTTTCGAGGCGGTCGAGTCGGCTGCTGTGGGTGTCGTCAACGGCGTCGTCGAGTTTGTGAAGGCTGTTGTAGAGGTCGGTCCAGGCGCTGAGTGAGGCCTGGATTTGGACGGTCCAGTCTTCGGCGTGGTGGTCGCCGAGGTGGTGGTCGTCGCTGGCTTCCTCGAAGAGCGTGTCGACGACATCGTCGTGGCGGTCGTCGCGACGGTTCGTCTCGCTGGATTCGAAGTATCGCGTCTGACGGCTTCGAGAGACGTCGACGAATGCGAGGAGGTCGTCGTAGTCGTCGATGGTGCGTTTGACGTGGAGGGTGGTCTCGGTCTGTTCGCACCACGTAGCGTCGTCGTCGACGGCGAGTCGAGTGGCTGGCCCGCTGGCCGTGAGGGTGAACGCGCTCCAATCGAGAGGTGCGTCGTGTTCGGTGCCCGTGCTTGCTGCATCTGGAGTCTGGGTTGTCGTGGACATGATCAACAGGTTCGCGCACCTCGCTCGGCGAGGAACAAACCGCAGCGTAGTGATTACGCGTCGTCCTCGAGGCCGTCCAGCCGCGCAAGATGCGAGCGGATGGTCTTCGCGCACGTACCGACGACGTCACCGACCGCATCCTGGCTGATTGGGTACGAATGGTCGCGGCCGGCCTGGTAGAGACAGCTTCCGGCGAACGCACTGGGGTCACACCCCATCGCAACGTTCGTCTCCGTCGCGACGGTGGCGAGCTCGCGCGCGGTCTGTCGGACATGATCCGGGACGTCGAGCGCGCTGGCGTGCTGTGGGACGAACTCGACTGGCGAGCGGGGTGGGGCAGGGATGTCGAGTTCGGCGTTCAACGTGTTGTACGTCGATTGGAGGGTATCGGCGCCGACCTTCGCGGGCTCGGCGACCTCGTCGATGGTTCGAGGCGTCTGGTTACATCGACAGGCGGCGTACACGCAGGCTGCGGCGACGCGCTCGATTGACTGGCCGACCAGGAGCTCTTCGGACTGGGCGGTTCGGAAGAGCCGGCAGGCCTGTTCGCGAAGGTTCGTCGAGAGGTCGAGACAGCTGAGAATGCGTCGAACCTCGGTGAACCCCTCGGCGAGGTTCCGGTCGGCTTTGGATTCGAACATCCCGCGCTTGTGCTCGCGACGCAACCGGTTGAGCTGGCTGCGTTTCTTCCCGGAGAGACTCCTGCCGTTCGCATCGTGGCCGTGGCCGATCTGGGTGGTGAGCCCGCGGTCGTGAAGGGTTTCCGTTCGCGCGGTCCCAGTGTGGCGTTTGCTCTCGGTGTCGTCGGTGGGCCGCCAGTCCGGACCACGGTCGATGTGGTGGTCGTCGACGACGAGCCCACAGCGCTGGCAGACGGACTCGTGGTCGGTGGTCGCGATGGTGCCGTCACACTCGGGACACGAGCGTGACTTGGTGTCGGTTCGACTGCTGGACTCGACAGTGTCGGAGACAATCTGAGACATGGATTTGAACGCGCTTGGCGAATCTCGCGCGTGCTGGCTGGGCGAGTGAGAAACACCGGTCGATGTGAGGCGGTGCGGTGAGGTCGTGGCTGCGCGCGCAGCGAAGCGAGCACGGAGCGGAGGGTGGGGAGGCGGGGAAGCCGCGGCGCTAGGGTGCCTGTTTCCTCGCGCGCGACCTCGACGCGCGTGGGTGGGCTTTCTCGTAGACAGCGAACAGGAGTTGCGAAACTATCTCGCGAAAATGTTCGCGCTCGCTGTGGTCAGTCCGCGCTTGCGGGCGTCCCCGCCGGGCCAACGTCCGCGTCAGCCTCGACTTCCAGACTCTCGAGTGCGCGCTCGACGCTCTCGTGGTACGCCCCGACGTCGAGGTCGTCGTAGACCTCCCGGGCGCGTTCGCCCTCTGACTCGTCGGGGTGGATGCTCCGGCCGATGCGTTCCATCGTTGCGGCGGCCGTCTCCACCACCCACGTCTCTCGCGTGTCTTCGTCGACGACCTGGATGGACTCTGGCCGGAGCGACACGTAGGCTTCGTCGCTGTCCTCGGGCTCGTAGACGCGGGGCTTGCCGGTGACCGCGACGTACGTCGGTGCTTCGAGCTGGCGGAGTGTCGCCATCGCTTCCTGTTGGTACTCGCCCGCGTACACGTTCACCGCGCCCGTCGGATCGACCACTCGAGCCTGCCAGTACTCCGAATCCGACCCGATATCCTCGACGTTCGTGAGCGTCCCGACCATGAACACCCGGTTGGCCTTCCCACCGCTTGGGAGCGTCACGAACGACGGTGCTCGTTCCTCGTCGGACTCCGTGAACTCGTCGGTGCAGTCAGTCAGCTCTTCGGCGAACAGTCGAACCGCTGGTTGTCGTTCCATAAGTAGTGAACCTCGATTGCGTCGGGGGCTCTCGTCTCACCCCTCCACCCCGACAGGGGGCATACAAAACGGGCCGCGTCTGACCGGTCAGGCTGCTGCGTCGGCTATCTCGTCGCCGAGTTGGTTGGCGAGCGAACTCGCTTCGGCCTGGAGCGCGTCCACGTCCGTGTCCTTGTGGAACTTGTCGGCGCCATCGACGAGATACCACGACCCCGTCTGCCGGCCCTCCACGCGATAGTACCGGCCTTCAAGGAGGTCACGCATCCGGTCCTCGACCACACTCGTGTCCAGGGCGTCCATCGCCTGCTGTTTCGCTTCACTCATCGAGATGCCCGTGACGGCCTCGGTCGCCGCTTGATCGAACAGCACCCGGTGAGCGTCCTCACCGTCGTCGAGGACGGCCTTGAGACGCATGTCGAACTCACCGGCGACGTCACCGTGGTCCGGACACGACCCCGACCCGACGACGCGCGAGCAGTCGTCCTCGGGACAGCGCTTGATGAGCCCACTCGGTGACTGGATCGCGACGAGCGCACCCTCCAACGTCGTCGACGCATCTTCGACCGCGACGCCCTCACTGAGGGGCTCGATACCGGTCTTCGAGTTGAGTTTCACCGAGTACTCGCCGTCGTACTCGTCGGTGACGACGTTCGTCAGCCGATACGACGCGCCCTCCTCCAATCGGGGGAGGTCGCTCGATGTGAACGCGGTGAACATCGTCGTCCCCGTCTCGTCGCCGATGAGCCCCTTCTGGGCGATGGCGTCGTGGTCGACGTCCCACAGTTGGAGGACCTGAACTTCCATGCCACCCCAGACGTCAGCCCCACTGAGGTCGCCCGCGTCGAGCGTGGTGTTGGACCCGCCGAAGAACGTCGTCGCGTCGAGATTGGTGTCCTCGAGGAGGCGATGCTGGACCGAGGACTTGGCTTCGTCGCGCTGGACCTGGTAGTCATCGATGAGGGTCGCGAGCAGCTCGGCGATCTCGCGCTCGCTGTGCATGAGGTCGGCGCCGGCGTCGTCGAACTGGTCGGAGATCTCTGCAGCCATCTCGGCATAGTTGCTTGCAGGCATTGGAATCAACTCACGCGGGGCACCACACATCTCACCCCGCACCCCACCCGGGGGAACAAAAATTGGCGTCTATCGGTAGATCGTCACTCGCAGATGCACTCGTGGCCCTGGCTAGACTGTCCGACGATGTAGGCGTGGAGTTCCTGCGCGAGTGCGTGCATCTTCTCACCACGGTCAGCAGCAGCAAGCCCATCCTGATAGTACGTCTTCGCTCGATGATCCCGCCAAAGCTCCGCAAGCTCGTTCGCTGTCGTCTCGGAGAAAATCCCAATCCGAGCGGCTTCCTCATAGACACCCGGGTGCGTGCCTGGGAGGTCGTCGGGGTCTGTGGTGCCTTGCTCGAGGAGTCGAAATTCGACGGTGCGTTCGATGGCGACGAACGACGCTTCGATGACGAGGGTATAGAATTCCGCATCACGGAGTGCGTCTGCGCCAGCAAGGAGCCGACATGCTTTCCGGAGTTGCAAGAGCGCAGGGCTGCTGACATCCAGCCCGGGTTCGATTTTCATTGGCCGACGGTCGAACGCGGCCCTGACGTCGTCGATGAGTTGGTCGATACGCGTGCTACTCATCGCTGAACACCGCTTTCCGAAGGTCAGTTAGCTCGTCGCCGCCATAGACGGTGATGCCTTCCTGGAAGATCTCCTGCAGTTTCGATCCTGCCCGTGTTGCACTCTCAGTAGTCTCGACGTAGGGCTCGAACTCGAAACGATCGCCATCGAACCTCTCGTCTTCGAGTTCAGACACGACGTCGGTGATTGTTCGTCTGGCGGTTGTTCGGTCGCCACGAACCACGACGAAGAGGTCAATGTCGCTGCGGCGGTCAGCCTCGCCGCGAGCGACGCTCCCGAAGACGAGGACTCCCTCGATGTCTTCGACCTCGTCGGTCGCTCCGACAGCATCGACCGTTCGGTCGACGAATTCCCGGATCGGCGCGCGGAACTCCGGTTGCTCGATGGCTAAGAGCGGGTCATTCTTCTGGAGGCGTTCTGGATGGATTGAGACGTAGTTTCGCTGTGGGGTCTCGCGGACTTGGACAGCACTGATGCTCTCGAGTAATTCGACGGCCCGCCACACGGTCGATCTGGTCACGCCAGTTGCGTCGACGAGTTCTGGAATCGTGAACTCGGTCTCATGGGCGTCAGCGAGCAGTCGAAGTATCTCGTCGGCTGCTTCTATCCGGAAGACCGTGCCATCGCTCGACGAGGGCACATCTACGCATATGTTTATACCTTGTTTCATCTCTTCGGATACTGTCTGATACTGTGCAACGGCATAAAAAGGTGGTGCCGGGGACGGTGAGCAGACACCGGAAAATCTCAAACAAGGAAGACGGCAGGTCACCTATAGAAGGCCTATGAGTCAACGCCCCAGACAGAGAAGAAACAGCAAACCAATATGCCTGATTTCGGTCCTCTAAAGCGGTAGATACAGACCATCTTTTTCCCGCTCGGGTTCGCGCTCCGCGCGAACCGCTCGCGGCAAAAACATGGGTGAAAAAGGCCGCCTCCGCCGTCTCCGACGGCTCCGGCGGTGAAACGCCTCGCTCCGCTCGGCGTACGCCTGACCGCGACCGGTGTTCAACTCGCAATCTTACTTACCAGGAGATTCAGCGCTAGGTCTGTGGATAGAACCAGTCCGTCGTGCTGTACTGAACCGCTCTACCCAGCGCCCAATGTTGTCAGGATCTGAAAGGTGGCCGTGGTGACGGAAGGGAAAGCCCGGCGACTTACCCGGTGGGTGAGTCGCCTGGAACCTGGAGGCGGGTGGGAGGTGGTGTCGTGCGGTCCTTGGGCTTTTTCGCGCGCGACCTCGACGTGTGTGGATGGGTTTTCTGCGGTCACTGTGGTGCGGTCGTCGGGGTTGTGGCTGCCGCCCCCGCCAGGGGGCGGGAGCGGTGGGCGGGGAGGTGGTCGACAGCGAAAAAAGAGTGCTGTGGGTCTATGCCTGGTTCTGGCGCTTGTGGTACTTGGCGCCGAAGACGGTGCCGTCGCTCCGCCGGGTCGCTGGTCCATCGCCGCGCTCAAGGACGCTGATGCGCGTCTTCGAGTCCACCGCCACCTGCGCCTGTCCCGAGTACCATCCTGCGAGGCCGCCCGTCACCCGCACCCGGTCGCCCTCGCGGAGGATGGTGTCTTCGAGCGAACTTCGCCACACCGTCAACTTCGCCTTCGAGGTTCCATCGTCGAGGATAGCGACCTGTTGTTGGCTCGTCGAGTGTGGATAGTACAGCGTCTCGACGCGGGCTTCGACCGTCACCCGCACGTCGTATCCCGGGTTCCCCATCCACGACTCGAACGACTCGATGGCACGTGGGACGCCACTCATCTCATCCAACTGCTCTTGGACCGCCAGGAGGGCTGCGAGCGCTCCCTTCCCGTCCGCTCGCTCCTCGGCGAGCATCCGACTCAGTGCTGCTCGCGATGGCGCACACGACCGCGCACTCGACAACCTGTCTGCGTCCCGGTTGCACTCCCCGATGGCGCCCGCGTCGAGCTCTGACCGTGGGTCCGCCCGAATCGACGACACCTCGTCCCTCTGCCCGCGCTCAATCATCCTCACTCGCTGCTCACGCGCCTCCGCCTCGCACTGCACGCGACTCGACCCCGCACGGTCCACGCCCGCATCGTGCGCTCTGAGTGCCCGCTCACGCTGTGCTCTGAGTTCCCGTTCCTCGGCGAGTCGCCGTTCCTCCTGGGCGAGCGTCGCCCCCCACGGATGGTCCAGACCAGCGCGCGTACTCCAGTCGTAATCGCGTTCGCCCTGGAACTCCTGGGCGTTCGAGGGTCTGAGTTCCTCACCGCGCTCGGTCTCCGCTGCCGCACTCGCGAGCACGCCCTGTGGGTCCTCGACCTGTTGCGCTACCGGCGTCTCCCGCAGATGCGGCGTCGCCTCGTGCACCGACCGCGTGAACTCGTCAGTCTCGCTCTCTGCCACCGAAACCGTCTTACCGAAATCACTCGTATCGTACATTGGAATTCCTCTTAGGATTCCGCTTGAGGCGTGTCATCACCACGCCTCGTTTCTACGACTGCTGAGCCACGCGTTTCCACGTCGCCCCTCACCCCACCGTGGGGCACACAAACTGGCAGCACGACCGACCACGTCCTCGCGCCGAGTACGCGCTTGGTCGACCGCCCACCACGTGGTTGCTGGCGGCCCCTGCGGGCTGTTCTCGCCCCGGGAACCACACCTGGAAGTTTCGAAAAGACAAACCCCTTGATGCTGGTCGTCTCGACCCCGCAGGCCGTCGGCGGAGCGCAACGCGCCCCCGTAGTGGGCGCGTCCGGTCCGCGGCGGACTGCGGGCGTCGAGATCGCTCGGAAAGCGAATCGCTCGCGGGCGGTGCGGACCGCGAGCTATCGACCGCTTCAAGGGGTTTTCTTTGGAACCCCCGGCGCGACAGCGCCTCGGGAAGCCACGAAGTGGCACCGCAACCCCGTGCGTCGCGGCCAGCACCCCACGGGTGTCGGCCGCGGCGGACGGGTGAGGTGTCTCCGACGGCGCGCCGGCCCGTCCGTCACGACGGTCGAGAATCTCGCCGCCAGGCGAGGAGTCGAGGGCGTCGTGAACGCAACGGCAGTCGCGACCACTGTCGCGACCCCGCGGGGCGGCGCGCCGAGAGAGAAGCCTGGAGGATATGGGTGGGCGTGGCGGACGCGCCGTGGGCGAGCACGCCGCCCGGCGGTCGGCGGCGTGCGAGGCGTAGCGCTCGCGGCGGCCGACGAGGCACGACCCCGCATGGGGTCGACATGGAATCCGTGCGCGCGCTCAGCGCGTGCGCGTCGACTCGCGAGACGGCCGCCGCGAGGAAACGCCGATGCGGAACCGATCCGACCGGCGGTCAACCCCACGAAAGCCAGCCCGGGCGGCCTGTCTTTGTTCACACCCGAACTGCAGCGGTCACACGCTCGGCCGAATTCGTGCAGGCCTGGTGGATGCAAGGGCGAAGCCGGCTCGCGCCCCTGGCGTGGTCGCCTCCGTCGACCCCTATCCGCGCGATTGGCTGGGAGCGCGGATATGTCGCGGAGCGGCCGCGAGCCGGCTGAGGGCTTGCTACGTGGGGTCCCTGAGACGGGAGTGTGTAGTTGGGTTGTTAGAATTGGTCGGTTGGTGGGTGGGTTGTGGCGAGCCAGTGGGCGCCGATGAGTTCGGATTCGGTTTGGCTGAGTTGGAATTTCTCGTTGTTCTCCGGGCGGGGGGTGTATGAGAAGTGGAGGGTTGGGTCTCGGTTGCGGCGGTGAGTAGTGAGGCGGTTTTTGAGGGTGACGGATTGGCCGATGTATTCGAGTGGCGGTGCGGTGTTGGGGTTCCAGATGCGGTAGAGGCCGGGGGCTGGTGGAACGGTGTCTGTGACGTCGCTGAGCGGGCGTGGGTTTGACCAGTCAAGCCCCATCCAGTCTGGGGCGAGGACGTCGGTGGCGTTGGTCCATGGGAGAGGGTCGACGCCGGTGGTGTAGTCTCGGTCGGCGTCGGGCGATTTGGTGCCGCGGTCGCCGGTGGATCTGGATCTGGATTTGGTGTAGCCGGGGGGCATGCGGCCGAAGTTCCCGATGAGGTTCGTGTTGGTGTCTCGGCGGTGGCGTGCGATGAGGGCTTCTTCGATGGCTTTCCGTTGGTGTTTGTCCGCAGCGTGCTCGGTTGTGGTGCCTGAGACTTCGAACCCACGGCCGTGGCGGTCTGCGATTGCCCAGAGACTGGGGGATGCAGTATGTGGGTCACTGTACGGCATCTGGTCGTCGAAGACACCTCGGATGAGGGCGCGGAGTCGGCCACGGAGGCTGCGCCCGGTTTCACCGATATAGATGAGGCCATCGTACGCTGGGTGTCGGACGCGATAGAGCCCTGGGTCTGTCGAGAAGATGCCTAATGCTTCGTCTTCGGGTTCGAGACTCACCCACGGCGACCACTCAAGATCAAGCCAGTCCTCGTCGTACACCCCTGCGTCAGTCACCATCTCTACTCGGGGTTAGACGGATAGCGAATTAAAAGCAATTGGGAGAGACAGAGCAAAGCTGGTTCCGGCAATCTCCAATCTGCCCGGGGCTGTCATCTACGACGATTCATTGAGATGTGTCGGATTCGAGTGTAGCTTCGGAATCGGACTGAAGTTGTTTGTTGGTGTCTTGATCTAAATTATTTCGGAGAATCTCAGCGGCGTGGAACCACGAGGATTCTCGTTTAGCGTCTTCGTGTGCTCGAAAGGTCTCCAAGGTATCTTGAATCACGTCAAGTGAGACCATGACAGAACCTGAATCCGCCGTCTCTTCGGTCCCGTTCTGTTCTTGGTTTGGAACTGCTGTGTCAGACGTGTGTGGGGATGGTGAACTCTCGTTTCCGCTTGGGAATTGTTGTTCAATCCATGCTCGCTCCATTCGGTCGTAGACGCTCTCAATTGGATAGCAATAGCCAGGCGGAACATACAGATCTCCGCGATACTTCCCAGGTAAGAGTTCATCAAGCAGTTCATCTGGTACTTTCAACCCATCCTGCGGCTGAGTCCATGATTCACGGTATTCACGGAGTGAGAGACTGGTATCTTCGGTCTCTGCTCGAAGTTCGTGAAGTCTGTCGATTATTGTCTCCTGCTGTTGAGTAAGTTCGGTTCGAATCGATTCATCATCAGTATACTTACTAAGAATCTTTAAGAACCGCGATAGTCCGACTAACAGCCACCGTTTCTCGTATGCCTCACGTCGCTCAGGAACCGTGGCGGGTCCTTGGCTTCCTGCATTACGCTCGGACTGTTCCGTGTCGGACTCAGTTGCCCGCCACGTCTCGTGACCCCAATCATTCGGGGGACGCCCCAAGGAATCAGTCGCGAAGGACATGTCTGAAAGTGCTGTGTCGGTGAATCCTTCAGCGAGAATCTGGCGAGACACTGCAAGGTCATCGCCATCAAAGGGTAGTAACACAGGCCGCGAGTAGCGTTCTGGATTCATCTCATGGACCTGTAAGTCCTTCCCCTCGCGATTACTGTCCAGATGAATCTCGAAAGCGGGGAAACGGAAGAACCGCTGTCCACACCACCGACAGACGGGATAGTAGCGATACCCGTCATCAGAATCTTCTGGATAAATAATATCTGCTCCAGCGTCTTTGAGTACCGTGGCCGTGCCAGGAGTGAAGTCATCTGGGAACTCCCCAGGTTCGGAATGAGTTCCACCTAAGAGTTTTACGTGATTCAGATAATCGACAGCGTTCAACTCCGCCGCACAATATTCACACTCGATCTCTGGACTGCCGAGATTCTTGCCTGAATACCGTGACGGGGGCTTGGTTGCGGAGCGATTGGGGTCGCTAGTATCTTCGTGGCCCGGGGTTGCGTCGTCGGTATCTGGACGCTGATCCGAAGACTTGGCTGTTGAAAGTTCTTTCAGAGAAATGTCGTGGTCCGCTGCATACTCTCGGATCTCAGCCTCCTCGTTGTCCTCTAGTTTCACATGGTTGAGGAGGTATTCCAGCATCTCTTCGCGGTCTTCTGCTTCCAGCACTCCGATCTCGCTGTCGAGGTCAGAGAGTTCTTTGAGAGATTCAATTGGTTCGACTCCTGAGTGGTGAGTGTAGATCAGCTGTAGTTTATTTAAAACACCAAAGAGCTCATTTGGGAGCGAATCACCGTCCTCGAAGTCCAAGGCTCGGAGAAGGTTTTCCGCAGGGACTGAGACCTGATAGGTGACGACTTTTCCATCAAACCCGTCCCGAATATAGAACCCAGATTTCGAACTATTCGGGACATACTCATGAACAACTGCCATCATATAATGAATTCGGGTATTAAATATTGACTCTATCGGCGACCACTGTGACCGCACTACGGTGGATTTCAGCTGATAGTTTGTTGTGTCTGGCTTCAACGACTTCGAAGCTCCTCGTTTGATTCCAACCGCCTCAAGGTACCCCAGCTGTTGCAATAGTCGACAGGATAGGGCGGGCTGAGGGTCTTATGCGTGGGTGTTGTAGGGGTGAGTATGCAAGATTCGGGCGGCTCGCTCCGTGTGCTCTTGGTGGCGTTGGTGGTGGTGTTGGCTGGGTGTTCGAGTGCGGTGCCGGTGACGGAGACGGAGTCGGATGCGACTGTGGAGGAGTCGACGGTGACGACGACGTCTGGAGTGGGGACGAATAGTAGTGGGGGTGGGGGTGTGAACGGATCGGTGGAGGTTCACTATATCAATGTTGGGCAGTCGTTGAGTGTGCTCGTCATTGGGCCGACGGGAGAGACGTTGGTGTATGATACGGGGCATTATCAGGACGATGGCGAGCACGTCCTCCAGTACTTGCGAGCGCACAACATCACCCGCATCGACCACCTCGTCGTCTCGCATAATGACGCGGATCATATCGGTGGGAATGCGGCGATCATCGAGTACTATGAGACGGAGGCCGACGGTATCGGAGCGGTCTATGATCCGGGGATTGCGGCGAGTACGCAGACGTATAGCGAGTACCTCGATGCAATCGAAGAGCATGGGGTGACGTTGTATGAGACACGGGAGGGTGATTCAGTTCAATTCGAGGGCGTCGATGTGGGTGTGTTCGGCCCACCGGAGCCGTATCTGGAGAGTGAAGCGCGTAACGAGAACAGTATCGTCCTGAAACTCTCCTATGGGACGACGAGTGTGCTCTTGACGGGCGATGCGGAGGACGACCAGGAAGCATACCTGGTCGAGGAGTACGGTGAGCGACTGAATGCGACGGTCCTGAAGGCGGGCCATCACGGGTCGTCGTCGTCGACGAGCCCCGGCCTGCTGGATGCAGTCCAGCCACAGACCGTGGTCATTTCGAGCGCGTATGACTCCCAGTACGGGCATCCAACTGAGGAGATGCTCCAGCGCTTGAGCACGCGAGATATCCCAGCGTACTGGACCGCGACACACGGCGATATCGTCTTGGTGAGTGACGGGGAGCGAGTGTCCGTTCGGACGCAATCTGACGCGCCCACGACCCCAGGTCGACTTCGGGATGGTGACGCTGTCGAACCGGGGTCGAGCGGTGCGGTTGTCGAACGCACGGTCCTCAACGGGCGTAGTCTCCAGCCTTCGTCGACGACGGCGGTCGCGACGGACGGCGGTACAACCACAGTGGCTGACGGTGAGCTCGTCCTCCGGGAGGTGCATGCGGACGCCGAAGGGTCGGATGGAGAGAATCTCAACGACGAGTACCTCGTCTTCGAGAACACCGGGAGTGAGACGCTCGACATCTCGGGGTGGACGATCGCGGATGCAGCAGGTCACACGTATACTGTCCCCGACGGGACGACGCTCGCGCCAGGGGAGACGCTTACCCTCTACACAGGAAGTGGCGCTGACACCACCGCCGCGCTCTATTGGGGGAGTGGCTCGCCAATCTGGAACAATGGTGGCGACACCGTAATCGTGCGGAATAGCCAAGGCGATATCGTGCTAGAGGAGGCATACGAATGATCGACCTCGATGACGGCACCTACACGGCGGTCGTGGATTCGATCGAGGATGGGCTCGCCACGATCTTCTACGAACAGGATGGCGAGGACGTCGCCAGCGACGTCCGGGAGGCGAGTGACCTCCCTGAGGATGGGCGGCACGCAGACGCCCTCTTCACAGTCATCGTTCGAGACGAGGCGGTCGTCGACTGGAGCTATGAGCCTGCAAAGACAGAGGACCGGCAAGAGGCCGCCCAGAATCGCTTTGATCGGTTATCGAGTCGACCACCAAGCGACGACGAAACGTAATGAAACTCCGGAGACCTGGCAGAGACGCGTCTGCTCGACGCGAGTCCAAGAGAGTGCTAGTCGAGGAGGGAGCGGAGTTGGGTGACGTATGGACTGTTCTCCCAGCTCCGGTGGGAACCGATTGTGGTGAGGAGTGTCTGGGCGTGGTCGTGCGTCATGTGATTGTTGCGGGCGTAGTCACAGATGAGTCGAGGGGTGGGGACGATTCGAGGTCCGGTGAGGACGGCGTGGATGAGCGCGAAGTTCGTGCCGCCGAACTCGTCGGTGAGAAAGCCATCGACAGCAAGACTGTTCGCGAGGACGATACCGTCAGTCTCGCCGGCGTCGAGCCCGTACGTCGGGCGTGTATCTGATGCGTCGGCTCGTTCGTAGGGGTCTTCGACCGTGTAGTAGTCACTGGCGGCGAGGACGTTCGCGGCGGCAGCAGCGTGGATATCCTGGTACTGTGTGAGCGTTTCGAGCTCCGAGACGACTTCGCGGGGCACCGTAACCGTACACGACGTCAATAGATACTGGAGGGGGTCAGGGTTCGACGTCGTATCGTAGTTCGGGGCAGCGCTTGGGACGGCGAGACTGACGAGTGCACTCGTATCCGCAACGACCGTCTGGAGACGCGACCGACTCATTCCGTCTCCCGCGAATCGTCGTCACCAGCAGTCGTCACGTCCTCGCTATAGATGTCGACGTCGTCAGGTGCCGCGAGGTCGAGTGGTTCACCCTCCAAGTCCGCTTTCAGAAGCCGGAGGCGTTGGGCGGTTTCGGCGCCAACGAGTTGTTTGACCGTCTCGAACTCGAGTTGGTCGTCGTAGTACTTCGTCGCCACGAGCTCCTGGAACGTCTCGCTCTCTGCGGTCTCCTCGAGGTATTCGCGAATCGCTTCCACGAGGAGGTCAGTTCGATCCTTGTCGAAGAGATCCGCGATTGCATCGAGGCGTTCCACGAGGTACTCCGGGGATTGGAAGTGTACCCGTCGTGGTTCGTCACTCGCACCCATCTCATGTGCAAGTATTGCACACAGCATCATAGGTGTTGCGTCCGCATGCACAAGCTTTGCACATCGATTCGGGGCGGCATACCCACAGGACATCTGACCCTCATTCGAGTTCGAATTCGACAGCAGCGTCCGCAGTGGGCTCCTCGAGTGTCCGCAATCCCTGTCACGTGTCGACGGCGAACGATTCGAGAACGATCTGCATATCCCAACGTGAGCGGCCAACGCGCTCGCTAGCCTTGCCGAGACTGATTTCCCGGAGAAGGCACAACACAAGCGGGGTGGCGATTGTAGTCGAATGATGCGAAGGCATGGGTATTCGTCTCTAAGCTCCTGTTGTGTTGCATAATACCGAAGTCATTTATATCTTGGTTTGGTATTTTGCAACAGTATGCTCACGGAAGGCGAGATTCGCGCCCTCACTGCTCTCCACGGTGAGCAAACCGTCTCTAAACTCGCGACGAATATCAATCGAAGTCTCAGCTACACCTCAGAACTCGTCGAACGGCTCGAAACGGCTGGCCTCGTCGAGACACGCCGCCGGGGGAAGACAAAGCAGATTCGACTGTCGGACACCAAGGCACTCGAGTTACTCACGGACCTCACCCAGCAGTATTCACACATCGACTGGCCGGAGTTATTGTCAGGAGCAGCCCTTCGAGTGTGCTACTATCTCGATACCCCACGGACCGCGACCGAACTCGCACGCCACGCCGACGTCCACAGAAGCACCGTCCACCGTGCGCTTGCCCCACTTCAGCATCGCGGACTCATCTACCAAACTGACGACGGTGCGTATGCACTAAATGACGGCTTCGAACAGCTGAGTGTATTCGCTCGCGAGCTTGCCCATCACACTCACCGGCAGACTGTCGAAGAACAGGCTGATACCTACACCATCCTGTGGGAATCCCTCGACGAGTTCCTCGTACAGACAACGACTGAGATCAGCGAGGAGCACTTCGTTCCAACAGGGCCAGACCAGTTCCAGCGATATGGCCTCCCGCTGTTGGCACGTGACCGTCGATACTACCTCTACTCGGAGACAACGAATGAGCTCTCCCCGGAGAGGTTGTGCTGCCACATGCTCGTGATTGATTCGGGCGCACGAACGCAGTCATACTGTCTACTCTTGCTCAGTCACGTCAACATCGACCGCGACGAACTAAGAGCCCAAGCCACCAAGTACGGCGTCGACGACACCGTCGTCGAGCTTTGTACCTATCTCGACACCAGCGGTGCCCAGCGGACGCCTCGACTCCCCGAGTGGGAGGACTTCCAGGAACTGGCTGACGAGTACGAGGTGTCACTATGAGAGCGCGTTTCGATAGCGCGTACATCCGTTCAGAACTCGAGCGCATCGGCCAGCAGCTCGACAACCCACTCACCGTCTTCTTGATTGGCGGTGGGTCGATGGCGTTTCGCGGACTCAAAGAAACGACCAAAGACATCGACCTCATCGTCTCCTCCGGCAACGACCTAAGTCAGCTACAAGCAGTGCTCCTCGACCTGGGATACGATATCGTCCAGGAACCGGACGAAGAGTACGAAGAACTCGGCGCCCAGCGAATCCTCGAGAACGAGGATGGGTGTCGCATCGACATCTTCAACCGACAAGTGATCGGCAAACTGATGCTGTCTCCAGGCATTCGTGAACGGAGCGAACGGTACCTTGACCCGGGTAATCTCGTGGTCGAACTCGTGAGTACAGAAGACATCTTCCTGTTCAAAGCGGTCGCCGGTCGAGTCGACGACATCGAAGATATGTTCTCGTTGATGCAGACCGGTCTCACGTTCGACATCGTCGAAGCAGAACTCGAGACACAGGTCGAACTCCTAGACCAAGAGCTGTTCGTGACGTACGTGAACGAAGCGTTAACCGATCTCACCGAACAACACAACGTAACGACACCATTGCACGACCCAGTTGCAGAGATCACCGAGCGCGTCTACAAGGAACTCGAAGTGCTGCACGCACTCGATGAACCGAAATCGGTAACTGACCTGTACCAGGAACTCGACTGGCCTGCAGCGGACGTACAGGAGATTGTGAGGCGTCTGGAAGAGAAAGACGCTGTCGCGGTAACCGATGGACGCATAGAACATCGCTCAACGAATATTTGACCGCAAGAGGGTAGAAAGACAAGCCAGCCTACGTAGCATTCGTCATGTGTCCAGTCTAATTCTGAGCGGTTCTACTCATTCGTAGGTGACTCCATCCGATAGGTTGCCTCAGTATCAACGTCGTCGTACATCCGGTCGAGCATTTCAAGAGCCGGCTCGAAGGTCGCGTCGTATTCGGTTGCAAACGTCACCGCTTCTTGAAGTGGGACGACGGGGTATCCGTCGACCATCTCGGTATCGATCTGTGTTCGTGGCTCTAGAACGACCTGGATGGCGCCATCGAGGTCCTCAGCGGGCAGGCGTTCTTCTGCAGTCGGAATACCGAAGCGGTCGAAGAACGCCGCCCAGGCGTCAAGGTCGGACTCGTGGACGGCAATGAATAGCGGATAATCATCTGGGTTGCGAGCAACCTGGTAGCCACCGTGCGTCCAGACGTAGACCGCATCGATGGCAGTATACGCGTACTCCATATTCGCGAACTGCGGGAGGACGTACGCCTCAGGAATCGTAGGTCGCGAGACGGATGCTGCCGCCGCAAGGAACTCAAGACCGGCGTCTTGAACAGTCCGGTCGATGAGCTGGAGACCACCGTCGTACGCAACGTATCCAGCGTCCTCGAGACGGTTCACGACACGTCGGATCGTCTCCCGGTTCTCGTCGATCTTCCGCGCAACACCCGAGATCGAATCACCCGCGTCGAGCGCAAGGAGGACCTTGAGTTCCTTCTTGCCACATCCCTCGTACATCCTATAGTTGCATATATCTGTGCAACACTCAAAGTAGTTACTATTCGTGTGAGTTCGATGGCAGGAGATAGTGGGTTCAACGACGTGATGGATGGATTCCAAGAACTCACCTTCTCTTCGCGAGCGGTTTCGAGCATCGCGCTTCTCGCTAGTACAACCAGACCCGCATCGACTACACTCCCGCCACGCCAGCGCTCCCGTCACCATCGTGGTCGCCACCGCCCGGTTGCCATGCCCGGAGCGCGAACCCACCACGGATACTCTCCAACGACTCCCGATTTCGAACCACGAGCACGGCGTCTTCGTCGCGATGACACACCGTCACCAAATCCTCCCGAACCGTCGCCCGACTCACCGTCTCACTCACCCAACCATGTCGCGGCACGTACCGATGGCGCTCGAACACCTCCCCACTCGACCCCGGCACCGCCACGTACTCGATCCGCTCCACACCACCCACCGTGCCGCGCCGATAGGCCACTCCCACCGGCTCGTACTCGAGATCCACCAAGAGGTGCTCCACTAGCGAAAGCACTCTCTCACCTGACACACCGAACGGGAGCTCGTGCACCGTACGAACACCGTCTCTCGACACCCCCGAACTCAACACTACTTCACCAACTCCACCACCCGAAAGGCCACCCACCATGTCAGTCACAGAACTGAGATATTCACTACTTGATGCACCACAACCCGTACCACGAAGATCACTACTCATCTCTCCACCCCCGCCCGGAGACCAACAAACCAACCCACCCTATACACCATCACCCACCTGATACAACACCCCGGGTATCCACCACCCACCACACACCCACCAACCCCCAACGCACACCGCCACGCACACACCCCCACGACAGCCCGATACCCCCACTCCTTTGGAGAAAACACACCTGATATTGTGGCCGGGGTAACGAATTAAGCACCGGAAAGTCGTCCTCGGTACCTCTAGCGACGAGAGATTGTCTGAGAGGTTTCTAGAAGCGCCAATATTGTCCGAGGACACCGAAATAAGGCACCTCAGGCAATTTAGCCCGGTTGTGGAGGAACGATACCGATTCAGGGTCCGTTGCAGGGGTTCGATATATCCGAGTAAACAGCGGAAAATAGAGTAGAGTGAGCGAGGAGTCATCTAATTGAGCGAGACGTGACTTCCCAGAGTCATCAAGACAAGTTCAGCTGGCCAGTTCCAAGAACGGATTATTGGTATTCTTGATTCTATATAAGAAAAGTCTGTAGTGGGCGAGACGAGGAGGTCGGTATGCCAGTTCGAGTCAGTAATCCGGATGACGATGAGGGGCGTCAACCGCTTCGTACATACTTTCAGCGAACGGAACACTCCCCCAGATAGAGTATGGGCACTCGTCCTGGCCGATGCAGTAGCGTTGCATGTCGTCGTTGTCACAGTTCATCGGCAGCGGTGTCTCCCCACTGATTGTATTCCCGAACTCATACCTAATCTGGTACTCTGTTTCGGCCGGGTCGTGCCACGGCCAGCGGTCGAACACACACTGCAGATCACGGACCACCTCGTCCACCGAGGCGGACTCGTATTCAGGCAACCAGAGTACCATCCGGACGAAATTGAACAGGTCCTTCCGGACCGGCCCACGCTCCCTGAGCCGCTCGTCCATTTTCCCCATACACGGCAACTCGAACAGGTCCTCGATCGCTTCGACCAGCACCTCGTTCCCGCCGGTTCTCGACTCGAGACTGAATAGTCGCCGACCCTTCCTCTCCATAACTTCTAGTCGATTACTGTCGGCGTCGACGAGGCGCGCTTCGAGCGTGCTCGCACTCGAGATGCGCTGGCATAGCGACGCCTCCCAGCCAGCCGACGGCTCGTACCGCTGCAAGGCCTCGAAGAATACATCGGCCGGGTAGACGCCGTCCCTATCGAGGTCCGATGCAGACAACGCCGAAGAGACGAGTTGAACCAGTTGATCATCGCCATCCCAGCCCTTCCAGACGCGACCTTCACGGCCAGCCTGCAGCAAGCGATCGATGCGCTCGCCAACTCCATCAGCACGATTCCGAATCCACTCACGCTGATCCTCGTCGAGACTCGCGTTCTGTGCGTCGACGAGCGCCCCGAACCCGCGTTTCAGGCGCTCCCAGTGCTTGCGCCGACAATCCTCCACTGGCACGTACACGTTGTTATCCCAGACTCGTGTGGCGAACTCGCCGTCGACGGTCCCCTTCCGAGTATCGTACGCACCGCCGATTCCATCATCAGTGACGCGAACGATGCACTCGGGCGACGCTGCTGGCATCGGGATCTCCACGAACGTCCCATCGTCGTCGAGGAACTCGGGGTTATGGACGACACCTGTGCAGACGCGTCCGAGATGTGGTCCCTGCTCGCCGGGGTCCTTCGCGTAGATGACTTCGGCCAGCTCTTGGACGAAGTCGTCGCCGGCGTCGACAGCGAGGTCTTGGATGGTCGCGGCATAGAGCGACCGAAGGTCTGCGACCAGCTGGAGGCGGTCGGTGGGCGTGTCCGCGAGTGCTGGGTGGTCCGTGACGCAGACAGTCGCAAGCGATGTGATCGTCGCGAGCACGGCCGGGTCCTCGACGAACGGTCCGTCACGATTGCGTGGGTCGCCGGGGTCGAACGCTTCGAGCGCGAACCGTTCGACCGCACTCACCAGGGAGTCTGCATCGACGTCCCCATCTTGGGTGTGGAAGGCGGTGTAGCCGTGGTCGAACAGGTACTGGAGGGCGAGCTGGCTGTGCTCGCCCGGGAGGGCGGCGCGCTGGAGGGCGTCGAAGTGGTCGGTGACGGTTGGTGCGTTGGTGGTCATGCGAGGAATTCCGGGGTGGCGTCGGTTCGCGGGTCGAACCCGGGGTTGTCGATTGGTGTGACGATGCGGGAGACGTCGGCGTGGAGGCTCCCAGGGAGGCGGGCGACGCGACGGCGATCAGATGTGACCTGTTCGTCGACCGCGATGCCGTGGCGTTCGGTGAGAACTGTGTTGAGGACCTCACGCGAGGCTTCATCCCAGGCGTGGGGGTGGTCGTCGTCGTAGAGGTAGACGTGGACGCCCTGGCCCGTGTAGAACACCTGTGTCTCCTCGGCGTTGAATCGCGTCTCGAACACGTCGGCTACCTCGAACCCTTGCTCGATGGCAGTCTGGATGTCCGTGAACTCGTAGGGATAGTCGAGTGGTGGGCCGTCGAGGACCCCGGCTGTTGCGAGTATGTCGTCGGTCGTGCAGCCGTCGGGGTCGACGCCAGAGTCGCGGAGCAGACGGGTGGCGCGGTCGCGAGCGATGTCTTTCGCGTCGATGTCGACCATGATGAGCCACGACCGCGACCAGTGGTCGAGCGCGTAGTAGACGGCGTCAGGGACTGGGTCGCGCTGCTCGATGGTGTCGGGGTCGGCGAGGTCGCCCAGCGGGTCATTCCGCACCGGGTTTCGGATGAAATCGAGGACGTCGCCCATGTGGTCGAAGTGCGTGCTGTGGCCGTCGTCCGTGCGAGTGTCCCGACGGATGAAGTCCCGTGGCGGGCGGCCGTCGGTTCGTGTCGGATACGATTCCCGGAACGCCAGCGCGAACTGCAGTGGACCGGTCGCCGTAATGTGCTCTGGCCGTTCAGCGAGGTGCTGAGTGAACTCCTCGCGATAGTACGTCTGGATCTCCTCGCGGGTTGCCTGGCGCCACATCATGTGTCGAGTCGGTTCTGGAGTTGGCGATACGTCTCCAGTTGGGTGAGACCCTGGATTCCGTGTTCTTCGACGGTTTCACGGATGGTTCCGCCGCGAGCGTGCTCTGGGACATCGGGGAAGTCCCCATTCTTGATGAGACTCTGGATGACGTGTTGGCCTGCGTCGGTGTTGCGAACGAGCCAGACGGCGGTCGCGTCCGCATTCCGAAGTTTCTCAAAGTCGGTCACGACGCTCTCGCGATTGTTGCTAACGGTCTCGACTTCGCCCACGCGAACGAGTTCGTCGTCTGCGTCGAATCCGACGACGTCGTACTTGACATCCTCCGACGCACGATGGTAGCGTTCGACCCGGTCGACCTCCTCGCGGTCCTCGAACGCTCTCGCGAGGAGCGCCACCCCGACCTTGTGCGGCGTCTTCTCGCCGAGATCTCCCTCGCCGGGACTGACGGTCTGTGTCCGTTCGAGATGCCGTCGACCCTCGGGGAGCACAGTGTAGTAGCGTTTCCGAAGCACGCGGTGCGTATCGAGGTAGCCTTCGGCCTCCAAGAGGTCGACGTCGGGGTCGCCAGCGCCGTCACGGAGCTGGGTCATGCTCTCGAGGAGATCGTAGTCCTCGAGGTCGCCGTTCATCGCTCGCAGGACGAGCAGAAGGAAGTGTTCGTCGTCGCGCGTGAGCCCGAGTTCGTCGAGTTCGTCCTCGGTTTTCGGGCTGTATGCCGCCGGCAGCGGCGATGCTGGTGGCTCGCCCTCCTCGACATCCGATTCATCGTCGTCTGAAGCCTCTACATTCCCGTTCTCGTCGACGGTGGTCTCGCCGTCGTCGCCGTCCTGTGGGGCTGCATACCGCGTCGTGTCCGCTTTTCTGGGCGTGCGCTCGGTCGCTGCGGTCGACTCGTCCTCACTGTCGGTGTCGGTTCCGATGGTGTTCCACGGCCCATCCAGTGGATCCGACGCCGCTTCCTCACTCGACTCGTCGATCTCCTCGCCGGGACGTGTGTCTCTGGTTTCCCCCTCTCGCAGTTTGTCGCGTGCTGCTAACACCTCCTGCCAGTCCTCAGGTTCATCATCCTCGTCGGCATCGCCATCCTCGGAGTCGGTACCGTCGGTTTCGAACTCGGCATCGGGACGTGAGGACTCACTCGCCGTCGCGTCCGTTGCCGCGGTCGCACTCGCTGTGGTATCGCTCGTGGTGTGTGCGGTGACTGTCTTGCGTGGCTCAGTCTCCAATCGAGAGAGCGACACACTCAGTGAGTCGTCCACGTTCCTCGTCATCTCGTCGAGGGCGTTCGCGAACCCGGGGTCGGACACATCGATGGGTACGTCGCTTTCGGAGTGCCCAGCGGGGATATCCAGTGCTGACAGCGAGAACGGCCGCAGGTGCTCGGACCCATAACGTGGACTCGGCAGTTCAGCAATCCACTCCCCGCGTGGCATCGCATTCAACCGGTCCCGGACCTCAGCCGGGTCGACGCGCGAGGAGGCGAGCATCGATTCGACGTCCGCTTCGTTCGCGAGTTTTCCATAGAGGCGGGTCTGGACGTTGTTCATCATCTCCTGGTACGCGCGCTCGCTGACCTCGCGAACCTGCGATGGATACTGCATCACCAAGCCCAGGCTCAGCCCGAACGACCGCGCCTTCGGGATCAACTGCTCTGTGACGAGGTCGCTCGCGACAACGTCCGCAGCTTCCTCCATGATAAGGTTCGTCTGCTTCTCGTAGCCACCGTAGGCTTGTTCTTCGAGTTGGATGCGATACCAGAGCTCGCTCACGAGCACGAGCGTCATCCCACGCTGAGGCTTCGGCCGCAACTGCCCCATGTCGAAGAGGACGACGGCATCGTCGTCGAGGAGTCGTCGGAAGTCGAACCCGGTCCCATCGGTGGCGTACGTCCCGGTCTCCCAGTCGAACGCGGGGACGTGATTGAACAACGCCTCCAGCGGGGGGTCGTCCGCAAGTTGTTCGAGGCGGTTTCGGGCGGCGTCCATCGTCGTCAAGAACTGACGGTCAGGCTTCTCGAAGTGCGCCGCCAGCGACTGCTCCAGGTCCACGAACGCCCCGCTCAACTCGGGGAGGGCTTGACTGCGCTGCATGTCGTCGACTGCGGTCAGGAGGTCGTCGAGCGTGTAGGCGTCCTGGCCGTACTCGGGGTCGAACAGCGCGGTCACGAGTTTCCCGAGGATCTGTGTTGCGACGTACGCCTGGTCGTAGTCCTCGCCCATGACGACACGCAGCACCTCGTGGAAGCGCTCCACGACGTCCTTAATCGCAGTCGCCCGGTCGAGCCCAGCCGCGAGTGCGGGACGGATATCGAAGAACCCGATAGCGGGAACGTCCTCGGGAATGGTGAACGCGTAGACGTCCTCAAGCGTGTCGTACGCGGCATAGTGCGCTTGGAGGTATTCCTGACTCATGCCGTCGCCTTTCGGGTCCATCAACACGACCGGACCAGACGTGTCGCTGTGCAACGTCAGCATGTCGTTCAGAATCCCGACGGACTTCCCGGCACCGCTGGCTGCGAAGCGCGCGTAATGCCGGGAGAGGACGACCTCGGGAATCTGGATGCGCTCGCATGGCCGGCCTGCTTCGTCAAGCGCGTCCCCGACCGCCATTCCGGTGCCGGTGAACGGGTCGACGTGCTCCGGGAGCGGCCGTGGAAGCGGGACCGATTCCTGTTTGCGCGTTCGTGCGTCCCGGGAGACTTCGACGGGGAGATTCTGGCCGGAGGGAACAGTTGCAAGCCGGGCGAGTTCGCTCGGGTTCACGACGATACCCGCACGCCGGCGGCTACTCGAAAGGACGCGCTTGGCGAGGCCATCGTCGCCAGCGGTCACGAGGTCTCGACCAAGCAGTCGGCGGGTGAGCGTGGTCGCTGTTGGTGAGGATTCCTCGTGGATGCGGTTCGTTTTCAGTTCGATGTATTCGCCGGCGAACGCGTCCAGACTCGTCTCCAGTGCGTCGAGCACACGCTCGCGTTCCTGGATTTCCGCGGGCGCATCGTCGACGTCGTCGTCGTGTTCCCATGCTGGTCGGGTTGGAACGGTGGTGGCTCGGATGTTCAGGGTGAACGTTCGTTTCGGGTGCTTCGCCGACAGGTGCGCGAGGCGACGACGGACGCCATCTGGATATTCGGTGTCGGACCGGTTCTCGTCGCCGGAGGGGATGATGGTCCCCATGACGCGCTGGGTGATGGTGTCGCGTTGGTCGCGGATCCGACGCTTGCGTGACTCGGCCTCGGCCGTCCAGTCGTCCTTTGGCTCGAACACGAGCTGGACCGCCGTGGGGACGCTGGCGCCGCCGACGGTCGTGATGAGCGACTGCAGCGCCGGTGTTCCCGATTGCGCCCAGTCGATGTGGACGTCGTCGGTCTCGCGCCCGATGGTGGTGGTCTCGAAGCACGTCATCCAGTCGTGCTTGCGTTGCGCGCTCGACTCCCACCGAACACCGCGAGCGTCTACGGTATCGATGGCGGGCCGGGCGTAGATGGCGCCCGAGGGCGCGAGTGTCGGCCACGTCAACGAGAGCAGTGATTCGTCGTCGCGGCCCTCGAACTGGCTCGGTGGCGACACCGCGACGTGCGTGCCATCGACGACGAACTCGACATCGCGAGTGGGATGCTCCGCATCGTCCGGGACCGGCGAAGGTGAGCCGACGGCGATCTCCTCAACGTCGACGAGGAGGTCGTCGGCTCGGAGGCGGTCGACGAATTCCTCGCTACTGAGTCGAATCGGCGTCAGCACGCGCTTCCAGGGCGCTCGCATCACGCGCTCGATCTTGAATGTCTCTGGATAGATATCGCGGAGATTCCGCTTCATCGTCTCCACGTGCGCGTTCGTATCCACCCCGTAGTAGAGTTCGACCGGTGCGTCCTCCCCACGCGACATGACGAGGACCTCGAACACGGCAGGTGGGTCTCGAGAGTCGATGAAGCCACGACTGCCCTCACCCGTGAGCGAGTGCAGACTCCGGAACGCCGCCGGTGGCGGCGACGCCGCGTCGTCGAGCGTGTCGTTCGACGGCGTCACCCGAATGTACGGGCGGTCTTCGAGCATCAATCGTCACCCTCCACGACCGGCGCATCCGACGACTGTCCCGACCGCGAGCCCTCGTCACGTCCCGCGGATTTGAGGACATCCCGGATATCGCGTTCGTCGACACCACCGAACAGGCGGTTGAGCTTCTCCGTCACCGGCGTCGCGATGGCCGCGACTGGGTCGCGGCCGGCGTCGATGGCTTCGAGGACGCTCAGGATCTCCGTGTCCGACAGCAACGACAGGTACTCTTGCTGGCGGTCACTCAGTGCGTGGAACTGCCGGTGTGTCGACGACCCCGGTGGGGCCGGCACTCGCTGTGGGTCGTCCACCGCATCGTAGGGCTTCATCCGGAGCGTATGCCGGAGGCGTTCAACGAGCGGCGACCGCGTCTCATCACCCATTCCAGGGAGGTCATCGACGGAATCTTCGCGCTCGTCGAAGTCGACCACCGCGTGCTCGGCGGGCGTCGAGAACAACTGGATCGGATACCACGTGCCGTCGATCTCCGCGAGCGCCTCCGAGTACCCGTTCGTGCCCGTGTTCGCGTTCTTCACGAACCCGACCTGTTGCCTGTTCAGGCCGAAGGCATCCCCCCACTGCCCGATCTCCTGGGTGCGGTGGAGGAGTTTCACGAACGAGTTGTTGATGATCGCCTCCGCTTCCTCGTGGTCGAAGAAGTCGTTCACCTCCTGCGTGATGAACCGAATACTCGTGTCGTAGTGGCGACTGTGGCGGACGCGCTGGCCGAGGAATTCGAGGTTCGCGGCGTCACGCATCAGGAACCGCGCTTCGTCGATGATGAACACCACGTTGTCCGTGGTTTCCTTCGCGCGCTCGTACACCAGCGAGAACACGAGTTGCATCATCAGCCCGCCACCACTCTGGCGTTTCTCCTGCTGGGAGAGGTCGAGGTAGACGACATCCTCGTTGCGGAGGTCGAACTCGCTGGGTTCGGCGAGGTTCTGGTACTGGCCGTCGATGAACGGCCGGAACAGGTTGATGAGGTCGGTCGCATTCGCCGCAATCTCCTCGGCTTCACTCTCGATGCGGACGATGAACTCCTCGGGTTCGGTCGCCATCTCCTCCAGAACGTCGAGGACGTCGACGAGCGTCGGGCTCGGGTTGCTGTGGGTGTCGAGGTCCGTCGTGATACCCTTGCGGGCGTAGGCTTCGGTGATGGCGGTGGTGAGTGTCATCCGTTCCGGGCCGAGGTCGATGCCTTCGCGGTGCGCGAAGTTATCGAAGAAACTCATTACGTCCCGGATCTTCTCCGAGAGTGGGTCGATGTCCTCGCCGGCTGCGCGCCGGCTGGCTTCCGTTGGCGCACGAATCTCGAGCGGGTTCAGTCCGCGAGACCCGCCGAGTGTGATGCGTTTGGCGCCCATCGCTTTCGCGATGCCGTTGAAGCCCTGCATCGGGTCGAGGATGATGACCTTCGTGTTCTCCTTGACCGCTCGCGTCCGCAACGCGTTGAGCTTCGTCTGGTAGGATTTCCCGCTGCCGCTGTCGCCGATGACGACCCAGTTGTAGTTCGTCTCGGACTCGAAGGGGTCCTTGATGAGTGGCGTCCCGTTGAACGCGTGCTCGCCCATCTCGACGCCGTCGTCCTCGAGGAGCTCGCTCCGCGTGAGCGACCCAAGAAGCGCGCCGACGCCACCACCGAGCGCGAGCTGGCTCGGGTCCAACTCCGGCTCTCTCCGTAGGTAGTCCTTGCCGATGGGGGCGATGGACTCGAGCGTCCGCAGTTGCTTGCCCGTAACCGTCTTCATCCCCAGGAACGAGTGCTTGTCCTGGAGGGCCTTCCGTAGCGCTTCGGTGTCGTCGTCGAGTGTGTCCTTGTCGTCGGCTCGTGCGCTCACGTAGAGTGAGACGTCGAATGGGCGTTCGCCGTCACGGACGTTGTCGCGCATCGCGGCGGTCCGCTCGACGCGCTCGCGCTGGTCGTGCGCGAAGAATCCGTCGACGAGGTCGTCGTTCGCGTTCGACTCCGCCGACATTCCCTGCGCGCGCCGCTCCAATTGTTTCTGTACTCGACCGCGGTCTCGCGGTGCGAAGTGGAGACTCATGTCGAACTCGAGGTGTGGCGTGGCGCCGATGAGATGCCGGAGTGCGCCCGGTTCGATCTCGTCGGGCCACCCGTGCGCGAACATCGCGCGCCGATACTGCTCGCCAACCTTCGCGTGGTCGTACTCGCGCTCGATTCCCTCGGGCGCGATTTCGCGTCCCTGCAGTGCTTCAGTCGCGGGGATTTCACTGGAAATCGTGGGGTCCGCATCGGTATCGCTAACACTGGAAGCAGTGGGGTCACCGGTCTCGCTAACACTGGAAGTAGTGGGGTTGGGTGGGAGGTCGCGGTCGAGGTCGTCGTCGACGGTTGTGAGTTTCTCTTCGTCGGAGGCCTCGGTTGATTCGACCCACGGCAGGAATGCCCAGCGCGACCCAGTGGGGAGGGGTGTCAGGCCTGATTTGCTCTCCGAAGCGGATGCCTCTGGGTCGTCAGTTGCGTCGTCGGTGGCGGCCTCGTCGATGTCTTGCCAGTCGTCTTCGTCCACCTCGAACATATCACCGGTTTTACTCGTTTCAGGGGGTGTGTCCGCCTCGCTTTCCTCGCCGCCGCCTTCCGAGTTCGGTGTGCCCAGCGAGAGGTCGCCGTCGACGCTCGGACGCTGGCCAGACGCCACCTCCTCAGAATACGAGTCGACATGAGCGGTGGCTTGCCCAGGACTGGCGGTGATGGCGGGACTCCTCCGGGCGAGTTTCTCGGGGTGGTCGTGGCGCTCGCTTCCCTGCCAGTACGTCTCGGCGAGCGCCAGCCACTCCCCAGTCGTGAGCTGGCGGGCGTCCGCGCCCTCGATCTCGTTGACGTACTCCGTCCGTATCGTCGTGAGTCGACTGTCGAGTCGACTCAACATGAGCGCGTGCTCGCGAGCGTCACTCAGCCCCTCCCGCATCGAGGACGCAATCTGGAACGGAATCCCCAGCAGTGGGATGTCACCGAGTTTCGCGAACCCGCTCGACTCCGTGCTCCCGGAGTCCATGATGACGTCCGTGCGGTCGACACTCACGATGAGGTACGCGTGAACTGGCGACGTGCCGGCATCCTCGAGCTCTCGCGGGCGGGATTCGATGGTGTCCTGGACGACCGCGTTCAGGATGGCGTGGTCGCGGACCTCGTCGTCCTCGAGTCGCTCGGCGAGCGTGCTCGTGTAGTCCTCGATGTCGAACTGCTGGGTGGTGAGGTACACCTGCAGGTCGAAATCAAGCGCGTTGTTCGCGAACTCCGCAGCCTGGGCGGCGACGTGTTCCCACTCTCGAGACCCTGCGAAGTCCTGATTCGGCGGGTCGAGTTCGAGTGCGGCGACGAGCTGGCCGTCGTCGCGCTCGACGACGCCACGGCCGGGATAGACGTGCTCGATGTGCGTGAGTTTGCGCGTGCTCTGGTCGGTCTGGAACCGCTCGAAGAACGACCCCGGGTCCCCGAGGTCGACGTCACGAACGACACGGTTCTCGTGCGTACTCGCGGTCGTGTAGTGTGCTCTGAGGACGTTGAGCCAGTCTCGTGTGGTCAGGAACGATGGCGTCGCGTAGACGACGGCGCCAACCCCCGCGAAGGCGGCGGCACCCAACAGGATGCCGAGCACGCGCTGGTCGAGCGCGAGTCCACTGAACAGGACGAGGCCAGGGATGCCGATGAGGAGCCAGAGGTCACTCGTCGGAATTCCCAGGAATGGGATGATGTCTGGTTCGTCGGTACCATCGAGCGTCGCGGTCGCGTACGTGTCTGTCATCAGGAATCGTCACCGTAGTACTGGTCGCGGAGGGTGGCTTGCCGGCGCCGTCGCCGTTCGTGCTGTTTGACTGCTCGATTCGTCTGGGCTGGCTGCTTCCTGCGGCGGCGTCGCGCTCTCGCGGCTGCCTCGTCGACGATTGCAGGCGTCTCGCTGCCGTCCGATTGTTCGATACCGCCGCCACTGGCATCGCTCGACCCGCGGGGTGTTCCCTGGTTGGTGGGTGCCTGGGTTCGATAGTAGGGGCTGGCGGCCCCGGTCGCGATGACTTGCGAGCGCGCGAACTCGCGGTCAGCGTGCGTCGCGAACGACACCTCCGGGTCGACCATCCGGCCGTCACTCACGTAATCGACATCCGAGCGAGCGGGTCCTCCGGCAACGTAGTCTGCTCGCGCGCTGTCGCCGACGAGCGGATCGCCGGCTGCGTCTGCTTCCGCAGACGTGACCTCTGGATACGCACTCGCAGGATGCGTGTGCTGGTATCCTGGAAGTGCAGGCTGCTCGCCATCCACGGTCGTGGATCGAGCGCGACCCGCCCCTGGGTTCCAGTTCGAAGCGTCGATGTCGGACGCTGGGTTCGGCTTCGGTCCACCTCGTGTATCCGGACGAGCGCCAGACGGCCGGCGTTTCGGGAGCCCACCCCGGCCGTGTCCATCTCCACGACCAGAGTCGTCACTCGATGGGCGAGGCCCAGAATCACCATGCCCACCACCGTCATCGTCCCCACCATCATCGTCGCCATCCTCATCAGTAGAGTCTGAACCGAACATCTTGGAGAGGCCTTTCTTGCCTGCAGCCTTCCAGCCCGAAGCGGCCATGCTCGCTGGAGTACTGATGATGGAGAGCGCAGCGGATACGCCACGAATCGTCGCATAGTCCGCAGCCTGCGAGAACACATAGATGGGAACCAACGCCGCAAACGTCGGCACCACCAACACGAACATCATATCAGCAATCCCAGCAAACACCACGTCCCCGCCTCTGTCCGCCATGGCCTGAAACGAGAGCATGATTCTGGTCCCGATTCCGATCGGGATTGGTACCGCACCGAGGACGATGAACGCGCTGTAGGCCCGTCGAGAAAACTTCCCGAGGATGGGGAATTCGCCAAGGTCGAATCCCATCACGAGTGGGAGTGTTGGGACAAGCACCCAGATTGCGAACAGCCGAATCATATGAACGACAACCGCTAACAGATACGCGACCACAGCGATGCCGCCGATAGCACTCGACGTTACAATCTCTCCGCTGACTACGTTCGACATGGTCTGGACACTGATTGTTTGAAGTTGAGCAGGCGCAGGAAGGACGCTCAACGCGAAGAGATTCATGAGCTTCAGGTATGCGACGGCTAGATACCACCCACCGGGAATGAGGAAGAGTCCGACGAGGAGTCCAACTTTCCGCTCGTTGGCCTTGCTCTGACCGACTCCCCACGCCTTCCCGAAGTTACTCACCATCACCGAGAGGAACAACACAAGGTAGCCAACTGGAAGGAACTTGCTCCAGTACAGCGTCTTCAGATGACTCCAGATCGGTTGTTTTGGTGTTCCGAACAGGATGCCACCATTCCGCATTTCTGGCGAGGGCGTCCGGAGTAGGACCCGGAACAGTCCTTCATTGCCGAAGAAGTTCTCAACAACTGCGTCGAGCCCCCAGCGCACGAACGACTTGTACATCTCCGGGAGTTGGTCGGTGAAGATATCGAACACGGAGTCCCAGCTAATCCCAACCTGGAGAATCACGTGTTGCAAGACCGCGGTGAGTGTCTCACTCATAGCCTAGTTCCCGGTCTCCTGGATGACCTCGAACACAGGGGCAAGATTCCCATCACCGACTTCGATGAACGTGAGTTCGACGTCCTGCGAGAACCAGTCCTCTGAAGCATTTTCCAAAACCGAGATAGGTACCGTGTATTCGTCGCCTGGTGTCTGACTCCGATATCCAGTTTCGCTCCAGACGGGAGCGAACGTCAGACTCTGACCAGGGGCAAGCACCGGGTCAGTAGTCCATTCACTACGGCCTCTTGAGTGGCACTCGATGTAACTCGGTGTCTCCCAGCGATTGCGATGATACCCACTGATGTCCTCTGGAAGCTCTGCCTTGAGTTTCCCCAGAGCGGCTGGACCAGAACCACGGTTCTCGATCGTGAATAGATGCTGATGTGGCTTCTCAGCGCATGTCGTACCCTCGTTCTCCCCTCTCGTCGAGGTCAACTTCTCTTGGCCACTCTCTTTGAGCAGTTCTATCTTCGTGATCTGGAGATCAGGTGCTATCTCAAGCGTGTGCTCTGCGACGACATCTGAGCCAGCCTTCGCCTCAATGACAAACTCTCCTGGGTCGTACAATTCGACCGATTCCATCAGCGGGAACGTGTGTGTACCTTGCACCTGTTGGCGGTCGATGACGCCACTCGTGGGTCGTCGGAGCGCTATGGAGTCCAGTTCTTCGGGATTCGCGACGTCGACGGTGACCTCGTACGTGCCAACAGTTACCCGGTCGAGAGTGCCTGGAATCTGAGTGTCTTCGTCGCTATCACTGCTGTTGTTTGTGTTATCACTCGTGTTCCCAGTGAGACACCCGGCGGTGGCAATGAGTGCAGTAGTTGTGCTGGCGAGGGTGGTGAAAGTGCGTCGTCGCGTCGTCTGTGGGTGTGTGTTGTCGGTCGTTTCGGGTGAGCGTGAGGTCATGTTGTTAGTGAATCGTGTTGGGGTTGCTGCTGGCGATATGCCGGAGCGTTACAAACACCAGGAGGAACGGAAAGAACAGCAGGATGAGCTCGCTCACGAGTTGCAGGAGGAATCCGGCTCCAGGGTCAGGGACGCGAACGCTCCGCGTGCTCGAGAGGTAGCCGACGTCGCGACGATGCTGTTTCCAGCCCGCTGGCTTGTAGCGGGCGTCGACGTACGCGGCATCCCGGACCGTGACGGTTGCCGTGCCGTCGGCTCTGGTCTGGATGCGCTCACCGTTCACGACGACGTATCCGAGTGTCGGCTGTGTTGACAGCGGCGTCTCAGTCTGGCCGTTCGCGGTCTCGCGGATGCTGGCGAGCGAGACCGTCGTGCGTAGATGCGTGTCGTTGATGCGGTCGACGGTCGCGCTCAGGTTCGTCGCGCGGACGTCGACTGCACGCTGGACGTAGATGCCGGTGGTGTTCGTGTCGTTCAGGAGGCCGATGACTTCTGCTTGCGAGAAATTGAGCGCTTGTGGTGATTCGTAGACGACGGCGTACGGGAGTCGGTACTGGGGTTCTGGGGCGGAGATGAGGATGTTGTCGTCGATGCTCGGCGTCGTGACCGCAGGACTCGACCGAAGGATCTCCTGGACGCGGATTCTGCCCTGTGTGCTGAGGCGCGTCCCTGTCGCGTCCTCGGTCGTCGTTGCGACTGGGATGGCGTAGTTCTGGAGTGGATGCGCTGGCGACCGCCCTCTCGTTCGCGTCGTTCGAGACTCATTGATGAGATAGCGCCACCCTGGTCGTTCAGCGGAGAACACGCGCCACGTCCACCCGGCCTGACTGTTCGACGCCGGGAAGCGGACGCCTGAGAAGAGGCCATCCCAGCCGAGCCGGTAGCCGTACGTGTTGCGTGCTTCGAGGATGAACTCCGTACTGTCGTCTGGATAGCGGGCGACCTCGGCGGTCGGGGTTGGCTGGCTGTAGTACTCGACGTCGAGGTGGTCGATGGCCGACGTGTACTGGCTCGTTTCCGAGAACTCTTCGAGGACGTATGTCCCATTACACGTGTTCGAGGTGCCGTTCCAGTCAGTGCAGACCGTCTCGGTCCGTTGGAGTCGGAACTCGAACGTTGCGACGTACGACAGCGAGTCGTTCATCGCGGTCGTGTACGTGAACGACAGCGACGCATTCCGGCGGGCGGCTGGATCCTGGGGGCCGCCAGTGTTCAGACCGGCGCCCGTCGCGAGCGGCGTCTCGTTCCGACAGAGCGTCGCTGATTCGTTCTCGTGCAGCTTACCGGCGTCGCTGCGATAGTCGCCGTCAAGGAGGCACGCGCCGACGACGCGGTGGCGTTCGATATCGTAGGTGACGTGCGTACGCCCACTCGTATCGTTCAATCCCAAAGGGAGCTGTGTGCGGTAGGACTGGGTCCCGTGGATGGTGGTATTGTCGCGGATGAGGAGGGTGGTGCCGCCGCGGGCTTCGTCTCGGAGTGCCACACTGGGTGTGACGGCGAAGACGCTCGCGGTTGCGTCCTTGAGATAGCCCGCGTCGTACGTCGATTCGCCTTCTGGGTGGAGACTCACCTGCCCGCGAGGCTCTGGGAACGGGACGTCACCGACGTCACGGCGGTTCCACGTTCCTACTTCCGGGAATGCCTGCATGCTCGTGTAGTCGAACTCGAGCGTGCGATTGGTCGCCCACGTTGGTTCGTGCCCACAGTCCTCGATGTACTCGGTTCCAGTGTAACCCTGGCCGTCGAGCTGGTCGACGTCCCGACTGAACAACGCCGCCGACACGTTGATCGCGAGGCCATTCTCGCCGTAATGCTGGCACATCGGATGCTCTGTCTCGTTCGAGCTCTCGTCAGGACGACCCCCGGGAACGGCACTCGATAGCTTGGGTTCGGCAGCTGCGTCGGCGTTGGCGTCGACGACTGGAGAGTCCTGTGGGGGCTCAGGTGTGGAAGGGACCGCAGTCGTTGGAGCGATAGCGGTGGCGAGGACACTGGTGAGGAGGACGGCGATGAGCAGGACTCGAGCGGTGAGTCTGCCTGCGGTTGTGAGTCGGACGATTAGTGACGTCGATGACATTCCAGGCGTCGAGTGTTGTGGGAGGGTTTCGGGAGTGGCGTGACCAGGCAGCGTAGGGTTCGAGGGGGTGGTTGGTTAGAACGGGAAGAGGTTGATGCACTGCGCCCAGGGCATCCCGGTGGCTTCGATGATGAGGATGGAGATCGGACCGATAGCGAAGAGTTTTCCGCCGGCGCTGATGGAGAACCGGCGGGCGCGTTTGAGGTTCTGGCGTTGTTCTTCGCCGAGACTGGGGAGGCTCTCCATGGCGCTGGTTGCCATGACGGTGAGGAACGCGCCCGCGCCGCCACCGTAGATACACAGTTGGATGATGGCGTTCGCGATCTGTGGGAGGAAGCCGGTGTCACAGATGTTGACGTTGACGACGCAGCCGTTGGCCTTCGCACCGGCCTGATTCGGGCACTTGTCGTTCCCATTGCTGACACCGTCGCCGTCACTATCGGGCATCGCGGCGACGCCCGGGACGGCGAGTGCGAGGACGGCAGTGAGTGCGATACACGCGATGAGTGCTGTGGTGTAGATTCGATTCGAGGTACTGGGTGTGGAGCGTGTCGGGGTCATTCGTTGGGTTCGTCTGAGAGGAGGCGGTCGAGTTCGTACTGGTTGTTCGTGTCCAGGAGCGCTTGCTTGGTGACGCCGGCGTCGAGGGCGTCGGTGAGTCGGTCCTGGAGGTGTGTGGGTGTGATGCCGTCGTCGCGCATGCGTCGGCGGACGGCGTTGCGGAAGAGCCCGGAGCGGTTGATGTCGTCTGCCCAGGTGAGGTAGACGTAGTCTGCAAGGTCGATCGTGACCGTCGTGGATTGCTTGTCTGGCACCCCACCCATGTTTATTTCACATCCATTCTATGAAATATTGGTATCGGAGATTGCCATTAAACCCTTTTGGTTGTATTGTTCGTGTGTGAAAATATGTGTAGGCGCTCCCCTCACCGGGTTTCAAAGAATCGCGCTAGTTAGATTCACTCGTGAAAAGAAATAGCAAGCCAAGGTCCAGACTCGTCCGCACGTTCGACGGTGTAACTCGTCCCTGACTATGAAGGTCTGCTCGGTCTCGCCACTGATCGCACACTCCGTGTTCGAAGTGTAACCGTGATACCCGCCCTCAGCGACGAACGTCGGTCCCACCGGGGACGGAGCGTGCACGTCACAGCGCCACTTCTCTCGAGAGCGCAGTAGCGGCGAAGCGATGGACGACGGGGGGGAGAATCGATGTCGTCTCACCGGTCTGCTGCCGTGGCGGTCCTGGTGATGTGTGTAATGGTCTGGACGACGAGCAATCGATCGTTGCCGTCGAGGGCTTCGGTTCGGAGCAGGTCACGGAGCGCTGGGGCGTACCGCTCGAACGCGCCGGGCTTCCGTTCGCTCGCGAGTTCCAGGAACTCGAGCGCGTCACTCGTCGGTGACTCCAGCCACGAGGGGCGGCTTCCACCAGACCGATCGTGGTCGCTCACGGCCAGCTGGTCGGCCAGGTCGGCCGGTGCGAGTGCGTTCCCGTCGACGAGCGCCGTCAGCAGGCTCGCCGTCGGCTGGTGGACGTCATCGCGGAAGATGTCGACGAGCGCCGCCCGGGCGGCGGCCGGAACTGTCCACAGCAGCCTCGCATCGATTAGGTCACGGATACCGCGGAACGCGTGCGAGCTGACGTCCAGCGTATCGGGCCGTCGTTCGTCGACTCGAACCGCTGCCGCCACGAGTCCGACTGCGACTCTGGCCGGCGACAACCACTCCCGTTCTGCGAGTGCGACGAGTGCGTCGACCGCGTGCTCTCTGCCACCGAGTACGTTGTTCAAAGCGTACAGCAGCGTCGATTCGAGTAGCGAGATCGGGCATTCGACGCATGCGGCGTCGACGACGACGGCGAGCAGTTCCACGGCGGCGTAGTTCCGCGGCCCCCCTCCCTCGTGCACGTCGTCGACGAGCGGGTACACTGGTACCGCGTCGGCCCGTCCGGAATCCGCCCGAAGGAGCGTCACCAGGAGCTCGTACGACTCGTGCCGCGAATGGGCAGGGAGCTCCGGGATCACCGCGGCGAGTGGGTCGACGACTCGGGCTCCGTCGACGCCGTCGAGTGAAGGGCCGACGCATTCGATTGCAATGCGTGCGGCGTGCTTGCGTGCCGCCGGCGCCGCCACCGGAACGACGGCTGCTGCGGCGCGAGCGAGCGCCACCCTCCCCTCGGCCCGATCGACGTCGGCTGCCAGCCGCTCGATGGCGGCGAGGCCGTCCGCGGGCGACAGGTCGGGATCTTTGCCGACGAGGTGCCCGTACTCGCGGCGGACCGCCGGGAGGAACTCACGCTCCGCACCTGCGTCCGCGAGGGTGAACAAGAGCGACTGGAGCGCCGCCTCCGTGGTCTCCAGTTCTGCGCTCCGCCGGGCACGTCGGATCGTCTCCAGTGGGACGTCCAGTGGCTCGGTGAGGATGCCTTCCTCGACGAGCACGGTGAGCGCTCTTGCGGCGCGAGCCGACTCCGACCCTCGGAGTGCTTGGACGTCGTCGACGAGTTCGTCGACCGGAATGGCGTCGGTAACGGGGAGTTGCGGGAAGTCGGCAGCGAGTTCGTCGAGGACGTCCGCCGCCCCGTGGCCGGGGTCGGCCGCCGTCTCCGCGATCAGTCGGTCGCGGAGCCGTTCGACGTCCGCTCTCGATGCGATTCCGGCGTCGACCAGGTGGCCAAGCGCGGCCGTCGAAACGAACCGGTGCTGGGCGTTCTGTGTTATCGCGGCGACGGCGTCTGTTCTCAGCTCGGGGCTCGGGTCAGCGTAGCCGCCCTCTACGAGGCGTGCGAGCGCTGTCGCGTACGTCTCGTGTCCCTGGTTGCGGTTCGACAGCGCCGCCACGAGTCCGGCACAGTCGAGGGTTGCCGACGGCGGGACTGCGTCCGCCTCGACCACCAACCGGATGCACTCCACGGCCATTCGACGGGCGGTTGCACGCGACTCCCGCTTCTTGATGATGAAATCGTCGGCGTCCGTCCACTTCTCGTCGGCGGCGACGACGTCGACTATCCGCTGGCACATCGGTTCCGTGACCGCAGTGACGACGCCTGTCTCGAGCACGTCGGCGAAAGCCACGGCCGCCTGCACCGGGAACTCGTTCGACTCTAGGCCCGTGACGACCGAGTCGACGAACGCTTCGACTCCCGAAGCCGCCACGGCGGGGGTCGCGTCGCCAGGGAACGACGTCCGGTCGGCGACCGCGTCCGCGACGGCGAGCCCGCTGGCGCGGACGAGACAGTCCTCTGCCTGGCAGGCACTCTCGACAACGCTCACCAGCGTGTCTGGCTCCTGAATATTGGACTCGTGGTACTCGACGATGCAGCGAACCGCCCTGAGTGCCGCGACCCGATCACTCGCTTCGTCCGTCGCACGGTACGCCCGCAGGAGATCCGGGACGAGCACGGACGCGCCTTCGTGGTTGCCGACCTGACACGGGTCGACGACGCTCAGCATGCCAAGCAGCGACAGGCCGCATCGGGCGGCCACTGGCGAGACAGGGGCCGAGACTGCACTGCTGGCAACGTCCACGAGCGCGTTCAGCCGGCGGTCACTGCGGGCCGACCCACGGACGGTAGCAGCAGTCGGTGGCGCCACCACGCGACCGACCCCGACCACTGAACCGGTCAGGTCGTCGGGGATCTCCGCGAGCGTCGACAGCGTCACCCCGTCCCGACTGCGGAACATTTCCGCCAGCGACGCAACCACCATCTCCTCGAGCTGTTTCGCATGGTGTCCGAGGTCGAACAGTGCCGTCGCCCGCGAGTCAGGTCCCTTTCCGTGCACGTTCTCGAACGTACCCACGAGCGCGTCGACGAGCGAGCGGACGCGCTCGCCAGCGAGTGGCGTCGGCTCCTGGACGGTGAATCCGGTGGTCCGTGCCAGCTCCCGGAGTTCGGCAACAGCGTCCCGCTGTTCGATGAGCGTGAACGGGACGCCATCGGTGTCCTTGTCGAGGCGTGCTTCGAGCTCGGCGACGGCGGTTTGGACGTCCAGCTGTCGATCGGTTCCGTTCGTCATAGCGAGGCGCGCGTCCCGGTCCGTCTGTGGGCGGGTGTCCGCCTGCATACAGCGGTTTCGTTCCAGATATTCCCGGGAGCCACCTAACGATATCGGCTCCAGGAACGGCGCACCACCGGCTCTGGACCTCGGACGCGGCTCGAACGACGAACGAGCGCACGCGGCTCCGCGACGACCGCGTGGTCGCGAGCGCCCGCACCGCGTTCTGGCGACGCCAGCAGGGTGCCACGGCCACCGGCGCCTCATCGTGGAACGGGGTCGCGGGGTCAGTCGGTAACTCCTCTCTCCCTCATCACCGGCGAGACTCGGAGATACTTTCTGCCGAATGTTCTCATCACCATTCACGTCCGCGTTCGCCACCGTATCACACGAATCGCAGACGTACAACCCACGCTCAACACGGTTTGCGTCACGCTTCCGACCACAGTACGAACGCGACTTCGACGTATCCCACGCAGATACTTCTTCAACCGAGATCCCTTCCATCTCGGCCTTGTACGTGGGGAAGTCAGTGAAGCGGTCGAACGCTCACGAGTGCAGATCGGGGTTGCCGTGCCTGACCCAGTTCTTCGACTCACCGTTCGCCTCGTCCTCACGGATGCCGGAGAGGTCGCCCACGGCAATCGTTCCAACACCCTCGTCAACACACCGCTGAACGACGTGTTTGGAGAGTGTGTGGCAGTCGCATTCCTCTCGAAAAGAAGCCTCGATACGCTACTGCTGTACTGCGGTTCTTCTCTTCGCTAAAGACGGATGGTCGCCAGGGGCCAATCTCTGACTCCTGATACCCTAGCTCGTCACGGAGGAGTGTCTCGGCGCTGGGTTGGAGGGTGAACCGGTAGCGAGGTTCGGGAACGACGCGCGAATCTTCCACTCGTCGTGCGCATCAACGACCAACCGAGGCGGCTTCGACATTAATCACTATTCCAATATGTTCCCGCATCAAAGTTCCCATTCAACCAGCACTACCTGACGACCGCCATGGAACCAAAATTCGAGTCACACTTGTTCGACCAGCGCTTCGTCCGGGGGTAACACGTGCACGGGCCGGGAGCGGTCTGCGAACGAGCGTGCTTGCTCAAGTTTCTCCTCCTTCTCGGCGTGAATCGTGAAGAGCGAGTCGTCGCGCTGGACCTCGTCACCGAGCTGGCAGTGGAGCGCGATGCCTGCCGCTCGATCTTTCGGGGCTCCTGCTCGTCGTGCCAGTTCGTTCACCTGGCGGTTGTCGACGTGCGTGACGACACCGCCGTTGGAGGCGTGAACCGTCGACCGACGTCGTCCGGGAGTGAGGTCCGAAAGCGAGATATCGGGGTCGCCGTTCTGTGCGGCGATGATCTCGCGGAACTTCGCTGCCGCGTCGCCCGATTCGAGAAGTTCGGTCGCTGTCTCGTCGACACCTGCTTCGTCCAGTAAGACCTGTGCGATGCACTCGCTTTTCACGCGGAGGTCTCGAGGGCCCGTGCCTTCGAGGACGGCGAGGACGTCGCGGGCTTCGAGTACCGGTCCGATCCCGCGTCCGATCGGTTGTTCGCCGCGCGTGATGGCACACTCGATGTGCATCCCGAGGTTCGTGCCGACGCGACTGAAGTCCTCCGCCATCTCCCGGGCTTCCGAGAGGCTCTCGACCTTCGCACTCTCCCCGTAAGGGAGGTCGATGACGACGTGGGTCGCGCCGGCACTCTTCTTCTTCGAGAGCACGGACGCGATCACTTGTCCGGGTGGGTCGAGCGAGAGCGGCGTCTCCGCGCGAATGATCTTGTCGTCGACGGGCGACAGGTTCACCGCTCCACCCCAGACCATACAGCCGTTCGTCTCGTCGACGATGGCTTTGACCTCGTCGAGGGAGAACGCGACGTCACAGAAGACCTCCATCGTGTCGGCGGTTCCTGCTGCGGAGGTCACTGCACGCGAGGAGGTCTTCGGGATGGTGAGGCCCGCGGCCGCAACGATCGGAACCACGATCGGCGTGACGCGGTTCCCAGCCACCCCACCGATGGAATGCTTGTCGACGATCGGGTCGCGTCCCCAGTCGATGGTCTCGCCGACGTCCACCATGCAGGTGGTGAGACACATTATCTCCTCGCGAGAGAGGCCATTGGCGTAGACGCCGGCGACGAACGCGCTGAGTTCGACGTCGTTCAGTCGGTCTTGGTTGATGTCGCGGACGATGGCGCCGATCTCGTGCATCTCGAGCTCGACGTCGTTGAGTTTCTTCGTGAGGTACGCGACGGAGTCGGGGCGCGGTGCGATGGACACCGCCACGTCGCCCGTGATGTGTCCGAGCGAGCGGGTGACGCCGAGCGTGCCCGGGGCGACGAGTTCGTCGGTGATCTCGACGATGCCGGTGCTGGCGCGGTCATCGTGTCGGATGCGGATGCGGTCGAGCGGGTGCACGCCCAGTTCGCTCGCGTCGCTCGAGTTGAGGAGGACCGTGTGCGTTCGGGTCCCGATATCGATCGCTTTGGCGACGAGCTCCATACGAGTATGTCACGCTCACTCATAATAGAACGACGCGGTCGTCGGGACTCTTCGAGTCGTCAACATACGAAGCGCGTTGGCTGCGGTGGTGCATGCTGTCGTTGAGGGGGTGTCGCTGAGGCGGTCGTCGAGGCCGACGGATTGCAGGATGCGGCGGTGCTTGTCGAGGGAAGCGGTTTCGGGGGTTACGGCCACCGCCACCGTATTTTTGTACTCGCCGTCTGTGTCAAGGGAACGTATGGAACCGGGTGAGGTGGCAGAACGGCGAGAGACTGTCGCCCGACGGGCGGAATTCGTCGAGTTACTCGAGGACGAGGGGGTTTTGAATCCAGCTGACATCGTGGACGAGCTCGCCCACTCTCGGTCGACGGTCACTCGGGCGCTGCGAGAACTCTGCGATGCGGGGCTCGTCGAAAATCGAGATGGTGGGTACGCTGCGACGGTCACGGGTGTGATGGCCGTCGAGGAGTTCCGACGCCACGAGGCGGCGAGTCGAGCTATCTTGCGGGCGAAAGAGCTCCTCGACCCGCTCGTCGACCCCAGCGAGTTCGACCCGGCGTTCCTCACCGGCGGCGAGACGTATCTCGCTGACGAATCCGCGCCGTTCAGGCCGCTCGAGGAGGTAGTGAGCCGAGTCCGCGAGGCCGACTCCGTGCAGGCGTATCTCCCGACGCTGGTGAATCCGTCGTTGCTGCGAGTCTGGCACCGGAAGGTGCGAGCCGAAGGTATGGAGTCGGTGGGGCTCTTCGACGAGGAACTGCTGACGCTTCTAAAAGGGCAGTATCCGCAGTTGCTCGCGGAGATGGGCGCGGCGGACGCGTTCTCGGCGTTCACAGCGGACGGGCCGCGGCACGCGCTGCTTCTCACGACGAAGGGCGGCGCGGCCACGGCGTCGGTCGTGGTCTACGATGGCGACAGCGGCGTCAAGGGGGCGATCGTCAACGACTCCGACTCGGCCGTCGAGTGGGCGCGAGACCGGTTCGAACGGCTCAAGGACTCGGCATCGGCCGTGACAGCCGAGTTCGACGCGCTGGCCGGAGCCGTCGAACTCGGACCGTCGGACCTCGAGCCGGCTGACTCGTCGGACTCGCGTACCGGGAACCTCGAACGCGACGGCGGGTTCGCCGGTCACGCACTGCCACTGGACCTCGAACGAGAGGGTTTCACCCGCCTCTCGAAGGAGTACTTCGAGTCACGCGAGCAGGCCCGCCCCGAAGTCAGTTGGCGGACTGGCTTCACGCTCTCGGAAGTGCGCGGGGGGCACGCAGTCGACCGATTCGACGACGAGGACCGGAACTTCGTCGACCGGATGCTCTCGGCGCTACAGGCAGGCCCCGACCACGTCGTTCTCGGACCGCCAGGAGCCGGGAAGAGTACGGCTTGCATGTCCGTCGCGTGCGAGTGGTACGACCAACAGATCGGGCCGGTCGTGTATCGCGAGCGCGGCGCTGGCGGGGAGTTCTCGTCGCCATCGCTCCTGGAAGCGTACCTCCGCCAGACCGACGACCACGCACTCGTCGTCGTCGAGGACGCGATTCGGACGGAAGCAAACGGCATCTTCGACGTGATGCTGTCGCTCAAGGGCCGAGACGACGTGACGTTCCTGCTCGACTCGCGAACGAGCGAGTGGAACGCGTCGGACGACCTCGTGGGTGACCCGCGTGTCGACGCCTATCGACGACGGTCGGTCGAGCAAGTACCCGTCCCCGAACTGGACGCGGACGGGTGCGAACGGTTCGTCGATCACTTCCGGTCGCTCATCGCCGAGGACATCGACGCCTCCGGTACGGAACTCCAGTCGGCGGTGGCGGACGGTGCACTATCCGCCCCCGCCGATACGCGGCCTCCCGGAAGAGCCCTGCTCGCCCAGACACACCTCTCCAGGCGCGTCGACACGGTCGCCGACCCAGACGGTACGGTGCCGAACGCGCTCGACGCCGACGTCCGCGAGACCTGTCAGTCGCTTCTCGATGCGGACCCGGAGTACGCGACGGAGCTCGCTGTGCTGGCCAGTCTCTGCAATGCCGCTGGTATCCCCGTCGCGACCGAGTACCTCTACGGCATCGCCGAACCGGACCGGTGCGGCGATATCGAAGCCGCAATCTCCGTCCTGGAGGGGCGCGTCCTGTTCGAGCATCGCGGCGTGACCGCTCCCAGGATGGAGTACCGCACCCACCACGAGACGTGGTCGCGGCGGTTCCTCGAGCGGTTCCTCGAACTCCTCTCCGAGGACCGCGCACGAGCAATATTCGGCCGATGTACCTCTCGGCTGTTGTCGCTCGCCGACGACGCCGATCGACGAAACCGCATCGAGCGGCAACTCAACCGGACGGCACCCCACCTTCACCGGATCGAGTCTGACCCTGGCGGGTGGGGCGACGAACTCGTGGAACGGATCTTCAGGCTCGGCCATACGAATGCTGGTCTCGCACCGTTGTACGGCGAGACAGACGACGGTACGATTGCGGTTCCGGACGCCTGCTCAGAGTTCATCCGACAGAAACAGCACTACTGGCGGGGAGAGATGAACCGCCTCCAGGGGAACCTCCGGCGAGGGAAAGCCGAGATAGAACAGTTGCTGGACGCCGACTCGTCGCCCGACGGCTTGACCGAGCGTGAAGCGAAACGGCTCCGCTATCGTGGACACGGCGGCATCTGGCACTTCTCCGCTATCAACGGCGACTACGAGACGGCGATCGACCACGCTCGGCGTAGCCTCGCGCTGGCGGAGGAACTGGAGGACGTGAAGAAGATGGCCCAAGCGCGAGCCATCATCACGCACGTCGAGATCGAGCGTAACAACCTCGAGGAGGCACAAGCACAGTACGAACGGTTCCGAGAACTGGCAGACGAGCACCAGTCACCAACATATGCGGGGACAGCATTGGAAGGGGCGCGCTGTTCGTTTCTGCAGGGAGCTCACCAACAGGCGAAGGAACGACTGCGTGAGTACCTCGACCGTATTGAGGACGCTGACAGCACCCCCGAAGAGGCGTCAGCGAGATACCATCTCGGTCGAATCGCAATCGTCGAAGACGACTTCGAGACGGCGAAATCCCATCTGAGCCGTGCAATGGCGACCAGTCGGTCGTCCGGAGCCTCGATGGTGGAATCTCAAGTCCACGCCTCACTCGGACGGGTTGCGCACTTGGAAGGCCGTCTGGAAGACGCCGAGAGCCACCTCGAGCGCGCGTCAGAACACGGACGTGGCGTTCCGTCCCTCGTCGCCCCAATCCACGCCGTATTGGCCGACGTGGCGTTCGACCGCGGCAACCTCGACAGATCTGAGTCGCTCGCGAGGAAGGGCCTGGAAGCGGCAGCGGATGATTCAGCCCCAATCGAGATGGCCGACGTCTCGCGAACGCTAGCTCGCATCGCGCTCCGCGAGGACAGCTACGAAGACGCCGAAGCACACCTCGTACGGTGTAGAGAGGCGAGCCGAACGCTCGACAATCCGTTGTTGGCCGCCAAGTGCAATCGGCTCCGCGCACGCCTCGAACTCGCGCGTGGGAAGGAGGATGAAGCAGAAGAGTACGCTCGCCAAGCGCTCGACCGGTGCCGAGAGTACGACACGACCAGCGACGCTGCCGGCTGCCTCAGGCTACTCGGGCTGACAGCGTTAGAACGCGACCACATCGAATCCAGCGCAGACTACCTTCTGGCGGGGCTCGAGGCGGCCAAGGAGAGTGGCGTGGTCACTCGAACCGCCGAACTGCACACGGCTCTCGCTCGTCTGGAACTCACGAGACAGGACCCACAGAGTGCCCGGAATCATCTCGAGTCAGCCCTCGATATCGCCGCTCGACTGGGCGACGAGGAACGAGTTCAATCCATCAGGAACGACATCGCCGCTCTTGATACCAATCCAGCAGCCGATAGCCCGTGACGACTCTCGTCAGTTCCTCCGTCCCCGATCAGCGCCGTTCGCATCACTCGATGGGATTTCGAACCGAGGCGTCGTCACCGATGGGCAGTCGATATCTCCGGAAGGCCCGGGAACTGTTGCGGTCAGATCGATGGCGCGACGAACGTCTCCTCCATGGGGTCTTCCAGGCCCCGAACCGCAATGTAGGTATCCCACGTTTGGCCGCCAGTATCGACGATGCGTCCGACGGGCCCGTCGGGGTCGATACCGATACCGATACGATTCCCGACGTCCGGATGTGCCCGGATCGATTCGATGAGTGCCTCTCCGGCCGCCTCGTGACCGGGCGCATACCAGAGGTCGGCGATACCGGTCGGCTTGATCTCACGGCTCTCCGGGAACGCCGGCGGGAGCTCGTCCGCGTCTTCGAGTTCGGGCGGGAGGGTCTCGAGCTTGTTCCACATCAGCTTGTGCGAGTTGATGACGCCGGCGCCAGCCACGAGTTCCCCCTCCGAGACGACCACGAAGTAGTCCGCTATCGGCTCCCCTATCGGTGACTCCGCCAACCGCTGGCGTAGTTCGTCGACGGTGTGAGGCGCGTACAGCTCGGCGTCCGCATAGAACTCGTCCGTTTCCCGCACGACGGTATCGTGCTCCGCGTCCGTCACTGGTCGAACGGTGTATTCGTCTCGACGCGGCGCTTCGTCGAGCGGTTGCATCGGAACCATCACCGTCTGATACGGGAAGCCGTCGGCCCACGTTTCCGCAACCGCCTTCGACGGTTCGTTCCCGGTCTGAATCTGGGCGAACACCACGCAGTCATCGCCACGGTGGTCCTCGGCGTACTGGACGCGCTCGGCAGCGAGTCGTTTCCCGAGACCGCGCCCGCGGTACTCCTCGTGAACGGCCAACCCGACCAGGTAGGCCATCGGCCGAATCTCTCCGCCCACGCGGGCGTCGGTGAAGGAGACGAATCCCGCACCTGCAAGGTCACCGTCTCGCGTTTCGGCGACGATGCCGTGCGTATCCGTTGCCGGGTCTATCTCCGTGTAGGCAACGTAGGGGTCGATCTTGAATCGAGGCGCCATCCCGATGTCGCCGGTATCCGGACTATTCGCGTAGAGGGCCGCGAGCTCGTCGCCGTCGTCAGCCGTCGCCGGTCGCACGTCGAACGCATCGTCAGCCGGTTGGGAATCAATCGACATTTCACTCCTAACGACGTCGGGAAATCCCGAGGTATCATCCCACGACCCACTGGCTCACGGACCGAGCCAGCAGCGATCAGCCGTCACACCGACTGATAGGTGATCGAGCCCCGGGTCGTGGATTCGACCTGCCTTGCTCACTCCCTGAGCCACCGGGTCACGGCTCGAAACCAGGGGGCTTCCACCACTATATCGAACTGCATGTCGATCGACCTTGGACCGTTGTATGGAGCAAGACACGCTGGCCATCGGCGAATCATCGTGGGCTGTCTGGTGCTCTGTCTCGTGTTCGGCGGGCTGCCTGCAACCGCGAGTGCAGCCACCTCGCCCGAGTTGAGCGCAGATGACTGCGAAATCCGGCTGGACCCGCCCAGCGACGCCGCGTACGACGTCCACGTCGTCGGGTACGCCGCGTCCACGAATACGTTCCACGTGACGCTCACGCACACCGGCGATGAGCTCCCATGCAACGCCAAGTCTCGCAATCACATGCGTGCAATCTGGAGCCACAGGTCCACCAATCTGTGAGTCGCATTGCGATTTCATTCAACTCAGGATGCCCACCATTCGTCGTACCCCAAGGTGGCCTCACGGTTCGGGGGAACCGCGAGTGCCACCATCGGGCAGGACTCCCGACTTTCCATGTACGATTGCATGATGTCTACGAACATACAAGTAAATGGATAGAGATTTGATTTCCATGTCCTCGGTCGAGATTAACGGTGTCTCCACGTACTACGAAGAATACGGAGACGGGCCGCCACTCGTCGTTCTTCACGGTGCAACAAGCGATCATCAACTCTGGGCCGAGCAACTCCAACCCCTCACAGATTCGCTCAGAGTAATCGTCTACGACCTCCGCGGGCATGGTCAGTCAGAAGGGTCGACACACAAGAGATACACAATCGAACGCTACGCCGACGACCTCGCCGCCTTCATCGACACACTTGGTTTGGAGCGACCGACCGTCTGTGGACTGTCGACGGGTGGGATGATCGGGTATCAGTTTGCAGCCAACTATCCAGAACAGCTATCGGCACTAGCCACGGTCGGCGCACCAACCCCACAGACGTTCACCCTCGGCGAACGCCTCACCAGAGTCGACGTTGCGAAACTTCTCACCCCCATCATGGGGAACGACCGGCTGATGCGAACCATCGACTGGGTGTGGGAGCAGCTTTTCCGCGACAGTACCACCGTCGACATGGACGACCTCGAGGAGATACGCGACTCTCACGCCTGCGATGCCCCGGAAATGCAGGCCAGCGAACGCGAAAAGGTGATGCGGGGCGTCCAATCGTATATCGGTTCGCAATTGGAGTGGGACCGCATCGACGTCCCCGTGCTTGCGATGTACGGCGAGAACGAGCCCTTCATCGACCGGCATACTGAGTACCTCGATTCGGTTCTCGAGGAGTGTCGTGTCAGGGAGATCCCTGATGCGACCCACAATTCGCACGTCGACAACCCCGAGTTCATCATCGAGGAACTACAAGAGTTCCACTCCGGGTTCGACAATCATTGAGGTCAACATCGTCGTCGAGGTGCTCGCTACGGGTCGTGTCATCGGTTTCGAAGTACTAGAGCCGGGCTCGCGAGAGGCGACGACGAAATCCAGGAACTCATCGTCGGCTTCGTTGATAAAGTTACGAGCGCATACCCCCGTCTTTAGGCGGGGGTCAAGCGGACAATAGCGTACCCCTCAGCGACGACGCGACGGCTGGATTTCCAACCGATTCACCGTCAGTATTATCACAACTTGACCTATAGTGTGCAATACGGATGAAGACCACACGGCACGCGATATATAACCTCAACTACCACATAGTGTGGTTGCCGAAGTACCGCAACTCGGTACTCGTCAACGAAGTCGCAGACCGTGTGCGAACCATCCTCTACGAAATAGCCGACGACAAGGGCCTCGAGATACTCGACCTGACCGTACAACCCGACCACATCCACCTGTTCGTCAGTAGCCCACCGAAGCACGCGCCGTCGCTTCTCGCCAACTGGTTCAAGGGTATCTCCTCGCGGAAGTACAACCACAGATACGCCGACCACGACGGCGAGAAGATTCGATGGGGGCGAGGCTACTATGCAGGAACGGCGGGCAACGTATCTAGTGAAACTGTCGAGAACTATATCCAGCAACACAAGGAGGGCGATTCGTGACCGAACTCACGAAGACGCTGGAACTGAAACTGGTAGAGCCGAACGCGAACAAGCGGAGAAAACTCTGCGAGACACGAGAAGTGTACCAACAGGCCCTTCACCACGCCTTCGACGCCGGATGTACCACACAGACCGAAGCGAACGATATAGTGGTCAACTACGATCTGAGTGGATATGCGAAGAACGCGCTCAAGAAGTACGTCCCGCAACTCACGACGACGTACAACGCGGGCGACCTTCACGACGACCACCCTGTTCGCTTCACGAACGAGGGGCTACGGTTTGACCACAAGCCCGAGAACGCAATCGAGTGGTACGTCAAGATTCCGCACCATGAGGACTACCACCTCTGGCTGCCAGCACAACCGAATCCCGACCAGCGTGACTGGTTGGAAGCGTTGAACGCGGGAGATGCCACGATGGGCGAGGGTCGGCTGTTCGAGCGAGACGGGACGTGGTATCTCCACGTCACCGCTACCCGCGACGTTGAGGATGGTTCCGAGGTGTCCGCCGAAGAACGGACGCCCATCGGAGTGGATATCGGGGAAGCGTCGCTCGTCACGGTGTGTCACCGCGACGGGCACGGTTCTCCGACCGATCCCGAACTGTGGGCCGACGAGGGCAAGACTGTTCGTCGGCTCCGCAAGACCTACTTCACCGCCACGAGACGACTCCAGACGCGCGGAAGTGAGCGTATCTCTGAATCGTTTGGCGACGACCTGTGGAAGCGGATAGACGAGGTGTTCCACCGCGTCACCCGCGAAGTCGTGGAGTACGCCGAGTCCGTCGAGGACCCCGTCCTCGTTCTGGAGGACCTGACGTACATACGGGAGTCGATGGACTACGGCGAGTATATGAACCGGCGTCTCCACGGATGGGGGTTCGCCAAACTCCACGCGCAGATACGCTACAAAGCCGTTGAGAAGGGTATCCCCGTCGAAACGGTGAATCCGCGCAACACGTCGAAGGAGTGCCACGCGTGCGGTGAGGTGGGGTATCGTCCGAAGCAGGCGACGTTCACGTGTACGAACGACGCATGCTGGATGGGCGAGTATCAAGCGGACGTGAACGGAGCGGTGAACATCGCAGACCGCTACCTCAGTGGAGAGAGTTGTTCCAGAGAACACGAGAACGACGATGACTCGGCTGAGGATGGGGCGTGTTTGGCCGCGCCACAAGACAGCCAAGCCGATGCTACCACGCAAGAGACGCTTGGACCATATGCGTCTTGAAACCACAGGGCCGAGCAGACGCTCGGCCTGAAATCCCGTGGCGGGATTCCCGCGTCTTCAGGCGCGGGAGGAGGTCAATCGGTTCGTGGCGGGTGGTCTCGCTCCGGTTCTATCAGTCCGTGCAGTGGTTCGCGTTGGCTGTCAGGATTCGATGGCGCGTTGGATGCGGTGTTGCATGGCGTCGTTGATGGGGATGTCGCTGAGGCGGTCGTCGAGGCCGACGGATTGCAGGATGAGGCTGGGGTCGTCGAGGAGTGAGAGTTCGAGGTGGGTGCCTTCGCGGTAGCCGTCGCTCGTCCGGTTCATATCGACGATTTTGAGGGTTTCGTATTCGCGGAGTTGGTCCGTGATGCGTTTCTGGCCGAGCGCGTCGGCGCTGATCGCGTCGGCGAACGCGCGGTAGACGCGGTACATCTCGGTGGCTTTGAAGTACGAGCGGTCGGTGAAGTGCTCCATCGCTGCGAGTGCGGCCATCGCGATCTTCGCTTGCGTGGGGCACCCGCGGATGAGGTCGCGGAGTCGAGTGACTTCGGCGTCGTCGTTGGCGGCGCGGACGTGGTCTTCGGTGACCTGCTCGGTGCCTTCGTCGCGCGCGACCTCGCCGGCGAGTCGGAGGAGGTCGATGGCGCGACGGGCGTCGCCGTGTTCCTGGGCGGCGAATGCGGCACACAGCGGGAGGACGTCGTCGCTGAGGACGCCGTCGCGGAAGGCGTCGGCGCGACGGTTGAGGATGTCGCGGAGTTGGTTGGCGTCGTAAGCGTCGAAGACGAGGTCGTCGGGGGCGAAGCTGGAGGTGACGCGGGTGTCGAGGCGGTCGCCGTACTTGAGGTCGTTGCTGATGCCGATGACGGTGAGGCCGGCGTCGATGTCGTCTTCTTCGCCGGCTCGGGAGAGCTGCATGAGGAGTTTGGAGTCGTCGGCTTCCTCGGGTGTGACGTTGCTCTGGAGGGCTTCGTTGGGGGCGAGGCGGTCGATCTCGTCGAGGACGATGATGATGGCGTCGTAGAGTTGGTTGATGATGGTCCAGAGGCGGTCGTAGTAGGCGCCGGTGGAGATGCCGGAGTGGGGGATGGTGACGTTGGTCTTGGTGGGGTCGTTGAGTTGGGAGGCGAGTCGGATGACGGTCTGTGTTTCGCTGCGGCGTTGCGCGCAGTCGATGACGACGAGACCGATGTCGACGTCGGCGTCGTGGCCGCGTTGAACGACTTCCCGACCGACGTACTTCGTGACGAGTGTCTTGCCGGACCCGGATTTGCCGAGGATGAGTGTTCCTTTGCCGGAGGCGCCGTTGATGGCGGGTTTGAGGCGGTGTGCGACGGTCTCGATCTGTTCGTTGCGGCCGACGATCTTCTCTTCGTCGGGGACGACGTTGGGGTCGAGGAGGCTTTCGTCGGTGAAGATGGGGTCTGGTTCGTCGAGGACTGAGAGAGGGTCGTCTCGGGGTGGGCTGGTGGCGCGCGAGTGGGCGACGGCGCCGTGGGCGGTGGCGAAATCCCCGAGCGTGTCACCGTCGGTAGACATACCACCACCTTTCAAATGAAATGCCCTTAGTTCTTTCCGTCGAACGTCTATTCTTCCGGTAGAGGCCTTGTTCGCGGGTTCGAGGCTCGTGTGAGGGTCGCCTAGGGGGTGTGGTGCGGATGGGGGCGTGTTTCGAATGATTCCCCGTGTATGCTGAGTGGTTGGGGCGTGCGTCTGACACCGGATTTCAGATGAATTTCTGTCGTGCGGAACGGAGTTGTGGGGCCGAGTGGACCGGGACTGGGAGCCTGTCACGCAGTGTCGAATGGCTCCGTATCGGCTGCATGGATGAGAAAGGCCCGTCTCGAATCCGACACCGTCTTTCAAATGAATTCCCGGCTGGTTCTCGAGACCGCAGCGTCACGGACACCGGATTTCGAATGAAATCCACCGCGACACAGACGCCACTCCACCACGACACAGTGGCTGCCCAAGTTCGAGACCGAGACCGAGCACGTTCCAGTGACGACACCCTGCTGGCCTGACGGCGACTCGATGACACGCTTGCTATCTCGGGTGGCACCAGACTGCCGGGGGAGAGTGGCATGACTCACTACACCCCCACACCGGATTTCAAATGAAATCGGTTCTAATGGAAGGGGAGGGGGTCGGGCTGGGGGTCGCTTTCGCTCGTCTTCTACAACGGGATTCCAGCGGTATAGCTCATCTAGCTGCTGGTTTCTGACGATTAGCTTCAACTGGAACCCGGTTCCATACTCGCGTTATTATATAACTAGGGTTCTAGGCAAGAAGAAGAAGAAGAAAGGGAAGGTACAGACCACACAGCGACCAAGTCCGAACGATCTAGAATCCCAGACGGTCGAGTTCAAATACACCCCTTCCACACCCAGCTTCGAACGCCCACACAACTCACTCGAACCGACCATAGCACTCCCGCCTACCCACGAGACCCATTAATCCCGACAAACGACTGTCCAACCGCCCGTGCTCGCTATATCGGCGGTAATCACTGGGGGATTCCGCCTCTCAGAACCGCCACACAGTACGCCGATTTCATTTGAAATCCGGTGTGGGGGTGTCCAGAACACGACCACCGAATCCCTCGACACCGACACACTTCGAGCGTCACCTCCGACACAGTCCAAGCGATTCCCACCGACCTTTCGACCACGGTCTCAGAACTTCCCGCTGGTCACTCACGAGCAACTTGGCACACCGTCGCACAAATTCATTTGAAATCCGGTGTCGGGCTGGCATCCACCCACGCCCGACCACCGCGCCGCCTACCATCCTCGCCCCAACCAGACGCCGTTCTCAAGCACCAACCCCCGAACTTGCGTCTCGGTAACGTGTAACTTGATGAGGCCGTCAGCCGTATCAAGCCCCATGGACGTTGACCTCCCAGCTGGCGTGACAGCCGACCGCGTATCGACAGGCCGCCTCGACACGGCGGTCCTCACCGCCGGTGACCCCGACGGAACCCCGCTGGTCCTCGTCCACGGGAACGTCTCCTCGTCGCGATTCTTCGCCGAGCTCATGACGGACCTCCCGGACACCTACCGCGTGATCGCCCCCGACCTTCGCGGGTACGGCGACTCCGAGACCAAACCCGTCGACGCCACCCGCGGCGTCCGCGACTTCAGCGACGACCTCCACGCGCTCTTCGACGCCCTCGACCTCGACGACATCGCGCTCGTCGGCTGGTCAATCGGCGGCGGCGTCGCCATGCAGTACGCCATCGACCATCCCGAACGCCTCACCGCCGTCTGCCTCGAGAGCACGATGTCCCCGTACGGATTCGGCGGCACCACCCGCGACGGGAGCCCGTGTCAACCCGACTACGCCGGCACCGGCGGCGGTCTCGCGAACGACGAGTTCGTCGACCAGCTCGCCGTCGGCGACACCACCGCCACCGCCGACGCGTCGCCACGCACCGTCATGGAATCGTTCTACGTCGGCCCGGACCACGAGTTCGACCCCGCCACCGCCGACGCCTACGTCCAGGCGATGTGCGCCACCGCCGTCGGCGACGACAACTACCCCGGTGACGCCGAACCGTCCGACAACTGGCCCGGCGTCGCACCCGGCGACCACGGCGTCCTCAACGCCGTCTCACCGAAGTACTTCGACACCACCGACCTCGTCGACATCGACCAGAAGCCACCGATCCTCTGGGTGCACGGCGACAGCGACCAGATCGTCTCCGACACGTCGTTCTTCGACGCCGGCTTCCTCGGCCAAGCCGGCCAACTCCCCGACTGGCCCGGCGACGACGCGTACCCACCACAACCGATGACCGCACAGACCCGCGACGTCCTCGACGCCTACGCGGACGCCGGCGGCACCTACCACGAGGAACGCTTCGAAGCCGTCGGCCACTCCCCACACATCGAACGTCCCGAACGCTTCCAGTCGATACTCCTCGAGTTCCTCGTAGACTGACTCCGCCCTGACCCACGAACCACCATCAACTCACGTGACCCCTTCGAGAGGGCTTCATCTGTCTACGCCGACGGCGCCGGTGTCGTGATCGTAGCGTACGAACACGACCCAGTTGACGCCGCTGCCCTCAGATGCGCGGAGCGATTGCAATAGGTCACCCCTTAGTTTTCCTCTCACATCTCCAGAATCTGTGTTTCGATGTCTTCGCTAGCGTTGCTTCCCTCGGATTCGGCGGCAGCCTACGTCTCTGCCGACTCCGAGAGGCTGTGGTCCCTTGTGTTCTCCGCGACCGTATCTGGGTCTCCAGCACGGGGCCAGCCGCGGAACCCGAGTACACCCGCGACAATCAAGAGGAGACCGCCGAGGACCAGCAGGTACGGTTCGGCCCCGAAGATGACCCGACCGTTGGTCCCGTCGAGCACGGGGAGGCCCGTGTAGATACCCAGTGTCGGATCGAACGAGTACCCCACGACCGCTCTGAGTGCATAGAACAGGACGACACCGCCGACCGCCTGCGCGAGGAGAGCCGCCCGCCGCCAGCGAATCGCGGCGAATGCACTGCTGGTGGCCACGACACTCAACCCCGCGAGGAGTTCTTCCTCGTGGTTGAGACTCCCGCCCCATCCAGTCTCAATGGTCCCGGCGGTACCCGGCCGCATGGTCAGTAATTCCGTGTGAACCCCGATCACGATAGCGAGCGTCCCGGCGATGGCAACGCCACCGGGGAGGAGGGCACGACGATCCATACGGCTTCATTCCCATTTGGTGATAATAACTCTGTGGTGCGAACGTACAGCACTGACTATCGCTACCACAGTGGTCGCGCTGGCGACACCGACACCAGCGGCGCTATCGCTCGCGCCGTCGCCGCGCCAACTTCGGCGCCAGCGCCCTCCCCGAACGCTGACTCACCGCCATCGACGAACGCGACGAACTCCAAGCGCTCACCGACGAACTCAATAAACGCACCTGACGACCCGAGCGCGCTTTCCTCACTGACTCGCGAAACAGTCGGAAACCCAGCCTACAGTGATGCCCTATGCTTCTTTGCAGGAGGTGCCTATTCGATTTCCGGAGGGTCGGTCACCCAGCGTTTCACCATCCGGTTTGCTTCGCCGTACCGATGGAACCTCGCTTCCTCGACGAGTTCTCCGTCGTGGAGGAACCGCGTCGAGTACGGGGCTCCATCCTCTTCCTGATGAAGTTCGATCTGTCGGTCGCCGTGGACGTAGAACTCCGTGCCATCGCCTGTGTTCACGCTGTACTTCCAACTCGGGGAGAGCGGTCCCCGCCACCCCGATTCGTCCTCCGCATTCGCATCACTGCCGAGAACGTACTTCCGGCCGGCTTCGACGTCGCGATACCGGAGCGCGTACTGCGCCACGCGAACGGTCTGGATGCTCTCGCTCGTCACGTCGGGATTTGAGTCACGGAGTTCCTCGAGGCGAGCGACGGTCTGGTCTGCGGTTCGCGCGACACCGCTATGATAGCCAGCTGCACCGTCCGCTGGTGGTGCCGTGCCGCCGAGCAGTGATTGTGCGTCCAGCACGGAAGTCACGTCGTCGGGGTGAAGCCGCTCGCAGAGTATTCTCGCCACAGCCTGCCCGACGTAGCGTGAGTCTGCGAGAACGAGTTCACGGGCCTCGATCGCGGTCGCTCTGTCGGACTCCTCCAATGCTCGGTGGAACGCCTGTTCTATCTCGGCAGTGGACGCTTCCCGGTCGACGTCCAGGAACGACTGCGCTCCGTTGATGCCATCGAACGTCGGACTCCAGTCGCCGACCATACGACACCGAACACCGGACTGCGGAAGAACGCTCGGGTGTTCTATCGACAGCAACCACCTGCAGCCCGAACGTGCAACACGTTCATGCCGAGAGCGCCCGAGCGAGTGGTATGGACGATGTCGTCCCGGTTGCGGTAGCATACATTGTGTCGGCGGGAACGACGACCCGTGTTCCAGCGGACACTCACCTCTTGCAGTGGTGTCCCGCCGTCTCACTCCCTTCGCGGGACGCATCCGCTGCAGCCCCCGACACTGAACGGCCAGCTCTGCACCCCGGACTGACGGCGCTCGACGGCACGCTTCGCGTTGACGGGAACGCTGTCGGCGCCACGAGCGACGTCATCCGCCCCGAATCCGGGCCAGCACTCGCCTTCTGGAACATCACCGACCCCCTTCCAGAGGGAACGCACGAGGCAGCGTTCAGCATCACGATGCCCGAAGAGTCCCCGCATGGGACGCCAGCCAGGATCGGAATCGCCGGCGAACTCGCATACGACTGGGAACCGGGCAAGACCATCTCGGTACCGAGGACGATCATCGCTGCACCGCCAGCCGACGTCCCCACACGACGTGACACCGACCCACTCTGGGGACGTCGCGACGTCCAGTACGTGACAGGCGGCCCCACCGATATGGACGACGGCATCGAGACCGTCACCCTCGACGAACCGCCATAACGAACGAGGGCCGAACTCGCAACGGGAACTCGTCCCAGCTGGTCCAGTTTTCGTCTTGCACTGGTTCCCACGGACCGCCTCAGCACCCTCGATAGGCAGGTCGCAACCGCCGTCTCTTCTGGCGAAACTCTCCACCGATTAGAACCCAAAACCTACGCGCGTCCGGTACTGTGCGACCCTCGCTCGGGGTTCCGAGGTTCGCTCCCCGATTCCCGTGCTCTCAGTTGTCGTCCACCAGCTCGAGTGTCTTGGCGTCCCGGTCACCGTCGTAGTACTTCTCCAATGCGTCGGCGAAGAGCGCGCCGTCATCCGCAGCGATCTCGAACAACGTCATCGACGACCGGAACTTCAGGTCGTCTGGCGACCCGAATACCTCGTTCGCCGTCTTGTCTTCGATATCCAGCACGAGCTCCGTGCAGTCACGGAGCCGCGGTCCCAAGACTGGATGCGCGAGATATGCCTTCGCCTCCTCGAGCGAATCGATGGCGTACCGTTGGGCCATCTCACTGCGTCCCAACCCAGCGATCTGGGGGAACACGAACCACATCCAGTGCGAGCGCTTCCGTCCGCCCCGGAGCTCCCGCTTCACGCTACCGATAACCTGCTCCTGTGCCGAGACGAACCGTTCCAGGTCGTCGGGGTCAGCGTCACCCGTCATTGCTCTTTCAATCTATACGGTCGCCAGGAACCAATAAGTACTCCAATGGGACTACAAACGTTGGCGTTCGGAGTGCCCTGCCGGCTATCGGTATCGCTCAGTCCGCTTGGTCGCGCCGTATCGTGACCAGGTCTTCGGCGACTCGCGTGGGTCGGACTCTGCCGTCGATGTCGTCGTTGGCGATGACGAGGACGCCTGGGGCGATTCTGAGTGCGGGTCTGTCACCTTTGCGGAGCCCTGCGTCAGCGGCCGGCGGGAGTTGAAGCTGGTAGCCGTTGCCCGCAATCTGCACTTTCGCGGTCATCGATTGGTACGCAGTCTGCGTATCGCGAGCCGTCGCCGCGACCAGTTCTGCTTCCTCATCGTCCGGAACCCGCTCGGTGTCGACGACCAGTAGGAGGCCAGCGAACGCATGCACTCGCGTCTCGGCCCTGTAGGTCGGCGTCTTCCCGTCGGGTGTGTCGCGTTCCTCGACGAGGTCGGCGGCGCGGGCCGCCTTCGTGATCTGGAGCGCGAGGCCATCGGCGGAGTGCTTCAACGAGTTCGCCACACACGTTAGTACGTACTACTAACGTATAGGCCTACGGGCGACATCCACTCACCGACCTCCACGACGACGAGGCCTCCGATTTCAGTGCAGCGATCTACCTCAGGAATCGTAAGGCGGTTCGTTCAGATGGGGCCCGCTGGTTGCTACCAGAGACCACGACAGGTTGTTGGGGGATCGAGGTCATTTTGTGGGGGTGGCTGGGGGATCGACCAGCACGCGCCGAGTTCAAGTCATCATGCTGATTGTTGTCCCAACAGGAAAATTATGTGTCTGTGTGCGTGATGGTCGGTCGTGCTCGATACCCTCCGTACGATAGCCATCATCGTACTCGGCCTCCTCATCGGGGCCGCCGGCGCAGGAGCAATCGCCCCAGACCCGACAAGTCTCCTCGGGATGACCATCACGATCGCACTGACTGTTGGTGTCAGCTACATCGCATATCGACTCGACGATCACTATTTCGGAACCACCAAGTCCACGAGATAGCTCCCCTCACTTCCAGCTCCTCCCTTCTATATGTATAGTGTTTGGTTTTTCTAGGAAATATATGGTATCTTCCGGGGAACCCGCCATCTCACCGACCGACTTCCACATGCCACGAACCGACTACAAAGTATCAGACTAAAATATTAACAAGTAAACTTAGAATGATACATACCACCACAACCGGCCCAACAGATAACTATTCCGGCTCTGTTGAAATCCTATTCCATCGACATCTCCCCCGCTGAAACAGCCGTTAGTTAGAACTGCGTACTGAACGGATATTCCTTGGGAGGATAGTCTGAACTGAGAGAGATTCAGTACGGAGTGTCGTGTCTCTCTAACACCGTTTAGAATCTAAAACCAGCTAACAGAGTGTCTGGTACAGCTCTTCGACTGTTAACGTTGCATCCCTCGCATCGAGCCACCCCTGCATATCAGACAGCGCCTGTGTCCGCTCAGCGCCTGTACTGACTGAATCGTTCTCTTCGAACACCGACTGTAAGAGAGCCTCAATTTCATCACTCAATTGAGCTCGTGAGGCAGTCATCTCTATCTCGCTGAATTGGATGTGAACCCTGCTGGAATCCGGAAACGAGATTCCAAGTGTATGGCCCATCCCAAGGACGACAGCGTCCTGCTTCTGTTGAGACAGCCGATCGTAAACTAGCAAGAGATCTTGTCCAGAAAGCGTGAGCGATTTCCTTCGTCCCTCGCTCTCAACTTCTATCTCGATATCGTCCGGGGCGAACATATAGCCCCAACCCCCGAAATTATCGATGAGCTGAACTTCAATCATTTATAGAACCAGTCTGTCTTCGACATTGGAAGATTCTTCGCCTGTCTCTACCACTTCGGACAATTGCTGACGCGGAGATCTCTCATAGCTCCTTCGCGTGTTGTATTCAGCAGGACTACTGAAACCCGTCACCGACTGAGGGTTTCAACAAGGCCACTATTCCAATACCACAACGACGTCCAACTCACGGACCCCGATATCCCCACCCACACCACCCCACTCCTTACGTTCCCTCACAGACCACGCAAAGGCATGGTCGTCTATCGTTGCGCGGAATGTGACGGTCGGATCTCACACTCTGTCGTCACCCTCACCGACACCACCCTCCTCCAGACCGACCCCGACGACTTCCAGTTCTCCGACCAGACCGGCAACCCCGACATGGTCCCGCAAGGCTTCCAGATCACGAACGACACCGCCGACTACGCCGTCCCCGACGACGACACCGGCTGGCCAGTCCTCAACCCCGAAAACGTGGTGGGGACGGACTACGACTACACCGCCGAAACCGGATGCTGCGGGCCGCCCGGCAATGCAGTGAATACGGTCTGCCGGAACGGTCACAAGGTCGGTGTCGAACGCGGCGACTGCTACACCGTCCACGCCATCGCCCTCGACCCCACGCGGGTCACCGCCACCGACAGCCATCATCAGGAAACCGAGGGGCTCGACGCCGAGGACCCAGCAGTCTGGTTGGACATCCTCGACTCCGGGTCAGTGTCGGACCGCCGTCGCGCTATCGCCCTCCTCGGTCACCACGAAACCGTCGCCGCTGTTCCAGCACTCCGCGACACACTTACGGCTGGCCCCCGCGAGCTCCGTCCGATCGCGGCGCTGAGCCTCGGCCGAATCAGCGCTCCTGACGCGCTCGAGGCCCTCGCCACCGCGCTCGACACCGACGATGAGACGGTTCGCACTGCGGTCGTCACCGCCATTGGCGGCTGCGACCTCGACGGCACCGACGACATCCTCCTGGACCACCTCGCTGACGAACCCCACGAGGACGTCTGCCGCGAGGTTCGATACGGCCTCGACGACCAACTCACAGCGAGCACCTTCCGGACCTACCTCGACCGCAGTACGACCGCTGCCGGACAGCTCGCACTCGTCAAGCTCCTCCCCAGGCAGGGCGACGCCGTTGCCAGCGCACTCACCGACACAATCCACCGGTCCAACCTCCCCACCGAGGTCCGCAAGCGAGCGGTCGTCCAACGTGGCCACTTCAAGAGCGACACCAACACGGGTTCCAGATACCGCGAGGACACCGGCGAAGCCCTCCTCGACGCACTCGAGGCCGTCACGGACGTCGACGTTCGGGTCGCCTGCATCCACGCCCTCCACAACCGCTACCTCCACGACGATACCATCCCCGACGCCGTCGAGCGAACCCTCCACGACCTCGAGACCGACCCGAGAACCCCCGAAGCCGTCCGAACAGCCGCTCGCGACGCTCTCTAACGGTCGTTCACCGTCTCATTTCTCCATCGACGAATCGTTGCCGTGCGAACCGTCGCTGCTCGGCGTCGGTCATCGCCGGATCGTGCTGGCCGTGGCGTTGGGTGCCGGAAGTCGGGAGATGACGTCCAAGACGCTCGCGGTTGTCTCCGGGTTCGGGTCGGTGCGTGCGAGGAACCGCTCGAGGGTCGGGCGGACGTCCGTGAACGCGTCGGGGTGCTGGGTCGTGGCGGTGGCGACGGCGGCGAGCAACGGTGGGACCGCGGGGTTGTCGGGTGCGAGGAACCGACCGAGCTGCGGTGCCTGATTCATGCGCACCACGGCGGGCGGATAGTTCTTGAGCCACGTCGCGTCGGCGGCCTCGGTAGACAGGACGCCAGCGAACAGCTCGGCATCGATGAGGCCGGTGTCGACCACGTCGCGGAGGGTCTCGGCGGCGCGGGTGGTGAACCGGGAGTGTTGGGGGCCGGGGCCGGTGCCGTCGCGGGAAGGTTCCTCGAAGCGCTCGCCGGGGAGGAGTTGGACGAGTGCCGTCTCGAGTACGGGGAGGACGATGTCGGCGTCGAACTCGGGGAGGGGCATCTCGTCGGTGATCACGCGGTAGCTCTCGAGTGCGGCGCGACGGCTTTGGTCGACGCGCCGTTCGTCGCCGCGGGCGACGATGGAGAGGGCGCCGAGGACGTGTTCGCGGTACTCCCGGGGGATGTGGTAGTTGGTCGCGAGGCCCTGGAGTGCGTGGACGGCGGCGACCCTGAGGGAGACGCGCTCGGCGAACCCGACGTCGACGGTGCAGAGCTGAACCGTGACGCCGAGGACGTCCGCGACTAGGTCACTGGGGAGACGCTCGGTTGCGGCGAGGGCGGCGAGCACGCGCGCGCCAGTTCGCGCCGGTGGAACGGCGTCGGCCTGCAGGAGGTCCGGCAGCCGATCGACGAGTCGCGTGACGTGTGCGTCCGTCAGCTCGCTGGCGGTGAGGAGGGCGCTGACGGCGCGGCCGGCGTTCCCCGGCACGTCTGCGACGGGCGTGGCCGTGACAACGCCGATCGTCGCGTCGAGCACGTCTGTGGCGGTGTCGGTGTCGAGTATCCCGTAGCCAGCGAGCCCGGTGACCGTTTCGAGCGCCCAGTCCCGGTCGTCCTCGTCGCCGTCGAGCCGCTCAGTGAGCGTCGACCGCAAGCGCGCGAGTAGTGGTTCGGGGAGGCTGCCGTGGACGTGTAGCCAACCGAGGGTTCGCCGCTCGTCGACCGAGACCGAATCGTGGCTGATCGCATCGATGAGCGTCTCGGCGACGCGCTCGTATTCGCCGGTCGTCAGGAGGTCCGTCTCGAGAACGAGCGGCGTGACCGGTGCCCGTTCGTCTGGGGCGGCGAGGGCTGCGGGGCGGACGTCGTGGTGCTCCATGAACGCGACGCGTCGGCCGCGGGTTGCGCGCGCACCGAAGAAGTGCGCGGCTTCAAGGTGTTCGACGACGGTCTCGCGGAGCCGGTTCCGAGCAGGCGGCGAGAGAGCGTCCAGAGCGGTGAGGACGCCCAGTTCGTGGAAGGCACCCCGTGTTGTCTCGTCGGTGGCTGCGAGGAGCGCGTCGAACGCGTCCGAGCGGGTGGCCGTCGACGCTCGGTCGCTCGCGACGACGAGCGCGAGCGGTTCAACGACCGTCTCGACGTCGAGACGCGAGTCAGATGCGTCCCCGGCGTCGGTCGGTTCCTCCTCGTCGAAGAACGATATCGTCCCCTTCTCGGATTCGTCGTCTTCCGAGGTGGCGGTTCGCGGTGTGTCGTCGTCGTCGTCGTTGATGAGTGACCCCGGTCGATGTGGCGGCGTGACAGACGGTGCGTCGTCGTCACCGGTCTGCGTGTCGTCCGAAAGAGCGTCACCGGTCTGCGTGTCGTCCGAAAGCGCGTCATCGGCGGATGCATCGTCGACGGAGGCATCGGTCTGCTTCGGGTCGACGGGGGCGTCCGCGGTTCCAGCATCGCTGTCGAGCGCGCCAGCGTCCTCGCTCAGTCCTGGTGCGAGCTCGCGGAGACGGGCGATCGGTCCGTCGACCTCGTCGCTCGCGTTGGACTCTCGGGGACGGGCCGTGGACGTCGTCGCGTCGAGCACCGCGAGTCGTGTGGCGACCGCTGGGTCGAGTCGTGTGGTGACCGCTGGGTCGTCGCGGTCGTCTGACTCGTCGTATCCGGATTCGATGAGAGCCCCAATATCGGGGAGGGCTGCTGTACGGTCGGTGTGGACGAGTGCGACGATTAGGCGGGCGGTCGTTGAGTCGAGTGCGGTCGGGTCGGGAAGCGGGGTGACAGCGTCGATGAGGTCGTCGCCGAGGCCGGTGTCGTCGAGCACGGTGGCGACAGCGGTGGGCGCGTAGACGCTCGCGCGTTCGAGTGCCGTGGCGGCAGCGACACGCCCGCGGTCCTGCCCCGTGGCTGCAGCGACCGTGGCGATTGCTGCGACGAACGGTTCCAGAGCGTCGGTGTCGACGAGTCGCCAGACCGGAATCGCCTCCAGTGCTCTCGCCGCTGCCGTCGCTGCTTCGCGGGCGTAGAGGCCGATACCGAACATCGCCGACGCCCCCGCGACGTCTCGGTGGACGAGATCGTCCCTGAGGGTCGTGGCGAGTGGAACCGCAAGTGAGCGGGCGAGCGTCGGGTCCGCGTCGAGCAAGCGTCGTGCGTCCTTGCACGCGCGCCGGTGTGTACGAACCTCCGATGGAGTGGGGTCCGTGGGGAGTGCCGTGGTGAGTACGTCGACGACGGCGTCGACGTCGGGCAGTGAGCGGCTCTCGTCGGTCATCGCTCGCTCTCCTCCCCGGAGTGCACAGTGACCGAGGGTACAGCGAGAGGATGTGCTCGTGGGGTCAGTGTTCGAGGGCGGAACGGGGGCACGCCTGAGTGGTCCACGTATCTACAGTTCTATCTGTGCTGTGGGTGCAAAGGACTGTGTGTATGGACACGAATGTTGTAGTTCTCGGATCGGTCAGGTCCTGACTACGCTTGCAGCCGTCGCGTGACTCTCGTCGAAACGCTCACTGTAGGGACTCAGCGTGTTGCTTCGGTTGTGGATGGGGTGAGGAGAGTACGTTTCGTCTGTTCTGGCGGGATGATCGAGTAGTGGACCGTGGTTCGTATCGTGGAGGCTTCCATTCGAGTTTGGTGAGAGAGAGTACGTTTCGTCTGTTCTTGTTTGTAGGATGGGGTGGGTTGGTGGAGAGTGAGGGTGGATTTCGTCTGTTCTCGGAATCGGAGTGGAGGGAATGGTTGGAGAGAGTGCGTTTCGTCTGTTGTGGTGACAATATTGGTCTTGCGTATCATGCCACAGAGAGTGCATTTCGTCTGTTCGAAGTTAACTAAATGATATGCTTTTGGGTAGCGGCAATACACTATTATTGGAGCTTTTGTCCCCCCCTATCACGACTTAACAGACGAAACGTACTCTCTCTCACTAGCACTTTCACTAGAACAGAAGAAACAGAAGAAACCAATCTTTAAGTGGTATTGGTCTGAAAACCAAACAACCGATGGGCAGTCTCTTCGAAGACATCGACGATACCATCTTCGACGACAAGGACGTCCTCGCCGAGGAATACCAGCCCGACGAGATCCTCGAACGCGACGACGAAATCGGTCAGTACAAACACACTCTCAAAGACGTCCTATTCGGTCGAAACCCCACTAACGTCATGCTCTACGGCAAAGCCGGGGTCGGCAAGACAGCCGTCACAACGTACGTTCTCAACGAGCTGCAAGCCGAAGCCGAAACTCGGGACGAAACCTCTGACGTCCACGTTCACCGATTCAATTGCAACGGAGAAACCGTCTTCTCCACAGTCCGTGCTCTCGTCAACCAACTGCTCCCAGCACACGCCGCCGACTTCCCCAAACGTGGTCTCTCCACCAGCGACGCCCTCGAAGAGTTCTACAGCCAACTCGAACGCGTCGGCGGCACTCATCTCGTCGTCTTCGACGAACTGGACCACCTCGAAGACGCGAACACCCTCCTCTACGACATCCCTCGCGCTCGCGCCAAAGGCGACCTCGAAGACGCCCGAATCGGTATCATCGGAATCTCGAACAACTACAAGTTCCGCGACCGCCTCTCCTCGAAGGTCCGCGACGCCCTCAACGAAGACGAGATTGCCTTCTCCACGTACACCGCCAACGAACTCCAGAATATCCTCCGCGACCGCGCCGAAAAAGCACTCGTCGACGACGGCTTCGACGAATCCGCTATCCGGCTAGCAGCAGCCCTCGCCGCCAAAGACAACGGCAGCGCCCGCCAAGCCCTTGACCTCCTTCGCAAGGGCGGCGAGATCGCCGAGCGTAACGACGACTCCACTGTCACCGAACACCATATCGACGCCGCCCGCGACGCCGTCCGACGCGGCCGCCTGAAAGACAAGATATCCGACCAATCCACGCACGCCCAGCTCGTCCTCGAAGCCATGGCGCGCATCGAAAACCGCGGCGACACACCAGCCCGTTCGAAAGAAGTGATGTCGGTCTACCAGGAGGTGGCCGTCGATCGCGAGCAGGAACCTCTCTCCACGCTCAAGAGCGTCCAGAACCACCTCAGCGATCTCACAATGCTCGGATTCCTCACCCAGAATCAGGTCAACGAGGGGCGAGGCGGCGGCGTCTATCACGAATACGAACTCGACATGACTCCCGACGTCGTCTTCGGCACTTGCGACGAGCTCTTCGCCACCACGTTTTAAGACGCCTGTCGATCGCGTTCTCTCAGTGGCCGATGGCGGTCTCTACAGGCGGGGCACATCGAGTCCCTCGGACCTTGACCCCAAGCAGTTCGCGCTGCCTATCCACGGACGTCCGGAACGTCCTCCACTGGGAGACGTCCTGACAGACGACCCGCAGACGGACGACCCCTGCCGGACGACCCCCCTGACGGACGACCCCCCTGCCGGACGACCCCCTGAGGGACGAATCTCTGACTACTCCTCCCCTGCCGGACGATCGACCGATTCTGGACGGCGGTTGTCCCGTCACCGACGATTCGGTCACGCGACCGACGGCCGGTCACGACGAGTGTAGGCATCCCCCGTGTTTTTGGGGTTGCTCGGTGTCGCTGGTGGTATGAATCGCGACGCTGCACGCGGCGTACTGCTGGGGTTGGCGTGTGGGGACGCGCTCGGTCGTCCGGTCGAGTTCTCCTCACCGACTGCGATCAGCGCCGAGTACGGCCACTTGGACGAGATGGTCGGGCACGGGACGTGGAATCAGCCGGCTGGCACGATCACGGACGATACGGATCAGGCGTTGTGCATCGCGCGGAGTGTCGTCGCGGAAGGCGGGTTCGAGCCGGCGGACGTCGCGGCGCGGTTCGTCGAGTGGTACGAAGCGGGGCCGTTCGACGTCGGGCGGATGACGGCGCGGTCGCTCCGCCGCCTCCGGGACGGCGACGCGTGGGAGGAGGCCGGGCAGCGAGTGTGGGAGGCGAGCGCCGAGGGGCAGAACGCGGGGAACGGGAGCGTGATGCGGTGCCCGCCGCTCGCCATCCCGTACGCCGCGGACCGCGACCGGCTCGCCGAGGTCAGCCGGCAGTCCTCGCAGATCACGCACGCCGACCCACGATGCACGGCCGGGGCCGCCATCCTGAACCACACCATCGCCGGCCTCCTCGAAGACACAGAATCCGCGGTCGACGACCCCGCACGGGCACTCCGGGACGCGCTCGACGCGGTCGACGACGCCCCGACCGAGCTCGTCGACGCGTTGGAACCTATCGCCGCGGGCGAGCGCCCGAGTTCGCTGGAGTCGTCGGGGTACGTCGTGCACTCGCTCCAGACGGCACTCCACGACGCGCTCACGGCCGTTAGCGCGCGGGACGCGATCGTCGTCGCGGTCAACCGCGGCGGCGACGCGGACACCATCGGCGCCATCGCCGGCGCCGTCGCCGGCGCTCGCTTCGGCGCCAGCGACCTCCCCGACCGCTGGCTGAGCGCCATCGACGAACGCGAGGAACTCGAAGCGCTCGCCGACGACCTCCACGCACTCGCCTAACAGTCTTTGAGTTCTCGCCACTGACCGCCTCGCGCTCGCCCATCACGCGCCACCGCCCGCGAGTCGGAGTCCTCGCCCTTGACGCTCCGAAGGGTCTCTCATTGTACCCCTTGTAGCGCCTTCGGGACTCAAGAACCGGCGTCGAGCTACACTGCGTGTCGTCGGTGGACGTCGCGACGAGCGCACACTCGACCAGAGCGAACGCCCTCGCCCGTGGCGGGCTCCGGGGTGGCGGACTCCCGGTCGAACGGTTAAGACGACGGCGCCCGGAGAAAGCAGTACGAGCGCGCGCACTCTCCGGCGACGATACGCATGACGTACTCCAGTGACCCGCTCGATTTGAGCGACCGGCCCGCGTGCGGCGACCCACCAGCGGGTCGCGAGGAACTCGGCTCGACCGACTCGTCCGGTGGCGAGGCCGACTCGGGTTCGACGGTCGACGTCGATGAACTTGCGGCCCGTCTCGCTAGCGACGGGCTGCTCTCGGGGTCGGCAGTTGGGTTCCGGGAGGTCATCCAAACATGCGAAGCGTGCGAGCGGGTGTGCGACCTCGCGACCGAGGCGCCGGCGGCTGCGCGTCGGTTGGCGCCGTGCGTTCTGGCGGTCGTTCGCGAGGCGATGGACCGCGAGGGAGCGACGGTCGAGTCGCTGCTGCTCGCGGACGTCGCCGAGCGGACGCTCGCCACTGCACTGGACGCGGTCGGCGCCGTGAGCGACCCCAAACTAGCGACGGCCTACGAGGCTGCTGGGCGGCCGCTGGAATCCATAGTCGAGACGCTCGCACTGGTACTCCGTGAGAGACGTCACGACCGATACCACGACACAGTGGTCGAGGCGCTTGGGAGCGTGGCGATGGCACGCCCCGAGACCGTCATCGAGGGGCTCGCTGACGCGCACGCCCTCGACGACACCGTGCGTGCGCTCCTCGACGACTGCCTGGCGTCGACCCCGTCGGAGCCCAAGACCGCCACCTTGTCGCTCGCGTTCGCGGTCATCGCACACGACCCGAACGCGGAACGTGTGAATCGCGTTCGCGGACGCCTCGATGCCTCCGCCCCGACACCGGCTGCGTCCGTTCGCATGACTGGATACGTCACCTACGAACTCGCGGCCAAACGGACGGTCGCTCCACGGAAGGATTCGGACGCGAGTGAGGGACACGCGGACGGCCTGAGCGCACGGATGGATTCGCTCGAGGAGTTCGCAGCGGTGGTCCAGGACAGCGTCGGAACCGAACGCGAACGGTACGCGCGAGCGGTCGGTGAAGCCGCTGCGGTCGTTGGCCACGGTGACGTCGCGACGGCCGTCAGGCACGCGAACGGTGGCGCCGACGCCGAGGAACCTGCGGCGGAACTCCCGCTCGAACTGGTGGCTCGCGTCCGCGCGTCGGACGACAGCGAGCGCGAGCGTGCTGCAAGAGCGCTCGGCGAGGCACTCGCTGCATCGCTATCGCCGACGGTCGGCGTCGAATCGCTCGCCGACCGGGTCGCTCACACCACGGGCGTCGAGTACGTGCAGTCCGCGCAAGCGCTCGGCGCCATCGCCGTGGTCGCACCCGGTCGCATCGACGCATCTGTCCCAAGACGCCTGGTCGATCGCGTCGAGCGCGCTACGGGCGCGGACCGCGACCACGCGATGCAGGTTCTCGGCGAGGCGATAGCCACCGGCTACGAGACGACCGAGCGGTCGCTCACCGCCGCACTCGGCCGGCGCGTCAGGGACGCGACGAGCAGCACGCCACGCGACCGGGCCGCCCGCGCCCTCTGGACGGTCGCCGACTCGACCGGGGTCCCCGACGGCTCACGTCGCGGGAATCCCACGTCCGGCGAACCCCTGGATAGCGTCGACGACGAGGTCGGCCCGTTGGTCGCTGGCACGGACGCCGACGCAGCGGCAGTCTCGGCGGTCTCGGACGCACTCGGGAACGTCCCGGAGTCCGAGCGAGATGCGGTGTGTCGTGCGCTCGGCATCGCAATCGTCGACCTCGCGCCCGACCGCGAGGTGGGTCCCGGAACGCTGGCCGAGCGCGTTCGCAATGCCGGCGACGAGAGCCGGCGTCGCGCAGCGCGGGTGCTCGGTGAGGCACTCCTCGGGGGTGCGTCGCCGGAAACCCCGGCGATCTACGATGCGCTCGCCGCCCGGGTTCGGCGCGCGGCGGGGATAGACCGCGACCGCACGGCGCGGTCGCTCGCCGAAACAGCGATTGCGGCCGACGCGCCGAAGGCTACCGCAACCCGCGGTCGGACGCGTCAGGACTCGGTGGCGCTCCGAGAGCGAGCGGCCGAGGCGTCCGGGTCGCGGCGACGTCGGCTGACTCGAGCTCTCGGCGAGGCGCTCGCTCGCGGCGATGATTCGGTGAATCTCGTGGACGTGTTCGAAGACCTGGCGGCGGCGAGTACCGACCTCGACAGGGCACGCAGTGTCAGGGCGCTCGGGGAACTCGTCCTCTCCGCTCCGCCGACGCTGTTGGGAACCCAGACCCCACCGTCGTGGCTGGTAGCGCACGCTCGCAGAAGGACGGGGACACAGCGGACGTCGTGTGTTCGCGCGGTGGGCGAAGCGGTGCTCGCCGAACGCGACGACCCATCGGTCGACGTCGTCGACGCACTCTGCGGTCGCGTCACGTCCGCAACTGACATGGAAAAGATCCGGTCCGGAAAGGCCCTCGCGGAGACGCTCGCTGCTATCGACGACCACCCGAACCCACCGGTCTCGCCGTCGCTAGTCGACGGCGTCACGGCGCCGACGGACCCGAGTACACGAGTCAGCGCGGCAATGATATTCGCCGACCTCCGTCGTCGACCCGAGAGGACGGCGGTACTCGTCAGGAGCATCCATGCGAACGTCGGCGTGGAACGAGCGCTGATTGGACGCGCCCTCGGCGATCGCGTCGCACTCACGGACTCGATCAGGACCACAGCGGAGTCCAGTAACGGCCTGGCGGCCGCGCTCGTGGACCTCGTGGGGCGGGACGATTCGCGTGGCCCGCTGGCAGCGGAAGCGCTCGGCCTCGCTATCGCCGCCACGACCGGCGACGAAGGCGTCCCATCCAGACTCGAGTCTCGACTACGGGACGCGGTCCGGTCGGGTGGCGCGTCCGATGGCAGGCTCGCGGCTCGCGCACTCGGGACCGCCGCTGCCGTGACGGACGCCGTGGACGACGCGTTCGCGATACCGACACTCGCCGCCCGGGTTCGGTCCGAGAGCGAACACGAGCGAAGCCTGGGGGCCTGGGGTCTCGGCGTCGCTGTCGCCGCTCGAGACCCGACGGCGCTGGCCGAGGATCTCCTCGAGGGAATCGAGGCGCCGCCGAACGGCCACTCTGGTACGGCCGTTGCACGGATCGTCGCCGATGCCGCCGAGGCCGGCGTCCTACCCGCACGAGCACTCGTCGAGGCACTCACCGTGGACAGCGCGTCGACCGAGAACACCGGTCGACGCACGCGCCTTCGCGACGACGCGGGAGGCCTCGACGCGACCCTGCTCGAGGCACTCGCGACCGCACGCGACCCCGGTGACGCGACGGCGGTCGCCGCGGTCCGTACGGATATCCGGGACGCGCTCGCAACGTCCAGCGACCACCCAGCAGATACGCGCGTCACCGCGGTCGACGCACTCGCGTCGCTCCCGACGACCGCGGTCGCGCAGAACGAGAAGTGAGGCGGCCGAGGGGGCGCGCGACCCTCGCTACTGGAACGCGGGGTCGTGGCTGGCGCCGGACTCGCCGACCTCGCCGTCGCCCTCGTCGTCGCCGGTGGCCATCGCCGCGATGTCGTCGAGGCTCGCCTGCTCGTCGCCGTCGCCTTCGCCGTCCGCGTCGGCGTCGGCCTCGCGGTCGCCGGCGGCCTCGTTCTCCTCGGGGTCCTCCTGGAGCTTGCTGCTGATGTACAGGAGCTCGGACCACATCGCGTCCACGACCTCCGCGGTCGACACCTCGTCGTGCTCGCTCATAATCTCCTGCATGAGCGCGCGGAGCGCACCCTGGACCTCCTCGCTCGTGTCGCCGTCGACGCCGAGGCGGAAGTGCGCCGCCTTCACGAGCTCCACGATCTGCTCGCCGTCTTCCTCGATGGCCTCGAACTGCGCGTCGAGCAGCGCCTTGACGTCGAACCCGCCGTCCTCGTCGCCGTTGGCGTCCGCCGCGTTCTCGATGTCGGTGCTGTCCTCGCCGTCCGCATCCTGGCTTGCTGCCATATCTCGACAGTGTGGTGCCACCATCACCGATCGGTCGTTGCCCACCGCTCTGAACTCTCTGTTTATATGGGGGTGGCGGTTCGTGGGTTGCTGGCGGTCGCGGTGAGCCGTTGCAGGATACGGATGACGGTGACCCGCTCGGAGGGGTCGAGCGCGTCACCGCGGAGGAGCCGTCTGAGTGCTGGCGCGTACCGCTGGAAGGCGTCCGGGTCCCGTGCGGTCGCCGTTTCGAGGAGGGCGAGCGTCCCGGGCGTTGGCGAGTCCAACCAGGACGGCGCGGTCAGCGCTCGCGTCGCGGGCGCGCGATGAGCAAGTCGAGCGGCGAGGTCGGCCGGCGGGAAGGCGTTCGATTCGACAAGGGTCTCCAGGACGCCAGCCATCGAGTCGCGGCCGTGTTCGAGGAACGTGGCGACGAGCGTCGTCCGCAAGGCGGATGGCGCGGTCGACAGCTCGCCGGTCGTCGCGAGGACGCCGAGGCCGCCCAGCGCTCGATGCCGGACGATGCCACTCGCCGGCCGGCGGTCGTCCGCTCGGACGGCCGCGGTAAACCCCTTCGCGACGCGCGCCGCTGGCACGGCGTCCTGCCTGGCGAGTTCGACGAGCGCCTCGACGGCCTGGTCGGCGCCCCCGGTCACCTCCTCGAGCGCGAACCACAGCGTCGACTCCAGGCGCGACCCCGACACCTCGCTCGCCTGCCGGGCGACGAGGACGGCGAGCAGGTCGACGGCGGTATCGTCCGCGATGGTCCGCTCGCGCACGTCCCGCACGACCGCCGACACTGGAATCGCATCGACGCCGCTGGCCCCGGCTTCCAGAAGGTCGACCAGGAGTTCGTACTGATGATTGCGAGCGCTCGGACCCAGTGCCGGGACCGCGGCGGCGAGTGACTCGACGACGCCCGAAAGGTCGACGCCGTCTGCCGCCGGGGGCATACACGCGACGACGATAGCGGCAGCGTGCCGGCACGCGTCGGCACTCGCCCGGGGAACGACCGCCGCGGCCGCATTCGCCACCTCCTCGAGGCCCTCGGTCGTCCCGGTGACCTCGCTGGCGCTGGCTTCGATGGCTCGGAGGCCGTCATCGGGCGTCAGTCCGGGGTCCTTGCGGACGAGGAACGCGTACTGCCTGCGGACCGCGTCGGGGAGCGTGGGCGCGAGCCCTTCGTCGGCGAGCGTCTCGAGCAGCGACCGGACGGCGCCCGTGTCGCCCATCTCGGGCGCGCGAGCGGCGCGTCGGAGCGTCCGCAGGGAGACGTCTATCGCCTCGGTGCGGACGCCGGCGTCGACGAGGACCGTGAGCGTCTTCGCGGCGAGCACCGACTTCGACCCGGACACTGCGCGGACGTCGGCGACGAGCGACGCCACCGGAAGCGGGTCGCTGACGTCGACGGCGGGGAAGTCTGCGGCGAGCTCGCCGAGGGCCTCGGCGGCCCAGTGACTCCGCTCGGTCGCGATCGCCTCGACGAGTCGGTCGCGCAGCCGGATGACGTCGCGTCTGGCCGCGAGGTCGGCGTCGACGAGCCGGCGGAGCGCGGTCGTCGAGAGGAGCCGGAGGTGGGTGTCGTCGGTCAGCGACCTGACGGCGGCCGCGAGCCGCTGGGGGTCCGGCTCGACGAGGTCGGCTTCTGCCAGTCGAGCGAGCGCTCGTGCGTACGTCTCGTGCCCGCGGTCGCGGGCCGCGAGCGCGCCTACGACCTCGGCGGCGTCGACGGTCGTCGACGACGGGACGCAGTCGGCGTCGACGAGGTGGTCGATGGCGGCGACCGCCTGCTCGCGGAGCTCCTCGAACGAGTCGACGGGGATGGGGACGGGGCCGCCGATGTCGACCAGCTCCTCGTCCGCTGCGACGACGTCGACCAGGCGTTGGAAGCTGCGCTCGTCGACGCTCGCGACGACGCCGCTGTCGATCGCTTCGACGAGCGCCGCGTAGCGGAGCGGCGGCCCGCTGGCGTCCACGCCTGCAACGACCGCGTCGAGGAACGCCGCGACGTCGCCGTCCTCGACGGTCACTGTCCCGGTCGCCGTCTGGGTCGCGTCGGACCCTGGCCGTCCTTCGAGCGTGGTTGCGAGGGCGAGGCCGCCGGCGCGCACGACGTGGTCGTCGGCCGCTCGCGCGGTGTCGACCACGTTCACGAGGTCCGGTCGCGCCGGCACTCCGGGGTGGTGGTGCTCGCAGACGGCGTGGAGCGCGCGGAGGATTGGGAGGCGGACGTTGGTCGCGTCGGTCGCCCGGAAGCCACCCGCGAGCGTGGGGGCGACGGAGGCGACGTCCTCGCGCGACCCGACAGCTGCCGGGTCGAGGACGCTCACCGCACCGAGCAGGGATATCGCGGGCTTGACGGCGTCGTGTGACGGTGGTGCCGACAGGGCGCTCGCACCGGCCGCCGCGAGCGCTTCGAGTCGACGACGCCCGTCGGCCTCGCCGGCGAGTGCCGGCGGCCGCGACCCGCCGTCGACACGGGGCATCGGCGGCGCACCATCCGCGGAGACGTCGAGCAGGCGGGCAAGCGTCGCCAGCACGTCGGTCTGGAGGTCGCGTGCGTGCGTCGTGACGTTGAACAGTGCGGTCGCTCGCGACCCGGTCTGGACGGCGTGGGCGTGCTCGAACGCGTCGACGAGCGCGTCGACGAGCGACCCGACGGTCTCGGGAGCGAGCGGCTCCGGGTCGTGGACGGTGACGTCCGTCGACCGGACGAGCGAGCGGAGTTCGCCGACGGCTTCGCGACGCTCGATGACGGTGGAGACGACGCTCCCGGGGTCGGCGCGCAGGCGCGTCTCGAGCGCGGCGACGGAATCACGGACGTCCGCCGCCCGGTCGTTCGCGTCGGACATACGAGGGGTGGCGACCTCGGTCTGGGGACGGCGACGCGCGCCCGCGACCGAAGCCTTCGGTCGGCTCGACTCTCCGGGTCCCAATCAGTGTAGCGGCTCGCGAGAACTCGGCCGTCTCCGACACGGGACGTGCTCGTGCTACGGGTCGGTGCCGGCGGCGGTGGTGTCGAGCGTGCTGCGGGCGGCCATCGCGTGGAGTCTGGCGGTGGGGGCCGCGTCGGTCGCGTCGCGTAGCCAGGCGTCGAGTCGACGGGAGAGGTCGTCCGGTGCGGCCGTCCCGTCGCGTTCGAGGGTCGCGGTGAGCGCGCCGAGGAGGGGATTCCGTATCGGTGACGTGGGGTCGAAGGGCACGTCGTCGTTCTGGAAGCCCTCCCCGGCTCCCGTGGGGCCGTCGACGGACAGGAGGGCGGCGACGGGGACGGCGCCGAGGAGGTCGTCGACGTCGATCGCGTCCGTGGCGGCGAGCGCTCGGGTCATGCGGCTGCGGCGTGCGCGCTCGAACACGTGGTCGTCTTCGCTGGTGGGGGCCATGCGCTCGAGAACGTCGCAGGGGTCGTCGCTGACGGCGAGTTCGCCGAGGAGACGTGCGAGCGCCCGCCGGTCCTGGTCGACTGGGGCCGCGACGGCGTCGACGAGCGATGCAGGGACGTCCGCGTTCACCTCTGGGACCGCAACGAGGGTCTCGCCGAGTGCGCACGTCAGCGTCTCTCGAGTGTCTCCCGACGCGGCTGCCGCGGCCGCTCCGAGTGCCCGCGCCGAACTCGGCTCGCTCAGCGTGGGCTGACAGACGTACTCGCCGAGCGCGCGCGCCGTCGTCGTCCGTACGTCCTCGGTTGCGTCGCGGACGCTCGCGACGAACGCGTCCGGAACCCCCGGGAATTGCTCGGGGTGGACGGCGGCGACCTCGCCGAGGACGTACATCAGCGCGCCGCGGTCCGGTACGGCCGCGGCGAGCCCGTCTCGCGTCCACGCGTTGATGCCCGCCGCGCCGTGCGCGTCGAGGAGGACCGCCACGCCGAGTGCGCGCGCCGCACTCTGGCGGTCCCACCCAGCAGCCGCTGCGACGGTCTCGGCGAGGGACGCAGCGCCGGACGGCGTCGACCCCGGCGCGACCGCGACCAGTTCACCGAGCGCGCGAACCGACCAGTCGCGGTCGCCCGCGGGCACACCCGACGGAAGCGATTCCCGGGTCGCCGTCCCCGCGACCGTCGCACGCTCGACTGCGCGACGCGTCGCGGACCGTGCCTCGTCGCGGACCGTCAGCCTCGCGACGACCTCGGCCACGACGCCCTCGTAGCCCCCGCCTCCGTCGCTATCGCACTCCATCGTCGCCAGGCCGAGGGCGCGAGCGGCGCGCTCGCGGTCCCGTCCGGTCGTCTCGCGAACGCGTTCCGCGAGCGCGCCGGTCGCTCGTCCGTCACCTCGGTCGCCGGTTCGGGTCGCGGCGACCCACTCGCCGAGGAGCCGGAGCCGAGTCGGACGGTCGGTGAACGGACTCGTTGTCACCGCCTCACGGAGCGCACTCGTCACCGACCCGCCAGTAGCGGGTCCCGACCCGGTCGCCACGCCGAGCGCTCGCGTCGCATACCGCCGCTGGCGGCCACGCAACCCACGAACGCGCGCCCTCGTTTCCGCGTCCAACTCGACGGCATCGACGCCTCCAGCGAGGGCGCGCTCGCCGCGAACGCGTGCCGCGCGGACCGACTCCGAACCGTCGACGACCTCGCGAACGGCCAGGCCGTCGATCGCGACGACCGCGGACGCACCGAGGACCGCGGCCGCATCCACGCGCTCGTCCTCGCTCGCATCCCGGACGGTCGAGGCAAGCGATTCGACCGGGGCGTCGACCACGCCGGGGACGTGCGCGACCCACTCGCCGAGTGCGGTCGTTGCTCGCTCTGCCGCTGGACCGGTCTCGGTCCGAACGCGGCGACGGAGCGCGTCGAGAACGCGCTCGCCGTCGCTCGCAGCGACCACGGTCTCGCCGACTGCTCGCACCGCGCTCCGAGAGGGCACCGGAGCCGCGCCAACGCGCTCGCGGAACCGGTCCGGGACCCACTCGAGGCGCTCGGGACACGCGACGGCGACCTCGCCTAGCGCTCGCACGCGACGGTCCCTGGCGTCGTCCTCGGCCGCGCGAATCCGGTCGACCAGCGTCGCTTCCACTCGCCTTTCGTCTGTCCGGGAGTGCGCGACGACCTCGGCGAGCGCGGTCGCCGCCACCGCGCGGTCCTCTCGCGGCGCCATGCGGACGCGCTCGACGAGCGCTCCGGGTGGGTTCGGGACGAGGTCCGGGGCGAGTGCGATGCAGCGACCGAGCGCTCGCAGGTGCTCGCGACGCTCGCTCTCTTCGTCGAGCGAGTCAGTGACGGCGAGTCGTCGGAGCGCCGGGAACGACTGACGGTCCGTCGATTCGTTCGACGCGACGTCGACGCCCTCGGGTGCACGAGACCGCAGGACCTGGGCGAGCGCTCGCGGGACCGCCGCCTCGTGCTCGAGCAACCGCTCGAGGACAACCGGGACCGGCGCCGCGTCCCAGACCGACGGGTGCGTCGGCAGCGCGACGACGAGGAGCTCCGCGACGGCGGTCGCTTCCCACTGCATGGCGTCCTCGTTGGCGTGCAGCCACTCGACGGCGACCCGGACCGCGTCCGCGTCCAGCCCCGACCGGACGACGCCCGGTCGCGCACGAGCGACCGCGGCGAGCGTCCGCAGACACTGCTTGCGGACGACGGGCGTGGTCGTCGCCACCAGCGTCTCACCCAGCGCACCGACCGACTCGCGCAGCGAGTACTCGCTCGCCTCGTACCCGCGAACGAGCGCGGGCCCAGCGATCGACTCCAGCGTCGCTGAAACGGTCTCGCGGCGCCGCTCGCGAACCCCGGACACGTAGAGGTCCGTCACGGTGGCGTCACCGCCGCCGCGCTCGGGCGCTCTGAGCGCGCGTTCGAGCGTCGGCGCGACCGCTCGGACGCTCGCCGGCGCCTCCGTCGCACGCCCCCAGAGATCCGTCGCTGCCTGGATGACCTCGAACTGCTCGCCGACCGCGCTCGACGTCGAGACCCCGGCGTCTATCGTCGCCGCCAGCTCCCGGACCTCGTCGTCGACCGGGAGGTCGATGCCGGCGACGTCTCCCACGGCGGACGCATCGAACGCCCTCATCCTGCTCGCCTCCAGACGGCTAGGACGGTGGCTACCACGAGCGCCCCGCAGTCGCGAGGCCGCATACCGACCCGGTAGGGTGGGAGTCGATGCATCTCGTTGTCCTGACGCACGCGAGCCCGCCGCTTCAGCGTGCTGGTCGCCGACCTTTCCCACCCCAGCCGACTACACGTCCCGTGGACGCCGGCGTCGTTCTTTTGCGAACGCTCTCCTCGTTTCGAGTGGGTGGTCGGACGGACCGACGACCCATGCACCGCTCGCTGCGCCGCCCGGTCGCCCACGGTAGGGGGAATGGGGCTCGTGGCCGACCGGGTCGGCGACGAACCGCCCGCCACGGCAGCACTGACACGCCGGCCGGCACGCTGTCCCAGCCGACACCACGGTGACACTCGCTGGCTCGCGCTCGCGGGGACGCTGGCACCCGCCAGCGACACCGGCCGGCCCCCGCGAGCCGATTCTCGTCGACGACCCCTTGGCGAGTGGCTTCGACGGCGCGACGAATTCGACATATCTCACAGAGCTGCGTTTGTAACAGCTGTTGCAAACACTCGTTACAAATCGGTGCAGAGGTTCGGTTCGAAGGGAACGAAGCCGTCTGGAGTGCGACTCCCATTCGTGGTGGTGATGGAGTCAGTCGACGGTTCGAACGCCCTGCTTCAGGTCTCGTCCAGGCGTCGCCGAAGCGGAACCGTCTCGCACTGGTCGGTCGCGACCTCGATGGCCGCCAGGTCGGTGCGCATCCGCGTGTGGAGGACTGGGTGTGTGGCGAAGCTACCGTTGGCACGCCGACCCGACGCTGGATTCAAAGGCCAGGGGTGAGCGCCGGTGGCCGCCGTCGGACTCGACGTTCGAGACGGCGTTCACGGTCGCCCTGAGGTCGCCGTGAAGGCGTTGTACGCGGAGTGCGGTGGCCGTGATGGCGGTCATCATCGAGTACAGTTTCCCCTCGGTGTAGCTGTGGGGGACGTGGGCTTCGAGGACGACGGTGGGGTCGGCGGCGGGCGTGACGTACTCGCTCGCGTGAACGCTGGCGATGGTCTCGTGGGCGGTGGCGAGCGCTTCGACGAACCCGTCGTCGCTCGCGTCGCCGCGGCCGTCGATGGCGCGGTCCAATCCCTGGTAGAGGACGAGGTGCGCGGCCGCGCCCTCGCCCGGGTCCGGGAGCTTGCAGTACAGTTCCGCGTCGGTGTAGAGGTGCGTCAACTGGAGTTCGGCGACGGTCGTGGGGTCGGCCGCGGTCGCGGCGACCTCGCTCGGCCTGATCTCGCCGTCGACGGCGACCCACGGGCAGTCGTCGACGAGGTGTTCGATGATCGTCTCGTAGAACGCCGAATCACGTGGTCTCTCGTGCATGAGTGACTCACGAGGACGGTCGGCCGCTAGCGGGATAGGGCCCTGAGCGTGCCTACAGGGCGTGTAGCGGGTCGCGGCGGCTACCCGCAGCGGGCCGTTACAGGAGTTGTGCGTCGCGAACGCCACCTAAAGGCTGGCCGTGCGACCTTCGGGTGAGATGACGCTCGCGACGCTCGACAGTCGACCGGCGGAGGAATCGCGACCCGACACCGGCTCGGAGGCGGTGGCGGAATGACCGCGGACGCTTCCGAGGACGTCGACGTGAAGTCGAACGCGGACGTGGAATCCGTCGTCGAGGGGTGGCAGGAGCAACTCCTGGATTTGACGCGCCGGAACGCGCTCGTTGACTTCTCGCCGACGAAGACGAAGTCGCTCCCGCTCGCGGCGGCTGCCGGGCCCGTCGTCGACCGTCTCCGCAAGACGGGCGCGGTCGAACTCGGGAAAGCGACGACCGACGACCCGCCAGAGACGGCACGGACGGACCCGGCGGTCGCGCGCGGGTCCGCCGACGACGGGAGCGTGGACGCGGGGGCGGCGGTCGCGGCCCGGGCGCCCGAGGTGGCGACCGAGTCGCTCGAATCCATCGCGCGCTATCACCGCCAGTACCTCCGCGAGCGCGGCGCGGACACGCTGTTCCTCTCCGTCGGCCGCCTCGCGTGGACCGAGCCCGGCGACGACGACCCCTACGAGTCGCCGCTGTTCCTCCTGCCGGTCGAACTCGAGCACCGTCCGGCGACGGCCGAGGACGTCCACGCGCACGTCGTGGCGTACGACGGCGACCCGCTCGTCGTCAACCCCGCGCTCCGCCGGAAGGTCCAGGCAGAACGCGACCTCGACCTCCCCGGCGACGGCGACGTCGCCGTCGACGACCTCGAAGCCGCCTTCGACGCGGTCGCCGCCATCGCGGACTCGTTCCCCGACTGGACGGTCTCGCGCGAACTCGCGGTCTGCATCTTCGACTTCGCGACGGTCAGCCTCTACGAGGACCTCGACCGGAACCGCGACGCCATCGCGAGCGACCCGCTCGTCCGCGCCATCGCCGGCGACACCGACGCCCTCGACGCCCTCCAGGCCGACCCAGGGCGCGGCGAGCGAGCGACTGGCGACGCCGACGACTCGCCCACGCAGGTACTGGAGGCGGACCCGAGCCAGCAAGCGGCCATCGACGCGGCCCTCGACGGCGAGAGCTTCGTTCTCCAGGGTCCGCCGGGGACGGGCAAGAGCCAGACGATCGCGAACGTCGTCGCGGCGAAGCTGGCGCGGGGCGAACGCGTCCTGTTCGTCAGCGAGAAGCAAGCGGCGCTGGGGGTCGTGAAGTCGCGGCTCGACGAGGTCGGCCTCGGGCGGTTCTGCCTCGAGGCTCACGGCCAGCACGCCACCAAGTCGAACGTCCTGGACGCGCTCGGCCGCGAACTCCGCGCTGACCACACTGATCCGCCCGCGGCCCGGGAGGCGTGCCGGGAGCGCCGAGACGATGCGGCGGAGACGCTCGACGCGCACGCGGACCGCCTGACGACGCCACCCGATGGGTTCGCGGTGACGCCGTACGAGGCGCTGGGCATCGTCGCCGCCGGCCGCGACGAACCCAGGGTCGACGTCGACGTCGACGACCCGCTCGCGGTCGGGCAGACGGCGGTCGACGACGCCATCGCCGCCCTCCGCGAACTCGCCGCGTTCGAGGACGCCATCGCGGACCACGACTCGCACCCGTGGCGGGCGACGACCGTCGACGAGTGGCGCGTCGACACCCGCGAGCGCGTCGCCGACGCCATCGACGCCCAGCTCACCGCCGTCGACGCCATGCGCGACCTCGCCGACCGACTCTCCTCGACCCTCGGCGTCGACCTCCGCGACGCGAGCGCGATCGAGGACGTCGAACGCGCGCTCGACCGACTCGCGGCGGCCCCGGTCGACTCGCTCCCCGACGACCTCCTCGACCCCGCGTTCCACGCGCCCGACGGTCCCGTCGGGCGACTCGCCGCCGCCGCCATCGAGCGCGCCGAGCACGAGTCCCATCTCCGCGAGCGATACGCGTCCAGCATCTTCGACGAGGACGGCCGCGAACTCCACGAGGCCCTCAGCGCGTACGGGCTGTTCCGATTCGTCCGGCCGAGCTACCGGCGCCTGAAGCGCCGGCTCGTCAGTCACGCGCGCGACGGCTACGACCCCGACCTCGACGCGCTCCGCGAGGACGCCCGCCGCCTCCGCGCGCTGCAGGCCGCCGAGGACACCATCGCCGAGGTCGACGTGGACGCCCGTTACCTCACGCCCTTCGTGGACGGCGATGGCGAGGACACGGAACTGGGCTGGGGGCGCGTGGACGTCGAGCGCGTGCAGGGAGCCGTGGACTGGGAGCGCCTCCAGGGCGTCGCGGACTGGGTGCGAACGCTCGCGGACACCGGCGTCGTCGACCCCGAGCGCGCCGACGGCTGGCTCGACGACGATGCAATCCCTGCAGCCGACGACCTCCGCTTCGAACTCACCGTTGAGCGTGAACGCTTCCAGCGCGCGCGCGACGAACTCGCGTCGTTCGTCGCGCTGGACGCCCTCGACGCCGACGGCACCGCGTTCCCCCAGGCGTCGTGGGCCGCTCAGCGCGAGGTCCTCGAGTCGCTCCGCGCGAACCTCGACCGCCTCCGGGACTGGGTCGCGTTCCAGGACGCTCGCGAACGCGTCGCCGACACCTTGGCTGGCGACTACCTCGACGCCTTCCTCGACGCCGGCCACGACCCCGAGCACGTCGCGAGCGCGTTCGAACGCGAGTTCTACCGCCAGTGGCTGAACGCGCTCTACGACGCAACGGACATCGACGCGTTCAACGCCGAGACGTACGCGCACCACCTCGCGACGTTCCGCGAGCGCGACGCCGCGCTCCGCGAGCACGACGCCGCGGCCGTCCGCCACGCCGTCACGAGCCGGCGTCCGAGCGTCGAACTCGAGCACGCCGACAGCGCCGCGCAGGTCGTCCTCAAGCGCGAGATCGGGAAGAGCCACCACCAGCGCCCGCTCCGCGAACTGTTCGCGGACGCCGGCGAGGTCGTCCAGCAGCTCAAGCCGTGCTTCATGATGAGTCCGCGCACCGTCGCGGAGTCGCTCGCACTGGACGCCATCGAGTTCGACGCGGTCGTCTTCGACGAGGCGAGCCAGATACCGCCCGCGAAGGCCGCGAGCGCGCTCGTCCGCGCCGACCAGGTCATCGTCGCCGGCGACGCGAACCAGCTCCCGCCGACGTCGTTCTTCGACACCGACGTCGTCGACGACGCCGGCGGCCGCACCGACCTGGAGAGCGTCCTCGACGAGGCCGCGGCCGTCCTCCCCGAGCACTACCTCACGTGGCACTACCGGAGCGCCGACCCGTCCCTGGTCGCGTTCTCGAACGACCGCTACTACGACAGTCGCCTCCGCACGTTCCCCACGCCGGCGCCCGGCGACCCGACCACGGGGCTCGCGTTCGAGTACGTCGAGGACGGCGTCTACGACCGCGGCGACACCCGTCGGAACGAGCGCGAGGCCGAGCGCGTCGTCGACGTCGTCGCCGCCCACGCCGACGAGCGCCCCGAGGAGAGCCTCGGCGTGGTCGCGTTCAGTCGCGCCCAGGAGCGCGCTATCCGCGACGCGCTCGCCGACCGCCGCCCCGAGGACCCGGCGCTCGACGCGTTCGTCGACCGCGACGACGTCCAGGAGGGGTTCTTCGTCAAGAGCCTCGAGGTCGTGCAGGGCGACGAGCGCGACCGCATCGTCTTCAGCGTCGGCTACGGGCCCGACGCCGACGGCGAGGTGACCGCGAACTTCGGGCCGCTGAACGACAGCGGCGGCCACCGCCGCCTCAACGTCGCCATCACGCGCGCCCGCCGCCAGGTCACCGTCGTCTCCTCGCTCCAGCCCGAGGACGTCGACGTCACCGGCGTCACGCACCGCGGCGTCGCCGACTTCAAGCGCTACCTCGCACACGTCCGCGACCACGACCCGACAATCGACACCCCGGCCGCGAGCGAGACGGAGTCCGACGCCCGCGCGAGCGACATCGACGGGGACGCCCACTCTCCGTGTCAGGACGCCGAGTCGTTCGACTCGCCGCTAGCGCGGGACGTCTACGAGACGCTCACCGACGCCGGGTTCGACGTCGACGTCGACCTCGGGACCGCGGGGTACGTCCTCGACATGGCCGTCCGCGACCCCGACGACCCGGAGCGGTACGCGCTCGGCGTCGAACTCGACGGCGCCGCCGCGCGCCACGCCGACGCGACGCGGGACCGCGAGCGCCTCCGCCAGCTCGTCCTCGCGGACCGCGACTGGGCCGTCCACCGCGTCTGGGCGCAGGCGTGGGCGACCGACCCCCAGCGAGAACTCGACCGCATCAGGGAGCGCGTCCACGGGGACGCCGACGCCGAGCACGAGACCGCGACGGCGTCGACGCTCACCCATCCGCCCAGCGACCGCGACCGGACCGCCCCAGGCACCGACGCCGAAACCCCCGACGCCGCCGACGCGGACGGTGACGCGCAGGTCGTGCAGTCCGACGGCGGCGACCCGTTCGCGACCTACGAACCACCGACGGTCCCGGACCTCGACGGGGACGACGACGGCGTCCCGCCGCGAGAGGTCCAGCGCGGCCTCCTCGCAGTCGTCGCCGACGCCGGCCCCATCAGCGAGACGGCCGCGTACCGCACCCTGGCGGAGGCGCTGGACGCCGACCGCCTCGACCCCCGCCTCCGCGAGCGCCTGGAAGCTCAGGCCCAGTCCGTGGCCGACGCCGGCCACCTCCACGTCCACGACGGCTTCCTCTGGCCGCCCCGCGACGCCGCCGACCTCCCGCTCCGCGACCACGACGACGCCGACCCCGACAGCGACGCACGCCGCGAGATAACCGAGGTCCCGCGCGCCGAACTCGCGAAGGCGTGCTACGTCCTCCTCGCCAACGGCGGCGCCATGACCCGCGACGACCTCGTCCTCGAGGCCGCACGCCGCTTCGGCTACGAGCGCGTCGGCGCCCGCATCGAGGACCACCTCGAGGACGCCATCGACCACCTCCTCGACCACGACGCCGCCACCAGCACCGGCGACCGGGTGGAAGCCGTCCACGACGTCGACGTCGACGAACGACTCGAAGCGAACATCTACCAGTAGCCGACCCTCGTCCCTTCGTGCCCGTCGACCGCATCCCGTCTCGACAACTTCCCCCACTGCAACAGCTGTGCGGGAGACGCGGTCACCGCTCGGGGTTGACCATGTGGCCGAGGGGCTCTAGCTCCTCCCAGTCCTCACCGACCAGGGTTTCCGCCAGGACGTCGTGATGCTCTTCGACGATAGCCAGCGTCTCGTCGGCCGATGGGGGCGCGTCGTCGGAGTCCGTCCACTCCATCAGGACGTAGAGGTAGGACGCGCCGCCCTCGTTCTGTTGGAGGAAGGCCGACTCGGTGAGCGTCCCCTCGCTGACCAGCGATGCTGCCGTCTCGCTGAACCGATCGTTGGCGAGCGTCTCGTACCAGTCACGAATCCGGTCCTCCTTCCCCGAACGAACCTCACATCTAGCCAGTTGGACTTCCGTCATCGTCCTCCACCAATCGTCACTGCACGTAATAACTCCCCTCCAGTTTCCGGGGGACGCGGAAAGTGTGTCACCGCGAGGTTCAGGTCCGCCCGTGAATTCGACGGGTAACGCGCCGGACAGATTCCGTGGTGGCGTCCGTGCGTCGACCACGACCGCTCGCAATGTCGAGTCGACGTTGCTTACGCTCGCTGTAAGACGGCGTGCGTCCTTAGGTAGCTGTGGCTCGACGGTCGGGGTATGGATTCACACAGACAGTACGAGCTGTCGACGTTCGACGAGCCGCCCTCGAGAGCGGACCACCCCACCCCACTGCTTCCGCTGTTGTACGCGCGTCACTACTGGCGGACGGCCGCACGCCGGTGCCGGCGCTGGCTCCGGGCGCACACGGGCCCCGACCACGTCGCCGGACACCCGTTCCGGGGCGACGACGACACCATCCTTCTGACTGGCCCAAGCACCCCGGGCAAGTCACTCGTCGACGGCTTCCAGACGGTCGACGCCGATTCGGTGGAGGACCTCCAGCCCCGCGGTGACCTGTCGCTCCTGCGCGCACGATACGAACTGGAGCGCGCCGCGGACGCGACCCGACAGCGGGCCGACGCGGTGGGAGACAGCGCCCGCAAGGTCGCGCGGCCCGTCGTCGAAGCGATTCGCGCCGGCCCCTTCGGCCGTGATGACGAATGACGAGCGTCCTGACGCCCGTGCATACCTGTGTAGACTGCGGGCGCGTCAGTCGCCGCTCGCACCACGACCACCGGACGTGCGACGGGCTCGTCGTCGTCGTCGACGGCGACCACGAGTGCAGTCGCTGCGGCGCACCCATCCGCCCAGCCACCACGTGCGGGGACTGCGGCGGCGACGTCACCGTCGAAGCACGCGCGATGCCCGTCGACTTCAGCCCGAGCGTCTCCCGACGAGCCCTCGAAGCAGCCATCCACGACGCCACGAACCACGCCCGCCGCAGCCACGGCCTGGACGCGCTCGACGCCGACCCGCACCTCGCGACCATCGCCCGCAGTCACAGCACGCACATGGTCGACGCCGACTTCTCCGGCCACGAGACTCCCGACGGACGTACGCTCACCGACCGGTACGACCGCGCGGGCTACGACTGGCGGCAATGCGGCGAGAACGTCGCCAAGCACTACCCGGACGACCTCGACGACGCCACCGTCATCGCTCGCGAGATCGTCGAAGGCTGGCTCGACTCGCCCGGCCACCGCGAGAACCTCCTCGAACCCGACTGGCGCGTCGAGGGCATCGGCGTCGACTACGCCACCGACGGCGCCGTCCTCGCCACCCAGAACGTCGCGTAACAACTCGTCGCCGCACCAATCTTCCGGAGGCCGATTCGGCCACCGCCACCGGCTCGCTGCCGTGCACGTTTCGCCAAGACCCTCTCTCCCTGACACACCCAGTCTCCCTCCGCTCAGATAGCCGTCACTCGGTTTCGACGACGCTCACTCCAGCACCGACAGGACGAGAACGGCAGCGAGCCTACTCCTGTCGGGAACGCCGTCGCCGTCGGTGACGAATCGCCGAAGGTCGGTCTTCAATGCCGGATGTCGTGGAACAGGGGAGTTCGCTACCACCGCATGCGACACCTCCAGGACCGCCTCGCAAGCACGGGCCTCGAGTGCTTCCCAGTCCAACACCTCGTACTTGGAGGGCTCCGATTCCGAATCCCACTCGGACAGGAAGTTGGCGAACTCGCCCACGTCGATGGGTGCAGTTTCCGAGACGAACCGGAGTCTCAGGTGGCGTGCTCCCCAGCCGTTGCCGTATTTCGATTTGAATGAGTCCTCGTCTGCTCTGTCGGGGAACTCGGTCGAGAGGACGTCGAGCGGCGCGTCGCCCAGCACCAGTCGGCCGAGAACGTAGTCACCAGCGAGCCGTCTCGTTCCTGAACTGTCCCGTAGCTCGCTGACCACTGCATCGAGCACCGCGTCCTCGTAGAACTGGCGTTCCGTCGTCACCTCTCCGAGCGCTACCACGAGCGCTTCGAGATCACGGTATCCGTCTTTGTCCGCTATCTCCGCTCGCAGCGACTCCGCGCCCTCACGACCGAAGGCGCTTGCAGCGACCAACTCCCCGATGGCACGCCTGGCCTTGCTCCGCCGGACCGGGTTCTCGTCCGTTATCTGGTCCGCCAGATGCTCCGGGACTTCCTGCTGATCCTCGTCCACCTCGAGCGCGACCTTCCCGAGGGCCCTGGCTATTTCACGCCTCCGGTCACCGCTCGCCTCGACCACATCGGAGAGCATCCGTTCCGGGAAGGTCGACTCGTCCTGGTGTTCGAGCACCGCTGCTATCGCACTCGTGTTGATTGATAGCGGATAGCCGCGGTCGTGCTGCAACGCATCGTACACCGCTCTCGGTATTCCATCCTCATCGACGTTGTCGGAGACGACGACGAACCCCAGCGCCCGAGCCAAAGTTGACCGAGACCTGTCGGTACCGACCCTCACCCGGTCGACCAACTCAGACGGAGCGTCCGGGTAGTACGTTGGACACGTGGCGACGAGCTCCCCCAGGGCTTGCGCTCGCAACCGCCGTCCGCCGAGGTCGTCGTTCCTGATAAATGCTTCCCGAAGCACCGCGATCGGGTTCCCGTTGCGAACGTTCAACTCTATCCCCGTCGTCGTGATGTCCAGTGCCTCTGCTATCGCGAGGGCGAACGCCTGACAGCGGTAATCGCTGAACGGAGCGGCCACTTCGATGCGCGCGAACAAGTCTTCTGGGTCGTTCACGACGTCATCGTCCCTCGTCGTGAGGACGGCCAACAGGTGCAGCACCGTCCGCCGGGTCGTCTCGGTCGAGAGCTCGGGCAGGAGTGCGACCAGTTCGCGGACGACCGCTGGAACGGCCACGAGCTCGACAATCTCGGCCGGGAACACCCAGCTGACGGTGTTCAGGCCTTCGATACAGTCGATCCGAGACTCTCTCGAATCGACCGCCACTAGCGCCCGACCGAGGAGGTCCACGAGGGACAGGAAGTCGTCCTCGAACGCCGCTACTGACTCCGGTGTGGTCGTGTTCACGAGTATCGCGAGGAGCTTCGACTCGATTGCGTTCGAGAGCGGTCGCTTGAACATGTCGTCGGCGGACGCGTCAAAGGACCGCTCGATTTCTTCCCGAAGTACGGTACGGACGACCGGGAGCGAGGCGACACCGACTCGCTGATCCATCTCGACGAACCCACCGAGCGTTTGACACGCTTCCTTCCGACGGTGGAGCGCCGTCACTGGCCCGGAACCCGGCGCGGACTCCGGCTCCAGTAGCGTCTCCGCCACGGAGAGCAATTGCTGGGTCTCGCCGCTCCACTCTGAACCGTCCAGGACACCCAGCCGGAGGTCGGTCATCGTAGTCGTCTATGGGGACAGGCGTAGAAAAGACCAGGGCCCGGGTGCCGGACTCCGTCCTGGCCGCGGCATCAGATGGCGCTGCCCCGGTACTCGTAGTAGGTGACGGTGGAGGCGTCGAACGTGCAGTACGGGAAGCCACAGCAGCAGTTCCGGAACGCCTCGGGGTAGCGGATCTCGATGTTCCGCTCGAACTGCTTGGCGAGGTCCTCGTACCGGTGGTCGCTGGTCCAGAACTCGCGGTCGCGCTGGGACATACCTCGTCGTTCGCGGGCGGGTTCGATAGGCTTGGAGTTCGGCTACGAGCGTTGTAGCGGAAGAAGGGTGCGTGGTGCGACTGGGGGGTCAGGTTTGCGAGCCGTATTCGTCGTTCCAGTCGTAGAAGCGCGCGACGTCCTCCTCGGGGAGGGAGGGCGAGGTGGTGGCGAACGCGTGGGTGACGTCCTGGGGCAGAATGGCGCCGACGTCGAGGGTGTGCGAGCGGAGGCGTTTGACGCTGTCGTCGACGAGGCGGGCGAGGTTGGGGTTGTGGCGCGTGACCATGTTGTTGACGGCGGCGCTGCAGAGGGCTTCCATGTCGCGGCCGGTGTAGCCGTCGGCGACGCAGCGCTGGGCGATGGCGCGCTCGGGGCTGTCGGCGCCGTGGGCCTGTTGGGGGTCGTCGACGAACGCGCTGGGGTGGCCGTCGAAGTCGACGCCACCGTGGACGGTGTGGATGCGGATGATCTCGGTGGCGGCGTCGACCCCGGGGAGGGGGACGTGGATGCGCTTCGGGAACCGACTTCTAATCGCACTGTCAAGATGCCAGGGGGTGTTGGTCGCGGCCAACGTGAGCACGAAGTCGTCGCTCTCCTTGTCCACGCCATCGAGCTCGGCGAGCAGCGTGTCCAGGACGCGCCGCGACGTCTCGTTCATGTCACCGTCTCGAGACTGCGCGAGCGAGTCCACCTCGTCGAGGAACACGACGCTCGGACTCAACTCCGCCGCCGTCTCGAACAAGGCCGATATCTGCTTCGAGGACTCCCCGTACCACTTCGACAGCAGGTTCCCGAGCTCGACCTTGAAGAACGTCGCGTCGAGCGACCCAGCCACCGCGCTCGCGAGCAGCGTCTTGCCAGTACCTGGAGGGCCGAACATGAGGATGCGCTCGGTCGCGGACACCGCGTCCGGCTTGTTCGCGACCGACCCGAGCGCCACCGCACGCTTCAGGTCGTGCTGGACGTCGTCCAGGCCGCCGATGTCCTGCCACGTCGTCGACGTCTCCGCGATGAACGACTCCATCTGCGCGCGCATCTCCTCGTCGCCCTCACCGCCGGCGCCCGGCGGCGGGCCATCGACACCACCCGAGGGCCCGTCCCCAGCCGGTTCCTGGTTGCGCTTGAAGTGGTCCTCGAGGTCCTCGCCGCGCTCGAGGATCTCCGCCGCCCGCTCCAGGCGCTCGACCTGGTGCGCGCGGTCGCTGTCGGTCGCCTCGTCGAGCTTCGCGAGCGTCTCCGCCGCGTCCACGTAGGCTCGCGCCGCCGCCTGCTTGCGGCCCTCCCGCCGGTGCTCTTGGGCGGACTCGAAGGAGTCCTCGTACTGTTCTCGTAGTATCTCTATCCGGTAAGCATCGTGCGTCATGACTGAAAAATGGGTAACCGCGGTCAGTTCAGAAGCGCTCGCCCTCGCCGGCGCGCTGGCCGGCGGACGCGGACGCGCTCGCTTCCGCCTCGGACACCGTCTCCTCGACGTCGCTGAACGTCTCGTCGGCGAGCTCCTCGAGCGTCGGGACGTCGTCGCCGTCGCGAGCCGCGTCGACCGCAGCCTCGACGCGCTCGTCCGCCATCGCGTCCATGTGCGCCGACCCGCCCTTGCTGATGCCCTCCATGCGCTGGGCCGCCACGTTCCAGCGGTCGATGCCGTCCTCGCGATCCTCGATCTTCTTCTCGATGATCTGAGCGGCCCCCTCGAACTGGCGGGGGTTCATGTTCGACGGCAGCGCATCCGGACCGTCCGCGCTGATCTGCTTCCCGAGCGCCGCCTGCTGCATGAACCGCAGGCCGACGAGGGTCTCCATCCACTGCGAGCGGATGGCCTCGTACTTCGAGAGGAGCCGCGACGCCTCGGACTTGATCTCCGGGACGCGCGTCTCGTCGGCCTCCTGAGCCTGGTGGATCTTCTCGTCGTACTGCTGCTTCGCTTTGGTCATATCGCTCTTGTACTCCTTCTTCTGGCGCTCGAGCTTCCGGATGCGCCGCTCGAGCTCCAGCGAACTCATGTTCTCGATGGGGTTGCGTCCGATGACGTTCACGCTCACCCATCGCTTCGTCTTCGAGATGATGCGTCGGAGCATCGCACTCGGAGAAAACCCCCCGATGGTAAAAGGCGGGGCCGGCCGCTCACACGACCTGTAACCGACCGGACCACACGAGGAAGGACCCGTGCTATTTTGATAGAACGCCACGAAACGAGATGTACGATTCATGACGCGGCGCTCTCCGAATACGGCCGGAACGGACGTCCCGGAGATCGTCGATGAACTCGAGACCGCGTTCCCGCACAATCCCGGGCCGTCGACAGTCCTCCACGGTCGAACCGTATGCGAACGGGCTCTCCAGTACGCGCGAGAGAATCCGGACTCTCACCATCTCCCCGCAACGGTCGCCGACCAGTTGCAGAGGCTGCTCACTCGTCCGGCCCCGGATTCAGCGGCCGCCGTGTTCGGGGTGTCCGACGTACTCGCGGACAGCCGTCGACTCCTCGCCGCCACGCTCGCCGCCTTCGATATCGACACTCTCGTGGTCCGATTAGATACGTCCGAGAAGCACGTCGTTCTCGATGCACTCGAAACGACGATGGTCGAGACAGCGGCTACGTCCGTGGTCGACCACGCGCTAACCGTCCTCGACGGGTTCGCACTCCGTGAACCGGCCTTCGTGATTGACCGAATCGACATTCACACGACCGCCGATTCGGTCGCCGAACACGTCATCGACGACCTTCGTGGACCGGGGCCCGCTCGTTCAACGGTTCAGTCGACTCCCGCTGCTATCCGGTTCCTCGCACTCGTCGCTCTACACCAACCCAGAGCCGTCGCGACATGCTCGTCAGTAGTGGCGGTACTGCAACTGGCGGCCGAACCCTTCGACGAACTACGAGGCTACGGTGCTAACGGTCGAGACGCTGAGATATTGTGGGGCGCAATCGGTCTGGCAGCAGTCTCTCGGGCGACGGACTTCGAGGCGGAGGTGTCGATGTCGGTCATCTTCGAGACTCTCGGACGTTTCGTGAGCACCGGAACTAGCTTCGACCGAGCGGAGGCCGCTGAGACTCTCGGACTCTTGTTCACCCTGTTCTCGGATGCCGATACTGAGAGTCACGTGGTCGAGGGGCTCTGCGGCGATGTCCGTGCCCGACCTGCATACCCGTGGAAGCGGGCGGCCGAGGTCCTCGGCAACCTCATCGCAACCGGCGCACTCTCGCGAACCGGAGTCGACCTCGATGCCCTAGCAGCACGCGTCCGAACAGCGTCGATCGGCCATCAAGAACTCCTCCCGATACTCGGCCGGGCGACGGGCTACCTCGATTCAGACGACACGTTCGACGTCGTCGACGAACTCGCGGCCTCCCTCAGAGACGAGTCTCGTCCCAGCGATAGACTACCGCTCGCAAATCCGGAGAGTGTTCTCGGCTACATCTCGGCCTACGGCGACCCCTACGACGAACGCGAAACGGTTCGAGGGCTCGCCCGCCACATCGCCGACGCCTTCGAAGAGCCAACGTTTTGGCCCGAGAAAGCACAGGCAGCCCTCGGCGTCGTAGTCGCCGCTGCCGACACCTACAGTCCACCACAGTCGGTCCGACGAGTGATGGATTCCGTCGCCCCTGAGACCGCTCGAATCGAGTCCGAGGTCGCCAAACGACTCGGGTTACTCGTCGCGTTCAGTTTCAAGGTCGACGACGTGTCGCTCTCTGCGGGCTTGGCTGAAATCGTTCAGGCCAGTGACACGCCCGGCTGTCGCAGAGCCGCGACTGCACTCGGAACGCTATCGGCATTCGACGACAGTATCCGAGACTCCGCGGCCGGACGACTCGCTGACCACGTCCGGACTGGCGGGCCCTCGGCGAACGAGCGCGCATCGCAAGCGCTCGGCTTCGTCGTCGCGAATGGCGGCGATTCCGTCCAAGCCGTGCGACGGCTTCGAGCAGCGGCGAGGGAATCACGCGTCAAACAGCTGTCTCTCGGCGATGTGGAGTGGGACCTCGAAGCGGTCAACGACGACGTCGCGTCCGAACTCTGCGGCTGGATAGTGCTCGTGGACGACACCGCGTACTCGTCCGCGGAACTCGCTGGTCTGCGGGCGGTCACCGACGGGGAGGGGGGCCTGAAGACACGTCCTGCAGCAAGAATTGCCGGTGAACTCGAACGAGTCACACACCGGTCCAAGAGACGGGAAGCGCTCGACACCCTGACCGAACGGCTGGCCAACGAGCCAAGCACCCGCACCAAACCGGAGGCAGCAGCGCTCGCGTTTGTCGCTGGACACGGAGCGCCACAGTTCCTGGAGGGTGCCTCGCGTCGAATATGGAACGCGGTTCGCTCACCGGACTCACCCGTGGAACGACCACGCCGCCTGTACGGCGCGACCGGGTACGCAATCGCACTCGCGCACGGGGATAGCGACACGATTACCGCACAGCTAGCCAAGACGCCCGAGGTACTGGGCATCGTCACCGCGTACTCGGACTGGGGCGCGGACGACCCACTCATCGAGCACGCCAAGTCACGGGTTCGGACTCGGAGAAAACGAACGTATGCCGAAGAACTGGGAGCGCTTCGCGCGCGAGCATTCCGCCACTCGGACTCCCGCGACAGGTTACGGTTCGAGGATTCCCTTCACGAAGAAGGCGGGTCGAAGGCCGGATTCGAGTTGCTCGAGTCGGCACTCCGTGCTGGTGCTATCGAACCCAACAGAGCCCTCGACCTGCTTCTTCGATCGAACCCCGACGAAGACCGTCCGCTCGTCGAGAACGCGCTGGACGGAATCGAGCGGACTCAGGAGGCAGTTATCGATCTGGTTTCGACACTCTCGGGCGTTCAGCCGTTGCCGGAACCGATAGCCGACCAGCTGGTTCGTCACGTGGACCGAGTTTCGTCGGTCGAATCGAAACTGCGGGTCGTTTCACTGCTGGCCGAGACCGACAGTCCAGCGAGTTCTCGGTAACGGCTTTCACTGGCGGCCAGAGGACCCGCTCTTCGAGCACACCTCGGCTCGAACGACTCCGAATTACGAAACCTGTACCCGCAGCCTCCGGTTTAGGGTGGTTTCACCGGAAGCCAGTGGTGCATGCAGCAACCAACTGTTTCCGAGCGAGACCACGAGGGTCTCGACGCGTTCTGGGAGAAGGTAGACCTCGTCGTCTATCTGGCGCTCATCGCGGTGGTGACGCCGGCGGCGACGAAGATGGTGAGTGCGGCGTGGCAGTCCGGCGGCCTCAGTCGGACGCTGGTCGTCACGCTCGAGGAACTGGTCGGGGTGAGTCACCTGGAGTTCGTGCTGTTCTGGCTCGGCGCGTACGCTGGCCTGGTCGCGTTGTTGTTGTTCGACGACATCAAGCGCGTGCAGGGCGTCCTGCTCGTGGTCGCGTCGGCCATCGCGTTCGTCGGGTTCCGGTCGAACGGCCTCCTGACGTCCCTGCAGCCCGTCGAGAACGCGCCGGTCCTCGCGGCCGGGTTCGCGCTCTCGTTCGTGCTCGCGGGCGGTCGCCGCCTGCGAAACGGGAAGCCCCCGTACGAGTTCCGGGCGGCGACCGCCGCATTGTTCTGGGTGGTGGCGACCATCGTCACCGTCGGGTTCCTCGAACGCCACCTGTCGTACACGACGCCGGTGTCGTTCGCCGACGGCCGCCTCCAGACCGCCGCCGCCGTCACGAACGTCACGTTCGTCGGCGCGGACCTCTTCACGGACTTCGTCGCCGCTTCCGTCCTCGTCATCGGCGCGCACCTGTTCACGAGCTATCGCGCGCAGCGCGACGTGTTCGTTCTCGGCGTGCAACGCGCCGGGAAGACGATGCTCGCCGCGGCGCTCTACAAGGCCGCCGAACAGGAGTCGCCGAACACGCGCCTGAACCCGTCCGAGCCGCTCACGTCGCTGTCGAGCTCGATTCACGGCGACGACGACGCCGTCGACGGGTTCGGGGACGACGACTACACCGGGCCGACCGAGAAGGGCGAGACGCACCTCCACCGGTTCCGGTCGCTCGACGGCGCCCTGTTCAAGGAGTACGTCAACGTGGACGTCCTCGACTACGCGGGCGAGTACGTCGGCGCGAAACTCGTCGAGTACGTGAAGGCGTTCGCGCCGTCGCGGAAGCTGTCGCTGGCGTGGGTCGTGTACGTCTACGAGTCCGTGCGCGGCCTGCCTTCGATTCCGGAGAAAGCCGAGGGGCTGGACTCCGCGGAGATCCAGCGCCTGATGGCGAAGCAGATCGTGCACTCGGACACGCTCTGCGTGATCGTCGACGCCGGCAGCCTCGTCCCGGAGGTCCCTTACGGCGACGAGGACTACCGGATGCAGGACGACCTGTCGTCGTACCTGGAGACGTACGTCCAGATCCTCCGGCACGTCGACGAGAGCCTGCTCGAGGAGAAGGAGGTCGTGCTGGTGGTGACGAAGTCGGACTACCTCTACCAGCTCTACCGGACCGTCGACACGCGCCTGGACTTCTTCCAGTGGGTGAACTACTACCTCCTGGAGTCGCCGGAGGGCCGGGAGAAGCTCGGGCCGCTCGTGAACCAGGCGCAGGTCGACCGCGTCCACCCCGTCTACTACGACCTCGACCACGACGCGTCCCTGGAGGCCGGCGAGCCCGTCCCGGACCGCCCGATCACCGTGAACGGCGCGCGGTCGCTCCTCCGCCGCATCAAGGGAGGTGCGTAGGATGCCGGACGTCCAGGTGTTCCGGAACGACGGCGAGGCGCTGTTCGGGGAGGACTCGCGGACGCTCGAGTACATCGACCCCGGCGTCGTCCTGCTGTACGCGGACACGGCCGCGGGCGTCGTCTGCTCGTACTTCGAGGGTCGGCTCGGCCAGCCCGTCCAGGGCACCGTCGAGTGCACGTTCGACGACGAAATCGACCTCTCTCGGGTCCGGCCGGCGCTCGAGGGCGTCGACGCGTCGGGGTTATCGGTGTCTTCGGCGCCGAGGGAGAACGCCGCGAGCGCGCGGTGGGCGCTCGACGGCCTCACGGAGGACCAGCTCTGGCTCGCGGATCCACAGCACGACGCTGTCAGGCGGTTCGTCGAGACCGAGGACGCCCAGGCGGGCGGTCGCTCCTGGCTCCCCAGCCGGTTGTTCCCCGGCGAGGGATGGTCGCTCGGCGACGTCGCCGACGACCTCCTGCTCGCCGACGCCGACGACGCGGACGCGAACGGCGACCCTGATGACGACGGCGACTCCCCTCCCGAGCGCGACGACGCGGCCGACGGTGACCGTCCTGTCCGTGTGGACGGCCCGCCCGCGCCCGCTCGCGGAGCGGGACTGGACTTCGAGACGCGGTCGACGTACGACGCGACGCGGTTCTTCGCGTTCCTCGTCGACGCGCTCGCGGACACCGGAGTGACGATCGCCGTGTCGAAGGCCGGCCGCGTCGACGCCATCGACGACGTGGACGTCGTGATACGGCCGGACGGCGACCTGCCGGCGGGGAGCAGCGTCGAGCCCCTCCCGGACACCCGCGAGCGACTGGACGTCCAGCGGAACGCGGTCGCCCGGGAGCGCGCTCGCGAGCACCTCGTCGAGCCCGTCGCGGCGCTCGGCGACGCGTACCGCGACGCGGCCACGGACGAGGCGGTCGACGACGACACCGGCGAGGACGTGCTCCGCGAGCTCCTGGACGCGCGCCTCGGCGCGCACTCGTCGCTCGCGATCGTCGACGAGTGGCGAGCGCGCTACCGTCGCGTCCGTATCGCGCTCGTCGCCGCCCTCGTGGGCGTCCTCGTGGGCGTCCTCGGCGGGGAACCGCTTCGGCTCGCCGGCTGGCGCGTCGAGACGACCGCCCGCGACCTCGCCGCGACCGACCCCGGCGTCGTCCGCGCCGCCGTCCTCGACGCCGCCAGCGGCGCGGGCGCGCTCGCTGTCCCCGGGGCAGCGGCGCTCGTCCTCGCCGCCGTCGCCGTCGCCCGCCACCGCTCCACGGACGCCCGCGAGCGCACCCACCGACCGTCGACCGCGCGCTCGGACCTCCGCCGGATAGCGCTCACCGCCGCCGTCGTCGCCGCACTCCTCGCGCTCGCGTCCTCGGCCATCCTCATCTATGCGGGAACCTAACGGCAAAGCAGCACACCTGTCGAATCCCTAACAGCCAGAGAATTTTTCACGGTATCCTACTAAATGTCTATGAGGTTCGAGTTCATAGAAACAAACAATCAATATACATAAACTGACACCATATGTGTGTAAGACATCCAAGCAAACAAGAAGACATCGCAATTCAGCGTATTCGGGCAGAGATCACACGAGGGAAGGGACAGTTGCCATCGACTATATATACCCGTGAAGCTACCCTTGCCAAGATACCTTGGACACTTTGTGAGGCCGAAGAGTTTCCCGAACTTCTAGCCGACATCGCCGTCGTCCTTCGCGAACAGGTGTCCTTCTCAATGAGCAACGCTACGAGCCTGTTCGATATGGCTCGTTCTTCCGAGGAGGTTCAGCGACACTGCGTCAGACAGATTGGACTATTTGATATCGAACGCCGATTGGCTGCAAACGGACTCTTGGCTGGGGACGAACGGCTCTTGCGAGCCCTCTCAAAAACGATCAAGCAGGGGAATATCGTCGACTCAAGTTTGGAAGAAATGGTTGGATATGCGACTTTCGACCACCAGCCATCGACATCAAAAATCCTTGTTACTGTACTCGATCAGCTTCTTTTCGCCGCAAGTCCAAATACTGTGAGGAGAAACTCAAACGTCCTGAAAGAGACCCGCGATGCAGTAATCAACCGTATACTGAAAGAATCGACACCGGACGATGTCGATCGTACTGACGCCCGCGCTGCAGCTGTCTTGCTCACACACCCTCAACTTGGGACGGGAGGAGTTGAACAAGCTAACGCTGTAATAGACAAATTTGAGGCCGCTTCTGAACCATTGGTACAGTTCTGGGGACGCTATATAAGGACTTTACTATCTGATAGACTCAGCCAGGACAGGAAGACCCAACCTCGCGATCTCGTTAACCGGCTCAAAGAGACTATCGCCGCCGCAGAAAAGTTCAAAGACGACCGCGATGCCGTAGCTATTTGGGGATTGGGCCGAGCGATAGCACAGACGTCAAATCCTGAATATCGAAACGATTGGATTGATGTGTTATCAACTATAAAAATATTCAGCAACGACGATCTTCATCTAGAGGTATTCGAAACACTCTATATACTCACTTTGGCAGATGTCTTGGTTGAGCGTGACCTGCCAATACTTTTCGAGAGGCTTCAGGCAGCGATTGCGTCGTTTAGTCACGCAAAAACCGCTGCTATTCGATTGCTCCAAGCGCTTGTGGACAAAGGCCTCACAACTGAGCAGTTCATTAACTCTATATTTTACAGCATAATATTGGGGGACGAAATTGATGGAGGACTGACCAATATGAAAAATATTCTATATTTTGATTCTTTGGTTAAAGCTACCCAAGGGCCAGGGGAAGGACCATTCCCCGTGATTGTCGATGCTTTAGAAAGAGGACCTGGCCGTCATTTAATCGGAGAACTTAAAAGAAAAATTTTGTATGGCAATATCGAGGAGGTTGAGCTAAACCACCCTGGTGAATTACTCTGTAAGGTTGCTTCCATCACTGACCGAGACCGTACGGTGTTTGATGATACATTTGAAGATCTGCTCGAAGCTGTTTTCGATTCGAAATATATTCAAAGAAAACATTCACATACTGCAATCCGGTATGCCGCAGAAGCGAATTTGCTTGGATCGGGGCTGGCCGAACGATACCTTTCCGAATACTCAGCGACTGAGCTCGCATCGGGTGCGGAAGCTACTCATGCGGCGGCCGCAATCATTTCTAACTACGATTCTCATGAGAAGTTAGACCTTGACGCGTTTATTGACGCATTGGGTAGCCGGATTCCAGATGCAGATTGGGAAGAATCCTGGGCTATCAGGGCCGCGTTGGAGTCCATAGCTCTTCTGCGAACATTCGGGGACCCCGAAGAGGGAATCGAATTTATAGGGTTGTGGATTGACGCTGCATCTAACACCGAGGGCACTCCGTCTGCCGTACCTGATGACGTCTTTGAGGCATTACCGGCAACAGGTTCGACAGCGTCGCTAACTCCATTAGTCGAACGCATCCAGAGTGAGAATCCGAACATTAGACATCAAACCATAGCTTTACTTAATGATTCTATTCCGAGGGAGTTCGACTCTTATCGTGAGCAAACCGAACAACGCATCCCACCACTGACAGGAACAAGCGTCCAGCAACTAGTTCACCCATTGGTTGAGCAGATCTCATGTGGCGACAATCAACCTGGGTTCCGTAGCACTGCTCTCAACGTGCTTGCTGGGTACGTGGAGCGCAACTGGCTCACCAATGAACAAATCGAGTCGGTCGTTTCACTTGCTCGTTCGCTCCTACATGACGACCCAGAGAATGTGGCGATTCTATTACAGGTTCCGCAAGTCGTCGACCAGCTCGGAGTAAGGAAAATCAAAGGCGGATTAGAGCAGTGCGCTTTGGCACTCGAACCGACTGAGAATAGTGCAGATCGAAGCGGCGAGACTCTTAGTTTGGATGGCGATCTGGAGGCAATTACAGAAGCTCTCGTTGCATTAAGTAAGAGCGGCAATATTTCGCCGTCGGATATCGTTGACGTCCTTAATGATACTACTCGAAGTAATCCGTCGCTTCTTGAAGCCCATGCTGCAGATCTAATACCACTTTTAGAGAGGAATGGCGTGGTTGAACAGGCCGACCCTTCTGTTGCTCAGTCTCTGGACCGAGCAATTTCGAATACAGTAAATGATGAGGAGGACCTGCTTAAATTGCTACGAATCCGAACACGTGTCCAGAAAGTCGCCATCAGGCAGACATACTAAAAACAAACAAGTCAAATAGTTTTCGCGCCCCAGTCAGAGCAGGCGCTCGGACTTCGGGAACACGGTCTCGGGCCAGTCGGCGGGCGCGAGCATGCGCTCCTCGAAGTCGCTCTCGGGGAGTACGAAGCACCACGGGGTGTCACGCTCCAGGACGGCGTCGTGGTAGACGAAGTGCACGCGCTCCTCGCCGTCGAACGCGGGGTCCTGGTTCTGGAGGACCTCGGGGAGCTGCCCGGAGGTCCCGGGCTTGTACTGGTGGGGGACGGTGCAGCGGTGGCCGTCGGCGCGGCTCCCGATGCTCCGGGACTCGGAGAGGCTGTGGTAGTCCTCGAGCTCGAGGGGAGCGGGGGAGACGACGAGCGTTCCGGTGTTCTTCTCGTGGCCCCAGTAGGCCTCGTCGTGCTGGTCGAACACGCCCTCCTCGAGGAGCGCACGCGGGAGCTTCACGCGGCCGGCGGTGTCGGCGGGGGCGACGCCGACCCAGTTCCAGCCCGAGGCGTCCCGCGGCGCGTCCGTCGCGGTGGTCCGCATCAGACCCCACCCCCGTTGCCGCGAGCGCCGACGCGGTCGACCCGGGCGTCCGTCGCCGGCTTCGTGCCGGCGCGGAGCTGGCGCGTGGACGGCTCGCGCTCCCCGGGGACGTTCGACGCGAGGACCTCACGCCCGCAGACCGGGCAGACGTACGTCCGGCTCTGCCCGTGGTGGACGGGGCCGTCGTCGCGCATCGCGGTCGATTCGTGTCCGCTCTCGCACTCCGGCTCGAAGTGGTTGTGCCACGACATACACGAGACGTAGCCCGCCGACTCCCCGGTGCTGGTCTCGAGGTGGTAACCAAACAGTTTCTTTAAGTCAGAGCGTGTTCATGTCCTGTGATCGGTTGATTATTCGACCGCAGTCGGGTCGAGACTGCGTTCGATAGCCCACCACGGCCGCGCCTTCGGCGTTTCCGGGTCTAAATAGTCGTTCCCCGACGGGGCCAAGCCCCGTAGTTTGGAACAGTGGCTCGATGGCGAGACCTTGCGCGAGAGGTAGTCCGGTTCGTCTGGCGGCCACACGTAAGCCGTCCGACGACCGCTCAATTTTGACAGAGTGCTTGAGATGGAGGGCCGACCGAGCGGTTCAATCGGTGAAGGCGACGTAGTAGTTGGAGCACTCCGGGCATTCGATTATCGAATGCTGTTCGTACGCCCATGTGTCCTCTTCGTAGGTGTACTCCCAATCGAGCAATCCGAGCAACTCTGCGGTGTGTACCTTCAGACCTGAGATCAGACGCTGATAATTCCTCTCTGGTTCGTTCCCGCAATCGTCACACTCCCATCCAGTCCGCCCCTCTCCCATCCGTATGGGCGATATCTCGCTGCTCTGGGTTTCGGCCGATTTTTTCGAGCTTCGCCGTTCCTGTCTCCTGAGGACCTCCTCTCGTCGTCGTTCCTCCTCTCGAATTGCCGCTCGACGGTTCTTCTCGCGTGTGACCACGTCGATGGCGTCGAAGTGACCGTTCAAGCGGAAGTTGTCTCTCAACCTATCGAGTTCGTACTCGGGAACCATCCGGACTTTGTTCTCGAGGTGACTGCGTTCTAGCGGACCGAGCATCACTCTATTCTTGTCATATTGACACCTAAAGCTAACTGGGCACTCGCTCTTTCGCGTCGAACTCGACGTGGAAAAGTTCAGTCAGAGTATCTCGGCGTCGTCGTCGCTGGGGTCGTCATCGTCGCCGGGGCCCCCGTCGGTGTCGCCGAGCGCGTCGACGTCCTCGGCGTCGAGTTCCTCGAGGGTCTCGACGAAGCCGCGCGTGGGCCGGGTCGAGATGCTGTCGAGTATCGCGTCGACGTCCGCCGGTTCGACGTGGGGGACCGCGAGGAGGTCGTCGCGTGTGGCGGTCCAGAGGTCCTCGACGGTCTCGAAGCCGGCGGCCTCGAGCTGGCCGATGACCTCGTAGCTGACGCCACTGGAGTACTCCAGGGCCGCCGTCGCGTCCGCGTCGGGGTCGAGCGCGAGCACGCGCCCCGAGTCCGCGTCGACGTCGGCGTCGCGCTCGCGGCTGTCGCGAGTGGGTGCGTCTGGGACCGCGACGGTCATCTCTCCCATTCGCTCGGTGATCCACGCGTCGCAGGCGTCGCAGAGCGCCTGCGCGCCGCGACCGCGGCGCGTCGAGACGGCGTCGTCGGTGCGACCACAGTACTCGCATCGGGTCGTCGATTGCGTCGACATACGCGAACCCTCTCGCGCCACCCTCCCGGTCCGAGTGTTCACTCGCGACTAAACGCTCCATTCAAGTACTCCAGGGGGGTCGACCCGGGCGGTCGACGCGGAATCCCTCGATATGGACGACGGTCCGAACGGCGGGTTCGCGTTCGTGGAGCGACGCGCCGGGGTCGCGGCGCTCCGTCAGCGGTCGTCTCCGGCGGTGTGGGTGCGCGCGAGGAGCGTCCCGTCGGCGAGCGCCGCGAGGACGGCGAGTCGAGCCGGGCCCGAGAGGACGTCGACGGTGAGGGACGCGCGGAGGTCGTCGCGTGTCGCGACGGCCGCCCGGGGATCGTCGCCGTGCTCGACGACGGCGGCGAGGACGGCGGCGGCGCCGGCCCGGACCGCCTCGCGGTCGTGTCCGACGTAGAACCGGAGGGTCTCGGCGTCGACGCGCTTCCCGAACGCCTCGGGAGACGTCTCGACGAGGTCGACGAGGACGTCGCGTGCCGAGTCGGCCTGCGGGGACGGGACGCGTTCCCCGAAATGCCCTGTCCGTTTCCGTGCGGTCGCGATGCGGTCGAGGAGCGTCTCGACGACGTCGTTCTCCACGCCGCCCTCGCCCTCGACGGCGGCGGCGAGCGCGACCGCCAGCGTCCTCAGTCGTTCGCCCTCGGCGTCGCTGAGCGCGGCGACGATGTGGGATTCGATGCTCCGCATCCGGTCGGGGTCGAGGCGGTCGACGAGCGCGGTCAGCGCGGCGAGGTCCCCGTCGGTCGGCCAGCCCTCGCGGGCCCGTCGGGCGACGACGAGTTTCCGGACCGCGACCCCCGCGGTCCGATCGTCGAGCGTCGGGGCGAACGCCGGCAGGCGGTCGACGACCGCCGCGTGGACGCGCGGGTCGACGTCCGAGAGCGCCTCCCGAAGCCACGACGCCGGCGGGTACTCGCCCACGTGTTCGTCGCTCCCGTACTCGTACGCGCCGTAGTCGTCGACGACGGCCGCGAGGACGTCGCTGGCGGCGGCCGCGGCCCGACGGCGGACGGTCGACGACTCGTCGGCTTCGATTCGCTCTTCGAGGTGGATGACCGCGCGCGACCGCAGTCCGAGCGACGCGTCGATCCGCTCGAGGAACCCCGGGAGTGCCTCGACCGCCGTCTCGCGGACAGACGTCACGTGGTCCTCGAGTGCGGCCGCCGCGTCGTCCAGGCGGGCGCGCCCGCCGTCGACGTCCAGGATGGCGCCACCGGGACCGAGGAGCGCCGCGACCGCCGCCTCGCGGACGGCCGCGTCCGGGTCCTCCGCCACGCGGTCGGCGAGCACGTCCCGGACCGACCGGGGCTCGTCCGCGGCGGCCGCGTCGACGGCCGCCAGCACGCGCCGGATGCCCTCGACTGCGGCCTGCCGAACGGCCGCCGCGTCGTCGGCGGTGCGGCCACAGAGCCGGCCGATAGCCCAGTCGGTGCCCGGCCCGTTCGGTGCGGTCGCGGCCGCGCCGAGGGCGCGGGACGCGGCGACGCGGACGTCGGCCGCGGGGTCCGAGAGCCCAGCGACCAGGACGACTTCGAGCGCGGTCCCGTCGCCGTCCGCGCCCGACATCGCGGCCGGCGTCGCCGAGTCGGTGGCTGCGTCGCAGGCGCTGTCCGCCGCGCCGGAGGGGTCACCGCCAGCGTCGAGCACCCGGGTGAGGACCCTGATGGCTCCGCGACGCACCCGCTGCTCCTCGTGGCCGAAGAGGGCGCCGAGCGGCGTCCACGTGGACGCGGGGGCGTCGGCGGCGACGGTGGCGACGGATTCGAGCGCGTCGTACGCCGCCGACCGGACCGCCGCGTCCGCGCCGGTGGCTGCGGTCGCGAGCGCGTCGACGACCGCGTCGATGCGGTCCGCCGGGAGGGTCGTCGCGACGACGTCGAGCGCGGTCGCGGCGTCCGCGCTCGCGTCGGCGTCGTCCGCCGCGACCAGGTCGAGGAGGCCGTCGACGACGCGCCGGACCTGCGCGGGCGTCGCCTCGAACCCGACCGACGCGTCCGCGAGGTGGTCGCGAGCGACCCGGCTCGCCGCCAGCGTTCGAGCGAACGCACGAGCGACCGCGTCGCCCGTCCCGGGTACCTCGGCGAGCGCCCAGAGCACGTCGAGGCCGTCGAAGACGACGTCCGCGTACGCCTCAGTGGCGGCGACGACGCCCGCCGCGACGGCGGGCGCGCGTTCGGCCGACAATCGAGGGCCGAGGGCGGCCAGCAGGTCCGCCGCCACCGAGCGCGTGTCGGTGTCCGCGCTCTGCAGGCCGAGGAGCGCGACGGTCGCGACCTGCTCGACGCGTTCCCCGGGGACCGCGTCCGCGACGTCGACGAGCGCGGCGATCGCTCGCCGCTGCGTGCGCTCGCCCTCGCTCCCCGCCCGCTCCAGCAACCCGTCGACCACGCCGCCGGCCGCGCCAGCGGGCAGCCCGTCGACGACGGCGGGCGCCGCGTCGACCGCCGCCCCTCTGACCGACTCGACGTCCCCGGTCAGTCGCTCGCCGAACGCCCCGACCAGTTCGTCCGTCCCGTCCCCGGACGCGTCGACGCGCCCGGTCGCGAGGAGGTCGACCGCGCGCTCCCGGACGGTGGCGTCCGTATGCGCGAGCAGTCCGGCGACCGGCCCCGGGTCCTGAACGCGCGCCGAGACCGGAAGCGCCGCGACGACCCGGGTGCGCGCAGCCACCGACACCGAGGTCGCGGCCCCGGGACTCCGGACCGCACGGAGCGCGTCGCACACCGCCGCCGTCGCGTCGCCGTCACTGGCCTCACTCTCGCTGTGATCGCTGTCGTCGCCGTTGCTAGTTCCTTCCGCTGCCCGTATGACGTCCGCGAGGAGTTCGGCGGCGAGTCGCGCGCGCTGTCGGGTCGTCGAGTCGGGCGCGCGGGCCGCCCGGAGGCACGCCGAAAGCACGTCCCGGAGACACGCCCCGGGGTCGACGCCGGCGTCGACGCTCTCCGGTGGTGGAACGAGCGCGACGAACACCCGTAGTGGCTCGACGCCGGCGTCGGTCGCGACGGCTGCCAGCGCGCGAACGCGGTTCCCGTCGTCACCGTCGACGCCAGGCGCGAGCGCGGCGACCTGGCTCGAAGCGCGTGCCCGACCCGCGTCGTCGGCGGCCGCCTCGGCGACTGCCCCCGCGACGAGCGCCCGCCCGACTCCCGTCCAGCGATGCGTGCCGCCGCCGAGGAGGTAGTTCCCGAGTCGCGACGCGCTCCGCCCGGTCGCCTCGCCGTCGCACGCGTCCAGCAGGAACTCGACCGCGGGCGCTCGGACGGCGGGGTCGGCCTCGTCGAGCTCGCGCAACCCATCGACCACCGCGCCCGCCGGAACGTCGGTCCGCAGCCGGTCGAACGTGCGCTCCGCTGCCCCGGGGACGCGCTCCAGGAGCGCCAGCGCGACCGCCACCGCGTCCTCCTGGACACCGAACGCCTCGTCATCGAATCGCCGACCCACCGCGTCCAGGACGTCCCCAACGCGCCCCTCGGGCACCGCCTCGTGGGACTCCGAGAGCGCGCCCGCGGCCGTCCGCCGGTAGTCCGCGTTCTCGTGAGCGAGGTGGTCGAGGACGACGTCGAGGACCGCCGACGCGCGTTCGTCATCCAGCGACTCCAGCGCCCGCGCGACCCCCCACTCGAACGAGAGGCGGTTGTCGACGAGCTCGAAGTCCTCGAACCGCAGCAACCAGCGGACGAGCCCCGGGGCGCGTTCCGGGGCCTGCCCGGCCGCCTTCTCGAACACGCCGCCGTTCCCGACGACGCCGCGGCGCGTCGCCGCCAGCTGCCTGCGGACGTCGCGCTCGCCCGCCGCGAATCCCGCTTCGAGGTCGGAGATCGGGACCGCGTCGGCGGGTATCGCGTCGGGTTCGACCATCGCGTGCAGGCACTCCTCGGCCGCTGCCTCGCGGACCGCCGCAGTGCGTCCGCGGTGAGTCGCTCGCGCGAGCACCGGGAGCGCCGCCGCCAACGCCGCGGAGTCGTCCCGCGGCACGGCCGTGAGCGCGTCGACACACGCCGATTCGACGTCCGTCGCGATGGCGTCGAGGCCCGTGATTCGCTCGCTCTCGGCGGCCGGCGTGTCCAGTTCGGCGTCGAGCAGCCCGGCGACGGCCTCGATAGCGGCTGTCTCTGTCCTGTCGGCGCTGGCCGCGGCGCGCGCAGCAGCCGCTCGCGCCTGCAGGCCGGCGAACGAGCGGTCGCGCTCGCGCGCCGCGTCGATGCGGTCGATAACGTCCTCGTGGGTCATGAGTCGTGGAAGGATGTGATAGCAGGTGTTCGTCCCGGCCCGATACGAACGCTGTGGACGCCCCGGCACGTCGGTGCTTCGGCCCGACCGGTCGGGCTCGAATCGGACGCGACAGCCGCGTCGAAGGGCTCCGCGGGCCTCAGTCCGCGGCCGCCAACTTCTGCCGGCCCGGGTCGACGAGGCGGTCGAGCGCGTCCGCCAGTGCGCTCTTGCAGTCGTCGGGGTGGAGGTCGCCGGCTTCGACGGCCGCCTCCAGCGCCGCGTACGAGTCGAAGGTCACGTCCCCGCCGAAGCGGTCCTCGCGCTCGACGGTCACCGCGTCGAACCGCGGGAACACGTGGAACTCGAACAACTGCAGGACCGGGTTCTCGAGCTGGACGTCCGCGGACTCGACGCCCTCGGGGAGGTCGTCGCTCGACAGGTGCGCCTCCGGGTCCGGGTCCGCGGTGGGCGGACAGAACCCGGCCTCGACCTTCGCCTCGATGTCGGCCGTCGAGTCCTCCATGCTGATGGTGACGCCGTCGCTCGAACTCATCTTCCCGATGCCGGTCTCGAGGTCCGCGATGAGCGGCGTGTGCAGGCACGTCGGCGCCGGCTCGTCGAGCTTCGGGAGGACGTCACGCGCGAGCATGTGGACCTTCCGCTGTTCCATCCCGCCGACCGCGAGGTCGACGTTCAGGTACTTGATGTCGAGCGCCTGCATGAGCGGGTAGTTCACGTGACTCACGCGCTCGGCGTCGTCGCCCGCGATCTCACCCATCGACCGCTGCGCGCGGTTCATCGACGTCTCCAGACCGAGTTCGTGTTGGTCGAGCACGTAGTCCTCGTCGAGCTGGAACTCGGAGCCGAGCACGAACTCGGTCCGCTCGGGGTTCAGGCCGAACGCGACGAACTGCTCCTGCATGCGCTCGGCGGTCTCGCGGATCTCCGCGAACGACCCCTTGTCGTTCAGGTACGCGTGCACGTCCGCCAGCAGCACCACCACCTCGAACCCCGCCTCCTGGAGCTCCATGAGCTTCGTCGCGGTGAGCATGTGCCCGAGGTGGAGCACGCCACTCGGCTCGTAGCCGACGTACGCGCGCTCCCCCTCCGGGTCCGCCGCCAGCTCGCGGAGTTCGGACTCCGTCACCGCCTCCACCGCGTTGTTCGTGATCAGTTCGAACGCGTCCTCGACCTCTGGGTCTGCGTCGGACATCACGATTCGACGAACAACACCCATCGCAGTCGTCCTCGCGTTCGGCCTCCGACCCAACTCTGTCTTTATATGCCATCGACCCGTGACATCGTCTTCCCTCGAGTGGACCCTCAGCGTCGAGAACTTCCCTTCACCCCCGGCGTAAAGCAAAATCCAGAAACATATTCGTACGAATCGACTGGCAGTTTTACGATTTTCATGATGACTCGAAGTCACGTTCGAACTGGTTTCGTTCGGACTCGCGACCGACGCGGCTACGGTTCGAGTTCGCTGAGCGGCCCGACGTTCGTGGCCTGGAAGCCGAGCATGTCGTCGTAGCCGTCGGTCGCCATGAGGACGGGCGTGAACGGTTCGGGAGCCGTTATCTCGCCGTCGTCGCCGGTGGTGTCGACGGCGAAGGCGTCGCCGGCGTGGACGCGTTGGAAGTTCCGGCCGGTGAACGCGAGGTCGCCGCGGTCGACGACGCCGTCGACGCGGTAGACGTCGAGGTCGACGGGTTCGACGGCTCCGGGGAGGGCGCCGCGGGCGGTGAGGAATCGCTCGAGGATGCCGCGCGCGCTCTCGGCGGCGCCTCGGGTGCGCATGGGGCCGCATTCGACGGCGACGCCGTCGACGACGTCCTCGAGGCCGCCGTCGACGTAGCTGATGTCGACGATCTGTTCGAGGCCGGTGGCGCGCACGACCGCGTCGGTGGTCTCGCTGGGGTTCTGGAGGAGCGCGAACGGCGTCGGTTCTGCGTCCGTCGAGTGGAACGTGATGACTTCGGCGTCGGCGAGTTCCTCGCGGAGCCTGGCGGCGAGCCGGCGCTCGTGGGACCGACTGTGTGGATCGCCGGGGAACGCGCGGTTCAGGTCGTCGTCGACGTAGCGCTCGCCGGCTTCCATCGCGCGCTCGTTCGCGACGACGAACTTCACGCGCCGCTGGAACGCGGGGTCGGTAGCGAGCAGGTCCGCGATGGCGTACGCGCCGCAGGGTTCGTCGCCGTGCAGCGCCGCGACGACTGCGATGGGTCGTCGGTCGTCGACGGGGCCGCGCTCGAGGCAGTACATCAGCGACGCACCCCCGGACGCGGCGTCGAGAGCGCTCGTTGGGTCACGGCCGGTCGTGGGTTCGAGTCGGGTGCTGGCATCGTGTCGTGGTCGACGCGCCGCGTTCACCGCTCCGGCGTTCGCTCGCGTCCCCAACGCTCGGTTCAAGTACCTCGGGCGTCCGGCGACGAGCAGGTCGCGCTTCCGTTCTCGACAGCGGCCCGCACTTAATGGTTGTGTTGGGTCGGGTGGTGGACGCCAGGTGGGGTGTCGTGGGGACGCGATGGTTCGACACGATGCACAAGCTCGAACTGACAGGTGGACGCGGCCCGTCCAAGCGTGCGCGCTCACCGAGCGACGCGACCCGAAAAGCCCCGTCCCGGAGCGCGTGGTCGACCGCGTCGTCGGTCGGCTCCGAACCGGGAGGTAGCTTTAGGTCGTGCCGTCGACAAGACGCTGCCATGGGGTTCGTGACCGTCCGGGACGAGGGAGAAGAATACTACGATTGGCACCTCCGACCAGGGGGTGGTCGGCCGTTCGACGTCCTCTCGGTCCTCGTCGACTTCGTCGACGACCGCGAGTTCACCGTCGACGGGAGCGACGTCCTCGGCGCGCTCGAGGACCGAATCGACACGGACTGGGGCGACACCAACCTCAGCCCGTACCTCAACACCGACAGCGACGCCCTGGACCTCCGGACCGCCGGCGCCCTGAACAAGGTCAAGGCCGTCGGGAACGAGAGCCGACGCCCACTCCAGCTCGACGGCGCGATGATCCGCACGCTCGCCCCGGGCTACTTCGAGCACGCGACGAGCGACGACGTCCGCCGGAAGACGCGCTACCTCGGGTCCGCCGTCCTCGACGACGAGGACCCGGACCCGCGCGCCGCACGCCTGTACGCCAAACTCCGGTCGCACGCCACCCTCGAGGACGACGCCGAGGACCCGGCGGTCGCGGTTCGGTTCCGACAGTTCGGCCGGCCTCCAGCGGACGAGGACGCCGACTGGCTCGCGGACTACCCGTTCGACTCGCCGCCGCTCCTCCTCGGCGAGTTCGACAAACAGTACGTCGAGTTCGCCGTCCTCGCCGACGTCGAGTACCGGAACCTCGAGGTCGATGCACCCGACGAACTCGCGGACGCGTTCAAGTCGGAACTCGTCGGGTACCTCGCGGCCGCGCTCTACGACGACTACGCGGAGTTCACGACCGAGGCGAGTCACGCCACACGCAAAGACCACGTACGCAAGGATGCAGACACCGAGGGCGTCGACGACCCGGCCGTGAGCGCGCGGATGACGTTCTACGACAGCGTCGTCACCGTCGACACGGACGCGAATCACGTCCAACTCGCCGCACTCTACCAACGTGACAAGAACTGACCGCACGACCACGCAACCGAACGACACACCACCAGCTCACCACACGACGCCACGCCATCACACCACGTCACCCCACGAAACCAACACAGTATGCCAATGACTACCGACAACGACCACGACCGGTCCATCGAGGACGTCTGGCGCGACATCCTCGCGCGCAACGGCGTCAGCGAGGCCCAGGCCGACGACATCGTGACGCTCACGTTCGGAACGCCCGCACTCACGCGAGACATCCCCGACATCGAGGACGTCCCCGACATCGCCAAGGACGCCCTCGCCAACACCGAGTTCGAGACGTACCTCGACGACGACAAGGACCCGGCGCGCGTCGAACACCAGCTCGTCGGCGCGCTCGAGGACGCCCTCCGCGGCGTCCACTCCGGGCCGGCGGCGCTCCCCGACGCAACCCTCGACCAGCCGTACGACCGCGTCACGGCGACCGGGAACGGGAAGGAGGGTACTGCAGGGGCGAGTCGGGGCGTCGGCCAACCGGACCTCGCACAACCGTACAAGTCCGCGGCGGCGGCGCGCGCCGCCGAGAGCAGCCTCGACGAGGACGACATCGCCCGGATCGCGACCGTCCTCGACGACGTCATGACCGAGTATGAACTCGAGACCGCGGACCTGTACGCCGCGCTCGAACGCCTGGAGGAGGAGGAGCGGACGGAATGACGGAGGAGTTCGCCGCGTTCCGCGACGCGTTCAAGGCGGAGACGCTCACCGAGGACGGCGAGGAGCACGTGATGGCGCGCGCTGACTACACCACGAACACGCTCCGGGTGCACGAGGCCGCCGACGACCCCATCGGGATGACGCTCATCCACGCGCTCGTCTCCCGCGAGGAGTTCATGCACGGCGAGTGGTCCGTCGGCCTCGTGAACTCGCTCTCGCGGCTGAAACTCGCGAGCATCGACGCGCTCTACGACGCGCTCGACGACCCGACGGTCAGGGCGGACCGCTTGCGGACGCTCTACGACGCCTGGCTCACCGCTCAGACCGTCGAGGCGGCCGTCGAACCGTTCCAGGAGGCCGTGGACAAACTCCAGATTCTCTCGGTGGTGTACGACGACGCCGAGTTCCCCGCGAAGATACAGAGCACGTTCGACGCCGTGTACGGCGACGAGCACGACGCCGACGAGATACACGACCGCCTGCTCTCGGAGATCGAGACGCAGACGGCGATCGCTCGCGGCGCCGTTCACGCCGAGAGCGACGGCGCGCTCTACGTCAACCCCCTGTACTATCACGCGCTCAGTCACGCCACTGGCACCGACAGCGACGACGCGGCGGCCAGCGACGCACAGCGCGAACTCAACCGGCTCTCGCAGCGTCGGAGCGTCGCCGAGACCGTCGCCCAGGTTACGCTCGACGTCCCCTACCCCATCGCGCCGCTCGGCCCGGACGCCGATTTCGACGCGCTCTGCGTCGAGGGTCTCGACGTCGACCCCATCGACCCCGGCGCGCTCGAGGACCGCTACCGGGTCGCGGACGAGGACATCGACGAGTACCTGCTCGCGCACGCCGACGCCATCGAGGACGACGACGTCCAGGCGGCGCTCGGGACGGACGTGGACGCGTACGCGGACACGTGGCTCGACCACGTGTTCGTGTCGACGCTCCAGGCGCTCGAAGCGCTCGACGACGAGATCGACGAGCGCGTCCACGAGCTCGACGCCGACGACCTCCGCCAGCGATTGAGCGAGCGCGTGCACGGCGTCGACATCGACGCGGCCGAGACGATGCTCGACCGACCGACGCCACTCCTCGAGGTTCCCGCTGCGGCGACCACGGACGTCCCCGACCAGGACCTCATCGGCGTCGAGAAGGAACCGCTGCCGAAGGTCCTCATCGAGGCGTTCGAACAGCACGGGTCGTTCGGCGCGGTCGTCTTCCAGCCGACCAGCGACGAGACCAAACGCCAACTCAACTATCACGCCGTCGACACCGACGACCTCGTCGACCATCCGGGCGTCCCGGACGGCGTCGACAGCTATCAGGCGCTCTGGGAGCACTACTTCGTCGGGAAGGAACTCCTGAACACGCTATTCATCCGCCGGCACGAGTACGAGGACCGCGTCCGCGAGGCGTTCCGCGACGGATTCCCGGACAAGTACGCGCTCGAAGCCGCGCTCGACTCCGTCGACTACGACGCCGTCGAGACGCCCGACGCCGCCGAGGACCCGACGGCCGCGCTCGGCCCGGACTCCGGGCTCGCCGCGAAGAACCTGGACGGCCTCGACGATTCCTTCCGCGAAGGGCTCGCCGAGCAAGACATCGGGGGGAGCGACGACGGAGAGACGAACGGCGAGGGTACCGCCGACGACCCGGACGCCGCGGCTCGGATGAACGCGGTCCTCGACGCGTACTCGCTCGACGAACTCCGGACGGCCGCGGCCCAACTCGACGAGGTCGAGCCGATACCGATCGACGCCGACGCCTTCGACGACGTCGAGTGTCCGCTGTGTGCCATCATCGCCGACCCCTGCGGCGGCGACGCGTGCGTCACCGCCGACGTCCGCGCGTCCTACGACGCGCACCTCCCCGCACTCCTCGACGAATACCTCCGGCTGGAGCGCGCCGGCCACCAGTAAGGCTTCTCGACTTCGGTTCGCGTGGACGGTTTCAGCTCCCGTCGAGCAGTCGCGTCCCGATGCGTCGCGGCAGCCCCTCGTCCTCGACGCGCTTGATGACGCGGTCGACGTCGTACTCGACGCGCCGGAGTTCCACGGTCGCGTCCTCGACGTCGAGCACCGCGTACGCCGCGTCCGGGTCGCCGTCGCGCGGCTGGCCGACGCTTCCCGGGTTCACGATGAGCTTCCCATCGACCTTGGCGCGATGCTGGAGGTGCGTGTGCCCGAGCACGAGGCCGTCGTGGTCGTCGAGGTACGGTCGCATCTCCGGGAACCCGCGCGGTCGAACGTACCGACCGAGCTGGTCGGGGTCCGGGTGACTGTGCACGAGGCGGAACCGGTCGCGAGCGATGGTCGTCCGCGGCGGCAACGCGGCGAGCCACTCGCGTTGCGCGTCGGAGAGTTCGCGCTTCGCGTACTCCAGACCCCGCATCGCCATCTCGTTGTGACTGTACTCCGCGGGCGTCTCCACCGTCCGGTCGTGATTCCCCTGCACGACCACCGAGCACGTCTCGCGGACGCGCTCGACGCACTCGCTCGGCCACGGCCCGTACCCCACGACGTCCCCGGCACACACCGTCGCGTCCACCGCGTCGTCGTCGTCGACGTCGTCGAGCACCGCCTCGAGCGCCGGCAGGTTCCCATGGACGTCCGAGATCAACGCTATTCGCATACGCACACGGTCGACCGTCCCACAAGTAAAGAACGGGGCACGGCCACACGTCGTGTAGCGTCGCAGTCCTCAATCCGTCGCCGCTGCAGTCGCGTTCCCGTCGGTCTCGCTCGACTCGCCGTTGTCAGTCCGTCACCGGAGCCCTCCCCTCCGGTCCGGGTGCCTCACCACTGTCGTCGTCGGTCTGGTCGTCAAGGAACTCGTCGAACTCCTCGTCCTCGTCCGTCTCGATCAGTTCGAGCAGCGCCGGGACCGGGTCGTCGCCTCGCGCTGCCGCCACCACGTCATCGACGTACGATTCGACGTCACCGAGCTCGCGGGTCCCCCACGCGTCGAGGTCTTCGGGGTCCGATGGCGGGTCGAATCCGACCGTCGGAGTGCGGCCGTCAGGTTGCAGGCCGTTCCCGACTGGGTCGCGGACGACGGTGGGGACCGCATCCCGGTCGAAGTCGAATCCCTCGATTGACGCGTCCGAGCGCTTCGCGAGCGCGAGTCGACTCAGGAAGCCCTTCGCACGTATCGCCTGGAGGAACTTCGCTCGCGTGAACGCGGTCCGCTCGAGGACCGCCGTCAGGTCCGCGCGAACCGAAACGAGTTCGGGCTCCTCGACGCGCCCGGCCCTGTCGACGGCCGACCGGTAGCGGTCCCGGAGCGACTCGAGCTGTTCGCGGCGGCCGGTCGTCCGTCGCTCGAGCTCCCTGATCCGCTGCTGGAGCTCCATCTCGCCGAGATCGGTGAGGTCGTCGGTGTCCTCGGGGTCGTCGAACAGCCACGCCTTCGCCTTCGAGAGTATCGAAGCGAGCATCCTAGTCGTTCCAGTTCGTCGAGCGAGTATGAACGGCGACCCCGAGGTACCGAACGTGTAACTCGCCGCCGGCACCTATCGGCGGGTGCGCCGTCAGGGTCCGGGTATGCGCCTTCTCGTTCACCGACGTCAAACCGAGTGACAACGGGACCGACGCGACGCCAGTCCGGCGCGGTCACAGGGCAGTCCCCTCTCTCGAATGCCCCTGCAGCGAGCGCCACGAACGAAATCGCGGGCTACAGGGACTGTAGCCCAACGCTCGACCCATTGTGGTACTGGGAGACTGATCGAGTGCAATGGGAAAACGGAAGGTCACGACGTACACGAAGGTCGTCATCGAGAAGGGGTCGACGGACTGGATCGTCGAGTGCCAGCACTGTCGGGGGAGCGGCCAGAAGTACCCGGGGTACAGCGACACGCACAGCAAGTCGAAGTACGAGTGCCCGACGTGCGGTGGGAAGGGCGCGAACCGCATCTCGGTCGGCAGCGGCGAGGGCCTGTTCAAGTGCCAGCATTGCCGGGCGAGCGGCCAGAAGTACCCCGGGTACAGCGGCACGCATAGCAAGCGCGAGTACCAGTGTCCGACGTGTAGCGGGCACGGCGTGCTCGCGCTCGCCACCGGCCGCCTCGAGTGCGGGAACTGCGACGGTACCGGCCAGAAGTACCCCGGGTACGGCAAGACGCACAGTAAGCGCAAGCACCGCTGCAACACGTGCAACGGCGCCGGGTCGAACGAGATCTGAGGGCCTCGCTGCGGTCGCCTCCGGGTCTTGTAGGTGGGTGTAGGTGTTTTTACGCCCCGGGTTCGGGGTGTGGTGTATGTCGAATCCGACCATCGAGGTGACTGGACGTGCGCGCAAGGACGTCGAGGCGGAGTCGTACGAGTTGGAGTTCGAGATAGAGGCCGAAGCCGACCGGGCGAACGACGCGCGGGCTCGCGCGAACGACCGGCAGGGGACGGTGACCGACGCCATCGAGGCGGTCTCGGACGCGGTGTCGGTCGACCTCCGCTCGGGGTTCGTGGGGGAGTCAGCGAGCATGTTCGACGCGGACGAGGACGCGGCGTTCGTGGCGCGACGCACCGTCGAGGTGCATTGCCCGACCGACGTCGTCGAGGACGTCGTCGCGGCGGGCGTGCAGTCGGGCGCGCTCCTCGAGGACGTCGACCCGGCCGCGTCGAGCACGACGCGAGCGGCGGTCCGCGGCGACCTCCTCGAGGCGGCGACCGAGCGCGCTCGCGAGGACGCCGAACGCACCGCGGCGGCCGCCGGCCACGAGATCGCCGGCCTGGACGCCATGGAGACGCGCGAGTCGGGGCCGTTCGACGCGCTCGGCGGGGACGACGGCTTCTTCGACGGGGGCTTCGAGCACGAGGCGGGGGTGGTCGAGATCGGCGTCGCCGTCGACGTGACGTACGCCATCACCCCGACCGGCGACGACGCCTGACGCCGCCCGCCGCGGGCGTCCTCGTTCCATACTTGAATCCACCGTTCGGTCGCGACGGCAACGCCGCCGCTGGGCGGTCGGCCGTCCAGGTGTCGAACGGGCCGTCGCTCTGACGGCACCAATCAATATGAGCTTCGAGTATCCGTTCCACGACCGGCATGGCTTCCCGCTCCCGCAGGCGAGTACCGAGACCGACGCGCGCGTCCAGGTGAGTCCCGGACTGAACGCGCTCAGCGTCCCGCCGCGCGTCCAGGACGTGCTCGGGAACACCGTCGGCGTCCTCCAGTTCCCCGTCGTCTTCGCGGGGTATCGGTCGCGTACCGCCGCGGGCGCTGCGTTCCGCGTTCACAAGCGCGACCTCTGCCGGACCGCCCGCGCCGTGGTCGACGGCGACGAACCGCTCGACTCGGGGGCGCGGCGACTCGTCGGCCACGACCGCGCGCTCACCGACCTCCAGGCCGGGTTCAGTACGGTGACGCGCGCCGGCCTCCACGCGTTCCTCTCCTGGCTCGTCGAGGACGAGGCGTACGTCGACTGGTACGTCGACAGCTACGCAGAGAACGACTCGTTCGCCGAACCTGACGCGCTCCGCGACGCCATCGAGACCCTCGGCCGCGGCGCGGGCCGCGGCGGCGCCGTCGCCACGCTCGCCGGCGAGTACCGCGACGTCCTCGACCGCCACGGTCTCGGCGCGTTCGAGACCGCCATCGACGTCGCGCTCGACCCACCGCTGTCCACCACCGGCCTCGAGCACCCGCCGGCGGACGGACGACGCGCGAGCCACGACCGCGAGGGCCCCGGCGCTCCCAGGGTCCTCTCGACGCACGACCTCGAGGCGCGCGCCCATCGCGTGCTCGACGCGGTCGCCGATCTGGACACCGAGACGGGCGCCGACCGCGCACTCGCCGCCTTCCACACCGGCCTCCGCGAGGCCATCGGGGATCCCGCCGACGGCGGCCTCGCACCGGCCACTGCGGCGGGGAGCTGGGCGACCCAGACCGCCGTCGCGGACCTCCCGCTGCTCGCCGAACCGCACCGCGCTCGCCCCGACGACCGGACCGCGCGCGACCACCAGGACAGCGTCGGCTACCCCACCGGACAAGCGTGGCTGTTCGCGCAAGCGTACGAGGCCGCCGGGTTCGGCGCCGTCCTCTACCAGCGCCGCGGCGGCGACCCGAACTGGCTCGTCAGCCCCTACGTCGCCAGCGACGCCGTCCACGGCGGCGAGTCCTACGCGGCCGTCTGGGAGCGCGCGTTCGTCACCGACCGCCTCACCGCGCGCCTCCTCGACCGCGCCGCCGACATCGGCCGCGGCAACGAACGCCTCACCTGTCCGCTGTGCGCGCTCTCGACCGACCGCTGCGGCGGCGACGACTGCGCGTTCGCCGACCAACTCGCCGCGTTCCGCGACCGCGCACCCGCACTCGTCGACGCCGTCCAGACCGTGGGTCGCTGACCGGGAACCGACCGTCTCACTCCGCTTCGAACGCGTGCAGGGTCTTGCCTATCGTGCCGATGTACGCGGTACCGTCCACGATGACGGGAGCGGATTTCGCGTTGCTATCGATGTCGGCGGACCATCGTTCGGTGCCGGTCGCAGCGTCGAACGCGTACAACTTCCTCGTCCCGATGTACACGGTATGCTCGGCGATGACGGGGTGCGTGTGGTCGACGCGGCCGACCGACACTTGCCACTTCTCGGTCCCGTCGGCGGCGTCGAGCGCGAAGAGAGCGTCGTCCCAGGTTGCCACGTACACCGTTCCGTCGTGGACGGCCGGTGACGCGGGGACGCCTTCGTTCTCGAAGTGCCAGCGCTCCGTTCCGTCCGTCGCATCGAGCGCGTACAACCGCCCGTCGTGACTCCCGGCGTAGACGGTGCCGTCGGAGACGGCGATACCGTCGAAGACGCCGCCCTCATCGAACTGATCGTATCCGTCGTGGTCCGCTGTCTTGAACCGCCACTGTTCCTCGCCGTCGTCTGCGCTCACGGCATAGACGTGCCCGTCCTGGAACCCGCTGCCGATGTAGACCGTGCCATCTGCCACTGCTGGGGCGGTCCAGACTTCTGAGCCGGTCTGGAACCGCCACCTCTCGGTACCTGATTCGGCGTCCACGGCGTACAGTCGCCTGTCGTGACTACCGAAATACACCGTTCCGTCGACGACCTTCGGCGCACCGAAGACGACGCCGTCGACGTCGAACTGCCAGACGACCGATCCGTCCGCACGATCGAGTGCGGTGAGCGACCCCGTCTCTTCGCCGTGCGGGCCGAAGCTCTCCCCCAGGAAGACCTTGTCGTCGACGACCGCCGGCGACGAGAACGTCACTGACCCAGACGGGTAGCGCCACTGCTCGGTTCCGGTTTCGGCGTCCAGCGCGTGGAGATGACTCTGCTCGCGCTCCGGGAGGGCAGTGTCGGCGTCGTCAGCGAGGTAGACGGTGCCGTCGACCACTGCTGGCGACGAACTGATGCGGTAGTCGGTCTCGAACCGCCAGCGTTCGGTCACCGGAGCCGTCGGCGCTGTCGAATCTGTGTAGCCGGTGTTCGACGGATCGGGTCCGAACATCGGCCACTGGTCTCCATCCATAGTCCTGTAACCACACTGGACTGTCGCTATTAAATATCTTTCCGCGAGTGACTGTCTCCAACGCGTGTAGGTCAACGCGCTCCCTTTTGCGCGTTCGACGCCCCGGGAGGGGTATGTCGGTGAACCAGCCGTGATCGGAGCGGTCGTACGGGCCCCGCCGGACGCGCTCGAGGCGTCGCTCGCGGACCCGGCGTATCGGTGTGCGGTTTCGACTGCGCTCGCGGACCGCCTGGACGTCTCGACGGACCGCCATCTGCGGGTGGAGAGCGAGGCGACGCGGGCGTTCGTCGTCGTCGAGGACATCTACCGCGGGGAGCGGCCGACGCTCGCGCTCGCCGAACCGGGGCGCGACCGCCTACAGGTCCGCGAGCGCAGTCCGGTGTACGTCTCGGGGCTGGTGCCCCGCGAGGACGTGATGACCGCGCGTCGCGTCGGCGGGTTCGCGGAGACCCTCTGGGACGACGGCGACAGCGACCGCTTCCTCGTGTCCGCGTGCCACGGCGGCGACGTCGAGTTCGGGACCGTCGACGCCGGTATCCGCGTGTACCGCGGCCTCCGAGACGCCGGCTTGCCGTGCACGCTCTGGGCGTGCCAGGGCTTCCAGCCGGACGCGTTCGACCGCTGGCACGTCCCCGAACCCTGCCAGTCGCCCGAGTCCTATCCGGGACTCTCGGAGATTATCGACCGACGGTTCGAGCACGCCGTCAGCGTCCACATGCAGAACGCCGACCACGTCGGGGTCGGCGGGCGCGTCGACGACGACGTCCGGCACGCCGTCGGCGACGCACTCCGCGAGCGCCTCCCCGACTCCAAGCGCGTCGTCACCGACCTCGACGAGATGAAACTCGCCGGCCGTAGCACGACCAACTCCGTCAACTACCTCGCCCAATCGGGAGGCCTCCACCTCGAACTCACCCCCGTCACGTGCTACCGGTATCGGAAGCGCGTCGCCCGCGCCATCCTCGACGTCTATGTTGACTGACGCTCCGCGACATCGGGGACGCCTCACCGAGTACCGGCCGTCCCATCGTCCGTCGCACGGATACTTGTCCATGGGTTCCGTAGGTACGGACGTGGCTTGGACGGCGATGGTCGTGACCCTGCTGACAATCGTGCCATGACCGCGAACGCGAGGAACGAGGACCGAGTCGCGGACGTTCGCGAGCGATTAGCGGCGTTGCCAGCCGTCGGTACGACGCCCTCGGCGACGCTGCAGACCAGACGCGCCGTCTCGGACGCCCGCTCAGTCGTCGAGGACGAACCGACTGCTGCCGGACGCCTCGTTCCGTCGCTCGCGGGCGTCCTCATCGACACGGCAGCGTTCTCTCGGAGCACGGGGACGGACGTGTTCGGCGTCGGGTCGGCTGTCCGCCAGGTACAACTCGACGCGACCCGGGCGTTGGCGGCGCTCGACTTCCCGAGATTCCTCGACACTCCCGCGGACGCAGACGCGGTGCGGGCGCTCGTGCGAGCGTTCGCGGTTAGCGTGAACGTCGAGGGTACCGTGTCGCGGCATCGCGTGGACCACGTCGGGATTCGAGGGCTCGCCGACCTCGCCGTCGCGGCACCGACCGAAACGGCCACCGCGGTCAGCCCCGACGTGCTCGCGCGGACGCTCGAATGCTGGGCGCGAATCGACCCCGACGAGCACACGTCCACGGGCTCGGCGGTCGTCCGACTGCTGGCAATCGTCGCCCGGAAAGCGCCCGAGAAGCTCCCGCCGCTCGACGACCTCTCGCCGCTGCTTTCGGCGGCGGCCGAGTCGAAGTACCCGCAACTATACGCGTGGGCGCTCCTGACTCGCTGCACGGGCGTCGACGCGCGCCCGTCCGACGCACCCGTCCCGGAAGGAACCGACGAGGTCGTCGCGTTGCTCGCGGAGCGCGCCTCGACGAGTCCCGACCCGCGCATCCGCGAGGGTGCCGTCGGGGTCCTGTCGGACCTGGAGTCGCTGAACGACGTCTCAGCGGAGACGTTGCGAGGCGTCGCCACTTCGCTCCTCGAGGGGAGCGGCGGCCGGGACGACGGCGACCAGTGGGTCGCAGCGACCGGACTGGAGAGCCTGCTCGCGGCGGGCATCCTTCCGCCGACCGTGGTCGATACGATACTCGAGACGCCCTCGTTCGGGTTCGCGAACTCGACGAAGCGGGACCGACGGGCCGTCCAGGAGTGCTATACGACGCTCCTCGAATCCGAGCAGTTGACCGTCGCACACCTCTCGGCCATTCTCGAAGACCTCGACGCCTTCGAGACCGAGGAGCCCGAGAAAGACGCGTTCTACGTCGCCAGATTGCTCGTGGACGTCGTCTCGAACGAGGCACTCGCTCCCGGACACGGGTCGCGCGTCGTCGACCTCCTCGCGGAAGCCGTCACCGCGCACGACACCCGCGCACCGGTGAAGGTGGCCGTCGCCGCCGAGGGTCTCCTGTCGGCCGTCGACCTCTCGATACCCCGAATCCGGGACGTTCTCGATATCCTGACCGAAGTGGCCGCGTCGACGGAGTACTCCGACGTCACCGCCGAGGCCTTCGAGACGTTCGCGAAGACGACCCCGCCGGCGACGATAGCCGAATGCACTGATTCGGTCGTCGACCTGGTCGAAGCCCTGATCGTCAATGAGGACGGCCTCAACGGCTTCGCGATGCGATTCCTCGACGCGGCAATCGAGGCGCTCATCGATGCGGGGATGCCGACCGACGCGCTCTTCGAGGCCGTGCTCCGGTCGCTCGAACGCGCCATCGACGACGGGGACGCGTACGTGCCCGACGGCGTCGCGACGTGTCTCACGGTCCTCCACGGGGACGCTCGATGCAGCCAGGTGAGGATACGGGCGGTCGTCGCCGCTCTCGAGCGCGCCGCTGTCGAGACCCGTGGAGCGTCGCGAGTACGGGCATTCGAGACGCTCTCGGCACTCCTCGACGACGCCGCGGACGTGCCCGTCGACACCCGGCGACTCCGGTCGCCGCTGGCCTGGAGCGTCCGAAGTCCAAACCCCGAGCACAGGGCGACGGCGTTCCGGACGCTCGCTGCCTGTGCCCGTGCAGGCGGGATGTCCGAGGCGTCGGTGCGCGAGTTCGTTCCAGTCCTCGTGTACGGGTCTCGGGCCACGCACTTGGACGTGCGAACGGCAGCAGTCGAGGCGATCGAGGCACTGGCTTCCGGCTCGCTCCTGCCCCGAGAGGCCGGTCCCACCGCGTTCTGGGAGCTTCTCGGGGTTCTCCTCCTGGAGTCGCCACCCGAGGCTCGGATGGGCGTCGAGAAGTTCGTCCGCGGTCGGTCGGACGGTGCCGCTCCCGCTGCGGCGACGGCGCTGCACGCGCTCGTCACTGCGGGGTACGCCGCGAACCAGGACGAACTGGCCGGCTGCGAGAGCACGCCAGGAGCCCTGGATCGCTTCCACGACCCCGACGCGATACGTCCCTCGCTCGATTGGCACACGGCGGCGAGCACTCGCGTCATCGACGAGTGGGAGCGCGACACGTACGAGACCGTCTTCGATGCCCTCGGGGGTCTCGCTGGGACCACTGCGGATCCGGTCGAGGCCTGGCGGGAGTCCCTGATAGAGCGAGCGCGCTTGCCATCGAACCGGCGACGACGCGTGGACGTCGTCGACCGTCTCGCGACGACGCAGACCCTGGCGGCGACCAGCACTCGGGACGGAGAGCGCCACGAGCGCTGACGGCGTTCGCGAACGTGACTCCCTCGTAGCTACCGGGCTTCCAGACTCCACGAGTCCGCCCAGTCCGTGGGCGGAGCACGCTGCACGTGGGGCGCTGTGGGAAGCCGTCGTTCCCTCGCGCGTTCCAAGTATCTTCCCTGGTATAAACAGAGAGATTAGGTATCTGCCAACACCGCCACTCCGGAGTGTCGGGTCCATCGTCTTGGTATGAGTCAACAAGACCCACTCCAGACGCGGGCGGAATCGTCGACCGACCAGACGCCGCCGTTCCCGGTCGCGGTCGCGGCGAGCGCCTATCGCGGCACGGAGGAAGCGGTCGGTCGCGGGTATCGCGGGCTCCTCGCACTCATCGCGCCGCTCCTTGCGGCGTACGGCTACTACACCGACTCCGAGCGCAACGCGGCGACGCGCGCACTCCTCCTCGCGATGGGGCTGCCGCTCGTCGACGGCGTGTTCCCCGCGCTCGTCCTCGGCGGCGCCCTCGACACCGTCCCCGGGCTGCTCGTCGTCGGCGGCACCATCTTCGGCGGCCCGTGGATGCTCACCATCATCTTCGAGGAGATGGCGGGCGACGACCGCCGCACTCGCCTCCTCCGCGTCCTCAAGGTCGCCGCCCTCGTCGTCCCCGCGGCGGGCCTCGAGGCGGTCGCCGCGCCGACGCTCGCGAGCCTCCTCGACATGAGCGTCTTCCACGTCTTCAGCGCGCTCATCGTCCTCACCGTCGGCGCCAGCATCGCCAACGACGTCCTCGCCGCGAAACTCGTCGCCCCGAAGTACCTCCTCGCCGCCGGACTCGTCGCGAGCGTCGCCGCACGGCTCCTCGAACCAGCCCCGATTACGCTCACGGTCATCGTCGAGCCATTCGTGGTCGCGCAGGCGATGGGCGCCGCCGGAATCGCGACCACGCTCGCCCTCGTCGGCGCGTTCGTCGGCCCGCGCGTCGACGACCACCTCGACCGCGACGCCTTCCGCACCGGCGCCGGCATCGCGCTCGCGCTCGTCCCGCTCAGCATCGCCGGCGTCCTCCCCAGCCTCTCGTCGCTCGCCGTCTTCGCACTCGCCCTCGCGTTCGCCATCGACACCGGCGACGACACCTGACCCCAGCCACCGGGGTCGTCCACGGTCGAAGCGGTCGTCGTCGCACGACGACGGCGACGCCCGTGGGGCGACCTACGAATCGAGCCAGCGGCCGGGTGCTTTTTTGCGAGCGCTCGCGGACGCTCCAACCAAGACGCCTCACAGAAACGCCAGCGACCGCGCGACACATGCATCCATGAACCGGAGGACGACTCGTCGATGACGGCGACGGACGACATCGCGAAGCGGCTGCGTGCGAACGCGGCGGCGACGAGGAGAGGCGAGTACGACGACCTCGAGGCCGCCGTCGAGGCCGCGGCGGACCGTATCGGCGCCGACGCCAACGAGGCCGAAGCGCTCGTCGGCGCTCTCGTCGACGTGCTTGCTGGACAGGTCCGCGAGGTGAGTACGGCGGACGCGCTCGTCCACGACACGTCGCGGGCGAACGCCATCGAGTACCAGATAGCGAGGTTGCTGGAGCAAATCTCTCTTTCGCGCCCGTCGTTCGTTCTCGACCACGCACGCGATTTGGCCGCGGTCGCCATCGAGCAGGACGGGTCGCTGAACGACGCCGCGATGGCGCTCTCTAGCCTCGCGCGCGAGCACCCCGCAGCCTTCGCGGCTTGCTGTCGCGCCACTGCCGAGGTCGTCGACGACGGAGAGGCCGAGGCGCGCAGCGCGGCATTCACGTTCGTCGCAGACCTCGTCGAGCTGACGACGACCTGGCTCCCGTCGGACGCCGCCACGGAGCCCTCCGCCGCGTACGCCGGCGACGCCGAATCAGTGCCCGAGACCCCACCGGCCGTCCGCGACGCAGCGGCGGTCGACGCGGTCGCCACCGCCGCCGTGAGTGCCGTCGACGCCGACGCCCCCGACAGTCAGGCCGCCGCACGCGCCTACGCCACCGTCGCGCGGGCGGCGCCGGACGCCGCACTCCCCGGAACGCCCTGGGTCGCTCACGCCGTCCGGACGGCCTCGGACGCCGACCTGCGTGCCCCGCTCCTGAACGCGCTCGCCGCGCTCGCCACTGCTCGACCGGCAGCGCTCACGTCATACCGGTCGACGCTCGTCGACGCCCTCACCGACTCCGACGAGCGGGTCAGAGAGACCGCGGGTGAAGCGCTGTCGGCAGTCGCATACCGCGAGCAAGGGGCGGTCCTGGAAATCCTCCCAGCCGTCGCAGCCGTCGTCATCGACGACCTGCGAGGGACGGCGCCCGCACTCGAGGTCCTCTCGAGTGCCGCGAAGGGCGATGCCTACTCCCCCGATGCGGTCCCGGACGCGGTACTCGACGTCGTCGACAGCGTCACCGCAGTCCTCGACGCGACCGACGCGGACATCCTCGAGCCGGCGACCGGGTTCCTCGAGACCGTCGCGGACACCGACGCCGCGCTCGACCACGCGCCCGCCCTCGCAGCCCCCGACACCGTCGAGGCCCTCGTCGACCTCGCGACCCGCGACCCCGGTGGACTCACGCAACTCCACGCCACTCGAGTCCTCCGAGCAGTCCTCGAGTGGGACCCCGGTCGCCTCGACGCTATCCTGGACGCACTCGTCGACCGACTCGACGCGGACCCCGTCGAACGCCGCGTCGGCGCGCTCGAGGCGATCGATTCGATACTCAACGCTCCCAGCAGCACGGACCTCGCTCGCCAGGAGGCGCCCGCGTACCGACGCCTCCTTCACGCGCTCGTCGACGCGCTCGGGTCGTCGACACACAAGCTCACCGTCGACACGCTCACATCGACACTCGGTCGCAACCCGGACGCACTCCGGTTCGTCCACGACGACGTCGAGGACGCACTGACCGCGACCGAATCCCACGTCCGGGTCGCCGGCTACGAGGTCGTGACCGCCGCCGCCAGCGAGGGCTCGACCACCGTCCTCGCGTTCGAGGACGCCATCGAGCGCGGCCTCGCAGACGACGACCCGGTCGTCGTGAACGCAGCGCTCGAGGTCGCCAGCGAGGTCACGCCAGAACACCACGAAGCCGTGACGCCGCTCCTGCCCGCCGTCGCCGCCTGCCTTGATGACGACGACACGCGACGCACCGCCGCCCAGGTCCTATCGAACGTCTCGACGGACGCGCCGTCGGCAGTCCTGGACGAACGCGAGGCCATCCTGACAGCGTTCGCCGACACCACCCCGACGGCCGACCCCGACGACACCCTCGACGTGACCCGGCACCTCGCGGCGGTCCTGTCGAACGTCGTCGACGCGGACCCGACGGTCGTCGTGCCAGTGACCGAGGAGCTCGCGGCGCTCGGTCGAACGATGACTCACCAGTTCGACCAGACCGCTTCGGACGCGCTCGAGGCGCTTGGCGTCGCCGCAACGGAGTCCCAGGCCGCTCGCGATGCCCTCCTGACCGTCTACGAGCGCGGCACGCCGATGGCGGCGAACGCCGCTGCCACCTACGTCCGGACCGTCGTCGAGGAGGCGCCGGCGGCCGCGGACGCACTCGTCCCACGCCTCTGCGAGCGCGACCTCGAGACCACCGACCGCATCGATGCCCTCGCGGCGTGCGCGAAGCGCCGCCCAGCGGCGGTATCCGTCGCCGTGCCCGCGCTCCGCGACGTGGCTGCGACTGAAGACCTCGACGAACGCACGGCGCTCGTCGCTCGAGCACTCGACGCCCTCTCTGCCGTCGCCGCTGCGGACGAATCGGCCGTCCAGTCGGTCGTCCCGGTCGCCGTCGAAGTCCTGTTCGAGACCACCGAAACACCCGCCGCGACCGCCGCGGTTGAGGCCCTCGCGGACCTCGTCGCCGCCCACCCGGCGGCGACGCGAGCGGCGCTGCCGACCTCGGCGACCGACTCCCCGGTCGACCTTCTCGACGTCGACCTCACCGCCGACGTCGCGTCGGACGCCGTCCGGCGCGGCCTCGCCGCCACCGACGCCACCGAGCGCTTCGAGGCCGCGTTCGCGTACCGGACGCTCGCAGCCGACGACCCGGACGCCGCCGTCTCGCTCCTCGACGCCGTCGTCGCACACGTCGAGACCGAACCGCGACTGACGCGCCTCCAGCTCTACGGCGCCGTCGACATGCTCGCCGAATCTCACCCCGACCCCGTCTCCGAGGCGCTCCCGGCACTGGTCGACGGCGTCCTCACGACGGGTCCGACGCCGACCGTCGCCGAGTCGGGGTTCACCGACGCCCTCGCGTTCCCACTCGTCGACGCGCTCGTCGAAGCGACCATCGCCAGGCCCGAACGCGTCATCCCGCTCGTCGACCGGGTCCACTACGGGCTCGACGCGCCGACACGCGGCGAACGGGTTCAAAGCGCCCCCTACCTCGCCATGGTCGCCGTCGCACGGACCGAAGCGCCCGACCACGACGGCCTCGCGAACGCACTCGAGGACGCCGAACCCGCGCTCCGGTCGCTCCTCGACGGCACCGACCTCGAACGCCAGATCGCCGCCTTCGCACTCACGGGCCTCCAGACAGCTCTCCCCGACACCCTACCCGTACTACGAGAGATCCTGGAGCAGCCGGCCCACCCGTTCGCCGAGGAGACGATCGAGATGCTCACCCTCGTCACTCACGACAGCACTCAGACGCTCGCCGCGACCCCCGGGAGCGTGGAGGCGCTCCTCGCCGGCGCCGACCATCAGGACTCAGCGGTCCGCGCCGGAGCCGTGGGCGGGCTTGGGGCGATAGCACGAACCACGGGCAACGAGCGGGCGACCGCCGCAGTCGGCAAGGTCCTGACCGACCCCGCGTCCGACGTCCGCGAGGAAGCCGCACGAGCGATCGGGCACGCGCCCCGCCAGCTGGACCCGCTCGACCCGGCGCTCCCAGGGCTCGCGCGAGCGCTCGCCAGCGACGACGAGACCGTTCGGCAGGCAGCGACCGACGCCCTCGAGTTCCACTCGGAGCCATCAGACCGCGACCTCGACGCCGCGGCGCTCATCGACGCCGTCGCGAACGCCGACGACGCCGTCACGGCCCCCGCGCTCTCCTTGCTTGCCGTCATCGCTCGGAACCGACCGCAGGACGTCGTCGACGCCGGCCTGGACCCCATCCGCGACGAGTTGCAGCGACCCGACACCGACTCGGCAGGTGACGCACTCCGGGTCGTCGACGAACTCGCCGAGCACGTCCCGGCGGCGCTTCAATCGCTAGTTCCGGCCCTGGGGATGCGACTTCACCGGAACCGCCTCGAGAATACGGAGCTCGGGCTCCGTCATCCCAACCGGGTGACCTCGTCGATACTCGAATCCATCGCCGAGGAGAAGCCAACAGCCGCCGTCGACGTCGTCCCCGAGCTGGCCGAGGTGTTCTTCGAGACGGCGGCCGACGAGATGCCCCTCGCCGTGCACGCTGCCCGCGGCGCGCTGCAGACGATTGCCACCGAACGCCCCGACGCGGTTGCCAGCACCGTCGAGGAGGCCGTCACCGCGCTCGAATCCGTCGACGCGACCCGTCGAAAGCGCGGACTTGACCTCCTCGCCGCGCTCGTCTACGCGGACGTCGTCCCCATCCAAGCGGTCCGCCCGACCGCCACGGCACTCGTCGCGGACGACGACCCCGACGTCGGCGAAGCCGCGGCCGACTTCCTCGAAGGCGCCGTCTACCACACCGAAGCCACTAGACCGGAGGAGACGGTGCCGGTCCTCCTCGACGCCACCCAGTCCGGCGACCCCGACCGCCGGGGCGAGGCAACCGCGGCGCTCGCTGCCATCGCCAAGGACACCCCCGACGCAGTCCCGATTGAGCCCATCCGGGACCTGCTCACCGCGGACGACTACACGACCGCCGGGTCCGCCATCCACTGCCTCCAAGCCCGCAAGGACGCAGTGGACTTGACCGCCGGCGAGCGCGCAGTCGTTCAGGAGACGCTATCCACCGAGGCCGACCAGCGCACGAGGGTCGTCGGTATCGACCTCCTCGCAGCCACCGACACGACCGCAGCCACCACGCCGCAGTGACGAGGAACCGCCGCGCCCTATCCGCTCCCGGAACCACCGCTACGCGTCGTCTCTGACGTCGAACTCCCGGCCGCTGACCCGGAACAGGACCTCTGAGAGCGAGAATCGGATGGTGTCCCTGACGTCCGGTTCGGTGATGTCGTCGTCGGACGCCAGGATGGCGGCCTCGGCGTGCGCCGGCACGAACTCGACCTCGAAGTCGCTGATGAAGAGCAGGCCGGCCGACGACGTCCGGTGCTGGAAGTGTGGGAGGCTCGTGCGACGGCTGTACGGGGACTCCGCCTCGTCGAATGGGTCCGCGTCCGCCGACTGGAAGTTCCGTTGTACGTAGTCATCGCCAAGTATCTCCGCGACCAGCAGTGGCTCCCTGACCGGAGCGTCCCGGTCAGGCTGGAACGCGCCGTCGTCGAACTCGCCGTACGTGTGGCCGGTGTCGAGCCACACCGCGAAGTCGGCCCGCGACCGCCTCGCAGAAAACGATAGCGGCTCGGAGTCGGTCGCGGAGCCGACCGTGAAGCGCGTCTGGAACCGCTCGTCGGCGCCCGCGTCGATGGCGGCGACCGGGAAATTGTCGGTCACCTCCCAGTCCGCGAGGCGCTCTTGGACGTCGTACGTTTCGAGGAACTGTTCGGCCGCGTCGACGCAGATATCCTGCAACTCGCGTTTCGTCGCCATCCAGATGTCTCCAGGTACCGCCATCGACGGACGCGACGGTATTGAAACCGGGAGCCGCCTCACGTCGATTGTAGCCGTCCTGGCAGTCGTCGGGCTACATGCCCTCGGCGACCGTGAATCGGTTCCCGCAGTCGCCGCATCGCTTCTCTATCTCCTCGGCCGTCGGGTCGCCGACGTCGGCCGGTATCTGGCTGTAGCACGGCACGTACGCGCCGCACTCCGGGCAGTGAAGCGTCGGAATCCCCATCCAGATTACGCCTCGTCTTGGGCGTCGAGCGCGCGCTCGGCTGCGGCCTTGTCCGCGAAGCGTTCGCCGCAGACGAGGTAGTCGACGAGGCGGTCCATCGCGAGCGGGCGGTAGTCGATGAGTTCCACGGAGAAGTTCACGCGCCTGGTGTCGTGCGCGACGAGCGGGTACTGCTCGGGGTGGTTGTTGTGGTGGTGGCCGTGCAGGAGCCAGCCGGTCTGGTTCGACGGGCCGTCGGCGGGGTCGTGGACGACGCGGAACGGGACGTTCCGGTGCTCGAAGCGGTACTCCTCCACGAAGTAGACGTCATCGCGTTCGCTGAGGAGCGTGCCGTCGTGGTTCCCGATGACGAACACGATCTCGCCGGGGAGCGCCTCGAGCCAGTTGAGGAGCGCGCTCGCGGACTCGCGGATGGTGAGGTCGCCACCGAACAGCACGACGTCGTCGGGGTCGACGACGGCCTGCCAGTTCGACACGAGCTGGTCGTTCATCTCCTCGACGGAGTCGAACGGGCGATTGCAGTACTCGACGATGTTCCGATGATCGAGGTGGAGGTCCGAGACGAGATAGTCGACCATACGTCGACGTCCGGAGAGACGGACTAAACCGTTCGGGGCGGCTGCCGACGCGTGTAGGTCGGAGATGTTTCCATCCTCGCCAGCGGGGGTGCTCCCGTCGGTTGCGGTCAGATATCACGCTCAGAGCGCGGCGAGGAGTTGGTTCACGTCGTGAATGGTGTTGAACGCGTGCAGCGAGACGCGGACGAGTTCGCCGCGTGGGCCGGGGACGGTCTTGACGTGGACGTCGTTCGCGGCGAGTCGCGCGACGGTCGCGGCGGGGTCGTCGACGCTGAGCGCGACGAGCCCGGACTCGAACGGCGGCGGCGAGTGCAGCGCGTCCACGGGGACTGCGGCCTTGAGGTGGTCGGTGAGGCGCTCGATCTCGGCCTCAATGGTGTCGATACCGACGGCTTCGATGGTCGCGATGGCCTCGGTGAGCGCGGCGTACGGCGCGACCGATCGCGTCCCCGTCTCGAAGCGCTGCGCGCCCGATTTCAGGTCGTAGTCCGCCGTCGGCGGGTACTCGACGCCGAAGTACCCGAGGACCGCGGGGTGGAGTTCGTCGGCGAACCCGGGGTCGACGTAGACGAACCCGCTCCCCCAGTCCCCGAGCAGCCACTTGTGGCCCGACGCGACGACCGCGTCCGCGCCCCACTCGGTGACGTCGACCGCGTGCTGGCCGACCGACTGCACCGCGTCCACGACCACCCGCGTCCCCGACGCCTGCGCGATAGCTGTCAGCTCGGGGACGTCGAGGTGGACGCCGTTCGTCCAGCAGAGAGAGCTGAACGCGACCAGTCGGGCGTCGGCGACCGCGTCCGCGAACGCGCCGCGGTCGACGCGCCCGCCGTGCGTCTCCACAACTCGGACCTCGACGTCGGCCTCGCGTTCGAGGCGCGCCCACGGCAGGACGTTCGCGGCGTGCTCGTGGTCGAGGCGGACCACGACGTCGCCGGGCGCCCAGTCCACGGCCGCCGCGATTCGCGCGAGCCCGTCGCCCGTACTGTTCGTGAGCGCGACGTTCCCCGGGACCGTCCCCAGGTGGTCGGCCACCGCTTCGCGCGCCGCGTCGAACACGCGCTCGCCGAACGCGTACATTCCGTCCTCGGCGGGCGCCCGGTAGGCGTGCTCGCGGAGCGCGTCGACGGCGGCGTCGACGACGGGTCGCGGCGACGGCCCGCTCGCGCCGGTGTTCAGGTACGTCGCCGCCTCCACCGCCGGAATCGACTCCCGCAGTTCCGCTGTGTCCATCGTCTCTCGACCGCACGCAGGACGTCAGCCCACAAGGACGCCCGACGCCGCGTACACGACCTGTACCCGCCGGGCGGTGTTGAAGCCGACGCCGACGCGTGCTCCGTGTATGTACCTGGGTGACGAGGCGTGGCCGGATTTGGAGTCGTACTTCGAGACGGAATCGCTCGCGCTCGTGCCGGTCGGCTCGACCGAACAGCACGGCCCGCACCTCCCCGAGTCGACCGACCACCTGATCGCGGAGGCGTTCGCTCGCGAGGCCGCCGACCGCGCCGGCTACCTCTGCACGCCCCCCGTCACGGTCGGCGTCAGCACGCACCACCGCCAGTTCCACGGGACGATGTGGGCCGACGCCCCCGCGTTCCGCGACTACGTCGAATCCATCACGCGCAACCTCACCGAGCACGGCGTCGACCGCGTCGTCTACGTGAACGCCCACGGGAGCAACGTCGACCCGCTCCGCGAGGTCGGTCGCCGCCTCCGCGACGACCACGCCCTCTACGCCATCGAGTGGATGTGGAACGAGAGCATCCCCGACCTCGTCGACGACCTGTTCGAGCACCCCGGCCCGCACGGCGGCCCGAAGGAGACCGCGCTCGTCCAGCACCTCGCCCCCGACCTCGTCCACGACGACCGCCTCGCGGACGCCCGCGACGGCGGCGTCGTCGACGTCACCACCAACGACACCATCGTCAACGGCGCCCGCACGTACTACGACGCCATCGACAACACCCCCAACGGCGTCATCGGCGACCAGACCGACGCCACCGCCGCCAAAGGCGAACAGCTGTTCGAGGCCGCGACCGAGCAACTCGTCGACCTCTGCGACTGGCTCGCCGCCCAGGAGTTCCAGGCGCTCATGCCCGAACCGCACCGCTGAGAGCTCGGCTCCCGCTCACCGCCAGAACGCTCGTCACCGACGTCCCAGGACTCGGAGTCTGGGCCACCTACGACTCGCGTTCGTCCTGACGCGACGCCAGCACGCGACTCGGCGCCCCCTCGGTTTCCTCGTCGTCGACGCTCCCGGCTGCTTCCGTAATCAGGTACTCGTCGCAGTCGTCGCCGGCGTCCGCGTCGAGGAGCTCGGGAAGCGTCGGCACCGGCGCGTCGGTCCGCCCGGCCGTCACTACGGCTTCGACCGCGGCGTCGACGTCGCCGAGTTCGCCACGAACGCGAGCGGCCAGGTCGTCGCCGTCGATTGGGTCGTCGTTCCTGACTCGGGGTGGGTCCAGGTGCCCCGGTGCCACCCAGAGCGGGGCGCGAACGCCCGTGGACTCGTCGTGGAGGTCGACGTCCAAGTCCGCGAGCGAGCGCGGCGAGCGGTCGGGAGCTGCGACTAACAACAGGAACCGATGCTGCAGCCTCGTCCGCCGGTGCCTCGCTCGCGCCACCGCGGCCGCCTCGACGACCCGCGACAGGTCACCGCGGACCACGTCCAGCGCCGTCTCGTCGGCGCGTTCGGCCCTGGCCACGACCCGCTGGTAGCGAGCGTGCAGGGACTCGAGTTCCTCGCGTACCTCGCGTTTCTCGCGCTCGACCTCGCGGAGTCGCCGCGCGACCGTCTCCCTATCGACGTCACTCAGGTCGTCCACGCCGTCGGCGTCCCCGAACAGTCGCGCCTGCATCGTCGAGAGCGTCCTCGCGAACATCTTCATCGGTAGCACGCAGCACCGACGCAAAAAGGAGATTCGAGGCCTACAGGACCTGTACCGCACCGCCATCGGTCGATGACGACGTCGCGATTCAGGCGCTTTCGCGCTCGCTCACGGGGTAGTCGCCGTAGTGGATCATGTCGCCGAGCTGGATGCTGTTCCCGCTGGCCTCGAGGAACTCCTCGCGCGTGATGGGGGCGCGAGCGGTGTTCGTGTCGATGCGGATCTCGGGGTGGACGAACCGGACGACCGCGAGCGTCTGGAGGATGCCCTCGCGCGTGATGTCGGGCGTCGTCCCGACCTCCTCGGCGACGGGCGTGCCGGCGACCGGGGAGAGGACGTTCAGCGAGAACACGTCGATGCCGATGTCGCGGAGCTCGCGCGCCGCGTCCACGCGGTCCACTGGGGTCTCGCCCATGCCGACGATGATGCCGGAGATGAGGTCGATGCCGGCCTCGCGCGCGACCTCGAGCGTCCGCCGGCGCTCCTCGAACGTGTGCGTGCTCGTGATCTCCTCGAAGTACCGCGGCGACGTCTCCACCATGTGCACGTAGTGCTTTACGCCCTCGCCCGCGAGGCGCTCGGCCTCGTCGGGCTCGAGGAACCCGAGGCACGCGTCGACCTCGAGGTCGGTCTCCTCGCGGATGGTCTCGATAGCGCCCAGGACCTCCTGCCACTCGTCGGTGCGGAGCGCGCTGTCCGCGCCCCGGCGCGTCGACACGATATTGAACCGCTCCGCGCCCTTGCGCTCGGCGCGCTTCGCCGCGTCCCGGAGCTTCTCGCGCTCGATGACGCCGTGCTGCTCGACGTCCGCGTCGTGCCGCGCCGAGTACGCGCAGAATCCGCAGTCCTGACTGCAGATACCACGGGTCACGTACCCGAGGCCGCGCGTCGTCACGCCCTCCCCCGCCAGTTCGTCGCGGACGACCGCCGCGCCCTCGGTGAGCGCGTCCACCGACTCGTCGAGGAGCGCCAGGCACTCCTCGCGAGTCAGGGCCTCGCCCGCGAGCGTTCGTGCGACCGCTTCGTCGACCGTCTCGTTACCCGTCCACTGGGACATACCAGTACGGATGGCATCGGTCGTAAAGGGCATCCGCACGCCTCCACAGACCCTGTAAGGCCTACTCCCGTCGCTACAGTCCTCGACTCCGTGGTCTGCCGAAGGCCGTCGACTGTCGCCGTCGGCCAGGGGCCATCGAGCGGCCGCGGCGGCTCGTCACGGTCGGTGTCCAGCGGCGCCAGCAGGCGTCCTGGAGAGAACCGAGACGCAGTCCAGTCGAGTGCTCGGCGCGACACCGACGTCGGCGAGCACCCCGCGGAGGTCGTCGTCGAGGTCGGCTGCGAGCTCTCCGTCCTCTCGCGTCAGTGTCTCGAGCAACGGGACGACTGCATCCCACTTCTCGGAGTCTTCCTGTGGCGGATCTGGCGGGCTGTCACGTCCCCGTGGTCGGTTCGAGACGAGGAGCGCATTCGTGTGCGAGGCGTAATCGGTGAAGTGGTACGTGTCGAGGGGCAGCAGGTCGGTTACGATCGTGGTCGTATCGACCCCCGAATCGACGGCGGCTCGTAGTGCCTCGGCGGCGGCCCCTGCTTTTCGTGCGCCGCCAGCACGGAGGGCAGCGACGAGCCCCGAGACCACCTCCCTGCACTCGGACTCGGAGAGGCTACCGGCGCACAGCAGTCGGTTCGCCGCGTCGATCGCGTGCGAGGCGGCGTCGTCGCCCCGCTGATCGTTGGCATGAGCGCAGACCGCTGCGATGCCCCGGACGAGTTCGCTTCTCGGGACCGTCAGTGAGTGCTCCGCGAGCAGTAGCCTCGACAGGATACTACACGCTTGCCCCGCACCGTCCCTGACCTCGATATGGGTTGCTGCGGACGCTTCGTCCTGCGTGGCTGGCCGTATCGTCTGCCAGACCGCATGCTCGATGGTCTCGACGGTGTCGGTCTCGAGCGTGACCGTAGCGACGAACCGGTCGACGAGGTCGAACCGGGCGGGCTTCCGGATGCCATCACGCGATGCGGTGCACAGGGCCTCGATGTGCGGGCCGAGAGATTCCACCGGGACTCGTCCGTGGTCGACGAGCGTCCTGAGAGTGGTGACCGCGACGTCCCGGAGCGCTTGGCTTTCGCGCTCCATGGCTTCGATGAGGTCGTCGAACGCGGCACTCGCCTGTTCGTCCGTGAGTTGCTCTGCTCGCTGATAGACCGCGAAGAGGTGCTCCGCCACGTCCGCTGGCAGCGAGTGAACGGTCGTTCGGACCACATCGAATACCAGCCGGAACTGCGCGGCCCTGAGCGCGCCCGACCCGACCACCTCCCGAATCCCGACCGCGACAGCCGCTCTGGGGGCGTCTGGAAGCTCCAATAGCCCGCAGTACCGCTCCAATAGCCTGGTTCGGCTCTCGTCGTCGAGGCACTGGACGCGCGCGAGCACGCTCCCCGCCCTGAGAGCGCGCCGCTGGCGCTCGCCATCGTCGACCCGAAGCTCCTGGAGTATCGAGTCGACGGTGTCTGCGTACCACGCGTCACCACCGTCTGTCGCCGCCTCGAGCGCTTCGAGTTTCGAGGCCACGACCTCGCGGGTCGTGTCACCGTCCGAGTCCCCGGACTCCCTCGCCAGTTCGAGCATGAACGACCGCATCACGTCGACGTGACCGGCGGTCGCCTCCTCGTGCGTGGCGAGCTCGACCAGAACGGTAAGCGCCCACTGCACGCGGACGATCCCGTAGCTACCGATTGGTCGGTCGACCACGCTCGTCCGAACGGCGCTCACGATCGCATCGACGTACTGGGGTGGGACCACGTCCAGTTGCAGTAGTTCGTGGAAGACACGAAGCGAGGCGTCGTAGTACGAGACGTCTCGGCCTGGTGCTGGCGGGCAGAGACCGACGAGTACCCGCTCGACCGTCGCTGAATCAGTCGTGGCGTCGCCCGCTGTCGCTCCGAGTCTGCTCAACAGCCCCCACGCCTGCACTTCGATGGAGTTCACGTCCGACGCGATGGAGAGCACTCGGTCTCGCTCCGCTTCTGTGAGCACGCGCTCGGGAGAGCGGACGGCGACGCCGCCGACGAGTTTGACGACGAAGTAGTCGGTCGGTCGCTGCGCCTCGTTCGCCGTCACCTCGGGCAGCTCCCCGATAGCCGTCAGTTGCTCGACGGCATTCTGCAGGACCTCGCGCCGCCGGGTGACCGATACCTCCGCTATCAGGTCGGGATGCTGCCTCGTCAGTGCGACCAGGACCTCCATGGTTGCCCGCCTGAGGGCGCTGCACCTGTCCGGCGCCGTCCCGGGAACGAGCGCCAAAAAGAGCTGTTCCGCGTGTCGTCGCTGCACCGTCGAAATCACTGCATCAGGGTCCAGGCCGGCCAACGACTCCACGATCTCCGTACAGATTTGCCGAGACACCGTCCCGACATTGAACAGGTCCGTGACACGCTGCTGGCGTGACTGGTCGAACTCTCGAGCCAGTACCGACGCCAGAACCGGAACCAGCCGACCGACCGGCGCTCCGTCCCGCTCAAGCATAGCCAGCAGCGTCGCAGTCGCCTGACGTCGATACAATACGACTGACGGCCCAGCCAGGTCGCCACCTTCCGGTGCGAGGAGCGCCGCTCGCTCTCGCTCCGACAGTTCTCCCTCGAGGGCAGCGGGTAGGTCCGCCAGCGAACTCTCCCAGTCGGGCGTCGAACCAGTCATGGCTTCTCCTCTAGCGACCCTCCACGGCCGGAGCCGGTTTCACTACTGGGGTTGCGTCGGCGTGGCACTCACCGCCTCTCCACACACGCCGGTTCGTCGTGAAGCTAGCCGAGTGGAGCCGGGTAACGCTCGTGCATCGCGCGTTCGACCTGCCGTTCGTGGTCCTGGAGGAGATCGCGACGATTCCCTCGAAGCGCTCCACAGCCCGCTTCAGGGACGTCGGAACCAGTGGCATCGCGACGTGAACCATCGCTCCATCGCCATCCGAGCCCAGGCACGCAGAACACTCCTAGACCCGGTTCACGAGCTCTGTAACCGCTACTGGTGGATTTAGAGGGCCGAAGGCGTCGGTCGAGGTATGTCAGACGACTTCACGTGCGACCGCTGCCAGGTGCGGGTCGTCCCCGACTTCCAGGTCATCGACGCCGGGGGCGCCCACCCGCTCAGCACCGCCACCGCGATCAAGCAATGCCCGGACTGCGGCGAGGTGCTCGCGTTCACATGACCGAGTTCTCGCCGCTCATCGAGGTCACCCCGGAGTGCAACCTCCGGTGTAGCTACTGCTACTACACCGACCAGATGGACGAGTTCCCCGACTTCCAGCCCGAGTACATCGACCTCGACGTCATCGAGGCCGTGTACGAGTCCGGGTGGAGCCAGCTCGGGGACCGCCCGAGCATCACGGGCGGCGAACCGTTCCTCCACCCCGACATCGAGGCGATCATCCGGTACCTCGACGCCCAGGGCGCCACCCCGGTCGTGAACTCGAACCTCATCCCCATCCGCGAGGACCAGTACGGGCTCCTCGAGGACCACGTCGCACAAGTGAACACGTCCATCGACCACGTCCACGCCGAACAGCACGACGGCCAGCGCGGCGGGTTCGGCGCCGTCATCGACACCCTCGAGGACCTCGTCGACCGCGACGTCGACGTCCGCGTCACGTGCGTCCTCACGCAGAACAACTACGAGGACGTCGGCGAAATCTTCGACACACTCCTCGAACTCGACGTCGACGGCATGTTCTTCCAGCCCGCGTACATCCCCCACGACGACGGCGACCTCGCCATCACCGACCTCCCCGACGCCGAAACGCACGAACTCCTCGACGCGCTCGAACCGTGGGCCCAGGAGTTCGACTGCCAACGCAACCTCGAGATCATGGCCGACAGCCTCCTCGACGGCGGCATCCCCGAGGAGCGCTGCGTGATGGGCGAGAGCCGATTCGTCCTCTATCACGACGGCCGCGTCCAACCGTGCTTCGACCGCCCCGACCTCGCCGCCGGCAACGTCACCGACCATCCACCCCGCAAGGTCCTCGACCGCGTCGTCGACCGCGGCGCCACCATCCGGAACGAAGAGTGCTTCAACGCCTCCTGCGTCTGCTTCTTCGAGTGAAGGTGGGGTCTCGGTGAGTGTGGGGTGAAGAACACCGACCGGCATCCTTTTGCATATCACACAATAAGTTGCATATCATGCAAACCAAGGCGCGATTGTTGCTCGAGTTGCCGTTCCCCGAGGAGCGGGTGTTCCGGTATCAGGCGATGCAAGACATCTTGCATCACCTCGTGAACAACCCCACAGAGTGGTTCACGCAGAAGGAACTCGCAGGCATGACCGGCGCTGATATCTCTTCAGTCTCCCGCGCTGTCGACCTCATCGAAAAACTCGGCGTCCTCGAGATCAAAGAAGGCGTTCCAACACGAATCCGGATCAGTCAGGACCACCTCGAACGCGAAGACCCGCTGTTCTCGGTCCCGCAAGAAGAATTCCGGGCGCCGCTTCAGGCGTTTCTGGACGAACTCGAATCAGAGATCGGGGAAGCCGATGAGATCGCAGAACTCCTCGGTGTCGTCCTCTTCGGGAGCGTCGCTCGCGGGACTGCGGACAGAAGCAGTGACATCGACCTCCTCCTCGTCGTGGACGGTGATCTGACGCTCGCCCGCCGGCTCGGCACTAAGACCGCACGAGAGCTCGAAGACCGCAAGTTCGAGGGTGAACGGTACGAATTCGAAGTACTCGTCGAGACTCCCGACTCTGCACTATCACACGGCGACCAACTTAGAGAGCTGTTCCGAGACGGTATCGTGTTGAAACGCACTGACGGACTGAAACAGGTTCGTGATGGGTTGTTCTTCGAAGAGCAAGAACACGAGGAGGAGGGTTCCTGACCGATGCCAATCGATATCGACGACATCGAGTCGGAACTCGAAGCAGCTGAAGACGCGTTTCGATTCGGTGGGCAGACCGCAGAAACGGGCCTGGACGTTGCCGATGCTGGACTCGTGCAACTCCGGAAGGCCTGCCGGTCGTTGACCGGGGCTGACCAACTACTCGAAAGCGGCTACTACACGCTGACAATCGAAGCTGCGTTCACCTCCATCGAGAAGACGTTCCTCTTCTGGCTGATCGACGAAGGGCATCAAGACCCGTCGAACCCGCCACAGTCACACACGACGGCAATCAAACGGAGTGAGGAAGTCGGATTCCTCAGCCAACCAGTGGCAACGCGACTGGAAGAACTCTGGGTCGAGAACCGAGCCCAGACGTACTACCAAGACGGTATCGCCACCGAAGAACGAGCGACGGCTATTATCGCACTCGCGAACCGAATCCATCATCAAATTATCAACTTGACTGGGGTTCGTCATGAATATCTCTGCAACTGACCATTCCCGCGCCTGAAGTCGTGGGCGTTTTCCTACAATCTCTGAAACGCAGCTCGCTCCGTTAATTCTCCCGTTCGTATCGTCGTTTACACGTCTCGTAATCGCTCGACGGGGGCTTTGTGTGGTGGTGGGGTAGCTGGTGGTGATGACGACGGTTCAGATCGGCGAGCGCGAGTTCGAGTTCGGTGGTAGCGAGCTGGTCGCGCTCCGGGACAGCAGCGATTGCCTGGACGACGTCGAGACGCTCCGGGAGCGTCTGGCGGAGGACGGCTACCTCTTCATCCGGGGGTTCCACGACGAGGACCTCGTACAGCGAGCGCGCCGGGACGTCCTCGCGCATCTCGACGCGGAGGGATTGCTCGACCCGGACGCGCCGGTGGAGGCGGGAAAGGTGCATCCGGAGTGGGGGACCGAGGAGTTCGACATGAGCGGGGCGGACTGGACGATGTACCCGAACCTCGAGCGTCTCATCGCGGGCGAGGGCGTGATGCGGTTCTTCGAGCGGTTCCTGGACGCGAAGCCGTTCGTGCTCGACCGCAAGCGCGGGCGGGCGAAGGCGACGGGGTACTTCACGGGGTTCCACGTGGACCGCATCTTCATGGGGCGCGGCACGGAGTCGCTGTACACGTGCTGGCGGCCGGTGGGCGCGTGCCCGGTGGAGATGGGGCCGCTCGTCGTCGCGCCCGGGTCGCATCGCCACGACCGCCTCCGCGAGACGTACGGCCAGCTCGACGTCGACCGGGACAAGGTGGAGCCGTTCTTCTCGCGGGACGCACGCGACGTCATCGACACCATCGGCGGGCCGCTCGCGACCGCGAACTTCCGGCCCGGGGACGCGCTCATCTTCGACACGTACCTCCTCCACGGGTCGCTGACGAACCGCACTGATAGGTTCCGCATCAGCGTGGACACGCGCTACCAGTCCATCGAGGAGCCCGCGGACCCGCGGTGGGTCGGCGCCGACCCCGTCGGCCAGTACAACCTCGACGACTGGGCGCCCGCGGACCTCGAACCGATCGCCGAACGTCGCGCGGAGTGGGGGCTATGACGGGCGATAGCAGCGAGCGCGAGGAGCACCGCGGCAGCGACCCCGGCGGCGAGCACGGTGGGCGTGGGGGCCGCGCCGACCGAGCCGAGCGCGAGGCGCGGTTGTCGCTGGCGGCTCAGGAGCATCCGGCGGGCCGCGTGGACCTGGCGGGGACGACGTCCCAGGTCGAATCGTTCCGCGAGCGCGGGTTCCGCGAGGGGAGCGTCGCGGCGCTGTTCCACGAGAACTCGAAGTTCGACCGCGCGCACCTCGCGCGGTCCGCGATGACGTCGAGCGACCTCCCCGACGGGTTCGGCGCTATCGAGCAGGATTACCCCGGGAGGGAGACGGTGTCGCTCCCGGCGCCCGACGCGCTGGACTGCGGTCTCGGCGCTGCGCTCGCGCGGCGGCGGAGCGTCCGCGAGTTCGCGGACCGCGGCATCTCCCTGCAAACGCTGTCGACGCTACTCGGGCACGCGATGGCGCCGACCCGCGAGCGCGATACCGGGGTCGTCACCGAGACGTCGCGTCCGTATCCCTCTGCGGGTGGCTTGTTCCCCATCGAGGCGTACGTCGTCGTGCGCGACGGCGTGGACCTCGACGCGGGGACGTACTACTACGCGCCCCGCGAGCACGCCCTCCGCGTCCTCGAACGCGGCGGGAGCGGCGAGGGGTTCACCGAGTGCTTCATGGACGAACCGTTCGCCGCTGGCGTCGTCCGCGGCGCGCCCGTGACGGTCGTGCTCTCGGGGTGTCTGAGTCGCGTCGCCGCGAAGTACGGCCCCGTCGGCTACCGGTTCGCCCTGGAGGAAGCCGGGCACGTCGCCCAGAACCTCCTGCTCGCCGCGACCGCGCTCGACCTCGGTGGCGTCCCGCTCGGGAGCTTCCTCGACGACGCCCTCGACGCGTTCCTCGGCGTCGACGGCACCGACGAAGCCGCCCTCTACCCGCTCGCACTCGGCCACCCCGCCAGTAGCGACCAGAGCACCGGCGACGCAGACACCCGCGACGAGACCCAGTTCGCAGACTCATGACTGACACGACCCATCCCCTGGCATCGTATCCGCGCATCAATCCGGCGTTCGCGGTGGTCGTCGAGAGCGACGACGCCGTGACGTTCACCGCGGGCCCGTGGAGCGGGCCGGTCTTCGACGTCGAAGACGAGGACGGCGAGGGCGTTCTCGCCGACTTCGTCGCGGCGCTCGACGGCACCAGGCACGTCGACGACGTCCTCGACGCGTTCGACCCCGCGGTCCGGGACGACCTCCGGGACGTCCTCCGGGCGCTCCAATCCAAGAGCATCGTTCGCGACGCTGGCCGCGCCGTGAGCGGCGACCGCGCTCGCGTCGGCGGCTACCTCGCGCTCGACGGCGACGACGCGCGTGATCGCGAGCAGGAACTCGCGGAGGCGACGGTCGCCGTCCTCGCCGGGGGCCGCGCCGGCCGCGCGTTCACGCGGGCGCTCCTCGACTCCGGCGTCGGCGCCGTCGAGTACGTCCCCCTCGACCACGCCGGTGGCTCGTCCGAGACGACCGGGGACGCCGAGCTGGCCGACGCCCCCGCCGTAGACGCCCCGCTCGACTCGGAGCGCGTCACGCAGCGAGACGACCCGGACCTCCGCGCCCTCCTCGAGGATGCGACGTTCGCTGCGATGGCTGTCGACCGGCCGCGGCCGGCCGTCGCGTCGACGCTGAACGAGGCCGCGCACGACGCGGGGACGCCGTGGACGCTCGGCGTCGTCAACGGCGTCGACGCCCAGGTCGGGCCCACGGTCTACCCGGGCGAGACGGCGTGCTACGAGTGCTTCCGCGAGCGCGCGGACGCCGCCACCGGCGCCGCGTACACCCGGTACGAAGCGGCCGCCGCCAACCGGTCGCACGCTGAGGGACGGTCGCACGCTGAGGGACGGTCGAACGTCGGGGTGCCGGCGTTCGCGACGGTCGTCGCCGGCCTGCTCGCCGCCGACGTCGTCGAGCAAGTGACCGGCGGGTTCGGGGTCACGACCGGGAGCGTCGTCGACGTCGCGTTCGACGACTTCGCGGTCGCCGCCGACGACGTCCTCCGCATCCCGCACTGCGAGACGTGCGGGCGCGACGCCGACCGTCTCGACGCACCCCGGCACGTCACCGTCGACCACCTCGCACGGAGCGCCACGGAGGGCGACCGATGAACGTGGAGACGACCGACCACCCGGCGGCGCGGGCCGAACGCGCCCTCGGTCGCCTCACCAGTCCCGTCACGAACCTCGCGTTCCAGCAACCCGACCGCGGGACCGGCGACTTCGCCATCGCCGACCCCACCGTGGCCGACATCGAACGGGTCGTCCCGAACGCCCGCGACGACCCCATCGAACTCACCGTCGGCGGCGGTGGCACCACGACATCGGCGGCGACGCTGTCCGCGGTCGGCGAGTTCCTCGAACGCTACGCGATGTACTGGCCGCTCGGTGACACCGTCGGGAGCACGCACGCCAAACTGGTGGCCGAGAGCCGGCGGGTCGTCGACCTCGCGTCCCTACAGGTCTACGCGCCAGCGGCGCTCGCCGCCGCCGGCTACGAGCCCTTCGACGCGGACACCTCCACCGAGTGGGTTCGGGGGACGACGCTCACCGGCGGCGCGGACGCGCTCGTGCCGGTGGACTGCGTGTCGTTCACGCACGCTCACCGCGACGGCGCCACGCTCCCCGCCTCGACGAGCGGCACCGCCTGCGGGAGTACGCTCGCCGGCGCGCTAGCGAGAGCGCTCTACGAGCAGGTCGAACGCGACGCCGTCATGCGGACCTGGTACGAACGCCGGACGCCCACGCGCCTGGACATCGCCGCGCTCGGCGCGCTCGACGCGTTCCGCGAACGGATCACGCCACGCGGCTCCCGCATCGAACTCCTCGAGTTGCCGACGCCGACCGACTGCCGCGTCGTCGCGACCGCCGTCGTCGCCGACGCCGACCGCGTCCCGAAGTTCCGGCTGTTCGCGGGCGCCGCCCGAACGCTCCCCGACGCGGTCCGCGACGCGCTCGCCGAGACCGCCGAGGGCCTCCTCCAGACGCGATACAGGCTCGCCGCCGGCGACGCGCCCGACCCCGACATTGACATCGACGCCGTGTACGACTTCGACCGGAACGTCCAGTACTACATGCGCCCCGAGAACTACCCCGAGGTCGCACACCTCACCGCCGGCGACGTCCGGGCCGTCGACCCCACCGACCTCGCCGGCCACGAGAACGCAGCCACCGACGGTCTCGAGGGCGAGGACTCGATCGGGGACGACCCGCGTCGCGAGCTCGAGCGCGCGCTCGACGCCGTCACCGCCAACGAGGACGTGACGCCGATCGCCGTCGACCTCACGCCCGGGGACGTCCGCGACCTCGGCATGTACGTCGCCGCCGTCCACGTCCCCGAACTCGTCGACGTCACGCCACCCGCGCTCGCACCGGTCCACCACCCCGCGCTCGACGAGGTCGCGACCCGCGCGACGCATCCCTTCCCCTGACCCGGACTCCTTGCTCCGACCCGCTTCTCCCGGGCCGCCACCGCCAGCCGTCGCTGGTCGGGGGGTCGCGACCGTGCAAGAAGGAGCGTCCGCCGCCGGTCAGTGGAGGCCGCTGTCGTGGACGGTGCCGCAGGTCGGGCAGCGGGCCTTGAGTTCGCCGTCGACCATCGCGGTGTCGAGGTACTCGCTCTCGCCGCACGCGTCGCACGTCCGGGGTTCGCGGCCCGAGGTCGAGTCGGGCGGCGCCCCGAGTGCGAGGACCTCGGCGGGTTCGTCGCTCTCGTTCCGGCCGTGCTGGTACTCGCCGCGCCCGAACCGAATCGCCTCCCCGGCCGTGACCCGCACCGATTCCGGTGGCTCGCTCGGATCCTGCATCGTCGCGAACGTCACGACCCCGTCGAGCACGTAGAATACCTCCTCCTGATCGAGATGCGCGTGCAGGCCGCCGACGAGCGCCTCGCCGGGCGCCACCCGATAGTGATTCACCGCGACGTCGGACGTTCCGAGCACCTCGCCCAGCGGGTGTCTCGCGACCGTCAGGTCGCCCTCCGGTGCCGCATCGACCGCGTCGACAGCAACGCGTTCCATACCACGGCTCTCTGGCGCTCACCACCTGAAGGCCGCTCGCGGCCTACACGCCTCGTACCTCCGACTCCCGGTTTATGCAGGCCGCGCCACCAGTCACGAGTGCAGTATGAACCTGCACATCGACGACCGTTCGAACGACGACTCGACCAGCAACGACTCGCGGGCCGGCTGCGCCCGCGCCGGCTGTGCTCGCGCGGGCTCCAGCCGCGAGTAACCACGCCGAACTGCCGTCGCGCCGGGCAGCGGCCCGGCCGGCACTCCTCGCCGCGACAGCCGTCCGGTCCCCGGCGTCGCCAGTCGACGCTCTCGGCCATCACCACACGCCTTGGTTTCGAAACCAGAACCACAGGCAGGCTTTTGAAATCGGCCTCGATACGTTCGCGGAATGTCGCGAGCACGAGAGACAGTCACCGCGACCGAGGCCGACGACCACGACGCCGCCCGCGCCGTCCTCCGCGAACGCGCCACCGACACCGACGTCGACGTCACCTTCCCCGCCATCGACGCCCTCCTCCCCCTCGACTCCCCAACCGCCGTCTAAAGAACGCGGTCACTCCCCGAAGAACGCCGTCTCCGTGAGCTCGACCCCCGCCATCCCCGTCTCGTCGTCGAGCTGGGCCGACACCGACTTGCGCTCCGCCTGGAGCTCCTCGACTCGCGAGACGACCGCCTCGCTCGTCAGCTCGACGTCTCCGTCGACCGACGGCTTCCCGGTCCCTGCTTCGAGGTGGATAGCGACCTGCAGGAGTTCGAGTTCGCGCTCGAAGAGCCCACACACCTCGTCGAACGTCTCCGCCAGCGGCTCGACGTCTTGCCCCAGCTCGCCGCCCTCCGGGAGGTGCGCCGCCACCTCAGAGAGGTCCGACGTAAACACGGACGTCATCGAGTACAGCGCTCGGGAGTCCGCCTCGGCGTCGAGGAACTCCGACGCCACGCCGTCCAGGGTCTCGACGTCCGACCGGATCCCCTCGCATAGCGCCGCGACCGCGTCCGCCGTCTCCGCCTCCATCCCACCGCGTGCGTTCGCCAACTGTGTCTCGACCGCGTCGACCCGGCCCGCTACGCGACTCGCCCGTCGAACGAGCGTCTCCAGTCGCTCGAACCGGTCCTTGCTCTCCTCCACGGCCTCCTTCGGCGTGTCCGGCGTCATGCTAGACGCCGCTCACGGCACCCACAAATACCGCCCGGGCCCGCCTACGAGGCCCGTACCCTGCGAGACGCCGACCCGTCGGTCCGGTCGCCTCGGGAGGGCTAGGGCGTCAGTACCCCGAGGAGTTGGACGATGGCGAACAATGTTGCAGCAGCGACCACCGTCGTCGTGAGAATCGTTGCCGAGGCGAGGTCGCCGTCGCCGCCGAGTTCGCTCGAGTAGATGTACGTCGAGACGGCGGTGGGCATCGCGAGCATGAGGACGCCGGCGCGGAGCGTCGTCGGAGACGCTGCGAGCGCGCTGAACACCCCGAACGCGACGAGGGGCATGAGGAGGAGCTTCACGGCGGCGATAGCGCCGACCTTCGGTGGGTCGACGAGCCCGCCGTCGGCCGTGATCGCGGCGCCGACGGCCGGCAGTGCGATGGGGAGCGCGAGCGCTCCGAGCACGCCGAGTCCGTCCGCGACCAGGCCGGGTAGTTCCACGCCGACCGCGCCTCCGGCCAGTCCGAGTGCGAGCGCAATCAGGACCGGGTTGCGGGCGAGACTCCGGAGCTCTGCGACGACGTCGGCGTCCGCGCTGGTGATGCGGGTCAGCAAGAGGACGGTGAGGGGCACCTGCACGAGCGAACCGATGCCGAGGACGATACTGGCCTTCCCGGCGGTGACGCCGCCGAACGTCGCTGCGACGAACGGCAACCCGAGGAACCCCATGTTGCAGTGGTACGACTGGACGACCGCAACGGCGCGCTGGCCGGGGTTCGAGTGCTGGCGGTGGATCACCCACCCGATGCCGGCGACGGCCACGAGAACGACGACGACGCCGACGAACAGCTGCCAGACGATGACCTCCGAGAGCGACCGGGTGACCGTCGACGTGAACACCAGTGCGGGCAACGCGACGTAGAACGCCACCGACGTCAATCGGTCCCGACGCGTCGCCGTCAGGACGCCGGCCGCCCGCAGCCCGGCGCCCACCGCGAGCAGGGCGACCATGTACCCGAGTTGCGTCGCGACACTCATGCGTCCGTTCGACGCTGGAACGCCCTCAAAGTGACGGGACTACGCGTGGACGACGACTCGACAGCAGTGACTATCGACGCGGAGCGTCGGCGTCCGGCCATCGAGGTGAGGGTCGTGCGAAGCATGCCAAGTGGAGCGTGAGTCGTCGGGGTCAGTCGGTGTCGTCGATCGTCGATACGACGGGACAGGACGCGTTCAATAGCAGCTTCTGGGCCGTGCTCCCGAAGAGCGCTTTCCCGACCGGTGACCGCTGGCGACCGCCGATCACGAGGTAGTTCGGGTCGCTGTACTCGACCTCTGCGAGTATCTTGTCGGCGGGGTCGCCGACGCGTCCCCGGGTCTCGATGTGGTCCTGGTCGTAGTCCTCGAGCGTCTCGTGCACGGCCGTTCGAGCGATCTCGGCGGCACTCTGTTCCTCCTGACTGATAGCGAAGTTGTCGTGCGCTGGCGTTCCCTTGACCGCGGCCTTGTGTTTCTTGAAGTCCTCTTTGGGGATGACGTGCAGGACGACGAGCTGTTCGTCGTAACTCCTCGCCAGGTCGTAGCCGACCGTGAGCGCCTTGTTCGAGTGCAGTTCCTCGCCGACCGCGGTGAGTATCGTCATGTGGTATCTCGTAGCTGATCGCGTGGTGGGACCCTGGCGTGATCAGGTCCGTGCCGCTACCGACCCGGTCCCGGTTGGTTGGTCGCCCTGTTCGGTGATTCGAACCCGCGCGATGCGGGGCGTCTGCGCGTCCGGCACCTCGTCGTTGGCGTGTTGCTCGACTCGATGCGCGGGCAGCGACAACGTCGCGAACGTCGACGGGGAGAACAACGCCGCCGACCCGATGAGGATGCCGGCGAGGACGACCCCGCCGATGGCGCTCGCGCTATCGGGGAGCGCAACGCCATCGACCGTGGCGGTCAGGCGAGGCGCGTCGAGCGCCACGTCACAGGCCGGGACGTCCAGCATCGCTCAGACCTCCTCGATGGATTCGCCCTCGACGCGGTCGCGTTCCCGCGCGTACTGCGAGAGGAGTTCGCTCTCGATGTCCTCGACCGGGAAGTGACACGCCGCCTCGTGCGCGCCGTCCTCGAACGCCGAGCGCGCGGGGTCCTCGTCGTGGCACTCCTCGGAGGCTTTCGGGCACCGTGGCGCGAAGTTACACCCGCCCGGGAGCTCGATCGGGTTCGGCGGTTCGCCGGGGAGCAGCACCCGCTGCCGGTCGATTCCCGGGTCCGTCTTCGGGGACGCCGAGAGGAGCGACGCGGCATACGGATGCTTGGGGTTCTCCACGACCTCGGCGGTGGGGCCGAGTTCGACCACTTCCCCGAGATACATCACCGCGAGCCGGTCGGTGATCTGGGAGAGGCTCGCCAGGTCGTGCGAGATGTAGACGATTCCGATGTCGCGCCGGTCGGCCATGTCGCGAAGGATGTTGAGGATGTTCGCCTTCAGCGAGACGTCCAGCATCGACGCGGGCTCGTCGCAGATGAGCAGTTCGGGTTCGAGCACGAGCGCCTGCGCGATGGCGACGCGCTGGCGCTCGCCGCCCGAGAGCTGGTCGGGGTGGACGTCGAGGTACTTCTCCGGCGGGTTCAGGCCGACGTCCGCGAGCGTCTGGCGGACGCGACGGTCGATCTCGTCCGCGGGACACCCCTGTATCTTCAGCGGTTCGGCGACCGCCGCCCGGACGCGCTGACGCGGATTCAGCGAGTCGAACGGGTCCTGGAAGATGAACTGGACCTGCGAGCGGAACTGCTGGGTGCTCTCCTCGAGCAGGTCCTCGACGGGTTCGTCGTCGATGAGTATCTCCCCACCGGACTGGGACTGCAGCGCCGAAATCACTTCGCCGAGCGTCGACTTCCCGCACCCGGACTCGCCGGCGACACCGACGATCTCGCCCTCGTGCACGTCGAGGTCGACGCCGTTGACGGCCTTGACGTAGTCCGGTTCGCCCCCGAGGAGGTCGTCGATGATGGGTTGGGACTGCTCGAACCACTTCTCCAAGCCATCGGTCTCGACGATGACGTCGCCGTGGTCGCGCGACCCGGCGTCCGACGGCGCGTCGATCCCCCACGTCAGGGGGTCGGTCGCGTCCGTCTGCATCTCTGAGGCGTCCTCGACGTGGTGACAGGCGGACACCTGGTCGGCGCTCTCGACGAGGTCCGGATGCTCGCTCTCGCAGGCCTCCGTCGCGAACGGACACCGGTTCCGGAACACGCACCCCGTCGGCGGCTCCGTGAGCTCCGGGAGCGACCCCGGGATGGAGATGGCCTGCTGGTCGAACTCGTCCACCTCCGGGAACGCGTTCTTCAACCCCATCGAGTAGGGGTTCTGTGGGTTACCGAACACGTCGTCGGTGTCCCCTTGCTCCATGACCTTCCCGCCGTACAGCACGGAGACCTTGTCGCAGGTCTCCGCGACGACGCCGACCTCGTGCGTGATCAACAGGAGCGAACTATCGATCTCCTCCTGGATCTCCAGGAGCTTGTGAACGATCTTGTCCTGGACGATGACGTCCAGGCCCGTCGTCGGCTCGTCCGCGATGATGAGGTCCGGGTCGAGCGCGAGCGCCATCGCGATGGTGACGCGCTGCCGCATCCCCCCGGAGAACTCGTGGGGGTACTCGCCGGTCCGCGCCGGGTCCAGGCCGACGATCTCGAACACCTCGTCGACGCGGTCGTCCGCCTCGGCCTTCGAGACGTCCCGGTGCTTGCGGATCGACTGCCGTATCTGCGCGCCGACGCTCATCACGGGGTCGAGCGAATCCATCGCGCTCTGGGGGATGTACGCGATCTCCTCCCAGCGCACGTCCCGCCACTCCTCCTCTGAGAGGCCGGAGAGTTCGCGTCCCTTGAACGTGACACTCCCGGACCGGACGGCGCCGTTGTCGTCGAGGAGCCCGAGCACCGACTTCGCGATGGTCGACTTCCCCGACCCGGACTCGCCGACGAGCCCGTAGTTGTCTCCCTCCTCGATGGAGAACGAGACGTCGTTCACCGCGTGCACTTCGCTATCGGGCGTCTGGTACGTGATCTTGACGTCGTTGACTTCGAGTAGACTCATTCGGTCTCGGTCTTGAGTTCGGGGTTGACGATCTCCTCGAGGGCGCGCCCGACGAGGAAGACCGAGGTTGTCACGGCAGCGATACCGAACGCTGGCGGGATGACCCACCACCAGGCGACGCGGATGGCGCCCGACCGGAACACCTGCTGGAGCATCCGCCCCCAGGACGTCGTCGTCGGGTCGCCGAAGCCGAGGAACGCCAGCGACGCGCCGACGACGATGGACCAGCCGACGGCGTACGCGGTGTAGAGGAACCCGATGCCGAGGACGTTCGGTGCGACGTGCAGGAACATCGTCCGGAAGTGCCCGGCGCCTCTCGCACGAGCGGACTTCACGAACGTCCGCTCTTTGACGGTCATCACTTCCGAGCGGATGACTCGCGCGGGCATCTTCCAGAGGAAGACGACCATGATGGCGGTGATGAGCCAGACGTTCGGCGTCACGAACGACAGGATCAGGAGCGCCATCGGGAGGAGCGGGAGCGCGAACGTGAGGTCCGTCAACCGCATCAGGGTCTCGTCGACGCGGCCACCGAAGTAGCCGCTCGTGAGGCCGACGAGGAAGCCGAGGACGCCGACGCCGACGCCCCCGAAGAACCCCATGATGAGGGTCGGGCGAGCGCCCGCGAGGAACTGGCTCAGGACGTCCTTCCCGAAGGACGTCGTCCCCATCGGTGCCTTCGCGGTCGGGCTGGCGAGCTTCATGATCGAGTAGTCCTGCCGGAGCGTGTCCTCGATGGGGTGGTGGGGCGCGAGGTACGGCCCGAACAGCCCCATGAACACGAACACCGTGAGGACGACGAGCCCGATCTTCGCGGCCGTGTCGTCCCAGATAACCGCGAGTATCTCGTAGAGGCGTTCGAACTCGTTGTACAGTCGGTCTCTGACGGTATCGACGTCGAGCGAGTATTCGGACATCAGACGTCACCTGCTTCGATGGTCGGGTCGAGTTTCGCGTACGCGAGGTCCGCGGTGAGGTTCATCACGATGACCGCGACCGCCATGATGAACACGGCCGCCTGGACGGTCGGGTAGTCCTGCTGGAGGATCGCCTGCACGAGCGCCCGGCCGATACCGGGCCACGCGAAGACGACCTCGAGCGTGATGACGCCCTGGAAGATCATCCCGGTCCGCAGCGCGAAGTACGTCACGAGCGGGAGCAGCGAGTTCCGGCCGGCGCGAGCGAGCTGTTCCCGCTCGGAGAGCCCCTTGGCGCGATGGAGTTTGAGGAACTCAGAGCCCTTCCGTTCGACGATGGAGTTCCGCGCGAGCATCAGGAAGTCCCCGCTGAAGAACAACACCGACGCGGTGAACGGGAGGATGTAGTGTTTCAGGAAGTCCACGGAGAGATACGTCGCCACGTACCCCTGTGGGTTCGCGAGCGGACTCCGCATCCCGAACGCCGGGAGCCAGTTCAGGCCGTACGAGAAGATGATGAGCAGGAAGATCCCCGTCACGAAGATCGGGGTTGCACGGAAGAACGTGGTGACCACGATCGACCACTGCTCGAACCAGGACCCGCGGTTCCAGCCGGCGTACATCCCGGCGATCGAGCTGACGATCGACGTGACGATGAGCGCCGGTAACAGGAGCACGAGCGTGTTCACGAGCGCCGGGATGACGATCTGGCCGACGGGCCGCTGCTGGGTGAGCGACACGCCGAACTGGAGCGTGAACAGGTTCCTGACGTACTTCACGTACTGCACGTAGATCGGTTCGTCGAGGCCGTACATCGCGCGCAGCTCCGTCACTTGCTCGGGGGTCAACGACCCCGATGCGACCAGGCCGCTGAACGGGTCGCTCGGCAGGAGCCGGAGCGTCGCGAAGATGATACTGACCGACACCAGCGTCAGTAGCGCCGCGATTACGGTTCGTTTGACGAGGAATCGACGAAAGCTCATCAGTATTCAGGAGAAGTCGTTCTGGTCGAGCTCGGAGCGGGTTGCGTGGCCGTGCTCGACGCGCTCGGCGAATGCCTCCCAGGCGTCGCCCTGCGGCCAGACGAGCATCCCTTCGCCGTCGAACGTGTACCCGGCCTGCTTGAGCATCGTCTTCGCCTTCTCGACGTCGTACTCGTACGGTTCCGTCTCGGCGGCGAACGGCGTGAGGAGGCTCGTGATGAGGCGCTGGCCTTCGACGGCCGTGCCGCGGCCACCGAGGACGTTCTCGACGAAGCCTTCCTTGTCGACCGTGTGACTGAGCGCGACGCGGAACGTCTTGTCGCGGAACAGCGGGACGATGTGGTTGAGGTGAACGTCCGTCGGGACGTAGTTCTCCGAGGTCTGTTTCTCGACGCCGTCGCTCTTGGCGGCGCGGTCGGCTTGCTGGTTGGAGACGGTCGTGCCGATGGCGTCGATGTCGCCGGACTGCATCGCGCCGATGAGCGTCGAGACGTTCCCGACGTTCGATTCGACCATCGTCTCGATGCCGTCACCGGGGACGAAGTAGTCCCCGAGGATCTCCTCGCGGATGTCCTCGTTCCACAGCCAGTGGTCCGCGTGCTTCTCGAGGCGGAGTTCGGTGCCTTGCTCCCAGTTGACGAACTTGAACGGCCCGGTCCCGATCGGGTTGTCCGGGTTGTGCTCGCCGGGTGCGTCGATGTCCTTCCAGCGGTGCTTGGGGATGATGACGCTCCGGACCGCGCGCTGCGTGAGGAAGGACGCGTCGGGTTCGGTGAGGTTGAACCGGACGCGGCCGCCGCCGCTCTCCTCGACGACCTCGACGCTGTCGATGGTCCGGTAGAACGGGCCCTGCTGGGGGGCCGTGTGCTGCTTGTACGCTTCGACGCTGAACTTCACGTCGTCCGGACCGAAGGACTCGCCGTCGTGCCAGGTGACGCCCTCGCGGAGGTCCATCTCGACGGTGGTGTCGTCAACGACCTCGTGCCCGGTCGCGAGCCCGGGAACGATCTCCAGTTCGGGCGAGGCGTCGTAGAGGCCGTCGTAGACGTTCAGGAGGCGTTTCTCCTCCATCCCGCCGGTCGACCAGGGGAGGTTCGTGCCCTGCATCCCGCTGAGGACGCCCTTGACCCACGTGGTCGAGTCGTCCTTCGGCTGGAGGTTGACCTGCGTCCAGATGAACGAGTCGCGGGTCGTCCCGTTCCCGGGCGTCGGCACGTAGCCTTCCCAGTCGGCGGTGTTCGCGACCGTGATGACGTCCGGGAAGTTCGAGGAGATGACGTACGCGTCCTGGCTGAGTTTCTTCTGGATCTCCTTGCAGATGTCGGCGCGCGCCTCGACGTCGCCGATCGTCGCGGCCTGCTCGTCGAGGAGTTCCGTGATCTCGTCGTTCTTGTAGTTGTAGTAGTTCCCGCCGGTCTCGGGGTGTGCGCGCATCAGGAACGGGTTCGGGTCGAGGCCGCGCTGCGGGTCGGGCCCGTGGAGGTTCATGACGATGGGCGCGGGGTGACCGATGTCCGCGCGCCAGTACTCGCCGTATCGGGTGCTCGGCTGGACGTTGACGAGGTTCGTGGGGACGCCGACGGACTTGAACGCGTCCTTGATCATGAGTGCGTGTTCGCGCATCCACGGCGTCTCGGACTGCGCGAAGTGCATGTCGAGGGCGGACACGGACTGGCCTTCGACCGCGTCGTACTCGAACTGGACGGCGTCGTCGTTGACGGACTTGCCCTTGGTCTCGACGGGCCATTCCTCCCAGAACTTGGTCTGGATGCTGCGGCCGTCGCCGCTGCTTCCGCTGTCGTCGTTGTCTCCGTTGCCCTGACAGCCGGCCAGTCCCGCGAGCCCTGCGACGCTCGCGATGCGGATGAACCGGCGGCGAGAGGTCGTACCTTTCTCGATGTCGAACGGTTTCTCCTGCGTCATTACACCCCGGCGTTTCCCGCTTACTGGTGTGAAGGTACTCCCGATACCCCCCAATCATCATCATTGTTTATATGGGGGTTCCTGTAAACCGGGGGTCTGGCCCTCGATTCCTTCGGGAACTAATCCAGAACCCGTGCTATCAGCGTATATTCATAAATCACTGGGGTGGTCTATGGCGGGGGTGGATACCGGCCCCGAACCCCCGAACTCACGACTCCTCAGAATCGGCCGCCAGCACGTCGCCGTCCTCTGCCTCGGAGAACACGAGATCGAAGAGCTGCTTCTCGGCGCGCCGCAACCGCTCGCTCAACGTCGACTGCGCGATGTCCAACTCGGCCGCGATGTCGTCGGCCGACGCCCGCCGCGGCGTCTCGAAGTACCCCATCGAGTGCGCCGTCCGCAACACGTCCATCTGCTGCTGCGAGAGCTCGTTCACCAACACTCGCCCGAGCTGGCCGCTCCCGAGCGGCTCGCCCGTCGTCTCCACCTGATTCACACTCAACAGCTCGAACCGCCCGAACCGCTCCTGGATCCGGTCCGCGAGCGCCCGGAAGTCCTCCCACACGTCCACCGTGACGACCCCATCGAAGTAGTCGCCGTGCAGCTTCAGCCGATTCGGCATCGCCTGCTGGCGGAGGATCACTCCGAGGATGAACGGGTACGGCTCGTGCGCGACGATCGTCAACCGATACGTCGGCTGCTCGGCCGTATCGGGAGACACCTGCTCGTGATGGAACAGCGTCGCACGGGACAGCGACGTCACTGCCGCTTCGGGGTCGAAGTCCCGGCTCGCCGTGATGAGGAGCGATTCGATCCAGTCCCCATCGTCCGCGTAGAACGCGTTCTCGAACTCGATTCGCCGAACCTCGGGGAACTCCGTCTTCAGGTCGTTCACGACGCCGGACGGGTTCGTTTGGAATTCGATGCGTAGAATAGTGAATCACCAGGTCCAGAGTACACGCCGCCTAAGCGAGTACCGTATTAAAGCGTACTCCCTCGTCGAAGATTCGCCTCCGATACCCACCACGCACTGCGAGCCCGGTCGGGTCACCCTCGTCGACGCCCCGGCCGTCATCGACACCGGTCGCTCACTCGGGTCAGTCATCCGTGCGAACGAGTGCGTCGACGGCAACGGGGCCGTCCTCGGTGACGACGACGGGATTGAGGTCGAGTTCCGCGACGTCGTCGACCGCGTCCGCCAGTCGCCCGACGTTCACGAGGAGGTCGACGACGCCCTCGACGCGAAGTGGCGCACCGTCTCGTCGGTCCTTGAGCAGGTCCACGAGCACCGTACGCTCCACGGCGCGACGCGCTTCCGTCCGCGAGAACGGCGGGACGAGCGTCGCGCTCTCGTCCAGCGCCTCGACGAGCACGCCGCCCGGACCGACCGTGACGAGCGAGTCGAACACGTCCCCCGGCGCGACGCCGACCATCGCCTCGACGCCGTCCTCGACCATCGGCTGCACCAGCACGCCCGCCACCTCGCCTGCCGCGACGTGCTCGCGTGCTGCCGAGACGACGTCCTCGTACGCCGCGCGTGCCTCCGCGGCGGACTCGACGCCCAACCGGACCGCTCCGGCGTCGGTGCGGTGCGGGAGCGCCGACGAATCCACCTTGAGCACTGCCGCTCCCGCCATCGAGTCCACGGCCGCGGCCGCCTCGTCGGCAGCCGTCACCACCCGCGTCTCGACCATCGGCACGTCGAACGCGTCCAGGAGACTTTCGGCCTCCCGCCACGTCAGCACGCGTCCTCGCGGCAACGCCAGCTCGCTGGCATCGGCGAGTCGACCGCCCGGTGCGGCCGGCTTGGTCGTCCCTGCCTCGGCCGTCCCTGATTTGGCCGTCCCTGGCTCGGTCGTCCCTGACTCGGCCGTAGCTGGTTGCTGGGCGCGTGGTGCCTGGTCGAGGAGTCGGTCGCGGTCAGCGGCGTAGTCGCACGTGGACGCGACGGCGTCCAGACACCGCCCCGGGTCCTCGTAGACGGGCACCGACTCGCGCAGGCGAGCGACCGGCGGCGTCTCCCCAGTACGTTCGGGTGCTTTCCGGCCCGTCCAGAGGACGTACACCGGCTTATCGGCCGTCTCGACGATGGCTTCCAGGTCCGCAGCGATACTCGCTGCGCGGTCGTCGACCCCGGAGAGCCCGATCGCGAACACGTACGCGTCGAACTCGTCGTCGCCGAGGAGGACGTCGGCGATCTCGGGGAGGGCGTCCGCACCGTATCCCCGGATGTCCGCGGGATTCCTGAGTTCGCCGTACGTCAGGAGTTCGTCGAGGTCCAGCAGGGACTGCTCGGTGGCGCCGTCGATGTCGGGGAGTGCGAGGTCGCGCTCGGCTGCCATGTCGGCGAGCAAGCTCGCGAGCCCGCCGCTGGTGGACGCGATACAGACCCGGTCGCCGTCCGGGACGTCGTACGCGGTGTGCGCGCTGGCGCTCGCGAGGAGGTCCGGGATGTCGGGGACGCGCTGGACGCCCGCCTGGTCGAACGCGGCCCGCCAGGCGTCGTCGTCGCCAGTGAGCGACCCCGTGTGCGAGAGCGTCGCCGCCTCCGCGAGCTCGGACTGCCCGATCTTCACCGTCAGGACGGGCGTGCCGTTCCGTACCGCCTCCTCCGCCACCCGCATGAACCGGTCCGGGTCGTCGACCCCCTCGACGTACGCACAGACGACGTCCACGTCATCCTGCGCTGCGAGATACGCGACGTAGTCCGTGAGCGCGAGGTCGGTCTCGTTCCCCGTCGAGACGACGTGACTGAAGTGCAGGTCCCGGTCGGCCGCTCGCTCGAAGAACGTCGTGAACGCGAGAGCGCCCGACTGACTGACGAGCCCGATGCCGCCCGGTTCCGGTTCTCGCGAACACGTCGACGTGAGCGTCGCCCCGCGAGCCGCCATCACGCCGATGCAGTTCGGCCCGACGACCCTGATGCCCGTCTCGTCTGCCGTCTCTGCGAGGTCTCGTTCGAGTGCCGCGCCGGCGTCGTCGGCCTCGCTGAACCCGGCGGTGATGACGAGCGCGACGGGAACCCCGCGGTCGCCGGCGGCGCGAACGACCTCGACGACGTACTCGCGGGGGACGCTCACGACCGCGAGGTCGACGGTCTCCGGGACCGCCTCGATGCTGTCGTAACAGCTGCGCCCCCACGCCTCCTCTCGGTTCGGATTGACGGGATACAGGGCGCCGTCGAACCCGTAGTCGAGGAGGTTGTCGACGAGGTTCCCGGCGTAGAACGAATCCGGACTCGCGCCGACGACCGCGACCGAGTCGGGGTCGAACAGCGGGTCCAGTTCCGGCGGCGCGCCTCGTGTCGCTCTGCGCTCGGCAGCGGTCGGCGTCATGATACGCGAAGTGTCCCACAGTACCCGCGTCAACCTGCCCCCGAACCCCAGCGATACACTTCGACATTCAAATGGGGGCGGATGAGACGACGGCGAAACCGCGCTGCAAGCAGGCCGTCCGTGGCATCCAAGACGCCACGAGTCGCGTCGGTCGGTCCCACCCGCCCACAGTCTCGACCGCCCCGCCGTCAGTCGTCGCCGCGAACGTCGACCGCTCCGCCGTCAGTCGTCGCCACGAGCGTCGACCGCCCCGCCATCACCCGCCCCGTCACCTGCGTCGCGACTCGGGTGGAAACACGCAGCGACGTGCGATTCGCCCGTCCACTCGGTGAGCTCGGGCGGCTCCCCCCAGCAGTCGTCGGCGGCCTTCGGACACCGCGGCGCGAACCGACACCCAGCCGTCGCCCGCGACGGCAACGCGGGCTTCCCGTCGAGCGATATCCGCTCGCGGTCCCCGCTCGGGTCGGTCTCCGGGACCGCCCCGAGCAACGCCTCCGTGTAGGGATGCTGGGGGTCGGAGACGATCCGGTCGGTCCGGCCGCGCTCGACGAACGTCCCGAGATACATGATCGCCATCCGGTCCGCGATCTGGGAGAGGCTCGCGAGCTCGTGCGAGATGTACAGCACGCCGATGTCCTCCGTATTGACGAGTCCACGGAGCAGGTTCAGGACCTCCGCTTGCAGCGAGACGTCCAGCATCGACGCGGGCTCGTCGCAGATGAGTAGTTCGGGGTCGAGCACGAGCGCCTGCGCGATGGCGACGCGCTGGCGCTCGCCGCCCGACAGCTCGTTCGGGTACATGTCCAGATACCGCTCGGCGGGCGCCAACCCGACCTTCTCTAGGGTCTCCGCGACCACCGTCTCGCGTTCGTCCAACCGATAGTCGTGGATCGACAGCGGTTCACCGACCAGCTGGTCGACCGTCTGTCGCGGATTCAGTGACTCGTAGGGGTTCTGGAAGATGATCTGGAGCTTCCGCCGGAACTCCTGGAGGTGCTCCCGGTAGTACTCGTGCGAGCGCCCGTCGAACTCGAACCGCTCCACGGAGGGTTCCTCGAGGAGTGCGAGCGTCTCCGCGAGCGTCGACTTCCCACACCCCGACTCGCCGACGACGCCGAGGATCTCCCCGCGAGAGACGCGTAACGAGACGTCGTCGACCGCGCGGACGTGCGACTCCTCGTTCCCGAACATCCCCCTGAGCACCTCGCCACGCCGGTCGTACCAATCCCGGATGTTCCCCGTCAGTCCGGTGACCGACGGCGTCAGCCCGTCGAGCGGCAGTCGCTCCAGGAGCGAGTCGTCGCGCTCGTACCACTTCCGTAACCCTTCCACCTCCAACAGGACCTCCCCATCGGGTGTGGGCGTTCCCGAAGCGACACCACCCCACGTCGCCGGGTCCGCCGCCTCGGACCGCATCCGCTTCGACTGCTCGACGTGATGGCACGCGACCCGATGGTTCCGGTACGGAAGCTCGTCCAAATCCGGCACCGACTCCGAGCACGCGTCCGTCGCGAACGGACACCGCGACTCGAACACGCACCCAGTCGGCTTCGACTCCAGACTCGGCGGCTCACCGGGCACCGAGACCAACGCCCCCTCGCTATCACCGCCGAGGGACGGATACGCGTTCCTGAGCCCCATCGTGTACGGGTTCGACGGGTTCAGCAAGAGGTTCTGGATACGGCCCTGCTCCATGACCGTTCCCCCGTACAGCACCGACATCTCCTCGCACGTCTCGGCGATGACGCTGAGGTCGTGCGTGATCAACAACAGCGAACTGTCCGTCTCCTCCTGTATCTTCAGGATGTTGTCGATGATCTCGTCCTGCACGACCACGTCGAGGCCCGTCGTCGGCTCGTCCGCGATGATGAGCTTCGGGTCGAGCGCGAGCGCCATCGCGATGACGACCCGCTGTCGCATCCCGTCCGAGAACTGATGCGGGTAGTCCTCGGTGCGCTCCGGGTTCAACCCGACGGTCTCGAACAGCTCGCGGGCTCGCCGCCGTGCACTCTCCTCGGAGACCGTCCGATGCGTCTGGACTGCTTGCCGGATCTGGCCGCCGACGGTCAGCGTCGGGTCGAGCGCGTCGATCGCCGTCTGCGGGATGAACGCGATCTCCTCCCAGCGGAGGTCCTGTCGCTCCCCCGGCGTCATCGCCCGTATATCGCGGCCCTCGAACGCGATGTCTCCCGACTCGACGACGGCGTGCTCCGGTAACAGCCCGAGTATCGCCTTCGCGATCGTCGACTTCCCGGACGCCGATTCGCCCGACAACGCGTAGTTGACGCCGTCGTCGATCGTGAACGAGACGCCGTTGACGCTGTGGAGCGGCCCATCCTCCGTATCGTACCTGACCGTCAGGTCGTCGACGTCGAGAAGCGTCATCGCCGGTCACCCTCGATGAAGACGGTCACGATAGCTATAGTACGGTCTCAGCCTGAGGGGTCAAGTAAGCACGGGATGGCGCACTCGACGTTCCACCAGCCGCTCGCTCACGACGCAGATGGAAGAGTTGCGAGCGCAGTGCCGTGGTCTGCACAAGGCACTTGACGGCTCTCGTAGACGTTCCCCATATGCGCCGTCGCGTCCTCCTCACCGCCGCCGGAGCGACCACCACCGGCCTCCTCGCCGGCTGTACGGGCAACCCAGCCGTTGCCGAAGCCCCCACGGTCCGATTCAGTCTCGACGCGCTCCCCGACGCGGCACTCCCCGGCGAAGTCCTCTACACGATCGACCCCGCCGAAGGCACCGACGCGGACGCGCAACTGATGGACCGGATTCTCGACGGCGGAACCACCACGAAGGCCCTTCGAGAACCGCTCCCACCCCAGCAGCACCTGCTCTACGACGGCCACGTCTACGAGCTCGCAGCCGACGTCGTCGACACGACACCCGGAACCAGCTACTCCGTCAAGGTCGACGTCGTCACCGGCTCCGTGAACGACGACGCGGCAATCCAGTTCTCGGACCTCCCCGACGTCGACCAAGCACAGTTCGCTGCAAAGGGGCTCGCCGACGGCGACCCCGTCGGCATCGGCACCAGCTTCCACTACACCGACACAGAACGCGACAACAGCGTCCTCGTCCCCGAATCCGAGTACGACTACATCACGTGGGCCGACGGGGCGGAAGCCGAATGGGTCGTCGACGACGCCCACGACGCACCCGTTCACACCTATCGATACACTGCAACGACGGTCGCGTCAGCCAGCGAGTACGGCCGCCGCATGCGCGAGCGCTTCGCGTTCCCACTCACGGACCTCTCAGCGGAACAAAGGGAATTCGTCGAGACCGCCATCACGGACGAGTACTACACCGTCGCGCCCGACGAGTCACCACCGGACGCGTTCGTCGCACTCACCGACCAGTTCCGCGACGAAGAACAAGCCCACGCCCTCGACGACACCGCCGAAGACGACCTGAACGGCCCGTACCTCGTCCAGTACAACGAGGACGTGTACTGGACGGTCCTCCTCGTACACGGCCCGGCCTTCCGAACGACTACGAGCGACTGAGAACGCCCCTAACGGTCGTCCCTTCCAGCCCTCCGAATCTGCTGCCCACTCGACGAGGTCGCCTCCTGCGACTACGACATGCCGAGGAAACCTCTCGAATATCGCAGTGCTGTCCGCATCGATAGGCACCGAACGCCACGACGAATCGGAAGTTAAGACATATATCCGACAACCCTGTAGTCACGCTCTATCTTTTTCAAGGCGAGAATGCCGCCGTTCACGGCGGGCGTGAAGCCGAGAACTGTCTCATGTTCCACCGTCGGTTGCAGGCCGAATACCTCACGACTGCAAACCTTTATCAGAATTGGACGTATAGAAATTAGTACGGCCAAATGGAGTACAACCTCGAAACCGGGTCGCACACCGTCTACGCGCTCCAATATCACTTTGTGACCGTCACAAAGTACCGCACGGACATCCTCACCGACGAGATAGCCGAACGCATCGGTGAGATCGCCAACGACCTCTCCGAGGACTTCGGCGTGGATATCCAGAACGTCAACGGCGGTTCCGACCACGTTCACATCCTGTTCACGGCGAAGCCTACGACCAACCTCACCAAGTTCATCAACTCGCTCAAGGGCGTCACGTCCCGCAAAGTCCGTGACGAGAATCCAGAGGTTCGGGAGGCGCTCGACAAGGCATTCTGGCAACCCGGATACTTCCTTGCTACCACCGGCCAGGTGAGCATCGACGTGCTGATGGACTACGTGGAGGACCAGTAGCGTGTCCACGACCGTCACGAAGACGTTGCAGGCGACGTTCGCGCCACCCACCGCGCACAAGCAGTCGAAACTGAACGACCTGCTCGAAACGTACCGTGACGGTCTGCAAGAAGCGTTCGACGCCGGAGCGAGTACCATGTCGTCGGTGAGCGACATCGTGACGCCCTACGACCTCCCGTATCAAGCGAAGGCTGCGCTCTGCAACTACATTCCGAAACTCCGCAAGACGTACAACACCAAGGAGTTGGACGATGAACATCCGATACGGCTCACGAATCAGGCTGCGAAGTTCGATCACTCCGATGATCGTGAGTATGAGTTCACGTGGTGGGTTCCCCGTCCTGGTCGCGGAACGAACTTCTGGATACCACTCCGCATCAACCCTGAACAGGAAGAGCTCTGGCACGATCTCGTATCGGAGGACGCAAAGGCGGGCGAGATACAGCTCCAGAAGCACCGGAAGAACTGGGTACTGCACGTCACCGTCGAGTACCCGGTCGACGAACCAACGACGGACGGTGACGCCACGCACATCGGCTTAGACATCGGAGAAACCGCCCTCATCACGGGCTGTGCCCTCAAGGACGGTTCTCCGACTGACCCGTTCGTGTGTAGCGGAAGCAGGGCGAAGCATCTCCGCAAAGAGATGCACACCACCCTGAAACGACTCCAAGAGCGTGACGCATCCGAGTGGCGGACCGATGAGCGGTTCGAGCACTACCAGAACGCGCTCACCGACATCGTGGAGAAGGCGTCTCGACAGGCTGTCGAGTACGCCAAACAGTACGAGAACCCGGTGTTGGTGATGGAGGACTTGACGTACATCCGAGAACGGCTCGACTACGGGAAGTACATGAATCGTCGCCTGCACTCGTGGGCGTTCGCTCGACTCCAAGGGCGCATCGAGGACAAGGCGACGGAAGCAGGCATTCCAGTCGAGTACGTGAATCCAGCGTACACCTCGCAGACGTGCCACTCGTGCCACCGCATCGGCCAGCGGGACTCCCAAGCCGAGTTCCGGTGCGCGAACGACGACTGCCACGTTTCGACGTTTCAGGCCGACATCAACGCGTCCGCGAACATCGCACGACGGGTAGACCCGTGGGGAGAGAGCGTCCCGCTTGACAAGGCCGGACGCGATGACTCGCCACGGGATGGGAGCGGTTGTGACACCGCCACGACTCACGGTGAACAGAGCGAGACACCCTCGCAGATGACGCTCACGGCCTACGAAGAGTCGGAACCCTCTGCCAGCGTTCACGAGACCGAAGGTCTCGTGCAGCCCGCCAGAACCGACGGTTCTAGAGACGACGACTGACTGGTATTCCCCATGTGTGGGAAGCCTCGCCGTTTACGGCGAGGAGGATGTCACATGAAGTTCTGTGACGAGTGCGGGTCGCTGATGCACACGGAGGGCGAGACGTGGGTGTGTCGGTCCTGTGAGAACGAGGCGGCGCGGGACTCGCAGGCGGAAGCGGCGATGGCGACACAGGATGGACAGCAGGATGCGGGGGCGCCCGACGTCGCGGATGCGACCGACGACTCGACGGAGACGGTGCAGGAGCCCTGTCCGGCCGATGACTGCGACAGCGACGAAGCTTACTCCCAGATGATGCCGAAGCCGGGCGGCTCCTACGAGGTTCGACTGTTCACGTGCGTCGAGTGCGGCCACAAGTGGCGCGATACCTGACAGCGACCTCGCAACTGCCGGGTGCAGATACCGGGACTCCCAATCCGGACGCTCGACGCTCCGGTCAGTGTCGATTTTGGCTCCGTCGAAACCCGTTGAGAGCTCCGGCACTGGTGGACGCTCCGCTGGGAACTCGCCATCGCCTGCCTCGTTCGCGACCTCGACCGATCACTGCAACGGGCGGTACATTCTGACGATCCTAGGATCTCGTTAAGACAAGCTATTCAAGTTTTGACTGGTGCAAATTACGGTGTGTCCCTCCATTCCCGCCGAGACTTTCTCGCCACCGCCGGAACGGTAAGTGTTGTATCGCTTGCAGGCTGTGCGACCGTCGACGGACTCCTCGGGGACGAGTGGCCGACGACTGCGGACGACACGACCGAGCCGTTATCCACCGAATCTGGTGGCTGGCCTCAGTACGGCCGCAACACGCGCCATACTGGATTCTCTCCCGACGTCCGCGTCGACGACCCGAGCGAAGACTGGACGTTCACGCTCTCGGGAAGCATGGCCCCACCGGCGATCGTCGGCAACCGCGTCATCGTCCATGGCGGAGTCACACCGGAATCAGAAGGGGGCAACGGATTCACTGGTGGCGCGGTCTTCTCACTTCGGACGGACGACGGACGCCAGGAGTGGCGGCGCGACCTCCCAAGCCTCGGCGGTGGCTACTCCGGGTGTCGGCCGATCGTCTATCGCGGTTCGGTGTACGTCGGACACGCTGGCGAGAGCGGGCTATACGCGCTCGACGCTCGCGACGGCAGTCCAAGGTGGCGACACGAGACGGGGAATTCGATCAACGAAGCCGCCGTCGGCTTTCGGAACGGAATCGTCGCCTCCACCGGCGACGAACTGCTGTCGTTCGACGAACGCGGCCACGACCAGTGGGTCTACCAGACCGGTGACGACCGCGCTGCTTTCGCTCCACCAGCGATCGGCGGTGGCTCCGTCCTCTACACGACGGGCGTCCTCGGGAGCATCGTCGCAATCGACCCCCGGGAGGGCAGTGGCATCTCGGAGTGGAGATACCAATCTGATAGTACCTTCCGGACACCAACCGTGGCGAATGGGAGGACATACGTCCCCGGCAGTAACGAACTTCATGCCGTCGACGTCGATACCGGCGAGGGTGTCTGGACGACGGAGGTAACCGCATCGTCCGGCGTTGCGACCGACGGCAGCCGACTGTTCGTCACTACTGCAGGAGGCGACCTCGTCGCCTACGAAACGGCAGACGGAAGCGAAACGTGGCGCACGACCCTCGCTGCCGGCGACAGCGTATACCTTCGAACGCGTCCACTCGTAACCGACCGATCGGTCATCGTGACGACGGACAAACCCCAGCTGGACGAGCGTGTGACGACCTACGCTGTCGACCGTCGAACTGGCGAGACACGGTGGACGGTTGCTCAACCGGGCAACGTCGGCTTCGACGCCGTTGCTGCCAACGGCCGGATATACGTTCCCGTCTACTGGAGTACCGACGAGCGTGGCGGGACACTCGTCGTGCTATCAGACTGACTTCGCGATACGCACACCTCCCTGACGACTATTCCAGAGGGTGGTGTCGAACCGAGAGGATTTCGACGGAGCCGAATGGAGAGAACTGAGTCAGCAAGCGATGTTCGGTCACTCCACCGGTCGTCCCCGAATATGTTGGCAGGCAGAGGCCTCCTACCGAACGAACAGTCCACTCACAGTCACCACGCCACCCAGAATCATCAGCAGCGCGCTCTGGAACAGGAAACGAGCAAAGACAGCCATTTGAATGCCTAAAACCATCAGCTTCAGACCTATCATTGATTTCTGTGGGGATTCAGACATACACGGGACTTGTCTACCTACATATGATATGGTTTTCTGATTCAACCGAACCAACGGACCACGATTAGCGCGATGAACGGTGACCGGGTAGCGGCCCGTATTCAGCTCAGCGTCTCCAAACTACCAGCAACCGGAGTGTTCGAGATAACCTCGGAGCTCGGGGCACGGCAGAATGAGCTGCGACGAGGTGTGACCGAACCTTCTTGATACTCCCTTTCGGCTGAGTAACCATGCCCTCTCGGTCCCTTCGAGCGCGACTCTCGAACAAGGTGGTTCTGTTGGTGCTTCTGCTCGAAGCCGTTGCCTTGGGCGTCTGGAGCGAACTCTTCAGGGAATCGCCCCTTGCGGCGCCACTCGTCGAGCCAGTTATGACCGTCATCCTCCAGTTCTCTGGATTCGTCACTGGTTGCGTCTCGTTAGCCTGTGGCCCGTACGTGATCGTCGGCGTCGCCATCTACCTCTACGGTCTGGCGGTGACTCTGGCGACGCTCTACCGTTGGTTTCTCCGCCAAGAAGCCATCCCAGTGTCGTGAGGAACCTCCCGTCCTCATCGAGAGGTTCAGTTCGACAAGCGCTTCCTATTCTCGAAATATATGCAGGCGGCTCTGTTGAAATCCCATTCGTTAAACATCTCATCTGATGAAACTACTGTTAGGTAGGTGTGCGAATCCAACAGTCAGATCACCGGCTCTGACTTGGAACGAACGAGGGGTGTGACTCACTACCTTACGGGGCTTCGACTGCGCCGTACCACGGAATTGAAATTAGCAACCCGACAAAAGCAATTACTGAGCCAATGACAGCAAGTAGGATTCTTAGTGGAGATGGATAAAGAAACACGACGACGGCGACAGTAACAACCAGCCCGATCTGTGTCAGGTAGTCGATTAGACTGAATCCCGCTGAAACGGTTCTTCGAAGCACTATAATCGGGATCACGCCCGATACCATAGTAAGTAGGATGGCGAGATATGAGAAGTCACTCCATCCAGTTATTCGTACAGTTAGGGCGGTCAACCCGATGTTAACAATCAGACGGAGTATAACGAAACTGACAGCCTGCATCGGGTTTTTCAAGCCGGGAAAGAGTCGAATTATCCTGTTCATTTGATTCTGGTAAAATCGGGGCGGGCGAATCCGATAGTGCGGGCCCTTGTCTTCGAATATCAGTCATCCATAATCAATCTCACCCATCGTTCGAGATTTTGGATCTTGCTAAAATATCTACACAGGACGACAATTCAGACTCTGTGGCTACCAGAAGGGCTCAACGCATTAAGATAGGTCTCACCAGTTGGTACCTAGTGAACCATCTGCTCAGTAGGTGTGCTTATTGAATCGTTTCATCGTCAAGTCTCGATGCTTGGTTGGCGTCCGTAGAGCGCCAGAGGAAGTAACCGAGACCAATCCACATGAGCCCGGAAACGCCCGAATAGTAGTGCATCCCGACCGGAAAGATGCCAAGAACCGTATCCCCGAGGTAGTTCGTCGCTGCTGTTGCAGGGAGTGCTAACGGCAGCCACAGTGCTAGCCACCGCGACGGGGTGCTGGTTCGCCAAGCGTCGATCGCAATCCCGACCGTCCCCAGTTCTACGAGAACCGCGCCTATCATCGCAGCGATGAGTAACAGAAATCCAGGCCCCAACGTGTAAACAAACAGTGTCCGGTGAGTCCCTAGCGGAACGAACCCGAGAACCCCTACTCCAAGTAGCCACAGTCCTCCTCGACCAGCAAATGAGTATTCCGGAGCATAGGCTCTGTAGAAGCCGATAACTCCACAAACGAGGAATAGCGGTGCGATGAGGAGAAGGTACTCGTACTGAACCACCTGATGTAACCGAGGAAAGCTGAGGACGAGAGGCGATAACAGCCAGATACAACCACCAGCTATTGAACAGCTCGCAAGGAGTGAGCGGGGGTGGAACACACGACTGAATGCTGTTTGAAGTGATAAGTGCCTTGTCTGTATCTACCGATTAGAGTGATCGGTCGATATTGTGAGCAAGGCAGGCGCTAGCGAGTTCTCGAAACTGCTTCCACCAGTGCCGTGACCGGACGAACGCACCGTACTTGCGTTGGAGTCGGAAGTTCACCGTCTCGTTCTGACTACGCTGACTGTGACTCGATCGAGGTCGCCGTACTAACGGGCGAACTCGTCATCCGGAAGTACGGGAGAGACTAGCCGTCCCGCTTGGCTCTCGTGTTCCCTTCGGTTCCAATTGACTCATCAGTCCAGACTACCCGGACGTCGTAGCATTGTTGCCCCTGATGGAGCCACCTGCTCACTGTGCGCCGTCAGTGATGGTGAACTCGACGCCGAGATACGGCGTCACTCCGAGCAGCAAGAGCCTGTAGCGCCCGGGCTGCAACGCGTCATCGAGTGCCGTGGCTCGCTCTGGGAGGGCGCCCGCGGCGAGCGTGAACTCGACCGTGGTGCGTTCACCGGCAGGAAGTATCCTCGCGCAGAGACCGTGATAGCCGTCCGCGGTCCACGTGCGGTGCGCCCAGCCGTCGTCAGTGTGTTGCTGTAGCGCCCACGGGTTGTGACAGCCGAGGGTGACGTCAGATGGGTTCTGGTTCCGGATGTCGAACACGACGTCCTCCCCATGCGCACCGTCTCCGGGGCGACCGAGAGGGAGACCTGGTCGTGGTCGTAGACCACATCCGTCCCGTCGACGTACGCTGGGCGTGAACTGTCGTCGCTGGGGGGAAGTGCGGAGGCGCTACAGCCAGTGAGGGACGCGCTGACGACCGCCCCCGAAACTCGGAGCAGGCGTCTGCGGGATGGCAGGGAGGGCACGCCGAGTCGATTCCAGTTGTGGCGGTAAATGCTTTCCCGGTATTCGATCACCTCACCGGAGAGAGAATCAGCCCTCGACCGACTCAGGCAAGAACTCGGGTGGATCGTCATCACCGTAACAATCTCCATTCTCGTCGTGCCCTACTGGATTGCCTCTCGATTGGTAAAGTGGCGGCCGCTGAGACAAGACTGATACCGCTGGTGTTGGAACGCCGGGGTGTATGCCCTCCATGACGCGGCGTCGCGCCCTCGCCGCAGCCGTCGGTGTCGCCACCGGCACCGCCGGCTGCACGGCGCTCACGGACGATGACGAGTTCCCCGTCGAACGAGCGTGGCGGAGCGGGCTCGACGAACCAGCCGGCGTCGCCACGACCGACGGTGGCCAGCTCCTCGCCGGCTCCACGAGCCCGTTCACTGACGATCCACTCGTCGCCGCGCTCGACGCCACCACCGGCGACATCACGTGGACCGTCACCGTCGAGAAAGGCTTGAAATCGCCGGTCGCTGTCGCCGACCAGCGCGCCTACGCTTTCTCGATGGCCGAGACAGCCGTCGCCGTCGATGCCACGAGTGGCGACGTCGTCTGGCAAACCCCGCTCCAGGCGGTCGACGCCGCCGACCCCGGCGTCGCCGACTTCGCCCCTATCCCGCTCGACGACAGCGTCGTCCTTCCCATCTCCGGCACGGAAGACGACGTCCCCGACCGCCTGCTGGCGCTCGAGCGCGACACCGGCGAGGAACGCTTCACGCACGACCTCGCAGCGTCCCTCTCCGGGCCACCCGCCCGCGCCGACTCGGGCGTTATCGCGCCCCTGGTCGACGGTCGCGTCGTCGCACTCGACGCGACCGGCCGCGTCCAGTGGACGCACGAGGTCGGTGCACCGCTCTCCGGCGTCTCCGCAACGGACGGCCTGGCCGTGGTCGGCGCCGCTACCGAGGAGCTACTGGCGTTCGACGCCGACGCCGGCCAGGTGACGTGGCGTGGCTCACTCCAGAACACCGTGTTCGCGCCGCCACTCGTGACGTCCCAGCGGGTGTACGCTGGTGGCGCCGACTACGTGCTGCGAGCGTTCGACGCGGCGTCCGGCCGCGAGCTGTGGCGGGACGAACTCGCGAACGCCATCACCCACGGCCCCTTCCTGGTCGGCGACCGACTCGTCACGCTCGTCGGGGGCGACCGACGCGTTCGCGGGCACAGCGGGACGATCCCGTTCTCGCCGACGACGCTGTACGTCCACGAGCGCGACGGCACTCGCGTCCGCGAGGTCCGGCTCGACGCCGGCTACGTCGATGGCGGGCAGCTCTTGTGGCTCCAACCCGCTGGGGACGCCGTGTATCTCGGCCAGACGTTCGCCCTCAGTAAGGTCGCCCCGGAGGCGATCACCGATGCCTGAGGACACCCCGCACCAGGACAGCACGCCCGAGGACGAGCGCACGCCGCGTCCGCGTGGGATGTCGCGCCGTGGGGCGCTCGGCGCGCTCGCCACCGCCGGCGTCGCCGCCACCGCGGGCTGTACTCTCCCGAGTCTCTCACTCGGGATGCAGCCGGTGTGGACGCGGGAGCTCGAGGCTGCCGCGCAGGCGGGGCCGCCAGCCGCCACCGACGACCACGTCGTCGTCGGCGCGCAGGACAAACACCTCCACGCGTTCACCGCGGACGGCGACCGCGCGTTCAGCTACGAGACCGGCGGCCCCATCGACACCCAGCCCGCAGTCCCCGAGACGGGCGGCCCCGTGCACGTCCAGAGCACGGACGGCGACCTCTACACGATAAGTCTGGACGGCGAGCGCGAGTGGCTGGAGTCGGGGGAGACAAAGCACCGGTGGCTGACCCGCCAGGGCTCGCTCCTGGTCGGTAGCGACCGTGACTCCGACACCATCACCGGCTACGACGCCAGCGACGGCACCCAGCGCTTCCAGTACGCACTCCACGAGAACAGCCTCCCAGCGCTCACCGACGACGTGGGGTTGCTTCGCCGCGAGGCAATGAGTGGCGGCACCCAACTGTGCGCGATCGACCCAGTCACCGGCGACTTCCGCTGGACCGGCCCCACTTTCGACGACAGCCCCAGCGTCGTACTCGGTGACAGCGAGTTCGCGACCGCCGTAGGGTCAGTCGTCCGCCTCCACGACGTCGCGGACGCCAGCGAGCTGTGGGCGACCGAGGTCCCGGGCGAACTCGACTACGGGTGGGGGCCGGAGCTCTGGCTCGGCGAGCACGTCTACGTGCACGTCGAACGCCGCGACCAACCCGACGAACTGGTCGCGCTCGACCGCAGCGACGGCCGCATCACGTGGCGGCAACCTGTCGGCTACGAACTCGATTGCGTCCAGCCGACCGACGAGGCCGTGTTCGCGGCGAGCTCGGTCGACGACCCCGACGGCGGTATCGTCATCCGACTCGACGCCTTCGAACACGACGGCACCCGCCGCTGGCAGACCACCACCGACATCCCAATCGGCGGCTACGTCGACGCCTTCGGCCGCACCGGAAGCATCCTCTACGCCGCCGGCGACACCGCCGGCGGCGCCTACGACCCCACGACCGGCAACCGCCGCTGGCACCACGACCCCGACTCCTACAACATCGCACTCACCGGAACCACCGACGCACTCTACGCCAGCCACGAAAGCACCGGCAAAATCGCGCGGCTCCCAACCTCATAGCAACATCTTCCCAGTTTGAGAGGACGAGCTAGCCCTGACGTCGAGCCGAGAATCACCCGCACGCTCGGATGCTCCAAGGCGTCTACGGTTCTGCTGGAACCCGTCCTGGCGATTGTGAGAACGACGCTGTACTAGAAACTGGAAGCACCTCGAATCGGGATACCTACGCTTAGGACCCGACTGCTTCAGCGACGGCTTCGATGAACTCGACGCCGGATTCGCCGTAGCTCAGGTTCTTCGTGGACCCGTCGGCGAGGTCGAGGCGGAGCTGGACGTACGCGGAGTCGGTGTCGTACGCTTGCAGAATGTAGTAGGCGCCGACGAGGACGAACACGAGGCCGATGCCGATGAGACCGAGCTGGGCGAGTTGCTCTTTCGGGAGGAATGCACCGAAGAGCATGAGGGCGCCCACGCCGGCGGCACCGCCACCGGCGGTGAGTGCCTCCTTGTCGACGGGTTCCTCGCCGTGGAAGTCGACGGTCGTGCTCGTGACGTGTTCGAGCGGGTAGGTCTCGACCTTGCGGCGGCTGCGGCCGGACGTGGATTCGGCGCCATGCCAGACCGAGCAGAGACGCTCGTCGGTCAGGACGTAGGTCTTCGCGCCGAGCGCGAGCGCATCCCGAACGGATTCGCCACTCGCGATGTAGGGCTCGAGCGCATCTTTGTGCGACTTAGGTATCTGCCTGCCAGCGGTTTCAGACACTACCCCAGAAACCACCCGGCGAGGTCTTGATACAAATGCAGTGATATTCAAGCCAGCATCTTGCCGTGGTCAGGCTGCTGCACTTGCCAACCGACGCTGGAACGCGGCCTTCCTCTCGGAGACCCTCTCAGAGGACACTGGGGTCGAGAGCGTAGTGACGCATCGGGACGCGAATACTGTTCCGTGCATCTTCAGTCGCGTGCGTGGGACGAGCGGCGCGTCGCGACGCCCACCCAGCACGGTCGAGTTCGCGGTTCCCGGAGGGTAACGATGCTGTCGAAGAAAGCGAACAAGTACGGAACCCCGGCCGAGCACCACATGATTGAGGAGCGCGACCTGGTGGCGGCACGGTGCTACTGGCACGACGCGACGTTCCGGAACGGGATGCCGGTCGAGATCAAGAGCTGCGACGTCGCCTCGACGGGGTACTTCCAGATCTACGAACGAGCGCACGACCAGCTCCTCGAGCACGACGGCTGGTACGCGTTCGCGCCGTACACCAGGAGCGGGATGCGCGTGCTGAAGGTCTGGATGCGGAGGGCGTCGAAGATGCCGCCGATGCAGTGGTCGTCCACAGGCGGGCATCGCGACAGTCGGAAGACGAAGGTGGATGTCTCGAGAGTTATGCGGTCGTGACGGTATCGGTGTACAGAGTTGACTCCGCTCCTCGGTGTTGGCGGTGGTTCTGGTGCTGTACGAAGTTTGGAAGGTCGACGAGTGTGTGGCGGAATGAATGGCGATCCACCTGTGTGCCTAAAATTCTTCTACAGGTCAAGCGAACGGGCAGAATAGTTTTCTGTTCTGTTTGTGTATCAATAGTGTGCTTGGTAAGAAATTACGCGATGTGCCGACTGGCACCCCTGGTGTGTACTGTTTCTACGACCTCGATGACACACCGGCGTATGCTGGACAGAGTAGTGACATCCGGAGTCGCTTACGCCAGCACTTAGTCCGACAAGATTCGAGCGTTGTGAGCTATGGTCGGCTTGATGTGTGGGATATCAGCCGACTAGAGTGGTGGGAGACTTCAGATAAAGATGTCTCGGAAGAGGCCCTGTTACACGAACGTGCCCCATATCTGAACTTCGGAGATGGTTCAAAATCGGCCGTTCAAAATGCCCCTATCTCACTAGAACACCCAGATGGGGAGGTCAGGTTACTTTCTCAGGAGGAGCAGGAATTTCGGGAGGAACCGTATACACGTTCCAAACAGAAGCTTGAGCACATATCCCGTATGCTCGACAAGATTAAATTAGCCGGACATAGTGCATCGACAAAGCGAACCCTGTACGAACATCAACGGATTCTACAGACGAATATCGCTGAATTTCTCGATCTTGATGAATCAGAGCAAGTCAATTTTGAGTATTCCTTCGACGAATAGGATGGTGTACTACTGACTCAGTTAGCTCAGGTTGGGTATCGAATTGATCGCTGCTTAGGTCTGTGTGTGCAGCACGTCCGATAGAAACTACTCGAGATTTGTCAGTGCCGGCGTACGAGATATAGGGGGTATAGTCAGAAACGGTGATGGTGAATATCGAATGAAGATCTCACAGGCTTAGTGTTTCAGCATGGGAATACGCGAATTATCGAGGTCAGTCAGCGTTTCCGTCAGTCTGGAACGACGGTCACATCGTCGACGACGTCGACGTCGACGCCGCGAAGCTTCCGTGAGGCGAGGTCGGCGAGGTCGCGCCGCTGAGAGACTGTGAGATCCTCGCGCCAAGGACGGCACGGACGAACTCGACGGCGCCCGTCATGTCCTCACAGGCGTACGCGACGGCGTCGGAGCGGTTCCAGTCGTAGTAGTCGGCGGCGGCCTGGATGGCGTCGTATCGCCATTCGTTGCCGTCGTCGGTGCGGATGCGGACGCCGCCGGGGACGTCTCGGTGTGCCATGCTCGTGAACACGAGCTGCTATTCCTCGTTTTCTGCGGTCAGCCCATGCGGGTCAACGTATAAAGAGCGGCGTCGAAGTGGGTCGTCGACGAGCTCGAGTCGGGCACGATCTTGGCGCGACCCTCGCGCTCGTGAACACGGCGGTCGTCCTGGAGGTGCGACTCGTGTTCATATCCGGGCGAACCGGTTTGTCGACGTGCGACCGCAGGGGCCAGGGTGGAGAAGTGCTCACCTCGGGACACCGCTTCTTGAAAAAGAGAGAGGAATGACAGAACCGAGATATGGGCAAAACACTAATATGTCCTCCGAAGTACTGGGCTAGAAACCCGCAAGCAATTGTCACCATCAATATGAGTGATGCCTCTTGGAACGATTATACTGTAATTGACCAGGAAGACCTACTCGAATATGTATTTAAAGTAGATGAGTGGGAAAATAACAAGCTTCGCGTTAGTTCTTACTGTATCCGACCCGGGGTAGATACATTGAACATTCGTGGGTTCGTAGAATTTCTGAAAGACAATTATCCGAAATACGTCTTCTCGAAGAAAGAGCGCCAGGAGTACGAATGGCCGTTCCATGAAGCAATTAGACGCTCGGATTTCACCGACGATTCGAGATACGACGCAAAGTTAGGGGAATTGGTTCTATTCGTCTTAGTTGATGCAATCTTAGATCTTCCGATGGTTAGTCATAAGATCTCACTCACTCAAGAACCGGTTCAACCAGTAAAGGGATCCGATGGCTTATTTTTCGGAGAATTCCAAGGAGAGGAGTCAATTGCCTTTGGAGAATCGAAAATCTATACCAACCGCAACTCTGGACTAGGTGATGCTCTAGAAAGTACCAGCCGGTTTGAAGAAAGCTACGCGACTACCAAGACAAATCATGAGCTTCGTGTAGCCCGTAAAGGACTCAGTGAGGACTTGTCAGCGGAAGATGCCATACGGGTAGCAGACGCGATGTATGAAAACCCCGGCTCCTACCGTAGGGTATTCCCGATTTTTCTTGGCTATGAAGAAGAGTGGATGGAAGAGATTCAGTATTCAGCAACGTCGTCGGAAGAATTGGAACAAGAGATTAAACACCGAATCACCGAAGCAGGAATTGAGGACGATGTCCTTTCAAAAATTCGTTCGGATTATGAGGAGCTACAAAAGAGCTGGCTAGTCTTTTTTATGTTCCCATTAGAGGACGTTGATAAATTCAGACAGAATCTTCAAGAGGCAATCTTCCCCCATAGTACTAAAGACTGATGTCAGAACAACCTGAGATCTCTGAGATTGAGTTCTTTAATGACTGTCTTGACGCGCTCGCGGTGGATCTCGTCAAGGATGATCTCGATGTTGGCAGTCATCGGTATATGTGGGGTAATCCATCTTGGCAGTCAAATCCATCTGAAGAAGAAATTCGGAAAAGCGCATGGATAGCATCGGTATTAGCCTCAAGCCAGGATGATGAGGATATAAAAAAGGCATTGGCGTTCGGAATACTGTCTTATCTAAATCATAAGGACGGCGAGAAAGAGCAGTTATATGAAAAATACCTCTACGTAATCCTTTCTCGGGTCGGCAACCTTCCTGCGTTTGATAACGTCGACACGGAGGACGAAAAACAGGACTATGAGTCTGCGTTGATTAGCTCTTTAGATTCGGTTCTCGGCTTAGAGCTAGCTACAAACAAAAAAGATAGCGAAATTCGAGACGGCTGGATCCTTTCCCGATTTCAGAAGGAGATTTACGAGTATCTTCAAGATGGAAAGAACGTGGCTATCTCGGGGCCAACTTCGGCTGGTAAGTCCTTCATCCTTCGACGCTACATTGAGCACAAGGTTGAGTCGCAAGAGGAGTTCGAGGGAATCTACGTAGTCCCAACTAGAGCTTTGATATCGGAGGTGAGTCGCAAGCTCTCAAACTTGCACGAAGACATATCGGTCCGTACCGGGGCTCACTTTTCTCAAGATCCAGATGCAGAGGAGGATGAAGAATCACATACATTCTTGGTCGTCACTCCAGAACGATGCCGAAAATTAGTAGACCCAGAGGTTAGGAATAAAATCTCTCCAGATTTGGTGTTCCTTGACGAAGTACAGAACGTTGAGGACGAAGAGAGGGGTGTTTTATTTGAAGGAATAGTCAATTCCCTCGCCGAGTTTTATCCATCTGCGCAGATTGTTGCTGCAGGGCCATATCTCGAAAACCCAGGAGAGACACTCAAGTCTCTCACGAACAAGAGAGTCAAGGAGGTCAAGAGTGCCTTTACCCCCGTGCTACAGCTGAAGGTTAGTTTGAAATTTGTTAGCCAGCCTAGCTCGTCGAATCGGCAGATGAAAGTGAACATTCACAGCCCGTCAGGTGAGCAACGACAGCTGGAGGTGCCGGAACCAGAGAACCTCACCTTTTCCGATGTAAAATCGAGTAAAACCCAAGCTATACCAGAGATACTCGAAGAATTCGGAGCAGGAAGTAAGAATCTAGTCTACTCTGGACGAAAGGACTACGCCGAGCGGAGAGCGAAGGCAATAGCCGAAAATAAACAAAAGAGAAGCTTATCCCCTGACCTAGAAGGCCTGAAAGACTTTCTTGCACGCACCATCCATGAGGACTACTCGTTGATTTACTGCTTAGAAAGAGGGATAGCGTTCCATCATGGTATGGTACCGAAGATCGCTCGAGAAGAAATTGAAGAAATATACAGTAATACAGATGAGTTAGACACGATTGTTACCACACCCACCTTGATGCAGGGGGTGAACCTGCCGGCTGAGAAGATATTTTTAGTCGGTGCTAAGCGTGGAAAGGAAGACCTGACCGGCTTCGAATTTAACAACTTGATTGGACGAGTTGGTCGTGTCGACACTAAGCTGTATGGTGCCATATACTGCATCGAAGCGGAGGATGAATGGGCTGATGACAAGCTCGAAGAGGCTGGTGAGAAAGAAGTTGAATCGGCAACGAGTAAAGCGGTAAGTGACTCAGAGGAATTGATTGACGCACTGCGTCAGAAAGACCTGAGCTCTGTCGAAGAAGCTTCCGTAAAGTACACAACAATATTGCTCAGGGGCAGGTATCTAAAAGAGCCGGGGAGTGTAGATAAATATCTCGAAGAGAAAGGGATGGACAAAAACGACCGGTCTGAAGCCAAAGAAGCGTTATCGGAAAGTCTCGCAGAAATCGATATCCCAGAAGAATTGCTACGTAAGAATCCAACAGTCGATCCAATCAGTCAGAATGAGTTGTATGAGTCGGTGAGAGACGATCCAGAATCTTGGGTTGTTGGGGAAACACAATACCAAATGGACTGGGAGAGACTTCGTTACTTAGCAAGGAAATTAAACTCTATATTTAAGTTCACCAATGACAGTGAGGAAGGTGTTTCGCCAGAGCATGTTGAAACCGGTTATAAGGGACTGGTCCCTATCACTGTATATGCAAATCAGTGGTTACAAGGAAGCACATACCAAGCGATGATAAAGAGTCGTCAAGAAGCTGACGCTGTTCCAGATGAAGATATAAACAAGTCTATTCGAGAAGTAATGAAGATGGTCGATAAGGACATCTGCTTTGTTCTGGTGAAATACTTTGGTGTCCTCACGACCATACTGGAAGAAGTAGAATACGAGTTCCCCGACTGGATGGTACAATTGGATAAGATGCTTGAGATGGGGTCAAAGAACTTTGCAGAGTTACGACTGATGTCAGAAGGGGTTGATCGCTCTGTTGCAGTGGATTTAGTATTCCCCCAAGGAACAACTGATCCAATTCAATATCTCAGGGAGAACCGCAGAGGATTTGCGCCTTTCATCCGCCGACATCTAGAAAAGCAGAATATATTGTAGAAAAACTGTTACGACATAACCGTGGCGGAAATCACACCATATCGGACTGATTAGGAGTAGTGGGCGACGGCGTTCGCGAGCTTGTTCGCGGTATTCGACTCCGTCTTCTGGAAGTTGTAGGCGGTGTTCGCGGTGCGAATGGTCACGACTTTGTTTCGGTCCAGGGCGACCGCGAGTAGGACGACGGCGACGATTCCACACCCAGCTGTTAGAATCGCAGGGAGGTCGGTCTGGGATGTTACGATTCCGAGTATGATTCCGCTCATGGTTCCAATCCAGGATGCGAGGCTGACCATCACGAATCCCCAGTCGATGGGTTCGCGTCGTTTCTCGACGCCGATGATGTCGTCGATGGTGACGTCGGCGCGTGTATTGCCGGAGTGACCGTCGAAACACACCCGCTTGTTGTGACCTTCAGGTCGCCTCGGGAGCCGTCGAGTGTCGCGTTTGTCGACCACTGCGTGTCTTCGCCTTCGAGGAAACTCGCCATGCGACCGTCGATTCGTTGGACCCCGATATTGGTGGTGGCTTGACAATGAAAGCAGACATGGTGTTTCACTTTCACTGGCCCGCTAGTGACCGATTCGACCACGACGAGCGTCCTCCGTGAGATATTCGACTGATTCGGCTGCCTGCGGTCTACTTTCACTTTCACTTTCACTTTCACTCCGGGTAAGAAAACCGTTCTATAAGTACCCGTTGAATCCCTGTTCGCAGATGGGAATTGAGGTCAATATCGACGACGAGTTGGACCGGTGGCGGTGGTGTTGTCCGAACGGTCGTTGGTCATGTGAACCGACGAATAACCATTTCTGGTGTCACCTGTGTGCGCGTCGCGATGGGGTGGCTGGTGAGTTCCACGAGTTGCACGATCTCTCGAACGACGAGACGGTCGGTTGTGAGGAGCTCGTGTTGCTCACGGATGCGGGTCCGTACCGGAACGTCTACGGGAAGGAGGGTGCGCCGTGATTCGCGCCTCAGTCCTCGGAGCTGAGTTCAGTCGGGTCAACGCTTCCCTCCAGAACGTCTTCTCCAAGTTTGGTGATAGCGTAGTAGGGATGGGAACCCGATTCTTCGTCGACCTCCACGAGGCCGTGCTTGACAAGGGCCGACAATCGCTCGCTAGTGTATCCACGGCTCAGACCCGTGTTCCGGGCGATATTGCTCGGTGTGAGTTCGAGCTTTCTGGGTGAACCGAGAAGTTGCAGTATGGACTGGTCGGCCGCCTTCATCCAGTCCACTTTCCGGTACATCTGCTTCTACAACCGGGCAAGCGGGTCTTATCATGTTCGGGTGAAGACAGAAGGAGACGAAAACGTAATCCACAGCTTACGAATTCGTCAGCTACTACTAAGTACCCGGACCTCTCTTGTGGTAGCAACGGAAGCTCTTCGCGGACCCGTCGCTGATAGATGGGTCGCTGAGGAGATGCGGACCCGGTGTGATGGCACCGGCCCGCGCGGGCTTCCGTAACCACACTACGGAAACCATGTCGGAAGACGACCTCGCGGGGCATAATTCCCCCGCTACGACCCGAGACGCATCACTCACTGACGCCTGCTCGCTTTACGACGCGGGTCCGGAGGCGCTCTACCGGCGCGCCCCCGGCTTCTCCAGGTCCCAACGCTCGGTCGACCCCGACAAGGGCTGGTACCGCCGCGACTGCCAGCAGGGCTTCGACGACCTCGAAGGTCGGGAGCGCGGGCACCCGGGCGGCTTCAATCAGGGGAGCCTCGCCGCCAGACTCGACCAGACCATCACTATCGAACACCACACCACCACCCCACCAACCACTCACTCACACCCCGGCCCGCACACGCTCGGCGGTGATCGCTCATGACTCACAGCGACCTCGACGCCGAACTCCGAGCCCTCCGCGAGCGCGTCGCCGACACGGAAGCCCTCGAAGCCCGTATCACCGAACTCGAGACCGAAGTTCAAGCCCTCGAGACCGAAGTGCAGTCGCTCGAAGCCGAGGTCGACGCACTCGAACGCGACGTCGAAACCCTCGAAACCGAGGTCGACGCGCTCGAACGCGAGCTCGACGACGAGCGCGGCCGGCGCCAGCACGCCGAACGCGCACTCGCCGCCGTCGACCGCCATCTCACCGACGCCATCGACTTTCTCCGAACCGACGTCTGGGACTTAGAGGACGTCGTCTACGGCGACCTCGACGGTGCGGCCGCCGATGTGCACGTTCAGAACGACGGGGACGTCTTCACGCGACTCGAACAGCTCGAGACGCGCGTCGAGGAGGTCGCGCACGGCGAGGTCGACGCCGCCGAACTCGCCGCCCAACAGGGCGGGCCGTGCGTCGAGGACCTCACGCCGCTCCACCAGCTCTACACGACCGCCACCAATCTGGAACCGTTCGAGCACGACCTCTCCTCGAACCAGGAGATCGCCGCGCGGCTCTTCCCGCACCTCGCGCAGTACGCCACCCCACACGGCGACGAGTTGCACTTGTCGTCGAACAAGCTCCAGGACGTCATCGAGCGCGAGATCGCCACGCCCGAGCTCGCGAAACGCCTCGACGTCCGGCAGCCGAACCGGAACACGGTCCGGCGCGTGATGGAGTTCGTCGGTCGCTTCGGGAAGGACCTCCTGGAGTTCGCCCCCGCCAGCAGCACCGACCGGCGGAACGACCGGAACCTCATCGTCATCGACCGCGACGCCTGGTGCGAGTACACCGAGCAGTTCAGCGCGGACAGCGACGTCGACGCGATGACCACCACCGCGAATAGCGGGGCCGACGGCCAGCAGGGGCTCACGGACGGCGCGGGTGACGTTACGGTGTCGTAACCCACCCACGACGACGGCCGTAACACACCCACGTGGGCGATAGCCCCAACATATCACGAACCCGAGCGCTTCCACGCACGCCGCCGCTGCAAGCAACACTCGGTTAGCGTGGGGTCCGTGGACTCGTCCGGGACTCGTCCGGGTTGCGGCGATTCCCCGACGAGTGATTGTGCGTTACGACCTGGGTGACGACCGTGTTACGACGGCGTAACCGCCAAACCGGATGCGACCTCGCAGCCACCTCAGTTGCGTCGTGCTCGCGTTCGTCCCACCGGTCGACGGGCAAGCCGTCGGGGGTCCTGGACGACGACGGACCAGTGTTGATCTCTGGGCGGCGTTCCAGATGTGAGTCAGATGACGCCGCCGGCAGTCAGGAGTCCGAGGAGCAGGAAGAAGAGCAGTGACAACGTGACGAGGATGCCGCCGGCGGCGAGAGGTTTGTTCTCCATGGCCTTCTCGTGGTACGGCATCGCGGCGTACTCCTGGCGGAATGCGTCGCGGTTCGCGGTGTCGTAGAAGTACTTCGTCTTCAGTGCGAAGCGCTCGGTGACCGCGCACCCCGTGCAGACCGGTTCCCGTTCGAGTCGCTCGGTCTTGATGTGGGTCGCGCAGGCGATCGCGCCACAGTTGTCACAGTACGTGTAGTCCTCGCTGCCGGTCGTCTCGCAGTGCACGCAGTCGTGGATGCCGTCCGTGAGCGTGACGCGCGAAGGCCCTGCCGCGTAGTACTCGAGCGGATACGAGTACTCGCGGAGGTCGGTGGTGTGTCTGATCTCGGGGAGGTACACTGCGTCGATGGACTGCACGGAGATGTCCGACCGCTTCGGCTCGCAGGTCTTCGTGTACGTGACGTTGTTGCCGCCCGTGTACTTGACCGTCGTCGTCTTGCGCGCTCGCAGCGTTTCGACCGCCCACTCCTTGTACTCGGTCTGGGTCTGCCCGAAGCGGTGTTTCGTCACCGAATCGAACACCGAGTCGAACCGGTCGTCGTCGACGGGGACGGTCGCGTGCCTGTTCTCCTGGATCAACTCGGTGACGCCCGCCGGTGCGACGCTCGGGTTGCCGCGGTCCGCGTTCACGACGAACCGCGTCCGGTCGTCGATGCGGTGGACGACGCCGACGGACGTCTCGAAGACGGCGTTCGTCGTTGCAGTTATCGTGACGACCGGACGGAACGCGACCGCCGAGCGGGGTTCGGGGAGGTTGGTGGCGTCGATGTTCTCGATGTCGCGGAACGCTGCAGTGACGGGTGCCGTGGCGTCCGTGGCGTGGTCGTACGGCCGCAGTGCCTCGTCGCACAGTATCTCGATGCGGCCGTTGTAGAGGTCGAGGCCGATGTCGTCGGCGATCTCCCTGAGGTCCGTGCCGTCGAGCAACCGGATGGGGTACGGGTCGTCGTTCTCCTGGAGGCTTTCGGCGTACTCTCGAGCTGGGTTGGTGAATCGCCCGGTCGTGACGACGATGCCACGCTTCGGGCCCGCGAAGTCGAACGTCGCGATCGCCGAGTGAAGCTTCTGGATGACCGGCCGCCCGACGGTCGCGGTGTGCTTGCATTCGACGACGACCGCCCGACGCGTGCCGTCGACGACCTCCTCCATGACGACGTCGCGGCCTTCGTCGGCCGTCTTCGCGGCCTGCCGGACGTTCTCGTACCCGAGGTTCCGGAAGACGTCCTCCATGAGGTCCTCGAACTCGAACCCGGAGAGGTCGTCGAGAATCGCCATGTGGTATGTCCTCGAACGATATCTCCGAGCAAGCAAAGGTGTTCTGGGCGACTCGACCCCGACCATCGAACGAGGTGCCACCGGGGAATTATCGTCGGGTCTCGTTGCGGGCGTGGTCGCGTGGGTGGTCTTCGGATTCGCTTTCGAGGAGGCGTTCGACGCGTTGTTCGAACTCCGCTTCGGAGAGTTCGCCGGTGGCGTACCGCTCTCGGAGGATCTGCAGTCCCGCGTGAGCGTCCGACGTCTGTCTGGCGTCGGTGGCTCGCCGGTCCTCGGCGTGTCGGGCTCTGGCGATACCGATGGCTGCGGGGAGGACGACGCCGAACCCGATGGGGAACGCCACCCAGAACACGCTGACGTCGAGTGCGAGCAGCCCGAAGGCGACGGTGAGGGTGAGTGCAGTCACGCCCGCTGCGACCAGTGAACTGACTGCGTGCACGCCGACTCCCGTCGTCTCTGTACGCTGGCGGTTGCGCCTGTCGGTGAACATACCTGAACGTCGGCGCCTGCGGGCAGGAGGCTTTGTCCAACGTGTTGGTGAAAGGGGTGCCCGACTCCGCGACACCGCCCTCACGTGCGTCGACTCCCAGTAAGCGGCCTCGCTCGCGCTCACGTCGACCGGTCCCCAACCCGGCTTCCGTCTGGTCCGACCGCGGGGTCGTCGTCCTCCACCCCCAAGCGTCTCGCGGCCGTCTCGAGCGAGCCCGCCGCGGGCTGGAGCCTGCCCGCGCCACCGAGCCCGAACGCCGGCATGTTGTTGTAGACGGTTTCGTAGTCGTCCCGGTCGATGCGGTACGTCTCGTGGAAGATACCAACGTCGCCCGTCCGGCCACCTGATTCGGTGTAGGCTGCCCACGCCGGCAGGTGCTCCTGCTCGATATCTCGAGCATAGGCCCGAAGGTGCTCGAAGGACGCCCAGTACTGTCTCATCACGACCATCCGCGTGTTGACGGTGGTCTCGTAGCCGAGGAGTCCAGAATCGTCGTCGGCGTCGAGCTCGCGGAGCATCCGCGGCATCGCGATGGCGACGGGGAGCCAGCGGTGGAGCTTCCAGAAGCTGTTCACGCGCATCCCGATGCAGAACACGACGAACGGTTCGTCCAGCCCCGCAGTCATGCGTCGTTCGCACATGGAATCGGCGAGGGTCGACGTCGCCAAGCGCGTTCCACCAACATGTTCGGTCTCGGAGGCAGCTCGCTGGGGCTCCACGAGACGCTGCAGAGCGGGCCACGGGTGTTCCGGTTGCTCTAGTGGTTCGTTCACCTCGATCGGCGTCGGTCTGGGTCGTGGACGTGAGCGATGCGAATCCCCGACCTCGAGGGATACGCTAGCGGATTCCTCGCTTGCAAGCAGGGTGGAGGCTTCGTCGACGTCGTCCACGGCCAGGAGTAGTCGGACAGCCGATTCCGAACGTGGGCAAAAGGTTTAATCCCCAACCATATCGAGTGTGTTGCAATGCCACACAGCGAGAGCTACAGTACATACGGCTCCCACTCGCCGGTCAGCTTCCATCGAGGTGACCCACGATGACCGACCACCCAGCGTGGCTAATGTACGGACCCGACGCAGCTCAGACATCCGCAGTAGACGGTTCGGGACCATCTGAGACGGTCGTCGTCTCGTCGCTATTCGAATCCGAGCACCGACTCTCGGGTCCAGTCTCCGCTGACGGGACACTGTATTTCGGCGAACGTGGCTTGCCTAGGGACGATACGTACGTGTATGCCATCGCGACGAGCGACGGCAGTGAGCGATGGAACGCAGCCGTCGACTCGATCGACGCACATTCGCTCGCCATCGCCGATGACAAACTGATCGTCGTCGAGAGCCACGACCCCTTCGACACCGATAGCGAGAACGCTGGCGCCGTCACCGCACTCAACCGGCGGACCGGCGCCATCCAGTGGCAAACGGAAACCTCGGATTGCATCCTCGCCGCTCCAACGGTGGTCGACGATACCGTCTACGTGGGGTGTCACGACCAGACACTGTACGCTATCGACGTGTACTCCGGCGACATCAGATGGAGCTACGAGACGCTCGGCGACATCTTCTCGCCGCCGGCAGTCGCCGACGAGACAGTCTACGTCGGCGGAGGGAAGTACGTCTACGCCATCGATGCGGCAGATGGGACGCGCAAGTGGTGGTTCGAAACGAACGACCACGACCTGTTTGACGCACCGCCCGCCAGTGCAACGCGGAACGCGATCGCCGTCACCGATGGCACTGCATACGTTGGCTCCGGCGACGGGCTCTTGTACGCGCTCGATGCACAGACCGGGACTGTAGACTGGCACTTCCAGCCCGCGAAAGTCAACACCACCTCCGGCGTTCCAGCTATCACCTCTTCGCCGGCAGTCGCTGACGGAGCTGTGTACTTCGCAACCGCTGGTGACGAACTGTACTCCGTCAGCGCAGATAGTGGCTCCGAGCAGTGGTCGGTCGACGTTCCCCATTCGGGCGATGCTCGCCCGCTCGTCACTGACGAGATGCTCTACCTCGGAGCGGGTGTCCTTCGCGGATTCGACCGAGACACCGGTGCTGAACAGTGGCAGACGACGACCATTCGAGGCGCTCAAACCCCAATCCTCCTCGACGACACGTTGTACGTGCCAGGGAACGACAAGACCGTGTACACCGTGCGATAGACGACCAGTTCCCTCCGCGATCTCCTCCCGACTTTCGGTCGCCGAAGCCCAGACCGAAACGTCTCTCTTTGGCCGCCTCAGGGGTCAATCGGGTGACTCGCAACGTGACTGATGCGCGCTCTCTATCCAGCACGGCTGGGCACAATTCTTCACCATCGTTATGTCGATTCGTGTCGACGATGAGCGGGCGCTTCCAGGGGGATGAGTACGTCGTGGATGACGTTGTGGTACGCCCACTCGGGTTTCTGGTCTTCGACGGTCAGGAACCCCTGGTTGGCCATCGATTCGACGTCACCTGCGTAATCGCAGAATACCGGGTCTGCAATCACGCGCAGGTCACCGTCATCCGTCCAGACGTGGACATCGTCGGGGTCGACAGTGCGGGAGGGGAGGGCGTCGTAGAGTCGAACGAGTTCGTCGGTCAACGCCTCTGACGACGGTCGGTTGTCGGTCGGTGGGACCGTGGCTACTGCGGTCAGATGGGAGGCGTTCCGCTCTTGCGAGTTTATCGACAGCAGTTCGGACGGGACGGACATGGTCGCCCAGATCGAACCCAGGAGTACACACTGGTCGACGCAGTTGCCGCCATCCGCCACCGTCTCTTTGGGGGTCCGGTTCACTCGTTGGTCGCTCTCTGCGCTACCGACGTGCGTGCGCACGAACCAGTGAGGAACCGCGATACGCGCCGCGAGATAGCGGGCTACAGAGGTGTAGGTTGCCGGAAAGGGCTGGTCGCCAATCAGGCCGAAGTCGGCTTCGAAGCGCTGGAATGCCCGTTTTGTGAGTGCTGTGAGGTCGTTGCGGACACGGGAGGCGTTGGGGATGAGTCCTATCACGGCCACAACATGGCGTATCGGTACGTAAAATTACGGGCCGCGCTACAAGCCGCCTCTATAATCGCGTCAGCACCCGCTTAGTCGTCCCATCGGACGATGATGCTGAACCTTCTCTCTTTCACGTCGTCTCCGATGCTTATGCGGATGGTAAAATGTCGAGAGGTATCGCTCTATCCGGCACGCCTGTTCTGATAGCTGTCCATCAAGTGGTCCGTGGCAGTGATACAGACGCGCTCTATCGGTCCTACTTGGGACACCGAGCCGCACAACGAACTTTCGGGGCTGAGATCCGCCACCCATTCGTGCTTCCTCTCGTAGCGATGCTGAGTCGGTCGGTTTCCAGTCGCCAAGAGGAACGTGGCCGCCCAGGCACATACGTCCAACATGTTGGACGAAGATGCGTCCGTCCGGCGAGCGTTCATCCGTCCATGACGAACGATACTCGCGATGCGGATCAGGACGACTCCGACAGCGGACTCCCGCAGTTCGCGTACGTGCTCTTCGCGCTCGCGACGCTGCTCGGTCTTGCCCACCACGTCGACCACGTCATCCGCGGGAATCACGTCGGTTGGCCCATCACGCCGGAGGTCAATCCGTTCACGTACAGCCTTCTCATCTACCCGCTCGTCGTGACGGGATTCGTCGGGTCGCTCACGGGTCGGACCGGCGAACGCTACTGGTCGGTCGTCATGCTCGTCGGCGGCGGCATGCTCCTCTTCTTCCACCTCAGTCCGTGGGCGGTCGAACCACCAGGCGACGTCATCCTCCCCTACGCGAACCCCCTGTTCGGGTACGTCGCCTTCGCCGTTCTCCTGGCACTCATCGGCGTCGTCTTCGCCGGCGCCGCCTACTCGCTCGCACTCTGGTACCGGGCTACGAGTAGGGCGCAGTGACCCGAAGGATTGAGTCGCCCACGTGCGAACGACGAGGCATGATGCAGCGCTGTGTCGTCCCGGACCGCGAACGTGGGGGCAGTGGATGATCCGGGCGCGGTTCCGGATGGCGGTCCCGAGCGATATCTGGGTCGCGGAGGTCTCCCAATCGCTCCCCGACACCACGTTCCGGCTGCTCGCAGGCGCACCCCTGGAGTCGCGGACGCTCGAACTCGGCGAGGTCGTCGGCCCGGACCCCGCCGCGGCGCTGGACGCGCTCGCCGCCCACGACAGCATCGTGTCCCTCGACCGGCTGTACGTCGACGACGACCGCGGGCTGACGAGGTACGAGACGACCGAACAGGGCCTCTTCACGTTCCTCGGCGAGACGTCGCTCACGCCGGAGTTTCCCGTGACTGTCGAGAACGGCATCATGGAGTTCGACGTCACCGCGTCCCGCGACCAGTTCGACGCCTTCGGCGACCGCCTCGACGACAGCCCCATGTACTACGAACTTCTCTCAGTCGTTCAGAGCGAGTCCGCCGACGGCGTCCTGACGGCTCGGCAGCGCGAGTGCCTGGACGTGGCGCTGCACAGCGGCTACTTCGAAGTGCCGCGGAGGGCGACGCTCGCAGAGGTCGCCGAGGCTCTCGACGTGGACAAGTCCACGGCTAGCGTGACGCTGCGCCGAGCGACCAACCGGATCGTCGAATGGTTCCTCCTCACCACCAACGACAACGGAACCCCTTGACACTCCTCGCTCGGTATCCGTATTTAACGCAAGCGTCGACTACGTAGGATGCGTGGACTCGTCCGGGATTGGGATTCGACGAGTGCTGACCGAGTACTCGTGCGTCACGTTCCAGGTCGTGGTCACGGTACGACGGCGTGACTTGCGGGCCCGACTGCTCGGTTGGGTGCCGCGGTGGAGCGTGGGAAGTGCGAGTCTCGGGTGGGATGAGCTGGGTGTGCGCGCGAGCGAAGTGCGTGTCTTGGTTGGGATGGGCTGAGTGTGCGCGCGAGCGAAGTGCGTGGAGGTGGGTTGTCTTCGTTTGGAATGGGTATCGGTGGGCTGTCTGGGGGTTCTGTAAGTGCTGTGCTACATCAATTTGAAGAGCTATCTTCGACAGTTCCTGGCGTACACAGTAAACAAAGAGCTAGTTTATGCTTTGCCGGACCAAATTCGAATAGGGTCTTTTGGGCGGGTAATACCTGCTGAAGCTGGCAATAGCGCTCGGTTATTGTAGAATTCTACTAGAATTCACCAGGGCCGAAATGATGGATAATATTTAATATCTTGTACGATAGTTGTTGACTATCCTCGTTACCACCTCGACGCTGAGGTGACCACTGGACGAGGGGGGAGCAGACCGACCGAACGCCGGTCGTCCGGATAGCCGAGGCCGTGTCGACCCGACGATGGAGAGCTGCAGGTCCGGACTGACCCGTGACGGAGACCGCACCCGAGGCTCGCGCCACCACACGCACCCACCATCCATGCACGCAATCGCCACACCCAGACGACGCGCCCGACACGAACCGAGGCTGACGGACCGATGACCCTGCAGGGCAGCCGCCTCGTCATGATCGGCCGCGGCATCGACGACCACGAACAACCACACGACCAGTTCCCGGAAGTCCCGAACGGCAACCACCTCCGATGGAGCTTCGACCCCACAGTCGGCTTCGCCAGGCACGGCTACCACCTCTTCCGGCGCGAACACGTCGGCGACAGGATCGACCCCACCCCACTCGCAGACTACGTCGGGGGCTCGACAGGGACACGCCGCACCCACACCATCACGACGCCCGCTGGCTCCGTCGACGTCGACTTAGACGCCCCCGCATCCATCGTCTCCAACGGCCAGCTCGCCATCCCCGTCGACCCCGGCCCGGTGACAGTCCGGTTCCCCGAACCGGTCTTCGAGGTCCGCGCAACCCTCCACGTGACCGCCCCGACGACCGTTCGAGCCCTCGCCGGCGGCGTCACGGTCGACAGCACCGACCTGGACGCCGACGGGACGGTCACGCTCTCGTTCGACCGCATCGAGGCCGTCGAACTCGAGGGCGGCCCGGCAACGGTAGAGGACGTCGCCTTCTTCCCTGTCAGCCGCGAGTACGGCCAGGGCTGGACGCCCGTCCCGGCGTTCGACGAACCGCTCGGCCTCCCGCTCTACCACGGGGACTATCCAGCGACGGGCGGCCACCAGCAGGACCTCGCGTCGGCGCGCAGCATCGCCCAGACCCGCATCGAGTATGGCGACCCGAACCACTACACCGCGACGACGGCCGTCCACGACGACGGCCACATCAGCGTCGACACCGACTCGCTCGTCGTCACCGGGACCAATACGAACTGGGACCACTCGCTCACGGGGCGCCGATTCAGCGTCGCCGGCGACGACACCGCCTACGTCGTCACCGAGGTCCGCCCCGGCGACGACGCCCCTGACGAACTCCTCCTCAGCCGCCCATACGAGGGTCAATCCCAGACCAACACGGCGTACGAACTCGCCGACGACCGCTTCGGCGCGCTCCACGACTACCTCGTCCATCTCCTGGACGACAGCCCGGGCAGCGGGGGCCAGCTCGGGCGAACCATCCCTACGCCACTCGAGACCGGGCAGGCCGCCCACTGGACGGGTGGCACCTGGATCTACGACTTCGGCGGCGGCCCCACACGGGACGTCGAGGGGCTGTACGTCCAGTTCGCGACGGAGACCACTGGCACGATATCGGTCACCCAGGGGTCGACGACCGTCGAGCGCGACCCGGGCAGCACCGCCAGTCCCGAGTGGCACGCCGGCCTGGAGGGGTTACCGATCCGCTTCGAGGACCAGCGCGCGGTCTACACCATCGAGAGCGTCGACACGGCGAGCGGGCGGACGCTCGAACTCGACCGCCCCTACAGCGGCCCGGACCTCGCGAACGCTTCGTTCGCCGTCTTCGAAGCGAAGCGCTACGGCATCGAACGGACGGCCGTCTCGGGCCAGTACCTCCGACTGGACGCTCCCTACCGCAACCCACGGGGCGTCTCGGAGTACCTCGTCACGGGCGCGTTCGGCAGCCAGGGCGAGACGGCGACGAGCCCCTGGCAGAATCCCCTGGAGACGACGCTCCTGGGGAGCGTCGAGCCGGCCATCGCACAGGCGCTCGGCCTCTACTGGATCGACACCGACGCCGACCGCGACAGGAGCTACGACTACCTGCTCGTCGCCGACCACGACGGTGTGCTCGAGGACGCCTACGGCGAAGACGAGCCGTTCGACCCGCGGAACCTGGAACTGTTCGCGGACGGCGTCGAGGCGGTCGACGGCTACATCACGTTCGACGTCGAGCGCGGCGCGGCTCCGCCAGTCGAACGCCCGACCGGCGCCGCCGCCCACGACCTCCCACCGAGCCCACCCGAATCGCATTCGACCCCCAGCGGCGAACGGTACGGGACGAACACGGCCGGCCTTCGATGGGACGAGGGCGCCGGTGCGCGCGGCGCGATGCTTCCGGACGACCCGGTCCAGTACCACCTCTGGCGACACGACTACCAGAGCGATGAGCGCCCGTCGACGGCACCGCCACCGGCCGCGTACGACCCGCTGACAGCGCCCGCTGTCGCCGACACCGACCGCGACGACCCCATCGCCGTGAGCGACGCGGACACCACGAACGCGCCCGGGTGGCCGAACCAGTCCATCGACACCGTCGACCGCGGCCTGCTCGACGGCTGGTACAGCTACCGGCTCAACGGCGTCGACCTCTTCGGGCGCGCGAGCGACCTCGGCGAACCCGCCGACTGGATCGACGACGGGACGACCAAACATCCGTCGGCGATCCACCTCGTCGACGACCAAGCGCCACCGCCGCCGCGACAGGTCGACGCGCAGTTGCTGGACGTCGACCAGCCGACGGCGGGCACCGGCGAACTCGAGGTGTCGTGGATATGGCCGGAAACCCTGGCCGCGCAGGCGCCCGACGCCGTCGAGTTCACCGTCCAGTACTATCCCGGCCAGCTGAACGAACAGTTCGGCGAGATCACGAGCGTCGCCGAACCGTACGACGACTACCTCGAGATCGAGACCGACGTGCCCGCCATCGACCCAGCAGACGGGTACGTCGGTGCGACGTTACAGGTCGGGGACGCGAGCTACGATATCGTCGAGAGCGACGCCGCCCGCGACGGCACCCTCTCGGTCACGGTCCGCGACGAACGCCCCAGCCCGCCGACGACCGTCGAGACCACGGACGGGAGCACGCCCGTCGAGATTACCGATAGCAGACCCAATGCGACCACGGGCGCAACGCCCGCGGAGAGCGTCGAATCGGCGATCCGGCGGGACCGTCCGGAGTCCGGTAGCGCGTGCACGATCTCGATTCCGCCGACGGTCAGCGGCGGGACGATCGCCGTCGCGGACGGCGACCGCACCGTATACGGCTACGACACTGACTGGTCGCGGGCGCTCGTCGGCCAGGCGTTCACCACCCCGGACGGCAACGAGTACACCGTCACGGCGGTCGACGGCCACGACGAACTCACGCTCGACGAACCGTACGTCGTCCCCGACCCCAACGAATCCGAGCGGACGCGCTTCGCGTACGCCATCGAGCACCCCGTTCGCGTCGACTACGACGACCCCGACGCGTGGGCGAGTGCAACCGAGCCATCGGATTGGCGGTCGACCCACGCCACTATCAGTATCGAGGACGCCGTCGAGGAGGTCGCCGCGAGCGACCCCGACAACCCACTTGACACGAGCTATCGCGCGTACGAGACGACGGTACCGATTCCGCGCGTGGACGACCCGCCGCGCGATCCGTTCGCGACCAGCGAGGCCGAGCCGGTCACCTACGCGCACGTCGGCGTCAACACCCACGACCGCCAGGGCAACGTCGGCGACGTGAGCGCGCCGGTGACGGTCAGTCGCGTCCTGGAGGAGGCCCCGGTCCCGCCGACGCAGCCCTCCTTCGAGAGCGCGATCGACTACGCGACGCCCCCGGACTACGACGGCCAATCGAAGTACACCGTCCGCTTCGCCCACCCGGGCGAGCACCGGACGGTACACGTTTACCGCGCGATGGACAAGGCGATCTTCCGCGCGGACTACGCGAAACGGAACGCCGGGGACGCGACGCGGTCACTCGACCCCACGAACCCCGACCACTTCCCACCGTATCGTCGAGACGACAGCTCGGTCGCTCGCCGGAAGCAGATCCGCGACACCATCGAATCGCTCCACGACGCCGTCACCGCAGCGGGGTCGTTCCAGGCTGCACTCGAGCACTATCGCGACCTCGAACCGGACGTCCTCCAGACCTTAGCTGGGCTCGACGGGACTCGGGAGGCCTACGCCAAACGGACGATCGAGGCACTCGACCCCGACGAGCACCCCAACGTCCGCGGCCCGGACTTCGAGTCCGGCGACCCCGGCCCAGGGTACACATTGGGCGCCAACCCACCCCCCGGCGCCGTCCCCGGGAGCGACCTCTGCGCGTGGGTGGACGCGTTCGACGGCAAGACCCGACGCCGGTACTTCTACCGCACCAGCACCGTGAACGAAGCCGGCATCGAGAGCGAGGAACTGAGCTACCCGACGCGACCCGTGCAGGCGGTCGACACTGTTCCGCCCACAGCCCCGTCAGTCACCGATGTCACGGGCGGTGATCGCTCGATCGAACTCACGCTCGCCTCGAACCGGGAACCGGACCTCTCGGAGTATCAGCTCTATCGGACGACGGACAAATCGAAGGCAACAGACATTCGGCGTATGATACAAGTCGCCACGCTGAGCGAGGACCGGCCCCCTGTGGCCGGTACGTCTTCGACTACCGGGCGTCCGTCGAGCGTTTCGATCACCGATACTGGGGTCGACGTTGCCAGGACGTACTATTATCGGGTCGTCGCGGTCGACGAGGCCGGCAACGTCTCGGACTCATCGAAACGATGTGCCGGGCAGGCATACGCGACCTCTCCGCCCCCGGAACCGACCTGGGATCGGGCTGAGTGGGTCGCAATCGAAGCCGATGGCACCGTCCACGACTGGGCGAGCGCCCCGGCGACTGCCGAGCCTGCGATCGAACTGGCGTGGTCGCTCCAGTCGCCCGGCAGTCAGCCCCCGGCCGTCCTGCTCCAGCAGGCCAGCGACAGCGGGCTCTGGCAGACGCTGAGCTCTTGGAGTGACAGAGATACGGGCTATCTAGTCCGGGATGTCCAGCCGAGCCAGACCCACGAATTCAGAGTCAAGATACGCGACAGGGCCGGGAACATCGCGACAGGACCTGCCCGTACGGTTTCTCCGCCGGAGGACAACTGACATGTCACTACATTGTGCCACACCGATCGTTCACAGGACGAATTCGAATTACGGCGACTACTACGACAGCCAGGACAACTGCTATTTCGAGCTGTCGAACCACTTCGATACCAACGGCTGTACCGGGCTCTGTATCGGGACCAACAGTTCGTTCTCGGCCAGCGACCCGCAGGGATCGCCGACCGAGCTGTATGCGGTTACGAGCGGGTATCTCTCGTATCGCAAACCCACCAACGGGCCGCGGAAGCTCGTGTTGCGACTGCCGCTGGAACTCGTCCAGCTTTCGGCACACAACTCCGGAGAACAGTACCTCGACCTCTCGCCGAGCGGCCCGAATCTCCGTCACGTCGTCTACGAACTCGACACCCAACAGTCGACCGACACGGTCGTCCGGGCCTACATTGGGTCCCTGCTACAGCAGACCTCCCACCCGGTTCGAGAATGGACGAGAGTGTTCGAAGGTGAGGATGTCCCGGCGAGAGCTATCGGTCGGACACCGACGGTCGGCGAGTACCTCTCGAACCCGCCGAGTTCCGTCTCCGACCCGGTCGGTGCCGTACTCGATGGCTTCATCGACGGCGAATTCGAACTGTTGGTCACTGCCGGCGATCCGATCAGCAGTTTCGATTCGTCGGTTAACATCGTCTTCCGTGACTCCTCGTATACCCGCAATCAGGACGCGACGGATGACGAACCGAACGAGCCGGTCGGCCGGCCACTCAATCCCTCTTATTTCCTCTATCAACTCCTCGGCCCCAACGCCACGGGGACTAATCCTGTGGTGGATCTCCAGACTGCGGTCGACCGTAGCTCGAACCCATCGCTGGCACAGACCCACCCCCTGTTGACGATACTAACCGGCCAGACGGCCCAACAGGAATCGTACGTCCCGCTGGATCTCGACGCCGACCAGCCACCACCGCCGAGACATCGGACCATCACGACGAGCACAAACGGTGGTGCGCTGGCGGTCGGCTCGTTGCGCAATTGGCATCAATCGCTTCACGATCCGACGACGACCGCCAACGCCGAGTGGCAGATCGTGGCCGATCCGGCCCAGAGTAGTGACGACATGGGGAAACTGCTCGTCAGAGACAGCGCCAGCGGCAACGACATCGACGTCGAATACGGTTCGTCGGGCGCACGCAGAAAATCCGTCGAAGTGTACTGGAACCGGTACGGCGAGCTCATCAACGCAGTCGCGGAGGCCTTTCGCTTGCCGTGTGAGAGCATTCTGGCGATCGCCTGCAAGGAAAGTGCCTCGTTGCTGTGGTACGACCCGAACAACTTCGCTGACTCCGACGAGATGAACACGGTCCGCTTGGAACCACTCGACGCCGGCACAGCCGCCACCCAGCGGCTTCTCAACGACCCTAACGACGGCCATTACGGACAGCTCTACGACAACCTGACGTCCTCGAACGGAGCCAACGAAAACATCCCGGTTCCATGGGAAGGCAGTCAGGTCATCCACGCCACTTCGAGCGGGAACAATCTCACTTGGGACGTACTGGTTCGGCTCATCAACAATTATGACGCCGTGCTGGCGTCGCCGGGGGTCACCCAGACCCTGGTCTCGACCGCCGATGGGGTTCTCAATTGGGTCGATTCGATGTATGGCAACGACTTTGTCAGCAACATTTCGGCGACGGTCGATCACGACGGGAACAGTGTGACCCTCTCGGTGAAGAATCCCGGAAATATCCAGAACACGCTCGAAGACTGGTTCGGCGCGATTGCCGACGCCAACGGCAACTCCCCGCCAAATCCGCCCTATTCAGCGAACGAGGAACTCTCGAAGAAACAACGGGCATTCCATGGCTTTGTCATCGGCGGGGCGTACATTCGCCGGACGTACAACTATACCACTGGGGGCGGACAGAATCGCATTGTAGATTACGACCCGCCGACTATTGCGAGTGCGTACAACGACCGCTTACAACCGGATGCGAACACGCGCTACGGGATGGTCATGCACCAGAACTACGTGGACCATTTCCCGAAGTACTGGAACGCGGCCGTCGACCTGTTCAACCAGAGCGGATCGAACAGTATTGACCCTGATCCGGCACTGCGACTGTGGGGGATCTGATCATGGCGGACATAACCACGTACACGCCGCTGTCGGCGCTGTTACCGCAGGAAGCAATTCCACAGGAGTTGTTCGCCTCGGACGGCCAGAACGTGCTCGATAACGTCGCCCTGGTCGAGTACGATACTGTTGCAACCCCCGATGATGGGCGATTTCGCCTCGTTGGGAAGGTGATGGCAGAAGCCAGTCTGTCCCTGCCGTTCCTCTCGGGTGTCGAACTCGTCTTGGGGCGTGGCAGTGGATCGAACACGGGCATCGTTGAGGTTGAAGGGCACATCGAATGGCGGGACGATCAGCCGCCAATCGTCGACTTCTCCCTCAATACGACCGTCCTGAGCCTGGCCGTCAATCGATCACTCCTCAAACCGGTCGAGCTCGTTACGAACGACGGTGACACCGAGATCAAACCCAAAGACGGGACAGTTGGGGTCCCGCTTCAGTTCGGCGTCAACATCCATCACGATCAAGAGTGGTCGGTCGAATTCCAGACGCCTGCCTCGGGCAGTACAGGGATCCAGCTCCCGACTTGCGAGATCGGTGATACGGGTGTCGTCATCGACGGTGCCGACATCCGGTTCAACATCTCGGGTGACCAGACCGATCAAAGCGGCACTCCGATCAAACCCGAGTCCGCCCAGCAGGGTTGGCAGGGACTGCTGTTCAAGGGCGCATCGGTACAGATTCCCGATGTCTTCGAAGGGTCAATCAACATCGACGGCCTGGGGTTGGGGACCGGCGGCGTCACGGGAACGATCGGCGCTGACCTCCAGCTCGACTACGACGAGAACTCGCAGACGTTCAGCGGGCCGCTGTCGGGCGGCGTCTCCGAGTTCGAGGGCGGCATCTCGAATCTCTCGCTCGAACTGGTCCAGAACGTCCCGGCCGGTGGCTCAATCACCGGCCAGATCCTCGTGCCCTTCTTCGACGAACCGGTCGACGTCGATATCGGAATCGACCCTGAAGGGAGCCTCACCGTCTCGCTCGCCGACGACGACGGCTCGCTGCAGACGGTCGAGAAGGAGCACTTCAGGATGAAGCTCCAGCGTATCGGGATCGAGATCAGCGACGTCCCGGCGGTCACCGTCGGCGGTCGTATCGAACCTCGGCCGGACAACATCGAGGCCGACATCGACCTGCCACCGGTCGAGGTCGAGGCGCTGACGGTCGACGCGGAGGGGAACGTCTCCGTCGACGGCGGGTGGATCGACCTCGGTGACCAGTACCAGGCGAAGATCGGTGTCGCCACCCTCGAGATCACGCAGGTCGGGTTCGGGAAGACGGACGACGGCGGTCGGTGGGTCGGGTTCAGTGGTGGCGTGAAGCTCACCGACGAGATCGCGGCCGGCGCTTCGGTGGATGGACTGCGGTTCGAGTGGGGCGGCGAGAGCGGTGTCGGGGTCTCGCTCGACGGCATCGGGCTCGAGTTCACCATCCCCGGGACGTTGGAGTTCAAGGGCGAGGTGTCGCTCGAGGGCGAGGTCTTCCGTGGCGCCATCGACCTCCGGTTGGTCACGCTCGACATGACTATCGACGCGGAGGTGATCTTCGGGAAGACGACCATCGACGGCGAGGACGTCCGGTTCATGGGGATCTACGTGGACGTCGGCCTCCCCGGGGGGATACCGATCTACATCACTGGCCTCGCGGTGTACGGGTTCCGTGGGCTGTTCGCCAGCCAGATGGAGCCCGACAAGACGGGCGAGCAGAAGTGGTACTCCGTCGACACCGACGAGAGCTGGTATCACTCCCACGGCACGAAGGGCGTCCAGCCGTTGGGCGACAAGTGGGAGCCCGCCGCGGGCGCGATGGGGTTCGGTCTCGGCACCCGCATCGGGACGCTCCCCGACGCTGGCACCTCGTGGGCGACGGACATGCTCCTCGCTGTCGTCTTCCCCGGACCGATAGTCACGCTCCAGGGACGTGGCGAGTTCCTCAAGCCCGGGACCGAGGTCGACAAGGAGGCGACGCTCCAGGCGATGGCGCTGTTCGACGGCCGCGCCGGCTCGCTCACGTTCGGCATCGACGCGCAGTACCGCGAGGGCCCCGACGGCAAACTCCTGGACATCGCCGCGTCCGCGGCGGCCTATTACAGCTTCTCCGACCCGAGCGCGTGGTACGTCCACATCGGCAAGAAGCAGCCGAAGGACGCTCGCGTCCGGGCCGAGGCGCTCTCCGTGTTCACGGCGAACGGCTACTTCATGCTGAACCAGGACCGACTCGGCATCGGCTTCTGGTACGGCTACGACAAGGAGTGGGGTGTCGGGCCGCTGTCGGTCACTCTCGAGTCCTGGGTCGACAGCGACGCCGTCGTCAGCTTCGAGCCCGCACACTTCACGGGGAACGTCCACGTCCACGGCGAGGTCGGCGTGTCGGCGTTCGGCGTCGGCCTCTCGCGCTCGCTCGACGTCAAGATATCGGGCGAGGTGTTCGACCCGTTCCACCTCAAGGCGTCGTTCAGCGCGTCGATCTCGACGCCGTGGCCGCTCCCGGACCCATCCGCGACGATCACGCTGGAGTGGGGGCCGACGAAGGACCCGCCGACGACGCCCGCGGTCGTCGACGACGTCGGCGTCGGCCACCAGAAACTGGCGTCGAACTGGCAACCGACCGCACTCGAGGCGGACGACGGTAACTCGGTTTCCGCGGTCTCGAAGCCGAGCGACCCCCCTGCCGCGGACGCGCCGGTCGTCCCGATGGACGCCCGACCCAACATCTCGTTCGCCAAGCCCGTCCACGACGAAAACGACGCCATCGGGAACCCGCACCCACCGAACCCGAGCCGCGAAGTGATCGGCGACCCGGCGAAGAACGAGGGCCCCGTGAAAGTCCGCTACGGCCTCGAGCGACTCCGCCTCCGGAAGTACGAGGACGGGTCCTGGGGCGACGGGGTCGACATCGACGGTGCTTGGGCGCCCCTGTCGACGGGCCAGGGCACCGCGGAGGGCCGGCAGGGGACCGACCCGGATCTCGACCAGACGAAACTCGAGCTGTTCGCTCGCACGCCGTTCTCGTACGGCCGGCACACCGGCGGCGCCTGGGAGGACTGGCTCTCTCGGAGCCGCCCCCACTACCCGTGTCCGACGACGCGGCACTGCCACGACTTCGACGGCAAGACCCTCGCCGAAGACTTCACGCGCGAGCGAAGCTACCGCTACCAGACCGAGCGGACCACGTTCACCTACGAGCACCGCGGCGAGGAGCCCTGGCCACGAGTCTTCCTCTCCGAGCCGGGTGACGTCATGAACCCGCAGACGCTCTCGGTGTCCATCGACCGCCCGGACCGCCTCGACGACGCGGCCCTCCTCTTTGAGGAGACCGACCAAGAGCCAGCGAAGACCACGGACGGCTACCCCTACGAGATCCAGCTGGCGCTGCCGCACGCGCCGCGCTCCGTCAGCCTCGACTTCTTCACGCCGAAGTACGACGTGGAGGGCGAGATCGAGACGCTGATCGATCAGGAGCCGGTGACCGTGGAGTGGACCGAGACGTTCCGCGACGAAGACCCCGTCGTCGTCACCGCCAAGGGCGACAACGCCATCACCTTCCTCACGATCCGATTCAAGTTCAGCGACACCGACGCGACCGGCAAGCGCAAGCTCGGTATCTCGGAGATCTGTGGGTCCGACGTCGACCTCGCGGGCCCCCCGCCGGAGTCCGACGAGCGCCTGGAGCGCGCTCGAGACCACCTCGAGGCGCTCTCCCAGCGCGGGCGCGTCCTCGAACCGGACACCGACTATCGACTCGAGGTCGTCACCAAGACCGACGCCAGAGGGCAGGGCGAGTTCGACTGGTACGAGGACACCTCGTACACCGGTCGCTACTACGACTTCCACACTGCCGGCCCACCTGGCCTGGAGACGCCGGACACGCCCACGACCGGGGAGGCGTCGAGTGATGCCGACGACCCATCGAAGGAGGCCTCCGGGGTGGAGACGCTGGCGCGCTACGTCGACCAGACCACGCCCGCGACGGTGCCGGCGGACGGCGAACGCCCAACGCGCCCCCGACCCGTCTATCGGACCGACCCGATCGGTGCGGACTTCGACGTCGACTACGTCGACCTCCAGTACCGGCTGGCGCGCCGCGACCTCACGCTCCATCTCTACGACGACAACGACCGGCCGGTCCGGGACGCCCGCGGCCGCATCGTCACGGTCGACGACGAGTGGGGGACGACGCCCACCCAGTTGCTCGACCGGGCGACCGCCCGCTGGATCGCCACTGCGGGCGAGAGCTCCTGTCTCGACCTCGATGACTGGCGGATGGAAGCGACGAAGCAGCTGTTGCGCGACGCCGACGAGCGCGTCCTCGCCCCGGACACGATTCACGAGGCGCGCCTGAAGCCGCTCCTCTACCGAGAGCGGTTCACCCCCGACCTTGGGGCGTGGACGTGGTCGAACGGCTCTTGGACGTCCCGCGACGCCACCTGGACGGCCGACGGTGGCGACTGGACGCTCGACCACCACGACGGCTTCAGCGGCGAGAACGGCACGCTGCACGGTGCCACCCTCGACGTTCGAAGCGGCGTCGTCGACGCACTCCGCGCGGGACTGGACACCGTGACACTCGGCACCGGCGACGACGCAGAGACGGTCGGCATCGACGCCATCGACGCGACCGCCGACGAACTCACGCTCGCCAGACAGCCGACCGCCAGCGGCACCACCGCCTGGGCGATCCCGCCGCGGTCGGTCGCCGTCCAGACCGGCGCCCCCGGCGGACGCGCCCGCTGGCGGCTGACCGACTACCCGGACTTCGGTGGCGACCAGCCGACGACGTGGACGGACTACCGCCTCGCAGCGACGGTCCGCACCCGTACCGGCGGCTCCGGTGGCGTCGGCCTCACCGTCCGAGACGACGGCGACAGCTACTACCGGATCGAACTCGACACCGACGGGACGCGACGAATCGAACGAGTCCGCGACGGCACGGTCGACGAACGCTGGACCACCCAGGGCGCCGTCGACGCCGGCCGCGACTACCGGCTGGCCGTCGAAGCCGTCGGCGACGACCTCCAGGTGCTCGTCGACGACGAAGTGGTCTTCTCCGTCACCGACCCCGACGGACCCGATGCAGGAACCGTCGCTCTCTACACTCGAGAGAACCCGGACGCCCAGTTCGACGACGTCCGCATCGACGACTTCCGAGCCGGTGCCCCGACCGCCTACCGCTTCTCGTTCACGACGTCGCTGTTCGCGGACGCCAGACACCACCTCCAGAGCTACGACGACGTGGTCTGGGCCGCCACCTACCCGGCGGGCTCGATGGCTGACGTCACCCCTGGTGCGCTCGGGAACGCCCCGGACGACGCCGAGTTCCGCGCGTTCCGGTCGCTCGTCGACGACCTTCCCACGGGCGACGTCGACCGTCTCGAAGTCAGCCGCCTCGACGCCGACGGCACCCCCTACGGGTTCGCCGTGAACGCACCGGAGCCAATCGACTGGTCGACCGTCGACATCGACGTCGAACGAGGGCCACACTTCGACCACCAGCCTTCGCCACCGAGCGCACTGAAGCTCACCGACGCCACCCCTGGCAGCGCGAACGTGACGGCGTTGCTCCGCGAGACCACCGACCTCAGCGGGACCGCCGTCGAGTACCGCCGCCCCGGCGACGGTTTCGCGCCGACCCTGACCGACGGTCGGGAATCCCTACGGGACAGCCTGCGGCGCGACGGCCCGGGGCAGTGGACCGTCGACGACGCCATCGAGGGGGCGAGTGACACGACGAGCGCGCTGGTTGGCGCGGACGCAGACGCCACCGTCCTCGTGGCCGACCTCGCCAGACGCGACGGAACCGTCGGGCTGACGTTCCGCTATCAGGACGCGGACACGCACTACCGTCTCGTCGGCGACGCGGACGGCCTCCAGCTCGTCCGCGCGGACGGCACCGAGACCGTCCTCTGGTCGAACGCTGCTGGACTCCCCACGGACGAAGAGCGGACGCTCCGCGTCGAAGTCGCCGACGGGCGACTCCGCGGCGCCATCGATACCGTGCCCGCGTTCGACGTGCCTGACCCGGACGCGGGCGAGTCACTCGGCCGCACGGGCGTCGTCGTCACCGACGGCCGAACGGAAGTCGAGCGATTACAGGCCGCCGGGGGCGCAGTCGAGACGCAACTCGACCACTGGGCGTTCGAGAGCGGGGACGTCGACGACTGGACCATCGTCGACGAGCCACCGTACACGACCCAGGAGTCCGACTGGCGTATCGAGGATGGCCGGCTCCGGCAGACGAGCAACATCTACGGGTTCGTCGGCGGGGACGTGAACGCACCCGGCACGTACGCCATCACCGGCGACGACTGGACCGACTACCGCCTGACCGCTCGGGTCGCCGCGGGAGACGACGACGCGATCGGTCTCATGTTCCGCTATCAGTCCGACGGGAACTGCTATCGGTTCTCCATGGACGACCAGCGGAGCTACCGCCGACTCGTCGCCCGGACCGATGGCGACGTCGAGCTCCTCTGGAGCGACGAAACGACCGGGTTCCAGGCCGGGCAACAGTACCTCGTCACCATCGAATGCGTCGACGACCGCATCCGAGGGTACCTCGACGGCGAGCTACTGTTCGACGTGACCGACGACACCCACCGGACCGGTCGCGTCGGAACCTACACGCGCGCCAACCGCGACGCGAACTTCCACGACCTCCGAGTGACGGCGCCGGCGACGACCTGGCAGCCCTACCACGAGTTCGCCGACGAACCACCGCTCCCCGCCGGGACGCGCCTCTCACTCGCGGACACCACTCCGTCGTGGGCGCAGGACGCGCTGGCGGCGCACCGCCAGCCCAGCTCCGGAACCGATCTCCCGTCGGAGTCGGTCCTCCTCCGGGTTCGCTCTCGGGAGGACGCCGTCGAGCACGTCCGACAGTTCCGAGACGCACGCTACGGAACGGAGACTCTCGATGCGCTACGGCGCGGCGACGGCACGGGCCTCCTCCTGTACGACGCGACCGGCCTCACCCCCGGCGCGTACCGGCTCACCGTGGCGCCCACGAGCACCGACAACACCTTGGAGAGCCCCGTCACGCTCGACCTCCCCTGGGATCTCCAAGAGTGACATCCCCCCGCCCTTTATGATAGACGCCGAATCAAATCGTTCTCGGAGCTGAACCTCTCCATTTGATCGGTTTCGTGATGAGTTTAGTAACGTCTCTCGACGAACTCTGTTGAGCACAAGAGAGGGAACGCCGCCGAAAGTGGCGTTGCCGAGCGAGACCACTCCCTACTGGCGTTCTGACCGGTTACCGCGCTCGTCGCTTGCTGAAGGCTAGTCGTATCGTTGTGTGACTACCAGCGTTCGGAAGATTCGTATCGAAATCTGTGGCTTTCTCAGAACTGAACCACCAGAAACGAGGCTATTCGCCAACACCCACAGACTGGGCTCCTCTCGTAGCGATGCTGAGCCGTTCGGTTTCCAGTCGCCATGAGGAACGTGGCCGCCCAGACACATACGTCCAACACGTTGGACAAAGAAATGTCCACCTCAGCCCGTGGGCGGCCGAACCACCGGGCGACGTCAGCCTCCCCTACGCGAACCACGCGTTCGGGTACGTCGCCTTCGCCGTCCTGCTCGCCCTCATCGCCGTCGTCTTCGCCGGCGCCGCCTACTCGCTCGCACTCTGGTACCAGCGGTCGACGACACTGCAGTGACCCGAACGATTGAGTCACACACTCGCGAAGGTCCGGGCATGAGCCACCAAGGTGTCGGTAGTAGCCACGGACAGAGTGGTGGGCGATGATTCGGCCGCGGTTCCGGATGGAAGGCCCGAGCGATATCTGGGTCGCGGAGGTCTCGCAATCGCTCCCCGACACCACGTTCCGGCTGCTCGCTGGCGCACCCCTGGAGTCGCGGACGCTTGAGCTAGGCGAGGTCGTCGGGCCGAACCCGGAGGCGGCGCTGGAGGCGCTCGCCGCCCACGACAGCATCGTCTCCCTCGAGCGACTGTACGTCGACGCGGACCGCGGCCTGACGAAGTACGAGACCACCGAGCAGGGTCTGTTCACGTTCCTCGGGGAGACGTCGCTCCCGCCGGAGTTCCCGTTGACCGTTCAGCAGGGCGCCATGGAATTCAACGTCACTGCGTCCCGCGAGCAGTTCACCGCGCTCGGCGAGCGACTCGACGCGAGCCCGCTCCGCTACGAGTTGCTCTCGGTCACGCACAGCGAGTCCGCCGACGGCGTCCTGACGGCGCGCCAGCGCGAGTGCCTGGACGTCGCACTCCGTGGCGGGTACTTCGAGGTGCCTCGGGAGTCCACGCTCGCCGACATCGCCGACGAACTCGGCGTCGGCAAATCCACGGTGAGCGTGACGCTGCGACGAGCGACGAACCGTATCGTCGACTGGTTCCTGCTCGCCACCGACGACCGCCCGCTCGACTCCTGACCGTCCCGCTGGGTGGACACCAGTCTGATGTGCTCGTTCAGTAAACTTCCCGCCCCAATCCAGAGAGTGAGCAGCGGCCAGCCACCCATCCCGACACCCGCACCGTCTCTCTCGGGGAGTCGGAGCGTGTCGACGGAGACCTCTCCGAGCCGAGCCGAGCATTCGGTTGGCTGATGTACTGCGGGTCTCAGTGAGCGTACCCCTCGACGAAGGATTCTCACGGACGCAACGATAATTATATGAAGACTGAACTATTAGCGAGAATGATGGAATAGTTGTAATTATTTTGGGTGTTTCGATATCGTCTCGTCCCGACCTCCTTCGAAGTGACTCTATCTCTCCGGTTTGACGCCGTTGCAGTTGTGATTCGCATAGAAAACCCCGGCCCGCCGGCGGGAACCTGGCTTTCGACGGCGTTGTCGCCATCGGCGAGGAACTGATGATTCGCACCACGAATAGTTTGAGAGCGCAGGCTGGGTCGACGTCGTTCGTTGGCCACCAGGGTTCGCGTTCGAAACCCACCCGGACGCGAGAACCGCCCACATCGTCGCGTTGTGGCCGATACGAGATCACCCGCTTCGGTTCGCTGGTGTCGCCACTCGAGCGACACCCGATTCACCCACCTGCATCCACAAACACGAAACTGACTGATACTATATATACACAGAATATTGATTGGTCCTCCTGGTATGGATGCTCTCGAGGGTGACCTGTTCAGCCGAGCGGGGACCGACGGAGCCAGCTAGATATTTGTGCGTCCGCGTCACAGGACGTTACATGGAGCACGCAGAGCGAGAGAGAGTCATCGACACGTACTTCGACGCGATGGATACCACCGACACGAGCGAGGTCAGGGACCTGCTCGCGGCCGAGTTCACGTACGTCGCGGGCGATGGAACGACGTTCGTGGGCGAGGACGCGATCGACCGGTACATCGAGGAGGTGCGGAGTCTCGCCGACACTCACCACGAGATCGAGCATCTCGCTCACGGCGACTCGGCGTCGTTCGCCGAGGGCACCGTCTCGGGGACCGGCCCCGGCGGCGACAAGATCGCGGTCGGGTTCTGTGACGTCTTCGAGTTCGACGAGGAGGACGGAACGCTCGCGGCGCTCACTGTCTACATCAACGAGAAGTAGCGCATTCAGGGCCCGTCTCGACGGGGCGTGCGAACGTTTAACTCACCACCTGTCGAGTGTAGTAGTATGTCCGAGGAGTCACTCGTAACGGTGACGCGTAGTCACGACGATAAGGCCGCACACGTCACGCTGAACCGACCGAACAAGCTCAACGCCATCAACCCCGAGATGGCGAGCGAGCTCGCGGCCGTCGTCGAGGAACTCGAACGGGACGACACCGTCCGCCTGCTCACCATCCGCGGAGCGGGCGGGAACTTCTGTGCCGGCGTCGACATCGACGGCATCCACGAGTTCGTCAAGGACAGCAAGATGGACGACCTCCGGGACGCCGAAGCACAGATCGAGGACTGCTTCGAGACGCTCGCGGACTGCTCGCTGCCCTCGCTCAGTCTCGTCGAGGGATACGCGCTCGCCGGTGGGCTCGAAGTGCTGTTGCTCACGGACTTCATCATCGCCGTCGAGGACGCACAGATCGGCGACCAGCACATCAACCGCAACCTCGTGCCGGGCGGTGGGTCCACCCAGCGGCTCCCGCGACGCATCGGCCAGCAGCGCGCGAAGGAACTCATATTCACCGGGAAACGCATCTCCGGCACTGAGGCCGCGGACTGGGGACTCGCGACCGAAGCGGTGACTGCCGACGAGCTGGAGGCGACGCGGGACAGCTGGACGGAGGACATAACCAGCAAGGGCCGGCGGACGCTGAAGACCGCGAAGTACCTCGTCGAACAGAGTCAGTCCGCGGACCTCGACACGGGGATCGAACTCGAGAAGTTCGTCTCCACCGCGCACTTCTTCACCGACGAGGGCAAGGAGGGACTCCGCTCGTTCAGCGAAGACGAGTGAGGCAGATCCCGTCGTGAGTCAGTCGGTCGTGGTGTCGGCCGCGAAGGTTTCGAACGCCGCCCGGAGGTCGTCGGGGATGCGGACGGCGTCGCGGGTCTCCGCGTCGATGAACGCGAGCGTGATCGAGCCCTGGAAGACGCGGGTGTCCTCGACGGTGCCGGTCGAGTCGAACCTGATGGACGTCTCGCCGACGTCGGGCGTCATCGCGACCGTGACGGTGTCCTCCATGCGTATCGGGGCGAGGTAGTCGACGTTCACGTTCACGGCCGCGGACGCGATACCCATCTCCTCGTACGCGCCGTAGGAGTACCCGGCGGCCGACCGGATGTCGTGGAGGCCGCGGGCGAGCCAGTCGACGACCTGCGGCGTGTATATCGACCCGGTGACGTCCGTATCGCCGGCTCTGACGATGGTCTCGAACTCGAAAGCCATACGACACACACGACCGGCACAGCCTTGATTGTTGTCCTCGCCCGCGTGTGACGTGGGTTCGGCGGCGTCGGACTGCCTCTAGCTGAACGCCTCCGTCAGTAGTGGAACGACGTCGAAGAGGTCGTCGACGATACCGTAGTCCGCGATGTCGAAGATGGGCGCGGACGGGTCGTCGTTGATGGCGATGATGGTGTCGGCGCCTTTCATGCCGGCGATGTGTTGGGTGGCACCGGAGATGCCGATGGCGATGTAGATCTCGGGCGTGACGACCTTCCCGCTCTGGCCGACCTGGCGGTTCTTCGGGAGCCACTCGTTGTCGACGATGGGGCGGGACGCCGCGAGCGTCGCGTCCAGGGCGTCCGCGAGTTCCTCGACGAGGTCGAGGTTCTCTTCTTCCTTGATGCCGCGCCCGATGGAGACGATGACGTCCGCGTCGGTGATGTCCACGTCGCCCGCGAGGACCTCCTCGTAGCCCGTGACGTCCGTCCTGATCGCGTCCCTGTCGATGGTGGCGTCGAACGCCTCGACGTCGGCGTCGCCCGTCGCCGTCGTGGCTGGCCACTCGGTCGGGCGGGTCGTCACCACGGCTGGAGTCCCGGTCACGTGGAGGGTGCCCTCGGTCTTCCCGCCGTAGAACTCGCGCGTGACCGCGATGCCGTCGTCGGCCGCGTCGAACGCGATGGCATCCGTCACCAGGGGTGCGTCGAGGGCTTCCGCCAGCGCGGGCGCGTAGTCGAGCGCGCTCACGGAGTTCGCCGCGAGAACGTACCCCGGGTCGAGCGCGTCGACGAGCGCGCCCAGCGCCTGGACGTGCACGTCGTGATTGTAGTCCTCGCCGAACGCGACCGTGTGCACGGTCGCGACCCCCTCGACGGCGAGTTCGCCGGCGAACGCGTCGACGTCGCCGCCGACGACGGCGACGTGGAGGTCGCCGCCGACCGCGGCCGCGAGTTCGATCCCGGCGGTGACGACCTCCAGGCTCACGTCCCGCAGTTCGCCGCGGCGGTGTTCGGCGACGGCGAGCACGTCGCTCATGCCCCCACCCCCTTCTCGCGGAGGAGCGCGGCGAGTTCCGCGGTCATCTCCTCCGTGCTCCCCTCGAACACGGTCGCCTCGCCCTCGGACTCCGGTTCGTAGAGCGCCGTGAGTTCGAGCCCGTCGTCGAGCACGCTTGCGTCAACGCCGATATCGTCGAGGGTCTCGACGTCGAGTGGCTTCTGCTGTGCCTGCCGGATACCTCTGAGGCTCGCGTACCGCGGCTGGTTGATACCGGTCTGGATGGTGAGGACCGCGGGCAGGTCGACGTCGGTGAGCTCCGCGAGTCCGCCCTCGAGTTCGCGGTGAACGGACGCCTGTCCGGTGCTCGCGTCCAGGTCGAGGTCGTTCACGACGGCCGCCCACGCGTAGTCGACCGCGGCGGCGAGCGCGACGCCGGTCGCGCCCCACGCCGCGTCGCCCGTCTGCACGCCCGTCAGCACGAGGTCGGGGTCCTCGTCGGCCACGACCGCAGCGAGCACCTGTGCCTTCGAACGCGGACCGAGCACCGACTCGGCGTCGAGTGCGTCGTCCCAGACGCGGATCGCGCGGTCAGCGCCCTTCGCGAGTCCCTGCCGGATCGTCTCCTCAGCGCGTTGGGGACCGACGGTCACCGTCACGACCTCCACGTCCTCGTCGCTCGCCTCCGCGTACTGCACCGCCTCCTCGAGCGCGTAGTCGTCCCATTCGTTCAACTCGTACGTGAGGTAGCGGTTCTTGACGTCGAGTCCGTCTACCTCGAACTGGTCGTCGAGGATGCGGACCTCGCTGACCGTCGTGAGTATCTTCATCAGGCAACTAGTTTCATCGCATCCTCGATAAGCGTTCCCAATGCACACACCGGTGGTGGCGGCCTACGCACCGCTGACGTCCCCACCGCGACACCGGGGGTGCTCGCGGCGACGACGCTGCCCACGTTCGACCCTCAGTCGAGGTCGAGGAACTGGCGCGCGATGTTGCGCTTCTGTATCTCGTTGGTCCCGTCGTAGATGCGCGGCGCCCGCGACTTCTTGTACTGGTACGCGAACGGCAGCGAGTCCATGACGCCGGAGCCACCGTGAATCTGGACGGCGGTGTCGGCCGCGTCGTTCCAGAGCTCCGACCCCTTCCACTTCGCGGCACTCGCCAACCACCGCTCGCTCTCGCCCTGATCGATCTTCCAGGCCGCGTGCCGGTAGAGCCACCGCACGAACTCAAGGTCGATACGGAGCTCGGAGAGCATCCCCTGCACGAACTGGTTCGACCCGATGGGCTCGCCGAACGTCTTCCGGTCCTCCGCGTACTCGATGCTCGCGTCGAACATCCACTGCGCGTACCCACAGCAGAACGCCGCGAGCGTCAACCGCGCCACGCCCACGTAGTTGATCGCGGTCTCGAAGAACCCCTTCCCCTCCTCGCCGATCATCTGGCTATCGGGCACCCGACAGTCGTCGAGGTGCACGAACGCGTGCTCGGCGAGCGCCTCGCCCATGTTGTGCTGGTACTTCCCGACCTCGATACCGGGATTGTCGGCGTCGACGAAGAACGACGAGATGCCGTACGCGCTCCCGTCCTCGCCGGACGTCCGCACGCTCACCACGAAGAAGTCCGCCATCGGCGCGTTCGAGATGAAGCACTTCGACCCGTTGAGAACCCACTCGTCGCCGTCCTGCTCGGCGTTGGAGTCCATCCACGTCACGTCGCTCCCGTGCCCGGGTTCGGTGAGCGCGAACGAGAACTCCTTGTCGACGTTCATCATCGGCTCGAAGTACTTCTCGCGCTGGTACTCGTCGTGGTACGCGCTCATCAGCGACGGGTTCGGACCCTGGAATCCCTCCGGGCCGTGCGCGAGCACGTACCCGTGGAACCCGTCCGGGTGCCGGTCGTAGACGTGGTCCAGGAGCATGCAGTAGTGGAGGGTGCTGACGCCACCACCACCCGCCTCCTCGGGGATGTGCATCGTCAGGTAGCCGGCCTCAGCGGACTTCTTCCTGATCTCCTTCGTCAACTCGAAGAACTCCGGGTCCATCCGGCCGTCCTCCGCCGCCCGGTTCTCCTCGCCGTCCGCGCCGAGGAAGTGCTCGTACTCGTCCTCGAGCGGTTCGACCTCTTGTTTGATGAACTCGTCCAGCTGCTTCCGAATGATGTTGTACTCGGAAGAAGGTTCGAAATGCATTCCCTGCGCAGCGCTGTCACTCATAGCTCTACCTTCACTTGCGGGACCATCACGATATACGTTGGGGTGCGATACCTCACCACAAGACGCGGACCTGACAGGTCCGCCCCGCGTCCCAGCGCAACCCGCTCGCCTCTCAACGCATGCCAATACGAGCGGTCCGCGCACGACGCGGACTGCGACTCGCCGCCTCGGCGGTCTCGCACTCGCGACCGCGACACCCCCTCACTCGAGGCCCTCTCGCGCTATCAGTTGGTCCCTGAGCTTGTACTTCTCTATCTTCGCCGTGTCCGTCTTCGGCATCTCGTCGACGATCTCGACGTACCGCGGCACCATGAACCGCGGCAGACGGTCCGCAGCGATGGCACGGATGGCTGCCTCGTCGAGCGCGACGCCGTCGGCGAGCACGACGCCGATGGCCACCTCGTCCTCCGCCCCGTCGACCGCCGGCACCGAGAACGCGGCGACGTTCTCGATGGACGCGTGCTTCTTCAGGGGCTCCTCGATCTGCGCGGTCGCGATGTTCTCGCCGCGCCGCCGGATCACGTCGTCGATGCGGTCCACGAAGTAGTAGTGACCGTCGGCGTCCCGTTCGAGCGCGTCCCCGGTGTGATGCCAGAGGTTCCCCCAGGTCTCGAGCGTCTCCGCCGGACTGTTCACGTACCCCTGGAATATCATCGACGGCTCCTCCGGACGGGCGGCGAGTTCGCCGACCTCCCCGGCCCCGAGTCGCTCGTCGTGCTCGTTCAGGAGCGCGACCTCCACCGGACTCGCCGGCTTCCCCGCCCAGTTCGTCCCCGGTGCCTCGTCGACCACTGGGATGCCCTTCGACTCGGCCGCCCGGACGACCGCATCCGGCGACCGTCCCTGCCTGTACTCGGCCGGCGTCGCGTGCTCGCCCGTCGCCGCACGGATGGCGCCCGCAACGCTCAATCCGATCTCGGTCTGCCCGTAGTAGGTATCGACGATGTCGAACCCGAACCGTTCCGCGATGGCCTCGTACTCGTCGACGAGCGGGACGAACGTGACCTTGTTGAGCGTGTTGTGGTGGTCGGTGTCCGTCCGCGGCTGGTTGTCGAGCCACGTTATCATCGACGAGAAGATGACCGCCCGCGTCGCCCCGTACTCGTCGACGCGGTTCCAGAACTCGCTCGTGCTGAACTTGTCCCAGCAGACGACCGTCGCCCCGGCCAGTAGCGTCGCGACGACGTTCCCGTACAGGCCGCCGACGTGGAACAACGGCAGGTTGTTGTGGACGATGTCCTCGGCGGACATGAACGTCGCCTTGAGCGCACCGAACAACACGAGAACCTGCCGGTGCGAGTGAAGGACGCCCTTCGGTCGACCGGTCGTACCCGACGTGTAGATGATCGTCGCGATGTCCTCCCACGCGACGTCCGCGTCCGGCTCGGCCGTTGGTCCCGTCGTGAGTTCGTCGAAGGACAGTCGGTCGAACCCGTCCGCGAGCGGTTCGCTCTCGTCGTCGGTCGTCCGCACGATGACTCGGAGGTCGTCCCTGAGGTCTGCCTGGACCTCGTTCAGGCGGTGGACGTAGCGGTCGTCGATGACGACGACGGCGGCCGAGGAGTCCGTGAGCTGGTAGCTGAGGTTCTCGCCCTTGTACTCGTGGTGGACCGGCGCGTACACCATTCCGGCCTTCAGGATCCCGTGGAACGCCTGGAGTATCGGCAGCTGGCTCTGCATCATGACGGCGACGTTCCGCTGGTCGGTGCCGTCGACGAGCGCCCGTAGGTTGTGCCCGATGGTGTTCGCGACGTCGTTCATCTCCCGATAGGTGACGGTCCGCCCCGCGTTCCCGTAGATGACGTAGGGAGTGGTCGCCTGGTGTGTCGCCCGATGGGTGAGGAAGTCGTTGATGGTGCGCTCTTTGAGCGGCCCAGGGGGGTCTACGACGGACTGCTCGGCCATAGCATCTGAAACCGCGCCCAGTTATTTAAACCTACGCCTGAGGGGTGAACTCGCCGTTCACGACCGGTAGGTCGGAGAGTGCAGGGATCCGGCAACGGGACCGTCGTAGGCTTCCGGATTCACGATGTTGTTCGGGGGTTCCCCCCGGGACCGTTGGAGTATCGACTCGCTGACGAGGTTCCCCTGTTCGGTGGTCGTCTCGATGAGGAGGCCGGACGTGTGCGGCGTGAGGAGACAGTCCTCCACGGCCAGCAGTGGATTGTCGTCGACGTCGGGTTCGTCCTCGAACACGTCGATCGCGGCGCCCGCTATCTCCCCGGCCCGGAGGGCGGCCGTCAGGTCCGCGTCCGCGTAGAGGCCGCCGCGGGCGGCGTTGACGAGGTACGCGGTGTCCTGCATGCGTTCGAACTCGTCCGGGCCGAGCATGCCGCGGGTCTCGTCCGTGAGCGGGCAGTGCAGGGAGACGAAGTCCGCGCGCGCCAGGAGCGCGTCGAGCGAGACGCGGTCGACGCCGAGGCGGTCCGCGTTGCGCTCCTCGAGGTAGGGGTCGTGTACGAGGACGTCGACGTCGAACGGGTCGAGGAGGTCGAGGAGGCGCGTGCCGATGAGCCCCATTCCGACGATGCCGACGGTCTTCTCGTAGAGCGTGACGCCCATGTTCTCGTATCGGCCGTCGAAGCCGTCCCGGCGGATGCGCGCGTCGAACCCGTGGAGGTTGCTCGCGCACGAGAGGAGCATCCCGAGCGTCGATTGGGCGACGGCGTCCCGGACGGGCTGTGGGGCGTTCACGACGGTCACGCCGTGCTCGGTGCAAGCCGGGACGTCGATGTGGTCGAGACCGGCACCGAACGCGGCGACGATCTCGAGCGTGGGGAGTGCTGCGACGAGGTCGGCGGTCACGCGTTCCTGGATGGCGATGATGGCGTTCGCGCCGGGGACCTCGTCGGGTTCGATGGCGTCGTAGTCGCGTCCCGGGCAGTAGGTGACTTCGACGTCGGGGTGGTCGAGGAGTGGGTCCAATCCGCGTCGGAAGTCGCGTTCGGGAACGCTATCGTCTGCCCGTGGAACGTAGACGGTATAGGATGGCATCCGGGAGGAGCGTTCGGTTGGCTCGCGCATAGTAGTTCGCCTGCCAGGCTATCAGTGTCGCTGCAATAGACCGATGGTGAGGGTGGTGGCTGTGAGTCGGTGGCGGTTGTGAGTTGTTGGCGGTTGTGGGCCGGTGGTGATGCGTCGGTGCTGTGTCGGCTGAGAGCGCGTTCGGCGGGCCGGGGGTTGGGTGCGCGCGCCGGCGGCGGTGGTGGTGTTTGGGGCGCTGATTGGTGTGAGGTCGTGGTTCTCAGCGGTTCACGATTCCAGAACGAGGTGTGCTAGGTAGTGACAGAGTGTCGCCAGGCGCTTGCTGTCAGGAAGCCTTGATGATGCGTGGATTCGACGGGCGCCGAGGTGCTGCCAGTGGAAGACGCGAGATGGATGGCCTGCGATAGGAGGCCGTTGCGTTCACGAGATGCGAACGATGGCCCCTGGCCCGGTGGAGAACCCGCTAGCGGAGGTTTCACGCCTTCGACCGTGGTGTCCCGTATAAGGTGGTTGTGTCGTGGACGGTCGCGTCCGTTCGCGATACCCGAACAGCTCTCTCGTTGTTTGCACCCGGTATCGCTGCGTCAGGGCGCTTCTCTGCCGTCCCTGCGCCTGAAGGGCGGTCTCTGCAGCCGGTTGGCCCTTCCTGTGAGTCCGGTCGAGGGTCGAGAGACTGCCATACGTTACACCCATAGTGCTGTAACGGAAGTATCGTGGCCGATGTGTTCATGCATCGCGAACGTCCGTTCGGGGTAAAACGTCAGCTTTCCTGGTACTCGCATCCCAGAGCTAAGGGATACCGCCAAAGCGCACCGCGCGCCGCAGTTCCATCCGGGTAGCGCCGTCGACGACCGGCGCACGCGACGCTGAAAATGTATGCCGGCCGAGAGCTAACCTTAACGTTTAATACTTGGGGGGCATGGGTCAGGTTAGCGTATGACGAGACACAGCCACAGTAAGGGAACGGACCGACGGACGATACTCCGTACCATCGGCGGCACGGGCGTCGCGATCGGTCTCGCGGGATGTACCGGCATCAACGAAGGCAACGACGGTGATGGCGGCGACGGCGGCGACGGCGGCGACGGCGGCGACGGCGGCAACGGCGGCAACGGCGGCAACGGCGGCGACGGAACGGATACCACCGAACAAGAGCCCGAAGAGTTCAACATCGGTGTCTCGGTCCCGCTCTCCGGCCGCTTCTCCGGCGCCGGCTCGCTGTTCGTCCCGTCCTACAGGGCCTGGGAGAAGAAGGTCAACGACGCTGGCGGCATCAACGGCCACATGGTGAACTTCCAGATAGAGGACAACGAGTCCGACGAAGCCCGTGCGAACCGGCTCGCCAGCCGGTTCGTCAGCGACGAGAAGGACTTCATCATCAGCGCGTACAGCTCCCCGATGATGCGCGCCGCCGCACCCCCCGCCGAGGACGCCGGCATCCCCATCATCAACTCCTCGGGCGTCAACTTCGAGATGCACGGCTCGTTCGACTACGCGTTCCAGTTCCAGCCGACGCTCGCACGCAACACCACCGCGAGCCTCCTCAACCAGGCCGGCGTCACCGACGTCGCAACCTGGGGCGTCGACCTCGACTGGACCAGCCAGAGCAAGGGGAACTTCGTGAACGAGGTCGCACCCGACCACGACCTGAACATCGTGTACAACGACACCCACTCGAACGACCAGCAGGACTTCTCCTCGTTCGTCCTCCGCGCCGAAGAACAGGGCGCAGACGCGCTGGTGTCGTTCAACTACCCGAACTCCGTGATCGCACAGATGCGCGCCATCAACAACTCCAGCTGGGAACCCACCCTGGTATCCTCCGTCACTGCGGGCGTGCAGGACGTCCAGGACGCACTCGGGCAGGAACTCCTCGACTGGACGTGCGTGCCCGTCGTCTGGAACGCGAACGTCGAACTCGAAGGCAACGACGAGTTCAAGCGCCTGTACCAGGAGCAATCCGACCTCAACCTCGCGGAACACGCCGCGATGGGATGGGGGTCCGTCCAGGTGTTCGGCGAAGCCATTCGCAGCCTCGGGAACGACGCCAAGGACGGCGACACGCTCCGCCAGTGGCTCCTCGACTCTAGCGTCCAGACCATCCTGGGGACCTCCGAGTTCAACGACAGAGGCATCCAGCAGGGATACGACTGGAAGGAGACCCAGTGGCAGGGCAACGAGAAACCGCTGGTCGCACCCGAGGACGTCAAAGAGACGGACCTCCAGTACCCCAAGCCCTGGCCGTAGGTGAGACTTGATGAGTCTCGCCACCACCACGTTCGCGCTCATCGTAAGCGGCCTGTTACTGGCGGGCATCTACGTGCTCGCGTCCCTCGGCCTCTCCCTCATCTTCGGGGTGCTCGAGGTCGTCAACATCGCCCACGGCGGGTTCGTGATGCTCGGCGGCTACATGAGCTGGTACGCGTTCACCGAATTCGGCGTCGACCCCGTCCTCAGCATCTTCGCCGTCATCCCCGCAATGTTCGTGCTCGGGTACCTGATGCACGTGCTCGCCGTCGAGTACGTCATCGGCGACAACGAGATATACAGCCTCCTGTTGACGTTCGGGATCGCACTCATGCTTGAGGGCGCACTCCTCCAGCAGTTCACTGGCATCAGTCGCTCCATCCCGTACCTGAACGAGTCCATCGAGATCCTCACGGCCACCGTCGGCCTGAACCGGCTCGTCGCCGGCGTCCTCGGGCTCGTCTTCGGTGTCGGCCTGCTCGTGTTCCTCGACCGGTCGACGTACGGGCGCGCGATCCGCGCGACCGCCCAGGAGCCCGACCTCGCCGAAGCCTGCGGTATCAACACGAAGCAGATCCGCGCCATCACGATGGGTATCGGCGCAACGCTCGCGGGCATCGCCGGCGTCGCGTACCTCATGGTGTACAGCATCTCCCCCATCGGTGCCCAACCGATCTTGCTCCTCCTGTTCGTCATCATCGTCCTCGGTGGCATGGGGAGTCTCGCGGGCACCATGATAGCGAGCGTCGTCGTCGCGCTGTTCGAGGTGTTCACCATATTCTACGTCGGGTCGCACGAGATGTTCTTCGTGCTCTACCTCAGCGTCGCCGTGATACTGCTCGTCAGACCGGAGGGACTGCTCGGGGAACCGGAGGCACGCCATGGCTAGCTCCACCGAGACCGTCCTGGACGCGGTCGGGAACCCGACCGACCGGACGCTGTTCTACGCAGCGATCGTCGTCGGCGCACTCCTCATCTGGGGCGTGACCTTCCTCGTCAACACGTTCTGGATCAAGGTCCTGTACAGCCTCTACATGTTCGTCGCGCTCGCCGCGGCCTGGAACTACCTGAGCGGGTACACCGGCTATCCGACGTTCGGGCCGATGATGTTCATCGGTATCGGCGCGTACGGGACGGTGTTCTTCTCGATACACATGAACTTCCCGTGGTACGCCGCGCTCGCGGGTGCGGCCATCGTCGGCGTCGTCGCCGCCGCCATCACTGGATTCATTCTCCTCAGACTGAACGGCATCTACTTCGCGATCGGGACGCTCCTGTTCGCGGAGGCCGTCCACGAGGCCATCCTCATCGAGGACAACCTCCTCGGCGGATCCGGTGGTGTCAACCTCTCGGGGACGTCGTTGACTGTCACGTACCTGCTGTTCGCGGCGCTCGCGCTCGTGAGCATCGTCGTCACCTACGAGACGGCGACGCGGACGTTCGGGCTGCGGATGCTCGCGATCCGCGAGGACGAGGAGGCGCTGCGGGCGGTCGGCGTGAACCCCTTGAAGTACAAGATGTCGGCGTTCTGCGTGCACGGCCTCCTGACGACGCTCACCGGCGGAGCGTTCGCGCTGAGCCTCGGGTTCGTCTTTCCGGGAACCGTCTTCTCCGTCGACATCACGATCACGCTGATCCTGATCGCGATCCTCGGCGGTATCGGGACCGTCTGGGGGCCGGTGCTCGGCGCGCTCGTCCTCATCCCCATGCAGGAACTCCTCTGGCTGGAGTTCCCGAACCTCAACCTGATACTGCTCGGGTTGTTCCTCGTCCTCGTCATCGTCCAGATGCCCGAGGGCATCATCAGCAAACTCAAAGACATGGAGGTGTTGCCTCGAACACGCCAGATCTGAGCGGGTGCCGGCCCGGACGACTCCGGGTCGGCGCCTCGATTCCCGCCGCCAGTGCTGTCGTCTCCCACCTCCTTCTTTCGGATCGTCCCGCCCCGATAGCGGACGCCCTCACAGGCCGATTAGCGATGCATGTTGGTGGTCGACCGGGTGTCCCGGGACTCGGTGGTGACGGTTCAGTGGCGAACGTGACACGTCCCATACGTTCAATTTAAGTGACTGGTGGGTGTGTATACCACACATGCCCATCCTGGAAGTCGACGGCCTCAAGAAGTCATTCGGGGCGGTCGTCGCAGTCGACGGTCTCACCATGGACGTCGAAGCGGGCTCGATCACGGGAATGATCGGCCCGAACGGCGCCGGGAAGTCGACCGCATTCAACCTCATCACGGGACTGATACGGCCGGACGGCGGCACGGTCCGATTCCGCGACACCGACATCACGGGCCTGGAGTCCTACGAGGTCGCCCAGCGCGGCATCGGTCGGACGTTCCAGCACGCTCGAATCTTCGACAAGATGACCGTCCAGGAGAACCTCGAGGTCGTCCCGAGCCCCGCGGCCGACACCGCCGCGGAGGTCGACAGACTCCTCTCGCTCGTCGAACTCGACGAGCACCGCAACGCGTTCGGTGAGGAACTCTCGGGCGGTCAGCAAGTCCTCCTCGGTATCGCACGGACGCTGATGCTCCAACCCGACCTCATCATGCTCGACGAACCGTTCGCCGGCGTCAACCCGGGGCTCGTGAGCGACATCGCGAAACTCCTCCGACAACTCCGCGACGAGGAGGAAGCCACCGTGTTCCTCATCGACCACGAGATCGACGAGATCGCGGCGCTCTGCGACGACGTCATCGTCATGGCGGAAGGGAAACTCCTCGTCAGGGGTGAACCCGCCGACGTCAGGACCGACGAACGCGTCGTCGAGTCCTACCTCGGAGGTGCGATGTGATGGCGCTCCTCGAGATCGAGGACCTCCACACGGGCTACGGCGACGTTCCCGTCCTCGAAGGCGTCGACCTCGAGGTCGCCGACGAGGAGATCGTCGGCGTCGTCGGCCCGAACGGCGCGGGTAAGTCCACCATCTTCAAAGCCATCATGGGCTACCTGGAGCCGTGGTCCGGCTCGATCCGCTACCAGGGCCGAGAGATTGGCGGTACCGCGTCCTCGGACCTCGTGAAGGAGGGTATCGGGTACGTCCCCCAGAACGACAACGTCTTCCCGAAGATGACCGTCGAGGAGAACCTCCGCATGGGCGCGTTCACGGTCACCGACGACGAGTACGAGCGCAACGTCGAGCCACTCCTCGAACTGTTCCCGAAGCTCCAGGAGCGACTGTCGCAGAAGGTGTACAAGATGAGTGGCGGCGAGCAGAAGATGGTCGCCGTGGCCCGGGCGCTCGTCACCGCGCCCGACCTCGTCCTGTTCGACGAACCGAGCGCGGGCCTGATGCCGAAGTACGTCGACGACATCTTCAGGAAGGTCCGCCAGATCCAGGAGGAGCGCGACATCTCGCTGCTCATCATCGAACAGAACGTCCCGAAGCTCCTGGAGAACAGCGACCGCGCGTACGTCATCCGCGACGGCGGCGTCAGACTGGAGGCCGAGAGTCGCCGCCTCCTGGAGGACGAGGACCTCGGTGCCGCCTACCTCGGCGGGTCCGAACAGGAGGTCTGAACCAGCCCGCGGCGGCCGGATTCCGTCTGGGCTTGATCAGGAGTACTTGATGCCGAGTTCGACCTCTTCGGCCACGGAGAGGATGGTCTGCTGGATGGAGTCGTCGGTCATCAGCTCCTTGATGCGGTGACTGGGGCCGGAGACGCTCATCCCCCCGAGGATTGTGTCGTCGGAGTCGAAGACGGGGACGCCGACGGCGTGCAGTCCAGTGAGGTGTTCGGCCTCGTTCAGGGCGTACCCCTGCTCGCGGACTTCCTCGAGCGATTCGAACAGCGTCTCGCGGTCGGTGATCGAGTTCTCGGTCTTCGCGACCAATCCGTGGCGCTCGATGATGGCCTCGACCTCCTCGCGCGGCATGTGTGCGAGGATCGCTTTCCCGGCGGCGGTCGTGTGGAGGTGGACGGTCTTCCCGATGGCGGCCTCGAACTTCGCGGCGCGGGTGGCGCGCTCGCGGTACAGGTAGATGCCGTAGCCGTGCTGTTCGGCGAGGAACTGCGCGCGCTGGCCGGTGTCGTTCGCGAGTTCCTTGACCTTCTCCTCGATGAGGTCGTTGTGGGGGAAGCTCTGGCGGACGTGCCCGGCGAGCATGAGGAACCTGAGGCCGAGGTCGTACCGGCCGTCGTCGTTGACCGCGTAGCCCTCGCTGACGAGCGTCTTGAGGTAGCGATGGACGCCGCCCTTGGACATGTCCAGTTCGCGGCTGAGTTCGGTGACGCCCATCGGGCCGTTCTCCTGGATGGCTTCGAGGACGTCGAACATGGTCTTCACCGACTGGACCTCGTCGGACCCGCCCTCGCCCCGGATGTGGCCTGGCTGCGACATGCGCTAGCAATGGGCGTCATCGGGCTTATCGTTTGCGTCTCGTGAACGCCCGTTCAGGGCGCTACCGTATCCCGGTTCGATACCGGCCAGTAGCCCACGCGACGGCGACCCACCGGCTGGCCGTCCCTCACCACCCCCTTCGGTCGTCCGCCGGGCCGCGCTCGCAACCGACGGCCGAAACCATAGGTATTTAATCGAACTGCACCGACTATCCACAGTACGTGGAACCGCTCAGAACGCTGTTCGGCGAGGAGGCAACCCTCCTTCGCGAGACCGACTTCCAGTTGCTACTCCTCGCGAACCTCACCGCGCCACTCGGCGTCGCCGTCATGGCGGCCATCCTCGAATCCCTCATCGACCCGCTCGGCGCCACCCCGGGCAACATCGGGCTGATGATGTCCGCGTTCACCGCACCCGCTATCGTCATGATCGTCGTCGCGGGCGTCCTCGCCGACCGCATCGGCCGAAAGCGCGTCCTCGTCTACTCCCTGCTGCTCTTCGGAACCACCGGGGCCGCGATCGCGTTCACGACCGACTTCGAGGTCGCACTCGTCCTCCGCGTCGTCCAGGGGACGGCGTGGGGCGGCCTCATCCCGATAATCATCACCAGCATCGGCGACCTCTACGACGGAACGACCGAGGCAGCCGGCCAGGGCTTCCGGTTCACTGGCTCGGGGGTCAGCTCTGCGCTCTCCCCCGTCGCCGCGGGCGTCCTCGTCGCCATCGCGTGGCAGTTCCCGTTCCTCCTGTACGCGCTCGCCATCCCCATCGCCGCGCTCGTCCACCGTTACTTCACGGAACCGTCCGACGCCGTCGGCAAGTCCTCGCAGTCCGCGCGAGCGTACGCCAGCGAGATGCTCTCGCTCGTCCGCCGACGCCGCGTCCTCATGTTCGTCGTCGCCCGCGCCCTCGGGACGATGGTCTGGATCGCGTTCCTCACCTACAACTCGCTCATCGTCGTCCGACTGCTCGGCGGGACGTCCGTCCAGGCCGGCGTGTTGGCCGGTATCGGGAGCGTCTGCTTCGCCACCGCGGCCAGCCAGGCCGGCCGCATCACCTCCGTCTACGACAGCCGCCTCGTCCCGCTAATCGTGGCGAACCTCTCCCTGGGCGGTGGCTTCCTGGTGGTCCTGTACGCCCCCGGGCTCGCCGTCGCTGCCGTCGGCATCGCGACGCTCGGACTCGGATTCGGCGTGGTGCTGTCGCTCTACCGGAGCCTCCTGACGGGCGTCGCCCCGGAATCACTCAGAGCGGGCCTGGTCAGCGTCGCCGAGAGCGGCGGGCGGGTGATGGACACCGCGACGCCGCTCGCGATGGGGGCACTCATCACGTTCCTGACGCCGACGCTCGGGTTCACCGGCGCGATACGGCTCGCGGGCATCGGCACCGCAGTCGTCGGTGGCCTCGGCGGCGTCGCGTGTCTCCTCGTCGCGAGTCGCTCGCCCCCAGTCGACGCCGAGGCTTGGGACGACGAAGCGAGCTCTGTCCCGGGAGACGACGCCTGAACGCACCCTGTGCGTCATTATCTCCCAAAGAGTTAACATCGCATCGCGGGATGACTCAGTATGGTTCGACCCGCCCAGAAGTACGTAGAGGGAGAGTACGAGCACGTCCAGGCCGAACAGGTCGCGGACGTCTACCGCATCGCGATGGACCGCCCCGAGAAGTACAACGCGTGGAACCACCAGTTGATGGCGGAGATGCGGTCGGCGTTCATCGACGCGAACCAGTCGGACGCTCGCGTCGTCGTCCTCACCGGGAACGGGAAGGCGTTCTCCGCGGGCGGCGACTTCGACGACTGGGAGGACGAGCGCGAGGACCCCCACGACTGGTGGAACAACGAACCCGGCGACTTCCTCTACCGGAGCATCCTCGACCTCAGACAGCCACTCATCGTCCGCCTGAACGGCGTCGCCGCGGGCGGTGGCGCGGTCATAGCGGGGTTCGGCGACATCATCATCGCGAGCGAGGAGGCCCGAATCGGGACGACGCACGTCAACGTCGGCCTGTCGGTCCCGACGACGAGCATCCTCTGGCCGCACTCGATGAGCCTCTACAAGGCCAAGGAACTCCTCATGACCGGCGAACTGCTGGACGCCGAGGAGGCCAAGGAGTACGGGCTCGTCAACCACGTCGTTCCACACGACGAGCTCGACGCGAAGGTCGACGAGATGATCGACAAGCTCGCGAGCGGCCCCCAGTACGCCATCCAGTACACGAAGCTCGTCCTGAACCGGTGGGTGGAGTTCTCGATGACGCAGTTCCGCGGCGAGGCGAACGCGCTGGAGGCGATGGCGGCGAGCAACCCCGACCACACCGAGGGCGTGCGGGCGATAATCGAGGACCGCGACCCCGAATTTCCGTCCGCCCGCGATGACGACGACTGACCTGCCGACCGTGTGTCGGCGAGTGACCAGTTGGCTGTATGTCGGCGAGCGACCTGTTGGCTACGTATGCCTGCGATGTGCACGGCGATTGGTATGCCCGGGTCAAGGTTTATGCACATTGCCTGTGAGTCTCTTGCATGGCCTCTCTGGACGAGGTGTTCGTAGCCGACGGTGTGTCGCACGCCTACAACCTCCATCCATCGAACTTCCGAATCGAACGACACGCAGAGAAACTCGCGGACAACATCGCTGCACTCGAATCCTCGATGCCCGTCGACTACCGACGCACCGCCGAGTCCGTGAAGACGGACATGAGCGCCGAGGACTCCGCGAACATGCTGTTCCGCGAGAGCCAGGTCGACTACACCGTCTTCCACCCACAGACGATATCCGTGTTCCACGACGGTCTCACAGGCCTCGACAAGGCCAGGGCGTTCCACGACGCACACCCCACACGGACGGGTGCGATGGCGAGCGTCGACCTCTTCGGGATGGAGGACCCGAAGGCCGAACTCACGCGGCAGGTCGAGGAGTTCGACCCGAATGGCGTGAAGGTCTACCCGTCCTACTGGGAGGGCGACAGCCTCCGCGACTTCAGGATGAACGACGCCGACCTCGCGTTCCCGCTCTGGGAGCACGCCGCCGATCTCGGGCTCGACGTCATCGCCGTCCACAAGTCGGTGCCGCTCGGCTCCGTCCCGATGGACCCGTACCGCATCGAGGACGTCGACGAGGCCGCGTCGAGCTTCCCGGACCTGAACTTCGAGATCGTCCACGGCGGCCTGACGTTCGCCGAGGAGGCCGGCACGCAACTGGCCTTCCACCCGAACATCTACGTCAACCTCGAGATTACGGCCATCGAGGCGGCGCTCTCGCCGAACTCGTTCGTCGAGACGATGCGAGACCTGCTCTGGATGGGCGGGAAGAAGTCAATCGAGAAGATCATGTGGGGGAGCGGCGTCCCGCAGTTCCACCCGCAACTCCTCCTGGAGGCGTTCTGGAACTTCGACTTCCCGGAGATGGAGTGGATGGGCGGTACCTACCAGATCACGGACGAGGACAAGCGGAAGATGCTCGGCGAGAACCTCGCCGACGCACACGGCCTCGACATAGACGCGATCCAGGCGGCGCAGGCCGACGACGAGTTCGCCGACCGCGGCGCCCCCGAGGAGCCGTATTCGACGACGACGTTCGAGAAGGTGGACGCATGACGACGCTCGACGACCGCAACGGCGGGGGTGGCGCGAACGATTCCTCTACCGTCGACGTGGAGGACCCGATCGAGGTGGTCGCGGACTTCGACGGCAGCGAGAGGCCACGCGTTGCCCGCGTCGAAGCGGCGCTCCGGGCGGTCGTCGACCCGTGCAGTGGCGCGAACGGGTCGAACCTCGACGTCGTCGAGATGGGGCTCGTCGACGACATCCAGGTTGCAGGCGACCACGTGATAGTCGACCTGATGCTGACGACACCGGCCTGTGACATGGTCGCGTACTTCCACGAAGCGATCGAGACCCACGTCGGCGACCTCCAAGGCGTCGACACCGTCGACGTCCGCACCGACAACGGGTTCGAGTGGACCGAGACGATGATGACCGACGCCGCGAAGCGTCGCCGCGACGAGGTCCGCCAGGCGTACGTGGAACGACACCGAAAGAAGGCACTCTATCGTGACTCGTCCGAAAGCGAATGAGCGAGACTCCCGCAAAACCCACACGGGGTCGACCCGCTCTCGCCCCCCGTCCGCACTACAAACGTTAAGCGTGTGTGGGACACACACTCAACGAATGCTGTCTCTGAGCGAACCGACCGCGACGAGGAGGGAGTCAGATGCACGTCGCTGACGGTATCGGCGAGTACCTCCACACCCAGGGCGTCGACACCGTGTTCACGCTGCTCTCCGAAGACGTGATGGACATCACGTCCGGTATCCAGGCCACGTACGACGACGTCGAGGTCGTGGAGTGCCGGCACGAACAGCTCGCGATAGCGATGGCGGACGGCTACGCGCAGACCACGAACGAGGTCGCCGTCGCCGTCGTCGGCCGCGGGCCAGCACTCGCCCAGACCGGCACCGCGCTCGTCACCGCCGCCAAACAGGACTCACCCCTGCTCGTCGTCACAGCCGAGACGCCGACGACCGCCACGAGCGACCTCAAAGGGTTCAGTCAACAGTCCTTCCTCGAGGCGACCGTCGGCGACGCCAGGAGCGTCCGCGACACAGACGCCGTCGTCGAGACGCTGGACGACGCCTTCCACGACCTCCGGGCTGGCCACGGCCCCATCGCCGTCCAGATCGCCTGGGACGTCATCGAGGCCACGGTCGGCCACGGAGACTGGCCGACGACGCCCGCACCCGGGGAACGCGAACGCACCGCCGCGCCGCCGCTCGCTCCCGACCCCGGGCACGTCGACGCCCTCGTCGACGCGTACCTGGACTCCGGCGCGACGAACCCACCGACCATCCTCGCCGGCCGCGGCGCGTACACCGCGAACGCCGTCGACGCCATCGAAACGCTCGCCGAACGCATGGGCGCCATCATCGCCACCACCCTCCGCGGCCAGGGACCGTTCGACGACCACCCTTACGCGCCCGGGTTCGTCGGGAACATCGGCGCGCCGCTCGCGAACGAACTCGTCGTCGAGAGCGACTTCGTCCTAGCGGTCGGCGCGAGCCTCACCGACTACACCACCGACGACGGCCACGTCTTCGCGGACGACGCCACCATCGCGCACATCGACGCCGACCCCAGCCACATCGGGAAGCACACGCCAGTCGACGTCGCCATCCCCGGCGACGCTCGCCTCACCGTCGACCGATTCGAGACCGCACTCGCCGAGCTAGACGTCGACTTCTCCGAGACGTTCTGGACACAGAATCTCCGCCGTCGCATCGCCGACGCCCCACGGTTCCCGGACCGCGACTACCCACAGACCCCTGGACGCATGGACCCCCGCGACCTCCTCCCCAGACTCGACGACGCACTCCCAGCCGACCGCAACGTCGTCGTCGGCGCCGGTCACTTCGCGTACTGGGTGTTCGACGGCATCACCGTCCCCGACCCCGACTCGCTCGTCTGGCCAATCCAGTTCGGCTCCATCGGCCTCGGCCTCCCCGCCGGTATCGGCACCGCACTCGCCGCCACCGACGCCGAGACCACCGTCGCGTTCTGCGGCGACGGCGGCCTCATGATGTCCATTCAAGCACTCGAGACCGCCGTCCGCCACGACGCCCCACTCGTCCTCGTCGCCATGAACGACGACGCGCTCGGCGCCGAATACGCACAACTACACGGCAAAGGCGGCCACACCGACTCGGGAATCGTCCCCGCACCCGACTTCACCGCCGTCGCAACCGCGTTCGGCGCGCAGAGCCACACCGTCACCACCCTCGACGACCTCGACGACGCCCTCGACAGCATCAGCCACCGCCCCGACGCCCCAGTTGTCCTCGACTGCAAGATCGACCGCGAGGTCAGACACCGACGCTGGGACTGACACACCGACTCCCACCTCCAGCGGATACCTCCGAAAGGGCGTCGATCGCGGAACCAGGCGCTGTTCCGTTCGGACCGAACACAGAATCGCCGACAATCACGCCAAGGCGAACCTATCGAGTGGGTCGACCAGGGTGGAGCAAGAACGGACGGCCAGGGGTCCGTGATTCAGATCGGCATCCAACCTCCTCGCACAGAATTACCATATCTAAACACAGTACAGAATATTGTCACGGAACGGTGGGCGAAGTCGAACGCCGGCTCACGACTGGATGCAGCAACCCGATCTACAGCCTGACAGCGACGTGGACCCGAACCAGAACACTTTCGACGACACTGTGTTCGCGTCAACGCCCGGTGCCACTGGCGGTACGCGCCCCTCGATCCCTACACCAACCAACCCCTCCAGCACGGCGCTCTTCGAGCTATCGACGCCACGCTCCGTGCTGTCCCTTCGTGACCGCACGGAGTGACAGGGTCTCACCGACGTCGCCGTATCCGTCGATGGTGCGGACCATTCGAAAACCACATCCCATCGGCTCTGCCTCCGACCTCGAGGGATCCACCACGTTAGTGTGGACAGCAATAAAATGTCACTCAGGCGGTTATACACCGGTACTCACTGGAGCTTAACAGGAGTCCGAACACGCGGTCAGTCACCCTGCGTAGAAGGACCGTCGAACCCCGTGAAGCGTGAACGATTCAGTCGTCGAACGGTGACGCGTCGACCGAGAGTTCCTCGTCGCCGATGGTGGCCTTCGGTTTGAGCAGCGTCGACCGGTCGAACTCCGCGAGCGCCTCGCCTGCAGCGACGCGCGTCGGCCAGTCCGGGTTGGCGAGCGCGCTCGTCCCGAGCGTCAGGAGGTCGGCGCCGTCCGCGAGCACCTTGCGCGCCGCCTCGGGCGTCCCGAGGGACCCGTTGGCGATGACGACCGTGTCGTCCGTGACGTACTCCACGGCAGCCTCCGCCAGCGACGGCCCGTCCTCGCCGAACGTCGGTTCCGTGGCGTACCGCTCGGTCGTATGGACGTAGTCCGCGCCAGCGTCCGAGAGCGCCTCGAAGAACACCGCCGCCGCCTCCTCGCCCTCGGGCCACACGTAGCCGTAGTCCGTCACCATCGACTGCGACACCCGCACGCCGACCACGAAGTCCTCCGGCACCGCGTCGGCGACGGCCGAGACGACCTCGGCGGGATACCGCACGCGGTTCTCCGGCCCGCCGCCGTACTCGTCGTCGCGCCGGTTCATCTTGTCCGAGAGGAACTCGTTGAGGAGGTAGCCGTTCGCGGCGTGCAACTCCACGCCGTCGAACCCGGCCTCGGCGGCGTTCTGGGCCGACGCGACGAACCCCTCGCGCGCCGTCTCCAGGTCCGCCTTGGTCGCCTGCTTCGGCTTCGGGTACGAGCCGTCGCCACCGTACGCCTCGTTCTTCTCGCCCTCGGGCTGGACCGCCGACGGCGCGATGGTGTGTTGCTCGGCACTCGATGGAATCCCCTGGTTCTGGGCGCCGCTGTGCATCAACTGCGCGAAGATCGCGCCGCCCTCGTCGTGGACGGCGTCGGTGACCCCCGTCCACGCGTCGACGTGGTCGTCCGTGACGAGTCCGGGCTGCTTCCGGTACCCCTTGCTGTAGGCGTCGTCCGTGTAGACGCCCTCGGTCACGAGGAACGAGAACCCGCCTTCCGCGAACTTCGCGTAGTATCGGGCCATCCGCTCGGTCGCCCGGCCGTCCTCGGTCGCACTCACCCGCGTCATCGGCGCCAGACCGACCCGGTTATCGAACTGCAACTTCCCAAGAGACGTCGAATCGAATAGCACGTTACGCCGAACTACGAGCCCACCCCGAATAATCGCTCGGATTCAGACGCCACTCACCCCCATCGCCGCCGAAGCCACTGCTTGCGCTCCGTGTCAGTGCACCTCCACGCGAACGGGACGTGCTCCATCGCGGGCCGGGTCCGTGCGCACTGACACGACTTCGCCGGGAGGCGAGGTGCCATACGAGTCCACCCCGTACCGACCCCATGGACGACGCTTCTCGCACCGGGGCCCTGTCGGGGCTGCACACGGCGCCACGGACGGATATCTCCCAGCACCAGGGCCAGTTCCGCATCCACTTCAACTTCCCCGGCCGCGTCCTCCCGGGACACGACGACCACGGGTACGGCCCTCTGGCAACCGTCGTCGAGTCCTTCATGGACCCCGGGACCCTGATACGGATGCATCAGCACCGCAACGAGGAGATCATCTCGTGGGTCCCTGCGGGCGTGATGCGGCACGACGACCGCCACGGCAACGACCTCGTCACCGACCCCGAGCACCTCATGGTGATGGGCGCCGGGAGCGGGTTCTGGCACGCCGAGGAGACGCTCGCCGACGACCCGCCGCTACGGATGCTCCAGATATTCGTCCGCCCGCACACGCTCGACCTCGAACCGAACATCCAGCACGAGCCGATCCCCGACCCGGTCGCCGGCGAATGGCGGCACCTGTTCGGCCCCGAAGGCACCGACGCACCGCTTTACGTCCGCAACGACGTCGAGCTCCACGACTGTCGACTCGACGCAGGTACCTCGACCAGACTCCCGTCGCGACCCGGCTGGCACACCTACCTCTACGTGTTCGACGGTGCCGTCGAGGTCGACGGCGAGCCCGTGGGGTACACCGAGAGCGCGCTCGTCACCGACGCCCGGGACCACTCGGTCACCGCCACCGAGGACGCCACCATCGTCGCGTTCACCATCAACCCCGACGCCCCCATCACGCGGCAGGGCACCATCGGGCGCTGACCGACGACTCGGTGCCGCCATCACGCGGTCTCGATCCGGAATTGAGGTTCGAACTTATCTTCGATAGTCTCGTCGACCGCATCGAACCAGGATACTGAACGGGGTCTCGGTTCGAGGGCGTCGCCAACGTACAACAGGGCTGCTAGTCGCGGGTGTAGCCCATCGACTCGAGTTCGCTGATGACGTCCTCGCGGTTCTGGAGGGCGGCGCGGTAGACGGCTTCGCGGATGTCGAAGACGGGGATGTCGCGACCGAAGCGACCCTGAGTCTCTGCTTCGAGTTCCTGCTCGCCGGTCTTGACGTCGTCGTGCACGAAGAACGTGAGGCGTTCGTCGCGCTCGAACTGCACGGACTTGTCCTTGAGCATCCGCCGCACCACGTACGGCTGTCCGCTCTCGGTGGTGTCCTTGCTGGTGCCCTCGGTGGTGTCCTTGCTGGTGCCCTCGGTGGTGCCCTCGCTGGCGCTCTCGCCCCTCGATGAACTGGATGTCGCTATATCATTTTCCGAGGTGGCCGTGGTCTTCGAACGTGATTCCCCGGAATCGCCCGACGACGACGCGCTCGGCGCGTCCGTCGATGCATTGCTATCCGCTGCGACCGGTTCTCCGTCACGCTCCTCGGCGTCTCGTTCACCTGCACCACGCTCCGTCGAGGCGTCCGCCACGTCGGCGTCCTCGACGGACTCATCCTCGTCTTCGTCGTCGCTCCCCCAGACGTCACCAGTCCCGGATTTCATGCCCCCCATCGTCACACCTCCGCGAGCTCCTCTATCTCACCCGGCTCCGGCGGGTTCGGCGCCTCGATGCCGCCCTGCCGTTCGATGTGCCGGGCGAGCTCGTCGAACTTCGCGAGCGTATCCATCTCGTGGTCCCGCTGGCGGTCCCGATGCTCGCGAACGTACGTGAACGCGCTACAGTTCTGGCGCCAGCAGCCCTCGAAGAGCGAACTCCGCTGCCGGAACACCACCGGCACGTCGTACCCGAGTTCGCGCACCGCTTCGAGGATCTCTGTCTGGTCGTTCGTCCCGCTGAACCCATTCGGCACGGCGGCAAGGACGCCGACGCCGATCTCGAGTTGCTCGCTGAGGCCACTGACGAGGTCCTCCAGGCCGTTCACGGACGCCTGGCCTTTCGCGCTCGGCTCGATGGGAAGGACGAGGTTCCCGCTGGCGGCGATGGCGTTGTAGACGCCCGCACCGGGGGACGCCTGGGGGTCCATGATCACGACGTCGTACTCCTCGTTCACCTCGTTCTCGCGAAGCACCCGCAGGAGCTGGGTGTACTTCGGGAAGCTCTCGCCGAAGTCCGACCGGGAGTCGGCCTCGCGCTGGAGGACGTCCTCCAGGTCGTCGAGCATGTTGTGCTCGGGGATGATGTCGACGCCCGGGTGGTCGATGTCGTGGTGGATGAGCTCGTCGAAGGGCCCCTTCTCGCGTTCGACGAGGTGGCGGACGATGTGATCCGCGTCGGCGTCGGCGCGGTCGTGGTCGATGTCGAAGAGGTGACTGAGGTCGCCGTCCTGCGGGTCGAGCGGGATGACGAGCACGTCGAGGCCCGCGCGGGCGTGGGCGACCGCGAGGTTCGCGGCGAGCGTCGTCTTGCCGACGCCGCCGGCTTCGCTGTAGACGGTATACGGGAGCATTTGCTACCTGTTACAAACTACTGCTACAAATAATTCACTCAGTCGAACCAACCAATTGCTGCAACCAATTACTTGCAATAGCTGTTTGTAACAGTCGGTACAAACGGTTGTTTGGCTCAATTGTTTCAAACAGCTGTTTGTCCTCGCTGTTTGTATCGGTGGTTTGTGCTAATAGTTTGTGGCAAGTGCTTCAATCGGTTGTTTTCGGCGATTGATTCACGCATATGACTCGAACGGACGATTCGAACGCTGGATAGGAACGAAACGGCGGAACGTGCAGCTACCGGCGATGCAAGCTGTCGTGGCCGCTTTGGAGCAGACTCCAGCTATCACCTGCTTTTGTTGCAAACGTCTGATTCAAACGGCTGTTGCAAACGGCTGGTTGTAATTGGTTGGGGTATTGGAGCTAGATGATCGAAGTCGGCGACAGCACGACCGCACGCGCCAGAGACACTCGGTCGCCACAAACAAACTCGGTCCCACGGACGACGACCTGGAACAAAACCAGCCTCGACACGGCAACCGCACAGCACCGACACCGCGACGCTCCGACGTATCAGCGGATAGCGTCGGGATGCGTGAACGAGAACACGCCTGCATCGGGGTCGACGTCGACCACGCTCATCCCACGATATCCGAGATTGAGGTAGTGTGGTCGGCCGCCGTCCTCGCCGCCGGTATCGTAGCCGAACGCGTGGGAATGCCCGGTGACGGTCCCGTAGACGTCGTGGGTTCGCACGGCGAGCTTGAGCGCGATCGACCCGGTGTGGAGTTCCTCGAGGTCCTCCTCGCGCGTCCCCTTGGAGTGATGCCGGTCGAACGACGTGTTGAACGGCGACAGATGGGACGCCAATAGCACGTCCCTCCGGCCATCGAGGAGTTCGCTGAGTGAGTTATAGGTCTCCGCGATATCGTCGAGTGCACGGTGAAACGCGCCGTGATTCTCCGACTCGATGCCCAGTCGCTCGGCGACGCCAGCCACTGTTTCGGTGCCGGTGACGACGTCGTAACAGGCGGCTTCGATGTCGGCGGCGGCCTGGTCGGCCGCGTACCGGCGCTCGCCGCGTGGTGAGGTCCGGGCGTCGATAGCGGGGAACTCGGTCTGGTCGAGCGCGTCCGTGAGCGACCGCTGCTCGCAGCCCCAGCCGACGACGGTCAGGCCCTCGAGTTCGAGGATCGCTTCGTGGCCGGACTGGGCGGTGGGTACCTCGTCGACGACCTTGGTCGGCATCGGCGCGTGGTCGTGATTCCCCGGGACGTAGAAGACCGGACACTCCGTGTCGAACTGCTCGACGAACTCGCGCGCGAGCCGGACGTCGTCGGGGCCGTCTCGGTGCGTGAGGTCGCCGACGACGAGCACGGCGTCGAGGCCGTCGGGAACCGACATGGCGTCGACGTCGTGGTCGCTCGCATCGGGTTTCAGGTGCAGGTCGTTGCAGACGAGCAGCCGCATGCTTGCAATCCACCACACACGTCGACATGAGCCTACCGGGTGTATGCCATCCCGCCACTCGCTCTCCGATGGCGATGGGGCGGAACGCGCTCTGGAAGGCCGCGCTCATCCTCTCAACCTGCGAATTCGACGCTGAGGCTATCTATCTAGCCTCACCGTCGCCGCACGGCCATGCGTATAGTGAGAGCGCTTGAGCGGGTAGCGTTCGTGTCTCGAGACATGAGCCAGCTGGTGCCCCAGGACGTGCCGACCGACGCTGAGGCAACCGAGCCCGAGGTGGTCGGGCTCGAGGAGACCGATACGAGCGCGGTGTTCGCGGCACTGTCGTCCAATACCGCCCGCTCGATTCTGAACGAACTCTACGAATCGCCGGGCACCCAATCCGAGCTCGCGGACCGCGTGGAGACGTCCATCCAGAACGTCACGTACCACGTCGACAAGCTCCACAATGCGGGCCTCGTCACCGTCGTCGACCAGTGGTACTCCGAGAAGGGCAACGAGATGGACGTCTACGCACCTAGCAACGGCCCCCTCGTCGTCGTCGGCGGTGACGCCGCCCAGACCGAGCAGACTCGCACTGCCATCGACCTCCTCGATCTCTCAGGGCCGACGTCGACCGTCGGCGACTGACTCGGCACCGTCCTGATCGGTTGGTGGAGCCGTGCTGAATGCAGCGCACGAAGCGGCCACAAGAACCCTCCCGACCACGGCGCTCCGAAGTGGTAGAGACAGACCATCTTTTTCCCGCTCGGGTTCGCGCTCCGCGCGAACCGCTCGCGGCAAAAACATGGGTGAAAAAGGCCGCCTCCGCCGTCT
>NZ_JAZAQL010000003.1:0-631297 GCF_037081675.1 Halorubellus litoreus | reverse complement strand
CTCTCGAAGGAGTACACGGTCGTCATCGTCACCCACAACATGCAGCAGGCCGCCCGCATCTCGGACCAGACCGCGGTCTTCCTCACCGGCGGCGAACTCGTCGAGTACGACGACACCGACAAGATCTTCGAGAACCCCGAGAGTCAGCGCGTCGAGGACTACATCACCGGCAAGTTCGGGTGATGTCGGTCGAATCCCGCATCGAGGCCCTCCACGGGAGCGTCCGCACGATGAGCGAGGTCGCTCGCGAACAGCTAGACCTCGCGCTCGCCGCGTACCGGAGCGCCGACGGCGCACTCGCCCGGACCGTCGTCGACGGCGACGAAGCCCTCGACGCCCTCCACCGCGAGGTCGAACGGGACTGCATCAACCTCATCGCGCGCCACCACCCGGTCGCGACCGACCTCCGGTTCGTCGTCGCGACGTTCAAGGTCGCGACCGACCTCGAACGCGTCGGCGACCTCGCGGTGAAGATCGCGAAACGCGCGCTCGTCGAGGACTGGGCGCCGACGCTCGGCGACGACCTCGACGACGTCGGCGACCTCGCCGCGGACCTCGTCGAGGACGCCGTGCACGCGTACCTCGACCGGGACGCGGACGCGGCCCGCGAGGTCGCCGCGCGCGACGACGAACTCGACGCCGCGTGCGAAGCCCGCACCGAAGCGCTGTTCCGCGACCTCGTCGGGTCCGGCGGGCCGACGATGACCGACGTCTCCTCGTACCTCCTGACGGTCCGCGACCTGGAACGCGTCGGCGACCACGGCGAGAACGTCGCCGCACGAACCGTGTACGCCGTCGAGAACGACGCCGCACTCCTCTACTGACCGCCGGCACCGCCCGCCTTAGGATTCGTCCGCGCCGTCGCTCCCGGTGTCCGCGAGGTACGCGAACCCGACGAGCGCCACTGCGAGCAGCGCGAGCGCCGTCATCGCGCGGTCCTGCGGGACCGCCGTCATGAGCGGGACGAAGAAGTGCGTCGCGAGCGACGCGACGAGGACCGCCGCCAGGCCGACGGCGACGGTCGCGATGACGTGCACCGCTTCGACCGAGCGCGTCGACGCCGCCTGCCCGACCTCCGCGCCGAACTCGACGGCGTACTCGCCGACGTCCCAGACCGCGATCGCGGCCGCCATCGCGACGAACACCGCGGGCGCGGGTGCGCCGGCGAACGCGCCAGCGACCGCCGCGACGAACAGCATCGCCGCGCCGAACACGAACCCGCTCGCGTGCTCGGGGACGAACGGCAGTCCGAACGCCGCCATGTAGAAGAACAACCCGATACCCATCACGACGAGCACGCCGGAGACGCCCCCGAGGACGGCCGGCCCGAACCCGTAGAGGTCGACGATAGCGGTCACCGTGCTCTCGCTGCCGGCCAGCCACGTCACGAACCCGTCGAACCCGGGGATGCTCGAGACGAGGACGACGACGATTGAGAGCGCGACGCCGCCGGTCGCGAACGCGAGCGTCTTCGGCGCTCGATTCCCGAAGACCGCGACCGCGGACCGACGGACGGCCGCGACGACCGGGAGGACGGCGAGGACGGCGAGCACCACGAGCAGCGCTCCGTGGAGGTAGAGGTTCGAGAGCGCCATCGCGGCGATGTCGCCGGCGGGGCCAGCGACCTGGATCAGGTACTCGAACGGCCCGGACCCGCCGGGGAACGCGAGGAGGACGACCTCGATACCGAGCAGGACCCAGAGGGCCGCTGGGACGTCCCGGATTCCGACGACGTCGACGTCCTCGGGGTTCCCGGACGGTTCGAGCGTCGCCGCGGCCCGACCGGCACGTCCCGCGAGCAGCCCGAGGAGCACGAACTCGAGTTGGAGCGCGACGAACCCAGCCATCGGCGTGCTCGCGAGCGCGAGCGTGAACAGCGTCCACGACCCGAACACGAGGTTCGAGAAGAGGTTCGCGTACAGCGCGCCAGCGAGGAGCGTCCCGAGTATCGTCGCGACGAACGACCGACCGAGCGCCGCGAACACCGGCCGTACCGCCTCGTCGGGGTCCATGCGTGCGGCGAGCGTCGTCACGCCCATCGTCGCCGCGATGGCACCGACGAGGACGGCGTCGACCGCGTTCGCCTTCTCGAGCGCGAGCGCCGCGACCACGAACACGGACGCGACCATGAGCAGCGAACTCCCGCGGATGCGAGCGCGAAGCTCCTCCTGCGCGACGTCCCGCGCCGCGTACCCGAACGCGATACCGCCGATGACACCGAGCAGCGTCTGGAGTGCGTACCCCGCGCTCACGCCGAGGACCGTCGCCGCGACCGTCGCGATGACGACCGCCGTCTTCGACCCGAACGCCGTCCGCGACCCGTCGAACTCGTAGGCGTCCGTCACTTCGACCACCTCCGGCGTGCACGGTCGAACGCCGACCGTAACGGCTCGTCGGGCGACCACGCCACCACCTTCACGCCGGCTTCCCGAACGTTCCCGATGCGTTCGAGCCACTGGATGCGGTCGACCGTCGACCCCGGCGTCTCCGTGCTCGTCACGTCGGGCGCGAGCATCCGGACCTGGTGACCCGAGGCCTGGAGGCGCCGCGCGGTCTCCGCGGGCTCGTCGTCGGGTACCGCGGACACGAACATGACCTGCGCGCCGTCCGGGAGCCGTCGACGCAGCCAGTCGACGCGCCGGTCGTCGTCGTACGTCCGGAACCCGCCGTCGGTCACCACCGGGAACGACGATTCGGTGCTCGTGTCCAGAGCGTTCCGGATGCGGATGGCGTGCCCGTCGCCGACGCCCGGCGGCACGTACTCGCTGTCGTACCCGTAGAACGCCAACCCGACCTGGTTGCCTTCGTCGAGGAGGTGCGAGACGAGCCGCGCCGCCGCGAACTTCGACAAGGTCACCGCGTCCGGTTCGTCCTCGCGTCGAGCGACCCGACATTCGTCGCGGACGTCCACGAGCACGACGACGTTCGCCGCGCGTTCCTCGCGGAACTCGACGGTCGTCAGCTCTCGCGTCCGCGCGTACCGCTTCCAGTCCACGCGATTCATCGGGTCGCTGTGATGGTAGTCCCGCGACTGATAGAACTCCACGCCCTCACCGCCGACGTCCGTCGGCACCATCCCCGTCTGCGGGATGGTCTGCTGGGCGAGCGGGACGTCACCGACGTCCGCGCTCACCGAGAGCGTCGTCTCCGCGCTCGCCGTCGACCGCGCCTCCGCGTCGCCGCTGACGTTCCGAGCGACGACCGTCGCATCGTCGAACTCGTGGCGGCCGCGGCGCGCCCGCACCACGTACGAGTACGTCGTCGACCCGCCCGCCTGGAGCGTCGCGGAGTGCCGCGGCGACCCGTCGACGACGCCGATGCGGTCCGGGACGCCGTCGACGACCCGCACGTCCGGGACGAGCGAGTCGCTCGCGTTCCGTACCGTCACCGTCACCTCGACGTCCTGCCCCGCGGTCGGCGTGTCGTCGGAGAGCGTCCGCGACACCGCGAACGACGGGTCGTTCGGCGACGTCGCGAACCCGTACGCGGCGTACGTGAGACCCACCACCGCGGCCATGAACAGCACGGTGTTGTTCCCGACGATGCCGAGCGCGCCCGCGACGAGCGCGACGAGCAACCCAACCTGCCAGCGGTCGTTCAGTATCACTTCGTTCATCAGTCCTCACCTCCGCGCTCCGCGGCGAGCTCCATGCTCGCATCGTCGCCCGCGGACGGCGTACCGTCCGAGGGACTCGTCTCCGATCCCGTCCCAGTCGATGCCGCGTCCGCGGTGGCTGCTGTCGTCGACGCGTCGTCCCCTTCAGGAGGTGCGTCGAGTCGCACGTCCGCCATCGACGTGGGGCCGTCGTCGCTGCTCGACGACGCGTCCGGTGCGAGCTCTGCGGCGGCCGCCCTGATGCGTTCGGTCTCGGACGCGGTATGCACCGGGAGCGCCGACCCGGTCGCCGTCCGTCCCTGCCCGTCGGCGCCCTCGCCCGTCGCGACGCCCGCGTGCCGAGCGATCGCCTCGACGGTCGCCTCCACGCGCCGCTGGTAGGCCTCGCCACTCAACCAGTCGAAGAACTGGAGTTTGAGCGGGAGGTCCGGCGTGTCCGTACCGAGGAACGCGCTCGCTCGCGGGTCGTCCGTCCACTCGCCCGTCTCCACGAGTCGCGTCGCCGCGTCAGCGCTGACGTCGTGTTCGCTTGCGAGGACGCGCGTCGCGACGCCCTCGAGCGACGACTGCACGTCGTTCTTCTCCCGGTACGTCCACCAGTCCTTCGCGTTGGACTCGGGGAGTTCCCCGCCGACCGCTTCGACGGACTTGTCGATGTCGTCGCCGGAGATGGCGTTCTCGTCGTAGTGCGCGCGCTCTGGGTTCAACCCGACGAGCGGGTTCGGTTCCGGTTCGCTGGTGCCCGTCCGGTAGAGCTGAAGGATACCGTACGCACCGCCGCCGAGCGCGACGAGGACGACGAGCACGGGGCTGCCGACGAAGACGCCGACGGTGCTCGCGACGACGCCCCCGATACCGGGCACGAGCGCGGCGACCAGCCCGAGGACGAGCGCGGCGACCGCCACCGTCGCGACGATCGGTCGAAGTGCGCTCTCGTTCCCCTCCTGTCGGAGGAACGACGGTCGGCTCACGACGACTCACCCTCCAGCGCTCGACGAACCCGCTCGTAGGCGTCGCGCGCGACGCTCACTCGTTCACCTTCGTCGGGACGGCCGCCGTATCGGACGTCGCGGAACGCGGTCGTCAGCGACCGGATGGCGTCCGTGGGGAGGCCGCGGTCGATGGCGCGACGAGCGATCTCGCCGGGCGTCTCGCCGTCCTCGCCGGAGACGCCGAGGTCCTCCTGGAGTCGGTCGAACGCTTCGCGTACCGACGCGGGCGGGTCGGGCGGTTCCGGCTCGGGTTCCGCGTCCGGCGTCGCGCTCGCGCCGTCGCGCGGGTCGTCGTCGGGTCGGTCGTCGCTCCGGCCGAGGAAGCTCCCGGACCCGATGGACGAGAGCGCGCCGAACCCGAGCGTGATGGAGCCGAGGCCGCGACCGAGGCTTCCGATGCCCTTCAGGACGCCACCGGGGACGGTCGCGAGGCCGCGACCGAGGCTCGCGCCGAGCGTCCCGAGACCGGTGGTCAATGCGCCGACGCCGGACGTCGCGTTCCCGACGCCGTCGGCGAGTCCGTCGAGGATGCCGGGGGCGTTCGACCCGGCGAACATCACGAACGACAGCGACGTCTGCGGGATGCGTCGGAGGTACTCGACGACCCGGAGGTGCGGGGCCGACGGGAGGTCCCATTCGCCGGGGTACCGACGTCGATGGTGCCGTCCCAGGCCGACGCTGGCCAGGATGACGGTCGCGCCGGCACCGAAGAGGATGGTGACGAACGCGAGCAGCGCGCCCTGGAGGCCGCCGTCAGCGGCCGCATCGCTCCCGGGAGCCTCGGTCGTCGTCGTCGTGGTCGTCTCGGTCGATGCGTCTGACCCGCCCGAGTCTTTGGCGGCGGTGGTCGTCGTCGATTCGTCCGCGGACGTGCTTGCGTCGGTCGTGGACGACGTGCTCGTCGTCTCGTCGGCCGTCGTCTCCGCGACGGTGGCGGTCCCCTGGTCGCTGGGGCCACCGCCGCCGCCGGAGCCGGGCGCGCTCCCGTTGGCGATGCCGCCGGCGGGCACGGGGTTCGTGCCGAAGCCGGTGGCGGGGAACAGGCTGGCTCCGAGGACGACGGCGAACACGCACGCGATGGCGAGTGCCGCTCGGTACAGGTCGTGGTCCACATCTTGGCCTACACACGAACGGTTAAATATATTACCTTTGATACGTGTTCGGAGGGAACGAAAGCACGGCCGGATGGCGTGTCAGGACGGAAACCCTTTTGGTGCGCAACTTCATTTCCACGACGTACGGCATGGAACGCGACAGGAACCTCATGCGGGACATCCTCCTCACGCTCGCCCTGATACTCGCCATCGACGCCGTCGTCGTCGGCGTGTTCGCACTCCTCGCGTACCCCTGGCTGACGTTCGTCCACGCCCCCATCGCCGCCGTGGTCGGCACGACCGCCGCACCCGTCGCCCGATGGCTCGTCGTCTTCCTCCCCGTCCTCGCACTCTTCGTGTGGGCGCAACTCCGATTCACGCGCCAGGAACTCCTCGCCGACGTCCCGGCCGGCGACGCGACGCGCGACACCCACCCGGACCTCCACGCGCGATTCGTGCGCCTCTGCAAGCAAGCTGACATGCAACCGCCCGACCTCGCGGTCGTCGACAGAGACGTCCCGAACAGTTTCGCCGTCGGCGGCGTCACGAACGCCACCGTCGTCGTCTCCGAAGGCCTCCGAGACGCGCTCTCGGACGACGAACTCGACGCAGTCCTCGCCCACGAACTCGCGCACGTCAAGAACCGCGACGCGACCGTCATGACGCTCGCGAGCTTCCTTCCCGCGCTCGTCAGCGACGACCGCAAGATACTGAACGTCGACGGCGGCGCGAACCTCCTCGTCTGGTTCGTCCTCACGTTCGTCCTCTACCTGCTCGCGTCCCCCTCGCTCCCCGGCGCGCTCTTCTCGGTGTCCTCCGTCGTCGGATTCGTCACGCTCGTCGCCATCAGCGTCCTCGGCGGCGGCATCATCCTCGGCGTCCTCACCGCACCGGTCGTCCTGCTCTCCCGGCGGCTCTCAGAGAGCCGCGAGTTCGTCGCGGACCGCGCCGGCGCCGTCCTCGTCGGCGATCCGAGCGCGCTCGTCACCGCGCTCGAGAAGCTCAGCGACCGCGGGTTCGAACTCCCCGACACGGACGCTCGAACGCACTACACGGGCGTCGACGGCCTCTGCTTCCTTCCCTACGGCCTCGACGACACCGACGCCAGCACGGACGAGGACACGTTCACCGTCGAGACGCGGTCGCATCCGCCGACCCACGAACGCGTCGCGAACCTCCGCGCGCTCGTCGACGAACTCTGAGACCGCGTTCCTGCCGGAACGCCTCGCGGAACACCAGCCAGCATCGTTAACTCGCCCGCCGAGCTAGCCTCGTCCGTGCGAAGCATCCTCGTCCTCCTCGCTGCCCTCCTCGTCGTCCTCCCGGCCGCGAGCGCCACCGGTGGGGCCGCGTCGACACCAGCCTCCGGGGTCACGACGGCGACCGCCGATTCGCTGTCTCGCGTCGACGCCGCGAGCGACCGCGGTGACTCGCTCGCGGCCGCGGGCAACGCCAGCGACGACCCGGTTATCGTCGAACGCATCACGGTGAACCGGACGCCCGACAGAGCCGGGTCCGTCCGCGTCGACGTCGCGTACGACCTCCCCGAGAACGTCGTCTCTTTTACCGTGGAGTCCACCCGCCTCCAGCGTGACGCGGTGTCCCTCGCCGCCGCGACCGGGTTCGACCGTCGATCCGACGGGTCGTTCGCGTGGGACGAACGCACGGCCGCACCGACGCTCTCGTTCACGTACGACGTCGCCGAGACGTACTCGCGGACCGTACTCGGCGTCGAGGGCGACGACTGGGCGTTCGTCTCCCTCCCGAACCCGTACGTCTCCTGGCGGTATCGCGGCACCGCGCCGACGTTCGAGACCGAACGCCGAACCGCCGGCACCGGTCACGCGAGCGGCTCGTACGCGCTCGACGGCGCGGACTCGACGACGTCGCGGACGGTCGGCGACGTGAACCTCACCGTGGTGGTCGCGCCGACCGCACGCCCCGAAGCGACCGCGGACGCGTACGCCGCGCTGTACAGGGTTGGACTCCGCGAACTCGACGCCGGGTTCGAGTACGACGCGAGCGGGCTGTTCGTGCTCCCGACGGCTAGCGTCAGCGACGACGTCGCGCTCGGGACGTCGACGCGCTACAGCTTCTGGGTGCAGGACGAGTACTCGTCGGTCGCCGGCGTCGAGAACACGCCCGCTCACGAGTTCGTTCACACGCGGATGGGGTCGTTCGGGGCCGGGTCCTCGCGCTGGTTGACGGAGGCGACCGCGGAGTACTACGGGCACGTGCTCGCGACGAACACCGGGGCCGGGTCCTGGAGCGAGTTCCGCGACGCGGTGACCGTCGAGCGCGAGGCGTTCCGGGACGCGACGCTCGCGGACGCGTCGACGTGGCGCGACGAACTCGTCCCCTACGAGAAGGGCGCGCTCGTCCTCGCCGCGCTCGACGCCGAGATCGCCGCGCGCACCGGCGGCGTCCGCTCGCTCGAGGACGTCCTCGCGTACCGGTTCAGCGACGACGACCCGTACGGCGACCTGGAGACGTACGAGAACTTCTCGGCGGCGGTGGTCGCGACGACGAACGACGAGTCGATGCGCGAGTGGCTCGACCGGTACGTCGCCGGCGGTGAGACGCCATCGGTTCCGTCGGACCCGGACGCGTTCGTCCTGAACGACTCGATGGATTCCGACGACGACGGCGTGCCGAACGGCGACGAGGTGCGGACGAACCCGTTCGACGCGGACACCGACGACGACGGGTTCGACGACGCTGCGGACCCGTACCCCACCGACGACACGCGTCCGGCGGATACGACGACGTCGACCACGACCGACGGTTCGTCATCCATGGGGGCGGAGACGACGACGGAGTCCTCGACGTCCACGACGCGCGCGCCGACCGCGACGTCGACCGCATCGGGCGACGCCGGCTCCACGACGGAGCAGGGTTCGGTCGTGGATTCGATTCCCGGGTTCGGACCGGCGCTCGCCGGGTTCGCGGTCCTGGCCGTCGCGCTCGCGGTCGCGCGCCGGGAGTGACCGCGGTCCCGAGCCCCGCCCAATCGAGTTCTCCACACCACGACGTCCGCTGTAATCTTGCTCGAAAGCCACTCAGGATACGGTTTCGTCCACCAACGCGACGACGTTCGACCCCACCGTGTCCGGAGTAACCGGCAGTGCTTGCCGACGCACGTGCCGGGACAGCCCCGAGTCGCGTTCAGTACGAGAAGAGGTCCGCACCACCGGTGACGCCGATGACCTGCCCGGTCACGTACCGCGCCTGCTCGCTCGCCAGGTAGCACACGAGCGGCGCGACGTCGTCCTCGCGACCGAGCTCCTTCATCGGCGTCGCCTGCCGGATGCGCTCGAACTGCGGGTTGAACGCCTCCAGTTGCTCGGGTTCCATCTCCGCGAGGTCCTCGATGACGATGTTCGGCGTCAGCACGTTCGACGTCACGCCGTACTTCGCGCCCTCCAACGCCAGCGTCTTCCCGAACCCGATGAGGCCCGACTTCGTCGTCGAGTACGAGATCTGCGCGAAGCTCCCGCGCCACCCCGCGATGCTCGCCATCGTCACGATACGTCCCCACCCGCGCTCCTTCATCCCCGGATACACCGCCTTGGTGACGTTGTACGCACCGGTGAGGTTCAGTTCGACGTCGCGGTCCCAGAGCGCGTCGTCGAAGTCCTCGAGCTTCGCGACCGCGTCCACGAACCCCGCGTTGTTCACGAGGACGTCGATACCGCCGGTCTCCTCCTCGACCGCCTCGATGGTCGCGGCGACGTCCTCGCGGTCCGTGAGGTCGCATTCGACCGCCATCCCCTCGCCGGACGCCTCGGGGTCGTCCGCGATCTCCTCGACGACGCGCTCCGCGCCGTCGCGGTCGACGTCCAGCACGACGACGTCCGCGCCCTCTCGGGCGAGGTGCTTGCAGTCTTCGCTCCCGAGTCGACCCGCACCACCCGTGACGAGGGCGGTCCTGTCGTCCAGTCCGAAGTCCATGCTAGCAGGCCACGAACCCGCCGTTCATAGTTGTTGGCGTCGCGGCACGGAGGTGGACGGGCTCTCGTCGCCGCAACAGGCTGGCGGGCCCGGCCCGTTCCCCTCACGTATCACGAGAGGTGGACGAGGCCGTGTGTGCGAGTGTACTGAACACCGATTCCACGCTCAGTTGAACGCATGTTTCGAGTCACACGCATATGGCAGGCGTACGTGCACTCTATACGCTCCCTACTCGACGGTATGTGGAAGGAATACTAGGAGTAATGGGTGATATGGGCATCAATACTAAGTAAGAGTCCGTGGTCTCCCGTGACATACCTCGGTCCGGTCGACGACGCCCCCGCTCGGACCGCGGCGCTCGAACCGGCCGTCGGGAACCACGACCCGCGACGTCGAGTCGAGGCCCCGACCACGCGCCGCGGACCGACACCACCAGCGACCGCCGACGTTACACGAACCACCCTCATGTCACAGCGCAACCATCCGCTCCCGTCCACCGATGCCGTCTCGCTCGACGACCCACCGCTGGCCGCCTCCACGGTCACGCCGCGACCGACGGTCCCGGCGAGCACACCGACTGTCAACCCCGAGGCGACGACGTCCTCGCGGAAGGTCTGTGCGTACGTGACGCGGAACGACTCCGAGCTCCTCGTCTTCGAGGGCCCCGGTCACGAGGGACTCCAGATACCGAAGGGTACCGTCGAGGGCTCGGAACGGCTCGACAGCGCGCTCCTCAGGGAAGTCCACGAGGAGAGTGGCCTCCACCCTCGTGGAGCGCCCACGCGGCTGGCGAGCGACGTCTGGATGCGCCGGAACCACCCGCCCCGGTACTACGTCCGACACTTCTACCACGTCTCGGTCGACGAACCACGCGACGCGTGGACCCACACCGTCACCGGCACCGGCGAAGAGGCCGGCGTCGAGTTCACGTACTCGTGGGTCCCCATCGACGCCGCGGCCGACTTCGCGCTCGATCTCGACGACTACGTCCCGCTCCTCCGGGATCGCCTCTGAAACGAGCGCCGTCGACCGCTACTCGCACCAGGTCGACGGAGCGGTCAGATTCGATTCCTTCGAGTCATCCGAGGTCGCTCCGCGCGAACGTCGCGTACCCACCGAGGAGCGGGAGTGCCGTCCAGAGCGCGAGCACGACGACGAACACCGCCCAGTGGAGGTACGCCGGGGTCGGGCCGGCGACCGCACCCGCGATTCCGGGGAACGACGGTTCGGTCGCGTGGACGACCGCCTGAACGAGTGCGCTGTAGGCTCCGGACGGACTCAGGCCCTGCAGGAGGACGAACCACCCGGGGACGGTCCCGGCCGGTGCGGCACCTTCGACGACGAGGTGCGCGCCCTGCGGGACGAGGTCCCAGAGGAGTGCGAGCGCGAGGTACGCGCCGATGCCGAGCGTCATCGCTCGCCCGCGCGTCGCGGCCGCCGCGGACACGCCGACCGCGAGCCCGACGAACGCGACGCCGAGCGCGCACGTCAGCACGACGATACCAGCGAACGCGACGACGGGGAGGCCGCCGTACGCGACCGCCGTCGGGACCGCAGCGAGCGCGAACCCCGCGGTGAGGCCGACGACGACGACGGCCGCACGGCCGAGGAACTTCCCGAGGACGACGGTGCCGCGTCGCGGCTCGAGGCCGAGGAGCACGCGGATGCTCCCGGACTCGCGCTCCCCGGCGATGGCGAGGTACGCCGCGACGAGCGCGACCACCGGAACGAGCATCGCGGCGAACTCGGTCGCCGCCCCGAGCCCCGAGAGCACGTTCGCCTCGAACTGCGGGATGGCGAGGGGCACGAGGGACGTGACCGCGACCATCACGGCGACGAGCGCGACGACGGCCCAGACGACGCGTGACTGCACGGCGTCGCGGTACTCGCGTCGCGCGATGACGCGCCAGCTCATGCCGTCACCTCGCGACCGCGGCCCGCCACCTGGTTCATGCTTCCACCTCGCGACCGCGGCCCGCCACCTGGTTCATGCTTCCACCTCGCGTCGCGTCTCTCCGACGTCGCGGTGCGTGTACGCGGCGAAGAGTTCCTCGAGCGACGGGTCGTCGATCCCGATGTCGAGGACGGTGCAGCCGGCGTCGCGGACGCGGTCGACGAACGCCAGTTTCGCCGTCGGTTCGACGCACGTCCCGACGACGGCGTCGTCGGTGACTGTGACGTCGACGAGTCCCGGGACGTCGTCGACGGTCAGGTCGCGTGGCGGGTGGTCGACGGTGACGGTGACCGTCGCGCCCGTCCCGACGGCGTCGCGGAGGCCGTCGATGGTGTCGACGGTGACGAGCCGGCCGTCGTCGAGGATGGCGACGCGGTCGCAGACGGCTTCGACCTGCGAGAGGACGTGACTGGAGAAGAAGACGGTGCCGCCGTCGGCGGCGTGGTCGCGAGCGATGGCTCGGAGGTCCCGGATGCCCTCCGGGTCGAGGCCGCTGGACGGTTCGTCGAGCACGAGGACGTCGGGGTCGCCGACGAGCGCCATCGCGAGTGCGAGCCGCTGGGTCATGCCCTTCGAGTACCCGCCGGCCGTGCGGTCGGCGGCGTCGAGGATGCCGACGCGGTCGAGGAGCGCCTCGGGATCGTCGTCGGCTCCCTTGAGGTCGTTCGCGAACTCGACGTGCTCGCGTCCGGTGAGGCGGTCGTAGAGGCTGTAGCCGTCGGGGAGGATGCCGACGCGGTCGTGGACCTCGGACGCGGAATCCTGGGCGTCGTACCCGAGGACGCTCGCGCTCCCGGCGGTCGGCCGCACGTAGTCCATGAGGACGTCGATGGTCGTGGACTTCCCCGCGCCGTTCGGCCCGAGGAACCCGAACACCTCGCCCTCTCGTACCTGGAAGGAGACGTCGTCGACGGCGTAGACGTCGTCGCCGTAGCGCTTGGTGAGGTTCTGGACGTCGATGGCCGTCATCGTCGTCCCCGACTCCGGGGTCGGTTGTCCTGGCTTGCTGGTGGTCGTTCCATACTGGGACGTGGTCACCGACCGGTGAAATAACTTGTTGAATAAGTGATAACTTGTCGGTCTGATAACTCAAACATTCTTGAGAACCGAACGACACCGCCGACCCACCACGACCACGCCATTCGACGCCGCCACGACACACGACGCAGTCAGCGACGTCACCACCTACTCCGCGCCAGTCGACGCGACGACCGCCACCGACAGGTCAGCATCCATCGACAACGCGAGCGACTCGCCAGCGTACCTGACCGTCACCGACACCGACGGCTCCCCCGACTCCAACCCCGTCACCTCGACGTCCCACGCGTCCAGATACCGACCGATGTCCCAGAACGGAATCGCCGTCGAATCCACGCCGTGACGCCAGTAGAACGCGACCACAGCCGGATGGAACAGCACGTGCGCCGCCACCGGCGCGAACACCCTGTTGTTGCAGCGCTCGCAGTGCGCCACCGCATAGGCATCCGTCCGCCCCCGGGACTCGCGCTCCTCCACCCGGACGGCCGCCACCCCACCGCACTTCGCGCACGTCCCACCGACCGCCACCGCGTACTCGTGTCGAACGCGGCTATCGCAGGCCTCCAGCACCTGTCGCTCGCTCCGCCCGACGACCGCCGCCGGCGGCAGGTCGTACGTCACGATCCGCATCTCGCAATCGACGCACCGTACCGTCAACAACCCATCCTCGTACGTCGCCTCGAACGCCGTCCCCGGACACCCCGGGCACTCCCCGGACAGCGAGAGCGGCTCGAACGTCGGCGTCTCCGTGAACGACCCCGCCAGTACCGCCCGCATCACGTCCTCCCCAGCCCGATTCAGCGCGTACCCCTCCTCGGAGCGCCGCAGGAACACGCCCTCCAGGTGGTCGAGGTGATACGAGAGCTGGGACGTGCTGTCCAGTTCGAGCGCGTCGTATATCTCGGTGAACGAGAGCGTCCGGTCGCCGTCGCGCTCGGCGTCCGCGAACGCCCGCAGCACGGCGACGCGATGCTCGCTCGCGAGCGCCCCGAACGCGTCCGCTGGCTCCACGGGTGACTCGCCGCCGACGTCGGTCATAGCACGCCGTTCACGTCCGTCCGGGAAGTGCCTACTGCTCCACCCACTCGAACTCGTCGAGCGTCGCGTTCTCGCCGGCGTCTCCGTACCGGCCCTCGTCACCGCCAGATGCGTCGTCGCCGAGGTGCCTATCGAGCGCGTCCGGCGTCGGCGCGGGGAACTCGAGCGCCGGGAACGGACCCGTAGCCTGCTCGCGAACGCGCTCGACCTCGTCGAATATCGGGTCGTCGACGCCGGAGAGCGACGCCCACGCCTGCGTTCGCGTGAGTGCGACGAACAGCTCGTTCCGTCGCGTGACGAGGTCCGCACGCCGACCGTCGTCGGCGACGCGGTCGACGCCGGCGACGTGCACGGACGCGGCCTCGTTCCCCTTCGCGCGATTGATGCGCGAGACCGTGACCGCGCCGTCCTCGCGGAACGTGTCCACGTCGCCCTCCCAGACGAGGTTCGCGTCGACGCCGCGGTCCGCGAGCGCGTCCCGGACGCGCTCACCGAACCCGCGCGATTTCCCGAACCCACCGAGCGGCACGACGAGGACGTCCGCCGGCGCCAGGCCCTCCACGTCGACGTCCCGTTCGACGGCGTCGGCGACGTGCTGGACCTCGCCGGCGCGACTGTGCGCTCGCGACAGCGACAGGAACGGCCGCGCGGCCTCGCGGTCCCGGAGCGGATGCGGCGAGTGCTCGTCCGGCCGCACCACCTCCACCGGCTCCCCGTGTCGTCGGAAGTCACCTTTTTCGACCTCGTACCCGAGGGACTCCCAGCCGCGCTGGGTCGTCAACGCCTGCACGGCGCCGTCCTCGCGGAGGAGGCCCATCCCGAGCGCGTGCGCCGTCAACAGCACCGGACGGGGCGTCCGGTACGCCTTCCGCATCACGACGGACTTCCGGACGCCACCCTCGTACTGCCCGCGGAGGTTCACGACCGGGTCGCCGGCGTCGTCGGTCCCGAACACCGTCGTCGGACTCGGTGCTGAAAGCGTCTGCAACGACTGCGCCTCGTCGTACGCCCACACCAGTCGCTTGGGCGGTTTCAGGACCGCGTGACAGAGCCGCAGGAACCCAGGGTCGAAGTCCTGCGCCTCGTCCACGAGTATGGCGTCGTAGCGCTCTTGTGGTTGGCCGTCCTCCAGAACCTCCTCGCAGCAGTTCGCGAGGAGGCCACCGTCGGCGTCCCCGAACGCCGTCTTCGCGTCCGAGAGCGTCCGCGGCGCGACGCCCGCCGCCTGCGCCGCGTCGTAGTACAGGCCGCGACTCGTCTTCCCGCCCCACGCGTGCAGCACCTGGAGCCGCGACCAGTCCACGTCGTCGTCCGCGAAGTACGCGTAGTACCGCTCGACCGCGTCGCGCGCCGCGTCGTAGAGCGCTCGCGTCTGGAACGTCAACACGATCCGCCACTCCGGGTGCCGGGCGTGCATCTGCGCGGCCTTCTGCGCGAGCACGATGGACTTCCCCGACCCAGCGATACCCCGCACCTGCTGCGGGCCGTCCGGAACCTGCAACGCGAACCGCTCCTGGGCCTCGTCCAACCGCTTCAGCCCGGACTCGACCTCGGCGAACAGCTCCGAACGGGTCGGCCCGACCGGTTCGTCGCCGCCTGCGTCACCGGCGTCGTCCGCCGCTGGCGAACCTACGCTCTCGTCGCTCGCGTTCGCGCCCGGGAACCGCTCGCCGCTGATGGGTTGCCCGCCCGAGAGCACGGCTCTCGCGTCCGCGTACTCGCTCGCCGACAGGCGCTCGGTGTCCGGAAGCGCGTCGAAGCGCTCGCGGAGCGCGGCGGGCGTCAACTCGTCGCCGAGGACGACCCGCGGCGCTGCGGGGAGGTCGTCGAACCCGCGCGCCACCCACTCCTCGCGCGTCACGTTCGGGAGGACGACGACGGGGTGCATCGCGACGACGCAGTTCGCTCGCCGGTCCATCAGCGACGGCTCCTTCGTGAAGTGGCTCAGCAACCGGAACCCCTGCTCGCGGACCTGCGTGTACGGCGCCGCAGCGTCCTGACTGGTCCCCGAGAGCGCCCAGCGCTCGCCGTCGATGCGAGCGATCTGCTCGTTCGTGAATCCCTTCACCTCGAGGACCACGAGGCCGTGGTCGCGCGACAACACGAGCACGTCCAGCTCGCGGTCGAACCGTCCGTCGGCCTCGTCGACGACCGGATACCGACGGAACGCCACGCCCTCCGCGTCAGTTCCGAACGCGCCCTTCAGTGACTCCCACACCTCGTCCTCCGCGTCGACGCCAGCGTGCGTCGCCGCCACCCCGGACGCGACGAACTCCATACCCAGACGGAATCGTCCGCGTTCTGATAAACCCTCCGCCTGCACGCGATGTCCGAGGGCGACCGTGCCCACGAGCGTGCCCGTTCGGTCCCGAAGCGGGTGCGTGCCCGTCGGCGGCGAATCGGTGGTCTACTCGCTGTCGGTTACAGGCAGTCGGCGAGCGCCCTTCGGTGGAACGCCACCGCGGCGTCGCGCTCGCGCTCGGGGTACCCGGGGTTGGTGACGGTCCCGCGGGAGTCGACGGCGCTGTCGGCGATGGCGGCGATGCGGTGGGCGGCCCGGACGGTCGGGTACGGACGGATCCGTTCGTAGCCCGCGACGAACGCCTCGCGGAGCGGTTCGGGGTCGGCGACGTACCAGTCCGCGACGAGGTACGACGCCTTCGCCACCGAGAGCGCCGGGGCGGCGGCCAGCGGCGCCTCCCAATCGAGTACGGCGGCGAGGTCGCCGTCGGCGACGAGCGCGTTCCCCGGCCGGAAGTCCCACGGGAACAATCGAGCCGTCGGGGACCGGTCGGTCGCGCGCTCGCCGAGCACGGCGTCGAGTCGGTCGCGGAGGCCGTCGAACTCGGCTGGCAGTCGCCCGACGGCTCGGCGACCGTACGCGACGAACCAGTCGTGCCAGTCCGTCTCCCGGGCTTGGAGCGCGCCGTCCTCGACCGCGAGTTCCCCGTATCCCTCGAAGGAGAACGCCGCGTGGAGCGCGCCGAGGGACGCCCCGAACGCGCCCGCGACCGCTCGCTGGCGCGGTCTCGAGAGGTCGACGAACCGCTCGTGGAGGTCCGCTCCGGGGACGTACGCCGTCACGAGGAACGCGACCCCGTCCGTCTCGCCCGCGGCGAGCACCCGCGGAACGGGGACGTCGGTCCGCTCGCGGATCTCGCCCAGCAGGACCGACTCCGTCTCCAGCCAGCGTGGCTCCGGGCAGACCTGGACCACCACGGGGTCGCGCTCCTCGAACCGGGCGAGCGCCGTCCGCTTGCGGTTCCCGCGACCCAGCGAGTCGACGGTGCGCGGCCGCTCACTCGTCGCCGCCGCGAGCGCCGTTTCGCCGGCACGGCGGAACGCTGCCTCGGGGAACACGTCGTCGAACGCAGTCACGGGTCGCCCTCGAGGACGCCTCGGAGGTCGCCGAGCGCTTCGAGGACGTACTCCGGATCGTACCCGTTCAGGTCCCCGACGTCCGACCGGAGCCAGGCCGCCGCGAGCCCGGCGTTGTGTGCACCGGCGACGTCGTACGACAACGAGTCGCCGACGTACAGCGCCCGCTCGGGCAGGACGTCGAGCGCGTCGAGCGCGCGCTCGAACGGATCCGCGTGGGGCTTGCGCCGCGGGAGGTCGAACGCGTACACGTGCACGTCGAAGCGGTCGGTGATGCCGAGCGCGTCCAACTTCGGTCGCTGGCGGCGCTCCGGGCCGTTCGTCACCAACCCCACCGACCCGTTCGCGCGCGCAGCGGTGAGTGCCGCGTCAGCGCCGTCTGTCAGCGCCACCTGTCGGTCGTCGACGAGGTCCGTCAGGGCGGCGGCGAGCGCGAGCGGGTCGACCTCGGAGCGACCGTGGCGAGCGGCGAGCCTGGCGAACCCGGCACCGACGTAGCCGACCTGGTCGTCGTGGTCCGGTGGGCCGCGAAGCGACGCCCAGAGCTCGTCGGGTTCGCCGAACGGCACGACCCCGGCGTCTTCGAACGCTCCGCGATAGAGCGCGTCGGTGTCCTGCGTGCGCTCGCAGAGCGTTCCGTCGAGGTCGAACAGCACCGCGTCGAACGGCTTCACGACCGTACGTGGGCTGACGCGGACAAAAGTCCCCGCATCGCGGCGGTGCCGGGATGCGTTCGACGGGTCATTCGGCCGCGAACAGGCGCGTGAGGACCTCGTCCCCGAGGAGGACGAACGCCATCCAGCACGCGGCGAACGCCAGCCAGCCGAGCATGAACGTGTTCCCGACGACACCCCGGTAGAATGCGGCGACGGACGCGAACGACCCGACGACGAGCACGACGGCACCCGTCGTGCTGAGGAGCACCGCGATGGCGGTCGCTCGTTCCCGCGGGCTCCCGGACCGGACGAGGTGGAGTAGGTGGCCGAACACGGCTGTGTCTCGCCGTACACTCCCGCCCCCGTCGACTTAAACCGCCGGGTCGGCTCGACGCTCGAAGCCCGCGGGGTCGATTTCGGCTCGGTGCTGAGGGCGCACGAGCTCGCCACGGAACCGACCGCGGGCTCGACGCCCGAGTCGATGCGGAGGTTTTTATCCTTGCTCGCGGTACGACCGCCAGAGACGTGACTTCCGCGTACGCGAACTCCGTCCTCGACCTGCTACGACTCCTCGTCGTCCCCGTCTTCGCGTGGGCCGCCTACACCGACGTTCGCACCCGACGCATCCCGAACAAGGTGTGGCCGCCGCTGTTCCTCGGTGGCCTCGTCCTGTTCGCGCTCACCGTACAGCGCGCGCTCGAACCCGGGGTTCCGTTCGCGTCGAACGCCCTGCCCGCGGCCGTCGTGAGCCTCGGCGTGGTCGCGCCCGTCGCGTACCTCTTCTGGCTGTTCGGCGGGTTCGGCGGCGCGGACGCCAAGGCTCTGCTCGTGCTCTCGCTCCTCTTCCCCATCTACCCCGTCTACGAGGTCGCCGGCGTCGTCCTGCCGCTCCCCGGGAACGAGAACCCCCTGGGAAGTTTCGCGTTCACCATCCTGACGAACACGGTCCTCGCGGGCGTCCTCTACCCGCTCGCGTTGTCCGTGCGGAACGCCGTCAATGGCGAGTTCGCGCTCCCGATGTTCCTCGGGAAGCGCGTGGACGCCGCCAGTGTCGACGACCGGTACGGGACGCTCATGGGCCGCAACGACGGGATGACGGCGGGGAGTCTCGACCTGGACGCACTCCGGATGTACCTGCGCTGGCGAGGGGAATCCCTCGACGCGGTCCGCTCGCGCGCCGACGAGTTGCGCGACCCGGGGACGCTCCCAGCGAACCCGAACGACCCCACCGACGGGAACCTCGACGCTGTCGCTGGCACGGACGACCCCGATGGCGGCGATTCGACGGACGGCGCTGGAACGACCGACGACGAAACCGCCGACACGGCCGAGGCAGACGCTCCGGTTGCCGACGGCGAATCCGCCGCCGAGACGGCGGTGAACGGGACCGACGGCGACGACGCGTTCGAGGACGCCTGGGGGGCCGAGGCGTTCCTCGAGGACATCGACGGCGACGCGTACGGCACCTCGCCCGAGTCGCTACGCGACGGGTTGGACGTGCTCGCGGCGTCCGAGCGGGTCTGGGTGTCTCCGGGCATCCCGTTCGTCGTCCCGATGTTCGTCGGCCTCGTGCTCGCGCTCACCGTCGGCGACCTCGTCACCGCCGGCATCTCGCTGCTCTGACCCGCCGTCGCGCGGTCGCGCACTGCAAGCGTTATGTCGGTTCCCGCCCGCGATGTCGGTATGGACAAGGACGACCTCCGCGAGGCGGTGTGGGACGACCTGGAGGCGTCGGGCGTCGCTCGGTTCCCGTTCCCGCCGCACGGCCGCATCCCGAACTTCGCCGGCGCGGACGCGGCAGGTGACCGGCTCGCGGCGACGGACGCGTGGCGGGACGCCGACGTCGTGAAGGCGAACCCGGACGCCCCGCAGTTGTCGGTCCGTCGACGCGCGCTCCGCGAGGGGAAGACGGTGTACATGGCGGTGCCGCGGCTCGCGACCGAGGAGCCGTTCTACGAGCTCGACCCGGAGCGGCTCGACGCCGAGGACTACGACGCCGCGGCGACGGTGTCGAAGGTCGAGCGGTACGCCGACACCGTCGGCGTGGACGCGCTCGGGCACGTCGACCTCGTGCTCTCCGGGAGCGTCGCCGTCTCAGAGGCGGGCGCTCGCGTGGGTAAGGGCGAGGGGTACAGCGACCTCGAATGGGCGGTGCTGTCGGCGGCCGGCCTCGTCGACGACGCGACGACGGTCGCGACCACCGTCCACGAACGCCAGGTCCGGGAGACGCCACAGCCGGCCGCGCACGACGTCCCAATGGACCTCGTCTGTACGCCCGAGCGCCTCGTCGGGACCGACACCCAGTACGCTCGACCGGTCGGCGTCGACGCGTCGCTCCTCGACGACGACCGCGTCGACGAGATCCCCGTCCTCCAGGAGTACGTCTGACCGCGTTCGGATGCGACCGGCTGGGACGTAACGTCGGCTCGGTCAGAACTCGGTGACGACCTCGATACCGCTCGTCTCGTACTCGGTCATGGCGGCGAGGCGGTCGGAGACGTCCTCGAGCGCGACGCGGTTCGAGACGAGCGCACCCGGGTCGAGTCGGCCCGCGTCCAGCATCCGGAGGAGTTCGTCGTACCGCGTCGGCGGCATCCCGCGCGACCCGTGGAAGGAGACGTCCCAGCGCGTCATCGCGTCGACGGGCAGGGACACCTCGCCGCGTTCCGCCTCGGTCGTGAGTCCGAGCTGGACGTGCTCGCCGCGCGACCGCAGGCAGTCGACGCTGTTCCGGCACGTCTCCGCGCGACCGAGCGCGTCGATGGAGACGTGCGCGCCACCGTCGGTCAGGGCTTCGATAGCGCCCGGGACGTCGTCGGTGTCGCTCGCGTCCACCGTCTCGGTCGCGCCGACGTCGGCGGCGAACGCCAGTGGCGGTTCGCGGACGTCCACGGCGACGACGCCCGCGCCGAGCGCCGACGCCACCTGGACCGCCGCGAGCCCGAGCCCACCGCAGCCGTGGACGGCGACCCAGTCCCCGGCGTCCAGGTCGACGCGATGCGCGAGCGCGTGGAACGCCGTGACGTACCGGCAACCGAGCGCCGCCATCTCCTCGAAGGCGACGTCGTCAGGGAGCGAGACCGCGTTGTAGTCCGCGTGCGGGACGTGCACGGCCTCCGCGAACGCGCCCGGGGCCGCCTCCTCGAATCCGAGCGCGTACCCGTCCTCGCAGACGTTCCCGTGGCCGCTCACGCACTGCGAGCACGACCCGTCGCCGAGGTTGAACGGAACTGCGACGCGGTCCCCGACCGCGAGCGATTCGACGCGCTCGCCGACGTCGGCGACGACGCCGGCCGGTTCGTGCCCGAGCACCTGCCCGATGGGAACCTGGTCGTCCGCCCACTCGCCGTGGCCCATCCACGAGTGCCAGTCGCTCCGGCACACCCCGCACGCCTCGACGTCGACGACGACGCCGTGCGGGTCGGGGTCGGGGCGCGGAATCGACTCGATACGTAACGGTTCGCCGTAGGCTTCGAGAACAGCAGCGCGCATACCGGCCGAACGACCCGCGTCGTGATAGGGGTACGGCTCTCAACGGCCCCGTCGAAACCGGGGTCCCAGTCGACCAGGCGCGTTCCCCGGTGAGCGGAAGGCGTTTCACGTGACGGCGAGAACGCACGACCGATGGAGGCGTGTTGTTTCGACATGGACGGCGTCGTCGTCGACTCGGAACGCCACTGGGTCCCATTGGAGAACGAGCGCATCCTCCCCGACGTGGTCGACGCCCCAGAAGGTGAGGGCCCCGTCGCGAGCGAGATAACGGGGATGAACGTCCGGGACGCGTACGCGTACCTCGACCGCGAGTACGGGACGACCGTCGACGTCGACGGCTTCCTCGCGACCTACGACGACGCGGCCGCGGAGCTGTACGACGAGCGCGTCGCCCTCATGCCCGGATTCCGCTCGCTCGTCGACGACCTCCGCGACGCCGGGGTCGCGGTCGCGCTCGTCTCGTCGTCCCCGCACCGATGGATCGACCGCGTCCTCGACCGGTTCGACGTCCGCGGCGCGTTCGACGCCGTCGTCAGTGCCGACGACGTCGACGGCCCCGGGAAGCCCGCGCCAGACGTCTACGAGGCGGCCGCGGCGCGCCTCGACGTCGACCCGACCGCGTCCGTGGCCGTCGAGGACTCCGCGCACGGGCTCGCTGCCGCTCGAGCGGCCCGGATGACGGCCGTCGCGTACCGGACGACGGCGAACGCCGACTCGACGTTCGACGACGCCGACGTCGTCGCGGACGGCCCCGACGACCTCCGGGCCATCCTCGAAGCACGACGACGTCCGTGACCGTCGACGTCCGACTCCGCCACCGACGCTCGACGCGTCACACGCGACCCTGATCCTGCAAGCCCCGGCCGCGGTAATGGCGTCCATCGGCGCTACTGCATCCGGTTTCCACTTTCATCGTACGTGGTCACTACTTATCCCCAAGCCGTGAGTGAGGTGGCGTATGTTCGACCGCCTCCGCCGAGCGTTCGCGGGCACGACCCCCGAGTCCTCGTTCGTCGAGTGTCGCCGCTGTGGAACGCGACTCGGGAGCGGCGAGGGCGCCTGTGGCTGTTGCGGCTCGACGGACGTCGCGCACTACGACCTCTGAAGCGACGGGCCCAGGCGCGAGTGAGTCCACGCGCTCGCGGTACTCATCAGGGGTGCCAGTCGCTCCGGGGCCCGCAAACGTCGACGACAATATCGCGTGGAGGCGAACCTAATTAGACGGTGACTGTGTATGGCACTCACACGCATGAGCGATGCCTTCGGGGACTTCGTGGACGCGGCCGACGCCGTGGAGGTGGACGTCCACCGCGTCGACGCCGCGGAGTTCCAGGAATACCTGACTGAACTGCTCGAGACGCCTGCCGTCGGCGTCTCGCTCGACGACGCCTTCGACGCGGACGGCGTCGAACTGGCGGAGACGCCGGTCGCGGTCGACCCGACCCCGGCAGCGCTCGAGGCGGCGACGACTGGCGTCACGCCCGCCGCGCTCGGCGTCGCCGACTACGGGTCCGTCGTCCTCCGGACGTCCGCTGCAGGGAGCGAACTCGTGAGCCTGTTCGTGGAGCACCACGTCGCCGTGGTTCGCGCGACCGACATCCAGCCGTCGATGCGCGACGCACTGTCGGCGCTCGACGACGAGTTCGCGGAGACGCGTGGGAGTGCAATCGTCGCCACGGGCCCGAGTGCCACCGCGGACATGGGTGCGCTCGTCCGCGGCGCACACGGCCCACGAGACGTGGACGTCATCGTCGTCGAGGGGGAGTCAGCATGAGCGACGCCAACGTCATCGTCGTCGAGGGGGAGTCAGCATGAGCGACGCCAACGTCCTCGTCGTCGAGGGGGAGTCAGCATGAGCGACGCCAACGTCCTCGTCGTCGAGGGGGAGTCAGCATGAGCGACGCCAACGTCCTCGTCGTCGAGGGGGAGTCAGCATGAGCGACGCCGACGAGATCCGGACGCTCATGCGGACGGAGGGCGCTGCAGTCGCGGAGAACACGCAGGGATTCAACCACGGCCGCTACGAGTCGGTCGCGGACCTCGAGGACTACGAGGGCCTCAAGGAGCGCGCTCGAGCCATCAAGGCCGACGCCATCGACCGGCTCCCGACGCTCATCGAGGAACTGACCGAGAGCGTCGAAGCGAACGGCGGCACCGTGTACGTCGCGGACGACGCCGCTGACGCCAACGAGTACATCCGGACCGTCGTCGACGACCGCGAGGCCGACCGAGTCGTCAAGAGCAAGTCGATGACGAGCGAGGAGATCGAGGTCAACGACGCGCTCGCCGCGGACGACGTCGACGTCGTCGAGACGGACCTCGGCGAGTGGGTGCTCCAGCTCGCCGACGAAGCGCCGTCGCACATCGTCGCGCCCGCCATCCACAAGTCCCGCGACGACATCGCGAGGCTGTTCAACGAGCTGTTCGACCCGGACACGGACCTGGAGACGGCCGCGGAACTCACGCAGTTCGCACGGGAGACGCTCCACGACCAGATCCTGGACGCGGAGGTCGCTATCACGGGCGCGAACTTCCTCACGGCGGACACGGGAACGATGGCGCTCGTCACGAGCGAAGGGAACGCCCGCAAGAGCGTCGCGGCGACGGACACCCACGTCGCAGTCAGTGGCGTCGAGAAAGTCATTCCCTCCGTCGACGACCTCCAGCCGTTCGTCGAACTCATCGGTCGCTCCGGGACCGGCCAGGACATCACGTCGTACGTCTCGCTACTCACCCCACCCGTCGACACGCCAGTCGTCGACTTCGCGGACGACTCCCAGCCGATCTCCGCGTTCGAGAACGACCGCGAGTTCCACCTCGTCCTCATCGACAACGGCCGGCTCGACATGCGCGAGGACGACCAGCTCCGCGAGACGCTGTACTGCATCCGGTGCTCGGCGTGCTCGAACTCGTGTGCGAACTTCCAGAGCGTCGGCGGCCACGCCTTCGGCGGGGAGACGTACTCGGGCGGCATCGCCACCGGGTGGGAAGCCGGCGTCGAAGGGCTCGATACCGCAGCCGAGTTCAACGACCTCTGCACGGGCTGCACGCGCTGCGTCGACGCCTGCCCGGTCGGTATCGACATCCCGTGGATCAACACGGTCGTCCGCGACCGAATCAACCGCGAGGGCGACACCGAACTCGACTGGCTCGTGGACGGACTGATGCCCGACGAGGAGACCGGCGGCACGCCGCTCCAGAAGCGGTTCTTCGGGAACTTCGAGACCGTTGCGAAACTCGCGAGTGCGACCGCCCCGGTCTCGAACTGGCTCGCCGGAACGACGGTCTCGAAACGGCTCGCGTCGCGTACCCTCGGTATCGACGCGCGCCGCGACCTGCCGGCGTTCGAGCGCGAGACCCTCGTCGACTGGGTCGCCGACCGCGACGTCACCGTCGAGAACCCAACAAGGCGCGTCGTCCTCTACCCGGACCTGTACACGAATCACGTGCAGACCGACCGCGGGAAGGCAGCCGTGAGACTCCTCGAAGCGTTAGACGTGGACGTCGTCGTCCCGGACGTCGCCTCCAGCGGCCGCGCCCCGCTCTCGCAGGGCATGATCGCGACGGCCACCGACCACGCCGAACGCGTCGCGCGGGGCCTCGACCCCTACCTCGACGACGGCCGCGACGTGGTCGTCATCGAACCGAGCGACGTCGCGATGTTCCAGCGCGCGTACGACAGACTCCTCGACGAGGACACCGCCGCGCGCCTCGACGCGAACAGCTACGAGGTCCTCGAGTACGTCTACGGCCTCCTGGAGAACGGCGGGGACGCCGCGACGCTGTCGGGCGCGACTATCGACGGCGAGGCGCTCGCGTACCACAGTCACTGCCAGCAGCGCACGCTCCACCTGGAAGCGCACACGGTCGAGGTCCTGGAACGAGCCGGCTACGACGTCACGACGACCGACGTGGAGTGCTGTGGGATGGCCGGGAGCTTCGGGTACAAGGAGGACTACTACGAACTCAGTATGGACGTCGGCGAGCGACTGCGGACGCAACTCGAGAGCGACGCGGTCGCGGAGGCGCCGGTCGTCGCGAGCGGGACGTCCTGTCTGGAGCAGATCGACGCGCTCCTGGAACGCAAACCACGGCATCCGGTCCAGTTGCTCGCACCGTAGGTCGACGAGCATCGCGTCGCCAGAAGAACGGATGGCCGCCTGGCGCAGGAACCCCCGCGTCAGGTCCCGAGGTAGAGTTCCGCGACCTCCTCCGATTCGAGGAGCTCCGCGCCGGTCCCCTGCATGCGGGACTCGCCCATGTCGAGGACGATCCCGCGGTCGGATTCGGCGAGCGCACGCCGCGCGTTCTGCTCGACCATCAGGATCGAGGTTCCCTTGTCGTTGATCTCGGTGATCTTCTCGAACATCTCGTCGACGAGGTCCGGCGCCAGGCCGGCCGACGGCTCGTCGAGTATCAGGAGGTCCGGGTCGAGCATGAGGCCAGCTCCCATCGCGACCATCTGCTGTTGGCCCCCGCTGAGGTTCCCGGCGAGCGTCTCCGTTCGATCCTCGAGTTCGGGGAAGCGCTCGTAGACTTGCGAGACGCGCTCCTCGAAGACGGCCTCGTCGTCGAGCGACCAGGCACCCATGCGGAGGTTCTCCATGACGGTGAGGTTCGGGAAGATGTTGTCGACCTGCGGGACGAAACAGAGGCCGTGGTCGATGGCGTCGTCCGCGGCGACGTCCGTGATGTCCTCGCCCTTGAAGCTGACGTGGCCGTCGCGGACCCGGAGCAGGCCGACGATCGTCTTCAGGAACGTCGACTTCCCCGCGCCGTTCGGGCCGATGATTGTCACCATCTCGCCTTCGGTCATCGAGAGGCTCGCGCCGTTGACGATGATGGCGTCCCCGTACCCGCTCACGAGGTCCTCCGCTTCGAGGAACATCAGACCTCACCTCCGAAGTACGCTTCCAGCAGCTCGTCGTCGTCCTGTACGACCGACGGCGGGCCGCTCGTCAGGACGCGACCCTGGTGCATCCCGATGACCTTGTCGCTGATGTTCATTATCATGTCGACGTCGTGTTCGACGATGAGGAACGTGATGCCGCGGTCGCTGAGGTCGTGGATCTTCTCGATGATGTCGTCGGTGAGGCTCGGATTGACGCCGGCCATCGGTTCGTCGAGCAGGAGGAGGTCCGGTTCGGCCATGAGGACGCGACCGAGCTCGAGGAGCTTGCGCTGACCGCCCGAGAGGTTCCCCGCGTACTCGTCGCGGAGCTCCCAGAGCTCGAGTTCCTTGAGCAGTTCCTCGGCGCGCTCGCCGATCTCGGCTTCGCGGTCGCTCGCGCTCCCGGCGAGTGCGTGGACCACCTTCTCTCCGTCGTGTGACTGTCCACCCAACCGCATGTTCTGGCCGACCTTCATGCCGGTGAGTTCGCGCGTTATCTGGAACGTCCGCACCATCCCGCGTTGTGCGCGTTCCTCCGGCGGTTCGTCGACGACCTCCTCACCGCGGAAGCGCACGGAGCCGTCGTCGGCGTCGTAGAACCCCGTGATGAGGTTGAACGTCGTCGACTTCCCGGCGCCGTTCGGCCCGATGAGGCCAACGACGCTGCCCTTCTCGACCTGGAAGGACGCACCGTCGACCGCGACGAGACCGCCGAAGGTCTTCTGCAGGTCCTCGACGGCGAGCAGCGGTTCGGTGCTCATCGCGTCGCCTCCCCGAACACGCCGTCCGGACGAACGAGCAGGCCGACGACGAGTAACGCCAGCCCGACGAGAGGCTTGTACTCGGTCGGGATCACGATCACGCTGACCTCCTGGAGGAGTCCGATCGCGTACCCGCCGACGACCGCGCCGACGGGGTCACCGATGCCGCCGAGGATGACGGCGGCGAAGATCGGGATGAGCGCGAGGAACCCCATCGTCGGCCGGAGCTGTCCGTCGAGCCCGAGCATCACGCCCGCGAGCCCGGCGATGATGCCGCCGACGAGCCAGACGTACGTGACGAGTCGTTCCGTGTCCACACCGCGGAGTTGCGCCAGGTCCGTGTCGTCGGACGCGGCCCGCATCGCCACCCCGATGTCGGTGCGTCGGAGCAACAGGAACGTCACGCCGAGTGCGACCAGACTCAGGGCGACGATGGCGACCTGGTCGGCGAGTATCTGCACGCCGAAGTACGTCGGTGCCGCCTCGATCGGGACGTCGAAGCGCTTGCTCCCGCTCCCCCAGATGACGCGGATGAGGTTCCGGAGGATGAACGCGAGTCCGATGGAGACGACGAGCAGGACGATCGACGAACGGTCGCGGAAGTGCTGGAAGACGAGTTTGTCCATCGCGACGGCGAGCGGTCCGGTCGCGAACAGGCCGACGACGGCGACGGCGTAGATCGGGAGTTCCGTGCTCGTGTTCAACCCGTACGCGATGAACGCGCCGAGCGCCATGTACTCGCCGTACGCGATGTTGATGAAGTCGAGGATACCGAAGATCAGCGTCAGACCGAGCGCGCCGAGCGCGATGAGGCTCCCGGAGACGAGCCCGAACCAGATGAATTGGGTTATCGCCGCCATCATTCGCCCTCCAGGCTCTGGCCGGCAGCCATGCGTTCTTCGTCACCGAGCAGTCCCTGCGGCCGATAGTAGAGGACGAGGATGAGCGCCGCCCCGATGAGCATCAGTCGGATGAACGGGAGCTCGGCGCTCAGTGGGATGTCGCTCGGCAGGAACCGCGTCACCTGTCGGATTCCGACGATGAAGACCGTGCCGAGGATGGCGCCGACGTAACTGCCTGCGCCGCCGATGATGACCGCCGCCCACACGCTGAACGTGAGCGACGGCAGGAACATCGTCGGCGTGATCGCGAAGAAGAAGTGCGCCCAGAGCGCACCCGCGAGGCCGGCGATACCGGCGCCGAGCCCGAACGACTTCAGTTTGAACAGTGGCGTTCGCTTCCCGAGCGCACGCGGCACGGCTTCGTCCTCGCGGATGGCGTGCAGGACGCGACCGAACGGACTCGCGGAGAGTCGTTCGAAGAACGCGTAACTCCCGCCGACGAGACCGAGGACGAGCACGAGGTAGAACAGGTCGTACCCGGCGACGAAGGCGCCGAGGTCGAGCGGGAACGCCCCGGACGCGGGACGCGGGATGTTCTTGATGCCCTGTGCGCCGCTCGTGAGCCACGACTCGTTCGTGATGAGGAGTCGAACGATCTCCGCGGCGCTCAGGGTCACCATCGCGAGGTAGTCCCCTTCGAGGCGGATGCTCGTCAGCGCGATGACCACGCCGACGACCGCGGCGAGTACGGTCGCCACGACGATGCCAGCGACGATCGGGAGGTCGAACCCGATGGTGCGTTCCGCGAGGAGCCCGTCCGCGGCGGGCGTCGTCAGTATCGTCGTCGTGTACGCACCGACGGCGAAGAACCCCGCGTGCGCGAAGTTCAACAGACCGGTGTCGCCCCAGTGCATGTTCATCCCGATCGCCAGCAGGGCGTAGATGCCGGCGATGATGCCGACGGTAACGAGCAGCGTCGCGTAACTCACGGCGACCCCTCTGGCGGAACGGCCTCTGTCTGTAGCCCCTCTGGTGGAACGGCCTCTGTCTGTAGCCCCTCTGGTGGAACGGCCTCTGTCTGTAGCCCGATGCATCTGTGTCGGAGCGTGTGTCGTAGCATAGTGGATGACGTCGTGGGTCGCGGGGACCGGACGCTGCCGGCTCGATTCGTGTTCAGTCCTGCGCGAGTTCTTCGGCGGAGTACGTCAGCACCTTCTCCCAGGAGCCGTCCTTGGCGCGGAGCGCCGAGAACGGTCCGAGCGGGTCGCCCTCCTCGTCGAAGTTCTGCGGGTTCCCCGCACCGACGTAGTTGATCTCTTCGCCGTTCTCGAGCGCCTTCTTGCCCTCGGCGAACGACGAGACCTTCTTCCCGGGTGCGTTCCCGATGGTGCCGAGCTGATTCGGGACCGCCTCCCGGGTTGCTTCACCTTCTGCGACGAACGCGAGCCCGATGAGGGTCATCGCGTCGTACGCGGACGCGGCGAACGGCCCGGGTTCCTTGTCGTGGACGGCGTTGTGTTTCTCGCGGAACTGGTCGTACGCCGGGCCCGGCGCCGGCGCCTGCCCGACCATGCCCTCCATGACGTCCGCGCCCATCTCCTCGATGAAGTCCGGCGTCAGGACGTCGTTCCCGAGCGTCAACTGGTAGTCCTCCTTCGCACCAGCCTCGACGTAGTTCTTGATGAAGAGACCGGCAACCTCGGTGCCGGCGGTCATGGAGACGACCTCCGCGTCCGTGTCCTGGAGCTTCTGGACTGCACTCCGGTAGGAGCTCGCGCCGGGGTCGAGTGCGACCTCGGTGACGACCTCTCCGCCGAGGAACTTGAAGTGCTCTCCGGACGCCTTCGAGAAGCTCTGCGAGCCCTTGTCGTTCTTGTACGCGAGCGCCATCTTCCGGTACCCGAGTTCCTCGTACGCGAACTTCGCCTGGGCGCGAGCACCGATGCTGTCGGACGGAACCGTCCGCCAGATGTACTCCCCGCCGGTGTCGTTGAGCTGGATCGTGCCCGTCATCGGCGACACGATAGAGAGACCGGCGTTCTGTGCCGGGTCGACGAGACTCGGCATGACCGTACTCGACGGGCCGACCATCGTCACGACGCCCTGGCTGTCGAGCGTCTTGAAGCCGCTGATGGCGGGCTGGGGCTTCGTCTCGCTGTCCTGTTCGACGATCTCGACAGTGTTGTCGAGAACGCCTTCGGTGTTCACGCCGCCCTCCCCTTCGAGTGCGGTCGTGACCGCGCGCCGCGAGTTCGGTCCTATCCAGCCGAGTCCGCCGCTGAACGGCGAGAGGTTCCCGACCTTGATGGCCTGGGAACCGCCGTCGCCGCCGTCGCCACTGCCTTCGTCGCCGCCGTCGCTGCCGTCGCCGCCGCTGCCTGCGTCGGTATCGCTATCGCTGTCACCGGTGCACCCGGCGAGTCCGGCCAAGGCTGCAACGCTTCCGGCCTTGATGTACGTTCGGCGTCCCATGCTACCACGGTCGTCTTCGGCACCTCGTGGCATGACACCAAGGTACAACTGGCATCACTTATAATTTGGGTCAACGATGAATACATTCACTGTGAGTTTAGCTCCTTTCCGTGGCGAAAACTAACGTCTCACGCTGTGCACCGGTTTTATCTGGTCGCACTGTGATTGGGCGAAACACAGCGATGGGTATTCACACGACTGCAGCACCCTGGGGTGGCTGCGCGCGGAGCGTAGGTCGCTCACCGGGGGCTATTCAGCCACGTAGTCCGCCATCACACGCCCACAGTGGGGCTTCTGGGTCATCATGACCGCATCGGTCTCGAACCTGTCGTTCCGTCCCACGACGCGATCTGGGGATTGTACACGAGTGCAAGTGCGGTTCACTCGTGTGCAGGGGTGGGCCTGCACACGTGTGTACGGGGCTGACGTTCGTGGACGACCGAACGAGCGCTCCGAGCTCGCACGAAGGAACGGTGACAAGTCTTATCCCGCTCCCACCGCAGGATTGAGACATGGTGCCGCCGCGAGAGCGGAACGACGATGCCGGAAACTCCGGTCGCGTTCCGCTGGACGCGATTCTCGACGTCTTCCATCAGCGCCACGACCAGGCACGGCCGCTGACGGCGTCCGACATCATGGAGAACGTGAACTGCTCCCGCCGAACCGCACACAACAAACTGAACGAACTCGTGGAGCAGGGCGTCCTCGAGACGCGGAAGGTCGGGTCGCGAAGTCGCGTCTGGTGGAAACCGATGCCGAAGACCGACGACGTCGACCAGGACTCGTCGTCCTCGATCGAAGGACTCGTCGAACAGACCGACCTTCCCGGAACCGGGAAGACCCTGAAGACGCGACAGGAGGCCCTCATCGCGGCGTACGAGTACCTCCAAGAGCACCCGGAGGCGAAGAAGTCGGACTTCCTCCAGGACGTGTTCCCCGAGAACCCAGCAGAGTACCAGACAGCCGAAGGCTGGTGGAACGCCATCCAGCCGGCTCTCGCGGAACTCCCGGGCGTCAACCCTCCCGAAGAACGCGGTCACATCTGGCACTTCCTCGGGGGGTGACCGGAACAGGTTCGATGCATCCTGCCGACGGCCCTCCACCGACGACCCAGCACGCCAACACCGGAGGGGCCGCGCATGTCTGAGGACGACCCCGCGGACCTGGAAGGCACGGTCTACATGTCCGACGAGGAGGGCCGCGAGTACCACGGGTCGTCGTACATGCCGACCGCGTACGACAACCTCGACATCGCTCCCGAGACCGACGAGTTCCCGGATCGAGGCCGCAGCGGCGGGTATCGGTTACTCGACCTGCCGCGAGTCCCGAAGCTCTCGCACGTCCTCGGGCCGAGCGCCATCATGCTCGGTGCCTCGCTCGGCAGCGGCGAGACGCTCTTCTGGCCGGTCCTCATCGCGCAGCACGGCTGGTCGCTGTACTGGGCGTTCTTCGTCGGCGTGCTCCTCCAGTTCTTCATCAACACGGAGATCCAGCGGTGGACGCTCGCCACCGGCGAATCCATCTTCCGTGCGTTCGAGCGCTTGCATACGTTCTGGCCGGCGTTCTTCCTGCTACTTGGATTCATCAGCCTCGGCTGGCCGGGGTGGGCGGCAAGCGCCGCGAAGGTCGGCGCGATCGGCGTCGGGTTCGAAGAGTTACGGTTGTCGATACTGGGCGTCGAACTCGTCGCCTGGCGGCTGTTCGGCATCGCTCTGATGATCCTCATCTGGCTGACCTACCAGCTGACGCCCCTGATGTACAACGTCGTCGAACGCATCCAGATGGTGCTCGTCACCATCGCCTCGCTGGTCGCAGTTGCCCTGTTCGTCGCGCTCGGCTCCGTGAACGAACTCGCGAACGTTCCCGGAGGTATCGCGAGCATCGGCGCTATCCCGCCCGGTGGTGACCTCGCGATATTCCTCGGCGGGCTCGCGTACGCCGGCGCTGGCGGGTACCTCAACCTCTCACAGAGCCTCTGGGTGCGCGAGAAAGGGTACGCGATGGGGCGCTACCAGGGCCGAATCAAGAACCCGGTCGTCGGGGACGAACCCGAACCCGTGCACAAGGACGGGTTCACGTTCCCGCCGACGGTGCGGAACATCCGTCGGTGGCAGGGCTGGTGGCGGCTCGCGCAACTGGAACACCTCCTGACCTTCGTCGTCGGCCTCATCGTCGTCGCGACGATGATGATGGCGATCGCCGCGGAGTACGCGTCGGGCGCCGCGACTGACGGCGTCGTGATGTGGGCCGATACCATCGTCCCGCAGGTCGGTGCCGTCGGTGGCGGCCTCATCTTCACGACGCTGTTCGTCTCGCTCCTCACCACCGAGTACGCCATCGTCGAATCGTTCGTCCGGAACAGCGCCGACGTCGTCTACGAACTGTACGGGCGCTCGGCGGGCTGGAGCCTTCCCCGGATATTCTGGACGCTCCTGACCGTGTTCGTCGCCTGGGGTATCGCGATCCTCGCGTCACCCATCCCGATCGACCAACCGTTCGGACTGCTCGTCGTCGCCGCTGCCATGTCCGGTATCATGATGTGGCCGTACACCGCGCTCGTTCTCGTCCTCAACGTGCGGGAACTCCCCGAGCACACCCAACCGGGGTGGGCGCGGACGATCACGCTCTTGCTGGGGACGGGCTTCTTCGGGTACTTCAGCGTCCTGCTCGTCGGCGAGATCCTCTCCTCGACCGTCGGGCTCCCGGTCTTCCAGACCGACCCGGCCGTGCTCGGGAGCGGGTACGGCGGGCTTCTCCTCTACGGCGTGTTCGGGCTCGTTCAAGCGACGACGGTGTTCCTGTCCATCAGAGCGAAACGCGACAAGCGCGGCACGATCGGTGATGTCGGGCAGGAAGGAGGGTACTTCGACTAGGATGCGCGTGCACGACTCCGCGGAACTGCTGGCTCGGTACCGCCTGTGGGTGTACGTGACCGCGCTCGCGTTCATCCTTGCTCTGCGAGCCGTCGTCGGTCCTTCGACGGCGCGGTCGGTCGTCGTCGCGGTCGTCGTCCTCGGGATGGTCGCGGCGTACACCGCGCACCGGTACAGCGAAGCACCTGACCCGAACCCGAGCGTGCTCATCCTGGCCGGTGCTGGTGTCGGAGTCGTCACCGGGCTTGCACTCGCGCTCACGGGGACTCGGACCGGGCTGTTGTTCGTCGGCGGTGGATTGCTGCTGGTGAACCGCGGCGTGAACGGAGTGGTGACTGGATGACGGGGTCGGAGCACGAGGCGGTCCACGTGCACGTTCACCTGGTGATGGCGGGCGCGTTCCCGCTCCGGATGGCGGACCTGCTCTTCACCGATAGCGAACTGGTGATACCGGAGTACCACTACCTCACGCCGCTGTTCGGGATTGCGCGTCGCGAAACCCATCGGGTCGCCGAGCGCGCCGTCGAACGGTACGCGGACGCCGGCGTCGACGGGCTCGTCGGGATGGCCAAGCGAACGCACCGCATCGAGTACGAGGACGTCGAACGCGTCCGCATCTACGAGGGCGGTGCGTTCGGGCGACCGAAGGTCGCGGTCGACGTCGCCGACGGTCCGGCGTACGCGTACCGCGTGCACGCTCCCATCGACGTCCCGTCGTTCGCGAGCGCAGTGAACTCGCTCGGCGAGCGACGCGGGTTCCGAGTCGACCGTCGTGGCGCACTCGGATTCAGGCCGCTGGAGAGCGTCCTCCGGTTCGTCGCCGACCGGTGATTCAGGGTCTCGCGGCGTCGAGCTTCTCGATCGGATGCGGTGGTTCCTCGCCACCGCGTCCGTCGCGGTCGCCGAGTTGGGTGCGGCAGGACGCCCCCGGGGCCACGACCGTCTCGCCGTCGCTGTCGTCGACCTGCTCGAAGAGGATGTCCGCGATGGCGGTGCTCATCGAGTAGTGCTCGGCCTCGTACCCGAAGCTGCCAGCCATCCCACAGCACCCCGAATCGAGCGGGTCGACCGCGTAGCCCGCTCGACGCAGCACGCCGACCGCGTGGTGGTCCTTCCCCGTGGCCTTCTGGTGACAGTGCCCGTGATAGGTCAGTGACTCCGCGGGGGCGCTCCAGTCGACGGCCTCGTCCAGACGGAACCGGTCGAGGTACTCGAGGACGCCGTACGTGTTCGCGGCGAGCGTCGCCGCGTCCGCGTCGTCGCTCCCGAGGAGGTCGAGGTAGTCCGACTGGAACATCACTGCGTCACTCGGTTCGACGAGGACGACGTCCCAGCCGTCGTCGACGCGCGGCGCGAGCGCGTTCACGTTCTCGCGAGCGGTCTCTCGTGACCGGTCCAGGAAGCCCTTCGAGTGCGCGGGGCGACCGCTGTCGGTCCGGTCCGCGAGCTGAACGTGGACGCCCGCCGCCTCCAGGACTCGCACCGCGGCCTTCCCGACCTCGGGGTGACTGTAGTTCGTGTACGTGTCCGGGAACAGGAGGGCGCGGCGGTCGGCGTCCGCTTCCGGTACCCTGGGGCCGCGGGCGTCGAACCAGTCCGTGAGGCTCTCCCGTTTGAACGTCGGGAGCGACCGCTCGCGAGCGATCCCGATCGTCTTCTCCATGAGGACGCGAGCGCCCGGGACTCGGGACGCGAGGTTCGAGAGTGGCGCGAGTGCGCTCCCGACGCGACTCAGCGCGTCGACGTTCTTGAACGCCTTGTCCCGCAGACTCGACCCGTGTTCCTCGTGATGGGCGTGCGTGACCTCTGCCTTGAGTTTCGCCATGTCCACCTCGCTCGGACAGTCCTTCGCACAGCCCTTGCAGCCGATGCAGAGGTCCATGACCTCCGTGACGAACTCGTCGTCGGTCGGGTCGTCGGGCAGGTCGCCGCTCATCGCCTGCCGGAGCATGTTCGCACGCCCACGGGTCGCCGTGATCTCCTCGTCGGCCGCGCGGAACGTCGGACACATCACGCCACCCGTCGTCTCCTGTGGGCCACGGCACCCGCCGCAGCCGTGACAGAGTTCGACCATGCCCTGCATGCCGTTGTCGTTCTCCCAGGCGAGCGCGGGCTCGAACCCGGCGTCGTACTCGTAGTCGGGCCCCATCCGCACGTGCTCGGTCATCGACACGTCACCGCAGACCTGCCCGGGGTTGAGGATGGACTGCGGGTCGAACGCCGCCTTCAGGTCGCGGAACGTCTCCCAGAGGGACTCGCCGTAGAGCTTCTCGTTCCACTGCGTGCGAGCGCGGCCGTCGCCGTGCTCGCCACTCACCGACCCGCCGTACTTCACGACGAGGTCCGTCACCTCGTCCGCGAGCGTCTCCATCTCCGCGAGGCCCTCGACGGTCTTCGAGTTCACGAGCGGTCGGATGTGGAGGACGCCCGGGCCGGCGTGCGCGTAGAAGGACGCCATCGTGTCGTGTTCCTCGAGGAGGGCCTGGAAGTCGGCGACGTACTCGGGGAGTCGCTCGGGCGGAATCGCGGTGTCCTCGATGAACGCGAGGTGCTTCTCGTCGGTCGTCCGCGACAGGAGGATCGGGAGGCCCGATTTTCTTAGTTTCCAGAACGACTTCCGTCGCGCCTCGTCGTGCGCTTCCAGCGCATCGAACGCCCGGATGGGCGCGTCCGTCCGGAGATGGCCTTCCGACGGGGATGCGACGGTGCTCACGCCGTCGGTTCGGTCCGCGAGCAGGTCCGCGACCGCCTGCTTGCCTTCGTCGTCGGTGTCGGCGTAGAACTCGACGAGGAGGACCGCGCTCGCGCCGTCGGGGACGAGGTCGACGACGTCCGCGAACTCCGCGGTCTCCCGTGCGAGGTCGATGAGGACGTCGTCGAGCACCTCCACGGCCGCAGGGTCGTGCTCGAGGATGTCGGAGACGTCAGCCATCGCCTCGACGAGGTCGTCGTACGCGAGCAGCGCCATCGACTTCGTCTCCGGTATCGGCTCCAGGGACACCTCGGCTTCGGTGACCACCGCGAGCGTGCCCTCGCTGCCAGCGAGCAGTGCGGCGAGGTCGACGGTTCCACGCTCCCGTTCGCGTTCGACGACCCAGTCGAGATTGTAGCCGGAGACGTTCCGCTTGAGGTCCGGATACCGCGCGTCGATCTCGTCCGTCTCCTCCGCGAGGATGCGCTCCACTTCGGCGTAGATGCGTGCCTCGAGGTCGCCGTCGGGGTCCGCGCGAGCGCGGAGGTCCGCCCGCGACACCTCGCCGAACGTCGTCACGGTTCCGTCGGCGAGCACGACTTCGCACTCCTCGACGTACGCGTCGGTCTTCCCGTACTGGAGCGAGTGCGCGCCCGTGGAGTTGTTCCCGATAGCTCCGCCGAGCGCGCTCTTGTCGCCCCACGCCGGGTCCGGTGCGAACTTCAGGCCGTCTGCGGCGAGCGTCGCGTTCAGGTCGCCGAGCGTGATTCCCGGCTGTGCGCGTGCTCGACGGTCCTCCGGGTTCGCATCGACCAGCTCGTCCATGTGACGCGTGAAGTCCAGGACGACCGCTTCGTTGACCGTCTGGCCGGCGAGACTCGTTCCGCCACCGCGGGGTAGCACTGGTATCTCGCGCTCGGCGCAGTACTCGACGACTGCGGCGACGTCGGCGGTGGACGTCGGGAAGACGACGCCGATGGGCGTGACCTCGTAGATGCTCGCGTCGGTCGCGTAGAGCTGGCGTGAGTAGTCGTCGAACCTGACGTCGCCGTCGACGAGCGATTCCAGGTCCGAGACGAGACCTGGGCGGTCGACGCGGTCGCTCCGGTAGTCGTACGCCGATTCGTCGTCGTCGCGTGGGTCTGGCTGGATGGCCATGGTGTGGTGCTGGGGTCGGTCACGTTGCCTCCTCGGACTGGGAGCCGGTCACGTCGCTCCCCGGGACCGGGAGTGTCACACGTTACCGCATTCGTGCGTGTGTAATGGGAAGCGGATGAAAGTTCTTCGGGTTCGGACAGCATCCCCGTCGCCGCTAGCGTGACGAAGTTACTCCCGTGACCCAGTTCGTCGTGGTACCGAACGAAGGTTTCGAAGTCGCGGTTGCACACGACTGCATCTCTTCACGGCGACGCGGGACTGCCAGGGTTGGGCTTTCTGGCGGACGACGCGCCCCGAGTTCGGAGTGGCTTCGAACGAGCACCGATATCGACCTTGCCAGCAATTCAGACGAACCCTCCGTTGGGACCGTAATCGCGTCCATCGGCGCTACTGCATCCGGTTTCCACTTTCACCGTACGTGGTCACTACTTATCCCCAAGCCGTGAGTGAGGTGGCGTATGTTCGACCGCCTCCGCCGAGCGTTCGCGGGCACGACCCCCGAGTCCTCGTTCGTCGAGTGTCGCCGCTGCGGGACCCGTCTCCGCGACGACACCGGCACGTGTGGCTGTTGCGGGTCGACGGACGTCGCGCACTACGACCTCTGAAGCGGTCGTCGGGGACGCGACGAGGGAGCCGGTGACTCAGGCGAGTTCGCCGTCGACGGCATCGCGGACGCTCTCCGCCAGGAGCCCGGCCCGCACCAGCGTGCCGGCGTCGTCCATCTCGGGGGACAACTGGCGGTCCTCGTCCAGCGCGGGCGCGACCTCGCGGACGGCGTCGACGGCGGCGCCGGTGCCGGCGCCGGGCGACAGGTCGTCGTCGACGTACTCCAGGGCCTGCGCGCCACAGAGCAGTTCGACGCCGACGACCGTCGCCGCGTTCTCTACCGCCGTCTGGGCGTGCATCGCCGCGCCGGCGCTCATCGACACGTGGTCCTCCTGCCCGCCGGAGACGGGCGTGTTGTCCGTCGCTGCTCGTCCGAGACTCCGGCATTCGTTCACGAGTGCCGCGCTCGTGTACTGCCCGATCATGTATCCGGATTCGAGGCCGGGGTCGGCGGCGAGGTACGCGGGCAGGTGGTCCTCCTGGAGTTTCGGGTTCAGGAGCCGGTCCGTGCGGCGTTCGCTGATAGCTGCGAGGTCCGTCATCGCGGCGGTGAGGTAGTCGAGGCGGTGCGCGAGCGGCGCGCCGTGGAAGTTCCCACCGGAGAGGACGGCGGCGTGCTCGGTGCCGCTCGCGCGGGGGTCCGTCGCGTCCGCGGCGAACACCAGCGGGTTGTCGGTCGCGCTGTTCAACTCGGTCTCCACGCCCTCGCGGACGTGCGCGACGGCGTCGCGGACCGCGCCGTGGACCTGCGGGAGGCAACGGATGGCGTACGCGTCCTGCACGCGGTCGCAGTTCCGGTGCGATTCGACGATCTCGCTTCCCTCGGTCGCGGCGCGGACGTTCCGCGCACTCGTGGCCTGTCCCTCGTGCGGGCGAACCGACTGGAGGGCGTCGTCGCAGGACGCGGTCGTTCCCATCGTCACCTCGGTCGTCAGCCCGCCGGCGACGTCCGCGGCGGTGAGGATGCGTTCGGCGTCGACGACGGCCATCGCGGCGATACCGACGGTCAGCTGGGTGCCGTTGATGAGCGCGAGGCCCTCCTTCGGCGCGAGCGAGACGGGGTCGACGCCGGCCGCGTCGAGCGCGCTCGCACCGTCCACGCGCTCGCGCTCGCTCGCCGGCCCACCGTCTGGCGGTTCGACGTGCGCCTCGCCCTCCCCGAGGAGGACGAGCGCGAGGTGCGCGAGGGGCGCGAGGTCACCGCTCGCACCGAGACTTCCCCGCGAGCGCACGACCGGGTGAACGCCCTCGTTGAGGAACGCGACGAGGTTCTCGACGACGCGCTCGCGAATCCCCGAGTAGCCCTTCGCGAGGGCGTTCACTCGCGTGACGAGCATCGCCCGAACCTCCTCGCGGGTGCACTCGCGCCCGGCGCCGGCCGCGTGACTCCGGAGGAGGTTCGTCTGGAGCGTCTCGACGTCCTCGCGCGGGATGCGTTCGGTGACGAGGTCGCCGAACCCCGTGTTGAGGCCGTAGACCGCCTCGCCGGAGTCGACGACGTCCTCGACGCGTTCGCGGGACTCGCGGATGCGCTCCCGTGCCGCGTCGGGGAGTGCGACGCGCTCGCCGTCGCGCGCGACGGCGACGACGTCCTCGGGCGCGAGGGTCTCGCCATCGAGTTCGACGGTCACGGCCGGCACCTCGCGTCGTCGGCGACGGGCGTCGCCGGTGGCTGGTATCTCGACATGGTCCGGGAATCGAACGCCCGACGCCTTCGACCTTTCGTCACGAGCACTCCGGGGACCGGACACGAAGCGACGGTGGTGAACGGTTCCGTCCCCTGATGCACGGTCCTCGACGGTGCCACGGGTACTTCTTTCCGCTGACGGCTCCACCTCCCGACCATGACCGACGACGCCCCGACAGCGTACGAGGCGCACTACTGTCCTCGCTGTGGAACCGAGACCGACGAGAAGCACGTCGACGGGCGGCCGCGGTGCTGGTGTCCCGAGTGCGACGTCGTCCACTGGCGGGCCGCCGTCCCCGTCGTCGGCGTCGCCGTCGTCGACCCGGTAGCGGGGAGCGTCCTGGCGTTCAAGCACGACCGCACCGGGAAGTTCGACCTCCCGAGCGGCCACCAGGAACTCCCCGAGGCGGCCGCCGAGACCGCAGCGAGGGAACTCCGCGAGGAGACGAACCTCGCGGTTGACCCGGCCGCTCTCGACCTGTTCGACGTCACCGTCAAGGAGCATCCGCTCGGGCGATACAACTTCTCGACGACGTTCGTCGTCCCCCGGAGCGAGGCGACGGGCGAGGTCGAACCGGAGACCGACGCGGACGTCGTCGAGTGGATGACGCCGAGCGACGCGAGCGCTCGCGAGGACGAGTTCGTCCCGGGAGTCCTCGACGTCATCGACGCCGCCGTCGACGTGGTGGACGCGGCGCGCGACCCCGCCCCGTAACCGCCTCAGGCCGCTTCCTCGAGCGCGCCGTCGAGGCGGTCGAGACAGCGACGGGCGGCCGCGACGTGCTCGTCCGCGTCCGGACTTCCCGTGTCCTCGACCTCCGCGAGGAGGCGTTCGACCTTCGACGCGCGCTCGCGGACCGTCGACGGCGCCAGGTCGTCGGCGTACCGGAGGTCCGCCGCGATGGCCTCGGCTTCGCCGAGCCACCGGCTCTCCTTCGGCGCGACCGGCTGCTCGCCGGTCGCTTCGAGATGGGAGTGCAGCGTCGCGACGAGGTCTGTCACGTCGTCGGTTGGCATACCGGACACACGCACCCTCGGACGTTAACAGTTGTCCCGGTCGTCGTGCACCGGGCGACCGAGAACGGATCACTATTGGTGATTTCCGTTAATTATTAGTACTGGTGATTTCCACTGCTGCGTATGGGTCTTGACGATCCAAGCCGCCGACGATTGCTACAGGTCCTCGCTGCAACCGGTCTCTCCACGACGACGCTGCTCGGGTCCACCGCGGGCGCGAGCCGTGCGTCGAGTACGACCAGCAGCGTCACGATGAACGACCTCGAGTACCAGCTCGACTACGACATCGACCGGTTCGACGGCCAGAACGTCTCGAACTCCGGGAGCGTCCGGTACGAACAGAAGAAGTACGCCGCCGACTCCTCGTTCTTCACGTGGCAATCCGGGACGTGGGTGAACGCCGGCGACGACGCGCGGAAGAGCACGTGGACGGGGAACATCTACGCCCCCGGCGCGAAGCACAGCCGCGTCCTCATCGAGAAAGACTCCACGGAGACCGACCTCTACTTCGCGAACTCGTACGTCTACACCGACGACGAGCAGGACGACGACATGCCACAGGCCGCGTGGGTCGACTACGCGTTCGACGTCGCCTGGAAGGCCATCGACGAGGCGACGCCGTTCTTCGTCCCGCCACGTCCCCCGAGCGTCGGCGAAGACACGAACGAGACCGGGAAGACCACCGGTCCCGACGGCGCCGAGTTCACGTTCTACGACCCGACGCCGACGACATCCGAGGAGCCGTACACGGCGACGCACTCCGCGGACTGGCGGTGGGATGCGAGCGGCGCCGTCGACCCCGGCTGGAACTACACGAACGCGAACCGGAAGGTCGACGTCGGCGAGTGGCTCTGGGACGTCGACGCTGGCTGGACGTTCGGCGCCGAGCGCGAGCACCAGCTCGCGTTGAGCACCGCGTTCTGCATCTACCAGGAGGACGAGACCGTCTGCGAGACAGACACCTGCAGCGGCGACCTCTGCATTCAGAGCACTGACACGACCACCAGCGCCGACGACGACGGCTTCCAGGTGGACGACTGCTGTACGCTCGACACCGTCGACCGACCCATCCCCGTGACCGACGACCACCTCACTGCGGCACGCGATCGCGCCCGAAGCGTCTCGCACATCCCCGGAGATCAGCCGCGGACGCGATTCGAGGTGCAGGCAGCCCGCGGGCTCGCCGAGGGCCCCGAGTTCGACGGGGACTTCCGAGAACTCGTCGCATACCGGAGTGCTGCGGCGCACGCACGCGGCGCCGGTGCACGTCGCGGCGTCCTCGACGGCGTCGTGAACGCGCAGAACGCGTCCCAGCGCGCGAGCCAGCTCGACAACGAGGTCGCGAGCACGCACCGGCAGGTCCGGTACACCGGCGAGCGCCTGGACGCCGTCGCCGCCGAAGCAGGCCAGGTCGAGAAGACGCTGCTGTCCGCGCGAACGTGGGCTGACAGCGCCGACGCGGCGTTCGACGTCGACCACCTCGGCGACGGCGAACGCGTGAAGTACGCAGAGTCCGCCATCGCGTTCGCCGAAGGGAACCTCGACGACGCACGCCGGTACCTCGACGCCACCGACACCGCGAACCCGCAGGCCACGGACCAGAAAGCTGCCCTCCGCGACCTCGCGGACGCCCTCGAGACCGACGTCAGCGACGCCCTCGCGTCGCCGCGGGACGCCGTCGACGACCACGTCCGGTACGCGCTCCGTGAGACGCGCTCCTACCTCGACCGCGCCCGGTCCCGGCGCGACGACGGGTTCCTCGCCGCCGCGGTCGTCGACCTCGTCTTCGCCACGGGGTACGTGCGCGCGGCGAGCGACCTCGCCGAAACCGACTTCGCGACGGTCGACGAGGCGACGTTGGACGTCGAGGCGGAACTCGTCGCGGACCACTACAATCGACGGGCCGCCGACGTTACCGGCGCGCTCGAACGACTCGTGCTTCGACTCGGGAGCCTGGAGTACAACTCTGGCATCGAAGCGCACGGTACCGCGGTGGAGATGGCCGACCCCACCGAGGCGGCCACGGCGCTCCGACACTACGTCGCGACCGAGTCCCTGCTCGACGCCGCGACGAGCGTGTACGAGACGCACGACCTCGCATGACTGAGCCGGGCCGCTCAAACGTCCCCGAGGCGTAGGGGAGGATAGATGAGCCGACGCACTGCATCCCACGAAGCGACGCGTCGCGGCGTGCTCGCGGCCGCAGTCGGCGGACTGGCCGCCATCGCCGGCTGCAACACGCTCTCCAACGGCGACCGCGACGACGACGCGGTCCGCGTCCCCGCTCTCGAGGTCGAGAACCAGGACGACGATGCCCACGACATCGAACTGGCGCTCTCGCGCGAGGACGGCTCGCAAGCGTTCGCGTCCACGGCGTCGGTCGCCGCCGGCGATGCGACGGTCTTCGACGCGCCCGTCGACGGATCAGCCGCGTACACGCTCGTCGTCTCGCTCGACGACGACCGCGTCGAACGCGAACTCGCGGCCTACGTCGAGGGCGACCAGCGCTGCGTCCGTCCGGTGGTCCGGGTCACGGCCGATTCAGCGCTGAAACTGACGGCGCAGACGTACGACGACTGCTGACGCGACCCCCGGCGCTCTCGGCGTGGGACCGACGCCCCAGAAGCCGGAAACGCCCGCGGGCATCGAACGCTTTTAAGCCGCGCCGTGGCGACGGTTCGACCATGGACGTGACAATCGACGACGTCGCACTGGGCTCGACGGGACTGACAGTCAGCGAGCTGCCGTTCGGCACGTGGCGGTTCGGTCGCGAGGCCGCCGACGGCTCCGTGGAGATCGACCGCGACGCCGCGCTCGACCTCCTCGACGCGTACGACGACGCGGGCGGGTACTTCATCGACACCGCCGACGTCTACGGCGGCGGCGACAGCGAGGAGTGGATCGGCGACTGGCTCGCCGACCGCGACCGCGCGGACTACGTCATCGCCTCCAAGATATACTGGCCGACCCGCGACGGCCCGAACGGCCGCGGCCTCAACCGCAAGCACATCCGACGGAGCATCGACGAGATGCTCGACCGCCTCGGCGTCGACGCCATCGACCTCCTCTACGTGCACCGCATCGACGACGACACGCCGGTCCGCGAGTTCATGCGGACGCTGAACGGGCTCGTCGAGGACGGGAAGGTCCACTACCTCGGCGCGAGTTCGTTCAGGCCGGACGCCTGGAAGATCGCGAAGGCGAACGAGATCGCCGAGCAGGAGGGCTGGGAGCCGTTCTCGGTCACGCAACCGCGGTACAACCTCGTCGACCGCGAGATCGAGGCCGGGTACAAGGAGATGTGCGAGTCGTACGGGATGGGTATCGTCCCGTGGAGTCCGCTCGGCCAGGGGTTCCTCACCGGGAAGTACTCGCGCGACGACCGGGACCCCGAGGATACGAAGGCGGGGCTCGGTGAGCGGTTCCGCGAGAACTACCTGACCGAGGAGAACTTCGACGTGCTCGACGAACTCGAGGCGGTCGCCGACGAGGTGGGCGCGACGATAGCGCAGACGGCGCTCGCGTGGCTCCTGCACCGCGACGGCGTCACGGCGCCCATCGTGGGTGCGCGGACCGTCGAACAGCTCGAGGAGAACCTCCGCGCCGCGGAGGTCGAGCTCACGCAAGAGCACGTCGACCGGCTCGCGGACGCGAAGGGCGACCCGTTCTCGCACCTCCGCTAGACCGAGTCCGGGCAGTCAGGCGCGCGTTTCTTTCTCGAAGCGGACGGCGTAGTGGTACGGTGGGAGCTCCACGGTCTCGACCGATTGGAACGCGGCCGCGTCGGTGACGATGCGTTCGGTCGCGTCGGGCGACAGCCGGAGGTCGGTGGGTGGGCCGCGGGCGGCGCCGTGAATGCGGGTGTCCTCGCGCGCGGCGTCGTGCCAGTTCACGACGACGAACTCGCCGTCGGGTGCGAGCGCGTCGTACGCGCTCGTGACGAAGGCGGCGACGTCGTCGACGCCGTGGAACGTGTTCGCGTTCAGGACGACGTCGACGGGTTCCGGGAGGACGTCCGCCATGTCGCGCGCGTCGGCGTGGTACGTCTCGAGGTTCTCGATGCGGTGGAGTGCGGCGAGTTCGTCGAGTTCGTCGAGGAGGGCGCGGTCGAGGTCGACGGCGTGAACGGTGGCGGGGTCGACGACGCGGGCCGCGGGGAGCGCGAAGTAGCCGTTGCCACAGCCGACCTCAGCGAGCGCGTCGCCGCGGTCGATGCCGAGCGCACGGAGCGTCGCGCCGGGGGTCGGCCAGAGTCGCGACCACCAGTCCCAGTCCGGTTGGTTCGTGTTCTGGAAGGGTTCCATGCGGGCCGATACTCGACGCGCACAGAAATGTGTTTTCTACACAAGACCGCTGGGTGGGTGGCGTTCGACGCCCCCACTCTCGACGCTGGCGCCTCGACGAACCCCTGTTCCACGCACAGCCTCACACCGCGAGCGCGACGACGACGAGTGCGAGCGACGCAACCGTCACGACCCAGTCCCCTCGGCCGTACGACAGCGGCGGGAGCGTCGGGTTGTACGCGAAACACCGCGCCTGGAGCGCGACCGCCAGAGCGTCGGCGCGGGCGAACGCGCGGTTCAGGCCACTAGTCGCGACGAGACGCATCCGGTCGCGTAGCGGCCGCTCCGACCCGAGGCGCGCCCGCATCGCGGCGCGCGACCGCCTGACGTCGTCGAGGAGCACCGGGACGAACCGGAACACGAGCGCAACGCCCATCCCGAGGAGTTGCCCGACCCGCCCCGGGACCAGCCACTGGACCGCCGCCCGGGACTGGCGCGTCCGCGTGGTGTGGACGTACGCGGCGCTGACGAGGAGCACGAGGAACACGCGGTACGCCGCGAGCGCCGGGAACCGCGCCGCGGCGACGTCGAACCACGGCGCGCCGAGACGCGCGCCCTCGACGAGCGGCGCCAGCACGAGGAAAGGAAGGACGACGCGCAGGTCGGAGACGACGGCGACCGGGGAGAGTCGAGCGGCAGCGAGAACGCCGAGCGCGAGGGCCGTAAGCGCGCCGAGTCCGCGCGGCGTTGTGTGCGCGAACGCGGCGACCGCGAACGCCACCTGGACCGCGAGCTTCGACCGCGGGTCGAGCGCGTGCAGCACCGAATCACCCGGTTCGTAGCGCATCGACGGTCACCAGGCCGCGACCGCGTGCTCGTCCAGTTCCCCCCGGAGGTCGGTCGGCGACCCCTCGCGGACGACGCGTCCGTCGGCGAGCACGACGACGCGGTCCGCGAGGTCCGCGATCGCGCCGACGTCGTGGGTCACGACGACGACGCTCGTCCCGTCCGCGTGGAGATCCGCGAGGTGCTCGCGGACCGCCTCCCGAGAGGGCGCGTCGAGACTCGCGAACGGCTCGTCGAGGACGAGGTGGTCGGGGGTCATCGCGAGCGCCCCCGCGATGGCGACCCGGGACTGTTCGCCGCCCGAGAGCTCGTCGAGTCGTTCCTCGCCACGACCCGTCATGCCGACCGCGGCGAGCGCGTCCTCGACGCGCGTCGACACCGCCTCCCGCGAGACCCCGAGGTTCTCCGGGCCGAACGCGACGTCCGCGTCGACCGTCGCGGCGACGAACTGGTCGCGGGGGTCCTGGAACACCATCCCGACCGCCGACCGCGCCGCGACGAGGTCCGCCTCGACGGGCGTCCCGTTCACGAGGACCTCGCCCGTGTCGGGTTCGAGGAGCCCGTTGAACTGGCGGACGAGCGTCGTCTTCCCCGCGCCGTTCGCGCCGGCGAGCACGACGAACTCGCCGTCTTCGATCGACAGCGAGACGTCGTCGAGGACGCGGGTGTCGCCGTGCGCGTACGAGACGTCGTCGACGACGATCATGTCGTGCGAGCCCTCTCGCGAATCGGCGTCATTCGACGCGGAGGGCGTCGCTCCGGACGATGCCGACCGCCGCGGCGACCTTCACGGCTTCCGCGGGGAGGAACGCGGCTGCGCCGACCCCGAACGCCTTCCCGAGACCGTACCCGAGGACGACCATCAGGCCGGCGACGCCGAGCGCGTAGATGACGACGGTCCCGGCGACCATCGCGGCGACGAGGCGCCACACGGCGAGGTCCTCGAGCGAGCGCGTCTCGACGCCGCCGTGCGCGAGGAACCCGACGAGCGCGGCCGCGATCGGGTACGACCAGAGGTAGCCCGCGGTCGAGCCGAACAGATGCCCGATGCCGGCCGCCCCGCCGTTGAAGATCGGGGCGCCGAGCGCGCCAGCGACGAGGTAGAGGCCGAGCGACGCGCCACCCCACAGCGGCCCGAGGAGGATGCCGGCGAGGAACACGCCGAGCACCTGAAGGGTCACGTCGACTGGCGACACCGGGTTCGGGAACTTCACGTACGCGAACGCGCCGACGAGCGCGGCCAGCAACGCCGCTCGGGCGAGATTCCCGACGACCTCGCCGGGAACCAGGTCGACGTTCTCGGTCCGTGTACTCATCGCGACCACCCGTTGGCTGCGTCGGAACGACTCATGTTCGCGGAATCTCCGTCAACCCGCAAGAATACTTTGGTTTACGGCGTGCGGTCGGGTGCTCGAACGTCCCGCCAGCCACGCGCCGTCGTCCTGCTCGAATCCCGCGCCTCCTACACGCCGCCGTCCTGTTCGAACCCGTCGTACGGCGTGCCCTCCTCCCGGCGAATCAGTTGCTCGTCGCTCACCGCGAGTCCGAGGTCCGAGAGCTCGCGCGCGATCCGGTTCAGGTCGTCGTTGTCCTCCGCGACCACGCGAACCACCACGTTCCCCTCACCGGTCGCGATCTCGCGGACGCCGACGACACCTGAAACCTCCAGGGCGCCGTCGGTCAGTTCGTCTCGCTCCGGGATGGGCGCGGTACAGATGATCTGTAACTGGAGGTCGAACCCAGCGTTCGCGTAGTCCACGTCCGCGCGGTACGAGTTGATGACGCCTTCGCGCTCGAGGCGGTCGATGCGCTTGCGGACCGTGCTCGGTGACACGCCCATCCGCTCGGCTATCTGGTTCGACGACGACTCCCGGGCGTCCTGCTGGAGGACGAACAGGATGTGTCTGTCGAGGTCGTCGAGTCCGTTTAACGTCACTCTCCACCTCCGTAGAGGACGTCGAGCCACGCGTCGACGTCGTCGGGGAGGGTGACCGGAACGCCCGAGCGGAGTTTCACGACGAACCCGTCCATGTCCGAGAGGTAGACGTGCACGGCCGTCGCCTTCTCGTGCTGGAGGACGAGCGCGCAGGCGTCCCCGAGGTGCGTGTACACCTCCTCGACGTACGCACGATCGAACAACCCCATCGTGCGGTGGATGATGATGTCCAGTTGCCGCGTGGAGAGTTCGGTCTTGAGGTCGTCGCGGATGTACCGCACGTCGTACGTGTACGAGGGCGTGTGGAAGTCCGCGACCCATCGGAGGTCGTCGCCGTGGCGGTCTTCGAGCCACGCGGCGAGCGCGTCGTAGTCGGGGGTCTGCGCATCGAATCTGGAATCTCTGTCGAGCGTCATATGTCTGGTGTTGGTGTGTCGGTGGTGTGTTCTCAGGCGATACCGGCGACGAGGAGCGCGAGCGCGAGCGTCGCGGCGACGACGGCGAGCGTCCGCCCGACGGGGCCGCCGAGGACGTCGCTGGGGTCCTCCGGGTCGACCGCGGCGACGGTCGCTCGCCACGCGCGGTAGACGGTGCGGTCGGCGCGAGCGCCGAGGCCGTCGAGCGCCCGTGCCGTGGTGTTCGCGACGCGGTTCCCGGCGGGGTAGAGGACGCGGTCGACGTCCACCACCGGAAGCCGCGAGATTGGCCCGCGGAGTGCGAGGAATCCGAGGACACCGACCGCGGTAGTGGCGGCGGCCTTCCCGAGTTCGCTCGCAGCGTAGGGCTCGAACCCGGCGGTGTCACCGGGGAGAGCGCCGTAGAGCACGTCGGGGAGCACGCCGAAGGCGACGTTCGGGACGGCGGCGACGGCGAGCACGACCGCCAGCCAGCGCGGCGCCGGGCGGACCGGGAGGTCCTCGGGGGCGTCGCGGACGAACGCGTAGTAACCGAACTTCGCGAACGACAGCACGGTGCCGACGCCGCCGAGCACGAGCGCCCACCAGAGGACGTTCGCGTCCACTGGCAGCCCGGCGAGCTCGGGGCCGGCCGTGTCGACGGCTTTCACGACGAGGCCCTTGCTGACGAACCCGCTGAACCCGGGGACGCCGCTGATGGCGAGCGCCGCGACGAGGAACGCCCCGAACGTCAGGGGCATCCGCCGGCCGAGGCCGCCGAGTCGCTTCAGCGACCCGGTGCCGACGCGGTAGACGATCGCGCCGGCGACCATGAACAGCAGGCCCTTGTAGAGGACGTGCGTCGCGAGGTGCCCGACCGCGCCGGCGGTGCCGACGGCGGTGCCGACGCCGACGGCCGCGACCATGTACCCGACCTGGGAGACGATGTGGTACGAGAGCAGGCGTCGCACGTCGGTCTGGAGGATGGCCTGGTAGACCGCGTACAGCACCATCGCGCCGCCCATCCACGCGACGAGGACGTTCCCGTCGGGCGCGAACAACGCGAGGGCGTACACGGCGACCTTCGTCGTGAACCCGGCGAGGATGACGCTGGAGGCGACGTGCGGGGCGGGGTAGGCGTCGGGCACCCAGTGGTGGACGCCGACGAACCCGAGGTTCACGCCGACGCCGAGGATGGCGAGCGCGGTCGGGAGCCCCGCGGTGAACCCGGCGTCGTACGCGAACGTGCCGGCCGCGGTGTAGTGGAGCGCGACGGCGGCGACGAGGAGCGTCCCGCCGACGAGGTGGTAGAGCGCGTATCGGAACGCCGGTCGAACGGCGCTGCCGCCGTGATGCCAGACGAGCACGGTCGCGGTGACCGCCATGACCTCCCACGCGAGCAGGAGCGTCAGCCAGTCGCCGGCGAGGACGGCGGCGACGCTGGCGCCCATGTACGCGAGCGCGATGGCGTTCGTCCGGGCGTCGGCGTCGGTCGCGTACGCGTACGCGACGCCGAGCGCGGCGACGAACCCGAACACGGCCGCGACGGGGCGCGCGAGCGCGTCGACGCGGAGGAGCGTCTGCTCGAACCCGAGCGGGGCGACGACGAGCGCGCTCCCGTCGGGCGAGGCGAGTATCCACGGGACGGTCGCGAGCGTCGCGAGGACGCCTACGAGGTAGCCGACCTTCCGGGGCGCGACGAACGCGACCAGGGCGGCGACGAGGAACGCGACCCACGGCGGCACCGCGAGCAGGATGTCCATCAGTTGAAAACCTCCGCGACCGCGGTCTCGGCGAGCTCCCAGAACGGGAGCGCGGTCGGCACGACGCCGAGCACGACCGCCATCCCGACCGTGAAGAGGACGGGGACGAGGAGCGCGGGCGACGTCTCCAGGCCCGCGACGGGCGCGAAGCGCCCGGAGACGCCGTCGCGCGCGCTCGCGACGCCGTCGTCGGCCTCAGCGGTGGCGACGGTCTCCTGGCCGCCGTCGGTCGCCGCCGGGACGCTCGTACCCGTGCCGCCACCGTCGTCGCCGCCGTCGGTCGTCGGCTCGTGGTGCGAGGGCGCGAACGGGTGGTCGCCGGCGTCGGTGCCGTCGTCGCGGCCGCCGTAGAACGCCGTGTAGACGACCGGCCAGAAGTACATGAGCTTCAGGAGGCCGGCGGCGAGGAACGCGGCGACGAACCACGGGTTCGCGCTGTCGGCGGCGCCGAGCACGAGGTGGAACTTCGAGACGAACCCGGCGACGAGCGGGAACCCGACGAGGCCCGCGGCCGCGATGGCGAACGCCGTCATCGCGACTGGGAGCCGGCGCCCGACGCCCGCGAGGTCGCTGACGTACTTCTCGCCGGTCTCGACGTACGCGAGCCCGGCGACGAAGAACAGCGTGATCTTCATGAACGCGTGGGCGACGACGTGCAGGAGCGCGCCGAACGCGGCCAGGGGCGTCAGGAGCGCGACGCCGAGGACGATGTACGATAGCTGGCTGATGGTGGAGAACGCCAGCCCGCGCTTGAGGTTGTCCTGGCGGACGCCGACGACGCCCGCGAGTATCATCGTCGCGGCGGCGAAGACGGCGAGCGCGGTCGCCAGGCCGAGGTCGCTCGCGGTCTCGGGCCCGAAGACGTAGAGGACCGCGCGCGTGACGCCGAACGCGCCGCTCTTGACGACGGCGACGGCGTGCAGGAGCCCGGAGACGGGCGTCGGCGCGACCATCGCGGCCGGGAGCCACGCGTGCAGCGGGACGACCGCGGCCTTCACGCCGAACCCGGCGACGAGCAGCGCGAACGCGGCGCGCGCGAGGTTCGGGTCGGCGGTCGCGAGGCCGGCGATGCCGCCGGCGGCGAGCGTGACGGTGCCGGCGAGCGCGCCGACGAGCACGAGCCCGCCGAAGACGAGCACGCCGCCGCCGAGCGTGTACGCGAGGTACCGGCGGCCGGCGGCCTTCGAAGCGGCGTCGCCCGCGTGGACGACGAGCGGGTACGTCGCGAGCGTCAGCAGCTCGTAGAACACGAACAGCGAGAGCAGGTCGGCGGCGAGCGCGACGCCCATCGTGGCCGAGATGGACGCGGCGAACGCGGCGAAGTACCGCGTCTGGTCGCCCTCGTCGAGCCCGCGCATGTAGCCGACGCTGTAGAGGCTCGTGGCGAGCCAGAGCGTGCTCGCCAGCAGCGCGAACAGGAGGCCGGCGGCGTCCGCGCGGAGCGCGAGTTCGACGCCGAGGTACGACCCGAGCGTCGTCACCGGCGTGTCCGGTGACTGCACCATCGCGAGCACGACCGCGAACGTGCCGACGCCGGCGAGCGCCGTCCAGCCTTCGCGGACGTTCGGCCGCGACCCGGACGCGAGTATCAGCGGGATGGCGAGCGCGGGCAGGAGGACCGCGAGCAGCGGCAGCACGCTGGCGACGTCGGTCATAGCCATCCCTCCACGACCGGTGCGAGCCAGTCCGCGAGCGCGCCGGCGCCCACGCCGAGCGCGAGCACGACGACCGCGGCCGCGACGGCGACCGCGAGCGCGGTCGTCGTCCGGGAATCCTCGGCGTCGGAACCGACGACGACGGCGGTGCCGCCGTCGGTCGCGACCGCGTCATCGGCCGGCTCTGGCGCGAGGTACGCGCGCTCGACGAGGCGACCGGCGTACCCGAGGCTGAGGAGGGTGCTCGCGACGACGACCGCCGCGGCGACCCACGCGCCCGCCTCGACGGCACCGAGTGCGAGGTACCACTTCCCGGCGAACCCGACGGTCGGCGGGAGGCCGACGAGGCTCGCCGCGAGGACCGCGACGACGGCCGCGGCCAGCGGCAGGCTGGCGGCGAGGCGCGCGTACTCGGAGACGGTTCGCGCACCGGTCCGCGCTTCGACCGCGACCGCCGCGGCGAACAGGCCGCCCTTCGCGACCGCGTGCCCGACGAGCGCGACGAGCGCGCCCGTCAGCGCGACGGGGTGCGCGAGTGCGATACCGACGGCGAACAGGCCGAACTGGGAGACCGACGAGTACGCGAGCAGCCGCCGGACGTCGGTCGCGCGGAGCGCGAGGACGCCACCGGCGGCGACGCTCACCGCGCCTGCGGCGACCATGAGGGACTGGACCGCGGGGACGGCCGCGAGGAAGTCCGCGGTGAACACGCCGTACGTGATGCGGACGAGCGCGTACCCGGCGACGGTCGACCCGAGCGCGCCGAGCGCCACGGCGACCGCACCGGGTGCGGCCGCGTACGCGTCGGGCTTCCACGCGTGCAGCGGGAAGAGCGCGAGCTTCACGCCGAGACCGACCGCGACGAGCGCGTACGCGGTGACGACGAGCGTCGAGTCGTACCCCGCGGCGGCGAGCGCCGGCGCGAGGTCGGCCATCGAGAGCGTGCCGGTCGCGACGAACGCGTACCCGACGCCGAGCAGGTACAGGGTCGCGCCGACGGTCCCGACGAGGAGGTACTTGAACGCGGCGACCGCGGCGTCGACGCCCCGGCCGCTGGCGACGAGCGCGTACGCGGCGAGCCCGGAGATCTCCAGGAACACGTAGAGGTTGAACACGTCAGCGGTGACTGCGACGCCCGTGAACCCGGCGACGAGCAGGAGCCAGAGGCTCCCCTCGGGGCCGGTCGTGTCGGCGTCGGCGAGCGCGAACGCGGCGACGCCGACGACGGCGACGAGGACGACGACGACCGCGCTGAGTTCGTCGACGGCGAGCCCGATGCCGAACGCGGCCGGGATGTCGCCGACGACGGTCGCGAGCGGGCCGTCGGTCGCGACGACCGCCGCGACGGCGATCGCGAGCGCGACCTGCGCGAGGAGCGCGGCGAGCGTCACCGCTCGCGCGAGGCCGTCGCGGACGCGCGCGACCAACAGCGGGAGGACCGCGGCGAGCAGCGGGAGTGCGACCAGGAGCGCGAGGAGGTCCGCGGGCGTCACCGCGACCCCTCCTCGGCCGTCTCGGCCGCAGCGGACGCGCGTTCGGCGGCGCGGACCTCGCGGATGACGTCCTCGCGGAGCGTCCCGTACTCGCCGTAGATGCGGACGACGAGCGCGAGCGCGACCGCCGTCACCGCGACGCCGACGACGATGGCCGTCAGGATGAGGACGTGCGGGAGCGGGTTCACGTACGGCCCGGGGCCCGTGACCAGTGGTGCCTTCCCGTCGGCGCGGTACGCGCTCGTGACGAAGAACAGGAAGACGCCGGTCTGGAAGATGTTCAGACCGACGACCTTCTTCACGAGGTTGTCGTCGTCGACGAGCACGAACAGCCCGACGCCGACGAGGACCGCGAACACGGCGTGCGCGAACCACGCGCCGACGCCGAACAGCGGGTCAGTCATCGCTCGAACCTCCGGCCCCACTCGAGGGCGCGACGTCCCCGGGTGCCTCCAGGTCCGCTGGGGTCTCCACGTCTGGTTCGCGGTAGCCGTCCGCGATGCGGAGGAAGAGCACGACGATGACGGCCGAGACCGTCGCCCCGATACCGATCTCGATGGCTTCCGTGGCGTACACGGTCGCCTTCGGGATGGGGAGCACGTCCAACTGGAGGAACGCGCCGCCCGACGCGAGACCTGCGAGCGCGACGACGCCGAAGACGATTGGGCCGGCGACGACGAGGGCGACGAGCGCGCGCTCGTCGAGCCACTCCGCGGTCCGGCGGATGCCGAACGCGAACGCGACCGTGATGATCATCGCGCCGCCGACGACGCCGCCCTGGAAGCCGCCGCCGACGCTCGCGGTCCCGTGGAAGAGCGTGAACAGCCCGTACGTGAGGACGAACGGCGCGAACAGGCGCACGGTCGTCGTGACGACGGGGCTGTCCGTGAACTCGATGCGCGTCCGCGTCGTCGCCTCGTCCGCGTCCTCCCGGCGGGGGCGCTCGCTCATGCGAGGGCCTCCCGACCGAGCGCGGCCAGTACGGCGACGGCGGCGGCGAACACGACCGCGATCTCGCCGAACGTGTCGAACCCGCGGTAGACGACGAGCACGGCCGTGACGGCGTTGTCGACGCCGCGGTCCGCGGCGTCGGCGAGGTAGAAGTCACTCACCGGCCCGAACGCGGGCGTGTCCGCCGCACCGACCGGCGGGAGCGCCGGGACCGTCAGCAGGAGGCCGACGGTGACGCCGAGCGCCACCACGACCGACGTGGGCTTGACCGTCTTCGGGTCGACGAGCGTCCGGCCGCCCGCCGGTCGGACGGTCCGACTGATGGCGAGCAGGAAGAGCGCGGTCGTCACGCCGGCGCCGACCGCGGCCTCGGTGAGGGCGACGTCGGGCGCGTGGAACAGCACCCAGAGGATGGCGAGCCCGAGGCTGTACGCCGCGAACACGACCACGGCCGTCAGGACGTCCCGGACGACAGCGGTGAGGACGGCGACGACGACGACGAACGACAGCAGCGCGACGGACACCGCGACCTCGAGCGTCGGCGCGACGACCTGAAGGGTCGGGACGGCGACGTCGAGTGTCGTCATCGCGAGACCCTCGCGTCGCCGTCGTTCCGGTCGTCGTCGCGCGTCCACGGGTCGGTGCCGGCGTCGTACGCGGACCGAACGATGGCGTGTGCCGCGGTCGGCCCCGTGACGAGTACGAGCAGCGCGAGCAAGGCGATCTTGAAGACCTCGCCGGTGGTGCCGACGACGACGCCGGCGGCGGTGAGGCCGAGGAGCGCGCCGAGGGTCTCGCTCTTCGAGGCGGCGTGCGCGCGAGCGTACACGTCCGGGAGCCGGTAGAAGCCGACGACGGCGACGAGCGAGAAGAACGCACTCGCTGCGACGAGCGCCGCGACCGCGATCGCCGTCGGCGTCCACGCGAGCTGGGCGGGGACTGCGACGGGAAGGGCCGCGAGGGACATCAGAGCACCCCGCCGCGTTCGATTGTGAACTTCGCGAGCCCGAGCGAGAGCAGGAAGTTCAGGAGGCCGTACACGATGGCGACCTCGAGGAACCCGGGTTCGTCGAGCGCGGCGCTCAGGAGCGCGATGACGACGACCGCGGTGGTGCCGACGACGTTGACGGCGACGACGCGGTCCGGCGTCGTCGGCCCGCGGACGACGCGCCCGAGGACGAGCACGGCGAGCGCGACGAGCGCCGTCGCGCCGGCGAGCAGCACGCCCGCGACGAGCGGCGACGTCACCGCCGGTCACCTCGCGGGGTCTCGGCCGCCATACGAGCGGTTCCGGGCGTCGTGCGGTACTCGCCGCGGCCGTGGACGACGAAGTCGACGGCGCGCGAGAGCGAGCCCTCCTCGAGGCTGTCCCGAGTGGCTGCGGTGAGCGCGTGCACGACGAGTTCGTCGTCGGTGACGTCGACCGTGAGCGTGCCCGGCGTGAGCGTGATGCTGTTCGCGAGCAGGGCGCGCGCGATGCGGCCCTCGGGCGCCGGAATCCGGACCACGCTCGGTTCGATGGGGAGGCGCGGCGAGAGGACGACCGCGGCCATCGAGAGGTTCGCGCGGACGACCGCCCAGAGGAGGTAGGGAAGGAAGACGAGCGCGCGGAGCACGCGGCCGACGCCGGCGAGCGAGGGTTCGGTCTCGAACGTGACGCGGCCGAGGACGAGCGTGACGACGCCCGCGCTGACCGCGCCGGTCGCCAGGTCGAAGGGCTCGGTCGGGTCGCCGAGCGATAGGTAGAACGCGTACGCGAGGCCGAACGTCGCAACCAGCCGTGCGGTGGTGCTGGTGACCGCGACGGGCGACCGCACGATGCGTCGGTCGACGGGTGCGCGTTCGACGGCGACGCCGGAACGGCCGGCGGCCGCGAGCGCGTCCGCGAGCGTGGCGGCGGTGAACTCGGTGAATCCGGGCATCAGGACGAGGTCGGTGGCGGTCGCTGGGATGGCCTCGACGAGCGCGCGGACGCGGTCGTCGGCGGTCGACCGGCCGACCGGTACGGTTGCGACCTCGACGTCGAGCGAACCGTAGGGGCTGTCTGCGACGAGTTCGGTGATGCGTTCGGCGAGGGTCTCGCCGGTGGCCGACGGGACCGCGTCGCCCGTTCTCCCGACGGGGATGCTGAAACGCACGGTCGTCTCCGTTGCGTCGTCGGCGTCCCGTGCCTCCCGTAGCGCGTACGAGACGACGTCTCTGACGCGGCCGCGGTCGGTGAGTACTGCGACGAGGTCCGTCATGACCGCTCACCGACGCGTCGGTCGGAGGGCGGACCGCATGTAACCGTCTGAAGCCGATACATTGTTTACCAATCTGATAAAGAATGCCCATCATATTTACCGTTCCGGTAAAATCTAGGCAATATTTATGTATTCTGTTCTCCTACGTGGTGTATGGAGTCGCAACTCCCGGGCACGGACCCGCGGCAGTCCGACCGACCCGCAGCACCGGTCGAACCGAACGTCGACGACCGATACCTCGTCGTCGGCGGCGGCCGACGCGGTCGCGCACTCGCCGACAGCCTCGCCAGTCACCACACCGTCGTCCACGTCGACACCGACCCCGACGCCGTCGCAGACGTCGCCAACTACGACGCCGCGCACGTCCCCGACGAGGCAGCGCTCGTCGCACAGGTCGTCGCGCACGCCGCCCCCACCGACCCGCTCGTCGTCCTCGCCCCGACGGACGCCCGAACGCTCCTGCTCGTCCAACGCCTCCGAACGACCGGCGCGTTCGAGCGGATCTACGCGGCGCTGCAGGACCCACGGAACGCAGCCGCGTTCGCGATACCCGACGTCGAGGTCGTCTGTCCGGGCGACGCCATCGCCGCCGCCATCGCCACCGGTCGGACGAACGTCCACCGCGACGACTGACCGCGAGTCCCGCGACTGACCGCGGTCAGTCCGCGGACGGCCGGCCAGCGTCCTCGGCGAGGAACGCCGTCTCGTACACCTGCGAGTACGTCAAGAGGAACGCGAGCGCCGCGAGCACGGCGACGAACGCGAACGGGACCGCGAACCCGAACCGGATGAGGTACCCGGCCGCGAGCGGCCCGAGCGCGACACCGAACCCGAACGCGGTCGTCAGGACCGACAGCGTCGTGCCGGACTGCCCGCGCCGCGCCAGGTCACCGGCGAGCGCGAGCCCCGGCGCGAACACCATCGCGACCGAGATACCCTGGAGGAGTCGGAGGAGTATCATCAGGAGCGCGGCGGCGTTCACGCCGAGAATCGTCGCGGGCAGCACGCTCTGGGCCGCCGGCACGTACCCCTGCGCGAGCACGCTCGGGACGAGGAGCGCGAACCCGGCGACGAGGAACGGCCGCCGCCCGTACCTGTCGCTCGCCCGCCCGATGGGGACCTGGAAGAGGACGTTCGCGATGACGACCGCCGCGAACTGCACGCTGAACAGGAACGGTCCCTGGCCGAGCGCCTGATTAACGACCTCCTGGAGCGTCGCGTAGATCGCGATACCCGTCGCCATGAAGAACGTCCCGACGCCGACGACGAACACGGGGTCGAACAGCTGGTCGCGACCGAAGATAGCCACGGAGAGGTCGTCCGTGGCGGCGGCATCACCGGTCTCCGGGTCGTCGACGAGCCACGACACGAGCGCGAACGAGACGATTGCTCCAGCGACGGCGACCATGAACGCCGCGTCGAACCCCGAGATGGCCGCGCCCGCGATCTGGTACGTGACGACCTCGTTCGACGCGAACCCGCCCGTGATGAGGACGCCAGCGATGATGGGCCCGAACCCGAACCCGATGAGGCGGAACGTGTTGAACACGCCGAAGTTCCCGCCGCGCTGGCTCGCGTCCGTCGAGTACTCGTTCACGAGCGCGATCGTGACCGGTACGGTCAACGCCGCGCCGATGCCCTGGAACGCGCGCAGGCCGACGATACCCCAGTACGAGGACGCGAACGGGTAGAGCGCGCTCGCGACGCCGAACACGACGAGGCCGCCGAGGATGAACACCTTCCGCTTCCCGGAGCGGTCGCTGGCTCGACCCGCGAACTGCTGGAGCGAACTGTTCAGCAGTCCGAACAACGACAGTACGACGCCGATGAGTAACTCGGTCGAGAACCCTTCCAGGCCCGCGAGCGACACCTCGCCGCTCGCGATGTACAGCGGAAGGACGATGACGAGGAAGGAGTTCCCGAGCGAATCCGCGAGTCGCGCCATCGCGAGCGCGAACACGCGATTGTCCGTCCCAAGTACCATCCTGGAGAGCGTTACCCCTGCAGTCGCTTCAAGGACGTGGAATCGCTGTCGCCTTGCCGCCGCCGCTCGCTCGACGACCCAGTTCGCTGATGCGGGCCGACGGGTGAGGGCCGACGGGACGGACTACGTGCCTGGTACCAAAGCACAATCACCTTGCCGCTGGAACGCGATACGGTACCTATGGCACCCCACCGGGTGGTGTGCGTCGACGACGAACCAGCGTTCGCTGACCTGACGGCGACGCAACTGGAGCGTCACGGTGACGTCACCGCCACAGGTTTCACGGACCCGAACGAGGCGCTCACCGAGCTCGAGAACGCCGATTGCGTCGTCAGCGACTACGACATGCCGGGGATGACCGGGCTCGAGTTCCTGGAGACCGTCCGCGAACGCCACCCTGACCTCCCGTTCGTGCTCTTCACGGGGAAGGGGAGCGAGGAGGTGGCGAGCGACGCCATCTCGAAGGGCGTCACGGAGTACCTCCAGAAGTCGACGGACGCCAGCCAGTACGAGGTGCTCGCGAACCGCGTTCTGAACGCCGTCGACAGGTATCACGCCGAGAAGGAACTCGACCGCGAGCGGACGCTCGTCGACCGCATCGTCGAGATGACGCCCGTCGCCATCGTCGTCCACGACCAGGACGGGGACGTGGTGGTGGCGAACCGGCGCGCTCGCGACCTCCTCCGGATGCCGACGGCGTCGCTGCACGTTCGAGCGTACGATACGAGCGACTGGACGCTCTGCGCGCCGGACGGAACGCGCCTGGACGCGGCGGACCTCCCCGTAGCGCGCGTCCTCGAAACCGGCGAGGAACTCAGGGGCGAGCGGTACGTCATCGAGGTCGAGGACGCGCGCGAGGAGATCGTCCTGAACGCCGAACCACTCGTCGGCGACGACGGCACCGTCGAGCGCGTCGTCGTGGTGTTCGCGACGAGCGAGGAGATCGCCACGTACGTCGACTGACCGCGGCGCCACCACCCGCCGAGTTCTCGTCTGCTCTCACCGGGAGCTACGAGTCGCCATCGCTCAGGCGACGTACAGGAGCGGGACCATCACCGTGAACCCACCGAGTAGTCCGCCCGCGAGTTCGCGGTAGCCCTTCCCGTCGAGGTCTTTGCCTGCCTCGAGCGCCTCGGGGACGAACTCGGTGAGGACGAGGTACACCATCGCGCCGGCGGCGAACCCGAACCCGAACGGGAGGAACTCCTCGGCGGCGCGAACGAACAGGAACGCGATGACCGCACCGATGGGTTGTGGGAGACTGGAGAAGATGGCGGCGCCGACCATCCGCCACTCGCTGACGTCCATCGCGCGCAGCGGGATGGAGATCGCGAGCCCCTCGGGGATGTTGTGGATGCTGATCGCGATCGTCATGAATATCGCGAGCACGGGGACGACGAGGCCGAACATCGGGACGCCGCCCTCGAAGCCGAGTTCCGCGAAGGAGACGCCGATGGCGACGCCTTCGGGGAACGAGTGCACGGTGAGCACGCCGAGGATGAGCACGAGCTTCTTCAGGTCGGCCTCCGCGAACGCGGCCGGGTCGAACCCGTGGTCGTGGCCGTCGTGGCCGTGACTGTCGTGGTCGTGACCGTCGTGGCCGTGTTCATCGTGGTCGTGGCCGTCGTGGCCGTGTTCGTCCGCGTCGTGGTCGGTGTGGTGATGGTCGTCGGTGTCGTCGTGGTGGTCGACCTCGGCGACGGGTTCGCCGCCGTCCGGTGCGGGTTCGCTGCCGCCGACGTGGACGCCTTCGAGGACGCGGTTCGCGACGACGACGAGCGCGACGCCCGCGAGGAGGCCGAGGACGAGGAGCCACGGGACGCCGGTTCCCGCGGACGCGGCGAGCCCTTCGTTGACGAGGCCGAAGAGGGACGCGGAGAGCATGATACCGGACGCAACGCCCCAGAGGGCGACGTTCCAGCGGTCGCTGACGTCGTCGAACAGGAAGAACGGGATCGCGCCGAGGCCGGTCGCGATCGCCGTGATCAGTCCGGCGACGAAGACGAACGCTAGTGCGGCGAACTCGACCATATCGAATGTCGGCGCGGCACCTCAATAAGACCTTTCATCTATGTGGTACGTTTTCGGTCGGCCTAGGTGCTAGGCCGACCAAAGACCCCGGTGAGCGACCCGACTGTCAGGCGCGGGACTCCAATCCGGCGTCTCCGTGCACGGGTCGCACACGAACGCCCTCCAGGCCGCCAAGGAGCTCTCGCAGACTGGGGACGGCCTCGAACCCGACGGCTACGAGGTCACCACGTACTGACGTCGCGGAAAACGCTGCAAGGACCGCTCTAGCGCGCGACGACGTCGACGAGTCGTTCGCCAGCGACCACCATCCCGACCGCCTGCGCGTAGTGGATCGCGCCGATGGCGAGCGCCGTCGCCCCGACCCAGAGTACCGCCGGAAGGAGGTCGAAGACGCCGACGGCGGCGAGTGCTTCCCACGCGGCCGGGGCGGCGATCTGGATGGGATACGTGCCGAGGAACGTCGTCCAGTACTGCAGCGACCCGTCGACGGGGCCGGCGCCGGCGACGAACATAACCGCCTGAAGGGCGAGGGCGGCGAAGACGTGGATGCGTCGGACCATACGATCGACAACCACCGTTTGACTGATAAGTCTGTTCCTGTATCTGTCCGTCGAACTGGTATCTATCCGTCGAACTGGACACTCCGGGCGCGTGACGTCCGGCCCGAGTCCATCGTTTCGAGGGACAAATCCCTTGTACCCCGTTGCCGTGTCGTGACGTGTGCGCCGTATTGCCATGCTCGTCCTGGCGTGGTTCGTGGTCGTCGGACTCGTCGCGACCAGCGGCTTCACGGGCGCCACCCCGCCGGCGGCCGAGGAGCCCCCGGACGCTCGCCTCGTCGACCCCATCGGCACGGGCAGTCACCTCTGGCCCTACACCAGCAAGGACACCAGCACCCAGGGACGAACGCTCGCCATCAACGTCGTCGTCATCGGCGACCCAGCGACCGTCAGGCGAGCGCTCGTCGACCGCTCCGACGTCAACTGGACTCGCGCACCACGCGACAAGGAACTCGAGGTCGGCGACGGCGGCACCCCGTGGCAGAACGCCAGCGGCGCGAAGCGCTACACGTACGTCCGCCCGGCCGGCAGCGACGCGGGTCGCTGGGTCGCCTCGTCGTACCAGCTCAGTACCGGTCGCTACCTCGGGAGTCGCGTTCACGTGCGAGCCTACCAGTCCCCGAACGCGAACTGGACGGGCATCCAAGCGCACGAGGAGTACTGGGACTGGTACCGCCTCCGACACACGGTGACGGGCGTCCCCGAGGCCGGACGGTTCGTCGAACGCGACCTCCGCGATGAACCGTTCGTCGACGAGATCGACCGCCAGTACCACGGCCAGGGCGGTGGCGGTGGTCACGGCTGGCTGACGGTCGTCCAGTTCGCGAGCGTCGTCGTCGTCGGGTCCGCGTTCGCGAACGAACGAAACGTCGAACCCGAGGACGTCGCGATGCCGGCCGCAGTCGTCGCGACCGTCGTCGGGGTTCGCGGCGCCGGCCTCCTCATGGAGTCCCACCTCGGTGGCGTCTCACCGAAGGTCATCGCGGGCGTCCTCTACCCGATCCTCGTGTTCGCGCCGGTCGCCGCACTGTTCCTGACGCGAGACCGGCCAGCGACCCGGACCGCGCTCCTCGCAGCCGCCGCGCTCGGGTTCGCTATCCTCCACGACATGAGCACGATCGGCGTCCGCCAGGTCCCCGTACGGCTCGCACTCCACCGCGTCGTCCTCGTCACGTCGTTCGGCGTGCTCGCGTACGCGATCGCGGAGGACGACCGCCGACTGAAGGCGTTCGGTGCGATCTCGTACCTCCTCGTCCTCGTCGCACCGCTCGTCAAGTTCGTGTAGTCACGGGGAACGGCGCACGCTCGCCGGTCACCGAGCGCCGACGTGGTCGACCGGACGCGAGTCGAGAGCGACGTCGGTGTCGGTCTCGACCGCGTGGAAGACGACGACGCCGTCGTTCTCGTACGCACGCTCCCAGTCCGCGGACGCCTCGAACGAGCGATCGAGGACGCCGAACTGCTTCGCTGGATGGCCGCGCACGGTGTACGACCCCTTCGGGACGACGACGTACTCCGGGACGCGAGAGACGTTCGTCGACGCCGCCTCGACGCAGCGAGCGGTCTGACAGCGCGAAGACGTTTCGTACGCCCGGATGTGGTCGTAGAAGAGGTCCGGGTTCCGCCACTCGACCCCCCACGGCCCGACGACGATCGTGCGGTCAGCGAGCAGCGGGAACCACTCCGCGGCGTCACCGAGGACGACGAACGTCGCGTCCTCGTCGGTCTCGCGCTCCGCCCACTCCATCGCTTCGACGGACTCGTCGTCGAGGAACTCGGGCGTCGTCGGGTCGCTCTCGAGCGTCATCTCGTGCGCGAGGTACGCGCCGCCGACCGCGGTCGACAGGACGAGGCAGACAGCGGCGACCGCACCGATGGTCGCGTGCTCGTCGACGCTGAGCGACCGTGCGACGTCCGACGCGACCCCGACGACGTTCGTTCGGTCGACGACGTCCACGACCGTCGCCGCGATCGCGAACGCACCGACTGCGTACGAGAACCGCGGTTGCTTGAACGCCAGTTCGGCGAACGCGAGCCAGAGCGGGACGAAGACTCGACGACGGAACAGGAGGTACGCGCCGGCGGCGAGTGGGACGAGTACGGCCAACGACGCGTACCCGATGATGGCGTTCGCGCCACCGCCGACGCCGCCGTGCGTGCCCGCGGCGGACGTGAACTGGTCGACGCCGAACGTCGCGATCGCCCACGCGATCCAGGGGGACGCGATGACGGCCCCGCCGAGCCCGATGACGAGCCCGCGTCCGAACCCGGCGACGGTCCGGGACTCGGCGAGGTAACAGATGAGAATCGAGCCCGCGGCGAACACGGTGTACGTCGGGTGCGAGAGGACCGTGCACCCGAACGCGACAGTCGCGACCACGACCGGTCGCAGCCGCTCGGTGGTGAACGCGCGGTACGCGGCGGAGATCGCGACGAGCGCGTACAGGAACGCAAACCCGCGGACCACGCCGCCAGCGGAGACGTGCCACTGGAGTACCTGCGGGTTCAGGCTGAGTGCGACCGCGACGGCAGCGCCCGCGGGCCGCGAGTCAGTGAGGTCGCGGCCGAGGACGTACGCGGGGATCGTCGCGAGGACGACCGCGAGCCCGGGGAGGACGCGCGCGATCGTCACCGGTTCAGCGCCGAGTTCGAGGAGGACCGCGACGACGTAGAACTGGAGGGGCGGATAGGAGAACGGGACGCCGTCGCTCGTGTAGTGCTCGACGTTCGTCGGTGGCACGAACCCGTTCGCCGCGATCTGCTCGGCGAACTCGACGTACAGTCCCGCGCCGAACGCGGGGTACGCGTTCGTCGACAGGTAGATGCTGACGGCGACGAGCGCCGGGAGCATCGAGAGCGCGATCCACCCGCGGTCGCGGGACGTGACCGGGGTGACTCGTTCCAGTCGACCGAAGGCGCGCTCCGACCGCACCCGGATCCAGGACGACACGCTCATGAATCACGTCGGAAGGTGACGGGCAGCCGGAGGCCGAGACTGAAGCTCGCCCAGTGGTACTCGAGGACCACCCACGCGGGAACCACGAGGCCGACGAGGACCGCGGCGATAGCGTGCGGCGTCTCCACCCAACGCGGGAAGACGTACGCGATCGCGTTCCGGAGACTCTGCGGGAGCAACGAGCCCCCGCCACTGCCGCCACCAGCCGTTGCGGTGTGGTTCGCGAGGTCGGCGGACGCGGCGCTCGGCCCGCCCGCGCTCTCGTCGCCCGTCCCGAGTCGCTCGGCTTCGTACGGGAACCCGATGGAGGCCGTCCAGACGACCTCGCCCTCGGGGTTCACCTCGAACACGCGGTCACCGTGCGAGTCCGTGATGAGCGTGTTCCCGTTCGGGAGACGGTCGGCGTCCCGCGGCCACGTCATCCGGGCGTCCGACCACGTCCACGAGCGCTTCCACTTGCCGTCCTCTCGCTGGTACTCGACGACGCGACCGTTCTCGGAGTCGGCGACGAGGATCGCTGGGCCGCCCTCCTCCTCGGGGATGAAGTCGGGGTTGTGCTGCTCGTAGAGCGTGCTGTGGTTGCCGTCCGCCCCGAGCGTCCAGTCCTCCATCAAACCGTCCTCGAAACTGATGAAGACGACCTGGTCCTGGTTCCGGAGGTCCGCCATGACGGCCGCCTCGCCGTCCACCTCGACGTACTCGACGTCGTTCAGGTGCGTCCAGTCCTCGGGGTACGGGCCGCCGGATTCGACGTCGAAGTCCGACTGAGCGTCCCACTCCCACGTGACGAGGTCCGTGGTCGTATTCACGACGTACACGCGGTCCTGCGAGATGTCGGCGACGAGCAGTCGGTGCTCGTCGATGCGGTCGACGTCGTGCCAGCGCGTCGAATGTTTTCCTGGAGTGATACGACTGTAGACGGTGGTGCGGTTCCCGGTCGTGAGATTCACCCGGACGACGCCGTTCTCCGTACACGGCCCGTCGCCGTTGCAGGACTCCCGATCGAGGTGGTCAGCATACACGAACTCGACGGTGTTTTTCGTCCCCTTCACGGGGTCGACGTCCCAGTATCGCGTGTGGCGGTTCTCGTAGTAGTAGATGCTGCCGTCCGGCGCGAAGGCGGCGAGTTCCGCCATCGCGCGCGGGGCGTCGTTGTCGTCGCTGACGAAGGCGTTCGAGTCGGTCCCGACGACCGTCACGTCGTCGCGTTCGCCGACGACGGGGGACGTGTTCCCGGAGCGGAACGCCTGTTCGACGGCCGGGTCGCCAGTGACAGCGTCGCTGGTTCGTTGCGCATCCACGTAGCCGACGACGAGGACCCCGGTGGCCAGGAGAACGAGGAGGGCGAAGAGACCGCGAAGCGACTGCCGACGCGTGACCATACGTAGAGCATTCAGGACGCCATCTTGAAACATCCACCTAATCCGACGGAACCGATAATAAATCGCGTGACACGTTACGCGTCCTCTACGTTCGGTTAGGTACCCAAGTGATTTGACGCAGACTCATCTAGACTCAGGTGAATGGACCCGCTACAGTCTCCCCGACCGACCCGACGCCAGGTCCTCGGGGCCACCGCCACCGTCGGTCTGGCGGGCGCGAGCGGCTGCATGCGGCGGCTCAGGTCGATCACCGGCTGGCAGTCGCGGTCGCGGGTATCGCTCGAGATCAAGACCGCGCCCGCAGACAGCGACCCGTACGCCCTCCGCATCGCGCGCCAGCTCGCGTCCTGGTACGACGCGGTCGGGATCGACGCATCGGTCGTCCCCCTCGCCGAGGAGGAACTCTACCGAAAGCTCCTCCTCGACCACGACTTCGACGTGTTCGTCGGCCGACTCACCCCGGGTATCCGGCGACCGGACGACCTCTACGCCCTCCTGCACTCGCAGTACGCGAACGCGCCAGGCTGGCAGAACCCGTTCGGGTACGCGAACCTCGGCGTCGACGAGCGACTGGTCCGCCAGCGACAGACGACCACCACGAGGCGACAGCGGACGGTCGCACGACTCCAGCGCTCGATCGCGCGAACGCAGCCGTTCACGACGCTGGTCGCACCCGACGACGTCCGCGCAGTCAGGACGTCGCGATTCGACGGCTGGACGACGGGGGCGCTCGACGCACCGACCGGCTTCCTCGCGCTCCAGCCAGCCCCAGGCGCGTCGTCGTACGAGACGGAGACGCTCCGCGTCGTCGTCACCGACGACCGCGTGACGGAGAACCTGAATCCGCTCGCGGTCGAGTACCGGCGCGGCGGGTTCGTGATGGACCTCCTCTACGACTCGCTCGGGTACGCGACCGCCGACGGTACCGTCGAGCCGTGGCTCGCGGCGTCGTGGGACGTGACGACGAACGACCCTGCGCCGACGGCGACCGTCACGCTGCGCGAGGACCTGACGTGGCACGACGGCGAGCCGTTGACGGCCGGTGACGTCGCGTTCACGTTCCGGTTCCTCGCCGATACGACGCTCGACGACGGATCCAGTGGCGGGACGTCGACGGGCACGACAACGACGACCGTTCGAACGGACGCGAGTGGCGGGACGACGCCCACGGCCACGACGAACACCGACACTCGTACGCTCCCCGCCCCGCGGTTCCAGGGGCGTGCCGGCCTCGTCCGGGACGCGAGGGTTCTCGACGAACAGACCGTCGAGATGCAGTTCGTGAACTGCGAGCCGCACGTCGCGAAGCACGCGTTCACCGTGCCGCTGCTCCCCGAGCACGTCTGGGTGGAGCGAACCGGGAAGGCGTCGATCAGCGGAATCGAGTTCGGGGCCGCAACCGAGGCGCTCGTCACCGACAACGTCCCACCGGTCGGGAGCGGCGCGTTCGAGTACGCGTCGCACGCGCCACGCGAGTCGCTCGAACTCGAGCGGTTCGACGAGTACTTCCTGGAACGCGATACCGCCCCGAACGTCGGCCGGCATCTCGGGGACGGCCCTGCGTTCGACCGGCTCTCCGTGCAGACGGTCGGGTCCGACTCGACGGCCGTCGAGATGGTCGCGGACGACGAGGCCGACGTGACCGGGACGCCCGTCGGAGCGAGCACCGTCCCACGTATCGGGCGGTCGAACGACCTCGACCTCCTCGTCGCTCCGTCCGACCAACCGTACGTCGTCGGGTACAACGCGGAACGCGAACCGCTCACCAATCCGCGATTCCGGAACACGCTCGCTCGCCTCGTCGACCAGTCGTCCATCGCAAACGACACGTTCACGAGGTACGCCACGCCGGTCGCGAGTCCGCTCGCGGGCACGCGCTGGCTCCCCGACGACCTCGCGTACGACGAAACCCACCCCGTCACGCCGTTCCTGGGCGAGGACGGAGAACTGAACGTCCGGAAGGCCCGTCGCGTCTTCCAGGAGGCCGGCTTCGAGTTCGCGGACGGCCACATGGTGCGTACCGACTGATGACGCTCCTCGAGACCCTCACGTCGATCGGCGTCGTCGTGCTATCGCTGCACTGCGTCGGTGCAGTGACGATAGTCGGCCGTCACCGCCTCCGAGCGTGGCGACCGCGACTCCGCTCAAACCTCGAGCGATCCTGGCGGATCGCTGTCGCGCTCGTCGTCGTCCTCGCGTTGAACAAGGTCGTTCGCGACGTCGGCGTGGAACTGTCGTGGTTGATCGGTGCGAAGATCACGGGCACCATCTACGCGCTCGAGGGCGGTCTCGTCGCGACGATACAGTCGTTCGCGACACCACCGTTGACGACGTACTTCGGATTCATGTACGTGTACGGGTACACGTTCCTGCTGACGTTCCCACTCCTTGCGTACGGCCTGCATCGGGACTGGCGACAGCTGCGGGTTCTCCTGGTCGCGTACGCGCTGAACTACGCCGTCGGGCTCGTGTTCTACGTCGCGTTCGTCGCGTACGGCCCCCGGAACTTCATGCCCGAGCAAGTGCAGTCGCTCCTGTACGTGCAGTGGCCGGACGTCCAGCTCGTGACGAGTCGCGTGAACCGGAACACGAACGTCTTCCCGAGCCTCCACGCGTCGCTGTCGGCGACGGTCGCTCTCGTCGCGTACCGGTTCCGCGAGTCGTACCCGGCCTGGACACCGATCGCGACCGCGTTCGCGGCGTCGATCGCGCTGGCAACGATGTACCTCGGCATCCACTGGTTCACCGACGTCGTCGTCGGGATCGCGCTCGCCGTTGCGAGCGTCGCGGTCGGCACCCGGTTCGTGCCACTCGTGGACGACGCATCGTCGGTACGGTAGAGCGACGTGAACGAGAGCGTCGACCGCGGCGACTGACGCGTCGGCGGAACGCCGAAGGCCTCCAACGAAGCGAGGTGACCGAACGCGGTCGAGGTCACTCATCGGCGAACGAACCCGTAGTCGCGAGTATCGAGGGCCGCCCCTCGGACTACTGTCAGTACTCTCCGGGGTCGGGGTCGTTCGTCGACGTCTCGGCTGGCGGTTGTTTCTCCGAACCGAACGCGGGCATGGCGGGGTCTCGGTACGGCGACCGACCGAGGACGGCGCCCTCGAGGTCCTGTTCGACGAGTTGCTCGCGGAGCGTGCGCTCCATCCGGTTGAGTTTCGTCACGTCGAGGTCGAGACCGTCGAGGAGGTCGCGGAAGTCCGACTCGTCGGACAGCGAGTCGTAGCGGTCGTACAGCGACGCCATCTCGTCGGGGTTCAGGCTGGCGACGAACTCCTGGTCCTGGAGGCCGAGTTGCTTCTCGCGTTCGTCGTCCACGACGTACTTCAGGACGACGAGCGCGACCTTCTCGATGGCGCGCTGACTCCCGAACACGGTGAGGTCGAGGTCCACCATGATCCCCATCGCGCGGTCGCGCTCCCACGGCGTCACGTCGAGCGCCGAGCAGTACGCGTGCGTGATACGGGCTTTCTCGAGGCGATGCATGCGTGCGCTGTGACCGGCCATCGCCGGGTGCTGTTCGTCGTGGAGGCGCCGGAGGTTCTCGCTGACGTCGCCGTGGGGGGAGTCCGGGCGGCCGATGATGGTCGCCGCGGGCGTCGCCACGTCCCACCGCCGGAACCGCTCGTCCTTCACGGCGTCCACGCGCGACAGCGACCCGTCTCCCGGGCCCGCACTCACGTCTCGGCGCTCGAACCCGTCGTCCACGTCCCTCGGGTCGTCGACGGACGCGGCAGACCGCTCGGTCATACGCAGACGCTACGACCCCGCCGGTACTTAAACCGTGGGACGACAGACGGCAGAAAGGACCTCGCGCGACGCCGAAAGACGGCGTCAACCTCCTCACCACGACCCATTGCGACCAGAATGACTTAAAGGATGTACTGGTGGTCGGTCTGCGAGGGAAGACCTCCAGCTCGCCGTCGGGTCAGACGCCACCCGTCGAGATTGAGTGCCCGACGAACCGCGCATCACCCGTCTCGTAGGAGACGAGTTCTATCGACATCCGCACGCCGCCATCTCCGTCGGTCTTCGCCCACTGCACGGGGATCTCGAGTTCGGGCGACAGGCAACCGGTCTCCGCGAGCTCGTCGCCGAAGTAGAACTCGTAGGTCAGGCACTCGACGCCACCGATGGTGTCGCGGCCGGTGACGGTGATGTTCCCGACCGCGTTCTCGAACTCGGCGCCGACCTCGAAGGGAACGTCGTTCTGGACGAAAATCCCGGATGCGTCCTGTGATTGGGCGACGAAGACGACGCCGCCCTCGTTCATGTTCTCGGACAGCACGTCGACGACGCTCTCGGGGTCGTTCGCCGACGCCGCGAACGTGTTCGTCGTGTCGCGAGCGTCGGACGTGTGCGAGATGGTCAACTCGGCGTCGTCGCCGTCGACGACCACGTCGACGACGGTGGTCGCGTTCTCGCCGTACGCGTACGTCCGGTACTCGTAGCGTTCGCTCCGGTCGAACTCGAGCATCGCTATCTCGGGGCGGTCAGCGACCGCCTCGCTTCCGTCGTCGTCGCCAGCACCGCCGCCGTCGCCGTCCGACGAGGCGTCGCCAGTATCGCCGCCCCCGCTGCCGTCACCGGCCGGTGCGTCGTCTCCCGACGGGTCGCTGGTCGTGGCGTCGGCGTCGCCGGCGCCGCCGCTGCAGCCCGCGAGCGCGACCATCGCGACCACACAGAGCAAGAGCAGGGTTCGTGTCATGACCTCGAGACGGTAACTGGTCATATCAACGTTACTGTGAGTCCCTCCTCGGTCGCCCCCTCACCGTCCTCAGAGCGGTCTCACCGCCGAGCTCGAGGGTGGACCGACACGCGTGCGAACGTTTTTCATCGACGGAACCGACGTCGTGGACGTGCCAGTGCTCCGACCCGTCGGCGTCGGCGTTCTCGCCTTCCCCGTCCTCGCCGGCGTGGCGTTGGCGACGTATCCGACCACAGTACTCGTCGTCGGCGTGCCCGTCGGCGTCGTCGTCGGCTTCGCGAGCGACGGGTGGCTGGCCGCCATCCTGAACGGCGTCCTCGCCGGGGTCGCCATCGGCGCACTCTTCTTCACCGCTGGCTACCTCCTCGTGACCAGTCAACCGCGGTTGGCTCCCGGCGCCGGCATCTCCCTGATGCTCATGGCTCTGGTCGCCGTCGCCTTCGTCGTCCAGAGCACGGTCTCCGCGCCGCTTGGAAACGTCCTCAAGCGATGACCGCACGCGACCGCGGACCGTGCGAGCACACCCCGAACGAGCCCTTCTCGCGGCGTTCCGCGAAGGAAACCCCTATGTTTTCGAATCGAAATACTCTCTCGTAGTGGTCCGGTACCAGAATCCAGTCCGCTTGCTGCTGCTCGCCGTCGGCATCCTCCTCGCCCGCCTGGGGTTGGTGCGCCGCGAGCACGTGGTGCGGACGACGGACCTCTCCTGGCCGCGCATCGTCACCGGCCTGGCGCGGATGTCGAAGAACGCCGTCGACGTGGCGATGGTCGGCATCGCGGTCGGCGAGGTCGCCATCGCGGGCGTCGGGTTCGCCGGGCCGTTCTGGGGGATCGCGTTCTCGCTCGGCGGCGGGTTCGCCGCCGGCACCATCGCACTCGTCTCTCAGGGATTCGGCGCGAACGCGCACGACGAGATCGGGCAAGCGATACGGTCGAGCGCCGTCATCGTTCTCGCGCTCACCCTCCCCGTCGCCGCCGTGTTCGCGTCCATCCCCCACGACCTCGTCGCGCTCATCGCGAACGACGAGGCGACCACGCGCGCCGGCGCCGACTACCTCCGCGTCGTCGCGTTCGGCGTCCCGTTCGCCGGCCTGAACCTCGTCGGAAGTCGCGTCTTCATCGGGGCGGACGACGCGTGGACGCCGATGCTCGTCCGCGGCGGCGGCGCCATCGTGAACATCCTCGCGAACGCCGTCTTCATCTTCGTCCTCGACATGGGCGTCACGGGCGCCGCGCTCGGGACGGTTCTCGCGAACGTCCTCGTCACCGCGACGTTCGTCGTCGCACTCCTCGCGGGCCGCATCCCCGGCGTCGGCGACCTCCCCGTCACGGTCGACCCGTTCGGAACCTACCTCCACTGGGACACCATCACGGACGTCTTCGAGATCGGGTTACCCGTCGTCGGTCGGAACTCGGTGTGGACGATAGCGAAGTTCCCGATGCTCGCCATCGTCGCGCTGTTCGGGCCGAGCGTCGTCGCCGCGTACGTCATCGTCCGCCGCATCATGGGCCTCATGAACACGCCCGGGTGGGGGTTCGCGCTCGCCGCGTCCAGCCTCGTCGGCCAGGAGCTCGGCGAGGGCGACGAGGCGGACGCGGAAGCGTACGCGAACGACATCCTCGTGTTCTCGCTCGCGACGTACGCCGTGTTCGCGGTGGTCGTCGCCGCGTTCGCCCAACCCATCGTCGAACTGTTCGTCGGCGCGGACGCGGACCCGAACACGGTCCCGACCGCTGTCGGACTGACGTACGCGGCGTGCGTCGCCGTGCTCGCCCAGAGCGTCAAGGGCACGGCCGCGGGGCCGCTCGACGCGTCGGGCGACACGAACGTCACGTTCTACAGTCAGGCCGTCGGCATGGTCGGGTTCGCCATCCCGCTCGCGTACGTCGGCGCGGTCGTCCCCGCGGTCGGTATCGCCGGCCTCTACCTGTCGTTCCTCGGCGAAGCACTCGTGCCGGCCGTCATCAACTTCTGGCGGTACCGCTCCGGGAAGTGGAAGGCCATCAGTCAGGAGTACAGGCCGGATTCGCCAGTTGCTGACGACTGATAGACGGGTGCACGAGACGGACGGTTCGTCGAGGCGGTGTACGTCGAAGCCCCCCCGGGTCTCCGATGCGAGTCGGTGGCACCGCGACAGACGGCGGTCGAGTCGAGCGGCCCACTGGTTCTATCAACCATTTCAACCCCCAGTGGGCCGCTCAAGCACTCCCTCTTGGATTCTCCGGGACCACTCTCGGAGTCGTCCGGAGTCACTCTTGGGTTCGGAAGCGGGCAACTTCCGTCCCACCCGAACGGAGCCGATGCGGACGGATTTACTCACTGCCTGACGCGGCTTCTCACCGGTCGAGAAGGTACGCACGCTGGCAGGTCCTGGACGGGGAGGGGATCCGCCTAAAGACATTAGTGTAACTGCCTCTTGAGGACTGTATCAAGAGTCGTCATCAGATGCTCGGCCCCGACTCCCTCTCGCTCGTCGTCAAACGCGCGGACTTCATCAGCGCACTCGCCGACCAACCGCTCGAGAAACGCGAGCTGACCGCGGAGCTGGATTACTCGCGAGCCACCGTGAACCGTGCAGTCGGCGAACTGGAGGACGCCGGCCTCGTCAGGGACGCGGCCGCCGGCCACGAACCGACGCTCGCGGCGACGCTCGCCGTCGAGACGTACCACGAGTTCGTCGCCACGGGGACCGACGTGCTCGACGCGAGGTCGCTGCTCGCCGGTCTCGACCACGACGCGGCCGTCGGGCCCGAACTCCTCGAAGCCGCAGACCTGTCCTCGGCCGACGACGCCGGGACGTACGCGAACTTCGAACGCGTCCGCGACTCCATCGACGATGCCGACGCCGTCCAGGTCGTCGTCTCGAGCGAACGTGCGCTCCCGGCGCTCGACCACTGGCAGAACGCGCTCGTCGCCGCGCCGGACGCGACCGTCGTCCTCGACGAGTCGCTCTACGAGTCGGTTCGCCGCGAGCACCGGTCGCTCTCCTGGCTCGCCGAACAGGGCGTCGACGTGCTCGCGGGTGACGCGCCGTCGTTCACGCTGGTTCTGGCCAGGGGCGACGGTGTCGAGGCCGTACACGTGTTGCTGTACGACGAGGACGCTGGCGGGTTCGGACTGGTCCGGAACGACTCGACGGCGGCGATGGAGTGGGCGAACGCACTCGTCGAGTCGGGCCGGGAGACCGCGGAAGCCGTCGGCGAGACGTTCGAGTCGACGTCGACGAGTGACGCGGCGTCGAGACGGCACGGCTGTCGTTCCACGTCACTCCCCCGGGTACTCGAAGCGGAAGGGTTCGTGTCGCTCTCGGAGTCGTACTTCGAGACCCATCGGTCGCGAGACCTGGCGACCGCGCTCCGAACGGGATTGACGCTCGCGGACGTCAGGGACGGACTCGCCATCGAGCGGCGCGTGCCCGACGAGTCCGCGTCGGAGTCGCTCACCGAGTCGCTCCTCGACCGCCTGGACGCGGGCGAGGACGTCGCGGTCGTCGGGCAGCCGGGTGCCGGGAAGAGCACGGTCTGCAAGGCCGTCGCCTGCGAGTGGGAGGACAGCGGACGCGGAACCGTCCTCTACCGGGCGTCCGGGCACCGACAGCCCGTCGAGTCGGTGGCGAGCCTCAGGGGATTCGTGCGCGAACGAACCGAAGACGTCCTCGTCGTCGTCGAGGACGCGGTCCGCCCGGAGGCGAACGCGGTCCTCGAGGTCGCCGCCGAGTACGCGTCCACCGACGACGTCCAGTTCCTCCTCGACGCCCGCGACTCGGACTGGAGCGAGACGCGACTCCTCCCCGTCGACGCGACCGTCCGCGAGTACAAGAACGACGGGGTCGCCGTCACGAGAGTGTCACCGCCGGACGCCGCCGAGTGTACGAGACTCCTCGAACGGTACGAGGCCGCGACCGAGACGACGCTCGACGTGACCGGCGAGGAACTCCTCGACGGCGTCGACGACGCGACGTCCGTGTCCGGCGGGATGTTCCTGCTCGCACACCACATCTGTCTCCGCGCCGACCCGCTCTCGGCGGCCGACGACGTCACGCCGACCCCGCTCGTCGAGGACGTCCAGCAGCGCATCAGGCCACTCCAGCGGGACGCCTCGGACGTCACGATAGCGACGGCGCTCCTGACGCAGTTCCTGACGGTCGCGGAGCTCCCGGTCCACGAGGAGTTCGTCCAGGCCCAGACCGTCGACGCGGACGTCACGACGGACGCCGTGCTGTCCGCACTGACCGAGCGACAGCTCGTCGTCGACGACGCGAGCGGCCTCAGAACGCCGCACAACCAGTGGGCGCACGTGTTCCTGACGGAGGCACTCGAGGTCCTCGTGGACGCACCCGAGCGACTCGGGGACGCGCTCGGGAACGTCCTCGACCTGACGGACGCGGACGCCCGGGCGGCGCTCGACGTCCGTACGCTGAACTCGCCGGTCCTCCAGCGTATCGCGTCGAACCCGACGGCGTGGGCGGACGACCTCGCGGACCAGCTGTTCGCGGCGACCGCGGGCTCGCTAGAGTTGGCGCCGTACTACGGGACGTTCGAGAACCCGACGTTCGACCTTCGCGACGCGTGCTCCGAGTCCACCGTCTTCGAGTGTGGGCACCGGCGCGCCGAACGGCTCTCTGACGCGGGCCACCTCGACGCTGCCGCTGCAGCGTTCCGCTCCGTCCTCGACGCCATCGACGCGCACGACGAGTCGTCGCGGTTCGACCGGCAGCGAGCGAACAGCCTGCTCGTCCTCGGGTCGGTCCTGGGGCGAGAGGGCGACCTCGACGCCTACGAGGACCACGTCGAACGCGCGCTCGAAATCCACCGCGAGAACGACCACGAGCACGGCATCGCTCGCTGTCACCTGGGGCTCAGCCAGATAGCGTTCCGGCGAGGGAACTACGACCGTGCGTCGGAACACGGGAAGACCGGGGCGTCGATGTTCGACGACCTCGGGGACCTGAGACGGAAGGCCAGGTGCCTTGAGTCCATCGCGGTCGACGAGTTCTCCACGGGCGACTACGATTCGGCTGAGACGTACGCGCGACGAGCGCTCGACATCCGGCACGAGGACGGGTCGAACTACGGGCTCACCAGCTGTTACGGGACGCTCGGTCGCATCGCGGAGCGACGCGGACGGCACGAGGACGCGATGACGTACCACCGGCGGTCGCTGACCGCGGCCGAGACCACGGGGAGCGACAAGTGGCGCGTGCAAGCCCTGAGCAACATGGGGAACGTCGCCATGCAGCTGGGACGGCTCGACGAGGCCGAAACGTACTTCGACAGGGCGGCCGGTCGAAACGAGTCCGTCGGCGAACCGAAGTTCGACGCCATCAGGAACGAGACGCTCGCGGAGGTCGCGCGGCGCCGCGGCGACCTCGGTTCGGCCGAGTCCCACGCCGACAGGGCGCTCGAGCAGGCGCGGGCTGCCGGTATCGAGCGCATCGAAGCGACGGTACGCACGCGCTTCGGGCAGCTCGCGTTGGCGCGCGATAACCACGAGACGGCTCGCGAGGAGCTCGCGGCCGCCCTGGAGACGTTCCGCGACCTCGGGGACGACCCCTGGCGGCTGAAGGCACGCATCAATCTCGCTCGCGTGGAACTCGCGGCGGGCGCGCTCGAGGCGGCCGCCGAGCACGCGTCGACGGCCGAGGAGTTGCTGGACGTGGAAGGGAGCGTCGCGCCGAACGCGCTGCTGTCGTGCGTCCGCGGCCGCATCAGCGAGCGACGAGGCGACAGCGAGCGAACGCGGGAGTGCTTCGCCGCCGCGGAATCGCTCGTCGACGAAGTCGTCGACCCGTACGTGCGGGCGGTCATCCATCAGCGAGTGGCGGCGTTCGCGAGGCGCGCCGGCAACGAGTCGAGCGCTATCGAGCACACCCGAACCGCGCTGGACCTCGCCGAGGCGGTCGGTGCCGAGCGAGTCGCGGCCGACGTTCGAGCGACGCTCGAGAGCGACACGTCACCGCCGCCCGCGGAGGACTGACGGCGTCCGCCGCCGGAGGACAAGCCGGGGCCGCCCGTGCAGGACGGACCGATTCAGTCCGAGTCCACGAACGGGTTCTTCCCGTCCACCATGTTGGTCTTGTAGACGCCGCGGGTCTTCGCGATGGTGTTCCCGTCGTCGTCGTGGAGTTCCGCTTCGACGACGCCGGTCTCGCTCCCGTACCGGTCGACGACGGCTTCCCCGTGGACGTCCCCGGTTGCGGGCCGCAGGTAGTCGATGCGGACGTCCAGCGTCGGGCCGGGATTCCCTTCGACGCTCGCCAGCGCGGCGGCCGAGAGCGAGTCGGCGAGCGCGAACGGGACGGCGCCGTGGGCAAGCCGCGTCGACTCGGAGAGCGAGTGATGGTCGTCGAGCTCGATCTTTCCGCGCGCCACGCCGTCCTCGGCGTCGGTGATCTCGATGCCGAGGTGCTGGCCGAACGGGTACCGGTCGTTGAAACGTTCGATGACGTCCATGCCCGAGCCACGCTCATCAGATACTTGAACGTTACCCAGGCTCGACACGACCGGGTCGAGTACTCAGCTTCGGATTGCGACCGGTTCGGCGCTCGCGTTCCTCTCGCGGCCGGGTCAGATACCGTGTCCGGCGAGGAAGTGCGCGACCGTCCGCGCGGCCGCGTCGACCGTTCGCCCTGACTCCTCGAGCGGCGGCGCGGTCTCGACGACCTCGAACCCGGCGACGCGGTCGTCGCTCGCGGCGAGCCGCACCATCCGGAACAGCTCCCGCGCCGTGATACCGCCCGGCGTCGGCGCGCTCGACCCCTGATAGGTCGCGTCGAGGACGTCGATATCGACGCTGACGTACACCTGGTCGACGTCCCCCAGTGCGTCGAGCGCCCGGTCGATGGCGTCGACGTCGTCGTCGCCGACCTCCTCGGCGGTCACGATCTCGTAGTCGTTGTCGCGAACGAAGTCGTGGTAGCCAGTCGACGTCTCGAAGTGTCGGGCGCCGACGACCGCGAGCGCGTCCAGACCGTCGTCGTGCAGCTGGCGGTACGGCGACCCGCTCGTCGGGTCACCGCGGACCTGTCGACAGTCCAGGTGCGCGTCGAAGCTGACGACGCCGAGCGAGTCCGAGTCCGCGCCGACGTCCGCGTCGAGCAAGGGGCTGGCGTTCGCGTACGTCGTCGAATTGTCGCCGCCGAGGAACACGGGCGTCGCGTCGACGTCGTGCACGTCGCGGGTCGTGTCCGCGATCGCGGACTGTACCATCGCCGTCGGGCCCTGCGGGACGCCGACGTCCCCGAGGTCGCCGACGGAATCGACGGGGCCCGCGTCGAAGTGATGCGTCTTCGTGCTCGCGAGCGACCCACGGATCGCGCTCGGCCCCTCGCTCGCGCCCTGTCGCGAGATGACGGCACCGTCGTACGGTACGCCGACGAGTACCGCGTCGAACGCGTCCGCGTCGTCGAGCGTCGTCCCCTCGACGAGGTGCCCGAACTGGTCGTCGACCGGGTCCTCGCTCGTCGGTCGCCACGCCGGCGGGTCCGTGAATACGGCCATAGCTCCCGGTTCGCCCCAATCGCTCTTCAAGGCCTGGCTTTCGGTCGACGACCAAGCAGTCCCAGTCGAACCGGGGTCGTCGACGCACCACTCCGATTCAGTCCCGCCGTCGACGACGCGTCACTCGGTATCGTCCTCGCGTCGCGCACGCCGCAGGGCGACGCCAGCGGCCGCGGCGAGCGCGCTCGCCCCGGCAGCGAGCCCGAACCCGGGCGACCCACCGCTCCCGGACGTCGTCGTCTCGCCCGCGTCCGACTCGTCCTCGGTGGCCGTCGCCGTCGGCGCCACCGTCGACGCCTCCGTCGGTTCCGCCGTCTCCGTGGTCGTCGTCGGCGTCGTCGTCGCCTCCTTCGCCTCGCACACCGGCCCGATCGAGAACGACTCGGTGTCGCCCGTCAACCGCTGCACGTCCTTGTTCGACGTCACGAACAGGTCGCCGTCGACCGCACGCGGCGTCGTCGACGCCCGCCCTCCGATCTCGTACTCGAAGCGCTTCCCGCCGCCCTGCACCGCGAACCCGTACAGCCATCCCTGCTCGTCGACCGCGTACACCGTCCCGTTCGCCACCATCACGGGCATCTCGACCGGCGCGCGCGTATCCGACCGCCACGCCCACTCGCCGGTCTCCACGTCCATCGCCGTCACGTGCCCGCCCTGAGAGCCGACGAACACCCGACAGTCGGCGACCGCCGGCCCGTTCCAGGGCGCGAACTCGAAGTCCTGTTTCCGCCAGACGAGGTTCCGGCCGCTATCCATGTCGTACGCCTCCATCCGGCCGCGCGCCGCGTTCGGGACGAACAGGTACTCCTCGCCGACCGCCGGTGGCGCCGCGCCACCGATGCCGAACCCGAGCGATTGCTTCCACACCTCGTCGCCGTCGTCCGCGTCCAACCCGTAGACGAACGACGGCTCTCCCTCCGGCCCCCACGTACTCACGTACACGACGCCGTCGCGTACCGCCGGACTGCCGTACATCCGAAGCCCGCTCGCGTCGTCGCTCACGTCGAACTCCCACTGACTGAACCCCTCCTCGGGGTCGAGCGCGTAGAACGTATCGTCGTCGCACCCGACGTACACGCTCCCGTCGTGGTACTTCGGCGAGGACCGAACGATGTCGCCAGTCCCCCACTTCCACTGTTCCTTCCCCGTCTCCAGGTCGATGCCGACGACGAACGACGCGTTCCCCGCTGCGAACACGCGCCCCTCGCCGACGGCCGGCGCGGTGTTCATCTCCGGCATCGGCTTCCGCCAGACGTGCTCGCCGGAGTCCTTGTCGATAGCGTGCAGGTAGTTCCGGTCCGACCGCAGCGACCCGTCACCGACGAGGACCTTCCCGTCGGCGATGATCGGTGGCGCGTACTCGACGCGCCCGTTCTTGTACGTTCCACCGTTCACGTGGTCGACGCTGACGTCGAACGACCAGAGTTCCTCGATGGTCCCCGTCGGCGCGGTCGTGTTCCGCGGGAACCGCGTGTTCCGGAGGTCGAACCCGTTCATCAGCCATTCCGTCGGCGTTTCCACACCCTCGTCCGTCGAAGACCGCTGCACGCTCACCGCCCCCGCACGTGCGGTCGCAGTCGCACTCCCGAGACCGAGCGCGCCGACCGCGCCCGACGTCGCCGCGAGCACCGCGCGTCGCGTCGGCTCGGCGCGCTCGACGCCCCCACGGCCGCCCGTAGTCGCTTCGTCGGTCGTTCCGTCCGTCGGTTCCTCGGCGTCAGTCCCCTTCGCGGACTCCCTCGACGCCACCCCGTCGTCCACGGTCATCTCGCTGGACATACCCGTTCGATGCCACCCAGGCAGCGGACACACAAATACGTTACAGCCTCGCGTCGACTGAACGATGGGGACGCGACGGCGGGACCTCGCGTGGACTCCCGACGCCGACCCGACCGACCGTCCGGGCGCGCGTTCAAGTACGAGGACGCGGCCAGGGCCGCCATGCACGCTCGGAGGGACCGATAGTGGGGCATCGAGCGCTCGTCGCGTACGAACGACCGACCGGCGGCTTCACCGTCAGGTATTCGCAGTGGGGGGCGTGCGGCTACCGGTTGCTGGAAGCGATCACCGAATCGACGCCGCTCGGCGGCGTCCGCGGCGACGACGGGCCGTCCCGGGTCAGACCAGGGCCGCTCGGCGTGGCGGACGACCTCGGCGCGCTTGCCGGCGAGTACGTCGACCCCATCGCGCACGAGGCGGTGTTCGTCGTCAGCGACGCGTACTGCGTTCGCGCGTTCGAACCGCTCGCGTTCTGGAGCGACGCGCCGACGGCCGCGTACGGCGGTGCGCTGGTGTCGCTCCGACGGGAACGCGACCCGAGCGTCGACGCCCGGGAGCTGCGAGCGTGGCGGCGTGGCGCGACCGCGACCGGCCGCCCGAGCGCGGACGCGACCGTCGACGACGTCGAGCGAGAGCGAACGCATCGGCGTCTCTACGACGCGCTCGTCGCGGACGTGGACGGGCGACGCGTGGAGCGGATACCGCCGCGGACGCGAGAGGCTTAACCATCGCCCCCGACAACCATCGGCCGTGTCAGACGAGGCCGTCCGGACGCTCCGGAATCCCAGCGCGTCGAGAGCGAAGGCGTTCCTCGAGGACGCCCTCGAAGCGGGACGGTACGTCACGCTCGTCGGCGCGTGCACCGTCGCGTCGACCACCCGGACCAGCCGCGAGCATCCGCGGGCGCGGCGACACGCCACCTGCAAGCCCGACGGAACCGTCCTCGTGCACGGTCCCAGTGGTCATCGGCCACTTCACCCGCAACCCGACGGCGACCGCATCGACGTGGCCGTCGACGGCGACGCGAACGCGCTCGTCCTCACCGCCGGCCCGACCGCGGGCGCCGAACAGTTCGCCGCGACGTTCGACTCGGTCGACCTCGCGACCGCGTTCCACGTCGACGAGCACGCGACCGACGCGCCGAGCGGGACCGAAGCCGACCTCAAGGACCACGTCCTCGAGCACCCGGAACGCGTCGAACCCGGACTCCGGCCGCTCGCGACGGAACGCGACACGCCCGCCGGTCCCGTCGACGTGTACGCCGAAGCCGCCGACGGACAACCGGTGGTGCTCGAACTCAAACGCGACCGAGCGGGACCGGCCGCCGTCTCCCAGCTCGCTCGCTACGTGGACGCGCTCGCGGCCGACCTTCACGGCGACGCCACGCCCCGCGGCATCCTCGTCGCGCCCGGACTCACGCCGCGTGCGAGACGCCTCCTCGACGACCACGACCTGGCCTTCGCCACCGTGGAGCCACCGCGCGAGTGACGAAGCGCGGAACCAGCGGTCGCGACGACGCTCCGGAACCGGAAGGCGATGCGGTCGCCCGGAACCGGAAGGCAGTGCAGTGGACCGGAAACGATTCACGGGAGAGTCCAGTAGCCGACGCCATGGAGCACGTCGACATCGAGGACGTCGAACCGCGGTTCTTCGCCGGCGAGGACGTCGACCGGCGCGCACTCACCGACGCACTGAACGCGACCGACCTCGCGATCAACTACTATCGACTCGAACCCGAGCAATCGCTCTCCGGCGGGATGCACGCGCACATGGACCAGGAAGAGGTTTTCTACGTCGTCGACGGCACGGTGACGTTCCAGACGCCCGACGGCGAACACGCGGTCGGTCCGGACGAAGCCATCCGGTTCGCACCGGGCGAGTACCAGACGAGCGAGAACCAGAGCGACGACGACGCCGTCGTGCTCGCGCTCGGCGCTCCGAAAGGCAGCACGGACGTTCGCGTCCCCATGGAGTGCCGCGAGTGCGGGGACGCCGACTCGCTCCAGTTCGTGATGACGAGCGACGGCCAGCACCTCGAGTGCCCCGAGTGCGGGAACGTCGTCGAGATGGACTGAGAGTCGCGGCCCGGACCGCGCCGGTCAGACGGGCGACGGTTCGCCCGTCGTCTGCGCCTCCCCGCGAACCGCTCGTTCCAGGAGCGGACGAAGCAACCCGACCAACGGCGTGTTCGCGCCGTCCGTCCACACCGCGCGATGCCCCTCGCGGCCCGGCAGCGACCCCGGGTCGTCGCTACTGACGAGGAGCGCGCGCCCGTCCACGAGCAGGACGCTCGAGACCGCCCCCGGTCGGATGGGGAACGACTTCCACCACGTCCACGTCTCCAGTACCGTCGCGTCCGGGACCGCCTCGACCACTCGGTCGCGTATCGGTTCCCCCGGGGAGCCGACCGTCACGGACACCCCGCGTTCGTCCGCCGCGACGAGCGCGGCGAGCAATTCCTCCGAGAGCAGTCCCTCCGCACCGATAGCGACGACGACGGACTCGTCGGCGTCCTCGATCAACGTCACCATCCGTTCGGCGACGTCCGCACCGCCCTCGATCACCCAGACGTCGTCGTCCTCGGACTCGCGCGCCGTCGCGTGCAACTCCGGTAACAGCTCGTTCAACCGATCGAACCGCGTCTCGAACGCTCGCTGGAGCGTCGCGACCGCGGTCTCCGGTCGCACCGCACGATACTTCTTCGGGTTCGCCTCCTGCACGTCCACGAGCCCGCGCTCGGCGAGCGAATCCATGCAGTCGTAGACGCGAGCGCGCGGGACGTCCGCGACCTCGCTCACCTCCTTGGCGGTACCAGTGCCGACGCGCGTCGCCGCCACGAAGCACTTCGCCTCGTACTCCGTGAACCCGAGCGCTTCCAGGAGTTCCTCGGTCTCGGGGACGGCGTCGACGCTACCGTACTCGGTCATGGTGGGCCTCTCGTTCGGTCCATTGCTTTCTCGGTGGTTACAATCGCGTACTGAAAGTCGTTACTCGACGGCCGCCCGCGCCAAGGCCCCCGCCTGAGGGAGTCGGCCCGAGGGGCCGCGACAGCGGAATGTCGCGGGGTCGGTCAGTCGGCGGTCGCGTAGTGCTGGTCGTCCGCAGCACGGAGGAGTTCGCGGTAGCGGCTCCGGATGGTGACGGCGCTGACGTCCGCGACCTCCGCGACCTCCTCCTGCGTGAACTCCTGGTCGAGGAGGCGACTCGCCGCGTAGATGGCGGCCGCGGCGAGCCCGGACGGGCTCTTCCCGCTGTGGACGTGCGCGCGCTTCCCGGCGGACAGGAGGTCGGTGGCGCGACGCTTCAGTTCCTCGCTCGCCCCGAGCTCGGAGCAGAACCGCGGGAGGAAGTCGTCGGGGTTCGTCGGCTCCATCGCGAGTTCGAGTTCGCGGGCGACGTACCGGTACGCGCGAGCGAACTCGCGGCGGTCGACGCGACTCACGGGCTCGAACTCGTCGAGACTCCGCGGGACGTCGCTCTGGCGCGCGGCCGCGTACACGGACGCGGTTGCGACCGCCTCGATGGAGCGCCCGGGGAGGAGGTCCTCCTCGAGCGCGCGCCGGTAGATGACGCCAGCGGTCTCCGCGACGGTGTCGGGCAGGTCCAGCGCCGAGGACATCCGCTCTATCTCGCCGAGCGCTTGCTTGAGGTTGCGGTCCTTCGCGCTCTTCGCACGGAAGCGTTCGTCCCACGTGCGGAGGCGCTGCATCTGCTGGCGTTTGCGCGCCGACAGCTGTCCGCCGTAGGCGTCCTTGTTCTGCCAGTCGATGACCGACGACAGGCCCTTGTCGTGCATGAGGTTCGTCGTGGGGGCGCCGACGCGGGACTTCTCGTTCTTCTCCTGGCTGTCGAACGCGCGCCACTCGGGGCCGCGGTCGACCTCGTTCTCGTCCACGACGAGCCCGCAGTCGCGGCACGCCGTCTCCCCATGAGTCTCGTCGGCCTGGAGCTCGCCACTGCACTCCGGGCAGGTCTCCTCGTCGACGGCCTCGTCGGTGGTCTCGCGGTGGGTTACCTCCTCGTTTCGCCGGGTGGCACCCTCGCGCTCGGTACGACCCCGCTCGGTCAGCGTCGTGAACGTCGTTTCTGTCATCGGTATAGCTCCGGGCGGCCGAGCCCGTTCTGTACCACCACGTAGAACCTCTACTACTATAATAGTATCGCTCGAGTACTACTACAATAGTAACAAGCTCAGTTTGCCATGTGCTGGACTCGTTGCTCCTGATTCCGGCCGAGGTGGGCACTCCGACCGTCCGGAGAGTCGCCCGTCGACTGCCCCGTGTCACCGGTCGGCCGGAGCGTGCATCGCTGCCCCGGTGAGGTGATGCAACTACGACTACAGCGCCATCGGAAAAGTCGCCTGTACCCAACCAGTTCGGTAGACGCGCTCAGTCGTCGAGTTCGCGCTTGAACTCGTCGAGTAACGCAAGCGCCTCCATCGGCGTCGTGTCGGCGACGTTCACCTCGCGAAGCCGCCGCGCCACCGCCTCCGAGCCCGCAGACACCGACGCGAACTCGTCGAGCGTCGCGTGCTCGCCGTCCGACGCCGGCGCCGACCCTTCCACGTCCGGACCGACGGCAGGCACCTCGCCCTCGTCGACGGACTCGCTCGCCGCGAGCAACTCGCGCGACCGTTCCAGGACCGACTCCGGCACGCCTGCCGCCTGCGCCACCTCGACGCCGTACGACGCCGTCGCCGCGCCCCGCGACACGGAGTGGTCGAACCGGACCTCGTCGCTCGTCTCCGTCGCCGCGAAGTGCAGGTTGAACGCGCCCGGAAGGTCGTCCGCGACCGCAGTCAACTCGTGGTGGTGCGTCGCGAACAACGTCACCGCCTGCACCTCGTCGTGGACGTACTCCGTCGCCGCCTGCGCGATAGCGAGCCCGTCCGTCGTACTCGTCCCACGACCCACCTCGTCGAGGAGCACGAGCGACTCGGGCGTCGCCTCCGAGAGGATGTCCGCGAGCTCGGTCATCTCCACCATGAACGTCGACTGGCCGCCCGCGATGTCGTCGCTCGCGCCCACACGCGTGAACACGCGGTCGAACACGCGAAGGTCCGCGGACGCCGCCGGCACGAAACTCCCCGCCTGCGCCATGATACAGATACAGGCTACCTGCCGCATGTACGTCGACTTCCCGCTCATGTTCGGGCCCGTGACGACCGCGAGATACTCCTCGCGGTCGAAGTGCACGTCGTTCGGCACGAACGACTCCTGCGTTCGCTCCACGACCGGATGCCGGCCCGCCTCGACGTCGACCCCCGTCTTCGAGAACTCGGGGCGACAGTAGTCGTAGCGCGCCGCGACGTCCGCGAACGACACAAGGACGTCCAGTCGCGCCACGCGGTCCGCGACCCCCTGCACGCGCTCGGTCTCCTCGCCGACTGACGCCCGAACCTCGCGGAACAGCTCGTACTCGAGGGCGTCCGCGCGCTCGGCCGCCGACAGGATCTCGTCCTCCCGTTCCTTCAACGCCGGCGTGTAGAACCGCTCGGAGTTCTTCAGCGTCTGCCGTCGCTGGTAGTCCTCCGGGACCGAATCGAGGTTCGGGTTCGTCACCTCGATGTAGTACCCGTGCACCTGATTGCGTCCGACCTTCAGCGAGTCGATGCCGGTTCGCTCGCGTTCCCTGGCTTCCAGGTCGTCGATCCACTGCTTGCCGTCGCGCTCGGTCGCCCGCAACTCGTCGAGGGCCGCGTCGTACCCTTCGCGAATGACGCCGCCCTCCGTCACCTCGATTGGTGGTTCCTCGCGGATGGCGCTCCCGACGAGGTCGCGGACGTCTTCGAGCACGTCGAGTCCCTCGCGGACGTCGACGAGGAGGTCGCTCTCGGCGTCGGCGAGCGTCGACTTCAACTCGGGGACGACGTCGAGCGTGTCCTTCAGCGACCGGAGGTCGCGCGCGTTCGCTCGCCCCCGCGACACTCGCGAGATGAGCCGTTCGAGGTCGTAGACGTCCCGGAGCGCGTCGTGGAGGGCTTCGCGCGTGACGACGTCGTGCTTGAGTTCGGCGACGGCGTCGTGCCGGCGCTCGATGTGCTCGCGGTCCAGGAGTGGACGACGCAGCCACTCGGTGAGTCGACGGCGACCGAGCGCGTTCGCGGTCTCGTCGAGGACGCCCGCGAGCGTCGCGCCCTCGACGCCGCGGACGCTCCGGCGCTCGAAGAGTTCGAGGGATTCGAGCGCGGTCGGGTCGAGCACGACGTACTCGCGGGGGTCGTAGTGCGTCAGGTGATTCAGGTACCCGAGGCGCTCGCGTTCGTCCGCCTCGCTCGGGTCTTCGGGTATCTCGCCGGTCGCCGCGGCGCCACCGCCGCGCGTGTACTCCGCGTAGGACAGGAGCGCGCCGCAGGCGCGGACCTCGGCGTCGGTGAGGCCGTACGTATCCGGGTCGCCGAAGTACTCGCGGACGCGCTCCGCGGCGGCGTCGCGCTCGAACGCCGTCTCGTCGTACGGCGACACCATGCAGTCCGCGTCGAACGCGTCCGCCGACACCTCGGGCCCGACGATCGCCTCCGCGGGCCCGAACCGCCCGATCTCGTCCGCGACCGCGGCGGGCGACGTCGGGTTCGTCGCGTAGAAGTCGCCCGTCGACACGTCCAGCACCGCGAGCCCGTACCCGGAGGCGAGCGCGGCGACGAAGTTGTTGTCCGCACCCCCGAGGAGTTCGTCCTCCGTGAGCGTCCCCGGCGTCACCACCCTGGTAACGGCGCGGTCGACGACCCCAGTGGTCTCCTCGGGATCCTGCACCTGGTCCGCGACCGCCACCCGATACCCGGCGTCGAGCAGGCGCTCGATGTAGCTCTCGGCGTTGTCGATGGGGATGCCAGCCATCGCGTACCGGCCCGTGTTGTCCTCGCGCTTCGTCAGCGTCACCTCGCACGTCCGCGAGACCGCGCGCGCCGCATCGCAGAACGCCTCGTAGAAGTCACCGACCTGGAACAAGACGAGCGCGTCGTCGTACCGGTCGGTCAGCTCGAAGTACTGACTCATCATCGGCGTCAACTCCTCGGCTATCTCCGCCATCTCCGCGGGCGGCCCCAGCGCCGATTCCATGCACGCGACTCCGGTACCGGACGGGAAGAACCTCACGGAACCCCGTCAGCAATCCACCGGAAGCGAACCAGGAGAGCGTGTTCACCGTCAGTACACGTCGACGTCGAGCGTGACCCGCCGGCGTTCCCCTTCGAGGTCGGCGATGGCGTGCTCGAAGACCTTCGTGGCCTCTCGACGCACCACCGGTTTCAGTCGGTTGAGGACGTCGTCGACGGACACGAGGGGTGGGAGGCGGGGGAGTCGCGACCGCGAGCGGTCGTACTCGGCGCGGAGCGTCACGCGCGTCGACGTCGCGGCCGCGTCGTCGGGAGCGGGTTCGTCGGTCGTCGCCGCGCCGCCGTCCGTCTCGGAGTCGACGGGGTCGAACTGCCAGTCGCCGCGCGCGTGCAGGCCGTTCGGGGTGCGCCACCCGATGCGGTTCGGTTCGTCGAGGTCGGTGACCTGCGTCGGGAACGTGTAGGAGAGCTTCCACCACGAGAGTTCGATGTCGAACCGCGTGCCGACGCCGCCGTCGCCGCGGCGGCGGACGTCCCTGACGAACTCGCTGTAGTCCGCGTGCCCCTCGAAGTCGAGCACGAACGCGTACGCCGCCGCTGGCGGGACGTCGACCGTCGTGGACACCTCGATGACCGTCACGAGCGGACGCAAGGACGGCGCTGACATGAACCTTACTCGCAACCACGTCGGCACCGCACGCGCGACGGCGTGCCGCCGCCCGGCCTCGCGACGTCGACGGCCGCGACGCCCCGCGACGCCGCGGCGGTTCCGCACGGTTTTTCAGCGGGTACCGAGTAACGTCGGGTATGGACGACGTTTTCGTCGCGCAACTCATGACGTCAGACCCGAAGACCGTCTCGCCGGACACGCTCGTCGAGGACGCCGCGAACATGATGCTCGAAGCGGGCATCGGGAGCGTGCTCGTCGTCGACGACGACGACAGCCTCGAGGGCATCCTCACGACGACCGACTTCGTGAAGATCGTCGCCGAACGCAAGCCGAAGGACCAGACGCCCGTCTCCGAGTACATGAGTACGGACGTCCTGACGACGGACGCGCAGGAACCCATCGAGCAGGTCGCCGACCGCCTCATCGAAGCCGGCATCCATCACCTGCCGGTCGTCGGCGACGACGGCGTCCCGATGGGTATCATCACGACGACGGACCTCGCCGCGTACGTCTCCTCGGTGCGGAACCCGAGTCCGGCCTGAGTTCGGCCGCTGGCTGCAATCGCGTTTTGAACCTACGGAAAGCCCTTACCGACGGGGCTTGACGCGTCGCGTGTGAGACGCCGCGCCCTCCTCGCAGCCCTGGCCACGACCACGGTCGCGGGCTGTGCATCCACGACCGACGACGCGACGACCGACGCGACCACGACCGACGGGACAACCGCTGACGGTACCGTCACGGACGGAGCGTCGTCCGTCGACGGGACGACGACCGACGACGACGGCGGCGGTCCGGAACCACCCGAATCGATGGAGGCGTTCGTCGAGCTCGACGTCGCGCCCGAGACGTGGTGCCTGACGCACCACTGGACGCGGACGGACGACGGCGGGCGGTTCTCCGTCTCGTTCGCGGGGACTGCGACGGCGTCGTCGCCCGCGACCCTGCGCGCGTGGCTCGTGAACGACAGCGACTACGAGCAGCCGTTCGACCTCGCTACGTTCCCCGCGTTCGGGCGCACCGAGAGCGACGTCCCACACGAGCTCGGTCGGCCGCGCGAGCGCCTCGGGTCGAACTGGGAGCGACGCCGGTTCCTGGTGCCGACGACGAACCATCCCGCGTTCGAGGACCCGCCGAGCGTCGAGCGTGCGGACGACGGCCGGTGGACGGCGACGCGGATGGACGACTGGCGCCTGGGCGTCCGGCGACTGGAGCCCGGCGAGTTCGCGTTCGGCGAGTACCACGTCGTCGGGCACCCCGACCGTACGGAGGCGTTCCCACGACGCGGCGTGTACGAGTTCGACGGGCACGACTTCGGGTTCGCGCTCGCGACGTGGGAGACCGGGCGTCCGGGCCGCGTCGAGCCGTCCGCGTTCGAGGGTCGGTCGGTGCCGGCGATGCCCGGGGACGGGACGCCGACGTGGTACCACGAGGCGGACGCGACGACGCCCGTCGTCGTGGAGCCGGACGTCGAGCAGGGACGGCTCCCGGTCCAGGTGCGGTTCGTCGCCGCGAACCGGTCGCGGGAGACCGCCCAGTGCGGGCACTGGAACCTCTTCAAGCTCGACGGCGGCGAGTGGTTCCACGTCGCGCCGCTCTACCACACCGCGGACTGCCGCGCCCTCGCGCCCGGGACCGGGAAGCAGTACGTACTGAACGCGTACCACGGCGAGGCGCTACCGGACCCGGAGTACTACGGGCCGGGCGGGAGCGTCGGCTGGCTCGGCGGCGGCACGTACGGCTTGGTCGCGGGCTACGGGCCTGACGGCGGCGACGGCGCGGCGCTCGTCGAACTCGTCGGCCCGGACCGAACCGTCGTCCCGACGGACGACGCGAGCGCGACCGTCGACGGCGACGTCGTCCGCGTGTCGACGGAGCCGCCGGACGCCGACTTCGAGCGGAGCGAGCGCGTGACCGCCACCCTGGAGCGCGTCGACGCCGCGTCCGACGGCACCCGATACCTCCCCGAGCAGGTGATGCGTCGCTACTATCGCGCCCTCCGGAACACGCTCGCGTTCGTCGACGACGCCGACCGGGTCGTGCTCGACACCACCGACCGGTGGCCCGAGCGCGTCACGGGCTACGAGGCGACCGCTACGACGTTCCGGTTCGAGGGCGACGCGTACGAGTTCACGTGGCAGAAGCAGACGTAGCGGCGGGACGCGAGGTAGCGGTTGGATTCGCCTGGCGACGGCGGTCGCCGGGGTTCGGGGGAAGAAGCGACGTTCGTTCGACGGTCAGGAGCCGACGACGCGCGGACTCCGGCGGGCGTCGCGTCCCTGGACCTCGGTGGCCTGGAGTCGGGTGGTCGCGCGGACGGCGTCCGCGGGGACGAACACGTCCGCGTCGACGGTTCGACTGGCGCCGGGTGCGACGTAGCCGGCGTCGCACGTTCGGCTGGCGACGACCGAGCCGGACGCGTCCCGGAACTCGACGACTGCGACCGCGTCGACTCCTTCGCCCTCGTTCGCGACGACGATTTCGACGCGACCGAGGCCGCCCGCGAGCGCCGCGACGTCGGTCTCCGCGCCGTCGTCGTCGCGGAAGGTCACTCGGTCGACGGTCGCGAGTTCGCGATCCGCGTCGATGTACCTGAAGAGCCGTTCGGAGATGTCCTCGTAGAGCCGGTCGCCCGCTGTGCCGGGTCCGAACAGCGTCCCGATGGGGTTCAGGTCGGCGCGGAGGTCGCTCGCGATGCTCGGCCGGTTCCGCGTGTTCGTCTTCAGGCGTCGGTAGTCCTCGACGAACGGGTCGAACGCCGCCGGAAGGTCGCCGTCGAACATGTCGTCGTACGCGCGGAGTTCGGCGTCGAAGTTCAACAGCGGCGGGAGCGGTTTCGCGGGGCTGGTCGCTGGCACCCACGGTCTGGCGTCGCGAGCCCGCGCACGCCGAGCGTCCGCGGGGGGCGCCGCGACGGGGTCGAAGTACCCGAAGGCGTCGAGGAGGAACGCGAACAGCGCGCTGATGACGGTGACGAACAGGACGCCGGCGGTGAGGAGGTACGCGACGGTCGTCGGGAGCGTCAGCTGGAAGAGCGCGATGAACACGATGCTCACCATGCCGACGACGAGGAGGAACGACCCGAGGTTCGGGTTCGGGCCCGTGAGGAACTCGACGTTCGTCAGGAACCCACCGGTGGGTTCGTCCCGCGATGTCGTCGCGTCTCGGGGCTCGCTCGCATCGTCCGTGGGTTCGTGCTCGGTACCGGTGTCGCGGTCCGCTGTCGTCTCTTCAGGGACGGCCATCAGGCTCTCACCTGGGTCGCGGTCGCGCGTTCGTCGACGGCGCGCCGGAGCACCTGCAGGAGGTGCGATACCCAGAGGCCGGCGGTGAACCCGAACAGCGTCCCGACGGTCGCGATGCGGATGGTCTCTCCGAGCGGGGCGAACGCGGCGAGTATGCAGAGTCCACCGAACAGCATCATGAGCGCGTACTGCGCTCGCGTGTCGCGGTTCGCACGGCGTATCTCGGCTATCATATGTGTATTGATACGTCCCGGGTGGGCTTAAGCACGATACCACCGGTAGCGACCCGATAGGGACGCTTGAACACGGCTGCACGAACGGCCCACGTCGCTCGCGACCGCCTAGAGGACGTCGTCGACGTCGTGTTCGGCCGCCATCCGCGTCGCCTCGCTGCGATACCACTCGACGGTATCGGGGTCGTCCACGTCCCCGAGGTTCCCGGGGTCGGCGGCGACCGAGACCGGCGTCTCCGGCGCGTCGGTGAACGACGTCAGTGCGCGCTCCTTCCGATAGTACCGCTTCCCGTCCGGCGTGGCGTACGTGAGGATGACGAGGTTCAGTTCGTCGTCCGAGTACGTGCGCTCGACGAGCCAGGTGCGGACGGTGTCGGGCTCTGCGGTAGACATGACTCCAACTAGGTGCGCCTGACATTTCAACTCGTCGCGCACCAGCGACGAGTCCACTCACGGCGACAGCGCGGCACGCCAGGCGCCGCGAACCGAGCAGCAGGCGGCTCCTACTCCTCGCCGCAAGCGTCGGCTTTCACCCGCTCCGGGTCGCGCTCGCGGCACCGGCGGCGGCGCGCGTGCAACGGTCGTGAACTGCCCGACGGTCGTGGTCAACCCCTGGAACGCTTGATGCAGGGAATCTGAGGGGTCGGGGAGCACCGACGCGGCCGATACAGTAACTGGTTGGTATGGATTAGTCGACGCATAGCAAAGCCTTCGTAGTCGAAAAGAGGCACCCATGCAGACAGTATTGCTCGCCGCAGGTGACGGGGAACGGCTAGAACCGCTGTCCGCGAGCGTCCCGAAACCGCTTCTCCCCGTCGGCGGCGACCCCCTCCTCGTTCACGTCGCGCGTCGCGCGGTCGCCGCTGGCGCGACGGACCTCGTCGTGGTCGTCCCACCGTACTATCAGCCGTTCGCGAAGGCACTCGGTGACGCCGTGGACGGCGTTCCCGTGACGTACGCCTTCCAGCCGCGACCGATGGGGACCGCGAACGCGCTCGTCGTCGCCCGCAATCACCTCGACGGCGACTTCGTGGTGCTCCCCGGTGACGCGCTCTACGACGACGCGGCACTCGGGTCGCTGTACGCGAACGTTCCGACAGTCGGCGTTCGAGCGCGCGACGAACCCGCGACCGACCCCGTCGTCGTCGGCGACGGCGGCCCGCTCGACGTCGAACGCCTCGCCGACGACGAAAGCGGCGCGTACGTCGACGCCGGTGCGGCGTCGCTTCCCGCGGAAGCGAAGCACTGGACGCGTCCGCCCACGAACGACTCCGGGGAGCGCGACCTCGCCGCGGTCGTCGAACGGACCGCAGCCGGACACGACCTTCGGCCCGTCGTCGTCGACGACCACGTGGACGTGGATTCCCCCGCCGACCTGCTCGCCGCGAACCGACGCGCGTTCGACGAGTGGGCCGAACGGTCGCCCGGACAGACCGTCGACGGCTCCGTCGACGAGATGGCGCGCCTCCACGGCCCAGTGCGCGTCGAACCGGGCGCATCCGTCGCGTACGGCGCCGTCGTCGAAGGACCCGCGATCGTCGCCGCCGGCGCTCGCATCGAAGCCGACGCGTACGTGCGGCCGTACTCGTACGTCGGCCCGAAGGTCGTCGTCGGCCACGGAACGGAGCTATCGTCGTGCATCCTCCTGTCGGGCGCGACCGTCGGGTCGATGTCCACGCTCGTCGACAGCGTCGTCGGTCCGAACGCGGACGTCGGCGCGCGAACGCACGTCGTCAGACCGACGCAGCTCCCCGACGCACTCGACGCCGAAGCGGACGTCGGACCGCGACCGACGCCCAACCCCGACTTCGGTGTCGTCGTCGGAGAGAGCGCGACCCTCGGCGACGACGTCCACGTCGACCCCGGTGTCGTCGTGCCCAGATACGCGACGGTCGACACCGGAACCCGGCTTCGCGCCGCCGACACCCGCTGACGGACGGTCGTTCCCCGCCGTACAGACCGTATACGACTCATTCTCTCGACGCCTACCGTCGAAACAGCCCCACGCTACTCCCACCCGTGGTGTGCTAGGCGGAGTGTAACTAACGGACGAACGAGTGTCCGTTACTAGCGTCGAGCCGGTCTCGAACCGGCCATCACACACACCATGGAACTTACCGTACATCCGCTCCGCGAGGAGAACGTCGGAAACGGACTCGCGGCGGTCGACATCGCCGCGATGTCCAAGCTGGACCTCTTGAGCGGTGAGTTCGTCGAACTCACGAACGGCGACGACTCCATCCTCCGGCGCGTCTGGCCGGGCTACCCCGACGACGAAGGCGCCGGCATCGTCCGCATCGACGCGGCCCTCCGCGAGCAACTCGGCGTCGAGATCGGTGACGTCGTCGACGTCGCAACGACCACGCCCGTCGACGCCGAAGCGCTGCTCGTCGGCGTCGAAGAGCCCTTCGCCAGTCTCACCTCGTTCAAACACTCGCTGCTCGCCGACCTCGAGGGCTCCGTCCTCGCCCCCGGCTGCACGGTCGCAACGACGTTCAAGGGCGCCCCCGACCGGAGCTCGATACCGGTCGCCGTCGCCGCCGCCCGCCCGGACGGCGTCGTGCGCGTCACGCCAGGGACCGACCTGGAGGTGCGGTCGTACGCGCACGCCGGGGAATCGAACCACCCGAGTGCGACGACCGACGCGGAAGACGACGGCGAGAACGCCGACAGCGACGGCGCACCCGGGCACGGGCACGCCGAAGGCGATAGCGCTCGTGAAGCCCGGAGCGACGGCGGGGAAGCGCAAGTACAGCCGCCACAGGACGCGAACGCCGTCACCACGCGTCGACCCGAGACGACGTACGCGGACGTCGGCGGGCTCGACGACGCCCTCGCTCGCGTCCGCGAACTCGTCGAACTGCCGTTCCAGCGCCCGGACCTCTTCGAACAGCTCGGCGTCGACCCGCCCGCCGGCGTCCTCCTCCACGGACCGCCCGGAACGGGGAAGACGCTGCTCGCGCGAGCGGTCGCGAACGAGGTCGACGCGACGTTCGTCTCCCTGCCCGCGGCCGAAGTGATGTCGCGGTACTACGGGGAGAGCGAGGAGTACCTCCGCGACGTCTTCGAGGAGGCCCAGGAGAACGCGCCCGCCATCGTGTTCATCGACGAGGTCGACGCCATCACGCCCGAGCGCTCGGACGCCGCCGGCGACGTCGAACGGCGCGTCGTCGCCCAGCTCCTCACGCTCATGGACGGCCTCGACCAGACCGACCGCGTCGTCGTCATCGCTGCGACGAACCGCGCCGACGCCATCGACCCGGCGCTGCGCCGCGGCGGGCGGTTCGACCGCGAGGTCGAGGTCGGCGTTCCCGACCGCGACGGCCGCGCCGAGATACTCGACGTCCACACGCGCGACGTCCCGCTCGCGGACGACGTCGACGTGGACGCCATCGCCGACCGCACCCATGGGTTCGTCGGCGCGGACCTCGCGAGCGTCGTTCAGGAGGCCGCGATGCGAGCACTCCAGCGCGCGCACAACGACACCACGACCGGGTCGGTCCGCGAAGCCCCCGTCGTCACGGGCGCGGACTTCGAAGCGGCGCTCGAGGACGCCGACCCGTCCGCGCTCCGGGACATGCACGTGGAGATTCCCGCCGTGTCCTGGGACGACGTCGGCGGGCTCGGCGCCGCGAAACGCACGCTCCGCGAAGCCGTCGAATGGCCGTTGAAGTACCCGAACGTCCTCGAGAAAGCGGGCCTCGACACCGGGAGCGGCGTGCTCCTGTACGGTCCGCCGGGGACGGGGAAGACGATGCTCGCGAAGGCCGTCGCGACCGAATCCGAATGCAACCTGCTGTCCATCCAGGGCCCGGAACTCCTCTCGAAGTGGGTCGGTGAATCCGAGTCACGGCTCCGGGAGGTCTTCCAGCGCGCCCGAGACAACGCCCCAGCGGTCGTCCTCTTCGACGAGATAGACGCGATCGCGGGCGAGCGCGGCCAGCAGACGGGGTCCGGCGTCGGCGAGCGCATGGTCGGCCAGTTACTCACCGAACTGGACGGCATCGGCGGCCTCGAGGACGTCCTCGTCGTCGCGACCACGAACCGCCCCGAGCTCATCGACGGCGCGCTCCTGCGGCCCGGACGCCTCGAACGCCAGGTGCACGTCCCCGTCCCGGACGCGAGCGCTCGCCGCGAGATCTTCGAGGTGCAGACCGCGGACGCGCCGCTCTCCGAGGACGTCGACCTGGACGCGTTCGTCGGACGCACCGACGGGTACGTCGGCGCCGACATCGAAGCGATCTGCCGGGAAGCGGCGACGCGAGCGACGCGCGCGTACCTCGAGACCGTCGGCGACGACGTCGACCCCGAGACCGGCCCCGGCCCCATCGTCTCGCACGCGGACTTCGAAGCGGCGTTCGCGGACGTCGACCCGAGCGTGCCGGCGGACGTCCGCGAGCGCTACGAGCACTACGAGACGCGCCACGAACAACCGCCCGTGGACGCGAGCTCGCCCGCAGGCTTCCAGTGACCTGAGCCTGCGATTCAGGTACCGACGCGATAGCGCGCAGATGAAGGGCGTTACCCGTTCGGAAGCCCACGAGTAGTAGCGATTTACCGTCGATAACGGACACCTACCGAGGAACGCGAAACCTCTTGAAAGATTACTCGCGGATACTACGCGTATAACCTTGCCCGTCGCCCGCTTGACTCTCCACAGACGCCGCACGCGGCGCGCGACGACGGGACCGATTCCCGGTGGGGTTCGCGACCCGCGGTGGACTACACGAACCATGGTCATAGAGCACACAGACATTTCGAACGCGGACGACGTCCACGTCGACGTCTTCCACTGCGCGTCGATGCACGGCACACACGAGCAACAACGACACGTCATCGGTCGGCTCGAATCGATCGCCGAGACGGGGAACGTCGACCGCGTGCACCGGCAGGCGTGGGCGCACGAACTCATGCCCGAAGCAGACGACGACTGGTGCGAGGAAGCCCGCGCGACGTACTCGCGGTTCTGGACGTGGGCGCGCGAGCACGACCGCACGCTCGAACCAGCGTTCGGGACGCGAACGGTCTCGTCGATGGTCTCCGACGACAGCTACGAAATCATCACGTTCCCCGTACTGTGCGTCGCGGTGTACGCGGACGGCACCCTCGTCGAGGTGGCGCCTTCGACGGACGTGGAGACAGACACGACGTACACCGTCACGGATTGCATCGACGACCTGGAACGCACCGTGAGCGCGCAACGCGCCCGCGCAAGTACCTGAACGAGGCAGTTCGTGAAGACGACTGCGCCAGTTCGTGACCCCGTCAGGTCGCGACGACGGGGAGTGGATCGATACAGGCCACTCCAACGGCGGTCACGACGCGAGATGACGAGCGACCACAGCCGTCCCCGGCAGAACCGGATATCGAACGACCACTCGCGTTCCCGCAGGACTACGGATATAGATATATCAGTGCAGACCGTATAGGACGGTAACACGACTCTCAGGTATCCTCTAATGACCCAGTACGACGTGACACCAACGTTCGACCCCGACGACGGCCGGTACCACATGGAGTGTGACTGGCATTCGGTCCCAGGTCCCGGCATCGTCGTCGTGGAGGCGGTCGCGAACGTCATGTGCTGTGATGCACTGGACCTCGAACCCTTGCAGAACGCAGTCGACGTCGACGGACTCGAATCCATCCTCACCAGCGCTCACGTCGCCCCGGTCACCATCGAGTTCGAGTACGCGAACGCCAGCGTTCGCCTCGGCCGGGACGGCCACGTCGTCATCGACCCGAAGTAGCCCCAGTGCATCCGGCGCTCCGTCGGTCGTCGACCCGGGGAGCCATCCTTTCGGTTCACCGTTCGTCTTCCTCGTCGACGTTCAACGCCTCGTACAGCCGTGCGGTGACGACGCGCTCGACGATGTCGACGAGCGGCGGGCCGTCGTCGCCGTAGTCAGCGAAGATACCGAGCGGTATCTCGCCACCGGCCATCTCGCTGTGTCCGCCCGCGCTCCCGACGTCCGCGAACGCGGCCGCGAGCACCTCGCCGACGTTCACGCGAGCGTCCGTGGTACGCGCGCTGAGGTGGATGTCGTCGTCGACGATCCCGAACACGATGGCGGTGTCGACGCCTTCGAGCGTCACGAGGTAGTCCGCGGCCTGCGGGAGCGCGTCGCGCTCGCTCGTCCGCCCGACGTGCGAGACGAGCAGCGACCCGCGGACGCTCCGGTTCGCTATCGCGTCGGCGATAGCGTCGACGGTCGCACTACTGATCGAGGGCACGGAGAGGCGATGCAGGAGGTCCTCGTCGATGCGGTCGTGGAGGTAGCCGGCGGCGTCGTACTCCGCGACGGTGACGCCACGCAGGAACCCGAGGGTCTCCCGGCGGATCGCGAACAGGAGCGCGGTGGCGAGGGTCTCGTCCACCTCGACGTCGAGCTCGCGCACGTACCCTGTGAGGATGGTGGCGGTCGCGCCGACGTCCTCGCGGTGGTCGACGAACCGCGCCTGGACGTCGTCGGCCGGATGATGGTCGAGGACGACGTCGACGGAGACGTCTTCGGGGACCTCGTTGTTCGCGCCCGGCTTCGAGTGGTCGACGAACGCGAGCAGGTCACCGGGCTCGCGGTCGCGGACCGCCGCCTCGTCGAACCGCGACAGGTCGATGTCGAGCAAGTTCACGAACGCGCGGTTCTGCTGGTGGCTTATCTCGCCGCTGTAGTAGATGTCGTACTCGTCGATGCCGGCCGCGACGGCGATGCGGCCGAGCGCGAGTGCGCTCGCGAGACAGTCCGGGTCCGGGTTGTTGTGGCAGACGACCGTGAGGGTGTCGCCGTCCGCGAGCAGGTCGAACAGGGCGCGCGCGTCCATACCGGCCAGTCGACGTGGTGACACAAGGACCTAGGGGCGATTCGTGCGCCCGCTCGCCGCTCCGGAGGCGCACCGTCGGGGCGGCTTTTTATACCCGTGGCGGCCATCCGGGCAGCTATGTACAACTACCGGGTGGCCACCGTCTGGGGGATCCCGATCAAGGTGAACATCTCCCTCGTGGTGTTCCTCCCCGTGCTCGCGTGGATCATCGGCGGAACTGGACAGATAGAGCTCTACGCGGGTCTCGTCGAGGTCGTCTCAGGCGTACCGCTGGACGTCGAGACGCTGCAAGCCGGCAACAACGGGTTCGTGCTCGGGGCGCTCGCCGCCATCGGGTTGTTCGCGAGCGTCACGGTCCACGAACTCGGGCACGCCGCGGCCGCGCGCCGGTACGGCATCGAGACGAGCGCCATCACGCTCTGGATCCTCGGCGGGCTCGCGAGCCTCGAACGCCTCCCGAAGGAACCGGGACGAGAACTCGTCATCGCGCTCGCCGGCCCCGCGGCGAGCGTCGTCACGGGCATCGCGTGCTACGCAGCGCTGTTCGTCGTGCCAGCGTCCGCGCCGAGCGTCGTGTTCGTCCTCGGATTCCTCGCAATCACGAACGTCACGCTCACCGTGTTCAACCTCCTGCCGGCGTTCCCGATGGACGGCGGGCGCGTCCTCCGCGCGTTCCTCGCACGGTCTCGTCCGTACGTGGACGCGACGCGAATCGCGGCGCGCGTCGGCGTCATGTTCGCGATCCTCTTCGCACTCGTCGGGCTCTTCGGTGGCGCACCGATGCTCCTCCTGCTCGCGCTGTTCGTGTACAGCGCCGCGAACGGCGAGAGCCGCGTCGTCGCGCTCGAAGGGATGCTCGACGGGTTCCTCGTCAAGGACGTCGTCGACCGCGACCGCCCGACCGTCGACGCCGACGTCACGCTCGACGCGTTCGCGCAGCGCGTCCTCGACGACCGCGTCGACCACCACGTCGTCCGCGACCGGGGCGGCCGCGTCATCGGCCTCGTCGGCCTCGACGCCCTCCGCGAGCACGGTCGCGACACGGGGACGCTCGTCGGCGACGTCGCCACCACCGACCTCCCCACCGTCGACCTCACCACGCCCGCGTTCGACGCCCTCCGCGAGATGGACAAGGTCGAATATGCGTTCGTCACCGACGGCACCGACGTCGTCGGCATCGTCGAACGCGAGGACTTCGCCTCCCTGCTGGAACTCACCGGCCTCAGCCAGCGCGACCGGTTCGCGCAGTGAACGCCGGTCGATACGGTTCCACGAACACGAACACCGGAACCACGCTCGAGATAGCGAGAAACACGTAACCCATTTTACGTCAATCGGTTGAAGAGCGTCAGCAGTTACTGAACACGCGATCTCGTAGCTCCCTAGGCTTCATTCGTGAACACGAGAAGCAGTTAACAACTCTCTATCGTGTTTATATGAGGTCAAACCGGGGAGGGCGGATACGAAATTGGGGGTTCTAACATTGGAGCTGAGCTAAGAAATTTCGAGCTGTTTACCCAAATATCTCAACTTGACGCTAATGATTGGGTTCAGTTAACTGGAATCTGACTCAGAGTCTTCCTCAACGAAGTCAGATAGAGTAGTCCCACCGGTCGCATATTCGCGTTCCAATTGAGTTAGCTTCTGAGATTCATATTCCTCTAGACGAGACTGCAGATCATCTTGCAATTCTGTTTCAGCCATCTTTTCGCGGATTTCATTGATTAACTTTTTTTGATTCTTATGTGCTTTGAAGATCGCCCGGTGGCCGTCCGAAAGGCGATCGCCGCTATTCTCTTCCCTCGAAATTAAATTGTAATCAATCGCCCGGTCCAAGAAGCTCAGGTACAGTGTCTTACGTTCTTCCGGCAGGTAATTGGAAAGCTCCATTTTAAACAGACTCTTCCAGTCAGAATAATTGAAGACATCATTGCCTTGGCGATGGTGCCGGTTAACCAAGGTTAGAATCATATCCTGAATTTTCAGAATGCTGCTGGATGAATAAGTGAAGTCCACATACTCCTGATATTCCACACCGCTTTGAAGCGTATTGGAAATGTATCTTGAAAGTTGATCATCCGAGTGACCATTAAATGGGGCAGTCTTCTCATGCTTGAACATTTGATGATAGATCATACAGTCCGATCCATGAGTTGCTAAACTCCACCCGATGAGGTTAATTCCGAGTTCCTCTACCTTCTGCTGAATTTTATATTCTGGAAGCTGTCTTGACGACATCACGAAGTCCATCTCTGAGGCTTCCCAACCAACCATTCGCTCAAGATAAGATGCTACGTCAAGATCATCAGGGAGATTCTGCTCAATGACTTCTTTTTTCTCTTGATAATTTTTAAGTTTCTTTTCAAGATGGGTAGTAAGTCGCCGCTCACACTCTACAAAAACAAGAACCTCTGAATCTTCAGAGGCGATTAGAATGTCTAAATTGTTCTCTTTTTGATGGAACAGAGGCTCCGTTCTGATAAAGGAATAATCAATATCCTCCCGGTCTTGGAATGCCGAAATAACCACGTTAAAATCATCTGTTTCTTCTCGATCTTCGGATATTATGTTGGAAATCTTATCCAGATACTCTTCTTTTAACTCTCGTTTTAGTTCAGATCTTTTCGTTTCGAGTGAACTATCCAACTCTTCAACAGCTTCCTCAGGTAGACGGTTTCTCCGCTTCTTAAGATTTTCAGTCATTAGTTGGCGAGTTCTTGGACTGAGGCGCTTGGATCAACGTTCTCAACGAGAAAACGATAGAACCGTAGGATGGAGTCAAACCTCGAATTATGTTTCGGAAGGATTGTCAGCTTCTTCCCATCCGTAGTGAGGGACAACATCCCACCGTTTTGTTCATCAATTAGTCTTCCAGTCAATAGTAGACTCCCCCTCTCGGTGTTGATTTCGTATGGGTAGAACTGCCCATCTTCAAGTTCGCTTATGAAGTCTTCTCGATCCTCATACTCCAACGCATTAGACAACTGAATTTCAAGTGATTGCTTATCAATCCTCTCGAGTTCGTCCTCCTTGACTAGATCCAGCTTCGTCGACTGAATCTGCTCGTTCATACGTTTTACCCGCTTCAAGGCAAATTCCTTGACAATGTCGTTGAAGAAGTAGCTAGCGTCACCACCTTTCATAACGAACTCGCCTTCTTCTCCGAATCCAAAATCGGCGAGCGAGGGAATTTCAAACTGTAATTTCTTTGGCGTCACCCCGTATTCCATCCGTGCTTCGTCAAGCGTCTGAGCGGCGTCTTCACCTTTGTACTCTTGACGTCGTTCAAACTCCGGTCTCCGTTCCTTCTGGAAACGCCGTTCACTGCTCAGCTTTTCAGCAATAAATTTTGTAAGCCGACTCCCGTCAACACTGAGAATATCTTCCATGATAGTGTCAATTTTCTCAGGAGGAATCCAAAGATGGTAGACTCCTTCAGTAGACACAATAGCGGGTTTTGCTGTCCGCCTAAAGTCCTCGGAAGAGTTTAGAGTGAATAAAATCGGCGTCTCGGTTTCCTCCTCCATGTACAAATAAAAATAGACCTCAAACTCTTTCCTGTAGCGTGTGTAGGATTGATGGAGCCTGTAGAATTCCCCTTGCTCCGAGACCTCGAAGGAACGTCCGAACAAATCCGCTAGGTCTTCTAAAGAAAGATCTGAGGTAAGACAAATCGCTCGGAAATTGTTCCGATTATCTGAATAGACTCTCTCGGACGCAATATCCAACAGCTCTGGTAGAGTCCTCGCGGCCATTTTCACCGATCGAGTCATTGTATGTACCTCTGGTCCTCTGGCGGAGGAGTCTTATGACTCACGCTTTGTTCGCGACTGTCATAACTATTCGGTGACTCAAAACATGACCGTGATGCAGCGAAATAGGCCACCGTCTGGGTTACACCTTTCACTTTCACTCCGGGTAAGAAAATAGCTCTTTAAGTACCCCCTCGAAGCCCTGTTCGCAGATGGGAATTGAGGTCAACATTGACGACGAGTTGGACCGGTGGCGGTAGTGTTGCCCGAACGGGCATCGATCATGGGAGCCGACGAATAACCACTTCTGGTGTCATTCGTGTGCGCATCGGGTGGGGGTGGATGGTGAGTTCCACCAGCTGCACGATTTCGCTACTGACGAAAAGTGCGGCGCAGGCAGGCAGGTTACCGGGCGAGAACCGTTCGAGCACACTGCCCGGAATTTGTGTGTCCTCTCCAGGCCTCACGACCCAGATGCCGTCTCGTCCGTGTCGACTTCTTCGTCGGTGCCGCCGTCACTGACGGGGTCGGCGTCGTCGCCGAGCTGTGGTTCGTTCGTGTCGGTGTCGTCGGTGGTTCCTGGGTTGGTGTCATCGTCCGGCGCTGGGTCACCCGCTTCGAGCTGGAGGGGCGAGCGTTCCTCGACGCCGTCGGCGACGAGTTCGAAGGTCTCGACGAGGAGACTGAGCGCGAGCGGCCCGGCGATGATGCCGATGGGGCCGACCGTGAACACGCCGCCGACGAACCCGACGAAGTACAGGCTCGCCGGCATTCCCGCGCTGTACTTCGCGAGGCGCGGCCGGAGGACGGCGTCCGGGAGGAACGCGACGAGCGTCAATCCGAGGACGAGAACGAGCACCGCCTGCGGGACGTTCCCGCCAGCGGCCTCCACGCCCGCGAGCGCGACGATAACGACGGACGGCCCGAGCACGGGGACGAACTGGAAGATGCCGGCGATGACCGCGAGCGAGAAGAACGCGCCGTACCCCGCGATGGCGAACACGGGGAGCGCGATGAGGAAGGTCAGGACGCCCGTCGCCGCCTGCACGAAGTACAGGCCGTAGAGCGTCTCGCGGACGCGGTCGTGGTACGCGAGGAGTTCCTCCTGGACCTCGCCGTCGACGGTCCGGAAGACCAGCGACCGCACGCCACCGGGCTTGTAGAGGAGCGCGTACACGAGGAACACGAACAGGAACACCTTCATCGCGAGCACGGGCGCGGCACTGGCGACGCCGACGGCGACCGAGGAGAGCGTTTCGCGGACGACCGGGACGAGCGACTGGAGTTCGACCGTGTACGTGAATCCGCCGAACGCGAGTTCCATGACCTCGGGCGCGTTCCGGAAGAAGTCCAGGATGGGTTTGCGTCGCTGGTAGATGACGAGCAGGACCGGAACGAACAGCCCGAGGACGCCGAAGAACGCGACGACCGTGAGGACGGCGGCAGCGAGTCGCGGCCGGAGGCCGCGGTCGACGAGTTGGCCGCGCCAGGGCTGGAGGACGTACACGAACGTCAGCGCGAAGAACACCGTCCACACGATCTGCCAGAGGACGTACAGGGAGACGATGGAGACGACGAGGAAGACGAGACCGAGCCGATGTCGTCTGTCATCGAGCCAAGACATGTCCGCTCCTACCACGGCAGGCATCTTAGAACGATGGGGTCCCGCTCGGTTCCGCGCCGTCGCTGCACGCGTCGGCACCGAGTGGTTTTCACCGACGGACGCCAAGGCTGGGGTAGTGACAGCGCCGATGGATTCGGTCGTGGAGTGGCTCCGGTCGCGACCGTACTACGACGGGCAGGTGGTGTACGAGCGGACGACGCCCGGTCGAGAGGCGACGTTCGCGGACGTCGACGTCGACCCGCGCGTCGCGAGCGCCCTCCTCGGTGCGGGCATCGAGGACGTCTACGGGCATCAGGCGCGCGCCGTGGAGGCGGTCCGCCGCGGTGACGACGTCGTGCTCGCGACGCCGACGGCGAGCGGGAAGAGCCTCGCGTACACGATCCCGGCGTTCGAGCGCGCGCTGGACGACCGCGCGACGACGCTGTACGTCGCGCCGCAGGTCGCGCTCATCAACGACCAGACCGAGACGATGAGCGACCTCGCGGCCGGCCTGCCCTTCGGGAGCGGCGTGAACGTCGCGCAGTACACCGGGCAGCTCTCGCAGACCGAGAAGCGCGCGGTCCGGGACCGCCAACCGACGGTGCTCGCGACGACGCCGGACATGCTCCACTACGGCATCCTCCCGCACGCCCATCGGCTCTGGCAGTGGTTCTTCGAGCGCCTGGAGACCGTCGTGATAGACGAGGTGCACGCGTACCGCGGCGTGTTCGGGAGTCACGTCGCGCTCGTGATGCGTCGCCTCCAGCGGCTCTGCGACCGGTTCGACGCCGACCCCGAGTTCGTCTGCTGTTCCGCGACCATCGGGAACCCCGTCGAGCACGCCGCGACCGTTGTCGGGCGCGACGAATCCGGGTTCGCTCTCGTCGACGAGGACGAGAGCGCGACCGGGCCGCGACGCTGGCTGCTCTGGAACCCGCCCGAGTACGACGCGGACGACGGCTGGGGCGACGACGGCGGCCGCAGGCGGTCGCCGCACGTGGAAGCCAAGAACCTGTTCTGCGACCTCGTGCAGCGCGACCTCCAGACGGTCGTCTTCACGGGTTCGAGGCAGATCGCCGAACGGTACGCCCAGGAGTGCGCGACCGAACTCCGGAAGCGCGGCGAGACCGACAAGGGAGAGCACGTCGCCGCGTACCAGGCCGCCCTGCGCGACGGGAAGCGCGAGGACATCGAATCGCGCCTGCACGACGGCGACCTCGTCGGCGTGTGGTCGACGAGCGCGCTCGAACTCGGCGTCGACGTCGGCGGCCTGGACGCCGTGATACTCGACGGCTACCCCGGAACGCGCATGTCGACGTTCCAGCGCGCGGGCCGCGCCGGACGCGGCGAGGACCCGGCGCTCGTCTGTCTCGTCGCCGGCGAGGACCAGCTCGACCAGTACGTGATGGGTGACCCCGCGAGTCTGTTCGACGCACCGCCAGAGCGCGCGGTCTCGAACCCGGAGAACGACCAGTTGCTGCCCGCGCACGTCGCGAGCGCCGCACAGGAGAACTGGCTCTCCGAGCGCGACCGCGGATACTTCGGCGAGCCGCTCGACGGTATCGTCAGCGGCCTCGTTCGCGACGGGACGCTCGAACGCCGCGACACCGACCGCGGGACGCGCTGGACCTACTCGGGAGGGGGGAGCCCCCAGCACGAGACGAGCCTCAGGACCGTCGACGACCGCGAGGTCGACCTCGTCGACGAGCGAAGCAACGACGTGTTCGCGACGCTCTCGTTCGCGGACGCCTTGCGGGACGCCCACGAGGGCGCAGTCTACTACCACCAGGGCGAGAAGTACGAGGTCCGCGACCTCGACCTCGACCGGGACGTCGCGGTCTGCAGCCCGACGTGGGCGGACTACTACACGCGAACGCTCCACGAGAAGACCATCGAGGTCCACGAGGACCTCGACGAGACCGCGCCGTTCGCGCGCGAGGACGTCCCCTGTCGGTTCGCCCGCGTTCGGATGCGGAAGCAGATCACGGGCTACGAGCGCAAGGACGCCCAGTCCGGCGAGACACTCGGCGAAGTTCCGCTCGACCTCCCCGAGACGACCCTCGAGACGCGCGCGCTCTACTACACGGTCCCGAGCGACGTCCAGACGACGATCACCCAGGAGTTCGACTTCCCGGGCGCCATCCACGCCGCCGAGCACGCCCAGATATCGATGTTCCCGACCACCGTGCTCTGCGACCGTCGCGACATCGGCGGGTTGTCGACGCCCCTCCACCCGCACACGGGCGCGCCGACGGTGTTCGTCTACGACGGCCACCCCGGCGGCGTCGGCCTGTCGAAGACCGCGTACGACGACGTCCACGCGCTCTCGGCGCGCACGCTCGACATGCTCGACGCGTGCTCGTGCGAGGACGGCTGCCCGGCGTGCGTGCAGAGCCCGCACTGCGGGAACGCGAACGACCCACTGGACAAAGCCGGCGCGATGCACCTGCTCGACGCACTCACCGACGCCGTCCAGTGAGGTTTCCACCGGGAGCGAAGCGAAACCAAGTTGATTTATCAACCATCAGCCAGAAGTCGCCCGGTATGAGCGATTCCCTGGCCCCCGAGCTGTTCCGGTACGGAGTGGGTGTCGGTGGCGCGATCATCGTCGCCGTCGTCGGCACGCTCTTCTTCGAGCCCCCCATCCGGTACCTCCTGTACGGGATAGCCGTCCTCGACGCAGTGGTCACGCCGTACGTCATCGGCAAAGCGATGGAGCAGAACGACACCGCGACCGCCTGACCCATCGCGCCACGGTCGTTCCCGCGTCGACTCGAGCACGGTCGTTCCCGCGTCGCTCAGTTCGTCCGCCGGTGTCGCGCGAGGAGCGCCGCCCCCATCAGCGCGACGAACGCCACGACGACACCGAACCCGGGCGAGCCACCCGACCCGGCCGCGGACTCGCTCGCGGTGTCGACCTGCTCTCGCGTGGACGCCGCACCGTCCTCACCCGACGCCGTCGTCGCGCCGTCACCGCCGCTCGCGGTCGTCGACCCGTCGTCGTCCGACGCGTCGGTGGGCGCGGCCGTCGTCGAGCCGTCCTCGGTCTCGGGCACGCTCGTCTCCGTCGGCGTCGACGGTTCCGCCGTCGTCGTCGTCGACTCCGTCGTCGTCGACTCCGTCGTCGTCGGCTCGGTCGTCGTCGGTTCCGTCGTCGTCTGGGAACCATCCGACCCGTCCGACCCGTCCGACCCACCCGAGTCGCCGTCGCCGCTGACGTCGACGGAGAGCGTCGCGGTATCGGTGTTCCCGGCGGCGTCCGACGCCGTGAACGTGACCGTGAACGTCCCCGTGCTGTCGAACGTACGCGTGGGGGTCGCGCCCGTCGCGTCCGTCTGCCCGTCGCCGTCGAAGTCCCACTCGTAGGACGTCACACCGACGACGTCCATCGACCCGGTCGCGTCGAACGTCACCGAGTCACCGACCGTGATGGAGCGGTCCGACCCGACGCTCGCCGTCGGCGCCGTCGTGTCCGCCACCGTCACCGTCACCGACGCGGTCGCCTCGTTCCCGGCGGCGTCAGCGACCGTGACCGTCGCCGTCTTCGACCCCGTCGACGTCCACGTCTTCGACGGCGTCGCACCGGTCGCGTCCGTCTGCCCGTCACCGTCGAAGTCCCACTCGTAGGACGTCACACCGACGACGTCCGTCGACCCGCTCGCGTCGAAGTTCACGGCATCCCCCGCTTCGACCGTCCGGTCCGACCCGACGTTCGCCGTCGGCGCCGTCGTGTCCTCCACCGTCACCGTCAACGTGTCCGTCGCCGTGTTCCCGGCGGTGTCCGTCACCGTCAGCTCGACCGTGTGCGTGCCCGTCGACAGGAACGTCGTCGACGGCGTCGCACCGGTCGCGTCCGTCTGCCCGTCACCGTCGAAGTCCCACTCGTACGTATCGATCTCCTTGTTGTCGGTCGAACTCGTCCCATCGAAGTCGACGCTGCTGCCCGCTTCGGCGGTCACGTCGCTCCCGGCCTCCGCCGCCGGCGCCGTCGAATCGACCGTGAACGCGGCCGTTCCGCTCGAGTAGTGGACGTCCACGGACGCCTGCACGCCGCCGCCCGGAACGTTCGTGAGCGTCGTCGACCGCGACTGCCCGTTGTACTGTCCCTCGATGGCGCTCCCGGTGACACCCCAGTAATCGAGGAGCGACTGCGGGAGGTACACCTCCGCGAACCCGTAGTTCAGCTGGCCGCTCTCGTTGAAGTGCGGGGCGCTCACGTCGAACTCGATCTTCGGGTTCGCGCCGGAGTCGTTGTACTTCGGCGGCGCGAACGACTGCGCGTCCGTCATGAAGACGATACCGCTCAAGCTGTCGCGTCGTTCCGCGGGGAACGTCGAGAGCGTGTCCGACGCGAACGTCATCGAGACGTTCCGGTGCGTCGTCGCCCGCAGGTTACCAGTCCACTCCTCCGGGTACGGGAAGTAGTAGTCCGTCTCCGAGGGCGTCCCCGTGATGGTTATCGTCCAGTTCCCGTCCTCGTTCTGCGTGCGCGTCCAGTTGACGCTCCGGCCGTTCCCGATGAGCGCCCGCGGCTTCTTGCTCTTCACCTCGACAGTCATCTGGAGTTCCGTGTCCTTCGTCAGTCCAGCGTCCTCCAGCTCGTAGCCGTGACTGTCGTTCTTCACCTGGATCTGGAGGAGGCCGCTCGCGTAGAACGCGTTCAGGCCGATCTTCCCCTCGTCGCCGGGTCCGGAGACGATGCTGACCGAGGAACTGTTCACCATCGGGTCGATGAACAGGAACGAGTCGTTCAGGTACGTGCCACCGGCGTCGTTCCCGGCGGCGTCCTTCGCGACGTCGACCGTCGCGTTGTAGTACCCGTCGCCGTCCGAGAAGCTCTGGTCGGCGCTCAGGGTGTACTCGTAGCCCGAGAACGTCGAACGCTCGTTGAACTGCGACCGGTCGAACGTGTAGACGGCCGTCGTCTGCGGGCCGTCGACCGTCACCGAGAGGTCGCCAGCGTTCGAGCCGAGGGATTCGTTCGAGAGGAACGTCACGCTGAGGTTCCCGTCGAAGTTCTTCGAGACGTCGACGCTCGTGACGTTCGGCGCAGCCGTGTCCGAGCCACCACCGCCGCCACCGCCGCCACCGCCGTTCCCGCTCGCGGTCACCGTGGCAGTGAGGCCACTTCCGCCGCCGTTCGTCCCACCGTTGTTCCCGGCGGCATCTACGGCGTCGCGTACCTCAGTGGTGTACGTCCCAGAGCCGTCCGTGAACTGCTGGCCCACAGAGATCTCGTACGTGTACGGTCCAGTGCCGGACGTGGTGAACTGCGTGCGGTCGAACGCGTACGTGGTGCCGTTCGGACCCGTCACCTCGACGAGGACGTCGGCCGCGTTCGAACCGAGCGTCTCGTTCGAGTCGAACGTGACGTACATGTACCCGCTCGCGTTCTGGAACGTGACGTTCGAGATGCTCGGCGCCGCCGTGTCAGAACTGGCTGCCGTGAGGCCGAACTGGTCGAACGCGAGGGTCATACCCTTGTTCGTGTCGTTGAGCAGGACCGTCATCGACTCGTCGGCGTTGAACGTGCCGCCGGGGATGGTGACCTCGGCGACGCCTTCGGTCGCGTCGAGCGACGCGTTCGCGGCGACGGTCGTGCCCGTGCTGTCTTTGAGGACGACCGCGACGTCGCCAGCAGCAGTCACTTTTCCGGTCGCGTTGTAGGTGACGGAGAGCGTCGTGTCCGTCGTCGGGTCGTGGCTCGTGTCCGCCTGGTTCACCCACGGCGCGTACTTCGTGTCGGTGACGGTTATCGACGCGCTGTCGAAGGTGTTCTTGACCATCTGCCCGGATGACGTGTTGAAGAGGAACGCGTCGGCAGTGAAGTCGGCGTTCTCGCCAGCGGGGATGGTCAGCTCAACCACGCCGCTGCTTCCCGAGAGCGACGCGTTGGAGTCTATCTGGGAGTCTGACCCGTCCAGGAGGATGACTTCCAGGTTCGAGGGGTCGTGACCGCCGACGTCGTACGCGACTTCGACTGTGGAGTCGGTCCCGTTGTAGATCGTTGCGTCGTTGACGAGGACGCCTGGTGACGTGCCGACGTTCCCCGCTTGTGCGGTCCCACCCGAGAGCGTCTCCGCGCCGACGGACCCGCTCGTCACGGACAGCACCATGACGAGGACGCCGAAGAGCGCGGAGAGTTTCCGCTTGCTATCTGCTTCCCCAACCATAGTGAACTGTTGCCACACACTACTTAATTCCTTACGGCCAAACGATAGGTAGACGGCCGAAGGTTGTATATGCTAAAACCCGTCCGCTTGTTTTCGCCGCTTAGAGGACCGAATGCCACTATTTTTAATTCGGGCGATTCGTCCATTCTCTCAGACAACTCTGTTCGATTTATTTATACGAACCCGGCTTGGGACGGTCAGCGACCTGTCGACGAAAGCGCCATGATGCTGGGCGCGAAACCACCGAGACCGTGACCGCCCTCGACGACGCGACGTTCCTCGCCGGAGCACCGGAGCGCTGGCGCGTGCTCGCGGCGCTCAGAGACGCCCCCGCTGCACCCGCCGCGCTCGCCGACACCGTCGACGCCTCCCGTCGAACAGTCCAGCGGCACCTCGCCGCGTTCGACGACCGCGGCTGGGTGGAGAAGCACGACGGCGCGTACCACCTCACCACCACGGGCACGGTCGTCGCTCGAACGCACGCCAACTACCTCTCCGAACTCGACAATATCGAACGACTCGAGTCGGTGTACGCGGCCCTTCCGACTGACGCGGCCGACCTGGACCCCGCGTGGCTCGACGACGCGACCGTCCGAACCGCCACGCGAGAGGACCCCCAGGCGCCAGTCGGGTTCTACGTCGACCGCGTCCGCGCGCTCGACACCGACCGCGTTCGAATGCTCTCGCCCGTCCTCAGTCGACTCTATCACGACGCGCACGCCCGACTCGCGACCGAAGGCGTGCACACCGAACTGGTCCTCCCGACCGGGACCGTCGAGCGAGCGCGCAACGAGAACCCCATCGAGTTCCGTGCCGTCCTCGGCCTCGGCGTCCTCGACCTCTACAGGACGCCCATCGACGTGGACGTCGGCGTGACGCTCGCCGACGACCGCGTCCTCCTCTGCGCGTACGGCGACGACGGCCAGCTCGCCGCCTGCGTCGACTCGACCGACGACCGCGTGCGCGCCTGGGCGACCGACCGCTACGAACGCCACCGCGACCGCGGCGAACGCGTGCGACCCTGACCGACGGAGGCACACCCACGACAGTCGCTGTCGCGAGCGACGGACGATATCGTAAACTCCCGCCCGGTCGTCCGTCGAGGTATGACGGCTCCCTCCAACCACGACGCGCAGGCAGACCGCTCGACGCGGCACGACGACGGCGAGGGAAGCGACTCGAAGCGCGGGTCGCTCGCCCGACTGGCGAGAGCGAGCGCCGGCGTCGCCGCTGTCGCAGGCGTCGGTGGCGCGCTCTACATGCTCGGCGCGTTCGGCCCGGTCAGCTGTTGGACGTCCAGGACCTCGACCAGCGCCGGGACGACGACGGTCTCGCAGGGTTGCACGGCCGGCATCGACTACCTGTTCGGAGCCGGCGGGAACGCACCCGTGCTGTTCTTCTGGTCGGTCGCACTCCTCGCCCTCGTCGGCGTCGGCGCCACGAGCGCGTGGACCGGACGAATCGGTGTGACGTGGGCGGCGACCGTCCTCTGCGGTATCGTGACCGTCATCGGCGTGTTCAGCATCGGCTGGTTCTTCCTCGTCCCGACGGTCGCACTATTGACCGCGGCGCTCGCCCGCACGGTCGCCGCGCGCTGACGAGCAACGACCACCGCGCCCGACGCGTGACCGACTCCCCCAGAATGGATGCCGACCCAAGCCATAGCTTGAAACGGGCCGTGGTCGTACCGCCGTCATGGTCGAACTGAAACGGCTGGTTCTCGACGTCCTCAAGCCCCACGACCCGGACATCCGCGAGTTCGCCGCCGCGGCCGCGCGCTGCGAAGGGGTCGCGGGCGTCAACGCCGTTCTCGTCGAGACCGACCGCGAGGTCCAGAACGTCAAATTCACCGTCGAAGGGCAGGCGATCGCGGACGACGCGGTCGAAGCCGCCATCGACGACCTCGGCGGGACCGTGCACTCGATCGACGAGGTCGTGATGGGCGACGAATTCGTCGAGCAGAGCGAGACGCCACAGGACCCCCGATAGTCGGATGTCACGCAGAAAGCGCCTGCGGGCCGTGCTCGCCGACGAGGGCGTCCGAGCGCTCTCCCGCCGGTACTTCGTCTCGAACGGGTTCGACGGGACGTTGACGAGCGTCGGCGTCGTCGTCGGCGCGTACCTCTCCGGTATCACCGACGGCGCGACCGTGTTCGCGATCGGTGCAGGGGGCGCCGTCGGTCTCGGCACGTCCGGCGTGTGGAGCGTCTGGGAGATAGAGCGCGCGGAGACCAGAGCCGACCGGTTGCGCGTGGAGGCGGCGATGCTTCGAGACCTCGACGACACCGCCATCGCCCGCCGGAACCGGACGGCGCGAGCGGTGAGTGCGACGATGAGCGGTATCGGCCCGATAGTGGGCGTGTTCGTCCCACTCCTCCCGTTCCTGGCTCCCGACGAGACGTTCACCCCTGTCGCCGCGACCGCGCTCGCGGTCGCGCTCGGCGTCTCGCTCCTGTTCACGTTCGGCGCGTACCTCGGGTCGCTCTCCGAGCAATCGTGGGTCGTCGCCGGCGCCCGCATGGGACTGGCAGGCGTCGTCGTCGCCGCACTCAACATCTTGCTCGGCGCGTGATCGGCGTCATCCGTTCGTTCCGGGGGAACGTCGTCGGTGCGGTCGACCGGTGACACCGGAACGTCGGTGCGGTCGATTGCTGACATCGGGACGTCGGTGCGGTCGATTGCTGACATCGGGACGTCGGTGGCGTGGACGTCAGTATCCGAGCTCGTACGCGACGGCGAGCCCCGAGAAGACGACGGTCGACGCGACCGTGAACGAGCTCAGCTCCGGCACGGACAACGGGAGTGCGCCGCCCAGGTACGCGCCGAGGACGCCGAACCAGACGGCGAGACAGAGGACGATCAGTCGCCGCGAGGGCGAGGGCGTTCGCGAACGACACCGGGGTTGCATTCTCGTTCGATTGTCGCTAAGAAACATAAACTAGCCGGTTAGTGACGGATACCGAGGAACAGCGACGGATAGTGCCGTGCCTCGTCGAGCGAGGACTCCCGGCCGTGGTCACGTGAACGAGAAGAGATTCACGACGAACACGGCGTACAGGAGGAGGAGCGCGAACCCGTCGTAGCGCGTGATGACGCGATCCTGGGTGATGAAGAAGTAGAGGAGCGTCGCTACGAGCATCGCGGGGAGCGCGTACGCGCGCAGACTCGTCGAGACCGACAGCGGGCCGAGGAAGCTCGGGACGCCCATCACCCAGAACGCGTTGAAGACGTTCGCGCCGAGGACGTTCCCGACGGCGAGCCCCGGCGTGTCCTGGCGGACTGCGGCCGCACCGACCGCGATCTCGGGGAGGGACGTCCCGATCGCGATCGCGGTGATGGCGACGACCTCGGTCGCGACGCCAGTGGACGCGGCGAGGTCGAGGACGGCTTGCACGAGGAAGTTCGCGCTCGCGATCACGAGCGCGAGCGCCGCGACCGACGTGAGGACGGTTCGTGCGCTGATCGAGACGTCGGCGGCGACAGCGGTCGCGGAATCCGGTTCGGTGGGGTCGGCGGTCGGGTCGACGTCCACGGGCGCGCCGACCTGTCCCTCGAGGACGTCCTCGACGGTCTCCTCGAGCCGGCGGGGTTCCTGAAGCGTGTACGTCACGTAGACGACGAGGCCGGCGAGCGCGAGCGCGCCTTCGTACCACGCGAACGTCCCGTCCCACGTCGTGAACAGGACGAACGCGGCCGAGGCGACGAGGAGCGGGAGGTCGACCCGCACGAGTTCTCGGTCGATCGTGATGCCGCCACCGAGTGCGGCGGCGAGCCCGAGGACGAGGAAGATGTTCGCGACGTTCGACCCGACGACGTTCCCGACCACGATCGCGGATTCGCCAGCGAGGACGCCGAACGTCGACGACGCGAGTTCGGGGAGGGTCGTCCCCGCGGAGACCACGGTCGCGCCGACGACGAACGGCGACACGCCGAGCGCCAGCCCGATGCGTTCGATGGTGCTCGTGAAGACGGCCGACGCGTAGAGGAGGACGGCGAGCGAAACGACGAAGACGACGGCGGTAGCGGCGAAGTCCACCATCGGTCAGTCGTCGGTCCGGCTGTCAGTTCCCGTGTCAGTCCGGCTGTCAGTTCCCGTGTCGGTCCGGCTGTCAGTTCCCTCGCCGGAACGACTGTCAGTTCCCGTGTCGGACTGGCTAGCAGTTCCGGCCCCGTAGAGGACGGCTTCGGCGTCCTCCCGGAGCTGTTCGGCTTGCACTTCGCGGTAGCTCTCGTGCGTGGTCGTCACGCTCTCGTGGCGGAGGACCTCCTGGGCGAGTTCGGCCTTCTCCGAGTACAGTTGGTGGCCGAGGCCGCGTCGCCCGCCGTGGGGTTTGAGGTACTCGCCGTCGACGTGGACGTCCGCGGTCTCGCAGCGACGCTGCATCATCGACCGCGCGCCCTGGAGGGAGATTGCGCGTGGCGTCACGTCCTCGTCGCGCGCGAGCGCGAGCGGGCCGTCGGCGTCGAGACGCTCCTCGATGCGCTCCTCGCGCCAGCCGCGCTCGCCGAGTTCCTCGCGGAGGGTCGCGTATAGCGACGGTCGATGCAGCGAGACGAACACCGGCCAGTCCGGACTCGAGGGGGCGAGCAGCGCACGGAAGCGTTCCAGGCGCTCCAGTGCCGGCGTCATCACCTGCATCGTCTGGTGTTCGCGGGTCTTCCCGAACACGCGGACGACGCCGGCGTCGAAGTCCACGTCACCCCACGTGATGCCGTTCCGGCGTTCGTCGTCGGGGTCGCGGAGGACCTCCGCGCCGCGTGCACCGGAGAGCCCGAGCGTGTAGAACAACGCTCGGTCGCGGTGGGCCTTCAACTGGTCCCACGTCGCGCGCCTCGCACCGTCGGTCCCGGCGGCATCTCCCGCGGCGTCGTTCGCTTCGTCGACGGTCGCGTCCAGCGCCGCGAACATCGCCTCGCGCTCCTCCGGCCACCAGTACTGGCGGTCCGCGTCCCCGGAGTCGGTCGGGAGGTCCTCCGTCGCCCGGAGCGTGTCGGCGGGGTTCTCCGGGATGCGGCCGTCGCGAACGCACCACCCGAGGAACGCGCGGACGACGTCGTAGTACGTGTTCGCGCTGCTCGCCGCCAGGTCGTCGTCGCGCACGCGGTCCGCGAGGTGCTGTGCGTACCGGCGACAGTCCGTCGCCGAGACCGATTCGAGCGTCTCCACGCCGCGCGCTCGCTGGAACGCGACGAACGCGTCGAGCACGAGCTCGTTGTTCCGGCGGTAGTTCCCGGCTTCCAGTCGTCGAACGCGCGCCGCCATCGCGTCCTCCAGTGGCGTCGCCGTCCCGTCGTCGCCCATCGTTACGGGGACCGTCGCCCCCCGACCTCAAGAAACCACCTCTCGTCGGAACCCGCCCCCCGTTCCGTGACGCTTCGCGGACCGTCGACGCTGCACAGTGGCTCCGGACGTGACGCCGAGCGCGAATCGGACGCGCCGAACGCTCACCAATGGAGTGGCAATAGTTATCAAGACACGACCCGTATGCGCTATCGTAATGGCAGATACCAAACGAGGCCGCGAGAAGAAGGGCCTGCGGGACGCGCGCGAAGCCGAACTCCGCGTGCTGAAGGCGGACGTCGATGCACTCCGCGACGACGAGGACGTCGAGTTCTACGACGAGGACGACGTCGACGACGAGGACGTTCTCCCGTACCTCGTCGACGACACGCGCGACGCGTCGACGATCGCCGCAGACCGCACCGGCACGTTCGACCTGCCGCGAGACGAGTGAGTACTGTCACCTGCTGACGACCACGGGGTCCCTCGACGACCTTCCGCGACCCCAATCGCATTACGACACCAGCCCCGAGCGACAGCCGTGACAGACACCAACCGCCAGTTCGTACTCGCGAAGCGACCGACAGGCGTCCCCGACCGCGACACGTTCGAGCTCGTCGAGACCGACGTCCCCGAGCCAGGGCCCGGCGAGGTCGTCGTCGAGACGCGCTACCTCTCCGTCGACCCCTACATGCGCGACCGCATGAACGCCGGGGAATCCTACGCGGAAGCGTGGGACGTCGGCGACCCCCTCCAGGGCGGCGTCGTCGGCGACGTCGCCGCGGAGAACGGAACCGGGTTCGAGGAGGGGGACGTCGTCGTCGGGAACCTCGAATGGGCTGACTACACGGTCGCGAACGCCAGCGCGCTGACACAGGTCGATCCCGACCTCGGCCCCGTCTCCACCGCGCTCGGCGTCCTCGGGATGCCCGGTCGCACCGCGTACTTCGGGACGCGCGAGGTCGCGAACGTCAAACCCGGGGACACGTTCGTCGTCACCGGCGCCGCAGGCGCCGTCGGGAGCGTCGCCGGCCAGATAGCGAAGGAAGCCGGTGCCCGCGTCGTCGGATTCGCCGGCAGCGACGAGAAGGTCGCGTTCCTCGAGGACGACCTCGGGTTCGACGCCGCGATCAACTACAAGGAGACCGACGACTACCGCGCCGCGCTCGACGACGCCGCACCCGGCGGCGTCGACGCGTACTTCGACAACGTCGGCGGCCCCATCACGGACGCCGTCTTCCAGCGACTGAACGTCGACGCGCGCGTCGCCGTCTGCGGCCAGATATCGCTCTACAACGCCACCGAGATACCGACCGGCCCCCGGAAACTCCCCGCGCTCATCGAATCCCGCGCGCAGGTCGAGGGCTTCCTCGTGAACGACTTCCAGGCGCGCTTCGAGCAAGCCACGCGCCAGCTCGCCGAGTGGGTCGGCGACGGCACCATCCAGTACCGCGAGACCGTCACGGAGGGCCTCGAGAACGCACCCGACGCGTTCCTCGGCCTCTTCGAGGGGGACAACATCGGGAAGCAGCTCGTCGCCGTCGACGAATAGGGCTCGGAAGACGCGTCCGGTCGACCCATCCGTCGACCGTCGGCCGACGCCCCGTACTTGAATGAGCGTCCGATTCGGCCACAGTGGTTTTGAGCGAGTAAACAGCATGAACGTCCATGCTCATCCCGACGCTCGCCTACCAGGCCACGCTCGTCGTCGCGATACTCGCGACGATGGGTGCACTCTACGTCGTCCTCGACCGGGCGAGTCGCCCGGGCGGCCGACCACTCCTGCTCCTGCTGGGCGGCTCGCTCGTGTGGCTCGTCGTCACGTTCGTGTACACCGTCTCGTTCAGCTTCGAGGTGGCGCTCATCGCGTCGAAACTCACGTACATCGGTATCGCGTTCGTCCCCATCGGCTGGTTCCTGTTCGCGCTCGAATACACCGGCCGCGACCACTGGATCCGCACTCCGCTCCTCGCCGTCCTCTTCCTCGAAGGGCTCGTCGTGAACGCACTCGTCTGGGTCCGCACCGACCTCATCTGGACGTCCGTCGAACGGACGGGCGCGACCGGCACTGGCTCCGAGATAATCGAGTTCGGCGCGTGGGGCGTCGGGTTCTTCGCGCACGCCGCGTTCGCGTACCTCATCCTGTTCGTCGGCGCCGCCCTCGTTCTCAAAGGCCTGTTCGGTGCGTCGACCGCCCACCGCGGACAGGTCGTCTCGATGCTCGTCGCCGTCGTCTTCCCGACCGTCGGGAACGCGGCGTACCTCGCGCTGAGCGCCGCCGGCATCCTCGCGCTCGACCTCACGCCGATCATGTTCGCGGTGAGCGCGGTCGCCATCGTCGTCGGCGCGTACCGGTACTCGCTCGTCGACGACAGCCCGCTCGCCGCCGAGGTCGGCCTCGGCGAGCGCGAGGACCCGGCGTTCCTCGTCGACGACACGGACACGCTCGTCGCCCTGAACGTCCCGGCAGCCGCCGTCCTCGGCGTCGACGCCGACCAGGCGCCCGGAAGCGACGTCGAGGACGCGTTCGAGGAACAGTCCTCGCTCCAGGACCGCTACGACCGCAACCCGGAAGCCGCCGAAGGCCTGGTCCTCGACGACCCGCTGACGGGAACCGACTACGTCGTGAACGTCGAGCGAGTGGACGCGCCGGGAGCCGCCCACGGCGGCACGCTCTTCGTCCTCGACCCACAGCAGTGACGGCGCTCGCGCTGGCGACCGTCGGACGACGCGACCGGTAGAAGAGACTGGCTGGCGTTACGCGTCGAGCGTCGCCGCGAGGTCACCGTCGTCCTCGAGTTGCTCCAGGACGTCGCTCCCGCCGACGAACTCGCCGTCGACGAACGTCTGCGGGATCGTCTCCCAGCCACTGTGGGACTCGAGTGCCTCGCGGAACTCGTCGAGCGCCGGCAGGACGTCCACGGTCTCGTACTCGTCCCGATGCCGCTGGATGAGCGCGAGCGCCTTCTTCGAGTACCCGCACTGGGGCATCAGCTCGTTGCCCTTCATGAACAGCACCACGTCGTTGTCCGCGATGGCGTCGTCGACGGTCGCTTGCACGTCCTCGGGCGCCAGGTCCGTCTCGGGGTCGAATGGCATACCCGACCCTGGGGCTGCCGGAGGCATATGGCTTGCGTCGCTGGAATCGACGCAAGTAGCTTCGACGGTGGCACTGGTCGCGTTCGACGCTCGTCAGTCCTCGACCTGGTCGGGTGTGCGCGTGGTCAGTTCGATAGCGTGGATGTCCGTCGTCATGTGTTCACCGAGTGCGTCGTACACCATCTCGTGCTGGGCGACCACGGTCTCGCCCTCGAACGCGGGGGAGACGACGGTTGCGGCGAAGTGGTCGTCGTCGTCCGGGCCGCGCGGTCGCGTCACGGTTGCGTTCGCTTCGGGGATACCGGCCTCGATGAGCTCCGCGATGTCGCGTTCGTCCATGCCTGTCGCCTGGGTCGGCGCTCGCATAGACCTTTCCGAACGGCCCGGGGACTGGTCGACGACGTAGAGTTCGACGACGGTCGGTGCTCGGACGAGAATCGTCGTTCATCCGGGCAGAACCCCGATTCTCGGGGTCGTCGCTCGGTCGCGATGCCAGCAGGCGGGCTCGCGAGTCATGCCACTTGTTCTTTCTACACAAAGCGAAAGTGCTCGAGTAACGGGTCGCATCTGCCGTTTTCCGTGCTGTGGACGCCCACAACGCACGCTGAGCACGTTCATAAATGGTATTTCGCTATAGCAAATTTGCTTGAGCGGAAGTTGAGACGACAGTGGGTTTAGCGGGCCTGTGATGCGCGAATTTGACCGATTCGGTCAGCGGAAACTGCTCCAGATCACTCTCCAAGCGGCCATTCTTGCCAAACTTTCAACCATATGGGCAGATTTTTTCAGACGTCCAATAGTGTAGCCACTCAGACGGCGGGCTAACCCAGACAGAGTGTCTCTCTACCCGATTCCAGTTTCCTTCTTCAGCAGCGTCAGCGTGTTGTCCGCTGTAATCACCGGTGAGTGCTCATACTCGCCAGTCAATTCGGCTTGGACGAGGAGATCGACAGTTCGCCAGATCGAGTACAGCAGACACGCAAACGCGAAGTAGAAGAATCGCAGCCCAAAGTTCTTCGACGTTGTCGCCGCCATGAACCGTTTGATCGACCTGTACCCACTCTCGATCTCCCACCTGTAGCCGTACTCCGTAAGGTGTCCGCTCCCCCGATTCGTCATGAACACCGAATACTGCCGGTGATCGTCGTGCTCGGAGTCCTCTTTCCGTCGGTAGGTCAGCGTCGTCTCGTGCCACTCGTTCTTGCCGAGGTGGAGCTTCCGGTCAGTTTCATATCGGCCTTGATCGCGCTGGAGCAATCGCTTGGCCTGGGCTTTCTCGCTGGTCTGCGTCCGCTTCGGAACGACGTAGGAGTGCCCGCGCTGACTAATCATCTCCAGGACGTGCTGGCTATCGAACTCCCGGTCCATCAGTACGTTATCGACGTGAACGAGCTCTTCAGCCGAATTCAGCAAGTCCTCGACGATTTCTAGTCGTGACTCGCCTTTCCGTACCGGGCGGGCATCGAGGACGAGTGGGACAGCGTTCCCGACCAGCTGGACGGTCGCCCACTGATAGGCGTACTCGTCGGTCTGTTCTTTCGTCCCGATGATCTCGTCCTCGTGGCCGGTCCGGTCGCCGGTGAAGGGAGCAGCCTCGGTGATGTCGATAGCGACGATCCCTGCCCGGAAGAACTTCTCCGTCTCTGCGACTTCATCAATGAGTCGTCGAATTGCCTGCCGGTACATCGCTCGAATCTGCTCGATAGAGAGATCACGAATGTGGTCGCGGTGGGCGTGTCCGAGTGGTGTCCGCTCCCGCGTTGACTCGTGGACGAAACTGCGAGCACCCTCGTTTGCAGCCAGCCGCTCGCGCAGTCCGAGATACGTCTGTAGGTCTCAAAAAGCGTGCTCGTGGACCTCACAGCCCTCGCCACGATTGAGCGAGAACGCAGGGAACACGACACGGCTGACGTGCTCGGTGACTCTATCGGCGTTGTCCAGAATGGCTCGGTCGTCTGGAACCGATTCGTCCACGTCATCGCAACGAGCCGGGAGGATCTGCTCTGGTTCGCGGGGGACGGTGACGTCGGCGTTCTGCGCTTTGATGAGAATCGTTCGAGCCGCTTTCTGGACCGTCTCGCGAAGCTCATCGTTGAAGCGCGTGTGCCAACTGCGCCAGAGTGTCGATTGGTCGGGAACGGCACCCAGCCCAAGACATTCACAGAGTTCGAGATGGCTTTCGAGGTACTCGCAGAGTGCGGTCTCGTGCTCCCACCCGTGGAGTTCCTTCAGAACGAATAACCGAAATAGTGTGTCAATCTCGTAGCGAGTTGGTCCCACGTAGCGGTCGTGTACGTTGAACTGAAAATACGCTAGCGGAAGTGAGCAAACGAACTTCTCAACTGACTCGTGGTGGACGTGATCGAACCAAGCTCCTGCGACGGCGCGAATATCCGACTCTAATCCGGCAAGTGAAGCGCGGTCATACAGCGGGTTTGAAGTATAGACTGGCCACTTGATAGTCGGTTGGCGAGCAATTCGACGGAAGACAGTCCGGCGTGACTCACGCGTCACACCCACATCAGGAGATAGCTGGAGAGGCTAAAGAGTCCGTCTAATCGGTGAACGAAATCAGTCTATGAAAGCCAACTCATACCTCTGAAAAATTGATTCGAACTCAGGTCTGGCTCTGATAGAGGAGAACTAGGATGGCAAGTCCGATGAAGAAGTCCGGGAGAAACACGAACGCGCCGATATTTGGGCGAGGGCGGAAGCCGAAGACGTTGTGTACTACTGGATTTGACGTACCCGCGTATAGGAGCAGCGCGAGGCTTAGCACAAGCAGGCTTGCTGTGTACTTGTTCGGAAGATCGCGATAAAGCTGCACGTAGATGACTGCGAGTGCCACCAGTAACACGAGGTTCAGGGTGGTAAAGAAAACCTCCATCCGAATGAGCAGTTCAACCTGGGAGGACAGCGCCCTCGACGGAGGGCCATGGGACGGAACTGATGTGAATAGTGCGACTAAGAGTGCGATACCACTCGCGGCGGTCGCACTCGCTACTGTCGTTCCAAGTGGACCCTTGATCCAGTTACGAATCATCATCAACTCCGGCCTGTTCCGCCACGTCTTCCATGATGTCGAGGTTGTTCATCATTCTGTCTGAGAGGAAGTACATCTGCCCGTAATTGTCACCCTCCGTGGTCACAATATTGCTCTCCTCGAGGACTTCGAGATGGTGCTGCACTGTTTTGTAGTTCAAACCTAGGTCATTCGACAATTGATTGGTGTTTCGTGGCTGGTCGTTGAGTGCGCGGAGGATACGAAGCCGATTTCGGCCTCCACGAGACCCACCAATGAGCCACCAGAGCAACTGCCGCATCTATCGAGTATTCATTTGGTCGGTGCAAATACATTCTGTCTCGGGCCGAACGATACTACGGCCTCAAATCAGTCACTAATCCAGGAGATAATCCGATCAGCGATTTCACCGTTATTGTCGTCTTGCATCATGAGATGTGTATTTCCGGATATCCCTTCGTCCGGAAGGCTAAGCAGCGTCGATGCGGGACTTGTCTCTCCTGCGAGCTCTGCAGTTGTCTGGGTCGCTTCCTTGCGACCAGTCTGCCCACGCTCGTCGACATAATCGCCATACACGCCCATGAACGGTGCATCACCACCCATCTCCGCCACAGTTTGCGGGTCAGTCGGCGCACCGACCGGCTCAACTGCGACGATCCGTTCAACGAGGTCCGGCGCAGCTTGTGCAACTGTGAATCCGGAACTACCGCCCGCTGAGTGAACGAGCAGCACTGCCGGACCAACACGGTTGAGAAGCGCCTCTAGGGCGGCAGTCTCTTGGGGTGGTGCGAACCGACTCCCACCGCCACCTCCGGTAGTCGACCCAGTCTGGGTTCCAGCTGCTGTCTCAGTGGAATCCGCAGGTGTGGAGTTCTGGTCGCCGCCACGTCCACCCGTCTGGCCCCCACTTTGTCTACCGCCACCTCCGCCACCAGTGCTAACGTATGCGGGGAATGACGCAACGAGTTGGTCGACCGACTCAACCGGGTATCGAACGTCCTCGTATGGGTCACCGACTTCAGGTCCGAACCCCCACGTCGGCCATGCTCGATCGATAGACCACCGAGAGAGTGACGCGGAGTCAGAGTTCTGGAGGGCAGCAGTGTCTAAGCCACCTGAATCGACGTTTCGAGGCGGGTTGAATACATACACTGGATGGCCAGCTTCGGCAAAGTACTCCACCCAGCCGCGTCGACCGTCAGGTGTCGTCCGGTAAATGTACGGTGACAATCCGAGGCCAGGCACCATTACGACGGGTGACTTGTCGGTGGCCGTATCGGGCCGTGTATATACGACTTCAGCACGTCCGTCGATGACTGTACTACTGCTTGTGTTTGCGTTGCCGACGTAGAAATTTCCGAACGTCGGAGAGTCGTCATTCTGTTGTTCGGATTGCGGAGAAGTCTCAGGAGAGGTCTGTGTATTGGTGTTCGGTCCGCTGTTGTCTGTTGTGCTATTGCACCCTGCGATAGTCGCAGCAAGTGCGACTCCAGTTGCGCGAAGAAACGCTTTCCGAGAGATGCCCGATGACATACAGATCGTACTGACCGGGGAACTGACTTAGTCGATTGCCGAAATCGGCCACAGGTTAGGCACAAATTCATTCCAGTTCATGCAGAACGCCCGATATTGACAAAGGATGTTAGATTGGGATAATACTGTATCGCCCAGAGCGTATGCATTGAGAGCGCCAGTCTCAACTACTGAGGTTCGCTCCACACCCTACGAACAATCGAACCACAAACCGGCCAATACCCCGTCGAAGAATGATACCGACTGATTCTGCTGTTCGTAGTCTTACGAAGGCGAGTCAGCGTTCCGCAGCCGCCAGGTGAATATCGCTTTCAGCACGACCACGAGACTGTTCGTGTCGCCCGCGCCCCAGATGGCGGTCTCGGCCCGTGGATCGGACGGGCTCGGGTCCGTGCCGTTGACGAGCACGCTCACGAGCGTCTTCGTGCCGTCGACCATCATGAGTCGGCCAGCGGGGGTGTCTGACCAGACCCATAGCGATTCGAACAGCTCGGCACCGGGAATCTCGTCCTGAATTTGGTCTTGGACGTCCGCCGAGACGCCACCGAGGCTGATCGTCACCCCGCGATCTGCGGCGTCACGTAACGCGTCGATGATGTCCTCGGTGAGCAGGTCCTCGACGGTCATATAGACGATCTCGTCGTCCGCCTCATTGATGAACTCTATCACGCGATCGGTGACCGTTGGCTGGCCGTCGACGGTCCAGACCCCACGTTGTTCCACGCTCCGTTGAACGGGTTCGAGCTCGTCCAGCGCTGTCGTCAGGATCGACAGTCGGTGGTCCATCTCCTGTTCGAATTTTCGGACGGTGGTTTCGGCTGAAATCGCCCAGAACTCCTTGGGGGAGGACTGTTGAATGTCGACCAGTCCGAAGTCGTGGAGTTCGTCGATCGCATCGTACACCCGGGTTCGGGGGACGTCCGAGACCCCACTCACGTCTTTTGCCGTGCCTGTCCCGAGACTCACGAGGGCAACGAACGTCCGCGCAGCGTACGCACTGAGGCCGAACTGTTCGAGCTGGTCGATCGCTGTCGAGTGGGGATCGTCAAACGGATCAGTACTCATACTCTGGGGACCTCGGTACGCTTGAAACCCAGCCACGGAAAGTGGCCGGGGCCGGCACGCATCGGGTTGTGGTTGGGACACAAGTTCCGAGCCGCGTGCCGGCTTCAGGATACTGCCCCGACCAGTATATTTCTTTTGTGATTAACTGAGTGAAGATCGAATATTGTCTAAGGTCGGGCGAGAGTCGATTTGTATCCCTCTCCAAAATTTTTGTGATTCTGTGGGTTACAACAGAATTGGGGCAGTGGATAGAGGGCGGTAATAACGGCTGTATCACGGAAGTGGCCCTCTACCACTGGTGAATCGCTTCTTGGAGAGTGACAACGCCTATCCGGCCAGCGGTCGAATGCTCCGAGAACTCCGGGCATCCCCGGGTTACGAGTTGGGACACATGAGCACAGATGAAACGCTAGAAGAAGCAGTTGAGGTACTCCAGCAACTCGGCTTGAAGGAGTACGAGGCGAAGTGTTTCGTCGGGTTGTCGCGCCTCTCGAGCGGAACGGCGAAGCAACTCAGCGAGGTCACTGACGTTCCCCGAACACGGGTCTACGACGCCGTCCGGTTGTTGGAAGCACAGGGACTCGTCGAAGTCCAGCATTCCAGTCCACAGCGGTTTCGGGCAGTGCCGCTCGAAGAGGCCACCGAGACCCTTCGCGACCAGTATGAGGCGCGCGTCGACCGCCTCGCGAACGCCCTCGAACAGGCCGACCCAGTGGACCCGGAGGGCGAAGACCCGGTCCAGGAGGTCTGGTCGATGTCCGGGACGGATGCGATCGCGAACCGGTCGAATCAGCTCATCAGCGACGCAACCGAGGAGGTCGTGTTGGTCCTCGGTGACGACTCGCTGCTGACGGAGCAGTTGATCGACAGTCTGAACGAACTTGGACCTGGGGTTGATCTGTTGATTGGTGCGGTAACTGAATCGCTCGAAGCACGAATTCACGATGCCGTCCCGAAAGCCACGACGTTCCTTTCGGGGTTGGATTGGCTGCGCAGCGGAGAGGGATCTGACGAGAATTTGGCGATCGGACGGCTCCTGCTCGTCGACCGGTCGACGATCCTCGTCAGTACGATCGTTCCCAACACACAGGAGGAACAGGCGGTGTTCGGTGGCGGGTTCCGCAATGGCCTCGTCGTGATTTCGCGCCGGTTGCTGGCGCAGGGCTTGCTCCCGACACGCGATCCACACCCAGAATAGCCGCGTTCGTCGGAGCTGGCGGCGTGATCGTCGTCGGAGTCGTTCACACTCGGCCACGCTGGCACGGTTTAGTGGCCCTGTCCATGCGAGCGAGTGAGTACTGCCGCCCTCGCGACTGTTAGAGCCAGTCGTCGGGTAACTGCTCCCGATTCGTCTCCAGTAGTTCGAGGAGCGGTTTTATTTCCTCAAAGCGTGGGCCTGGAGTCACGGAATAGTGATTCAGGCTAGCGTCGATGAATCCGTGATCGTCGAGTTTCGGAAGGTGAACGTGGTGCATCGACAGGCGGGGGGACTTCTCAGCAGTGGCGTGCTCCAGCTGTTCGACATCGACCGGTAGGTCCCCGTCGGCGTTCGCGTGAAGAAGTGCAAGGAGCAGCCGTCGCCGGTCGATATGACCCAGTGCGTCGAGATGAGAGTCGAAAGACGCCGACGTCACTTCCTTGCTCATAGGAAGTGTGAGGGCATCCCAGTCCCTGAACCCCTCACATTTTTAGGAATAGTCTCTTTTTGATTATCTGCGTGAATTCTTCCCAGAGTGGTTCCCCACCCGTGTAGGACCTGGGCGGTACGAATACGTCGTGGAGGCTGAACCAGACGTATGCGTTGAGACGATCGGTCGAGACTCCGGGGTTTCACCGGTCGAATCGGTCGAGAGTCCGGGGTGCGGAGTCCCTGATTGGGGGATTCGGGGCGAACGAGGGCAGCGGAATCGGTTCGGTGATGTCTGGTCGACGTCGACCAGGAGCGACCACGGGACGATTCCACGGCAGCGCATCAGGACGAACGCGAGCATGCCAGAGCGGTAGAGGGTCGCGGATACCTCAGGGCGTACTTCGAGAGCGGGTCCGTCGGCACTCTGACAGTGTAGCGACCCCTCGAACAACATCCATCATCAAAGACTATGTGGGTTCTCTGCGTAGTCGTAAGGACCGATGCGCGACGACGAACCGGAGAAGCAAGGGCCTGCTGACGCGGGGCCGAGCAGTCCCAACGACCTCTCGCGTGACGACGTCCACCGCGTGCTCGCGTCCACGTGTCGTCGTCGCCTCGTGACGCTGCTCTTCGACGACCGGTCGCGAACCCGCGACGAGCTCGCCACCATCCTCGCCGGGTGGGAGGCGACGGGGAACCGGCCGATGGCAACGGCGACCGACCGGGCTCGTATCGAGGTGGAGCTCCACCACCATCATCTCCCGCTCCTCGACGACCTCGGAGTGGTCTCGTACGACCCGACGAGTGGCCGAGTGGTCCTCGAAGCACTCACCGACGAGACGAAGGCGACCATCGAACGCGAGCGAGACTCGCCGTCGGCCCGGGAGTGATATCCATGTTCGACGCACTCATCGGGCGAGCGCGGACCGCCCGCTCCCAGTTCACGGTGTACGTCGGCGCGGACGACCGCGGTGACGTGGACGTCGCCGAGCGGTTCGCGAACCACGACGTCCACGTCGAGTACCGCACGCTCCCCTCGGGTGGGCCAGCGCCGTTCGTCGTCGTGGAGCGCGACGGCGAGTTCGCGGGCGCGATCGCGCTCGCGGACCTCGCGGACCTCCTCGAACCGCCCGTCGTTCGGCCGGGCGACGCCGACGACGTCTCCGACGGGTACCGCGTGCTGTTCGAGGTCCTCGACGACACGGTGTTCACGGCGATGGCGCGACGCGAGTTGCTCGCGGTGAGTCGCGAGATCGAGGAGCGCGCGTTCCGCATCGGCACGGGCGTCCTCCACGCGGGGTTCCAGTCGATGTCGAGGTATCGCGCCCAGTTCGACGTGTACCGGACGCTCGCGACCGACACCGACCTCGACGTCCACGTCTACGGCGCCGACGACTGGTCGCCCCCCGAGGTTCCGGGAATCGCGTACCACGACTACCCTGTCGTGGACGGCGAGCGCTACTGGGTCATCGCGTTCCTGGGTGGCGACGAGGACTCGACGGCGAACGCGCTGCTCGCGAGACAGGACGGCGACGCGTACGACGGGTTCTGGACCGACGACCCCGACATCGCCAGCGAGGTCGCGAGCGCTCTCGACCCGGCCGCCGGTCGGTGAGCGCGAACTCGAATCCGAGACCGCGGAGCGGAGGCCGCGGTCCGGTTCGAGGTGTCAGTCGTCGGCGGCGGGCGCGACGGTCGGTGCGTCCTCGCGACCGAGCGCGTCCACCGACGCCGCGGTCCACTCCAGCGCCTCGTCGTACTCGAAGAACCCGTGGTCTTGGGTTGGGTCGACGACGGTCAGCGACAGCCAGTCGTTGTCCAGGAGCTGCTGGAGGTCGTCGTGCGCGGCGAGGACGCTCGTGACGCGGTCGAGTGGTGCGTGGACGACCGTCGATAGCCGGAGCGGCTGGTGGTGGGGCCGGTCGGCGGCGGCGAACAGCGACTGGAGCGGCAGCCCGGTCATGAGGTCGCCGCCGTTGCCCTGGTAGACGCCGACGTTCCCGACCGGGTTCTGGGTGACCTTCGACCCGCTGCCGTAGACGGCGTTGTCGACGGTCGAGAAGTAGTACTGGGCGTTGATCCACTGCGTGACGACCATCGGCCCGGTGAGGATGGCTTCGAGGGCGTCGCCGTCGGGGTCGGTCGAGTGGTCGTAGGAGTGCAGGAACGCGCGCCCGTCGAGGTCGACGTCCGCGGTGAGCTCGCGGGGGCCGACGACGAACGCGGCGTTCCCGGCGAGCCCCCACTCGGGGCGGGGCTCCGCCCAGTCCGCCGCGCGGCGTTCGACGTCGCGGACGCCTTCGTCGTCGCGCACGTCCCCGCCGTCCATCGATTCGACGCGTTCTGCGGCTGCGCCCTCGCGCGCCGCGGCGAGGTCCGCGCGGAGCTGTTCGAGGTCCTCGGCGTGACTCTCGGGGACGTGGTCGTCGTAGAGCTCGACCTCGTCGGTCGTGGTGTTGTGTTCGCCGGCGAGGAAGACGGTGTCCTCGGGGACGTCGACTCCGCGCTCGCTCAGCGCCGTCTGCACGTCGGGGTCGTTGCAGATGGCGGCGAGGACGCGCGCGTTCGGGCCGCCGGGGTTGCCGGCGCACGCGCCGCAGTCGAGGCTCGACGCGTACGGGTTGTTCGCGGTCTCGCTCGCGTGCCCCGTGAAGACGACGAGGCGACCGAACGTCTCCCAGCCCATCAGCTCGAAGGCGGTGGCTGCGTACTCGACTTGCTCCTCGGTCGTCAGTCCGACCGGGAGGTCACCGTTGTAGGTGTGCTGGTGGTCGACGACGGGGTCGCAGAACTCGTGGGCGTCCGGGACCGGTTCGTCGAGCGCCTCGAACAGGTTCCGGACGCGCTCGGGGACGAGCGTCCGGGCGGCGAGCGAGACGCCGTATCCGCCGCCGGCGCTCTCGACGTAGCCGTACGCGGTCGCGGCGTTCGCCTCCAGGGTCTCGACGATCTCGTCCGCCGCTTCGCGGATCCCCAGCCAGCGGTCGTGCGTGGCCTGGTCGTCGTCGTCGGTCGGGAACGCCGAGACGTGGTGCTCGGGGTCGAGGATTGGCGGACACGCGTCGACGGCCACGTCCGCGTCGTACCCCTCGTAGCGCATCGGGACCCCGAAGAAGCCCGCGTACCCGTGGGTCTCGTAGTCGCCCTCGGCCTCCAGGTGCCGGCGGATGACCTCGGAGCGCGTGTCGATGCAGAACACGAGTTGCGCGTCGGGCCGCCCGCCGTCCTCGCGGTCGCTCAGGGATTCGCTCGCGGACGCCACCGTATCGACGAGCTCGTCGCGGTACGTCGCTTCCCACGCGCGGAGGAACGCCGCGGCGACGTCGTCGGCGGGCTGGCCTCCCGCGCGCTCGACCGTGGGCTCGATGTCGGCGCCGACGGCGTCGGCGAGTGCCAGACGCGCTGCGAGGTAGCCGGCGAGCGTCATCGGGTGCGTCGACTGCCACTCGCCGCCGTCCGCCCCGCGTTGCTTGACGAAGCTCGTCCACCCGGAGAGCGCCGCGAGTTGCTCCTCGAAGATGGCCTGCCACTGGCTCTCCGGGTACGGGTCGAGGACGGTCGCGATGGCGTCGACGGGCCGCTCGGGGAGGTCGGCGAGGACTCCGTCCGTCGGCACGTCCCCGTCGTGCGGGACGACGTCGCGGAACGCGGCGTAGAATCCGGCGTCGCGGTTCGGCATCGACCAGTGCGCGCTGCCCTCGTCGAGGAACGCCGACAGCCACTTCGAGAGCACGCGGTCGACGCGCTCGCTCTCGGTGTCGGCATCGTCCGGGTCGGTGGTCGCCGCGTCCGCGAGGCGGTCGAGGAGCGCTTCGGGGTCGTCGTCGAGGCCGGCGTCGGCGAGTTCGGCGTCGAGCGTCTCGCGGTCTATCTCGCCGGCAGCGAGCGCCCGCCGGAACGTGTCCGCGCTCGGGTACCCGCGGCCGCCCAGGAGCGAGGCGGCTTGCGCGACCGCGTCGTCGAACGACTGCGTCTCGAACCCCGAGAGGGGGTTGGCGGTCACGAACGAGTGGATCGGCCACGCGTTCCCGACGACGCTCGCCGCGTCGTCGATAGCGGTTTCGATGCGGTCCTCGACGGCGCCCCCGGAGTGGTCCTCGAGGCGCGCTTCGGTGGTGGGGTCAGTACTCATTGTAGTCCTCCGTGGTGGTGAGCAGGGTGTCCGACGACGGTTGGCTGGCGTTCAGGAGGGCGACGTACAGGCGCCGACTGCGTTCGTGGACGCCGGTCTCGATGCCGAGGTAGATGGCGACGAACCCGACGGCGATGACGCCGTGGATGACGGTCAGGTCGGTGGTGACCGTGCCGACGGCCAGCAGCCCCGAGATGGCCTCGTAGACGACGGCGTAGACGGTTATCGCGGGGAGGAAGACGAGCGGGACGGCCGCGTACCGCGCGGTCGTCGGGAGCGAGGTGTGGGCGACGGCGCTGCGGGCGGCGTGGAGCGTCGTGAAGACGACGAAGAACGTGAGGAGGAGGCCGCTGTCGACGGCGGTTCCCTTCCCGGTGAGGGCCGCGAAGACCGCGCCACCGGCGAGGCCAGTGAGGGCGGCGACGACGGCGCCGGGGACGGTCGTGACGCGCCCGATGGTGTGTTCGGTGCGGTCGCTGGGAGTGGTGCGTTCGACCTGTTCGCCGACGCTCAGGAACTGGTAGGCCTTGTAGAAGCCGTGGAGGACGAGGTGCGTGATGGCGGCACCGAAGAAACCGAGGCCGGCCTGCATGAGCATGAAGCCCATCTGGCCGACGGTCGACGACCCGAGCTTGCCCTTGACGTCGGTCTGGACGGACTTGAGGAGCTTGCCGGCGATGGCGCTCGCGCCGCCGACCGCGACGACGGCGAGCATGGCGGTGGCGTCGACGGAGAGCACGGGCGCGAACCGCGTGAGGAGGATGCCGCCGGCGTTGACGAACCCGGCGTGCATGAGCGCCGAGGCGGGCGTGGGAGCGGTCATCGAGGAGAGCAGCCAGCCGTGGAACGGGACGAGGGCGGACTGGATCATCGCGGCGAGTACGAGCGCGCCGACCGCGACCAGCCAGGGAAGCCCCCCGAGCGAGTCGGCTACGGCCCCGATGCCGGAGACGGTGGTCGCGCCGGTCGTCGACCAGAGGGTCGCGAGGGCGACGCCGAGGAGGGCGGTGCTGGCGAGGAAGTACCGGCGTGCGACGCTGGCGGCCGCCTGTGCCTGCGGCCAGCCGTCGACGGTCCCGACGAGTTCGGCCATCAGCAGGCCCATGGCGAGCCAGAGGACGACGAAGAGCGCGACGTGGTCGGCGGCGACGAGCCCGAGCACGACGAGCGTGAACGCGAACACGGTCGCGAAGAACGTCGTCTCGTGAGCGCTCCCGGCCATGTACCGCCGCGAGTAACTGTGGACGATGCCGCTGAAGAACGTCACGACGACCCACATGAGTACGGTGAGGCCGTCGACGGCGACGACGCCCGCGAACTCCCAGGGGCCGCCGAGTCGGACGTGCGCGAGGAGTGCGGCGATGCTCGCGGCGAACAGCGACCAGACGAGCCACGTCAGTGCCACGGCCACGAGCGGCGTGTCAGCCGTCGTGTCCGGGAGCGATCCGACCGTCGTCCGCGAGGTGCGTCCTGACATCGTTCGCTCGAAGCGACCGGTTCGGGCCGTCCGCCCCGCACGCCACGACCAGACCAGTCGTATTCGGCCGATGAGAGAACAGATTAACTAATAAATCTATCTATGTTCCCAAATCGTTCGCAAGAATCGCCCGAAAGAACGTTATGTTTTCGCATGGGTCGTGGTGGCACGCCCCTGACTGTTGCGACGCCCGACGGAGAACACCCCAGAGACGGCCGTTTCGAACGCGCGGAGACAGAACCACGAGTCCACGTTCGACGCATCACTCCCACGAACGGCCACTGGTTACCAGTTCGTTCGATATTCCCGATTCAAAACCCATATCGTGAACAACGCCGCAGTGCGTTGCATGGAGGAACTCACGGGGACCATCCTCGCCGGACGGTCCTTCGAACCCATCCGGGGGCGCGTCGTCGTCGACGACGGCCGCATCGAGGCCGTCGAGGAGACCGCCACGGAATCGACCGACATCGTCCTCCCCGCGTTCGTGAACGCTCACACGCACCTCGGGGACTCCATCGCGAAGGAGGCCGCCGTCTCCCTGTCGCTCGACGACGCCGTCGCACCCCCCGACAGCCTGAAGCACCGACGGTTGGCCGACGCCGACCGCACCGAACTCGTCGACGCGATGACGCGAACGCTCCAGTACATGGCACGGACCGGCACCGTCGCCACGCTCGACTTCCGCGAGAACGGCATCCCGGGGGCGCGCGCACTCCGCGACGCAGCCGACCCCCTCGACGTCGACGCGTTCGTCTTCGGGAGCGACGACACCGCCGTCCTCGACGTCGCCGACGGCTACGGCGCCTCCGGCGCGAACGACGACGACTTCGCCACGGAGCGAGCCACGTGCACGGAGCGCGACGCCCCCTTCGCCATCCACGCCGGCGAACCCGACGCCACCGACATCCATCCCGCACTCGACCTGGAACCCGACCTCCTCGTCCACATGGTCCACGCGCGCGACGACCACCTCGACCGCGTCGCCGAACAGGACGTCCCCATCGCCGTCTGCCCACGCGCGAACGCAGTCCTCGACGTCGGGAGCGCACCGATACGCGACCTCCTCGACCACACCACGGTCGCACTCGGCACCGACAACGTGATGCTCAACCAACCGTCGATGTTCCGCGAGATGGCGTTCACCGCCAAGCAGTTCGACGTCACCGCCCGCGACGTGTTACGGATGGCGACGACCGCCGGCGCCGACATCGCCGGACTCGACTGCGGCGTCGTCGAACCCGGTCGGCGAGCCGCCCTCCTCGTCCTCGACGGCGACTCGCACAACCTCGCCGGCACCGAGGACACCGTCGAAGCCGTCGTCCGCCGCGCCACCGGCCTCGACGTCGAACGCGTCCTCCTCTAGCCCGCCCCGCGCACTCACTCGTCGTCGCGGCCGCCGCCCGTGTCGAACTTCCCGAACGGCGTCGTCTCGTGACTCCGAACCAGCACCTCGTCGGCCACGGTCAACCCCATGTCCAGCAGCTCCTGGGCGACCGGCGTGATGTCGTTGTCCGACTCCCCCACCGCCGTCACCAAGAGGTTCTGCTCGCCCGTCACCAGCTCCTGTACCGACACCACCCCCTCGATCTCGAGTATCTCCGGGATGATCGTCCCGCGCTCGGGGATCGACGCCGTACAGAACAACAGCATCCGCAGCGGATACCCCGACTTCTGGTAGTCGACGCTCGCCTCGTACCCCTTGACGACACCGCTCTCCTCGAGTCGCTGGATTCGCTTGCGGACGGTACTGTCGGACGTCCCGGTTCGCTCCGCGATGTCACCGGACGACATGTTCCGCGCGTCCTCCTGGAGCGCGTGGAGGATCGCGCGATCCACGTCGTCGATGGGCTCGTCAGCCATACCCGTGACTCCGTAGCACTGGTCCTTTACTGTTCGACATTACGCGGACGTGACGACGCCCTCGCAGAGCGTCGGTCACCCCCGGGAGCGGGCTCGAGGGACTAGTGGATGCCCATCGCTTCGATCTGCTCCTGATACCGGTTCCGGATCGTGACCTCCGTGACCTGCGCGACGTCCGCGACCTCGCGCTGTGTCTTCTTCTCGTTACAGAGCAGGCTCGCGGCGTAGATCGCGGCCGCCGCGAACCCGGTCGGGGACTTCCCGGAGAGCAAGCCCTTCTCGGTGGTGACGTCGATGATCTCGTTCGCCTTCATCTTCACCTCCTCGCTCACCTCCAGTTCCGAACAGAACCGCGGCACGTACTCCTTCGGGTCGACCGGCTCCATCTTCAGGCCGAGTTCCTTCGAGACGTACCGGTACGTCCGCCCGATCTCCTTCTGTTCCACGCGAGACACCTCGGCGACCTCTTCGAGACTCCGCGGAATGCCCTCCTGTCGGCACGCCGCGTACAGGCACGCCGTCGCGACGCCCTCGATGGACCGGCCGCGGATGAGGTCCTCGCTGAGCGCGCGCCGGTAGATGACGGAGGCGACCTCTCGCACCGACCGTGGGACGCCGAGCGCGCTCGCCATCCGGTCGACCTCGCTGAGCGCGAACTGCAGGTTGCGTTCGCCCGCGTCCTTCGTCCGGATGCGCTCCTGCCACTTCCGCAAGCGCTGCATCTGGCTGCGTTTCTCCGAGGAGATCGAGCGCCCGTACGCGTCCTTGTCCTTCCAGTCGATCTGCGTCGTCAACCCCTTGTCGTGCATCGTCTGCGTGGTCGGGGCGCCGACGCGGCTCTTGCTCTCTCGTTCGCCGTGATTGAACGCACGCCACTCCGGCCCGCGGTCTATCATGTCTTCCTCCAGAACGAGCCCGCAGTCGTCGCAGACGAGCTCGTCGCCGTCCCCGCTCGTGACGAGCCGTTCGGAGTTGCACTCGGGGCACGTCTCCGTCTCCGACTCGTCGGTTTGTTGCTCGTCCGAACTGGCGACCGATTCCTGTGTTCCACGTTCTCGATTCAGACGAGCCATCGGATTCTGTTGCCGTCTAGCCGTTCGCGACATTTATATGTGTGGGCGCGGCGGCCGTGGCCGACGTCGCTGAAAGTCGGTCCGTGGCGCTGCCCGACGGGCCGCTTGGGTGGGCGAGCGACGGCTCACCAGGGGTATCACCAGGTCAAGACGGGGAATTCGGGCTGTCAGCGACGATGCTGGCGTTCGGTGTGGACGACGAGAACGGCGGCCGTCGCGAACAGTGCGAACCCGAACAGCGTCCACGCGCCGAGTTCGAAGTTCAGGAAGTGACTGACGAACGAGGAGTCGTTCTCGTACGGCGGGAGTTCGAGCAGCGGCCAGACGAGGAAGGTCAGGAACTCCCATTCGAGACCGACGAGGGCGTGAAGCGAGTCCCCGAGGAGGTGACTGGCGTACCCGATGCCGAACACGACGGCGAGCGTCGGCCGGTCGTAGCGACGGCAGACGACCCACGCGAACCCGACGACGACGACGAGCGCGAACACGGAGTGCGCGAGGCTCCGGCCGGACGGGAGGATGGTGAACGTCCACGCGAGCGGTTTGTCGACCAGGTCGGGGAATTGCGTGCCGAGCGCGACGGCCAGCAGGTGTGCGCCGCGAACCTGGTCCGTCGGGACGCTCGCGCGAGCGAGTAGATAGCCGAGACCGAGATGTCCCCAGGGCCACATCGTGACGGGGTATCGGGCCGGGGCGGATAGCTTCGTCGGTATCGACCGTCTGGTTCCCGGGATATTCACGCTTATATTTAATGGCCGATCGGAGTGTAGCGTGTGGTAACGGTAGTTGGGACCATGAGTGAGACAGTTCATTGCACGACGTGCGACGAGGAGGTTGCCGTGGTACAGACGGTTGGCTGGCAGGCGAACGTCTGCGCCCAGTGCGGGAACGAACTCGACGACTGACGGGAACGGGGCGACTGTAGCACGCGCGGTCTGCTGTGGAGACGACACCTTCTTATCACCGCCCGGACGAGTTCCTTGCGATGACGACGCGGCGTCGCCAACGGTTCGTCGCCGGGACGATGGCGTGGGCGCTCGGGAGTGCACTCGTCCTGGCATTGGTGGACGCCCTCGCGTACGAACTGTTCTTCGTGACCACCCTCATCGGGTTCCTCGTGGTCGTGGAACTGACGGCACCGCTGAACGTGACGCCCACGTGGCGGGCGCGGTTGAAGTGGCTCATCGGCCTGGGCCTCGTCGCGTTCGCGTACGTCGTCGTTCGACGCATCCTCGAGATACTGCCGCCGGGGGTCCTCTAGATGCGCGTCGAGCTCCCGCAGTACGTGCTGGCGTTCGTCGTGCTCGTCGCCGTCGCTGGCGTCGTCTACGCCGGGAGCACGTCCACCGCTGCCTTCGGGGGGTACAACCCGGCGTGGGACGGGTCCGAGGACGCACGCGTGCTCGCTGCCGAACACGGTGAGACGACCGTCGTTCGGGACGCCGAGGCGTACGAGTCGCTCTCGTCGAACGCGACCGCGGTGGTGTTGTCGCCGGTGAGCGAGTACGATCAGGCGTCGCTCTCGGCGGTGCGAGCGTTCGTCGAACGCGGCGGGACGCTCGTCGTCGCCGGGGACTTCGGTGGCGGCGCCAACGCGTTGCTCTCCGGCGTCGGTGCCGAGGCGAGGATAGACGGCCGCCTGCTCCGCGACGAGCGACGGTACGGGGCGACCCCCGCGATGCCCCTCGCCACGAACGTCACGAACAGCACGTACACGCGCGGCGTCGACCGCCTCGCGCTCAACTATCCGTCCGTGGTGAACGCGACGGATGACGTGCGGGTGCTCGCGCGGAGTTCGTCGTTCAGCTATCTGGACGTGAACCGGAACGACGCGCTCGACGACGCCGAGACGCTCGGCGCCCGCCCGGTCGTGACGGCCGAGTCCGTCGGTGACGGCACCGTCGTCGTCGTCTCCGACCCGAGCCTGTTCATCAACACGATGCTCGACCGGCAGGACAATCGCGCGTTCGTCGTCGCGCTCGCGGACGACGGCCCGGTGGCGTTCGACTACTCGCACGCGGGCGGCGTCCCGCCGCTCGCCGTCCTCGTGCTCGTCCTCGAGGAGTCCGCGCTCGCGCAACTCGCCGTCGGCGCGGTACTCGTCGCGCTCGCCGCCGCGCTCCTCGAGGGCGTCAGTCCACTCGCCGCGCTCGCCGCCGCGCTCCTCGAGGGCGTCAGTCCACTCGCCGCGCTCGAGGACCGACTCGGCCGGGAGCGTCCGCGGACGCCGCTTCGCGACGACGACGTCCGAGCGTTCATCAGGGACCGCCACCCGGACTGGGACGCCGACCGCGTCGAGCGTCTCGCGCAAAGTATTAACCGTCGGTCGCAGAACGATGAAGGCGAACGATGACCCCGGCCGAGGCGTACGAAGCGCTCCGTGACGAGACCCAGACCGTCCTCATCGGACAGGACGAGCTTATCGAGCAGTTCACCGTCGCGCTCCTGACGCGCGGGCACGTCCTCCTGGAGGGCGTTCCCGGGGTCGCGAAGACGACCGCTGGCCACGCGTTCGCTCGCGCGGTCGGCGTCCAGTACAACCGCATCCAGATGACGCCGGACGTCCTGCCGGCGGACGTTACGGGCACGCACGTCTACCGGGAGGCGACCGGCGAGTTCCAGCTCCAGCGCGGTCCGATATTCGCGAACGTCCTCCTCATCGACGAGATCAATCGCGCGACGCCGAAGACCCAGTCCGCGCTCCTGGAGGCGATGCAGGAGCGTCGCGTCACCATCGAGGGCGAGACGCTCGCGCTCCCGACGCCGTTCATGGTCATCGCGACGCAGAACCCCATCGAGATGGAGGGGACGTTCGAGCTGCCGGAGGCGCAACGCGACCGCTTCCAGTTCAAGCTCGTCGTCGACACGCCGTCCCGGGACGACGAACGCCGGATTCTGGACCGGTTCGACGCGGACGTCACGTTGGACGCCGAGTCCGTCGAGCCGGTGTTGTCGTCGGGTGACGTCGCCGAGTTACGCGAGGTCGTCGCGGCCGTGCACGTCGCGCCGCCGGTGAAGGAGTACATCCTGGACGTGGTGCGGGCGGTCCGCGAGCACGAGCACGTCGACGTCGGTGCGTCACCGCGTGCGGCGTTGACGCTCCTGAACGCGGGGAAGGCGCGTGCGGCGATCCACGGCCGAGAGTACGTGATCCCGGACGACGTGAAGGCGATCGCGTTGCCGACGCTCCGGCATCGGATGGTGCTGAACACCGACGCCGACCTCGGGGGCGTCTCGCCAGAGGACGTCGTCGAGGACGTCCTCGGGTCGGTCGTCCCACCGGAAGGGGCGACGGCCGATTCCGCGGCGTCGGACTGACCGCGCTCGATGTCGTATCGCCGCCAGCTCTGGTTCGAGTTCTCTCGACGCGATCACCTGACGGTGCTGACGGTCGCGGTCGCGGTTGCGTTCTTCACGAGCACGGTCATGGTGGCGGGTGCGGTCGCGGGCCAGACGACGGCTATCGCGGCGGACTTCGGGACGCCGGGCGTCGTCTCCGCGGTCGACGCTGAATCCGAGGGCGTGGAGGACCAGTCGGTCGAGGACGGTGTGTACCTCCCGGCGGTGACTGTCGACGGCGGGCGCGTCGACGGGGGGAGCGCCGACGGCGACCGTCGGATACTGGTCGGGGCGAGTAACGCGAGTGCGGCGTGGGTGCGTGACACCGTCGGCGTGCCGTTACCGGGGCCGCCCCCGCGGGGGGTGTCGGTCGAACGCCCGGGGGAGACGACGTCCGTTATCGTGCCCAGCGGGTCGACGACGCGGTCGGTTCGCGTGGTCGCGAGGGACGGTGGTCGGACGGTCGTTCCCGGGGACTGGTACGTCGGTGGGAGCGACCTGGTTCGCGGTGTCGATTCGACCGACGGCGTTCGGGCGAGCGAGTCGACCGGCGGGTACGTCATCCGGAACGCGTCGACGGTCGCCGCGAACGACGGAACGCCACTCCAGGGCGGACTGGCGTTCTTCGCGGCGGCGACCCGCGGCGTGCGAGCGCTCCTCACCGTGACGTCCCTCGGCGTCGGCATCCTGACCGCCGGTATCGTGTTCAGCGTGACCCGGATGACCGTCCGCGACCACCGGCGGACGATCAAGGTTATCCGCGTCACCGGCGGGAGTCGCCGGCGCGTCCTCGTCGACTTCGCCGTGCGTGCGGGCATCCTCGTCGCCGTCGGGCTCGCGCTCGGGTACGCGTTCGGCGTCATCGGCACGAACGCCGCGGTGAACGTCGCCGTCTTCGCCGGACTGCCGACGTCGCTGACGACGCGCGTCACCGCGGAGATAGCGGCGACGCTACTTCCGGGGTACGTCGTCGTGCTCGCGCTCGGCGTCGTCGCCGGCGCGCTCGCGGCACTCCCGTCGGTGCTCGCGAACCCCGCGCACGTCGACGCCGACCGGGACCGCGAGAGCGCCGACGGCCGGTTCTCGCCGACGGTGCTGTCCTGGCGCGTCCTGTGGCCGGCCGCGAGTGCCCTCACGGTGTTCGTGACGGTCGTGCTCGTCGTCGCCGCGGTCGGGGGAGCGCTCGGCCCGCTGGTCGCGGGCGGCGGTCAGACGCTCTCCGAACCGGGCGCCGTCCACCCGGTCGCGAGTAACGTCCCCACGGCGTACGCGGGCGTCTTCGAGGGGAGCGGCGTCGAGGCGAGTCCGGAGGTGCTCGCGTTCACCGTCCTCGACGGACGGGCGACGCTCGTCAGGGGCGCCGAGTACGACCGATTCGCGGCCGTCAGTGACGCGACGATCGAAGCCGGACGCACGCCGAGTGCGCGTCACGAAGCAGTCGTGGGCGCGGACCTCGCGGCCACGCTCGACCTCGGTGTCGGCGACACCGTCACGCTCGGTGGCAGCACCACGCCGGCGTTCACGAGCGTCGACGTCGTCGGCCGCTACGACGCGCCCGGATACCACGACGACCAGCTCGTCGTCTCCCTCCCCACGAGCCGGCATCTCACGGGGAAGGCCGACGATAGCGTGCACTTCGTTCGGCTCGACGACCGCGTCGACGGCGACGACTCGGTCCGCGTTATCGACGTCACCGTCCCCGAGCGAGTCGCCGTCGGCGACCCCGTGCGCGTCACCGCCAGCGTCCTGAACCCCACGAACGAACCGCAGTCGGTCTCGCTACCCGCTCGCTTCGGGGACGCGACCACGCGCATCGAGGCCGACGTCCCTGCGTCGGAGACGTCGACGCTCGACTGGACGGTGACACCGAACGCGACCGGCGAGCAGCCCGTCGAGGTCGGCGACGTGACTCGAACCGTCTCCGTCGTCCCCCCGAACGCGGTCACAGTCGAGGGCCTCCCGGACCGCGTCCCACCGAACGCCACGCTCACCGTCGTCGTCCGAACGCTTTCGGGAAGTCCGGCGAACGCGACCGTCGCGTTCGACGACCAGACCCGGAAAACCGGCGCCGACGGTCGGACGACCGTAACCTTCGCCACCACCGGGACGAGAACGCTCGTCGTCGAACACGACGGCTACGAGACGACCACGACCGTCGAGGTAGCGGCGAACGCGACGCGGTCGCTCACCTACGACTGGAACGCTCCGGCGTCAGTGACGCCGCTCGCACGACCGACGCCGGCACTCGTCGCCACCAACCCCTGGAACCAGTCCGTGACCGAGACCGTCTCGATCGGCGGGCCAGGCGTCCAGACGACGCGAACCGTCACCGTCCCCGCAGGTGGTCGCGACCGGTACGTCGCCCGACCCGGTCGAATCGCGCCCGGTTCGTACGCGTTCACCGCGACCGTCGACGGCCGCACCGTCGTCTCGCACGCGCTCGCCGTCCGCGGCGACGACCGCCTCGCCGCCGCACTCGCCTCGCGCGCCGGCACCGGAGCCGGGTCGACCGGCATCGGTCGCGCCATCGCGACCGTCTTCGGGAACGTCCAGCTCGTGCTCGCCGTCGTCCTCGGGTTCGCCGCACTCATGTCCGTCGCCGGAACCGCCGCCGCGTTCGCGTACGACGTCCACGCCAAGCACCACGAACTCGGCGTCTACCGGACCGTCGGCGCAAGCCGCACGCAGGTCCTCCGAGTCCTCGTCGGTGACGCAGTCCGCATCGGCACCGTAACCACCGCCGTCGCCGTCGCCGCAAGCGGCCTCGCCGTCGCCGCCCTCGACCACAGCGGGCTCCTCCGACTGTTCGGCGTCGACGTCGCACCCGGACTGGCCCCCGGTCTCCTCGCCATCACCGCCGGGACCGCGCTCGCGCTCGCGCTCGCCGGCACCGTCGTCGCCGCCGTCCCCGTCCTCCGCGCCAACCCGATATCGCTCCTCGAACGAGGTGACCGATGATGAATCGACGACAGGCAGTCCTCGGTATCGCGGCCGCGTTCACCGTCGGTATCGCCCTCCGGACGTGGCCGCTCTGGCACTCGCCGCTCCCGTTCAACCCGGACGGCATCATCTACGCTCGCTTCGTCCACGATACCGTTCGCACCGGCTCCCTCCCGCTCTCGCGGATGCACGTCGACGAACTCGCGTTCACGAGTTTCCTCACCACCATCTCGCACGTCACCGGCCTCGACGCCCTCAGGCACGCTCAACCAGCTATCGCCGTCGTCGGCACAGTCCCAGTACTCCTCGCCGCAGCGTTCGCGGGCCGCATCGCCGCCGGTACCCGTCTCGACGCACTCGGTCGCCGGTACGCGGCCGTCCTCGCAGCGGTAGTCCTCGCCGTCGAAGGCCTCTACCTCCACCGGTCGATGCCGGTGGACGAACAGACTCTCGGGCTCGCGCTCGTCCCACTGGCGCTCCTCGCGGTCGCGTACGCCAGTCGACGTGACGCCCGCTGGTGGTTCGTCGCCCTGCCAACGCTTCTCGTGGTTCCAGCCGTCCACAACCTCGACGCGTTCGTCCTCGCGCTCGCGCTCGTCCTCCTCGCCGTCCTTGCACTCGACTCTGCCGAACTCGGGCGGCTCAGGTCCCTCGGTACACTCGCCATCGGCTTCTTCGCGTACTTCGCGACGTATAACGTCGCCACGCAAACACTCACCGACGCCAGCATCAACCAGCAGGACCGACTGACCACCGTCCCCGGTCTCATCCTTGCGTGGCTCGTCCTGGCCGCCATCGGCCTCCGCTGGTTCACCAGCCGTCGCGACAGCACCAAGCGTACCCTCCTCGCGAGCGTCCTCCTCACCTGGTTCGTCGTCCTCGCGGTCAACGCCCTCGCCCCCATCTTCCCCGGGCTCCCCAGTACGCACCCAACGATACTCTACGGGATCGCGCCGCTCGTCCTCCTCGTCGTCCTCCTCGCCTACGGTCTCCCGGACGTGCTCGACACCACCGAAGGGACGTCGCTCCTCGCCGGACTCGCGGCCGTCGTCGTCCTCGTCGGCATCTCCCTGACAGCCTCCCTCACCGCCGACTACCTGAACACCCTCTACCGCGTCCAGACGTTCTCGCACCTCCCCGTCGTCACGATAGCCGCCGTCGCCGCCGCTCGCATCAGCACTCGAACAGGCCTCCTCGACGACATTCCAGGGTTCGACCGCAGGCGACCGTCGGCGCGTACGGCCGCCGGCGCGCTCGCCGTCGTCGTCGTCCTCGCGAGCGTCGCCAGCATCCCGATAGCCTACGGCGGCCTCGACGTCCTCCCGTACAAGGGCGTCACCACCCCCGCGGAACTCCAGAGCACGGGGTTCGCCGAACGCCACGTCCCGGGTGCGTGGACGAGCGACGACCACCTCACGCGGATGACGCCGTACTACACGAGCGCGGGCGACGGGCGGAGAGGGCCGACGGACGCCTACCTCACGGGAAGTCCACCCCCCGGGTGCCCGATGCTCGTCCAGGCATCGTGGTCGACGACCGGTGCACAACGCTACCCACAGACCGCCGCCGTCGTCCCGCCACCACGACTCGAGGCCACGATGATCACGAGCCACGTCGTCTATCACACCGGAGGGGCGGACCCCATCTCGCTCACGATTGCTCGGTCCGCCGCCGACGACTGCACCAATTCGAGCGTCTGACCGCAGAAACCTCGCTCTCGTCGAGGAACATCGCTGGGAGGTTCTCGCTGACGACTACCCCGTCGATCGCGCCCGACCACTCAGAGAGGGCACCCATCGATCGCGGTCACTGGACAGTAGAGTCGGAGCAGATTCCGCGACCGGTTCGAACACGAACCAAACACTAGCGGGTCGCTTCCAGTCAGGAGAGTCGCTGGTGAGAGTCGAACGGAGGACGCCCGCGAACCGGTACGGGGAGGCTAGTTCCGTTGTGCGAGCGTGCTCAGGAAGAACGCGCTGAACACCGTCTGCATCCCCAGGACGAGGAGCGTGAACGCGCCGATGTTCGCGACGACCGACGGCAGCATCGCGTACCCCTGGGTCAGCCAGACGTAGAGACTGTACGCCGCGTACAGCCCGCCAGTGGCGACCATGAGCGTGCCAATGGTCGCACCGCGCTCGAGACTGACGGCGGTCGTCAACCAGTGCGTGAGCCGGTCGTCCGGCTTCCGGATCGGATCGCTCGCAACCGTCGAGAACACCCCGAAGCTCCCGACCTGATACCCGACCATCGTGAGGAGACTCCCAGCGATCATCGTCCGAACGCCGAACATCGCACCGCCGACCGACGTTCCGGTCGCGGCAAGCCCCATCAAGACGACACCTAGAGCGCCGATGACGAGCCCCGGAATCGAGAACAGGTACCCCGGAGCGTTCACGAGCATGAACCGGACGTGCCGCCACCCGTCCTTGAAGCTCTCCAGGGTCTCCTCCCCCTCGCGCTCGTGGTAGACGATCGGCGTCTCGTCGATCGTGAGGTCACGAGCGCCAGCCTCCATGATCATCTCGCTCGCGAACTCCATCCCGTCGGTCTCGAGGTCCATCTCGTCGTACGCGGCCTTCGAGAACACGCGGAACCCGGAGTGCGCGTCCGACACACCGGCCTCGTAGAAGACGTTCAGGAACTTCGTCAACAGCGGATTCCCGACGTGCTGGTGGAGTGCCGGCATCGCACCGTCCTTGATCTCGCCCTCGAGACGACTCCCCATCACCATGTCCGCGTCGCCGTTCCGGACCGGTTCGAGCAATCGCGGTATCTGCTCGAAGTCGTACGTCGTGTCGGCGTCGCCCATGACGATGTACTCGCCGCGCGTTCGGTCGAACGCGTACCGGTACGCGTACCCGTACCCCTTGCCGTCCGGTTCGACGACGATCGCACCCATCTCGCGAGCGATCTCCGGCGTCCGGTCGCTGGAGGAGTCGCTCACGATAATCTCACCGGTCAATCCAGCCGTCTCAAGGGCGCGTTTCGTTCGTTCGATGCATTCGGCGATCCCTTCCTCCTCGTTCATCGTCGGCATGACGATGGAGAGGACGGGTTCGGTGTCGCTGTCGGCGCCGAGGAGCAACTCCTCCGCACTCTCGTTCTCGTCTATCTCACGCTCGATGCGGCTCTCGTCGTCATGTCTACCGTGTGTGTCAGCCTTCGTGGACGCGTTACTCATCTCTATCTCCCATTCCCTTGGTGGTTCACTCGCGAGGTGTGATCGGTGACGATCCGCAGTCGACGCAGACGTAATCCCCCTGGACCGTCTCGGCGACAGGCGCATTGCACTCAATACATTTCAAGCGCGCGTTCCGCACGCGGCGTGGGTATCTCCCCATCGACTCATACTTCTCGCCCCCATCGAAATAAGTTGTGGCTCGCGTATTTACCGAATTGTTATAATCAAGAACAGTTGCCGGAATCAACCCTGCAGTAGCAGGGCACAAACAGTGCTGTGTCGGGCGTAATGACTGGTACGCAATGAGACACGTCACCGGCTGTGACCCGTTCAGGCGCCGGGCATGCGTCTGAGGTCGCTGTGAACGCTGCTGGTCGTTCGAGTCCAGTCCCCGGGACCGGTTGCTTCCACGGGAACGCTCGTCGTCGCGTTGGTCCCCTCGGTGACGTTCACCCAGAGGTGTAGTTCTCGGTACGCGTTCTCCGCGGTCGGATCCGGTGGGGCGTCGCCCGCGTAGAGGAGGAAGACGACGCGGAGGTCCTCGCCGGTCATCGTCGGGGTGATGGAGACGTTCCGGAGTGCCGTCTCGTTGTCCGCGACTCGCGTCGTGTAGCTGTCGAGCTGTCGCTGTTCGAGGACGGAGACGTTCGTCTCGTTGTCGACGAGTTCGACGCGTTGGAGTGCGACGACCACGGTGTAGTTCTCGGTGCGGCCTTCGTGGTTCCCGACGCCGACGACCACGGGCTTCGATTCGCTCGCGGTGTAGTTCGTCGGGTAGTCGTCGGCGACGAGCGCGCCGGTCTCGTTCTCGGTGAGGACGTAGAACTCGCTGAACTGCTCGCCGTCCTTCGGCACGGCGACGGCGTACCCGACGCTGGCGGCCGCGAGGAGGATGGACGCGACGAGGAGGACGTTCAGTGCCGCGTCGCCTCGGGAGTCGGGGTTCAGGAGTTCGTCTCGTCCGGCTGCGAACCAGGCGGCGTATGGAACCGTGAACCGGTCGTCGACGGGGAGTTCGCGTCGGCGTCGGGCGGCGACGGCGACGGCGGCGAGCGTGAACGCTGCGAGACTCACCATGATGGGGACGAGGCGGATGCCGAACGGCGTGAAGTTCAGGGCGAGGCCGATGAGTGGAACGATCGCGATACTGAGGCCGAACGAGAGCGCGACGCGCTCGATGCCGTCGATGCCGCCGTCCCGGTTCGTCGGGCCGGTCGTCAGTTTCTCGCGGAGACCGCCAGCGTCGTCGTCGGCTTCGTCGTCCGCGCCGGTCGAGTTCGGCCGGTCGGGAGCGTCCGCTTCGGTGGTGGTATCCTCGAGGTCGGGGCCTGCTTCGGGGAAGAGTGCAGCGATGAACGCGTACCCCGGAACGAACAGGACGAACGGGAGGCCGAGGACGACGCGCAGCGGCGTCTCGCGCACCCCCGGGACGAACACGGCGACCACGGTGAGCACGAGGAGTGCGAGGATCGCCGCGAGGTCCGCGGGGAGGGTCCGGACTGGCTTCGGAATCGCCAGCCACCAGTCCGACGTGTCAGCCATCGCCAACGGCTAACGCGACCGCGCCATTAAGTCGTTCGATTACTGGAACCCGGCTGATACGACCGGATCGGGGGACGTCGGCGTCGACGTCGTTCACGTCCCGGTCGCGTCCGTCGTCGGTGTGTCCGCTGTCGAGCCGGCGTCGTTCGCCGAGACCGTGTCCGCAGCCGAGAGGGTGTCCGCGAGCGAGTGCGCGGCGGTTCGGACGGCGGCGGCCTGGTCGTCGTCGACGTCGGTCTCGGCGAACGTGACGCGTTCGTACGCTTCGACGACGGTGCGGAGGTCGTCGTCGAGTTCCGGTGCGTCCGCGACGACCGCGCGGTAGAGCTCCCAGTGAGTCGCAGTCCGCGAGATGTCCAGGTGTCCGCGGAGTGCGTTCCGGAGTGCGTGGTACGTCGATTGGACCTGGCTGTTCGGGTCGCTGTCGGCGAGTTCGTCGAGGCGGTCCTCGAGGGTTCCCGCGGTCGAACTGTCGGGTCGCGCTGGCTTCGGGTCGGTCGCCCATTCGACGTCGGCCTCGGTCGAGGACGTGGACTGTCGTCGCCAGCGGACCGCGACCGCGAGAGCGACGACGACCGCTAGCCCACCGCCGAGGTACGGGCCGACCGCGACGAGTTGCGCGACGATACCCGTCGCGCCCGGTCCCGTCGACGGCCCGCCGTCGCCCGAGCCCCCGGCGGCTTGCAGTTCGATCTGCTGGCTGGCGGAGCTGTCCGCGAGGTTCGTGCCGGTGCCGTCGTAGACGGCGCGCACCGTGACCGTCCCAGTGGTCGCGTCGACGCGCGCCGTCGTCCGGTATCGGCCGTCCGCGTCGGTGCGCGTGACGGCGACGCGCTCGCCGGCGACGCGGACGACGACGCGCTGGTCACCGACTGGGGTTCCGTCGTCCGTGGTGAACGTCCCCGATAGCTGCACGCGGTCGTCGTTCGTCGCGGTGGCGTCGAGCGAGAGGTCGGTACCCGTGGTCTCGACGAGGAGCGTGCTCCGTGAGACGTTCGCGTCGACGGCGCGACCGGTCTCGCCAGCGCGGACGCGAACCGTCACCTCGCCGGGCGAGACGTCGGCCGGGAGTCGAGGCGTCGCGCGATACCGGCCGTCCGCACCGGTCCGGACGGTGGCGAGCGTGCTGCCAGCTACCGTCACGGCCACGGGCACGTCGTCGACCGCGACCCCGTCGACGGTGACGCGGCCGGCGACGGGGACGCGGTCGCCGTATCCCGCGGCCGTCACGTCGTCGACGGTGACTCGTGGCGTCACGCCGACGACGGTCACGTTCACGGACGCGTTCGTCCCGACGTAGAGCGACGTCGGGTCGGGCACGAACGCGACGGGGAGTCGCTGGTCGCCGACGGGGGTCGTCCGCGGCCGATACTCGGTTCGTATCGAGCCGTTCTCGGCGACGCCGACCGTCCGCGTCCGGCCACCGATTCGAAGCCGGACCTCGTCGGGCATCGAGGCGTTCCCGAGAACGCGGAGTTGACCTCGTAGGACGGCCGGTTCGAGGAACGAGATGGTGTCGTCGTCGACGGACACGGTTAGTTCCGTGGCGACGAGTTCCTCGGCCTGGATGGTCGACGCCTCCTCGGTGACGTTCTCCGTCACCGATTCGAACTCCTCGACGGTCGAGGAGAGGTTCTGCCCGGTGAGGTTCCCGAGGCGCGTGTAGGTCTCGTTCAGCCGGCGTTGTGAGCGTCGGAGTTCCTCCGAGAGCGTCGTCAGTTCGCGAGCGAGTTCGCGGGCGCGAGCGTCGTTCCCGTTCGCCTTCGCCTCCTGGTACGCCTCGTAGGTCGCCTCGTACTCCTGGGAAGTGTTCGCGTACGTTCGCTGCGCGGCGCGCGTGGCGTTCAGGGTGTTCGCGGTCCGGTCGTCCGCTCGCGCGTCGGTCTCGCCCGCGACGTCGACGTACTGGCCGAGGAAGCCAGTGTACTCGTCGCCGAGTGCGCGTTTCCCGGCCTCGTACTGGCCTTGCGTGATCTGGACGCTGCTCTCCTGGAGCGAGTTCAGCATGCGCGAACTCAGCCAGCCTTTCACGGCGCCGAGGTCGCCGTTCTCGTCGACGGCGTCGGGGTCCTCGTGCTGGACGGTCGTCCCGTTCGACGATTCGTTGTCGTCGTCCTGGAAACCGTGCTGACGCGCGGCGAGCGACGACGGTTCAGCTGGTGGTTCCGACACCGCGTGCTCGTCGTCGCTCGCGTCGGACGCCAGCGGTGTTCCGGGCGTGCTCCCGCTGACTGCGGTGGGCGTGCTCCCGCTGACTGCGGTGGGCGTGCTCCCGCTGACTGAGCTAGGCGTGCTTGCGGCGACGACGGTCGGTGCCGTAAGGACGAGGACGAGCAGGCAGGTGGCGACGACTCGGCCGCGAGCACGCATCGTGTGGTCGATATCGGCGGGTTCGAGGTAAACCTCTTTCGCCATCGGGAGGTCCGAGACCGCGAGCGGACGCGTCGATGGCGCGGAGAATCGGTTCGAACCCAAAGAGTTCAATGCGGTTCGCTCGTTCGCCTACGGTATGCTTCCGACGCGTCGGTGCTGGGTGACGGGTGGCATCGGCGTGGCGCTCCTCGCGCTGTTCGCGCTCACCGGGTCGGTTCCGTACCTCGTCGGCGCGGTCGGCGTCGGCGCGTTCGTGCTCGCGGACGCCATCGCGTTCGCTGGGCGCGCGAGGCGCGTCGTCGAGGACGTCCAGGTGACGCAGACGCTGTCGCCGACGAGCGTCCTGGAGGGCCGGCCCGTGCAATTGACGACCGAACTCGTCACGAACGCGCCCGTCGACTGCGTCGCCGCGGTGGAGTGCGACGCGCCGCTGGCTGCGACGCACGTGGACGGCCGGACGCGACGGACCGTCGATGCGGGGTCGTCGACGGGCGACGACGAGACGACGGTCAGCGGTGTGACGACGGTTCGCGTGTTCGGGACGTACGAGCTACCGGTTCCTGGACGGTTCGCGTTCGGTGCGCCGACGCTCGAACTCGCGAGCCCGCAGGGGTTGTTCACGGAACGCGTCGCGTGCGGCGACGCCGTCTCCTGTACCGTCGAGCCGAGCACGCCGACCGACGTCGTCGTCGGCGAGAGCGGCACTCGCATCAGTCTCGGCGTCGGCGAGCACGACGCCCTGATCGGTGGGAGCGGGTTCACGCCCGGGGACCTCCGCGAGTACACGGCGAGCGACCCGCAGTCCCGTATCGACTGGAAGACGACGGCGCGACAGGGAGAGCCGTACGTCCGGGATTTCGAGGCCGCCGGGGAACTGGAGACGCTCCTGTTCGTCGACCACCGCGAGTCGACGGCCGTGGGACCGGAGGGCCGTCGAGCGCTCGATTACCTGCGGTCGGTCGCGCTCTCGCTCGTCGACCGTGCGGCAGCCGCTGACGACCCGGTCGGATTGTTCACGCTCGGTGACGACGGCATCACGGGTCGGTTCGCGCCGAGCGCCAACACCACGCAGTATCGGCGCGTGAAGACGGCGTTGTTCGACGTCGATGCGTCCACCGGGACGACGGACGGTCGTCGTAGTCGGGCGCGACGGCCCGTGCAACCGCGACCCGGTGAGGAGACGGCGTTCGACCGGACGTTGGCTGCGTACACCGAGACGGTTCAGGGGTTCGTCGAGCAGGTCACCGAGGACCCGCTGTTCCGGACGGTGGAGACGACGCTCGCTCGAACGCGTGGCGAGCCCTGGGTCGTCCTGTTCACGACCGACGCTCGCCCTGCGGAGGTCCTGGAGACGGTCCGAGGGCTCGGGTCTCGCGTCGCGCACGTCACCGTGTTCGTCGCGCCGACGGTCCTCTTCGAGGAGGACTCGCTGACCGACCTGGACGGTGCGTACGACCGGTACAGCGAGTTCGAGTCGTTCCGTCGCCGGCTCGTCGGCGACGGCGTCGACGCCTACGAGGTCGCACCCGGGGACCGGTTGGACGCCGTTCTCGCCGCGGGGACGGGGAGGAGGACGGATGCGTCGACGGCGCAGAGCGACGTCAGTGGGGGGTCGCGATGACGTCGGTTCGCGAGCGCGTTCGGGTGGCGCCGACGGTCGCGGTCGCGGTGGCGTGCGTCGGCCTCGCGCTCGCTCGACCGGCCGGTATCGCGCTCGCGGTCCTCCTGGCGCTGTCGGTCGCGTTGCCGTGGCCGCTCCCGTTCGCGTTCGGCCAGGTCGCGGCCGCTGTGGCGTTCGACGGCCTGGCGTTCTCGACGCCGTTCGTCCTCGTCCAGGCCGGGTTGTGGCTGGCGCTCGCGCTCGCCGTGGGGACGTCCGCGGGTACTGACGGTCGGTATCCACGAGCAACGGCGCTCGCAGTGGGGGTCGCCGGGACCCTCCTCGTCGCGCTCGTGGCGTGGCCGGCAGGGAGTCCGCTGACGCAGGCGGGCGTCGCTGCGACCGTGATTACGGTGGTTCTTTATGTCGTTCACCGATACGAGCAGGTGACAGTGGGACTGGTAGAACGATGAGCGAGACGGATTCCACAGCCACGTCGTCGCCGGCCGACGACGAGTCCATCGACGCGTCGACAGCTGCGGTGTCGTCGGGGGATGATTCGGTAGCGGACGTCGAGCGGTCGCTCCTGCGGACCGAGAACGAACGTCTGCGCCGGGAGCTCGAACGGACGACGCGGACGACGTACCGACGGACCGCGCTCGCGCTCCTCGCGGTCGGACTGGCGAGCGCCGGACTCGGACTCGTCCTGCCAGCCGGGCGAACCGTCCTCGTCGTCGTTGGCGCGATCGGTATCTTCGGGGGGATCCTCACGTGGTACCTGACGCCCGATACCGTGCTCTCGGCGTCCGTTCCCGAGTCCGTCGTGGACGCGCACTCTCGCACCGTCTCGGACCTCCAGACCGAACTGGGGCTCCGCGAGGACGTCCTCTACGTCCCCGCCCCGGGACAGGTCGCCGAGACCAGGGTGTTCCTGCCGCTCCACGCCGCCTACGAGGTTCCGGACGCGCTCACGGACCTGTTCGTGACCGCCGTCGACGACGCGGACGAACGGACTCGCGGCGTCGCACTGCAGCCGACGGGCGCGCACCTCTATCGGGCGCTCGACGGGTCGCTCGACGGCGACCTCACTCCCGACAGACTGCCGGATGCGGTCCCAGAAGCGCTCGTCGAGCAGTTCGAGCTCGCCGCGAGCGCTCGTGGGGACCGCACCGGGGAGACGTTCACCGTCGAGCTCGACGCACCCGCGATCGACGGTCTCGACCGACCCGACCATCCGGTCGTCTCCTTCGTCGGTGTGGCCACAGCTCGTGCACTCGACCGCCCCGTGACGGTCGAGACGGTCGACGCCGAGGACGGCCGCATCGTCCTCGCCTGGTGACCGGTCATCGCCGTCGGGTCCGCGAATCATTGTAAAGGTGCCCCAACTGTGAGAGGGGTACGCACTCCGATACCGTACGCGCTCCGGGCATTACCGCGGATAGTCGCTGTATACTTATCTTCCGATAGAGCGTCCTCTGACCACTGATGGCGGAGTTCGAGCGGTGACGAGCGAGACGGTCGACTGGGCTCGACTGACGCGGCCCGGGTGTCCGGGTTGCGTGCCGTAGAGAGAGTGCAATACCGTGTTTCATTACACCGACGAAGAGAAGGGCTGGACCGTGGATGCCGTCGACGAGCCGAGTTCGCTGACGGTCGGAACAGAGTGGCGGAAGGTGCCCAGTATGGCGGTGATAGAGACCGTGGCCGTGGCGACCGACCGCTCGCAGCTCGAGCTGCCGCCCCTGCAGGCGTCTATCGAGGTGGACGCGCTCGACGACCTCCTCACGGGCCCCTCGGTGTCCGTCATCTACGTGTCGTTCCGGTACGCCGGGACGACGGTGACGATCGGGAGCGACCGCTCTCTCGTCGTCGACGTCCAGTGAGCCATTGGTCGACCTAACCGCTCGTGTCTCTCCGCGCCGTCGTTCAGTTGAACGACGACACCGATTTATCACCATTGGTTCCGTGTGTCCTCGTATGAGCGGAGAGGACTTCGACGGCAACCGCGCCGGCGGGAGCGGAGAGTGCTCGCCGGTCCCGGGTCTCGATGCTGGGACGCATCGCGCGCTCAGCTCCGCGGTCAGACGCCGCGTCCTCGACCTCGTCCTCGACGACCCACGTGAGTGGTCGCGGGGAGAACTCGCGACAGCACTCGTCGAGTGGGAGCGCAACGCGACGGTCGAGTCCGCGACGCCAGCGAACCGAGACCACCTCCTGATACTGCTCCATCACGACCACCTGCCGCACCTCGACGACGCTGGCTTGCTCTCGTACGATCCCGAGGACGGTATCGTCACCCCTGAACCGATGGACGACGCGGTGAAGCGTGCCGTCCGTCGAGCGACCGGCGACGAGGGCGACGACTGACGCACCTGGTTCGGGGACCACGGCCCGGCTCGACTCAACTTATTTCTCGTCGCCGAGCGTACGTCTTGGTGGACGATACCATGCCCCGAACAATCGAACTCGACGACGAACTGGCAGAACGACTCGACCGCCACCTCGAGGAGGACGAGACCATCCCCGAACTCATCGCCGAACTCGTGTCGATGTACGAGACGGATGGCACGTTCCTCCAGGAAGGCTACAGCGAGTGACGTGCTGCGAAGCGTCGCGCCTCGACGTACCAGGTCGTTCCCGCGTAACTCCGGGCCCATGCAGTCGCCGAACGGCGCTCGCGCCCGGAGTCGCTCGCGACTCTCGGGCCGCGAGATTCAGCGTCCTGGTTGATACGCGCTAGTCGCGTCTAGAAGGACATGAGTCGGAATGCCGACGCCCCCGAGCGGACCGACGGCGACCGCCGCCGTGGAGAGCACGCTTCGCCGACCCGTGGAGGGTCAACGTCCGCGGACAGGGGCGTCTTCCGCCCGGCGTACGGCCCGGTAGATGCCGTACTCGGGTACGTGCTGTTCTACGTCGTTGTCGACCGCGTGACGCCGGCGTTCGTCGACGTCCTGACCGACGCGTCTCTCGGCATCAGTGCAGGGATGGTGACGTTCGGGTTGGCTGCGTTCCTCTGGTTCGTCCTCGCGTTGACCGTCGTCGACCAGGTCGGTCGACAGGTCGCAGCGTTCAGGGGGCGGACGGACGAGAGCGGGCTCTGGGCTCGCATCCCGTCGGAGACGGAAGCGACCGTGGCGTCGCTGGCGGTCGTGATAGGCGGGGCGCTCGCAGCGGCCACGTTCACGGTCGCGATGGCGACGCTCCCCGACGTGGTACGTTCGGTCGCGGCGTTCGACGTGACGGGAGTCGTCGCGCTGGACGTCGTGACGCTCGCGACGTTCTTCGCGTCGTACGCGGCCGCCACCTGGGGCGCCGACAGACTGCTCGTCGGGGGGGTCCGAGTCATCTGGACCGAGTGACGGTCGCGTCGCCTTGAACCGAAGACACGCAGAGAGCCGTCGCGGTGACTACTCGAGTGTGCGCGAGAGCTACGCGCGGTCGATAGAGCAAGTAAGAACGTGAGTGAGTGAGTGAGCGAGCTAGTGAGCGCCCGTCGGTCAGCGAACAACGGTGACCGGGCAGGACGCGCGCTCGACGAGGTTCTTCGCGACGCTCCCGAGGACGCGTTCTGCGCGCTCGCTCTTCCCGGTCGTGCCGACGAAGACGCCGTCAGCGTCCACGTCCGCAGCGTACGAGGCGACCTCGGACGCCGGGTTCCCGTAGAGGAGTTCCGTGTCGACCGAGAGCCCGAGCGCCTCGGCGTCCACCATGGACTCCTCGAGGATGCGCGCGCCGCGGTCCTCGGCGTCGCGGACGGTCGAGACGAGGAGGTCGTCGGCCTCGCTCACGTCCGCGAGTGGTTCGCTCGCAGTGCTCGCGTACACGTCGGGGTCCACGACGTGCACGAGCGTCACGTGGTCGCGGGTTGCGTCGACGAGCGACGCCGCGTATTCGATCGCTCTGTCACCGGCTGCCGACCCGTCGGTCGCGATGAGGAATCGCATACCTGATACAACGTCGGGAGAGGCCATAATGTTGCGCGTGCCTACCAGTCGGTGAGAACGGCCAGCAGTCCACGCGGAAGCCCCGTCGAGCCGGGTCAGGGAGCGCTGTCGACGCGTTCGGTCGCGACGACGACCTCGCAGTCCGCGGCGTCGGCGACGCGGCGGCCGACGCCACCGAGGTGGTTGTCGTGGTCGCCGTGTTCGCCGACGAAGACGAGGTCCGCGCTGACTTCGCGCGCGTACTCGAGGATGACGTCCACGGGAACGCCGTGCTTCACTGCGGTCTCGACGGCGACGCCGCGGTCCTGTGCGGTCTCCGCGACGTCGTCGACGAACCGGTGCCCGCGGTCCTCTGCTTCGATGGTCGACAGCTCGCCGGTACTCAGTCCGGGTTCGGCGTGCACTCGACGGTCGACGACGCAGAGACAGTGGAGGGTGGCGTTGCGCGCGTTCGCTTCTTCGAGTGCGCGGTCGGCGGCGTGCTGCCCGTGCTCGCTCCCGTCGACGGCTAGCAGAACTGTGGACATACCGCCACGTAGGACACTCGCGGACCTAACTGTAACCGACGGTTCGAGTGCACAACGTACCACTACCGCACCGTATTGTTGACCTATCACGATCGCACCGAGTTGTTGACCGATACGTCCGTTCGCTCCTGCGACCGCGTTCGCGACGCTCCGCGGAAGCGCGGAAGTTCGTCGATTTTGCTCCCAGTGGCCTCGTCGACGCGGTTGGTTCCCTCGACGAACCGGCTGGTCGCCGGATGTTCCGAGGCGGCGGTCAGGGCGACAGCGCAGTCGAGTTCCGTACTGGGTCGACGCGGTTCGTCGCCGCGTCGTACTCCACGACACCGGCGTCGTCGAGCCGCGGCAGGTGGTTGTGGTGGAGGACGATCTCGAACTCTCGTCGATGGGCGTCCACGTCGACGGTCGTCGGTGCGGTCGCCAGGACGACCTCGTCGGCGAGTTCCGACAGGTGTATCGGGGTCGTTCTGTCCGCGAGCACCCCGATGACTGCCCGTCGGTCCGAGTCAGAGAGCAGGTAGTGCCGTTCGTCGGGGCCGAGATGTCCGAGGAACGTACCGTTCAGGGCACGGTCACGCGACCATCTGTATGTGTTGTCGGTCATTGTCGTTCAGGCGGGTCGACTCCCCCCATAACCGAGTATTACTACCAGCGTTGCTAAGTCTCGCCTAGAACATTGTAGGGTGTTCGTCGGGCGGTGGTGGGAGAGTGTCGCAAGTTCGTGGTGAGCGTTGCGTACTGGTCGCTGACCAGGTGGTTTCCAGTTGTCCACGGACAGCGGCCTCCGCCGGCGGAGTGTTGAAGTGGGTTCGGGGCGTGACAGGGGGTATGGCGTCCATCACGCCGGCGCTCGCTGAGACGCTCTCGGTCCTCGAGGGGGCTGGGGAACCGCTTTCGACGACCGAGGTCAGTGACGAGCTCGGGGTGGGACGACGAAGCACGTACGACCGACTGGATAGGTTGAGCGATGCCGGGCACGTACGGACGAAGTCAGTCGGGGCAAGCGCCCGAATCTGGTGGACGTCGCGCGCAACGGGGGAGAAGTCGATAGCGACGGGTGTGGACGATACCGCTGCGAGTGCCTCCGCCGGCGATACCGCTGCGAGTGCCTCCGCCGGCGATACGGGGTCGGCGTCGGCCGAGTCGGGGTCGCCGGTTCCCGGTCCGTCGGTCGAAGCGGCGCTGGACGACGCGTCAGTGGGGGTGGTGACGTTCGACCGGGACGGACGCGTCGGGTTCGCGTCCGCGACGTTCCGAGCGCATCTCGGGTTCGAGGACGAGCCGACGCGCGAGCGCCTCGAACGTGTCGCGCTCGTTAGCGAGGGGAACGAACGCGTTCCGGACCCAGTCACAGACGTCTGGACGGAGGTCCGGGACGGACCGCGTCGCGTCCGCGTCGAGGACGAGGGCCGGTGGCTGGCGGTCAGCGTCCGCCCGACCGCGCCGGACAGCCTGGTCGTGACGACCCGGGACGTCACGCGACAGGCCGACTGGGAGTCCGAACTCGCGAACGCGTACGCGGCCGCCGAGGAAGAACTCGCCGCGTTCCGGTCGCGAGCCGTCGACGGGTTCGCGACCGTGGACGCGTCGGGGTACGTCGTGGACGTCGGCGACAGGTTCGCGCGAATCGTCTGCGACGTCGAGGACGAGGAGACCGTGCTCCTCGACCAGCACGTCGACACCGCGTTCGCCGCGACGCCCGACGCGAAGCGCGCTGTGATGGAGTGTCTCGACACCGGAACGGCGGTGAGCGTCGAGGACGCGACCGGGTTCGACGACAGACGGTTCGACCTCGAAGCCGTCCCCATCGACCACGGGGTCGCCGTCCACCTCCGCGACGTCACGGACCGCGTGGTTCGCGAGCGCGAGCTCCGTCGGTACGCGAGCCTCGTCGACGCCCTCGGCGAACCGGTCTACGAGCTCGACGAGTTCGGCGAGTTCACGTTCGTGAACGATGCGGCCGTGGAAGCGTCCGGGTACTCTCGGTCGGAACTCCTCGGGTCGCACGTCTCCATCGGGATGAGTGACGACGCGGTCGCGACCGTCGCCCAGCAGCTCGTCGACGTCCTGGACGCGGACGAACCCAGGCGATTACGCGCCGAGTACGAGGTCCAGCCGAAGGACGGCGAACCGTATCCCGTCGAGAACCGACTCGCGGTGCTCACGGACGACGACGGCCGGATGACCGGGACCGCCGGCGTCGTCCGCGACATCTCCGACCGCTGGGAGCGCGAACGCGAACTCGAGACGTACGAACGCATCGTCGAAACCGTCGAGGACGGCATCTACGTGCTCGACAGCGAGAACCGGTTCACGTTCGTGAACGACGCGTTCGCGTCCCTGGTCGATGCACCCGTGGACGACATCGTCGGTGCGGCGGCCCGAGAGGTGCTCGACGACGCGTTCGTCGAGAAAGCCGAGCGTGCGCTCGCGTCGACCGACGACGGCGACCGGGATGCGGGTCGGTTCCAGGGGACGGTCCGTGCGACGACCGACGAGACGTTCGTCGCCGACGTCCAGGTGTCCGCGTTCGGGTTCGAGGACGGCTGCGGTCGCGTCGGGGTGCTCCGCGACGTCACCGAGCGCGTGAACCGCGAACGGAAGATCGAGAGCCAGCGTGCGCGACTCGAGGCGTTGAACGAGATGAACGCGCTCGTTCGAGACGTCGCGTCCGCGGCCGTCGAGGGGTCGACGCGCGAGGACATCGAGGCGCTCGTCTGCGAGGAGCTCGCCGCTTCGTCGTCGTACTCGTTCGCGTGGATCGGTGGCGTCGAGTCGTACGACGGCACGGTCACGCTCCGGACCGAGGCGGGCGTGGACGGGTACCTGTCCGGGGTGACGATTACGACTGACCCGGCGGACCCGCGGAGTCACGGCCCGGTCGGGCGTGCGTTCCGGGAGCGCGCGGTGCAAGTCGTTCGGGACGCGTCGACCGACGCGCAGTTCGAGCCGTGGCGCGAGCTCGTCGACCGCCACGGGTTCGGGTCCGCGGCAGCGATACCGATCACGTACGAGGACGCGCTCTACGGGGTGTTGAGCGTGCACGCGGACCGCGAGAACGCGTTCACGGGCGAGGAGCGCGCGGTCGTCGAACGGATCGGCGAGTTCGTCGGGCACGCTATCGCTGCGGTGGAGCGCAAGCGCGCGTTGACCAGCGAGGAGGTCGTGGAGCTCGAGTACCGGGTCGAGGGCATCTACGACGAGTTCGCGGTGGACGTCGACCCGGGCGGTCGGATCGCGTTCGAGGAGACGGTTCGAGTGAACGACGACGAACTCCTCGTCTACGGGACGGTGACCGACGATGCGCGGGACGCGCTCGAGGGACTCGTGGACGCGTTCGAGGGGTGGCGGTCGGTGACGATCGTCGACTCGGCGGGCGGCGACGGCGAGTCGCGGTTCGAGTTGCGGACCGGGAACTCGCCGGTGTACATGCAAGCGATGGGGAGCGGTGGGTACATCGAGCGGGCGACGATCGAGGACGGCGAGTCCCGTATCGTCATGCACGTGCCGCCGGAGACGGACGTGCGGGCGGTGACGACCGCGGTCGTCGAGGCGTATCCGGGGGCGGAGCTCGTCTCGAAGCGCCAGTTCTCGCGGCCGATGGAGTCGATGACCGCGTTGCAGCGACAGGTCGAGGAGCTGTTGACCGAACGCCAGCTTGCGGTCCTCGAGGCGGCGTTCTACGGGGGGTTCTTCGAGTGGCCGCGGTCGGTGAGCGGGAAGGAGGTGGCGTCGTCGCTCGGCGTTGCGCCCCCGACGTTCAGCCAGCACATCCGGAAGGCGGAGCGGAAGGTATTCGCACTCCTCCTGGAGAGCGACGGTCGGGTCGACGACGTCGGCGCTCCCGAGTGAGCGCTGCGCCGACGCGATTCGTTTCGTCTGGCCGACAATCTTCCGGCGTCGGTCGTCGCCGGACGGGGTGAGTAGTACGGTCCTTCCGGCTGATCCGGGGCTTGGGATGTTTTCACAGGGAGACCTTACGCTTGCACTTGCTGACGTATGGAACCACTTACTAACGGTGTCGTACGCCAATGGTTACCTATGGTGGAACGACTGACTGAAGACGAGATGCGTCGAATCCAAGCATTCGCTGCGACACCCGCGTACGCGCGCAAGCCCGAGCAGCTCCTCCCGGAAGGCGCCGAACCAGATTCGACGGACGAGGCCGAGGAGAACGAGAAACGTCTCGCGAGCGCGTTCCCGAACGGCGGCCGTCATCGCCGCCCCCGCTGACGCGACTCCCGCTGACTCCCCGGCCTTCTTTCCTCACCCACGTGCCCCCTCTGTGACGTCCATCGACGCCGTATCGAGCGGTCGTTGCCCGTCCCGAAATCCACGCTTCTCGACGAGATAGTTCACCGCGGGCCCCTCGCCGCAGCCCGTCCCACCCCAGGGGCGGAGCGAGAACACCTGTTCAGCGCGTGCGTCCGAATGACGGGCCCATGACCGGGTTCGAGCGGACCGCTGGCGATTGACTGATCGAGAGATGGAATCCCGGAACGCCGGGCTTCGTCGAGCGACTGGCGAGACGTCGTCGCGCACGGAGGGCGTCCTTCGGTCGAGTGACTACTGGACGTGAGACGTCGCCGAGGAAGAGGGACGGGGTCGGTCGCGTACGATCACTCTGCGAGGTTCTGTGACTGCATCTCCTTCCAGATGCGCTCGCCTTTCTCGGTGATCCCGTAGACGCGACCCTTCCGCCGGTTCTCGGGGACGAGGAGCTCGACGAGATCGCGCTCGCCGAGTTCACGGAGTGCACGCGAGACGTGCGTGATCGCGATGTCCTCGTCGTTCGCGATCTGCGAGGGCGTCGCAGGACCCTGATTGAGGCGCCGGAGGACGGTCACGCGGTAGTTCGAGCTGATGACGAACCCGATCGCGTTCCACTCGTCGCTCATCCTACCAACCTCGTAGTGCTCGAATAACAATGCCACAGCACCGAGTGGGTCAAGCTGTACCATGGACGACCTTCGTTCCACTCCGGGACAGCAGGACGGAACGTGCGCGAACTGCGGCCGGCACGTCTCGGCGAGCTACGTGCGGGTCTTCGGCGATAATACCGGGACCCTGCATCGGTGCTCGACGTGCTCGACGGTGAGCGACGTGATGGACGGCCGTGGAAGCGGCCTGGATAGTTAACTGCGCTGTCGACCTGTTTCTGTAACTTCGGTTGATTTTTCATGAGTTGTCCTCGACGGAGGCATCTTCGACGATCGGTCGGCCGCGGTCACGGTCCACGTAGTGCGCCGCCGACAGGACGGCGAACGCGAGGACGACGATGACACCGGCGACCGCTTCGGGCAATACGTCCAGGAGCGGTACGCCCACGGCAACGCCCGCATAGAACGCCGCAGAGACGGCCGCGAGAATCGCGTAGTACCGATGCCAGGGTCGTTCGTCGTCGGACTCGGGCATGTACCGCTCGATCTCGCTCGCTCGGTCCGAGAGCTCGATGAGCCCCGACTCCGAGTCGTACTCGATGAGGTTCGTGGACACGAGCTTCGGAACGTGCGTCTGGTAGACCGAGACGTACACGCGTTTGGATTGCTTGTCGGTGAGTTCCTCGACCGGCGTGTCGTTCTCCCACGCTGCGATCTCGTTCGCGAGATCCATGAGGTCGACCGGGCCGTCGTGCTCGTGGAGGTACGATAGCATGAACCGTCGTCTCGAGTTACTGAGTATCTCGAAGACGGTGTCTTGCGTTAACTCACCTCCTTCGGATTCTGACATCGGTTTTGGATTCACCGGGAGTTGTTCTGCATGCGATTACCTCCTACCACGACGGTTGGACCCTTTGTTAAGTTCCGAATAGTCGAGGTAGGACGCTGGTACTTCAGGGCGGTCGGTACGCACCGCGTCGACGGCCCGGAATCGAGCGCCGTGAGTCCCTCGCCTGCCAGTGGCAGGCTGACCGAACTCCCCCCCGTTCGCGTCGATGTGCGTTTAAGAGCGCGGCTGTTCGGCGTGGGGTGGGTCGTCGAGCGCCCGAACCGGCTCGTGAGCCGATCGTCCACGGTCGATCCGTCCCGGGCGGCGCCGATGGGTGCAGCCGGACGCGGGTGTCGGTATCGTCGTCGGTCACGCACCAGGGGCGGGTCGAGGCCGCCGGTTCTGGCGGGGTCCTGGACGTCGGTCGTCTGTGACTCTCGTCGCGGTATCGCAGCGACGGGGCGAGCCGGTGGCCTCGCGTGTCGTCTCGCCTCGAACCGCCTGACGGCGTTCACTGGCGACCACCACTGGCGTTGTCGAGCTGGTGGCTCGAGGCGGCGTCGTCGGGGTTCGTTCGTCGTGTCGGTGTCTCGTACATGGTTGTCTCTGAGCCACGTCGCGCAACTCTGACGCGGTCGATACCCTGTAGGTGGCGGAGAATGCGTTTAGTTATGCGTCAGTTTGAGTGTAACAGCACGGAATTATTCCGAGTAGAAGACGTGTAACCGTTCGATACGGGCCGTTCAGCGTCTTCGGACGGCGTTCAGGCTACGTGGTCGCGATAGCCGATGACTGCAGCGGCGAGAACGCCACCGAGAAGGACGAAACCGCCGATGGCGATGCCAGTCCCGCCGGCAAGTGCGGCGAAGAGGTACGCGACCACACCAGCCACCGAGAGTATGGCGAACGGCGTCCCGAAGCGAATCGTTTCGTCCTCACTGGATTCAGCTTCGATGTCGAGGTACGGGCGGAGCTGGTCGGCGTTGGGGCCGACCTCGATGGTGCCGCGGTCCTTGTCGAACTCGATGACGCCGGCGTCGGCCATCTTCGGGAGGTGGCACTGGTAGAGCGCGACGTACACGCGCTTTCGTTGCTGCGAGGACAGCGCGTTCACCGGCATGTCGTTCTCGATCGCGGCGACGTGTTCGGCGAGGTCACCGATCCGGATGACGTCGTCGTCGGTGACGGCGAGGTACCCGAGGACTCGTTGCCGGCGTTCGTTCCGGAGGATGTCGAAGACCCGCTCCAGTGGCAGTTCGGCGTCGTCTCCGCCGAGGCCCACCAGCGGTTCGTCGAGTCCCGCTGGAGCGTCGTCCTCACTCGTCCCCCGCCCGCCTGGCTCGACCCCTGAGTCGGTGTTATTGTCGTATGTATCGTTCATGCTCCCCCGCGGTTCGAGTCGGCGAGCGAGGCACCGTATCGGACGTGCTCGCTCTCCCCCGTTGTGCTCGACGGCCCCATACGTCCCCGACGTCGGTGATTAGTTCAGATACTCTCTCGAATTATATAAGATTTTTGTAGCGACCGTGGTAGTACCTCCATATGTCTATTACCCATTTCCAAAGGTATCTGAAGTTACAACGGCTCTGACTTTCGATGGCACGAGACCACAGGACGGGCCTCAGGCGCTTTCGTACTCGGAGTTCGGGGTGACGACGATACGACCGATGTTCGAGACGAACACCTCGCAGTCCTCGAACTCGAAGGAGAGCGAGAGCTCGTGGGCTGGTTCCTGCGCGGAGAACAGTTGTTCGATCGCGTCGCAGTCGACCCATTCCCCGAGCGGTGGTACCTCCGTGACGCTCTGGTCGGTCGCTTCGGCGACGGCGGTCGCCATGCGTGCGGTGATCGACTCCGCCGTCCGCGGGTCGAACTCGACGATCTGTTTGCTCGGTTGCTCGGCGGCGGTGTTCGATTGTAAGTTAGCTTCTGTCATTATTCGTAGTTTTGGACGGCCGTCGACGAGTGCCCCCGCAGCGCCACTGGCCGTCCATTCTTCTCAGATGCCTGCACACCCAGGTATAAATATTCACCGCATCCGAAGTAAAGAAACGTCGATATGGTTTCAACGAGTTTCCCTAGTCTGCGATACGATGTGCTGAATCGGTTCGAATCTGGTATGTTCGCGTCGTGACCTCCCCTACGGTGACCCGTGAACGCCTCGAGGGCCGTCGCCGGTGCGATCGCTGACGACGACTGCCACGTGGAGTGAGCGACAGCGGGAAAACGAAAATACGGGGACTGCTCCCCGTCGAACGTCGAGTGAAACGTCGTCCGTGTGGGGGTGGATGGGGGTCGACTGACTGAGTCCGGGGTGGCAGATGGACGTGGTGGGGGTTCGTCCGTGGAGCGACGTTTCGTCGCCACCCATGAGTCCCTATGCCAGGGCGTACCTTTGTTATATAGCTATTTCGAGAAGCACCAATCGAGTAAGTATTGCAATTTCGACGCCGTGGGACGGATAGGAGCGATGATTCGGGTCGAAGCGATTTCGGTCCGGGCGACCGGTCTATCGAGCAGTTCGGCCGCCACCACGACGACTTCGGGGAAGGCGACTCGAGGTTACTGCAGTGACCAGTCGGTCGAACGACAACAGTAGCAGTCGTTCGAGCGGGCCCGGTCGTTCAATCTGCTGCCAGGGTTCGGCCGACGAGCGACGCGAGTCCGTCGGAGAGCGAGATCGTCGCTTCGAACCCGAGCTCGTCGCGAGCCGTCGTGGTATCGGCGCAACTGTCCTGGATGTCCGCGGGCCGCGGGTCGTCGTGGACGACCGGAACGGATTCCGGCGCCAGGTCGCTGACGAGGCGCGCGAGCTCCACGACACTCGTCGTGGTTCCAGTGCCGACGTTGAACGCGTTGCCGGTCGCCGGCGTCGTTGCGGCGGCCACGAGCGCGCGGACCACGTCGATGACGTGGACGAAGTCACGGGTTTGGCTGCCGTCACCGTGGACGACGAGCGCGTCGCCTGCGCGTGCTCGCGCGATGAACGATGGAACGACGCCATCGCGTTGACCAGGGCCGTAGACGTTGAAGAAGCGGAGTGCGACGGCGTCGCAGTCGTACCAGTCCGCGTACCCGCGGACGTACTGGTCGGCGGCGAGCTTCGAGATGCCGTACGGGCTCCGCGGGGTCGTCGGTTCTGTCTCCGAGATTGGGAGTTGACTGGGGCGGCCGTAGACCGCGGCGCTCGATGCGAGGACGAGGCGTGCATCCTGCGCGGCGGCTCGTTCGAGCAGGTACGCGGTCGCGGTCGTGTTGACGTCCAGGGTCTCCGTCGGTGCGTCGAGCGTCGCTGGAACCGAGGGGATGGCGGCGAGGTGGAAGACGTAGTCGACGGCGTCGGTGAGTTCGTCGACGAGCGCGCGGTCGGTGACGGTGCCGACGGTGAGCGTGGCGTCGTCGTGGACGCTGCGCTCGTTGCCCGTCGAGCAGTCGTCGAGGACGTGGACGTCCGCGTGCGGGGCGAGCAGGTCGACGAGGTGGCTGCCGATGAAGCCGGCGCCGCCGGTAACGAGGATCCGTGCTCCCCGGAGCGGCGAGTCCGCGTCGAGCGTCGGTGTGTCGTGCGTCATTGGGAGTGTGGACGGCGGAATAGTGGTTTGTTATGGGCGTGCTTCTCTCGTCGAAGGGGTGGTTGGTGACGCGGCTGTGATTCCCGACGCCGGTCGTGGTCGTCGCTGACGGGGAGAACGTGGTCCGGGTTCCGTCGCGCGCTTTCGAGCGGTCGACGTCGGGAAGTAACGACCATGTACGACCGCATGGCGATTCCCATAGGAAATTACCATCCGGGTGGCGGTGGCTGCCGTTGGTTCGTGTTTCTTGGTAACACGGCGTTAGGAAGAACCGTCGGCTTCCGACCACCGAACACCACCGAACCACCACGTCGCGCACGCTTCTGGTAACTAACTCGGCAATACTGTTAATGCCAGTAGGACGGTGTTTCCCACCATGCCTGGAAGATGGGTGTTCCAGACGAACCAGAACAGACCGGTTTCTGGGTGGACCGGAACCAAACTGAAACGCGATACTGTCCTCGGTGGTGAGGACGCGTGAACGAATCGGCAACCGAGACCTGGGAACGAGTCTCCTCGAACCCAGATCCCGAAGACGACCTCGGGTACGACCTACAGGCCCTGAGCATCATCACGGTCGGCGACCGCAACGAACAGTGCATGGTCATGCCCAGCGACGCCGACCACCTGGAGAACGACGAGTTCCTCGTCGCCGACCCCGAGCTGGTCTGCGACCTCCACGAGCGCCGCTAGCCAGCGACCGACGATACTTCTGATTACGGCCCAGACGCTACGGGAGTACTTACCAGTAGGCTCAGTAAACCGTCGGTAGGACCATCGAGCCACGATTTTTGCCGACAGGTATGTTACCAATACGGATGGATAGAACCGGTCTAACAAAGACATCATAGCGGGTATAACGCTACTGTCGCGGAACGGAAGCCGCCTACCCGTCGACACTGGAGGGGAATCGACCACGTACCGGGCACAGCAGTCGCCGACGACTGCGCTCGGTATTGGCTGAGACCACCTGCACGATGCCGAGGGTCCCCGCGTTCACGCGCGGTGATCCGTCAACACGTGCGACCGCACCCGCTCTGGCGCCTCGAACTACAGGGGCGTTCGACGAAGTGGGGAGCGGATCCGTCAAACGGAGAGAGACAGACCAATGCAATACAACAAATCGGCCACCATGATAGACGCAGGTTCGACCGGACCTGGGGGGAACGAACGGAGTGCCGATGTCGACTGAATCACAATCGACCAACGTCACCGAGGAGGAGACGTCGGTCACCGAACAGGTGAACGCGAGCGAGCGACTGGAGACCGAGGCGCTCGCCGAGCCCGAGACGGAACTGGAACTCGACCAGGTGTTCGAGATACTGAAGAACCAGCGGCGTCGCTACGTCCTCCAGTACCTGAACGAGGTCGACGATACCGTCTCGATGAGCGACCTCGCGGAGGAGATCGCTGCGCTGGAGAACGGGAAAGAGGTCAGTCAGCTCTCCTCGAGCGAACGCAAGCGCGTGTACGTCGGGCTCTACCAGTGCCACCTCCCGAAGATGGATAGCATGGGCGTCGTCTCGTTCAACAAGCCACGTGGACTCATCGAACGCGGCCCGAACGCGGCGGTGTTCGACGAGTACCTCGAATCCGAGCCCGAGGACGACGGTCCGGCATGGCACCGCATCCACGCGATCACCGCGGGCGCGAGCGCCGTCACGCTCCTCGTCGCGTTGCTCGTGCAGCCGTTCGTCGCCGCACCGCTCGTCGTGCTCGCGGGACTGCTCATCGTCGCCGCGAACGTCGGGTGTTCGGCCGCGCACTACCAGTGGGTGCGAGCGAACGGCGACGAGGACGACGACGGCGTCGGCGTCGCGATCGGCGAGACGTCGTCGGCCTGAATCGGGACCACGAACGTTCGGGCGTCGACCGAGGCGATTTCTGCGAGAGACCGATTGACAATCACTGCATCCTTGTACACGTCCACTGGTCGACGAGTCACGAATCCCGGCTCCCGTCGGCGTTCTTCGTACCGCTATCGGTCCGCGTTCGCGTGCAGGGACCCGACGGGTCCGCCCGGAATCGACTGCGGGGTCGCCCGGCAGTGCGGTCCTGTCGCGCACGAAGGCCGCGCATAACAAAACCGATATCACGACTACCGACTGCCAGAGCGGGGTGGCGTCGGACCCAGCCCCGTGGAGATACATCATGCACGCACGGACAGTACGCAGTACCGGTATCGTCGTCGAACAGCGGGAGGTGTCGCGATGACGGTCGCGGAGCTCGGCGAGAACGTCGTCGTCGAGCCTGGCGCGACCGTCGGCTACGAGTACGCGGAGAACGTCGGCCCGGCCGTCGTCCTCGGGGACGCGAAGATCCGGAAGGGAACGATCGTGTACGCCGACACGGAACTCGGTCGCGGCCTCCAGACGGGACACAACGCGCTCATCCGCGAGCGCTGCATCATCGGCGAGAACGTCCTCGTCGGCACGAACACGGTCCTCGACGGCCTCCTGACCGTCGGGAACGACGTGAGCATCCAGACTGGCGTGTACGTGCCGCCGGAGACGAGCATCGGGGACGACGTGTTCCTCGGGCCGAACGTCGTGATGACGAACGACCCGTACCCGCTCCGGCAGGACGTCCAACTGAAGGGGCCGACCATCGAGGACGGCGTGTCCGTGGGCGCGAACGCGACCATCCTCCCCGGCGTCACCGTCGGGAAGAACGCGTTCGTGGCCGCTGGCGCGGTCGTCACCGAGGACGTCCCGCCGAACACGCTCGCGGTCGGTGTTCCCGCGCAACACCGGCCGCTCCCGAAGGAACTCGCGGCGGAGAACGTCGTGGCATGATCCCGGTTGCGAACCCCGTGTTCGGCGACGCGGAGAAGGAGGCGGTACTCGCGGTGCTGGACTCCGGGATGGTCGCTGACGGTCCCGAGGTCCGGCGGTTCGAGGAGGAGTTCGCGGCGTACTGCGGCGCGAACCACGCGGTCGCGACGTCGAACGGGACGACCGCGCTCGTCGCCGCACTCGTCGGTCTGGGAATCGGTGAGGGCGACGTGGTCGTGACGACGCCGTTCTCGTTCGTCGCGAGCGCGAACGCCATCCGGCTCGTCGGCGCGGAACCGGTGTTCGCGGACGTCGACCCGCGGACGTACAACCTCGACCCCGAGAAGGCGCGTGCCGCGGTCCGCGAGCACGACGCCGACGCCATCCTCGCCGTGCACCTGTACGGGCTTCCCGCTGACGTCGCCGCGCTCCGCGAGATCGCCGACGAGGAGGACGTCCTCCTGCTGGAGGACGCCGCCCAGGCGCACGGTGCGCGCTACGACGGCCAGCACGTCGGGACGTTCGGGGACGCCGCCGCGTTCTCGTTCTACCCGACGAAGAACATGACGACGGGCGAAGGCGGGATGGTCGTCACGAACCGCGAGGACGTCGCCGAGCGCGCGGCGAGCTACGTGAACCACGGTCGCGGCCCCGAGGGCGGGTACTCCCATCGCGACCTCGGGTCGAACCACCGCATGACGAGCATCGGCGCGGCCATCGGGCGCGTCCAACTCGAGCGACTCCCGGAGTGGATCGAGGCGCGACGCGAGAACGCAGCCGCGTTGACCGACGCGCTCTCGTCCGTCCATGGCGTCATGGCGCCCGTGGAACCCGACGGGAGCGAGCACGCGTACCACCAGTACACCGTGCGCTGCACGGACCGGGACGCGGTCGCCGCGCACCTCGAGGACGCGGGCGTCGGCAGCGGCGTGTACTATCCGACGATAATCCCCGAGCTGGAAGCGTACGACGGCTACGACGCGGACGTCCCGGTCGCTCGCGCGGCGAGCGAACAGGTGCTCTCGCTCCCCGTCCACCCCGGCCTCTCACCCGAGGACGTCGACCGGGTGGTGAACGCGCTCCGGTCCGTGGACGTCGAGGCGCGATAGCCCGGATGTGGCCGTGGGAGCACGCCGCCGTCGGCTACGTGTGCTACTCGGCCGCCACCAGACTCCTCGCGGGCGACCCGCCCGAAGGCGACCCCGTGCTCTTCCTCGCCGTCGGCACCCAGTTCCCCGACCTCGTCGACAAACCGCTCTCGTGGGGGCTCGGCGTGTTCCCCACCGGGTACGCCGCCGGTCACTCCGTCCTCGTTCTCCTCGCACTAACAGTTCTCGCGCTCGCCGCCCTCCGCGACGACGGCCGCCAACGGAACGCGGTCCCGTTCCTCGTCGGCGCGTGGACGCACGTCGCCGGCGACGTCGTCTCGCCGCTCAGAGCCGGTGAACCACTCGGCGTCGACCGCGTCCTCTGGCCGGTCGTCGAACGAGAACCGTACCCCGACGATCTCGGCGTCGAACGCGGCCTCGTCTACCTCCGGGAGTACCTCGCCGACCTCGGGACCGCGGACGTCAGCACGGGTCTCGTCCTCGGAATCGCACTCGGGATGGCGTCGGTCGTGCTCTGGCTCGTCGACGGCGCACCGGGCGTTCGAACGGTCGCCACGAGAGTCGAGGCGGTCGCTCGCCAGCTCCGGAGGCGCTGACCCGGATTCGAACGTCGAACTCGGGTACGGTCCCCTTCCTCCACGAGACCGGTCGCGTCGAGAGGTATGCTCGTACTGTCCCGGGCACCCCGCGCGAGTACAAGCCGGTTACCGTTCGCAGCGAGCGCCTGCTGAAGGCGAGAAACCGGCCGCCGGAGCGCCGAACCGAGTATGCGATTCATTACTAATCCCGTCCTGACCCTCCCCGAAGGTAACATGGGAGAAACCTCGAAGCAACTGCAACGAACCGTCGACTTCACGTACGAGTGGTACGGCGAGTTCCTCGACGACGTGAAGGCGGCGGGTTACACCTTCCGGTCGTTCCACGACGACCTGGCGGCGGGCGACGTCGTCCTCAGGCACGACGTGGACCTCTCGGTCGACGACGCGCTGACGATGGCTCGCCTGGAAGCCGACCGGGACGTCACGGCGACCTACTTCGTTCTCCTCTCCTCGGTGCTCTACAACCCGCTCCGGGGGGAGACGCGCGACGCCCTCCGCGAGATACAGTCGCTCGGGCACGAGGTCGCGCTGCACTTCAGCACGCACGAGTACTGGCCCACGGACTCCCCGCCCGCCGACGAGGAGCTCGAGGCGCGCGTCGCCGAGGAACTCGCCATCCTCGAGACGGTCACCGGCGACGACCGCCGGCTCGTCTCCTTCCACAAGCCCCCGCAGTGGACGTTCGCGAGGACCTACGACGGGTTCGCGTCGACGTACGAGGCGCGGTTCTTCGAGGACGTCCAGTACGTTGCGGACTCCCGCCAGCGCTGGCGCGACGACCCGCCAGCGGTCGAGGACTTCGAGGACACCGTCCAGATACTCACGCACCCCGGGCTCTGGAGCGACGCGGACGGGACGTTCGACGAACGCATCGAGCAGGCAGTGACTGCAGCGTGCCAGACCGCGGGACAGACCGCTGGCCGCGAGTTCCTGGGTGGTTGGTGATGTACCGAGACATGACCATCGCCGTCGTCGTCCCGGCGTACAACGAGGAAGGGTTCGTCGGCCGCGTCATCGAGGATCTCCCGGCGTTCGTCGACCGCGCGTACGTCATCGACGACGGGTCGACCGACGACACGTGGGCGGAGATCACGGAGTACGCGGCACGGAAGAACGCCGCGCACGACGGCCGCTACGAGGACCTCGTCGTCCCCATCCAGCACGAGGAGAACCGCGGCGTCGGGGGCGCCATCAAGACCGGGTACCAGCGCGCGCTCGCGGAAGGCGTGGAGGCGACCGCGGTCCTCGGCGGCGACGACCAGATGGATCCCCGCGAACTCGAGAAGTACCTCGACCCCATCGCTGACGGCGTCGCCGGGTACACGAAGGGGAACCGGTTCGTGCGCGCCGGCGACTGGGCGCACATGCCGCGGTTCCGGCTCGTCGGGAACGTCGTCCTCTCGCTCCTGACGAAGGTCGCGAGCGGCTACTGGGGGTCGATGGACTCCCAGAACGGCTACACCGCTATCTCGCTCGACGCCCTGGAGCGCACGGACATCGACGGGATGTACGAGTACTACGGGTACTGTAACAACCTGCTCGCGCGCCTGAACGCCGCCGACGTCGTGGTGGCGGACGTCCGCCGGCAGACCGAGTACGCGTACCAGGACGGCTGGAAGAGCCACATCGACTACAAGGAGTACGTCCCGCGCGTCTCGAAGATGCTCTTCGAGACGTTCCTGTGGCGGATCAACCGCAAGTACCTCGTGAAGAGCTACGACCCGCTCGCGCCGCTGTACGGCGTCGGGATGGCGTCGATGGCCGCGGGCGTCCTCGGGTACCTGAACTCGGTCGTCCGGAAGGACGGCGAGGACGCGGGGTCGTGGTTCCTCGCGACGCTCGTCGGGGCGCTCGCGTTCCTCTACGCGACGCTCCGCGACCTCGAGGACAACGAGGACCTGAACGTCGTCATCGACCCCGAGGCAGACGCGGCCCGCGAACGCGCCGAGGACGGCCTGGCGACCGAATCCCCGCGCGCCGCCGCCGACGGCGGCGAACCGGTGAGCGATGCGGGCGACGGCGACGAGCTAGCTGCCGACGCGAGCGACGACACCGCGGGTGAGACCCGATGACCGGGCGTCGCGACGTCACCGTCCTGATGACCGGCGCGGGCGCACCCGGCGCGTCCGGTATCGTCCGGAGTCTCCGCGCCGCACCCGACCGCGACGTCCGCATCGTCGGCGTGGACGTGAACCCGGACGCGTACGGGTTCGCGCTCGTCGACGAGCACGCCGTCGTCCCGAGAGGCGACGACCCCGAGTACGTCGACCGCATGATCGAACTCGCCGCCGAGGTGGACGCGGACGTCGTCCTCCCGCTCTGCACCGCGGAACTCCAGCCGCTCGCGGAGAACCGCGAGCGCTTCGACGCGACCGTGATGGTGTCCGCGCCCGACCGGCTCGCGGTCGCGAACGACAAGGCCGGCCTCTACGGGTTCCTCGCCGACGAGGGATTCGCGTCCGCGCCCGAGTTCCACCGCACCGAGACGCGCGAGGAGTTCCTCGACGCCGTCGAGGCGCTCGGCTACCCGGACCGGCCGGTGTGCTTCAAGCCGCCTGTCGGGAGCGGGAGTCGCGGGTTCCGCGTCCTCGACGAGGGCGCGAACGACCTGGACGCGTTCCTGAACGAGAAACCGGACGCGGCGACGACGACCCTCGACGACGTCCTCCCCATCCTCGACGCCGGGGACGCGTTCCCCGAGCTCGTCGTGATGGAGTACCTCCCGGGCGAGGAGTACAGCGTCGACGTCCTCGCGACCGGCGACGACGTCCACACCGTCGTCCCGCGCTCGCGAGCCCGCACTCGCGCCGGCATCAGCTTCGAGGGCGTCGTCGAACAGCGCGAGGACCTCATCGAGGAAGCGGCGGGCATCTGTCGCGGCCTCGGCCTGGAGTACAACGTGAACGTCCAGTTCAAGGAGAACCCCGATGGCGTGATGAAGGTCATCGAGATCAACCCGCGCGTCGCCGGCACCATCATCATGTGCGTCGGCGCCGGCGCGAACCTGCCCTACATGGCCGTCCAGCACGCGCTCGGCGAGCACGTGCCCGAACCCGACGTCGCGTGGGGCACCAGGATGGTCCGCTACTGGGACGAGGTGTTCACAGCGCCCGACGGCAGCACGTACCACGTGCATCCCGACGCGTTCGACCGGGAGCGAACCGACCGACTCGACCCCACTCCCAGCCCGTGACCCGAACCGACCGACTCCAGCCCACTCCCAACCCATGACCCAGACCGCCGTCTGCTTCGACCTCGACGACACGCTCTACGATTACCACGAGTACGCCAGGGCCGGCCTCGCGGCCGCCGCCGACCTCGTGCATCGTCGCTCCGGGAAGCGCGTGCACGGCGACCTCCTGTCCGCGTACTTCGACCCGAACGTCGACGCGGGCACGTTCGACGTCCTCCTCGAGTCGTACGACCTCCCGAGCCTCACCGTCGACGACCTCGTCGACGCCTTCCACGACGGCGCACACGCCCCCCTGGACCCGTACCCGGAGACCGAGCGCGTCCTCGACGCGCTCGGCACCGAGCACGCGCTCGGCCTCATCACGGACGGCCGCGGCGGCCAGTCGAAACTCGACCGACTCGGCATCCGCGACCACTTCGATAGCGTCCTCGTCACGCACGACCACGGGCGCTCCAAGCACGAACGCGGCGTCTTCGAGGAGTTCCTCGCCGACCTCGACGTCCACCCCACCAGAGCGACGTACGTCGGCGACGACCCGCGCGTCGACTTCCGCGCCCCCAACGAACTCGGGATGACCACCGTCCGCCTCCGCCGCGGCCGCTACGTCGACCTCGAACCCGAGGACGACGCCGCCGCCCCCGACTACGAGATCGCCACCCTTGACGGCCTCCTGTCGGCCATCCCCACCATGCACGTCGAACGCGGCGTCGTCGAGTAAAGACCGGCTTTCGCCGCCGGTCTCCAATCCATCCAGTCCACCCCGGTCTTGGAAGAGCCTCATTCTCACACGCCAGCGGTCACTGACGAATCGGCGCACGTTCTCAGGCTCCCGAAATCCTCGACGAACGCTGCGAGTACGACGAGCGCGGCGACGATTGTGATAGCGAGCAAGCCGAACTGCCGTCGGTCGTGTCCATCGTCGCGATCGGGTCCCGGTTCACACCGAACCCCGAATATAATCTAGAGAAAGGAGAACACCGTTCAATGCGATTGTGCTTACGATCGCAAGGCTTTCACGGGGTAGAACATTTGGATTTGAGGTCTTTGCCGGGAGTGTCTGCACTGCAACACAGACGGTGTCGGAAGACGCGTCGCGACCGTCCGATTCCGGGTGTTGAGCGGCGGTTCGCATCCACGGGCACGATCGACGAAGTTCGCAAACGCCTAGCTACAAGCACGAAGCGAACCACACTGAGCGTCGAGGGAATGAGTTGCGAGCACTGCGAACAGACCGTCCTGTTCGCACCAGGTGTGATACCCTCTCCGAATCCACTTTCGGTCGCAACCCCTTGCTCGCACCTCACATTGGATTCGTAACCAGAACCGAGGTTAAAGGGGCAGTCGTATTTGACAACATGGACCAACCACTCCAGCAACGATGCGGTGGACGACTCCTCGCAACGGTAGCACTGCTCGTGATGCTCGTAGTCGCTTTCAGCGGGCCAGTAGCCGCACACACTGGCGACGACGGCTTCCACCACCACGACGGATGGATGGGGTCCCACGGCGGGGCCTTCGGGTACCTCTGGATGACCCTCTGGATGGTCGTCCTGATTGGTGTTCCGCTGGGACTCGGGTACCTGTTTCTCACCCGCCGCGACTCCAGCGACGTGAGGACCGACGACGCACTGACCGTCCTCCGGCGTCGCTACGCCAAGGGTGAAATCGACGAGGAAGAGTTCGACGCGCGGCGCCACACCCTGCAGGATGGTGAGTGACCCGTGGCCGACGATCACGCTCATCACGATCCGCATAGCGGCCACGACGAGCGCCACGATGACCACGGCGGCACCCACGGAGACGCGGGGAGTGGCCACGGCGACCACGGCAGCGTGCACACTGGTCACGAACAAATGTTTCGTCGCCGGTTCTTCGTCTCGACGCTGCTCTCCGTCCCAGTTCTCCTCTACAGCGAAACCATCCAGTCGTGGCTCGGCTTCTCCGTCCCCGCGTTCCCCGGTAGCGAATGGCTAAACCCCTTCTTCGCCGTCGTCGTCTTCGCGTACGGTGGCGTCCCGTTCCTCAAGATGGCGGTACCGGAACTGAAAGATAGGGCGCCGGGGATGATGACGCTCATCTCGATGGCGATCAGTGTCGCGTTCATCTACAGTCTGGCAAGCGTCGTCTTCCCCACGTCCTCGGCGTTCTTCTGGGAACTGGTGACGCTCATCGACATCATGCTACTGGGCCACTGGATAGAGATGCGGTCGGTGAGGCGGGCTTCCAGCGCACTTGACGAACTGGCGAAACTCATGCCCGACACCGCGGAGCGCGTCACCGATGACGGCACCGAGACGGTGCCCGTCAGTGACCTCTCAGAGGGAGACGTCCTCCTCGTCCGCCCAGGAGCGAGCGTGCCCGCTGACGGCGTCGTCGAAGAGGGTGACTCGGACGTGAACGAGGCGATGATCACCGGTGAATCCAAACCCGTTTCGAAAGAGCCGGGCGATGACGTCATCGGCGGGACGGTAAACGGCGACGGCAGCCTCCGCGTCCGCATCGACGCAACCGGCGACGAAACGACGCTAGCAGGCATCATGCGACTGGTCGACGAAGCGCAGTCGAGCAAGTCGAGGACGCAGGTGCTCGCCGACCGGGCGGCGGGGTGGCTGTTCTACGTCGCTGTCGGTGCAGCCGTCGTAACTGCTATCGCGTGGACGGTGGCGGTGTCGTTCGACGCAACGGTCATCGAGCGCGTGGTGACGGTGCTGGTCATCGCTTGCCCGCACGCGCTCGGCCTTGCCATCCCGCTGGTGGTCGCCATCAATACCTCGCTTGCGGCGCGCAACGGTATGCTCGTCCGGGACCGCATCGCCATGGAGCAGGCTCGTAACCTCGATGCCATCATCTTCGACAAGACCGGGACGCTCACCGAGGGCGAACACGGTGTCGTCGGCATGAGGACGGTATCTGACGTCAGTCAGGACGATGCGCTCGCGCTCTCGGCGGCCGTCGAGAGCGACTCCGAGCACATGATCGCTCGCGCCATCCGCGAGGAGGCCAGCGAGCGAGGTGTGGACGTCCCGGACGCGAGCGGGTTCGAGGCGATGAAAGGCCGCGGAGTCAGGGGAACTGTGGACGGGCAAGCGGTCTACGTCGGCGGACCGAATCTATTGAATCATATCGATAGTGAGGTGCCCGACGTACTCGCTGATTTCGCTGACGAGGCCGGCGAGAACGCACAGACCGTCGTCTATCTCGTTCGAGACGGCGACCTCGTCGCGGCGTTCGCCATGGCCGACGTCATCCGAGACGAGAGCTACAGCGTCGTCGAGGCCCTGCACGACCTCGACATCGAGGTGGCGATGCTGACCGGCGATTCCGAGGACGTGGCAGCCGCGGTCGCCAACGAGCTGGGCATCGACACCGTCTTTGCGGAGGTATTACCCGAAGACAAGGATACGAAGGTCCAGGAGCTCCAGGACGAGGGGAAACTCGTAGGGATGGTCGGTGACGGCGTCAACGACGCACCCGCGCTGACCCGCGCGGATGTCGGTATCGCCATCGGAAGTGGGACGGACGTGGCCGTCCAGTCGGCCGACGTCATCCTCGTCCAGAACAATCCGATGGACGTGGTACGACTGGTGAAACTGAGCAAGGCCAGCTACCGGAAGATGCAGGAGAACATCGTCTGGGCGGCGGGCTACAACGTCTTTGCACTCCCGCTCGCTGCCGGTGTCCTCGCTCCAATCGGTATCCTACTGTCGCCTGCTGTCGGTGCGCTGTTGATGTCGCTGAGTACGGTCATCGTCGCGATAAACGCGCAACTGTTACGTCGGGTCGACCTCTCCGTACCGAGGGTTGCAGGGGTGCGAGCGTCGGATGCCGCACAGCAGGCTGACTGACGGGGACTAGCCCCTTCTTGGGCACCCAACAGGGAAGTCGCCCTCCCTGACTCCACGCGATTGCGTAGAAACGTGGCGAGGCCTCTCGGTGTTACTCGGGAGAGGGTGGAACCACGTGATTCGACGGCTGCTCGCTGACGGTGATTGACTGGGAAAAGACGAATAGTGCCTACGAAAGGCGGGGAGTCGCGTTAGCGCCGCCGGGAGACGAGGAGTGCGGCGGCGATGAGCGCGACGAGGGCGACGATGATGGAGAACCCGGGCGTGGAGCCGTCTGCGGGGGCGTCATCGTCGTCCCCGGGGTCTGCGGTCGTCGGTTCGGTCGTGGTGGGTTCGCTCGTGGTGGGGGCGGGGTCGACCTGGAGTTGGCCCTGGTCGACGCCTGCGACGGCGAGGTCGTAGGTGCCGGGGTCGTTCGCGACGAACGACATCGGGACCGTGATGGTCTCGCCGGCGGGCACCTCGACGAACTTCGTCTCGACGGTCTGGCCGTCGAGTGAGACGGTCGCGTCGTAGGACTGTGCGCGCGTCCCGTTGTTCGTCACGGTGATGGAGGCGGTGACGAGGTCGCCTTCGGTGACGCTGGTGGCGCCGACGTCGACGCTCCCGACGGAGAGCGCGGGGTCGTCGACGACGAGCGCGAACGTCGACAGCCGACTGGTGCTCGCGACGACGTGCCCGGGGGCACCGTCGACGTTGCGTTGCGTGAGCTGCATCCATTCGCCGCCGTCGGTGTCGTACCGGTAGATCTCGACGTCGTCACCGGACTTCAGGAACTCGAAGGTGACCGACCGGAGGTCGGCGGTCGAGAGCGACGAGGTGACCGAGAGGTACCGGACCGCGCGGGCGTCCGACGCGATAGCGGGCGTACCCTCGGGAGGTGCTTCGATGCGTTCGAGCGTCAGGTCGAACGCGAGGTCGTGCTGGATTTTGACGGCGGTGGGGCGCGAGTCTATCGTGATGGACGTGAGTTCGTTCCCGGTGCCGGCCAGGATCGCGGACGGCGGCAGGTCGATGGTCACGGGAACGCCGGCGTTGGCGTCAGCGACCGTCGCTTGTAACCGGTCGCCGGCGTCGTTCTTGGTGACGTCTATCGACATCGGGTAGGGTTCGCTGACGTGGACGACGTCGACGCGCTGGTTCGAGAGCACCATCTTGTAGTCACCCGCTTGGTCGAAGCGGTGGACGAGCGTGGTGCTCGTCTCCGAGAGGTGACCGACGGTGACGCGCTTCTCGGCGAGCAGTTCGCCGTTCGTCGTCAGGAACAGGTTGTACGTGCCCTCGGCGAGACCCTTGTTGCGGAGCGTGACGTTGAACTCCACGGATTCGCCGACCTCGATCTCGGTGCGGTTCACGGACTGTTCGACGACGTTGATGTTCGGGCCGACCTCGAACTCGTTGTTGCTGTCGCTCCCGGACTTCTCGGGGGCGTTGACAGCCTCGAAGACGTTGGTGGCGACGCGCTCCATCGTCCGATCCGCGTTCGTGTCGATGCTCAGCCAGTCGCCGCCGACGTCGTCCGCGAGCGTCCGGAGTTCGTTGTCGCTGCTGCTGTCGCACGGCGGCGAGTGGACGTCGCACGAGCTGGCGCTCGCGCTCGACGGTGAGACGGAGAGGAACGTGTAGTCCTCGAGCCGGTCGATCGCTTGTTGGCGAGTGGCGGCGTCGCTGTCGTCGTCCTCGTCGGTGATGAGGACGATGACGCGTTCCGCGTCGGACCGGTAGTTCATCTCGGTCGCCTTCAGGATGGCGTCGGACGCGCGTTCGGTGTTCCCGGACGGCGAGAAGATCATCGCGCGCTCGATGGCGTCGAAGTCCGACGTGAACGGTTGTCTCACGGTCGCGGACGAGGTGTACGTGACGAGCCCGAATCGCGCGTCGACGTCGCGTTCGAGGAGCGTCCGCTGGAACGTCTGGAGTTCGTTCGCGAGCTCGTACCGTTCCGTGTTCATGCTGTCGGAGCGGTCCATCACGAACACCACGTCGACCTTCTTCGAGGTGGCTTGCGTTTGCGTGGTGGTGCTCGTGGACGCGACGGTGCTGGTGGTTTCGAGCGCGAGCACGCTGTCGTTCGCGGAGAGCGATTCGTTCGAACCGGCGGCGAACGTGGTCGTTGCCGCGGCGACGGTGGAGGTCGTCACGAGCAAGGCGACGAGAACGACGGCGACGCGTGCGAGCGTCGTGGTTTCCGGGCGTCCGGTTGCGGACGCCCTGATGCTGCGAGTTCGGTCGGGTGACATACGGTTCTACGAGGGAGTCGACGGTACCTTGTAACGGGTAACATACCGGTGTGAACGCGTTCCGAACCCGTCCGTAACAGTAGAGTAGTTGATAGGCGGTGCTGGCTGCCGGTTTCGGCCGGAACGAGGCGGATAGGGAGGGACTGAAGGGGTGGCTAGGCGACCTATAACTATCCCCGAGACAGCGGTTCTGTTCGGTAGAACGCCGTGGCTCGCAGTCGGGCGACCGCGGCAGCTATCAGATGACACAGTCCCGCCGTCACAGACCCATCGGTTCGAGAACCCATCGCTATGGCGCCACCTTCGCTCGTTCGGGGGCGTCCCCTCGCTGTCGTGCACGCTCCGGTTCGGAGACCGGGTGCGTCGGCGTCTGCGAGCGCGTCGCTTCGTGTGATCGCGTCGCACCTGCGCCGGGGAGGACGTCGTAGCGATGGTCGGGTTCGAGAACTTCACCGAGCGACTGCTCTCCATCGTGAGCGCTCGCGTGCTGACGCTCGTCATCACGTTCGTCACCACGCCGATCGTCGTCCGGCTCCTGGACCCCGCGGGGTACGGGAACTACGCGGTGCTGTTGTCGGTGTTCACCATCTGGATCCTCCCGGTGAGTTCGGCGGTGACCGAGGGCGTCCAGAAGTACGTCGGCGAGGACCGCGACGGCGACGCGGCCTGGGGCGCGCGCGTCGTCGGGTTCTACTTCCTCTTCGGGGGTGCGCTCGTCGTGGTGTCGGTCGCGCTCCTGCTCGCGTTCACCGCCCTCGGCGGGGCCGCGTGGCTGTTCGGTGACTCGTTCACGCTGTACTTCTACCTGCTCGCCGCGTTCGTGCTCGTCGCGCAGTTCCGCGCGATCGGCTACCACGCGGTGCTCGGGTTCGGGAACGAGAAGGCGACGGCGACGTTCGACGTCGCGAAGAAGTTCCTGACGATGGCGGTCGGCATCACGCTCGTCGTCACCGCCGGGATGGGGGTCGCGGGGATGCTCGTCGGGCACGTCGTCGCGAACGTCATCATCGCGGTGGCGGCAGCGTTCATCGTCGTCCGGACCGCAGACCTGTCCGCGGTCACGTTCCAGTCGATGCGTGAACTCCCGCTGCGGGAGCTCGTCGCGTTCAATGCCCTGAACGTCGTGCTCGTGTTCCTCGTCTTATCGATGGCGCACGTCGACGTGCTGATGCTGCGGACGTTCGGGTCGCCGGAGTCGACCGGGTTCTACAAGGCGGCGTTGAGTACGAGCGAGTACCTCTGGATCGTCCCGATGGCGCTCCAGACGGTGCTCTTGCATTCGAGTTCGAGCCTGTGGGCGGAGGGCCGGACCGAGGAGTTGTCGCGTATCGCGAGCCGGTTGACGCGCTACACGCTCCTGCTCGTGGTCCTGATGGCGCTCGGGATGGCAGTGCTCGTCGACCGCTTCGTCCCGTTGTACTTCGGTGCGGAGTACGAGGCGTCGATCGTCCCGTTGCTCGTGCTTCTCCCGGGCGTCGTCGGGTTCGCGGCGGCGCGGCCGCTGCAGGCGATCGGGCAGGGGTCGGGGAACCTCCGGACGCTCATCGTCGCGGTCGGTGGCGCCGCCGGCCTGAACTTCGCCCTGAACGCGCTCCTCATCCCGCAGTACGGGATGATGGGGGCGGCGGCGGCGACGAGCGTCGGGTACGGGTCGATGTTCGCGTTCCTCCTGTGGTCCGCGTACCAGCTCGGGTACGACCCGCTCCAGGACGTCCGGCCGGTTCGACTCCTCGCGACGGCGGTCATCTCCGCGCCGGTCGTGTGGGGCGTGAACGAACTCGTAACGAACGACGTGCTCGCGCTCCTCGTCGTCCCGCCGATCGGGTTCGTCGTGTACTTCGTCGCCGCCGTCGGCGTCGGCGCCGTCGGTATCGACGAGGTGCAGTCCATCGCGGACCGCGCACCGAGCCGACTCGCCGCGCCGCTGCGCGCCGCGCTCTCGTGGGTCAGCTGAGACCGACTGTTTCGGTCTCGGACCGGAGCGAAACAGTATCGATTATCGCCGTAATCACGTCATTACCACGGGTGTCTGCGTCGTCGGTCGGGTCGAATGACAGAGATCCGCGCGTTCCGTCGGCGCGACGACCTCGACGCGTTCCTGTCGCTATACGAGCAGGTTTTCGGGCGGGCTCGCGACGCCGCGTGGTTCGACTGGAAGTACGCGTCCGGGCCGACGATGTCCGCACCGACGGTCGTGGTCGCGGTGAGCGACGGGACGGACGGCGCCGCGGCCGGTGACCTCGTCGGTGCACGACCGTTCCTCCCGATGCAGCTCGCGGTCGGCGACCGGCGCGTGATCGCGGTACAGCCGGTGGACGCGATGGTGCACCCGGACGCTCGCCGCCAGGGCGTGTTCACCGCGATGACGGAGTGGGCGCTCGCGGCGTTCGAGACGAGCGAACCCGCGCTGTGCTTCAACTTCCCGAACGAGGCGGCCGCGGCGGGTAATCGACGACTCGGCTGGCGGAAGGTCCAGGAGCGAGCGTCGTTCTATCGGTTCGTCGACCCGGCGCGCGTCGCCGAGTCCGCCGACCTGCGTCCGCTCGCGAAGGCGGCGGCGTCGGCGGTCGCTCCGGCCGTGTCCGGGTACAACGCGATGCGGCGTGCGATGGCGCCGGACGCGGACGCGGTGACGGTGCGTCGGGAACCCTCGGTCCCGGTCGCCGAGCTCGCCGCGCGGTATCGGGCGCGACCGCCGGACGCGATCCACGTGGTTCGAGACGCTGCGTTCTGGGAGCACTGCACGGCGAACCCCGATTGGCGGTACGAGGCGTACCTCGCGGACGACGACGAGAGCGCACTCCTGCTCGGCCGGTCGACGCGACCGGACCGCGCCGTCGCACGAGTGACTGACGTCCTGCCACCGGGCGCGGAGCGTTCGCGGGCGGCGCTCGCCGCGATGCTTCATCGTGCGCTCCAGGACCACGACGACGCGGCGCTGGTCGTCGCACCACCGCTCGCGGGCGCCACCGACCTCCTCGCCGACTTCGGGTTCCTCTGCGACCGCGACCCGCCGCTCAGTTACGTCACAACGCCGACGAACCACTTCGTGCGGACGCTCACGGACGAATGGAGTATCGACGGTGTCGACATCGACGACGCGGAAAACTGGACGCTGACGTTCGTCGAGCGCGACACGACCTGACGGAGTCCTGGTGCGCGAGGCGACCGTCGTGCCGCGAGCCGCGGTGGTCAGTTCGGGAGTAGCAGTTGGCAGTTCGGGAGTAGCGAGAAGGAATACGGACGGGAACAGGAGCCGGGGTCAGGATCGCGGCTCGTCAGTCGAGCTTCGAGCGTGCGTACCCAGCGGGGAGTCGTCCCTCGTCGACGACCTCGATGGCCGAGAGCGGGTACGTCTCGGCGGGCGGTGCGGGGTCGAAGAGGCCGCGGGTCGCGCCGACCGTAGCGAGACTCTTCGTCAGCACGAACTGGACGGCGCCGCGGACGCCGAGTTTCTTCGCGACGATCGCGAACGCGAACGCGGACGCTGCGACCCAGCCGACGACCGCGACCGTGCTGAGTATCGAGAGCACGCCGACCGTGAGCCACGCGAGCAGCGCGAACTTGAACCGCTGGCGCGCGACGAGTTTCGCGAGGACCCTGGGCTTGCGGGCGGCGTACCGGATGGCCTGACCGACGCCGTGATAGTAGCCGGCGCGCCACCGTCGGAACGGCTCCTCGAGCGGGTCGCCGAGCGGGTGAACCGCGGAGACGTCCGGAAGCCGGACGAGCCGGTACCCGGCGGCGGTGAGTCGGTACCCGACGTCGACGTCCTCGTACGACCGCAGGTAGGGCGCGAACCCGCCGACTGCCTCGAGCGCATCGCGCTCGAACAGCATCACGCCCCCGATCTTGTCGACCTCGCGTACCTCCGGGTGCCGGGTCTCGTTCAGGCAGCCTTCCACGCCCGCGACCGCGTGCGTGTCGAGGTACTCCGTCGCGGCGCCGAGCCAGTCCTCGGTGAGTTCCATGTCGCCGTCGACGTGCAGCACGCGGTCGCCGCGGACGACCGCGTCACCGACGTAGCGACCGGCGCCACACGACACCGTGTGTTCCTCGGGGATGCGCAGTATCGTGACCGGGTACTCGCGTGCGATGTCGACCGTGCGGTCCGTCGACGCGGAGTCGACGAGCACGACCTCGAACGGCCCGAGGCCGTCCGCGGCCCTGAAGACCGATTCGAGACACGGACGGATGCGGTCGGCTTCGTTCTTCGCTATCACGACCACCGAGAGTTCGGGGGTCTCGCCGGGCGAGACGAGGTCGTCTGGAATCGCGGTACTGACTGAGTTGGTGGTTTGAGGCGTCATGCTGGGTTGAACGTACCGTCTTGGAGGACGGCGTTGTCGATGTGCCACGAACCGCGTGGCGTGACGATGGTCGTGTTTTGAACGAGGACGTCCGACCGAACGGCGACGATCGGGTTCCGGTCGGTCTCGATGTACGAGTCGACGATACGGCAGCCCTCTGCGTCGGCGAAGTAGATACCGCCGCGGGTGTCCCCTCGCTGTTGGAACGCGCAGTTCCGGAAGACGGTGCCGTCCCGACCGAAGAGGGTGGCGGCGTAGGACCCGGACGCGTCGCCGGTGACGGTGACGTTCTCGAACTCGAGCGGGTCGTAGTCGTCGGCGTCCGGACGGAACGCGTGGATGGCGGGGACCTTGCGCGTGTCGACGTGGACGGCGGTGTTCCGGACGACGCCGCCCTCGTGTGCGCCGTGGGAGACTATCGCGCCGAAGCTCTCCGAGACGCCAGCGCCCATGGTGACCGAGCAGTCCTCGACGAGCTGGCCGCGGCGGTCGCGGAGGCGGATACCGCGCGCGTTCGGCTGGTAGCCGTCCGGGATCGACTCGATGGTGACGTGCACGTCGCGCGCGGTCGACCCGGTCGTCCCGAGTCGCACGTTCGAGATGTTGTTGTTCGTGTACGACCCGCCGACGACGTGCACGGGACCGTTCCCGTTGTTGTCGAGGCCGGGCGTCGAGGCGTAGAGGCCGTTGTCGGTGAACTCGGAGATGTCGCAGTTCTCGAACGTGACCTCGCCGGCGTGCTCGTGGCCGACGTAGATGCCGGTGAGCTGTCGGTCGTCGTCGTGCGACGCCGCGATGTTCTTCACGAGCGCGCTCGCGTCGGGGTTGACGACGTCCAGACGGAAGATCGCGATCTGGCCGTCGCAACTCCCCGAGAAGCGAGCGTTCTGGACCGTGACGTCGCCGTCGGCGATGAATCTGACCTCGCCGCCGGCGCCGTCCGCGGTGAAGTCGACGTCGATGCCGTCGAACAGCACCCCGGAGACGTCCTGGAACCAGAGGTACGGGCGGTCCGTGCAGACGCCGGCGGGCGCGACGAACGTCGCGCGTTCGCTGGACGCGGACGCGATCGCGAAGTCGCTGACGTCCTCGAGCTTCAGTGGGTCGAGGCGGTACGTGCCAGCGGGGAACGACAGGAGCGTGTCCGGTTGCGCGTACATCTCGATGACGTCGTTCACGGGGCGCTTGCCGGTCGGGTCCGCGCCGACGGACTCGGCGTCGATGACGGACCCGTACTCGTCGGCGTGCCTGACGTCGGGTTCGCTGGGTTCGACGTCCGTGGGTTCCTCCGGTGGCTCCCCCTGGGACGGTGCCGCCGTTCCGTTCGAGTCCCCGGGGACGACGCCTGGGTTCCGCTGGTCGTCGTCGGGTGGCATGTCGTAGACTTCGGTTGCGCCGTACCCGAGAAGACCGATGGCACCGACGGCTCCTGCTGCTCTGAGAACGTCTCGACGATTCATTCGGGCCTTCAATCCTGTGCGAGACGCTGGCGGGTCATTGTTATGCATCAGTTAGCCCCCGCTGGTCGAGATGCGGCTATCGGCGACCGTTCGCGTCCGTGACCGCACGAGCCGACCCGGTCGTCGCCGGAGGGAGGGCGTCGTTTCACGGTCCGAGACGCGCTAGCGTCGGTCGTGGAGAGCCGTCGAGTATCGGGGACGTTCACGGACGTAGAGTCGCCATCTTCGCGCTTTGTTATGGCGAACCTACACCGCTTCCGTCACGGGAAATCGACGCCGAAAACGAGGTGGTTGGGGCCGGTCAGTTCGAACGGAAGCCGTCGTACCCGGGGATGATGTCCGAGTACGTCACGCTCGCGCCCTCACCGTAGTAGTTGTCGTAGAACGACATGTTCGTCCAGTCGGAGACGTTCTCCTGGACGATGGTCTGGCCGCCGACGTCCGGGTCGCCGTTCGGGTCCGGCGCGTTGTCGTTGAAGAACCAGTTGTCCGTGATGACGGCCTGGTCCGGGACGTCCCGGATGTCGACCGCGTGGTTCAGGTTCCCGTCCCACTCGCGGTAGACGGTCTCCACGATGTTGTTGTGGATGTCGTAGTCGCCGCCCGCGGGCGAGTGCACGTCGATGTTGTGCATGACCTCCGTCGGCCCGAAGTGGTTGTATCGGAGCGTGTAACTCCCCTCGGCCTCGCTCATCGCGACCGAGTGCCGGTTGTAGTTGAAGTAGTTGTACTCGATGACGGGGTCGGCGTCCTCGACGTGGACGCCGTACCCGAGCCCGTCCTTGTTGTTCTCCACGATGACGTTGTGATGGATGTGGCCGCGCGAGCCGTTCTCGGGGCCGACGCCGTCGTACGTGAACCCGAACACCTTGCAGTTGTCGAGTTCGCCGTCGCCGAACATCTTCACGCCGCTCGTGTCCGACGGCCCACCGGTGTCCGAACCGGGGTGAGCGCCGCGGAGACGGATGCCCGTGAACCGGCCGGTGCCGTGGAGGTAGAACGTGTCGTCGACGTCCTCCTCGGTGTAGAGGAGCGCGCCCGCGGACCCGCTGACGCCGCGGTTCGACGCGAGCGTGACGCCGTCCGGGATGTCGAGACTACTCCAGCCGAGGTCGAGGTTCTCGTCACCGGGGACGAACACGACCTCGCCCGAGCTCGCGGCGGCGAGCGAGTCCTCGAGTTCGGACGCGGTCCGCGCGATGAGGTTCGCGTCGTCGCGCGTCACCGTCCGGCCGTAGCCGTCGCCGCCACCGATGGGTTCGGTGCTCGACGTCGACCCGTCGTCGCTGCCGCCGTCGCTCCCGCCGTCGCTCCCGCCGTCGCTCCCGCCGTCGGCCGGCGGTTCCTCGCCGAGGAGGTCGTACGTCGTCGTGAGCTGGCCGTTCAGGTACAGCGAGAACGTGCCCTCCATCGGACTGAAGTCGAGCGCTTCGCCCTCGTACTCGAGGGTGTCGCCGTAGCCGTTCCCGGTGAGGCCCGTGACCGTCCACGTCCCGTCGCTGTTCTGCGTGACGGAGTCGTTGCTCTCCGCGGAGTTCGTGCCGTTGTCGAGCACTTTCGTTATCTCGCCGGACGTCGTCATCGTGTACTCGACGCTGCCGTCCGTCGGCGTCGTGATCTTCAGCGTCTTCGACGGGACCTCCTGGCCGGTGAGGTCCGGGACGGTGATCTCTTGGCCGTCGAGATAGAGCGTGAAGTCGCCCGTGACGGGCGTGAACTCGACGGCGTCGCCGAGGAACTCGACGGTGTCGCCGTAGCCGTTCCCGGTGAGGCCCGTGACCGTCCACGTCCCGTCGTCGTTCTCCGTGACGGTGTCGTTTTCCTCCGCGGAGTTGTCGCCGTTGTCGAGCACCTTCGTTATCTCACCGGTCGCGGTGAACGTGTACTCGACGCTGCCGTCGCTCGGCGTCGTGATCTCGAGGAGGTGCGGGGTCGGTTCGGTCGTGCTGCCGTCGTCGCTCCCGCCGTCGACGGTGAGTTCGTCGACCGTGACCTCTTCGCCGTTGAGGAACAGCGTGAACGTCCCGGTCTCGGGGAGGAACGAGGAGACGTCGCCGGTGAGGTCGAATGCGTCACCGTAGCCGTTCCCGGTGAGGCCCGTGACCGTCCACGTCCCGTCGTCGTTCTGTGTGATCGAGTCGTTGCTCTCCGCGGAGTTCTTGCCGTTGTCCGTGACCTTCGAGGGTTCGCTCGTGGTCACGAACTCGTACTCGACGCTCCCGTCTGCGGGCGTGACGATCTCGAGCAGGTCGCCGTCGGTCTTCTTCGTCGTGTTGTCGCGATAATCGATGGTTACCTGCACCGAACCGTCCACTTGGAGGCTCGAGAGGGAACCGTTGAAGTCGTACGCGTCACTGTCGCCGGTGACGGTGCCGCTCGCGGAGGCCGCGGCGACCTCGTCGCTGTTCTCGACGCTGTCCTTGGGGGAGATGCCGTCGGTGACGCCGAAACTGTAACTCGCTTCCACGGACGAGTCCGTTCCGGTGAAGGTTATCGTGTTCTTGTACTTGGGGGTTGCTGCGCTTCCACGGATGCTTGCAAGCGTCGTTCCCACCGTCGTGACGCCCGCGAGCTGCATGAGTCGCCGCCTACCGAGTCGTCGGGGGTGTTCGTCGGATTCGGTGCCGTTAACCGCACCATTACGGTCCACCATACCCAGGTATCCACGCCTTACCTACTAAGTCGGTTTTTACGGGTATACCACCGGAATGCGACCGGTACTGACCGCTCGGCGGGATTTGGTTACCAGATGCCAACGGAGATAGCCATTGGGCCGAGTGGGTCGAGAGACGCCAGAAACCCGTTTCTACGCGGAGTAAGAGGTCCTTACCGCCAGTATCGAGGGCTAGAGAAGCCGTGACACGGCCGTCCGCGCGAATCCCGGGGCGCGACGTCTAGCGGGTTGACACGAACCGGACGGGCCGCGGTATGGCCGACCTTCCAGCGAGCAGGACCGCGGCCGCGACCGCCGAACCCGTCGTTAGGACCGCGACCGGCGGCGTCTCTCGCTGACGGACCCGGGTCGATGCAACCAGCAGGCCCGCCACGGGCCAGGGCACGCCAGTCGAGACCGCGACGGAGACGGCGACGACCAGCGGGTACGCGACCCATTACTTAACCCGGAGAGCGGGTTCTATCCGTCGATGCGGACGGACATAGCTCACGACGAACCGTCGAGGGACCACGGCGAGCGGCCCGTCCGCCCGCAACCCGCGAAGCGACCGTTCCACGACCTCCCGGGTGCGCTCACGCGCGTGACCGCGAGCGACGTCGCCGCCGGACTCGCCGCGCACGCGCTCGGACGGGGGCGCACCCAGTTCGTCGACGAGATCCGCGCGTTCCTCGACGCCGACAGCGCCGGGACGTACTCGTCGTACCGGCGGGCCCTCGGCGCGGCGCTCCGCGCGCTCGCCGCGACCGACGCGCGCAAGCGGACGGTCCTCCTGCCCGCGTTCTGCAGTTCGGACTTCGTCGACGCCGTCGACGGCGTCGGCCTGAACGTGCGACGGTACGACGTCGACCCGGAGACGCTCGGTGCGGACGTCGAGTCGCTGCGCGACGCCGTCGACGACGACGTCCTCGCCGTCGTCGCCGTGAACGTCCTCGGCTACGTCTCAGACATGGTCGCGATGCGTTCGATCGCCGACGACGCGGACTGCTTCCTCCTCGAAGCGCTCGGGTACGCCCTCGGCGCGAGCTACGACGACCGGCGACTCGGAACGTACGGGGACGTGAGCGTCCTGAACTTCCAGCAAGGGAAACCCATCCCCGTCGGCGGTGGGATGGCGGTCAGCCGCCACCCCGACGTCGCGTTCACCGACGTCGGCCGGGAGCCGGCGCCACCGAACGTCGCTGCGCTCGCCGGATACGCGCTCGTCCAGGACCCGCGGCGGTACTACGCGTACTCGCGACTCGCCGCGGAGGTCGACAGGAACACCGACGGCCACCACCACGTGACGACGCATCCGGACGCGAAGGACGGCGTCGCGTACGACGCGGACGCCACCTTCCCGACCATGTCGAACTTCCAGTGCGCCGTCGCGCGCCGCGTGTTCGCTCGCAACCGCCAGGAGCGCCGCGAGCGCGCGCGGAACGCCGCAGCGTACGCGACCGCGTTCGCCGACCTTCCACAGGTCCGCGCCATCCGCCCGCTCCCAGGGGTCTCGGACCACCAGTGGGTGCGGTTCGGCCTCCTCGTCGACTCGCACGAACGCCGGAACGAGATCGCGTACACGCTCGACGCACACGGTATCGAGACGTCGCGGCTCTACGACTGGCCGAAGGTCGACGCCGACGCGTTCCCGGGTGCGCGAACGCTCCAGCGACGCATCCTCCCGCTCCCCACGCACCACCTCGTCGACGGCGCGGACCGCGAACGTATCGTCGAACTCGTCGCGCACGTCTGCGAAGCCTACGACGAGAAACTCGACTGACCTGTCGACCCGGCCGACCGCCGCCAAGGACACTCAGCCGCTCGGTAGGACGCTATTTACTACACTCCAGTCTCGCGTTCGTCAGGGTATGCGAAACCAAGTTCGGAGCGGTGGGTCCGTCGTCGTTCCAGCGGTGAACGCGGCGCACGCCGCGACCGTCCTCCGGTCGCTCGGACGACGCGGCGTTCACACCATCGCGATATCGGAGACCGACGACACGCCAGCGTTCTGGTCGCGGTACTGCGACGAACGCGTCCGCGTCCCCGACCCGAAGACCGACGCGGACGGCTATCGAGACGCGCTGCTCGCGCTCGCGCGACGCGACGCCGTCGCGGCGATCGTCCCGATGCGCGAAACCGACCAGTTCGTGCTCTCGAAGTACCGCGACGAGTTCGCGGCGGCGGGCGTCGGGACCGTGTGGCCGACGATGCCCCAGTTGCGCGCGGTCCACGACCGCTTCGAGCTGTTCGCCGCCGCGGAGCGCGCGGGCGTCCCCGTCCCGGAGACGCAGCTCCTCACCGACGTCGAGGACTGGGACCGCGAACGCATCGTGAAAGGTCGGTGGGCGCTGCTCGCGCACGACTACGACGACCGGTTCCCCGTGAACGGGTTCGCGTCGCCAGCGAAGACGATATTCCTGGAGCCCGGCGAGGAGCCGGACGTCGACGCCATCGTCGACGCGATGGGGCACGTCCCGATAGCGCAGGGGTTCGTCGACGGCGTCGAGTACTGCATGCGAGCGCTCTACCACGACGGCCAGCCGGTGGCGACCAGCCAGAAGCGCCTCGTTCGCGGCTACAAGTACTCGCGCGGCCCGAGCATCTACCACGAGGCGGTCGACATCCCGGAACTCGAACGTCTCGGGCTCGCACTCCTGGACGAACTCGACTGGGAGGGCATGGCTTCCGTGGGATTCCTCCGGGATAGCGACGGGACGTTCAAGCTCCTCGAGGTCAACCCGCGGTTCCCGGCGAGCCTCCCGATGGACGTCCACGCGGGCGTCGATTACCCCGGACTGTACTGGGAGCTCTCGACGACCGGCGAGACGTCGACGCCCGTCGATTACCGCCCGGGGACCGCGACCCACCTGCTGCGCGGCGAACTCGTGCACCTGCACAGCGTGCTCACCGAACCGAACCCGCTCGTCGACCGGCCGTCGGCGCTCCGGACTGCCGCGAGCATGGCCGCGTCGTTCGTCACGCACCCGCGCTTCGACCACCTCGACCCGCGCGACCCCGGGCCGTTCCTCCGTGACGTCGTGAACGCCACCAAGTCGGCGACGAAATCGATCCTCGAGAAGGTCACTCGACGAGGGGGCGCGAGGACCGAGACCGGATCAGGACCGAGCGACCGAACGTCCACCGCCGTCTCGAGCGACGACCCTGCGGTGACGCGCTCGACGACCGCTGACAGCGCTACCACCGACCTGGACGACGTAGCGACGGCAGGAACGACGGAGACCACTGAAGAACAAGCCGACCAAACGAACGACGACCCCCGCGCCGCCACCGACTGAAGCCACACCGCCAACCACCACAGTTACGGCTCCAGCCCCGACGCGCCTCCGCCGTCACTCACCGATTTCTCACCGACAACAGTCACCCGCGACCTGGTTCTCACTACCCCAGTCATCGATGACGAACGCTGGGCGAGACGAGGGACGGTACAGCGAAGGAACGAGCGCACGAAGAGAGTGTTCGACGCAGGGGTGGCGTCGCCGTCAGCGACCGCGGCCGTTCCCTCGACCTCGCCCGCGACTAGTTCCCTCGGGGTCGTCCTCCTTGCCGCCGCCGCGTTCCCAGCTGCCGGTGACGATGCTGGCGTCGCACTCGTACGCGGCCTTGTTTACGTCCTCGAGCGCTTCCTCGACGCAGTCCGCGTCGAAGAACGACGGCGCGTCCGAGTTCGTCGCGCAGGCGTGCTCGTTGACCGCCCAGCACGACGGCCTGTCGAATGCTTCGCTCCAGTTCTGCCCCACCGACAGTCGGTTGTACGTGATGACGCCGAGGACCTTCTCGCCATCGTCCACGGCGAGCTTCAGCACCGCGAGGTCGCCGTACTGGCCGGGGACGGTCGTGGCGTTCTCGTGAGTGGCGAGGAGTTCCCGGCACTCGAGCGTGCCGTCATCGTGGCCGACGACGACGTGGACCACGGGCGGGCGCGAGACGGACAGGTCGACCGTCCCGTCCTTCAGGTCGCCCTGGGTCGTTATCACCCAGACCTCGGTGCAGCCCTTGAACTCGATCTGGAGGCCGTTCCAAGCGAGCGCGCTCCCGGAGAACGCGCCGAGTGCGGTCGCGCCGACGATGGAGCCGGCGGTGAGGCCGAGCATTCGACGTCGGTTCATCGATAAGGTTCCATCGTCCGGTGTTTGTTGCATGATGGTCGGTTCTGGGGACGCGGAGTAGACGTATTGTTATGCGATGGGCTTCGGTCGGTGGTCGAGTCCCCTCGATTACTGACCGACGTGATAGGGTGGGCCTACGAGCCGAGAGTAGCCGGGAGGAAGGACGAGTGGGGTGCGAGCCGGAGCGAGAGTCAGGCTATCGTCTGGGTCGGTTCGGACTCGAGGACGCGGTCGGCGACGTCCCGCATCGTCTCGACGACGAGGCCGTCCTCGTCGCGGCGACGGGCGACGTGCGCGACGATCGCTTCCAGGCGGGCGCGGCCGGCGTCGTCGACGACGTTGTTCGGGTGCAGCCAGAGGTGGCAGACGCCGTCGCCGTCGGCGGCGCGGTCGATGGCGTCGGTCGCCTGACGGACGACGGGGTCGGTCCAGACCGACGCGAGCACGTCCCGGGGCGTCCCCTCGAACCCGAACAGGAACAGCGACGGCGGGATGTCGACGAGTCCGTGCTCGTCGACGCGCGGTTCGACGAGCGGCACCCGCCGAGGGTCGAGGACTGCGGCGACTTTTCGTGCGGTGCTTGCGAGCCCGGTCCCGCTGGGAGGCCCTGCGCTCCGATACGACCGGAAGCCGTACTTCGCGAGGCGGTCGCGGTGGTCGACGGCGTTCCGCGGGAACACGAACGATTCGAGCGCGAGCCCCTGGTCGGCGGCGACCGCTATCGCGCGAGCGAGGTCCGCGTCGACGAGTTCCGGCGTGACCTCGGGGTGGTCGAAGGGAACGTGCGCGAACGTGTGCGAGCCGATGTCGTGGTCGACGGCGGCGTTCCGGACGGCGGCGACGAGGTCGGGCGCGAACCGGACGTCGTGACGGGCACCGAGCGCGCCGGTCTCGTGCGCGAACCACCCCGCTGGCGCGTCGAGGTCGGCGTGTCGTGCGTCGCAGTCGTCGAGGAACAGGTGGCCGACGATCGCCCACGTGGCGGGAACGTCGTACTCGTCGAACAGGTCGACGAGCCACGTCCAGGCGTCGCGAGCCGCGTCGATGCGGTCCATCGGCGGGTCGTCGAAGTCCGGGAAGCCCCAGGCGAGTTCCGCGTCGAGCGAGAACACGACCGAGCCCACGTTATCGGGCCCCTCCGGTCGGCTGTCGTGTGGTTGCTCGTGGATACATGGGCGAGTGGAGAGCGCGTGAAGGGTTAGTTACGGTGCGCCTTCGCAACCAGTTACGGGGTCCACGAGCAGACACCGGTCCGTGGACCGGATTCGAGCGACTGCACGGCCGTCAGTACGTGCCTGTCGCTGGCAAGCAGAACATAACAATACGTCTACCAGCGGGAGTTCTCTCCGTGACTTATCGACGCCGAAGAACAGTTCGGAGCCCGCCACCGACCGACGTGCAGGGAGCGTTCACGGTAACAGCGAGTTACCGAGAACGCGAGTGCCGGAGCGACGCCGACGCCGGGCAGTTGGAACGCGCGGGAAGCGAGGGAGAGCGATGAGCGGTCGTCGCGAACGCATCCCCGCAGGCGTCGTCGGCGTGGGGAGCATGGGCCGCCAGCACGCTCGCGTGTACGCGGAACTCCCCGGCGTCGAACTCGTCGGCGTCTACGACGCCAACGAGGCGTGCGCCGAGGAGGTCGCGGACGACTACGAGACCGACGCGATGACGCTCCCCGACTTGCTCGACGCGGCGCGCGTCGTGTCGGTCGCGGTCCCGACCGAGCACCACTACGACGTCGTGAAGACGTGCCTCGAGCACGACGTGCACGTCCTCGTGGAGAAGCCGTTCGTCGAGGAGCGCGAACGCGGCGAGGAGCTCGCGACGCTCGCGCGCCAGCGCGGCCTCGTCCTCCAGGTCGGGTACATCGAGCGGTTCAATCCGGCGACGCGCGTCCTCCAGGACGTCGTCCCTGACCTCGACCTCATCGCGTTCGACGTGCAGCGCCTCGGGCCGCCGATCGACCGCGACATCAAGGACAGCGTCGTCCTCGACCTGATGGTGCACGACCTCGACATCCTCCTGTCGCTCATGGATTGCGACGTCGCGTCCGTCTCGGCGGTCGCGCACGACCCGCAGTACGTCGTCGCACAGCTCGTCTTCGAGGACGGGACGGTCGCGTCGCTCACGGCGAGCCGGCGGACCCGCCAGAAGATACGCGAGCTGTCGGTGACCGCGGAGTCCTGCCGGGTGAACGTCGACTTCATCCGGCAGTCGGTGAACATCCACCGCGAGTCGTTCCCCGAGTACCTGGAGACGAACGGCGACATCCGGTACCGCCACGAGAGCGTCGTCGAGCAGCCGATGGTGGAGAACGGTGAGCCGTTGAAGGCCGAGCTCCAGTCGTTCGTGAACGCCGTCCGCGAAGGCAAGCCAGCGGAGGTGACGCCGGAGGACGCGCTCCGCGTGCAGGCGCTCGCCGAGCGCATCGAAGCGCTGGCGCTCGTGGGACGCAAGGAGGTGACCGCGCGATGACCGGCGAAGGGACGATGCGCGCGGTCGACGCGCCGCGTCGGGCGGCGTACGACCCGTCTGCGTCCGACGCGGAGCTCCGCGAGGCGTTCCTCGCGGGCGAGATCCCCGTCGCCGTCTACGGTCTCGGGAAGATGGGCCTCCCGCTCGCTGCGGTGTACGCCGACGTCTGCGGGAACGTCACGGGCGTCGACGTCGACGAGTCCGTCGTCGAGACCGTCTCGGGCGGCGGCTGTCACGTCGAACGCGAGCCCGGACTCCCGGACCTCGTCGCCGACGTCGTCGACCGCGGCGCGCTCTCGGCGACGAGCGACCCGGTGGCCGCGGCGCGAGCCGCGAGCGTCCACGTCGTCATGGTCCCGACGCTGCTGGACGGTCACGAGCCCGACCTGTCGACGGTCGAAGCGGCGCTCGAGAGCATCGGCGCTGGCCTGTCGCCCGGCGACCTCGTCGTCGTCGAGTGCACGGTCCCGCCGCGCACGACCCGGGACGTCGTCGTTCCGACGCTCGCCCGCATCAGCGGCCTGGAGGTCGGCGAGTTCGGCGCGGCCGCGTGCCCGGAACGCACGTCGAGCGGTCGCGCGCTCGAGGACGTCCGCGGCGCGTACCCGAAGGTCGTCGGTGGCGTCGACGCCGAGAGCACGCGCGTCGCCTCGATCATCTACGGCGAGATCACGAGCAACGACGTCATCGCGACGACCGACGCGGCGACCGCTGAAGCGGTGAAGGTGTTCGAGGGCGTGTACCGCGACGTCAACATCGCGGTCGCGAACCAGCTCGCGCGCTACGCGGAGACCCTGGACGTGGACGTGAACGAAGCCATCGAGGTCGCGAACACGCAACCGTACTGCGACATCCACACGCCCGGGCCGGGCGTCGGCGGGCACTGCATCCCCGTCTACCCGTACTTCCTCGCGGGCGCGTTCCCCGAGGTCGACGCCGGCCTCCTGCACGCCGCCCGCGACGTGAACGATTCGATGCCCGAGCACACGGTCGCGCTCCTCGAAGCGATGCTCGACGCGCACGGCGTCGACGGCGACGCGCCGACGGTCCTCCTGCTCGGGCTCGCGTACCGCGGGAACGTCGCCGAACTCCGATACTCGCCGGGGCCGGTCGTCGCGCGCGAACTCGCCGCCACCGGGGCGCGCGTGCTCGCAGCGGACCCGTTCGTCGACGACTGGACCGAGTTCGAGGGCGTCGAGCGCGTCCCGATGGACCTTCTCGACAGCCAGAACGTGGACGCGGTCGCGGTGCTCGCGGGCCACGACGAGTTCCGCGACCTCGACTGGGCGGCGTTCGACGCACCCGTCATGGACGGTCGCTTCCTCCTCCCGGAGGACGTCGACGCACCAGTGTACACGGTCGGTGGGAGGTGGCCGCGATGACGAGCATCGACGCGGTCACCGTCGACGAGTTCGAGCAGTTCGTCGACGGCGAGCGCGACGCCGAACCGAAGCGCATCCTGTTCAACGTCGGCCACCCGGCGCAGGTCCACCTGTTCCGGAACGCCATCGCGGACCTCGAGGCGATGGGCCACGAGACGCTCGTCGCCTCCCGCCACAAGGAGGTCGCAATCGACCTCCTGGACGCGTACGACATCGAGCACGTCCCGATGACCCACCAGGCGGACTCGTTCCCCGGGCTCGTCTGGGAGATGTTCGTGAACGAGAAGCGGCTCTACCAGCTCGCACGCGAGTTCGAGCCGGACGTCATCGTCAGTCGCCTCGCGCCGCCGCCGGTGCACGTCTCGAAGCTCGTCGGCTGCAAGAACCTCATCGTCTGCGACACGCTACGGGGGTCGATGGCGCTCCGTCGCATCCAGCACGCGATGACGCTGCGCTGGGTGGACCGCATCCTCGTCCCCGACCAGTTCCAGCTCGACATCGACCCCGGGAAGCGCCGGCACCTGCCGTTCCAGGAGCTCGCGTACCTCCACCCGAAGCACTTCACGCCCGACCCGTCGGTCCTGGAGAAGCACGGCATCGACCCCGACGAGCGGTACTTCCTGCTCCGGCTCACGGGCTGGGGCGCGTACCACGACGCCGGCCACAGCGGCCTCTCTCCGGAGGGGATGCGCGAGCTCGTCGAGTTCCTCGAGGACCACGGGACGGTGTATCTCTCCGCGGAGGAGGGCGTCCCGGAGGACCTCCAGCACCTGACGCTGTCGACGCCCCCGGAGGACGTCCATCACGTGATGTACTACGCGGACATGTACCTCGGCGACTCGTGCACGATGTCGGCTGAGGCCGCCATCCTCGGGACGCCCGCCATCCGGACGAACTCCATCGTCGGGACGACCGGCGAGATGATCTACAAGGCCCTGAAGCGGTACGGGCTCCTGCAGTCCATCCGCGACGAACGGAAGGCCATCGAGGCCGCGAAGGACCTCGTCCTCGATCCGCCGGACCGCGCGGAACTCCAGCGGCGCCGCGAGTGGATGCTCGACGAGCAGATGGACGTGAATCGCGTGATGGTCGACGAGATCCTCGCGATAGCGGGGACCTCGCGCGAGGCGAGCCCGCGACCGCTCGAAGCTCGCGACGAGGACGTCGAAGCGGCCGTCGCGACCGTCGGTGTCGACGACGACGTCGACGGTACCGACACCGTCGATGGCGACCCCGACGACGACCTGCGAGCGAACGACGAACCCCACATGGAGGCGACCGACGGCGGCACTGACTTGGTGGACCGCACCGAAACGGAGGGTGACGATGCCTGAGGAACGAACCGAATCCATCTCGGTCGAACTCCCGAAGCACGTCGTCAAAGCGGTCGAATCCCGACTGCCCTACACGCAGTACGAGTCGGTCGACGAGTACGTCGCGGTCGCTATCGAAGCACTCCTCCGCGAGGTCAACGACCCGACCGAGGAGGCGCCCGACGACACGCCCGCGGCCGAGGACGTCGACGTCGACGCCGAAGCCCTCGAAGAGCGATTGAACTCCCTGGGCTACCTCTGAGACGGATATCCGCCGTCCCCCGAGGAACTCGCTCTCGTTCTCCGTCCACCAGCGACCGAACTCGCTCTCGTTCTCCGTTCATCACGCTCTCACAGAAGCTACCGTTCGCGGGCTCGTCCACGGACCGTCAGGAGCGCATTCGAACAGGACGAGCGTCGCGCTGCAGGACGAGCGTCGGACTGCAGGACGAGCGTCGGACTGCAGGACGAGCGTCGCGCTGCAGGACGAGCGTCGGACTGTAGGACGAGCGTCGCGCTGCAGGACGAGCGTCGGACTGCAGGACGAGCGTCGCGCTGCAGGACGAGCGTCGGACTGCAGGACGAGCGTCGCGCTGCAGGACGAGCGTCGGACTGTAGGACGTGCTTCCTGCTGTTCGAGCGAGCGCGCTCGTGCCGTGCGATGACGCCGTCGCTCTGTGGTGGTAGTGCTGTGAGAATGTGGGTCGTCGTCCGTCGCCGCTAGCGACCGACGAGAACTAGTTTACTTGCGGACGAGGTTCGTCGCGCGCGGTCCCTTGGGGGACGATTCGATGTCGAACTCAACTTCCTGACCCTCTTCGAGGTCCGGGCCGCCGACGTCCTCCATGTGGAAGAACACGTCCTCGTCGTCGTCGAGGTCGCCGTCGTCAGTCGAGATGAAACCGTAGCCGCCAGTGTCGTTGAAGAAGTCAACCTTACCGTTTGCCATTGCGAATGTACCCAGCGCCGCTGGAGGGATAACCCTTCCGAGGGTCGGGGTACCACGACCCGTCCACGAGGTTACCGCGTCGCTGTGTTCGCGAACCCGATAGTTGCGGGGGTGAGGGTGCGTCAGAGCGCAGTATCGTGCAGTCCGGAATCTGGACGCTCTCTGCGAGAGAATAGCAGGCGCGTCGTCGTGCGTGCCGGTCAGAAGTCGCCGTTGGCTGCGACGACGCGCGTCCCGGCGTCGAGCCGCGCGGTCTCCGCGACGTGGTCGTCGTACCTGCGGAGGACGCGCTCGAGCCGATGCCGGACCGCCTGGTGGTCGGTGGAGACGTCCGTCGTCTCGTCCGGGTCGGACGCAAGGTCGTAGAGGACGACTCGGTCGTCCGAGCGAACGAGCTTGAAGCGGTCGTCGCGCGCGGCGACGTGCTCCCCGGCTTCGCTCGCGGCGACGACGGGGTCGCCGGAGCGGTCGGGCTCGAACGTGCCCGTGTCCGCGATCTCGGTGAGAACCCGCGGGATCGATGCGAGCGACGTCGGGTCGTCGACGCGTTCGGCGCGGTCGAGCCCGTGCACGAGGTACGGGACGTGCACGTTCTCCTCGTAGAGCTCGCGGTGGTGATGCCCGAAGTTCCCGTGGTCGCCGAACGACTCCCCGTGGTCCGAGTGAACGACCGTGACCGGGTCGGCGTGCGCGAGGTCGCGCTGGAGGGCGTCGAGGAACGCGTCCGCGGCGCGGACGGTGTCGCGATAGCTCCGTTGCGTCGCGCGGATCGCTCGCGGCGGCATCGAGTCCTCGGTGCCGCGCATCGCACCCTGCGAGACCGCGGTACTGTAGTACATCCCGAGCGCCGACTGTTCGACGCGGTGCTCGCGGGTCGTCACGAACGGGAAGTGCGTGTCCATGAGGAACACCCAGAGGAAGAACGGCTCGGGCGCGTCGGCGACCGCCGCGAGCACGTCGTCGTAGAACGACCCCCATTGCGCGAAGAACGACGACCCCGTGAGCATGTCCTTCGCGAGCTCGAACGCCTTCCGGTCGGGGTTCTCGCCGAGGACGCGCGTCGCGACGCGGTCCCGTAACCGCTCGGAGTCCCCGGACGCTTCCGAGAAGTCCACGAAGTGATCGAACCCGCGGTCGAACCCGGAGATCGTGGACGTCCACGGGTTCGGACTGAACCCGATGGTCGTGTACCCGCGGCGCTTGAGGCGCTCGGGGAGCGTCTCGTAGCGCGTGACGTGGTTCTCGATGGCGCCCATGCGTCGCGCCCAGTGCGAGGAGGCGTCGACGGCGTCGAGCGAGTTCGGCGGGCGGTACTCGCCGGTGAACGCGACGGGCATCGACGAGAACGTCTGCGGGCCGGGCGCGATCGCTTGCGTGAACGCGACGCCGTCCGCGGCCATCGCGTCCATCGTCGGCGTGAGCTCTCGGTCGTCGCCGAGGTACCCGCAGTGGTCCGCGCGGAGGCTATCTATCGAGACGAGGACGAGGTTCGGTGGTGACTGTGGCATGAGTTCGTTGCGAGACCCGAGGACTCGGGTTCGTTGCAGTTACTGGGTTCAAGACGTGCCGGTGGCTTTGTTAGGTGGCGGCAACTCCGGGGTGCGCGAGCGTTCGAGGAGCGCTCGGGTCGGCAGGACGACCGTGCCGTCGCCGCGACGGTGCTCTCGTCTGACGTTCTCGACTGAGGCTCGCAGCAGGGAGCGGGTAGGTCGGCCATAACAATCCCTGTACGACTGCTTTATCGACCAACTACACTCTCATGCGCGTACTCACACTCGTGACGAACGACGAAGCCGAGTTCTTCCGGCAGCAGGTCGCGGTCCTCGAAGCCCAGGGCGTCGAGGTCGACGTCCTGCCGGTGCCGGGGAAGCGGGTGACGACGGACCACGCCGACCGGTCCCGTTCCGTGCTCGACTACGTCACGTACTATCCAGCGGTGTTGAAGGCGTCGTTCGGTGATTACGACGTCCTGCACGCGAACTACGGGCTGACGGGGCCCGCGGCGCTCGCGCAACCGAACCTCCCGGTCGTCCTCACGCTCTGGGGGTCGGATATCCTCGGGAAGCCCGCGCCACTCAGTCGGTTCTGCGCGAAGCACGCGGACGCCGTCATCGTGATGACGGACGAGATGGCGGCGGCGACGGGCACGGACTGTCACGTCATCCCGCACGGCATCGACCTGGACGTCTTCAGGCCGTTCTCCGGTGAGGTGGCGCGCGACGTCCTCGGCTGGCGGCAGGACGTCAAGCACGTCCTCTTCCCGTACGCGAAGCAGCGTGCGGTGAAGGATTACCCGCGAGCGGAACGCATCGTCGACGCGGTCCGAGAGCGACTCGTGACGCAACCGCTCGCGGTCGAGGTCGGCGACGGCGTTCGGTCGGTGCGCGCGGACGCGACCGACGGGACCGCGGACTCGACGGGCGACGGTGGACGCGGTGCCGACGGAACCGGCGTCGTCGGTGACGTCGAGCTGCACGCGATACACGGCGTCCCCCACGACCGGATGCCGCTGTACCTGAACGCGGCCGATGCGGTCCTGTTGACCTCGAAGAGCGAAGGGTCGCCGAACGCGATCAAGGAGGCGCTCGCGTGCAACGCACCGGTCGTATCGACGCCGGTCGGGGACGTCCCCGATCTCGTCGACGGCGTCCGGAACGCCGCGGTCGCGAGCACCGACGAGGGCCTCGTCGACGCGCTCGCGACGGTCCTCGAACGCGGCGAGCCCTCCGACGGTCGCCGGAAGATGACAGAACTATCGGCCGAACGGATGGGCGAACGCATCCGAGCGGTCTACGAATCGGTGGCAGAATGAGCGACCGGACGCCCGTAGTCCCGAACGGCTCGAAGCGCCGCTCCGTCATTCCTACCACCGGTATGACGGACATAACGAAGCCTATCTTCACGCAACTGTCTTCGAGAACAGTGTCACCACAACAGTCACACGTCCACGAACACCTCGACCGGGCGACGCGACAGCGTCGCGCTCGTCGAGGCACCCGCATCGATCCGTCGAACGCGTCTTCGACGGCGGTCGGCAGCGAGGCCAAACGATGAGTTACCGGAACGCGTTCGAGAACCGGTTCGAGGACCGCGACGTCGACGTCACGGTCGCGAAACTCGGCCTCGTCGCCGCCGTCCTCCTCCTCGGCCTGCGGTTCTTCGCCGACCAGCCGTTCCTCACCGTCATCCCGGTCGCCATCGGGCTCGCGTGCGGCACGTACCTCGTCACGCACGACCGCGTGATGGACGAGGTCGCGCTCCCGCAGTTCTCCGAGACGGTCGCGGGGTATCTCCCGGCGGTCGTCGTGCTCGCGGTCGCGGCGCTCGTCGCCGCCGTGCGCCTCGTCGGTGAACGCTCCCTGCCCGTCATCTTCCTGACGGGGCTCGTGGGGACGCTCCTGCTCTTCCAGATACTGCTCGTGAAGGCGGAGTCGCTCAGCCCACCGGTCGTGCTCTTCGAGATATTCGTCGCCGCTATCGTGATCCGCACCACCGCGCTGTTCGCGGTGCCCGGGTTCGTCGGCGGCGACATCTGGGTGCACGGCCCCGTCTGGGTCGAGGGCATCGCCGCGACCGGGTCGCTCGAACCGCTCAGTGAGAGCAAGTACCTGCTCGCGCCGCTGTACCACGCGCTCTCGTCGCTCGGTGCGCTCGTCACGGGGTCGCCTCGCGCAGGCATCTACCTGACCGTCGGCCTCGTCGTCCCGCTATCGGCGCTGTTCGTGTACGGTATCGGTGCGATGTTCGTGCCGGCGCGGTGGGCGCTCGTCGCGACCGCCCTGTACGCGTTCGCCGACCAGTTCATCCGCTGGGGCCTCCACGTCATCCCGACGAGTCTCGGACTCGCGTTCTTCATCGCGGTCCTCTACTTCGTCCTGAAGACGTTCTACACGGACGGCGAGGGCTGGGTCGCGGTGGGGGTGTTCGCGTTCAGTCTCGCGATCGTGTTCACGCACCAGGTGTCGACCGCCGTGCTGCTCGTGACGCTCGCGGTCGCGGTCGGCGTCGCCGGCATCCGCGACGCGACGGACGCGTCCGGCTGGCAGCGGAGCACGCTCGTGCTCGGCGCGACGTTCCTCGCGTCGCTGGTCGCGACCGTCGTCTCCTGGACGCTCGCCCCGTGGACTGGCGGCGGCGCTGACACCGCCGGCGAGGGGTTCCTCGTGCGGATGCTCGGCGTCGTCTCGGAGACGTTCGTCGAGGACGCCGGGTTCCTGAACCTCCTGAGCACGAGCGAGCCGGCGGTCCCCGGATCGAGCGGCCCGGAGACCCTCCTCGACACGCTCGTGCCGTACATCGAGCTGTTCGGGTTCGCGCTCCTGCTCGCCGCAGCGGTCGTCGGCGCGCTCGTGATGCTTCGCTGGCGCCAGCGGATGGACGCGACGATCACCGTCCTCGCCGCCGGCGCGCTGATGTTCGTGTTCACGTTCGGATTCAACACGTTCGGCATCACCGTGTTCCTGCCGGGCCGCTGGATCGCGTTCCTGTACGTCCCGCTGTCGCTCGTCGCCGCCGTGGGCCTGTTCCACGTCGTCTCGCACGCGCCGCGCGGGGCGATGGTCGCCATCGTCCTCGTGTTCGCGCTCGGCTACCCGACGTCGATGGTGGTCGCGGAGAAGGCGACGCTCGACGACCCGGTGTTCGACGACCGCTACGCGCGGACGGCGTTCACCGACGCCGAGCTCGCAGCGAGCGACACCATCCCCGGCCTGCTGTCGGCCGGAACGATGGCTGACGTGCAGACCGACCACCCGTACTGGCGGACGTTCCATCCGCTGGAGCCAGCGGAGATGGTGACGCTCACCGTCGACGCTGACGGACCGACCGAGGACGTCCCGATCGTCTATCGGTCGTACCAGGCGACGGGTCCGTCGACGTTCCAGTACGAACTCGGCGAGGAACCGTACCCGAGCACCGACGCCTCGTACACGCAGGCGGAGGTCTGCTCGGACGGCCGGAACTACGTGTACGCGAACGACGAAGTGCTGCTATGCACGGCCCCGAGCGACTCGGAGGTGAGTGACGAATGAGCGACGCCGTCTACTGGCGTTGGTTCACCGACCTCGTGCTCGTCGCGGGCGTCTCCGTGCTCGCGGTGCTCGCGTTCGTCGTCCCGGGCGTCCCGTGGCCCGTAGAGTGGGCGCTCGGGCTCGCCGTGCTCGTGTTCGTTCCCGGGTACGCGGTCGTGTCCGCGGTGTTCCCGGAGCGATCGTCGGTGTTCGACGACGCGGAACCGGCGGCGGCGTCGACGCCGTCGACGGCGGTCGTCGTTGCACTCTCGATCCTCGGGAGCGCGCTCCTGGCCGGAGTCGTCGGCGTGGCGTTCGCGACGCTCGCCACGCTGACGTTCGTCCCGGTCGCTGGCGTTCTCGCCGCGATCACGATCGTCGCGGCGGCGGTGGCGGCGGTGCGTCGTGCATTGCTCGCGCCGTACGTCCGCCGCGCGCCGCTGAGTTCCGGCGCACTCGAGCGAATCTGGAGCGCGCTCCCCGGCTCCCGGAACCAGAACGCGGCGTTCCTCGCAGCGGGGGTCGTGCTCGTCGCGGCCGTCGGCGTGACCGCCGCGTTCCCGCCCGCGAGCGACCCGTTCACGGAGTTCTACGTGCTGAACGAGAACGCCGACGGCGACCTCGTCGCCGAGGACTACCCGAGCGAACTCGTCGCTGGCGACTCGCACACGTTCCACGTCGGCGTCGAGAACCACGAGAACGCGCAGATGCAGTACTCGGTCGTCGTGCTCGCACAGACCGTGGGCGACGACGGCACCGTCACCGAGACCAGACAGCTCGACGCGTTCGAGGTGTCGCTCGCCGCCGGCGAGGACGCCGTGGTCGCGCGCGACGTCGTCCCCGAGCAGCCCGGCGAGAACGTCCGCCTCGTGTTCCTGCTCTACAAGGGCGACGCACCCGCGTCCCCGGGACAGAACTCCGCGGACTTCGCGCTCCAGGTCTGGACCAGCGTCGTCACCGCTGACAACGAAACGGCGACCGAGAGCGCGCGCGTCCAGGGCGCGCCCGCCGCCGTTCGGCCGCTCGTCGCCGCCTGACCACGCCTCGTTCTCCACGCGTTCTCCCGACACGACCCGATTCGCGATAGCGTTCGCCACGCCGGCATCGACCGACGTCCAGTGCCTCCACCATCGGAGGTTTACGTCTCACGTAAACCCCACTGGCTTCCCCGCCGCAGCTACTCCGACGCCCGGACGACCGCTATCGCCTCCATTTCCACGCACATGTCGGGGTCGACGAGCCCCGAGACCTCGACCATCGTCGTCGCCGGCCGGACGTCGTCGAACGCTTCCGAGTGCGCGCGACCGATGGCTTCCCAATCGTCGACGTCCGTGACGAACAGCCGAGTGCGGACGACGTCCGCGAGCGAAGCGTCGAGCTCGGCGAGCGCGCGCTCGACGTTCTCGAGTACCTGGACCGTCTGCGCGTACGGGTCCTCGACACCGACGACCTCGCCGTCCTCGTCCGTCGCCGTCGTCCCAGACACCTCTATCCGGTCCCCGACGCGAACCGCACGCGAGTACCCGACCGCATCCTCCCAGGGCGTTCCAGTCGAGACGCGTTCCCGTTCCATGCCCCGACCACTCGCGGACGACCCAAAGTCGTTCGCCCGAGCGGTCCCCCCGCAGCACGCGGGACCACGGCGCGACGCGTCACGCCACCAGGTACGTTCCCCAGCGCGACGCGTCACGCCACCAGGTACGTTCCCCAGCGCGACGCGTCACGCCACCAGGTACGTTCCCCGGCCCGAGGCGAACGCGTCGTTCCCGACGACGGCGACGACGAGCCCGTCGTCCGCGAGCGCCGGCGCGCTCGCGGTGAGCGACCCGGCGTCGTCGGCGGTCGACGGAATCGATCTCGTCCAGCGTCGCTCGCCGCTCGCCACGTCGATAGCGGCGATAGAGACCGGGGTGCGCGCACCGGATTCGGTGACGTACGCCCTGCGAGGCGTGACTGCTGGGACCGCGCAGGCGTCGGCGGCGACGGGCGTCCGCCAGAGCTCCGCGCCCGTCGCCGGGTCCAGCGCGACGAGCGAGCGCGGGGCGGACGCGGTCGTCGCGACCAGGCGGTCGTCGCCCACGGCCGGCGGCGCAGCGAGGTCGAGCGCTCGCGCCCACTCGCGCGTGCCGTCCAGCGAGAACGCGGTCAGCGTGCCGCTTGCGGAGAGCACGTAGACGCGGTCGGGGCCGACCACGGGCGGCCAACCACTCCGGTCGACGTCCCCTCGCCACTCGACGCTCCCGTCGCGCGCGTCGAGCGCGACGAGCGACGGCGCGTCGTACTCGTGCTTCCGGGTGGCGAACAGGCGGTCGTCGCTCGCCGCGAACGCGTCCACGGTGTACCCGTAGGAGTCGTCGTCGGCGACGTTCTCCACCGCCCAGCGGACGGTCCCGGTCCGGACGTCGAGCCCGTAGAGGTGGTCGCCCGCCTCGAGACAGCAGACGTCGCCGACGAGCGTCGGAAAGGTTCCCGTCTCGAACCGCCAGCATTCCGCGCCGTTCCTGGCGTCGACGGCGACGACCCCGGACTCGCCGGGCAGTATCGCCGCGTCGCCGACCGCTGCGACCGTCGACCCGACCCCGCGTCGAGCCAGCGTCCGAACCCCGCCCGTGGTGACGCCGAGCGTCCCCGTGAACGCCCCCTCGCCGTCGCCGACGACGTCGGACGGGAGCGCCGAGACCAGCGCGAGGACGCCGTGGCTGCCGACCGCGGGCTGCTCGGGGAACTGGCTCCGGCTCGCCGGCGCGAGGCGGTCGACCCTCCCGGTGGCGGTGACGTCGAGGTCCCGGTCGGCGAACGACCGTCGACCGAACCCGCCGCGCGTGGTCGGCCACGGACCCCGGTCGCCGTCGACCGGCGCGTCGCGAGTGTGACGACGGAACCGGGACGGAGAACCAGACAGGCGGTCGAGTGTCTGGCAACCGGCCAGCGAGGAGAGCGAGGCAGCGGCCGCGGCGAGCGCAGCACGCCGCCGGAACGCGGGCGAACTGGAGGGCATCGGTTCCGTGACCGAACGCCATCCGTTTCGGTGTTTCGATGGGTGCGAGGGTGACGTGGAACGATGACGGCCGCGACTACCGGCGTCGGTCGGCGCAGCGTCGCAGAGAAAGGCTCGAAGCGAGGTCGTGAACGCTACGTGACCGCGGTCACTCGACGGTGACGGACTTCGCGAGGTTCCGGGGTTTGTCGATGGGGCGGTCGAGGTCGTCCGCGGCGTGGTACGCGACGAGCTGGAGCTGGACGTTCGCGAGGATGGCGACGAGGTCCGGGTGGGTGGCGGGCACCGTCAGGACCTCGTCGGCGGTGTCGGCGAGCGCGTCGCTCGTGCGCGGGCAGACGCCGACGACCGGGCCGCCGCGGGTCTGGACCTCGCGGACGTTGCTCGCGAGCTTCGCCTCGTTGTTCCCGTTGCAGACCGCGAACACGGGCGTGTGTTCGGTGACGAGCGCAAGCGGGCCGTGCTTGAGTTCGCCCGCCGCGAACCCCTCGGCGTGCTCGTACGTGATCTCCTTGAACTTCAACGCCGCTTCGAGCGCGACGGCGTACGCGCTCCCCCGCCCGATGAAGAAGTGCGAGTCCTCGTGCGCGAACCGGTCAGCTATCTCGGCCGCACGGGACGTGTCGAGCACCGTCTGGACGTGCTCGGGGAGCTCGGCGAGCGCCTCCAGGCGCGCCGCCGAATCCGGGGTCGGCGACCCAGTGACGTCGCGCGTGATGCGTTCGCCGAGGAGGACGAGCGTCGCGACCTGCGACGAGAACGTCTTCGTCGCCGCGACACCGATCTCGGGGCCAGCGCGGATGAACAGGGCGTCGTCGCAGAGGCGCGCGGCGCTCGACCCGACGACGTTCGTCAACGCGAGCGTTCGCGCCCCGCGCTCCTTCGCGATCTCGAGCGCGCCGAGGGTGTCGGCGGTCTCGCCGCTCTGCGTGATACCGACGACGAGCGTGTGCTCGCCGATTGCCGGCGGGTGCGTCGCGTACTCGCTCGCGAGGAACGTCTGCGCGTCCACGTTCCAGTCCGCGAACAAGCTCTCGGCGTACATCCCCGCGTGATAGCTCGTCCCGCACGCGACGAAGTGCACGCGACGAACGTCCGCGAACGACCCGGCCTCGAACTCCTCGAGGACGACGTCGTCGCCGTCCAGGCGACCCTGGATGGTCTGCTGGAGCGACGTCGGCTGCTCGTGGATCTCCTTGAGCATGTAGTGGTCGTACTCGCCTTTCCCGGCGTCCTCGGCCGCCCAGTCGACGGTCTCCACGGGACGGGAGACGTCGAACCCGTCGACGTCCGTGATACGGTAGTCGTCGGCGGTGAGGACCGCGACGTCGCCGTCCTCCAGGTAGACGACGCGGTTCGTGTACTCGAGGAACGCGGGCACGTCGCTCGCGAGGTAGTTCGCGTCGTCGCTGACGCCGAGGACGAGCGGCGACCCGGTGCGGGTCGCGAACACGCTATCGACGTCCTCGTGGATCATCGCGAGCGCGAAGCTGCCTTCGAGTTCGGTGATGGCGGTACGGAACGCGGTCTCGGGGTCGTCGCCGGCGTCGAGGCGTTCCTCGACGAGATGCGGGACGACCTCGGTGTCGGTGTCGCTCCGGAACTCGTGGCCGCGCGCTTCGAGCGCTCGCCGGAGTTCGGTGTGGTTCTCGATGATGCCGTTGTGGACGATCGCGACGCGACCCGAGCAGTCGACGTGCGGGTGCGCGTTCGCGTCCGACGGCTCGCCGTGCGTGCTCCAGCGAGTGTGGCCGATCCCGAGGTCACCCTCGAGGCGGTTCTCAGCGACCGCGGCGCGGAGCGCGGCGACCTGCCCCTCGCGCTTCTGGATCTTGAGGCCGGTGCCGTTCTTCACGGCGATACCGGCCGAGTCGTAGCCGCGGTACTCGAGGTTCTCGAGCGTCGCGACGAGCGACTCGGAGGAGTCCTCGGTCCCGACGCGTGCGGTGATGCCACACATCGGTTCGTTACCTCCCCCGTCCGCCGGCGTGTCGCCGGGCGGACGGACGAGTTGCGAGCGAGCTCGCCGGTTGGTGGCCGAGCGCTCTAATGGAGGACGAGTACGGGGGTTTCGGGGGGTGGAAATCTTTGCTTTGCATTCGTTGTCACGACCTTACTGAATACCAACAGGGAGGGTAGAGACGGGCTTTGTTATGCGTCAGTTGGCGAGGGCAAGGGGAGGTGTCCGGTCGGGTAGTTCAGTTGTACTCGACGGGCGTCGTCACCGCAGCCCCACCCCGTTACCCGCTGGTAGTCACCATTCCCCATGACCGGGTGTTATCAGGTGACTACCACGTGCTCGGAGTAAGGGACCGTGGACTGGCAGAGCGATGACGAGAGGAGCGAGGTCGCCGCGTCGGTCAGCGCCAGTCCGCCAGGTCGACGACGAGCGATTCGTCGGCGACGACGAACGAGTCCTCCTCGAGGATGTCGTCGTCGCTCGGCAAGAAGAGGAGCTGTCCGTACTGTTCCGCGACCACGACCTCGACGTCGAACGGCCGGTAGCCGAGGTCGCGTTCGAGGTCCGGGTCGTCGTCGACGCCCGCCCACGCACGTTCGAGGTCCGTCACGCCACATCCACCCCAGTCACCCACCCCGGGATCATGCTCGCCTCCGTCCTCCACGTGCGTGCCGCAGCCGTTCGAACGGGCCGTTTCTCGTCGGTAACGCCCCCTTACCGCCACCCTGGTGGCGTCGGATGGGGAACGAGACGGTTCGTGACACCATGCACGAGTAGCGATGGACTACATGAATAGACCTTTCCACCACTTTCAGGCCCGTATACGACGGTCGGTTACCACTCGATTACGTGATAGTGACGTTTCGTGACCGGTAATCGGCAACATACCAACGCACCGTTTACCGGGCTGTTACGGCCCGCAGCAGCGGTAAGCTCACCTTATCGGATGGACGGTTCGCGTCATTTCACGTCGTTTCAGTGCGCCGCTCGCCGGTGATTCGCGAGACGGCAGGGCACGCCGAGGTGGAGTGGACTGTCGTCGGCTGGCCGCTGGTGGCGTCGAGCTACGACGCCGGTCACGCGAACAGAGGCGCGTGCTCGATGACGAGGACGACGTTGTTCGTGGCGGCGTACAGTGAGACGAGCGACGGCGTTCCGTACCCGACGAGTCGGACCACGCTCCCGGCGAGCACGGGCCGGTGAGTTCGGTCAGCCAGAACGCGGACGGCGGACTCGGTCACGCCGACGACGACGACGGCGAGGAGGACGGAGATGACGACGACCGACTGGAGGACGCCGTACTCCGCGAACAGCGCTCTCGCGAGTGGATTGCTCTCGACGAGGACGGGCGCGAGCGAGAGCCCGACGACGGTCGACGCCGCATCCAGCGTGGACGTCGTCGCGACGGCGAGGACGCCCTGGAGCGCCGACGGCACCGCTTCCGACCGCCGCGTTGACTCCGGGAGGTCCACGTCGACGTAGGACACGAACCACCATACGGCGCCGAAGACCTTTGTTATCTGAACTGTACCGACGGTACCGTCTCTGTACCGGGGTCGCCGCGTGGAGCGGCAATCTTTTCGACGACGGCGTCGAGTGGTGAGTCGTGACCGAGCAACGGGACGGCTCGATGCGCGAGCGCTGGGACGGTGACGCGACCGATGCGTCGACAGCGGCGACGGTGCTCGTCGCCGGCACCGCGAGCCACGTGGGGAAGAGCACGGTCGTCGCGGGTCTCTGCCGGCTGCTCGCAGATCGTGGCGTCGACGTCGCGCCGTTCAAAGCCCAGAACATGAGCAACAACGCTCGCGTCGCGGTCTCCCCGGACGGCGACTGGGGCGAGGTCGGCGTCAGCCAGCACGTGCAGGCGCGCGCCGCTCGCGTCCCGCCGTCGACCGACCACAATCCCGTCCTCCTCAAACCACGCGGCGATGGCGAGAGCCAGCTCGTCGTCGACGGCGACCCGGTCGGGACGTACGCCGCCGGCGAGTACTACGACGAGCACTGGGAGTTCGTCCGCGACGCAGCAGCCCGAGCGCACGCGCGACTCGCGAGCGAGCACGACGTCGTCGTCGCGGAGGGCGCGGGCAGCATCGCGGAGATCAACCTCCACGACCGCGACCTCGCGAACGTCGAGACCGCGCGGTTCGCGGACGCGCACGTGGTCGTCGTCGGCGACGTGGAACGCGGTGGCGTGTTCGCGAGCCTCTACGGCACGCTCGAACTGATGCCAGAGGACGTCCGCGAGCGCGTCGCCGGCACCGTCGTCTCGAAGTTCCGCGGCGACCAGTCACTCCTCGACCCGGGCGTCGACGAACTCGAAGCCAGAACGGGCGTACCCGTGCTCGGCGTCCTCCCCTACGACGACCCCGGGCTCCCGGAGGAGGACAGCCTCGGGCTACCAGACGAGGACGAGGGAGCCGGGCGACGCGTCGTCGGCGACGACGACGGCGCCGCCGCCGAGCGGACCGTCACGGTCGGCGTCGTCAGGCTCCCGCGCATCTCGAACTTCACCGACTTCGAGCCGTTCGCGCGAACACCGGGCGTTCGCATCACGTACCTCGACCCCGAGCGCGCCGCCGGTCGCGTCGGCGACGTCGACGCGCTCGTCCTCCCCGGCACGAAGAACACCGTCGACGACCTCCACGCGCTCCGCGACGCCGGGTTCGAACGCGCACTCGACGCGTTCGACGGCCCCGTCCTCGGCGTCTGCGGCGGCTACCAGCTCCTCGGCGACCGCATCACGAACGCCGCCGTCGAAGGCACCGGCGACGACGACGTCGTCGACGGCTTCGGCCTCCTCCCCGTCGAGACCGCGTTCTCCACGGACAAGCGCGTCGAAGCCGTCTCCGTCCCCTTCCACGGCGGCGGCTACCTCGACGCCTCGACCGGCAGCGAGGGCAAGCCACCGACGGTCGACGGATACGAGATACACATGGGCGAGACGACCGTCGTCGCCGACGGCGCGGCACCCTCCGTCGACTCCGACCCGCCGCTCGAGCCGACCAGCGTCGCGACCGACCGCGCGGTCGGCACGTACCTCCACGGGCTCTTCGAGAACCGGTGCGTCCGCGACTCGTTCCTCGACGCCGTCTACGCGCACGCCGAGCGAACGCGACCGGACGCCGAGGCTCGCGACACCGACCCGTTCGCCGCCGCCGCCGACCTCGTCTCCGCGCTCGAGGCGCCGTTCGAGGACGCCCGCTGGCACCCTGGTAACTGACCGACACCGAAAGGAACCCATACCTATGCGCGGTGATGTGGCACTTGCTAACAAGGAGTTTGGACTCGAGCGGCGGGACCCGCACCGTCCGCACCCACACTCCGGATCACCGATGAGCCTCCAACGTCCCGACGACACCGACCACCGCGAGTGGCTCCGCGAGAAGCGGCTCACACCCGTCGAACGAGGCTACCTCCTCGTCCTCGTCTACCTCGACCGACGCCTCCGCATCGTCGACTACGTCGAACTGCTCGAGACCCTCTACTACAGGGTCAACATGCAGATGCCCAAGAGCCACACCGAACAGTACAACCTCGACAACAAGTTCTGGTACTGGTACCCGCTCTACGCCCTCGGGTCGTTCTCCGTCATCGCGTACCTCGTCGCCGCGGTATCGGGAGCGCTGCTCGGATTCTACTACGCGCCGGCGACGACCGGCGACCCCTCAGCGGCGTACAACCAGATCGTGTTCATCATGACCGACCTGAACCTCGGGTCCATGCTCCGCTCCGTCCACCGCTGGGCGGCCCAGGTCATGGTCGCCGCGGTGTTCCTGCACATGCTCCGCGTGTACTTCACGGGCGCGTACAAGGAACCCCGCGAACTCAACTGGATCCTCGGCATCGTCCTCATCTCGCTCGTCCTCTGGTTCGGGTACACCGGCTACCTGCTCCCCTGGGACCAGCTCGCGTTCTGGGCCGGCCAGATCGGCGTGGAGTTGTTCCTCTCGGTCCCACTGATCGGCGAGTGGCTCGCCCAGTTGCTCTTCGGTGGCTTCAGTCTCAGTCAGGCCACGCTCCTCCGCATGTACATCATGCACGTCTTCATCATGCCGTTCGTCACCACCACGCTCATCGCCATCCACGTCGGTATCGTCTGGATGCAGGGCATCGCCGAACCACACTGATAGCACGAGAACCCCCTCGTCACGGCCCGCGACCCGGCCTACTTCAGGTACTCGTAGCCCCACTCGCGGAGGACGGCCGCGATGGCTTCCGGGTCCGCGGACGCGACCATCGCCTCGCGGACGTCGAGCTTCTGGAGGTCCTTCTGGCGCATGTCGAGTTCGCCAGCGACCGCTTCGATGATCTCGTCCTCGCGCGTGCTGTACTCCTCGCGGAGGAAGAACTGGTGGACGTTCTCCCGATCCTCCTTGACGCGCGATCGTCGGAGCACCCACGGGATGCCGTCGGCCTCCGCCTTCGTCTGGCCGTCGTCGCGCCCGCGATCGGTAACGTCGGCTTTATCGGCCGTTTCACGACCCGAGTCGTCCGTTCCGGACTGGCCCTCGCCAGAATCGACACCATCCGAATCCGTATAGCGCTCTGTGGTTGATGGATCGGCGTCTTCGGCGGCGTCCGCCGGAACCGCCTCTTCGGCGTCCGACCCCTGGGGGTCAGCCGCCGAATCATCGTCTCCGGACGCCTCCTCGTCGAGGTCCGCGAACGGGTCGTCGCCACTACCTTTCTTCATTCGAACTCACCCTCCACGTGCGCGGCGAGGTCACGATACTGGTCGAGCGTGTCCTTCTCGCGGTCGTACTCTCGACGCAGTCCCTTCTCGCCCTCCTTCCAACCCTCATCGAGCACGCGGAACGCGGTCGCCTGGGACTCCCACATCTCCTGCATGAGACTCGACCGTTCGCCGAACACCGCCGGCACGTCGAACGGCGACGCCTCCAGCTCGGAGAGATGCTCCTTCTGGGTGTTCGTTCCCTTGTACGCGACCGGCACGATACCGAGCACGCCGACGTCGATACCGACCTCGGCTTCCAGTCCCTCGGCGAGGTCGGTGAGCCCGTCGATGGAGAGCGCGCCCTTCCCCGAGAGCTCCACGGGCAGGAGCACGGACCGCGTCGCGAAGATGGCGTTGTACAACGCGTCCCCTTCGGTCGCCTGCGGGTCGCAGATGACGACGTCGTAGTCCTCGGGGACGTCGTTCTCGCGGAGCAGTCGAAGCAGTTGCTCGTTGCGCGGCCACTCGTAGTCGTCGTCGACGTGCATGTCCTCCTCGATCTCCGCGGCCTTCATCATGTTCTGCGTGAGGTTCGCGAGCATGTTGTGCGCGGGGAGAACGTCGACGCCGGCCTCGCCGGTGTCCGTCCGGATGAGGTCGGTGAACTCCCCTTTCGGGCGCCCGATGAGGTGGCGAACGATGTTGTCCGCGCTCCCGTCCGCCCGGTCGTCGGCGACGTCGAAGACGTAACTCAGCGAGCCCTCCTGCGGGTCGAGGTCGATGACGAGGACGCGCTGGCCGCGTTCGGCGTGCGCAGCCGCGAGATTCGCCGCCGTCGTCGTCTTCCCCACCCCACCAGCTTCGCTGTACGTCGTGTACGTGATCATCTGGACTGTACGTACTGACCCATCCGTAATAAAACGCAGTCCATCTACACAATCATCTCACACAAGCAACCCACGTGGTTTGCGTGAACAGCACGACCAAGCAGTCATCGTAGTCATCACCACCAAACAACCACACCAGCCATACATACCAGACATACACACCACGCAGCCACAATTATCAGTGTTACCAATCAAGATTACTGTTCAGTTACACTGTCCAGTGTTACTGCACATGAGTACTGTACAGCGGTCTCATCCAGTTATTCGGTACGGTACTACTGTCCAGGAGGGGCAGCAGGTATCGCCGGTGAGTGCGACTATATGGACCGACTGGTGGGACTGCACAGGGAACCTCGCCAGAACAGACGAATGGAGTGACGAGGTGTGCCTACGGATGATGCGTGCAGTCAGGTCCGACACTGTTGTGACGCGGGAGCTGTACGCGTCGGTCGGTGCAACCGGAGGTACGTGTGGAGGGTAGCCGCGTTGGTGAGTCGGTGGGGGAAGCAACGGGTGAACCGGTACGTGGGTGAGTGTGTGGGCAGGTAGATGGGTAGGTAGCCAGCGGTGGGTAAGTGGGTGGGAAGGAGGGAGGTAAGTGGGTGGGAGGGAGGTGGGTAAGTGGATGTGCAGGGAGGTTTTGTGAGGGGTGTAGGGATACGTCCGGGAACGGTCGGGAGTGAGTTGGTGGTCTCTCGAGCCGTGTGGTGTCGAGCCTGACAGACCGGGTTCGAGGTGGCGAGAGGCTTCGTTGTTCGAGCGGAGTGATCGGCGTTGGGTGCGTGCGGGCGGTGCCTCGATGGGGTCGTCGTCGGGGTAGGTGGTCGCCGCTTCCGTCTGGGCTGGAGCGGCGTGGGTGTGGCAAGATCTGAGTGGGCCCGGGGCGACCGTGGGCAACGCTGCGGGGCGTGGTGGCGTTCGAGACCATCGGCGGGTGGACGCCCACCAACAGACGTCATGAATCAGATAGTGCTATACAGACTGGTGAGGGGCTTGTTAGCAGGACGGGGACTGTCGCCGGGTCAGGAACTGTAGACGAAGATCCAACCGTCGTCGCGGACCGTAATGACGTGTTCGAGGTACTCGAAAGAGACGATTCCTTGCACCAGTCGGTCGACGCCGGACGTCTCCCGGCCGAAGAACGTCCGTTCGACGGCGTCGACGTCCACGGCGTCGTACAGCGGTGGGAGGTCCCAGAAGTCGTCGGTGTCGACCTCGGGGAGCGACGTGACGACGTCCACGACCTTCGTCCCGAGCTCGTCGTCCTGGTCGGGGTCGTAGAGGGTCTGCACGACGAGACGCATGTCGTCGGTATCCCCGAGAGGGCCCGGGGAGTGGTCAATGGGCATCGTCGTCCACCTCCGGGTTGTACTGCTCGTGGACGGATTCGGCGCGGTCGAACGACCTGCCTGACCCCTGGATGTGCGATTCGACGTGCGTCGTGTCCTGACCGGGTTCGAGTGATCGTTCGTCCTTGTCGTACGGCAGGATGCCGAGTGCGCTGAGTTTCGGCACGTGGGAGAGTGCCGCTGCGGCGTCGACGAGGTCGACCGGTTGGTTATAGGCGAGAAGCGAGAGGTACCGGCGTCTGAAGTGATCTAAGCCCTCGAATGTCTCGTCGAGGTTCAAGAAGACGGGGAGCGTCGCACCACCGGAGCCTGTCACGCTCCCTTCGGATGCTACGGCGAGACCACCTTCCGAGAGATTGTCGGTGTCCTCTTCCATGAGTGGTATAGCGGAGAGTCCCGGGAACCAGTAGTGCTTGTGATAACAAGCTTGTCTTGCGAGAGTGATGCCGGAGAGCAAGTCGAGGGAGCGGGAGAGTCCGCCGATCTGGACGCATCGCGTCTACGAGTCGTCGACGAGGCGGCCGTGAACGTCGATCTCGCCGTTCCGGATTCGAGTACTGGAGATCCTGCGTCCGTCCTCGGCGACGACGAACGGCGGTGTGTGTATCTCGAGCGGTCGTTTCCCGTCGGCGATCCGTTGCTTGTTGAGTTCGTACGCGCGACGCTGGGACTTCGATTCGGGCGAGGCGACGAGCGCGTCGACGTCGTCTCGCGTCGCGGCGGGACCGCCGGTGTCCTCGAGTCGCAGTATATCGTAGGAGGCGGTGTAGGCGCCCGCGATGCGTTCCAGTTCGGTGTCGAGCGCGTCGCGTCTCGCGTCGAACGACCCGAGGAGTTCGACGTGGGAAGGGTCGCTCCGCGTTCGTTCGGCGAGCTCGGTCGACGTGAGGCCGACGATGACGTGTCCGTCACCGGAGCCGACGTGACTGGCCGTCTGGAACGCCTCGTGGAGGAGCGCGCGATGCCCGTTGTGGATGGGCGTGAAGGTGCCGCCGAGGACCGTGATTCGTTCGTCGCCGTCCATACGGGATGCAGGCGTTCGATCGCCGTATGCGTAGGGGTTCGCGGGTGGCGTCGGCGTTCCCGGGTGGCGTCAGCGTTCGCGAGTGGCGTCAGCGTTCGCGGGTGGCGTTGGCGTTCGCGGGCGGTGAGCCACGACGGTCCAGGGGGAACGCTTTCGGCGCACGCCGTCGTCTGTCCGGCGTGTTGGACGGACTCGCGTCCTCGTGGCGACAGGTCGCCGGCGTCCCCGTAGTCGTCCTCTCGTTCCTGTTCGCGGTGGGGTTGCTCGGCGCGGGGACCGAGGCGGCGGCGCCGCTGTTGCGCGAGGCGTTCGTCCGGTACGTCGTCGGTGATGCGGGCGCGCTCGGGTTCGGCTGGTTGGGCGCGTACGTGCTGACGAACGGGTCGGTCGTCGCCGCGGTCGCGCTCTCGCTGTCGACCGCGGGCCTCCTCGGTCCGTCGCAGGTGTTCCTGATGGTCGCGGGGACGCGCCTCGGTGGCGCGGCGATCGTCGTGGTCGTCGGGGCGTTGGATTACTTCCAGAAGGAGCGATACAGCCTGCAGCAGTCCGTGAGTCTGGGGTCGCTGACGTTCCTCCTCACGCACTCGGTGTACGTTCCGGCGACGGTCGTCGGGTACGTCGCGCTCCCGGTCGTCCGCGGGGAGTTCGCTCCCGGGACGGGCGCGGTCGACGGCGGGTTCGGTCTCTCGAACCCGTTCTCGCCGATGACGTCCGCGTTCGTGGACGCGGTCGGGCCCGGAGTGGCGGTGGTGGTGGCGGTCGGCGCGCTGTTCGGGAGCCTGACGCTGTTCGACCGGTTGTTGTCGGGCGTGGACGTGGCAACGCTCCGCGAGCTGGTGTTCGATCGCTTCGAGCGGACGTGGGTCTCGTTCGCCATCGGACTCGTCGTGACGAGTGCGACGACGAGCGTGGCGTTCTCGCTCGGCGTCATCGTCCCGCTGTACAACCGCGGGTACGTGAAGCGAGAGGGGTTGCTACCGTACGTGCTCGGTGCGAACGTCGGGACGCTCTTCGATACGCTCGTCGCGGCGTTCGTCCTGGATTCGCCGGTCGCGGTCGTCGTCGTTCTGACGCTGGCGGTGGCCGCGTTGCTCGCCACGCTCGTCGCGCTCCTCGCGATGGAGCGGTACGCCAACGTGGTCGTGGGCGTCGACGACCTGCTGCTCGAGGACCGACGGGTGTTCCTCGCGTTCCTCGCGTCGCTCGCCGTGGCGCCGTTCGTGTTCCTGTCGCTTGGGCTCGCGTTCGGGTGAGCGACGTCGGCGATTCGGACGCTCGTGGAGAGAGACCTCCCGGAGAACGAGGTCGTCGCGGAGAGACACGTGGACGGCCCGGAGGGGTCAGGCGGCGAGCGTGCGTTCGACGAGCGTCTCGGTCGCGACTGCGAGGGCGACGAACGCGATGAATGCACCGCCGATCCACGTCCAATGTTCGAGGGTCGGTGCGATGACGGAGAAGAACTCGCGGAGTGGCGTGTAGAGGACGGCGAGCTGGAGGGCGAGCGAGAGGGCGACTGCGGCGACGAGCCACGGGTTCGAGAGCGGGGAGAGGTCGTAGCGCGAGCGGATGAGGTGGATGCGGACCATCTCGATGGTGACGAGGAGCGTGAACAGGAGCGTCTGTGCGACGACGAGGTCGCGCGTCACGTCGAGCGCGTAGAAGAACAGCGCGAGCCCGGTGACGGTCATGATGGCGCCGATGGTAGCGATCGAGAGGAGCATCCGCCGGTCGATGACGGGGTCGTCCTCGCCCCGTGGGGCCCGGTCCATGATGTCGTCGGCTTTCGGGTCGGTGCCGAGCGCGAGTGCGGGGAACCCGTCGGTGACGAGATTGATCCAGAGGAGCATGACTGGCGTGAGGACGAGCGCTTCGGTGTTCCCGGCGAACAGCGACGGGTAGAGGGCGCTCCCGACGAGGACGCCGACGAAGACGACGAGGACCTCGCCGGCGTTCGCGGACAGCAGGTAGTTCACGAACTTCCGGATGTTGTCGAAGATGCCTCGTCCTTCGGCGATGGCGTCGCGGATGGTCGCGAAGTTGTCGTCCTGGAGGATCATGTCGCTCGCCTCCTTCGTGACGTCGGTGCCGCGTTCGCCCATCGCGATGCCGACGTCGGCGTTCCTGACGCCGGGGGCGTCGTTGACGCCGTCGCCGGTCATCGCGACGCGATGGCCGTTCGCCTGCAGGGCTTCGAGGATGCGGACCTTGTGCTCGGGGGCGACGCGTGCGAACACCTCGACTTCCTCGACGGCGTCCTGGAGTTCCGCGTCGGTCAGCTTCTCGACTTCGGGGCCGGTCATCGCGCCCGTCGGGTCGAACCCGACCTGTGCGCCGATGGCTTTCGCGGTCTCGACGTTGTCGCCGGTCGCCATGACGACGCGGATGCCGGCGTCGCGACAGTCGGCGACGGCCTGCGGGACCTCGTCGCGCGGCGGGTCGAGCATCCCCTGGAGGCCGAGGAACACCATGTCGTCCTCGAGCGCGTCCTCGTCGGCGTCCGGGTCGGTGACGCGTTTGCGCGCGAACCCGATGACGCGGAGGGCGTCGCTCGCGAACGATTCGGTGCGTTCGAGGACGCGGTCGCGGTCGGCGTCGGTGAGCGCGCGTTCCTCGCCGTCGACGAGCACGCGGTCGCAGCGGTCGAGGACGGTCCCGGGCGCGCCCTTCATGTACGCGGTGTAGGCGTCGTCGCCGTCTCCGGCCCGGGAGTCGGTGGCCTCGACGGTGTCGGCGGCTCCGACCCGGGAGTCGGTGGCCTCGACGACGACGGTCATGCGTTTGCGGTCCGAGGAGAACGGAACCTCGCGGACGCGTTCGGCGGCCTGCTCGACGCCGGCTTTGCGCGCGGAGACGAGGAGTGCGACCTCGGTCGGGTCGCCGAAGTACTCGCGGTCCTCGGTGTCGGGCGCCGGTTCGGCGTTGTTGCAGAGCGCGCCACACCGCAGGACGGGTTCGAGCATCGCGGGGTCGACGGCTTCGCCGTCGCGCTGGAACTCGCCGTCGGTCTCGAGACCGGCGCCGGTGACGTCGAAGACGTCGTCGCCGAACGCGACCCGCTGCACGGTCATCTGGCTCTCGGTGAGCGTCCCGGTCTTGTCCGTGAGGATGGTGTCGATGCTCCCGAGGCTCTCGACGACGGGGAGCCGGCGGACGAGCGCGTTCCGCTCGACCATCTTCTGCGAGCCGAGCGCGAGCGTGAGCGTGACGACCGCGGGGAGGCCTTCGGGGACGGCGGCGACGGCGAGCGTGATGGCGGTCAGGAGGATGCTGATGGCGTCGGTCGCCGTGAACAGGAACTGGACGAGAACGACGAGCGAGATGAGCCCAATCACGCCGATACCGATGCGCCGCCCGAGTTCGTCGACCTCGCCCTGGAACGGCGTGTCGCCGTCCTCGGCCGCCTGCATCTGCGTCGCGATGGCGCCGACCTCGGTGTCCATGCCGGTGCCGACGACGACCGCGCGCGCCCGACCCTTCACCGCGTTCGTGTTCATGTACACCATGTTCCGTCGTTCGGCGAGCGGCGTCCCGTCGTCGACGGGGGCCGCGTCCTTCTCGACGTTCGCACTCTCGCCCGTCAGGGCGGCTTCGGCGGTCTCGAGGTTCGTGACGTCGACGAGTCGCGCGTCCGCGGGGACGGCGTCGCCCTGTTCGAGGACGACGACGTCGCCGGGGACGACCGCGGTGGCGTCGATCTCGCGTTTCTCGCCGTCCCGGAGGACGGTCGCCGCGGGCGAGGAGAGTTCGCGGAGTCGCTGCATCGAGCGTTCGGCGCGGTAGTCCTGCACGAACCCGAAGACGCCGTTCGCGAAGAGGATGACGAGGATGAGCGCGGCGTCGACGACGTTCGCGTCCTCGCCGGGGAGGAGGCCGACGGCGAGCGAGAGCACCGCGGCGAGGACGAGGAGGTAGATGAGGACGTCCTGGAACTGCGAGACGAATATCTCGAACGGCGAAACGTCGTTCTCGCCGCGGATCGCGTTCGGGCCGTACTCCTCGAGCCGGCGGTCGGCCTCTTCGCTCGACAACCCGTCGGCGCTCGCGTCCAGTTCGTCGAGGACGCCCTCGACGGGGCGAGCGTGCCACGCCGTCGGCGCGCCCGACCGTTCGACGGGCGTCGCCGAACTCATCTGTCGGCGTTCCACGCCACGGGCGGTCGACTCCTCCTGTCGCGTTCGAGACCGCGAGCCGAGACGGGTGCGAGCGCGTTCATGGTAACGTCCTCGAACGCCTCGCTCTTAGAGGTACGTCCTGGATTCCGCCAAGGAGTGGCTTTCCTCACTCCTCGAGCATCCACCCGAAGCGCTTCTCCCAGAACTCCTCGCTCGGCGGTTTCTTCGACCGACCGTACGTCTTGTCGTCCCGGATCTGTCGTTCGAGGACGTCCCGGGCCTCGTTCAGCGCGTGGGTGGCGCCGTAGCCTTCGCCGGACGCGATGAACAGCCCGTCGTCGGTGTAGAGGCGGATGCGCGCGAGCAACAACGGCGTCCCGCGGTGGGTCTCGTCGTGCTCGTGCAGGTGGATCTTCGCGTCGAGGACGCTCGTGCCGCCGTCCATCGCGTCGAACTTGTCGATCATCGCGACGACGTCGTCGTACTGGACGTCGTCGAGGAGGTCGGTGCCGTACACCTGAACCGCGCGAGAGCCGCCGGCCTCCCACGTGAGCGCGTCCAGGACGTCCGTCTTCGTGACGATACCGTACGGGTCGCCGTTCTCCGTGACGACGAGCGACGACCCGTCCACGTCGAACATCTCCGCGACGGCGACGTCGAGCGTCTCGTCCGGGTGGATGGTCCTGACGGGGGACACCATCACGTCGCGGACCGGGAGGTCGAGGACGCGAGCGCGCTCGCCGTCGCGAGCGCCGAACCCGCCGCCTCTGGACCGACCGGCGCTCACCGCTATCTGGCCACCGGTCGCGTCGGTGCCGCCGGCGTTCCCGCCCTGACTACGGGTCTCCGCGCGCGTCGTCACGTCGACGACGTCGTAGAGACTCAGGATGCCGACCGCGTCGTCGCCGTCGACGACCGGGAGGTGCGTGAACCCGTGCTCGCGGAGGACGGAAAGCGCCCGTCCGAACGTGGCGTCGGGGCCGACCGTGACCATGTCACTGGTCGCAGCCTCCCGAACGGTCGCGGCGTCGAGGAACGGTTCGACGGCGTCCAGGACGTCGTCGACGGTGACGACGCCCGCGAGGTCGTCGCCCTCGAAGACCGGGAGGAGTCGCGAGTCCGCGTCGATCATGAGGCGGGCGACCTTCCGGACGTCCTCGTCCGGCGCGAGCCGGGGGACGTGCCAGACGAGCGACCCGACCTTCTCGTCGGGCGGGTGATGCGAACTCGCGAGCTGGCGTCGGGTGACGACGCCCTCGAAGGCGTCGTCGCGGACGACGACGCCCTTCACTGCGGGGTCCTCGAATACCCCGACGAGCCGGGAAACCTCGTCGTCGGGTGCAAGTTCTACGAAGTCGGTTGAGATGATGTCAGCGATGTCCATGGGCTTTTGTCCGTTACCGCGGGCGTTCGTGAACGATACCTCGGTCCGCGTGACCACACCTAGCGGTAGGGGCGAGACGTACAAGAAATCGCTCGTCGTTCCCGCGCTGTGAGAGCGTGCGAAGGTCGTCGGTGGGGCCGACGGAACCCTCCTGACTGGCGGGGTTCGACGCGAGACCCGTCGGGTGACGCCACCCCCGCCGTGGACTCGTCAGTCGTGGTCGTCGAGGTACGCGAGCGCTTCCTCGTCCGAGACCTGCGTGAAGCGCTCGTAGAACTGGCCGACGCCCTGGAAGTGGCGTGGTTCCGCGAGGCAGACGACGTCGTCGGCGTGCTCGCGGAGAGCGCTCGCGGTGTCGGGTGGAGCGACGGGGACCGCGAGGACGACGTGGGCGGCGTCGCCGTTCCGGAGTTGCTGGAGGCACGCGCGGACCGTGGACCCGGTGGCGACGCCGTCGTCGACGAGGACGACGCGCTTCCCGGCGACGTCCGGTTCGAGGTCGCCCGCGCGGTACCGTCGCGCCTTCTCGCGGGCGGCGTCGACCTGCCGGTCGCGTTCGCGCTCGAAGTACGCCTCGTCGACGCGACCGTCCCGGAACGCCGCCTCGTTCCGCCAGACGCTCCCGTCGCTCGCGACCGCGCCGATGGCGTACTCGGGGTTCCCGGGCGCGCCGAGTTTCTTCGCGACGACGACGTCGAGCGGCGCGTCGAGCGCGTCCGCGACGGCGCGACCGAGCGGGAGCCCGCCGCGCGGAATCGCGAGGACGAGGTCCGCCTCGACGCCGCGGTCGCGGAGTGCCGCGGCGAGCCGTTCGCCGGCGTCGGTTCGGTCGCGGAATGGAGGAATCCCGTCCATACGCGTCACTTCGGTAGACGATACCTTGGAACATGGGGTCGGCCTCTACGGGGACCACCGTCGGGTTCCGGACACGACCAGCACAACCCACGACCAGCACAACCTTCGAGGCGTCGGGCACGCGCTGGGGGAGACGATGGACTGCGGCCATGACGGCACGAGTCAAGTCCTGCGAGTATCGGGGCAGTCACTATGCCGCCACCGACCGTATACTCGCGTGGAGAGACCCCATGCAACTCGAAGGGAAGACGGCGATCGTCACCGGCGGTTCGTCAGGTATCGGATACGCGATCGCGTCGGCGTACGTCGACGAAGGCGCGAACGTCGTCGTCGCGAACCGGAACGTGGACGACGGGGAGGCCGCAGCGAACGAACTCGGGTGTACGTTCGTTCGGACGGACGTCAGCGACTACGAGCAGGTCTCCGCGCTCGTTGACGTGACCGTGGAGGAGTTCGGCGCGCTCGACGTGATCGTGAACAACGCGGGCGTCGGGAGCGAGTCGTCCGTCGGCGACATGACGCTCGAGGAGTGGCATCGCGTCGTCGACGTCGACCTGAGCGGCGTGATGTACGGGACCAAGGCGGCGCTCCCGCACCTCCTGGAGTCCGAGGGGTTCGTCGTCAACGTGGCGTCCATCTACGGGCTCGTCGGCGGGCGAGGCGCGGCGGCGTACTCCGCGGCCAAGGGCGGCGTGGTGAACTTCACGCAGCAGGTCGCGGTCGACTACGCCGAGGCCGGCCTGAACGTGAACAGCATCTGTCCGGGGTTCGTGGAGACGCCGATGACGTCGGAACTCCTCGAGTCCGACAGGTTCTACGAGATACTGCTCGACGAGACCCCGATGAATCGACCGGCACAACCCGAGGAGATCGCGCCGCTCGCAGTGTTCCTCGCATCGGAGGGCGCGACGTACGTCACGGGAGCGAACATCCCCGTCGACGGCGGGTGGACCGCACACTGACGGGAAGCGTCGACTCCTGGTCGCAACGACGCCACCAGTCGGTCGGCGAGTCGCATTACCTCGGAACAGCCGCTATGTGGCGCGCGGTCGAACGTCGACAGACGTCGCCGCCCAGCGCTGGCGGCCCGTGAACGTTCCAGTCGAGCGGTCGTCGCCCGTGGCGCGCCGGAGCCGGACCGACCGACATTCAGTGATATCCATGAACTTCGACGAATTCACCGGCGAAGTACAGCATCGACTCGAGCTTCCGGGGACCGGCGAGACGGTTCGCGCGATACGCGCGACGCTCATCGACGCTCGGTGCTCGCATCCCGAAGGACGCCGCCGAGGACCTCGCGGCGTCCCTCCCGATGGAGATAGACTGGTATCTCGCGGGCGCACCCGAGGAGCACGGCCAGCGGTTCGACTGGTCGACGTTCGTCGCGCGCGTCGCCGAGATAGAGCGCGGCGACGGGACGGACGCGGCGTACCACGCCCGACTGATCGTCGACCTCGTCCACGACCTCGTGCCCGAATCCGACTTCCAGCAGCTCCGCGACCAGCTCCCCGAGAGCGAGGACGACGAGAACTGGCGGGAGCTGTTCGAGGTCGTCGACGGCGGCGGCTGGCACGAGACCAGCGGCGCCGAAGCGACGTGACGACCGACGGTTACCGACCAGTCACCGACGCGTGATTCTCGGCGCGCGGAATCCAGCGGCCGAGTTATCCAACGGCCTGTCGTAGTGGACCTATGAGTACCATACTCCTTGCGACCGACGGGAGCGAGTACGCTCGCGAAGCGGCGACGGAAGCGATCGAGCTCGCGGCCGCGGGCGGACACGACCTCCACGTCCTCTGCGTGGTCGACGAGCGGAAGTTCGACGAACCGGCGCTGAGTTCCGGCGAGCTCGCGACGATCTACGCGGAGGATCACGCCGACGTCAGCGTCCGCGAGGTCATGCGGATGGCGGACGCGAGCGACGTCGCGGTCGACGGCGACACGCGACGTGGCACGCCACACGAGGTCATCCTCGAGTACGCCGACGAGGTGGATGCAACGGTCGTCGTCGTCGGCGAGCACGGCGACCACGACGAGCACTTCTCGGGCGTCGGTCGGACCGTCGACGAGCTGTCGGAGCGCGAGGTCCGCGTCGTCAAGGCGTCGCCCGCGGAGTGACCGTCGCCAGCCGAGCGGTCGTCGCCCCGCGAGCGCCGCCAGGGAACGTCCGGCGCGTCAGCGGCCGGTGACGTTCGGGACGTCGACGCTCTGGAGCGCGCTGTCGACGACGTCGGCCTTCGTGACGCCCTGGATGTTCGCCTCGGGCGTGAGGACGATGCGGTGGCGCATCACGGGATCGGCGACGAACTTCACGTCGTCCGGCGTGACGTAGTCCCGGCCGGCGATGACGGCGCGAGCGCGCGCCGCCTCGAAGAACCGCTGGATGCCGCGCGGCGACACGCCGATCTCGGCGCGGTCGTCGACGCGAGTGGCGCGCGCGACGTCGACGAGGTACTCGCGGACGTTCCCCTCGACGTGCACGCGCTCGGGGACTTCCTGGAGCGCGCGGACCTGTGACTTGTCGACCGCCGCGTCGATCGTCGGCATCTGCGTGAAGCGGTTCGCGCGCCGGTCGATGAGTTCGAGCTCGCCGTCGCGGTCGGGGTACCCCATCGCGGTCTTGATCACGAACCGGTCGCGTTGCGCTTCCGGCAGCTCGAACGTCCCCTCCTGCTCGACGGGGTTCTGGGTCGCGATGACGAAGAACGGGTCCGGGAGCTCCCGTGTCTCCCCGTCGACGCTCACCTGCTTCTCGTCCATCGCCTCCAGGAGCGCCGCCTGGGTCTTCGGCGGTGCGCGATTGATCTCGTCGGCGAGGACGACGTTCGCGAATATCGGCCCTTCGTTGAACTGGAACTCCTGGGTGTGCTCGTTGTAGACGTGCGACCCGGTGATGTCGCTCGGGAGGAGGTCCGGCGTGAACTGCACGCGATTGAACGACAGCCCGAGCGCGTGCGCGGTCCCTTGCGCGGTGAGCGTCTTCCCGGTTCCCGGGACGTCCTCGAGGAGGACGTGCCCGCGAGCGAGCACCCCCGTGAGGACGGTTTCGAGGAACGCACGGTCCGTGATGACGGCCGCTGCGATTCGGTCGATGACGTCACCGGCGTACGCGGCCGCGTCGGGGACCGACATGTCGTCCGTTGGCATCGTGTACGTATCGGCGGTAGTCGCGTTAAAACGCTTTGGCGAGGACCGACCGCGTCCGACGCGTCGTCTCCGCGAATCCACGGAAGCGCGGAAGCGGGTTCGGCGCGGGCTAGTCGCGAGAACGCGCGATTGCAGCGGTACCCGCGAGGAGTGCAACGAGCGCGAGCAGGACGCCGAATCCGGGCGTGGAGCCGCTTCCGGAGCCGTCACTGCTGGTGCCGTCATCCGCCGTGCCCGTGCTCGGAGTTGACTCGTCCGTCGATGCGGCCGCGGTCGTGCTCGGATCCTCGCCCGCAGCCGTCGTGGTCGAGGGCTGCGTCGTCGTGGTGTCCTCACCGTCGCCGCCATCGCCATCATCGCCGCCGTCGCCGCCGTCGTCGGCGCCACTCACCGACACGAACCCGGCGCGCCGGCCGTCGACGGACACCCGGAACGTCCCGGTCTCCTCGAACGTGTGCGTCATCGTCACCGTCCGCTCGGAACCGCCCGTGATGGTCACGGACTTCTCGGAGACCTCGGTACCGGAGACCGAGAGCGTCACGGCTTCGGTCTTCGTCGCCGTGTGCTCGTTCTCGTACGTCGCCGTGACGGTCACGGATTCGCCGACCGCGACGTCGGAGGCGGAGACGGTCGCGCTCTTCAGGACGACGCGCGGGTCGTCCCCGCCGGCGCCGCCACCACCGCCACCACCGCCGCCACCGCCGCCGCCACTGGCGTTCTGGACGACGACCTCGCGAGCGGTGACGTCCTCGTTCCCGGACGCGTCCGTGACCGTCAGGAGGACCGAGTAGTTCCCGGCGGACTCGAACCGATGCGTCGGTGCCGCCCCGGTCGCGTCGGGCTGACCGTCGCCGTCGAAGTCCCACTCGTAGGAGTCGATGCGGTGATTGTCCGACGTATCCGTCGCGTCGAACGCGAACGCATCACCGGGCGCCCCCGACGTGCTGTTCACGTCGAAATCAGCCGACGGAAGCGTCTCGTCGACGACCGTGAGCGTCGCGTTCGCCGTCGCCGCGTTCCCGGACGGGTCGACCGCCCGAATCGAGAGCGTCCGCGTCCCCACCCACGTCGCGTTCACGACCGGGTTCGAGACGTTCGCCTCGTACGCGCCGTCACCGTCGAGGTCGTACTCGACGGTCGCGACCTCGTGCACGTCCTCGTACGTGAGCGTGCCCGGCGACACCGTCTCGCCGTACTCGACGGTATCGTTCTCGAACCCGAGCGAGACGTTCGGCGCCTGCGTATCGGTCACGTTCACTTCGACGTGCTCGACGTCCACGTTCCCGTGGGCGTCCTCGACGACGAGATAGTAGTTGGGGTCGCCCGGCGAGTCGAACGTCACGTTGACGACCTGCCCGACCGCGCCGTCGTGGTCAGCAGTCTCAGGGTCGGTATTCACCGGGTCCTCCGGGTGGTTCCCCGGGTACCACGTGTACGACTCGATGACCGTGTTGTCGGTGGACCCGGAGGCATTCAGGACGACGGTCTCGCCGACCTCGTACGCCCCCTCGGTACCCGTGACGGACGCGTTCGGGGGGATCGTGTCGTTCACCATCACGGTCTGCGTGACGGTGCCGACGTTCCCGGCGTCGTCGACGACCGCGAGCGTGACGGTCGTCTCGCCGTACGTCTCGAAGACGTGCGTCGTCGTCGCGGTCGTCGAATTCGCCTCGAAGACGCCGTCGTCGTCGACGTCCCAGCGGTACTCGCTGATGGCTACGTTGTCGGTGGTGTTCGATGCGTCGAGGGTCGCGGACCGGTTCGCGTTCAGGACGCCCTGCGGCGAGAACGTCGCCGCGGGCGGGAGGTCGTCACCGACCTCGACGGTCCGGTTCGCGGTCGCTCGGTTCCCGGCCGTGTCGACGACCGTGACCGAGACGTTCTCCGGGCCGAACTCGTCGAAGACGACCGTGACGGTCGCGTTCGTCGTGTTCACCGTGGTCCCGTCCTCGAACGACCACGCGTAGTGGTCGATAGCGCCGTTGTCCGTGCTCGGCCCCGCCGAGAGCGTGTCGTTCGCGGACACGTTCACGATACCGGGGTCCGCGATGGCGGCGGTCGGCGCCGCGTCGTCGACGACCGCGAACTCGCTCGCGGTCGCCGTGTCCGCGTTCTCCTGTCGGTCCACCACGGTGACCGACGGGGTCACGTTCCCGGCGTGGAGGTACGTGTGCGTGTACGTCGAGTCGTTCGTGACGGCTTCGAACGCGCCATCGGCGTCGGCGTCCCAGCGGTACTCGACGACGCCAGTGTTATCTGTCGAGTTCCCGGCGGCGAGTTCGACGGGCGTCCCGTTGACCGTGATGGGACTCGTCGCGTTCGTCGTCACGTCCGCGACCGGTGCCACGGTGTCGACCACGTGCACGGTCCGGGTCACAGTCGCGGACTGTCCGGCGGTGTCGGTCGCGGTCAGCGACACCGTGTACGCGCCATACGAGTCGAACGTGACGTTCGTCGACGGCCCGCTCGCGGTCTCGCCGTTCACCGCCCACTCGTAGGCGTCGATACCGAAGTTGTCGGTGCTGTTCGTCGCGAGCAGCTCGACGGACTCGTCCTTCGGGAGGCGGTCGACCGAGTAGCTCCCGTTCACGGACACCCGCGGCGTCGGCGGCAGGTCGGTGACGCGCACGCCGTCGAACGACGTCGTCCGCATCTCGTATCCGAGCGTGTTCCGCGCGAACACCGCGACGTCGACCGAACCCTCGTAGGGACCGACGTTCGTCGTGGCGCGGTACCGGTCGGTGCCGGGCACGCGCTCGGCGTCGAGCGCCGTCCACTTCCCGCCGCCGTCCCACGAGGGAACGGTCGTCGCGTTCGCCGTGCTGACGAGGACGACGACCTCGCTGACGGTCGAACTACCGGGGTCGGTGACGGTCGCTTCGACCGTGAGGTTCCCGTTCGACGCGTAACTCGTCGCGTTCGTGCTCGGGACGTCAACGTCTCGGACCTGCGGCGGCGTGGCGTCGCCGTCGTCGTGGAGTCGCCCCGTGACGTTCGTGACGACCCGGGTCGAGACGTTCTGGTGTCCCTTCTCGGCGGTCATGTAGAACCGGAACGAGTCGTCATCCTCGTACTCGCAGCCGACGTTGACGTTCCCGTACGGTTCGTCGAAGCACTTCTCGCCGTCGACGTAGATGCGGATGCGTTCCTCGCCGAGACTACTGTAACGGTTGAGCAGCGGGTCCTCGTTCGACTGCGCGAGGAGTTTCACGATGAACGAATCCTCGTCGATGTGATCGAACCCGTAGAACCCCGTGTGTGGGTGGTCGAGCGGCCGGAGCATGACGTTCCGTATCTCGTCGAGGTCGGGGCGGTCGTAGAACTGCGTGGTGGTCGCCCACTTCGCGTCACCCTCGCCGCCGTCCCAGATGCTCATGCCGGCGTCCACGAAGGAGTCCGAGTAGTAGATGGTCTGGTGAACGCGATCACCGACCTCCCCACCGGCTCGCATCGCGCCGAACGTGTCGTTCTCGAACCGCGGTTCGAAGTACGCGATGAGCGGTTCACCTGGCTTGGTTCGCGTGTACGTCGCGTTGACGGAGTCGAGGTCGTCGCGGTCGACGGTGATGGTCCGCGGACCCGTGACGTCCTGGATGCGGTACGCGAGCGAGTAGAACCGGGGTGCATCGAACGTCTCTTCGGTGGCCGCGGTCTCGTTCGCGGGCACGAACGCGCCGCGGACCTCGACCGTCGACGCGCCCTCGGTCGCGACGTAGACCGTCCGGTTCTCGGTCCAGTAATCTTTCTCCGATATCTCGCGGTCCCACCCGCCAGCGTCGAACTTCAGCCAGAACTGCATGGTTTCGTTGACGAGTGGGCCGGTCTCGTTCTCGACGTCTGACGCGTCGAGCCGAACGGGGTCGGCGGTCCGCTCGTCGAAGTTCACGGTTAGATTGCTGCGCCCTATCTGTACCGTTCGCGTCATCATGATGGGCGTGTACTGCGCGCTCTCCAGGCTCCCCATCGTCGTCACGCGGTACTCTCCGGGGTTGACGACGTCGAACGTGTACGTGTCGTTCCGCATGTAGTCGTCGACGAACGGCTCGTGCTGTTCGGTCTCGTTGTAGTGGACGACGAGTTCGTCGTAGCCGTGGTCGCCCTCGGCACCTCGCGGCGTCTTGTCGACGGTGACGGTCGTCGTTCGCGCGAACCCGAAGACGGCCGTGATGTCGCCGTCGTCGAAGTTCACGCGACCGCCGTAGACGCCGAGCGGGACGGACGCGTTCACGGTGATTGCGACGGTCGTCGATTCACCAGGGTCGAGCGTGAGCGTGGAGACGTTCGTGGACGCTGCGACCGGCGTGCCGTCGAGGCCGGTCGCGTTCGTCGACACGTTCAGCGTGACGGCGTCGTCGCTCGGGTTGGTGACCGCGACGACCTTCGTGTGGTTCCCGCCGGACTGGAGCGTCCCGAAGTCGACGACGGGGTCCGAGACGACCGCGTCGGGGTCGACGGCGTCGGTGGCGTTCACGCGTCCCGCGCCCTGGTCGTAGGGCGTCTCGGCGTCGATGGGGTCGGCGGTCGAGGTGACTGCCGCTTTGAGTCGCTGGGGCCCCCAGTCGGGGTGTTCGTCCTTGACGAGCGCGACGACGCCGGAGACGACGGGCGCTGCCATGCTGGTCCCGCTCTTGGTGACGTAGTCGTCGGTGTTCCCGGCCTGGGAGGACGCGGTACTGACGACGTCGCTCCCGGGTGCGACGACGTCGGGTTTCAGGAAGTAGCCTCTCGGCGTGGGGCCGCGCGAGGAGAACGAAGAGAGGTCACCGTTCTTGTCGGTGGAGCCGACGGTGATGGCGTCCTCGGCGATACCCGGCGACCCGATGGTGTACCGGTCGTAGTCGTTGCCGGCGGAGATGACGACCGCGGTGCCGTTCGAGACGGCGTACTCGACGGCGGCCGTATACGGGTCGTTGGAGCGGACCTCGGTGGCGTCGCCGCCGAGGCTCATGCTGATGACGTCGGCGTCGCGGTCGGCGGCCCACTGCATCGCCTTGATGATGTCGGAGGTGTAGCCGCGACCGTCGGCGCCGAGGACGCGGCCGTTGAGGAGGGTGGCGTTCGGCGCGATTCCGGTGTAGGCGCCGTTGCTGGCGTCGCCGTCACCGGCGACGATGCCGGCGACGTGCGTGCCGTGCCCCTGCAGGTCCGCGGTGGTGTTCTCGTCCGTGAAGTCCTTCTCGGCGACGACCTGGTCGATGTCGGGGTGCGTGGCGTCGATACCCGTGTCGAGCACGGCGACGGTGACGCCGCTCCCGTTCACGTCGTAGTCACTGCGTGCGCTCTCGGCGTTCACGATGCTCGCCGCGTCGTCCAACTGGACCTGGTACTGGACGTCGAGGTGGACGGATTCGACGCGGTCGGTCGCCCGGAGTGCCGCGGCGGCGTCACTGGCGGCGCCCTTCTGGATGCGGCCGGCCTGCGCGCCGATGCTCTCGAGGGTCTGGTCGACGGACATCGCGCCGACGGTGCTCGCGACGCCGACGCCAGCGTCGTCGCCCGTGGCCTGCCGGCCGGTCGCGGCTTCGACGATGACGGGAAGCGCGTCGGTTTCGGCGTCGGTGAGGTTCTGCGAGATGAGGAGGTCGACGTTGAACAGCTGGCGGTCGAACGTCGAGAAGTCGGTCGAGGCCGGGTAGACGTACGTGCCGCTCCCGGTTCGGAGCGTCCGCATGTCGGTCTCGGCGTCGACGTAGTACTCGCGCGTCCCGTTACGCTCGGTGACGTGGACGGTCTGGCCGGTGACGAGCGTGACCTCGTAGCGCTCGGTGACCGATCCGTTCGGTCCCGCTGGGTCGTCCGGCGTGGGCGTCGGTGCGCGGTCCGTGAGCGCTCGCGGGTGCACGGACGGTTTGCGCTCCACAGTGGCGCTCGGACCGAGGCTGTCGACGGTGTTCGCAGCGGGCGGCCGGTCGTCGTCGGTGAGGCCGCTGCCTGCCGTCGGTTGGGTGACGGGCTGGGCGGCGGCGAACGGTGCGATTGTCCCGGTGACCGCGAGCGCGGTCACGAGGACGACGAGGAGTCGTCGTGGCGTCGAGTCCATCAGTAATGTCAAGCCCCCAATTGGCCAGAAAGTAAGTATGCATACATAAAACGGTTTCGTTCAGGGGTTAAAATTTGGATATTAATAGCGGGCGGGTCATCGGCGGAAGAGACCCCCCTCAGAGGCTCGATATCGAGAACCCAGTTCCTGCTTCGGTACCGACGGGGAGTGCGTGGTCGCGTCGAGCGGTCGCGTCAGTCCCGTCGGTGCGCTACAGCAGCGAGCGACGCGAGGACCGCGAGGACGACGGAGACAACGCCAAACCCGGGCGTGGGGCCGCTTCCGGACCCGTCGGCTGCGGTCGTCGTGCTCGCGGTGGGATCGTCCGTCGATGCGACCGTGGTCGTGGTCGATACCGCGTCCGTCGTGGTCGGTGACTGCGTCGTGGTGGTTCCACCGTCACCGCCGTCCCCACCGTCACCACCGTCACCGCCGTCCCCACCGTCGTCAGCGCCGCTCACCGACACGAACCCGGCGCGTCGGCCGTCGACCGACACCCGGAACGTCCCGGTCTCCTCGAACGTGTACGTCATCGTCACCGTGCGCTCCGAGCGCCCGGTGATGGACACCGACTTCTCCGCGACCTCGCTCCCGGACACCGTCAGCGTCACCGCCTCCGTCTTCGTCGCCGTGTGCTCGTTCTCGTACGTCGCCGTGACGGTCACGGATTCGCCGACCGCGACGTCGGACGAGGAGACCGTGGCACTCTTCAGGACGACGCGCGGGTCGTCCCCACCAGCGCCGCCGCCACCGCCACCGCCACCACCGCCACCGCCGCTCTTCGCGGAGACGTTGACGGAGACGGTCGCAGTGTTCTCGTTCCCAGCAGGATCGATTGCCGTCATCTCGACGTCGTACTCGCCCGCCGACTCGAACGCGTGCGACACCGCCATCCCGGTGTCGTCGACGGTACCGTCACCGTCGAAGTCCCACTCCACCGTCTCGACCGCGTCGTTGTCCGTCGACGACGACGCGTCGAACGAGATCGCCTGGCCGACCGTCGGCGTCGCGTTCGAGACGGAGACCGCGGGCGTCGGCGGCGTCTCGTCGACGACCGTGAGCGTCGCCGTGTCCTCGGCATGGTTGCCCGCCGGGTCGACCGCAATCACCGATATCGTGCGGTCACCGTACCACGTCGCGTCGATCGACGGCATGTCCCACGTGGCGCCGTACCACCGCTGGTAGGAACCGTCCGCGTCGTAGTCGTACAGCAGGTAGTCGACCTCGTCGTTGTCGGTCGCGTTCACCGTCGCGAACTCGACGGTCGCACCGTGCTCGACCTCGGTCCGGTTCAGCGTCACGTTCAACGTCGGCGGTTCGGGGTCTTCGACGTCGAAGTAGACGAACTCGTACTCGGCGTTCCCGTGCACGTCCTCGACGACGAGGTACGCGTAATCCTGACCGTAGTCGGTGAACCGCATCGTCGCGTTCCGGCCGTCGTACTGCGTGCCGTTGGGGTGATACCACGTGTACGACTCGACGCGCGTATTGTCGGTCGCGGTCGACGTGAAGCGAATCGGTTCCCCGGGGAGGACCTCGGTCCGGTTCGCGGACGCGGACACGACGGGTTCCTGGTCGTCCACGACGGGATACGACTGTTCGACGCTCTCGGCGTTCCCGCGCTCGTCGACGACGGTCAGGTTCACCGTCGCCGTCTCGATGGTGTCGAACGTCCACTCGAGCGTGTCGTCTGTGGTGTTCACCTCGGCGACGCCGTCGTCGTCGACGTCCCAGCGGTACTCGGCGATGCCGTAGTTGTCCGTCGAGTCGGACGCGTACAGCCGCTCGGTCGTGTTCACCGTCAGCTCGTCGTCGTAGTGCCCGATGTCGAACGCGGCCGTCGGCGGGATCTCGTCGGTGACGTTCACGTCGACGGACGCCGTCGACGCGTTCCCGGCGGTGTCGTAGACGGTGACCGTGACGGTGCGGTTCCCGAGCGAGTCGTACGTCTTCGTCACCGTCGGCGACCCGGTGGTGCGGTTGTCGTCGTCGTCGAGCGTCCACTCGTAGCGGTCGATCGCGCCGTCGTCGCTGCTGGCGCTCGCGTTCAGTTCGAGCGGACGCGAGACGTTCACCGACGTCCGGTTCGCGGCGACGTTCGCGGTCGGTGGCGTCCGGTCGCTGACGGTGACGGTCGCGGCGGTCGCCGTGTCCACGTTCTCCCCGTGGTCGACGACGTACACCGTCGGGTCGTGCGTGCCCGCGACGAGGAACGTGTGCTCGTAGGTCGGCGTCTGCGTGATGGCGTCGATGCTCTCGTCGTCGTTGACGTCCCAGTGGTACGCGGTGACGCCGACGTCGTCGGTGGACGCGCTCGCGTCGAACCGTATCGTCGTCCCGTTCACGGTCAGGTCCGTGGAGCCGTTCCGCGACACCGCCGCGGTCGGCGGTTCCGTGTCGACGACCGTGACCGTCCGTTCGACGGTCGTCGTCTGGCTCGCGTTGTCGGTCACGGAGAGCGTCACGGTCGTCTCGCCGACCGACGTGAACGTCGCGTTCGCGGTCGGGCCGCTGTCGGTGCGACCCTGGACGTCCCACTCGTAGCTCGCGATGTCGAAGTTGTCGGTGGAGTTCAGTGCACTGAACTGGATCGGGTCGTCGTAGGGGACGGCGAGCCCGGGGCCTTTCGCGGTCCGGTTCGCGTCCACCTGGACGCGCGGCGGGAGGTCGGCGAGGTGCGCGGCGTCGAACGTCGTGACGCGCGTCTCGTACCCGACGGTGTTCCGGGCGAACACGGCGACGTCGAGCGTCCCGGTCGCGGTCCCGAGCGACGCGTCGCCCTCGTACCAGTACTGGGTCCCGGAGACGCGCTCGACGTCGAGCGCCGTCCAGTTCCCGCCGCCGTTCCACGACGGCGGCCCGGTCGTGTCGCCGGTCGCGACGAAGATACGGACCTCCTCGACGGCGCTCGTGTCGAACTCGGTGACTGCGGCGCGGACGGTGAGGTTCCCGTTCGGCGCGGTGTTCGTCGCGTTCATTCCGACGAGGTCGACGTCAGCGACGTCGGGCGCGGTCCCGTCGCCGTTCTCGACGTAGGTCGCGGAGACGTTCGTGACGGTGCGCGTCGACAGCTTCGTCGCGTCGTTCCGGCCGACCATCCGGATGCCGTAGTCGTCGCCGTCACTGATGGAGACGTACTCGTCGACGAACCCGGACGTGGTCTCGTCGTGGACGACCTGGCCGTCGACGGTCACCGTGTACTGGTCCTCGGTGTCGTCGGTGTACGCGGTCCGAGTGCCCTCGCGCGCGCTCTGGGCGGTGAGCGAGATGGACATCCCGTACCCGGCGGTGCTGACGAGCGGGTCGCCGATGAACGGATGCGCGAGCGGGTCGCGGTCGACCGTCTGCCCAGCCTTCAACGGCGTCCAGACGTCCTCGTTCCGCTCGACGTCCCACCCGAGGAAGGGGCCGCCGAGGGAGAGTTTCCCCTTCTCGAACGACGACGTGTAGTAGATGGTCTGGTGCGTTCGGTCGCCGACGTTCCCCCCGAAGTAGTCGCTGAGGAGGTAGTCGGAGCCGGCTTCGGTCCGTAGGTGTGCGACGACCAGCTGTCCGGGCTTCGTTCGGCGGTACGTGACGTCCATCGCCCCGAGCGTGGCGTCGTCGACGACGACGGTGTCGTTCTCCGTGACGTCCTCGACGATGCCACCGACCGCGTACCAGGCGGGGACGTCGAGGTCGCTCGCGGTGTACCGCGTCTCGTCGACGGGCGCGAGCGCCGCCATCAGGGAGACGTCGGGCGCGCTGACGTTGGAGACGTACGCTCGCCGCGAGGCGTTCCCGACCGAGGACCGTCCGAGCGTGAAGTCGGAGCCGACGGTCGGTACGCGGTACCTGGCGGAGACGCTCTCGGCGTGGAGCGGCCCAGTGCGGTTCGTGACGTCGGAGACGTCCATCGTGACGGGGACGGCGTCGCTCTCGTTGAGGACGACGACGGTGTTCGCGTCCGTGACGTTCACCGTCTTCGTGAGGAAGACGGCCGTCCCGTTCGCGGTCTCGCCGTCGGTCGCGACCAGGTACTCGCCCGGCTCCGCGATACCGTACGACAGCGCCGCGCTGGAACTACCGTTGAACTCGTCGACTTCGAACGTCCCGCCGGACCGTGATTCGTTGTACTGCAGGACGACGGTGTCGTTGTCGACGGAACCACCGGCGAGCGCTTCCTTCCGGATGGTGAGGTTCGCGACGCGGACGTACCCGAAGACGGCGGTGTACTCGCCGTCGTCGAAGCTGACGCGACCGGCGTACGTCCCGATGGGGACGGCGCCGTCGACGGTGACGTTGACGTGCGCGGACTCGCCGGCGTCGAGCGTGAGCGTGGAGACGTTCGTCCACGCGGGCACGGGCGAGTCGCTGAGGTTCGTCGCGCTCGTCGAGAGGTTCAGCGTCACGGAGTCGTTCTGGACGTTCGTGACGGTGATGGTCTTCGAGTGGTTCCCGGCGGTGCCGATGGTCCCGAAGTCGACGACAGGTTCGGAGACGACGACGCCGGGATCGACGGCGTCGGTGGCGTTCACGCGCCCGGCGCCCTCGTCGTACGGCGTCTCGGCGTCGATGGGGTCGGCGGTCGAGGTGACTGCCGCTTTGAGTCGCTGGGGCCCCCAGTCGGGGTGTTCGTCCTTGACGAGCGCGACGACGCCCGCGACGACGGGCGTCGCCATGCTCGTCCCGCTCTTCGTGACGTAGTCGTCCGTGTAGCCCGCCTCAGTGGACGCCGCGCTGACGACGTTGCTCCCGGGGGCGACGAGCGTCGGCTTGAGGTACTCGCCCTGCGGGGTGGGGCCGCGCGAGGAGAACGAAGAGAGGTCGCCAGTCTTGTCGGTGGAGCCGACGGTGATGGCGTCCTCGGCGATACCCGGTGACCCGATGGTGTAGCGGCTGCCGCTGTTCCCGGCGGCGATGACGACCGCGGCGCCGTTCGAGACCGCGTACTCGACGGCGGCCGTGTACGGGTCGTTCTCGCGGACCACGGAGGCGCGGCCACCGAGGCTCATGCTGATGACGTCGGCGTCGTTGTCCGCGGCCCACTCCATCCCGGCGATGATACCGGACGTCGAGCCGTACCCGTACTCGCCGAGGACGCGGCCGTTGAGGAGGGTGGCGTTCGGCGCGATACCCGTGTACGTGCCGTTGCTGGCGTTCCCGTTCCCGGCGACGATGCCGGCGACGTGCGTGCCGTGCCCCTGCAGGTCGGCCGTGGTGCCTTCGCCGGTGAAGTCCTTCGCATCGGCGACCTGGTCGATGTCGGGGTGCGTGGCGTCGATACCCGTGTCGAGGACGGCGATGGTCACGCCGCTCCCGTTCACGTCGTAGTCACCGCGTGCGCTCTCGGCGTTCACGATGCTCGCCGCGTCGTCCATCTGGACGCGGTACTTCACGTCCAGGTGGACGGACTCGACGCGCGGGCTGCGACGGAGCTGTCGCGTCGCCCGCCGAGCGTCTGCCTTCGCGACGACACCGGCCTGCGCGCCGATGGTCTCGAGCGTCTCCGTCGCCTGGATCGCGGCGACGTCGCTCGCGACGCTGATACCGGCTTCCTGGCCGACCGGTTGCCGGCCGCGCGTCGACTCGACGATCACCGGAATCGAGTCGGCCTCGGCGTCGGTGAGGTTCTGCGAGATGAGGAGGTCGACGTTGAACAGCTGGCGGTCGAACGTCGAGAAGTCCACGGACGTCGGGTAGACGTACGTTCCACGGTCGGTACGGAGCGTCCGCATGTCGACTGGCGCGTCCGTGACGTACTGGCGCGTCCCGTTACGCTCGGTGACGCGGACGGTCTGGCCGGTGACGAGCGTCACGCTCGTCGCGTTCGTGCCGTTCGTCGCGTTCCCCTCGCCCGGGGTCGCGAGCGTCGGGGTCGGCGTCGGTGCGCTGTCGGTGAGCGCGGTCGGCGCGTCGGTTCCGCCGCTGGAACCGGGGCCGTTCGCGTCTGTCGTGTCGTCGATGCCGGTTCGCTGGTCGGTGGCCAGCGTCCCGTCGGCGTCGTCGACACCAGCCGAGGGTGCCCCCGGTGCCGCGACGACCGACGGTGCGATCATGCCAGTGACTGCGAGGAGTGCGACGAGAACGACCCCGCAGCGTCGTAGTGAGGAAGACCAGGCCATTGTCGGAAAGGTAATCGAGCTAACGATATTAACCCACAATTAAAATTGTTTCGTTGTATTGAACCGGGAATTAGTCAGACGGTGGGAGACCACGGCGAACGACGGAATCGAGTGCGGAGAACGAAGCGTAGACCGGCTTCAGGTGCGCTGACGACCGACGCCGCGAGCCGAAACCGTGAACAGACGCCGGAACCCGCCGTCAGTCGTCGCCGCGGACGGTGAGGACGGGAACGGGCGCGGACCGCACCGTCTTCTCCGCGACGCTCCCGAGGAGGACGCGATTCATGCCGGTCCGGCCGGTGGTCCCCATCACGACGGCGTCGACGGCGTGGTCGTCGACGTAGGACGCGATAGCGTCCGCGGGGACGCCCTCGAGGACCTCGGTTCGGACGTCCGATATCCCGCGTTCGGTGGCGTCGCTCTCGACGTCGCGCACGAGGTCCTGGGCGTCGACGCGAGCGCGCTCCGTGACGAGTTGCGCGCGGACGTCCGGCCCGAGACCGCCGGTGTCGACGACCGAGAGCACGTCGACGCCCGCGTCGAGCGTGGCGGCCAGCGAGAGCGCGTGCTCGCTCGCGCGACGCGACGCCGCACTCCCGTCGACCGGAACGAGCAGGCGGTCGTAGGGGAACGCGAGCTCCTCGTCGTCGACGGTTCGCGCGGTCAGAACGGGTGCTGGCGACAGCCGGACGACCTTCTCGGTGACGCTCCCGAGGAGATACCGCTTGATGCCCGTTCGGGCGTGCGTCGGCATCGCGACGAGGTCGTGCTCGTAGCGCTCGGCGTAATCGACGATGGTTCGCGCGGGCGTCCCCTGGACGACGTCCGTGTGCGGGTCGAGACCGAGGGATTCGAGGACGCCTTCGGCGTCCGCGAGCGCTTGCTCGCCTTCCGTCTCGAGCGCGTCGACGACGTCGCCGTCGACGAGCGTGACGCTGTCGCGGTTCGTGTCCGCGACCGCGAGCAACGTCACCTCGGCGTCGAGCGCGGTCGCGAGCTCGCCGACGTGGTAGAGGAATCGCGTGTCGCTTGTCTCCGCGGTCACCGGCAGGAGGACGTTCTGATACATACGTGGCACTTCGACCGCACGCCCGAAAGGCCTTACTACGATTCCGCCACAGGAACCGACGTCCGGCCGAACTCGGGTGGTCGCAGCCGGCCGACAGCCCGCCTACTTCGGTGGTTGCAGTCGGCCGACGAACCGTCTCACTTCGGTGGCCGCAGTCGGTAGTACCGGCGGTTCAGGTCGTACATGTAGCCCTCCTGCATCGACCGGAGGACGGCGTACGCGATGACGCCGGCGATCGGTGGGAGGAGGAACGAGAGGTCGAGGAGGAGCTGCGGGTCGACGAGTCCGCTGACGATGTTCTTCAGGGAGTAGACGCTGATGGTGAACGCGAACGTCACGCCGGCGACGCCGACGGCCGCCCAGAACGGTTGTTCGACGGGGCGGCGAGCGCTCCCCTTGTTGAGGAACGGGACGATGGTGATGGCGCCGACGACGACGAGGTTCGCGACCACGCCGTACGTGCGGTCGGCCATCAGTTTCGCGCCCTCCGCGGCGGTCTCCCCGCCGAGGATGGAGAGTTCGGGGTTCAGCGGGCCGAGCTTCAGGAGGCCGAACGACCAGTAGAGGTACCAGTCCGGCAGGATGACCGCTGGCGTCTTGTTGCCGTTCGCGGGCGGCCCGATGTGCGGCGGGAGCGTCGCGGCGAGGAACAGTATCATCCCGACGAAGAAGCTCGTCAGGGCGAGGTTCCTGATGGTCTCGTGGGGCCACGCGGGGAACCCGAGTACGTCGCGTTCGACGTAGTCGGACTCCTGGCGGAGGTCCTGGTCCTCGCGTCTGGCGCGCTCGAAGTACTCGTACGTGAGTCGGGAGAGTCCCTGCGTTCGCGTCTTCCGTTCGGTCCACGTCGGCGTCTCGCCGTCGGGCGCGACGACGCCGGTGCCGTCGGCCCTGACCGCGTGGTCGTCGCTCTGGTCGGCGTCGTCGCTGTCGTCGGTGGCTGTCATGGTGGAGGGCGGCACGCGAAACTGGGGGATTCGATAGGAAAGGTGGCGGTGACCGATTGCAGTTCACCTCATTCAGGCCGACCTTTCATGAGGGCGGACTGTTCAGTTCGAGAACTGGGTCTGGCGCGCGTCGGCGCGCCAAGTGGGAGGCTGCAGTTCGGTGACGAGCAGGAAGCACTTATGCGTCGCGCCACGGGTAGGAGGCGTGCGGCGACGTTCAGTTCTGCGAGCGACGGCGACGGCGGGCGTCCTCGGGGTCGCTGGCTGTGCGGCGATGAGCGGTGAGGACGACGCGACGCCGGTGACGGTCCAGGCGGTCGACGTCCTGAACCGCCGGTCTGCGGCCGCGACGGCGGAGTTCGTCGCCGATCGCGGCGAAGAGGTCGCGGTTCGTCGCACCGTCGAACTCGCGGGCTCGGAGAACGCGTCGCGGCCGCCGGGCGTCGAGATAGCGGCGTTCGCGGACGACCCGGGAGTCTACCGGTTCCGGCTCGACGTCCGCGACGGCGAGACGCTCAAGACGACGCCGAGCGGGCTCAACGTGACCGCTGACGGCGCTGACTGCGTCCGCGTCGTGTTCGTGCTGAACCTCGACGACCGGTTGACCGCGTACGCCCGGTCGCCCTGCGCGAGCGAGTAAGTTCGACTGGGTCGGGCGTTCCAGGCACCAGCGATTTGGGGATGGTGGTCGAAGCGGGGACGATGACTGTGGCGCTGGTGTCGCGGTGGGCGCGCCGGTACGTCGCGGTGGCGGTCGTCGCGCTGGTCGCGGCGCACGCCGCGATGCTCGCGAGCGCGCCGTCACGAGCGGTGGTGACGCTCGCGCTCTACGGGTTCGTGCTCCACGTGGTGTTCGGGAAGGCGTACTCGCTGGTGCCGACGTACTTCGACCGCGACCTCGCCGCGCCGCGAGCGATGGTCGTCCAGCTTCCGCTGACGGCGGTCGGCGTGGCGGGGATGGTAGCGGCCGCGTCGCTCGATGCGGTGCCTCGCGTCGTCGGCACGGCCGGTGCGCTCGCGTGGACCGGCGGCGTGGCGGTGTTCGTCGCGGCGATCGCGTGGACGGTTCGCTCGAATCCGACGGGCGTCGAGACCGCGACCGGCGACGGGAAAGCCCACCTCGCGGGCCTCGACCGCGCGGCGAACGCGTTCGTGCCGGTCGCGGTCCTGTACCTGCTCGCGGGCTCGTACGCCACCGCGGTCGCGTGGGACGCCGCACCGACCATCGGCCTGCTCGCGAGCGTCGCACCGGTGTTCGACGGGTATCCGCCGCGTGCGACGCACCTCCTCGGTGCGGGGACCGCGACCCTCCTGGTGCTCGCGCTCGGCGCGCGCCTCTGGCCGCGGTTCCTCGTCGTCGACCCACCCAGGGACGCGTTCGTGCTCGCGCTCGCGACGGGCGCGCTCGGCCCGGTCGTGCTCGCGGCGACCGTCCCCGCTGGCGAGTTCCTCGTCGCGGGCGCGCTCCTCGAAGCGACCGCGATAGTCGCGTACGCGGTCGCCTACGGCTGGTGCTTCCGGCGGTCGGCACGTCGACGGATAGCGTTCTGGAGCGTGCTCCTCGGCGCGGTCGCGGGCGTCGTCGCGGTTGCGCTCGGGGCGTGGTTCGCGGTCGTCGACCTCGACGGCGCGCTCGTCGTCGCGCACCGCCGCGTCACGCTCCTCGGGTTCCTCGGCCTCACCGTGGTCGGCGCCACGTTCCAGTTCTATCCGCCGACCGTCGGCCGGTGGCGGTACTGCACCGAGCGCACCGCGAGCGTCGCCGTCGGTGCACTGGCAGTGGGTGTCGCGCTCCAGGCGGTCGGTGCTGGCTCGAGCCTCGGCGGTCTGGCGGCGCTGGGAGCAGTCGTCGGACTCGCGGGCGCACTCGGGTACGGGTACCTGCTCGCCGCGGCGTTCGCGACGCGCTGAACGACGTCGATGCGAGGAACGAGAGCGGACGCGAGGAGAAGACGGCTGCGGTGAGAAGGCGACTGCGGTTGCAGGGCGGGTGCGAGTCAGTCGAGCGTGACTCTGTCGAACCGGCGGATGGCGTACCACGCCGACGCGAACGGTGCAATGGCGAGCGGGACGAGGGCGGCGCGCGCGGCGAGTCCGACGGTGTCGGCGGTCACGGACCACCCGAACGGGAGCAGCCAGCTGGCGATGGCGGCGACGAACGGTTCGACCGCGGGCTCGTAGACGATGCCGGCGGCGGCGACGACGAGCACGAGGAACAGCGAGTACGCGAGGAACGCGAGGAGGCTCGGGACGACGGCTTTCGTCGAGCGCGTGATGTTCACGGCCTCGTAGCGCGGGAACAGCATCCCGATGCCGACGGCGAACAGGCTGCCGACGAGGACGCTCGCGGGCGTTCCGAGGGCGACGGCGGCGAGCACGTCGGCCTCCAGTGGGACGGCGAGTGCGAGTGCGACGACGAGCGCGGTCCCGACCGGGATGGTGACGATGGCGCCGGCGAGGACGTGCGCACCGATGAACTGGCGGCCGCCGACCCGGGAGAGGACGGTCGCGGGGAGCGCGGACCCCTGGTCGCCGAGTGGGTTGAGGGTGAAGACGACCGCGCCGGCCCACGCGACGAACAGGAGCGCGCCCGCTGGCGCGAACGCGGGGACCTCGCCGGTCTGGACGATGTCGGCGAGGAACCCGATCGCGAACAGGAGCGGGTACGCGACGTACAGCAACTTGAGGGGGGCGCGTGCGGCGCGCTTCCACGCGAGGACGGTGACGGCGGCGGTACCGCGGCCGACGACGCCGCCGAGTGCGTCCTCGACGCGGAGGAGGAGGCCGTCGTCGTGCCGGTCGGTGTTCGGGTCGACGTCGACGTCGTCGTCCTCGGTGCCGGCGAGGACGGGGTCGGCGAACCAGTGGCGGTCGGCGACGCGCGTCGTGACGAGGACGCTCGCGGCGGCGAACGCGGGGACGAGTGCGAGCGCGAGCGCGGCGCGGAGCGGGCTCGCGGCGACGGGACTGCCGAGGAGGAGGAGGTCGGCGAACCACGCGGTCGGCGCCTGCTGCATCGGCTCGAAGATGGTGACGACGACGTTCCCGAGGACGTCCGAGAGGATGAGCGCCATGTACGCGACGAACACGAGCACGATGAGCGGGCCCTTGTGGCGTGCGACGAACGGGATGCGCGTGACGACGTGCCTGATAGCGAGCCCGAGCGGGTACGCGAACGAGACGGCCGTTGCGCTCGCGGCGACGGCGGCCAGCGGTGCGGTCGCGAGCAGCGTGTACGTGCCGGCGCCGACGCTGTACCCGACGGCGAGCACGGAGAACAGGGGGAGGGCGTACGCGAGTGCGAGCACGAACTCGGAGACGAGGACGCCGAGAACGGCCTCCCGGGTGGGGACGACCGAGAGCACGCCGACGTCGTTCTCGAGGGTGCCTCGCGTCCCGACGGTTCGGACGACGATGATAACGGCGAAGAACAGCCACATGATGGCGAACGCGCCGCGGCCGACCTCGAGCATCGAGTACTCGAAGGGGAGGGCGCCGCCGAGGCCGACCTCGCGACCGAAGAAGTACGCGCCGTAGCCGCCCGCGCCGCCGAACACGACCAGGAGGACGGCGTACGCGAGTATCTGAGACGTCCGGTCGATGGACTTGCGGACGACCCGGCGGAGGTCGACGCGGCCGAGGGTGAGGCCGTGCCGGAGGGTGCGCATCCCGCTGTTTGAGCCCGTGGACTCGGTGGGCGTGCTCACGCCATCACCTCGTCCTCCGGTTCGACGGGTTCGTCGTCGTGGTCGTCGGTGATGCGGAGGAACGCGTCCTCGAGCGTGCTCTCGACGGTGGATTCGGCGCGGTGCTTGAGTTCGTCCGGGGAGCCTTCGGCGACGAGTTCGCCGTCGTGGAGGACGGCGACGCGGTCGGCGAGTTCGTCGACGACGCTGAGGATGTGCGTGGAGAGGAAGATGGTGACGTCGCGGTCGGCGAGTTCAGCGATGAGGTCCTTGACGGTGCGTGCGGCGCGCGGGTCGAGGCCGCTCGTGGGTTCGTCGAGGAAGATGACGTCGGGATCGTGGATGATGGCCTGGACGAGCCCGAGTTTCTGACGCATCCCCTTCGAGTAGCCTTCGACGCGCCGGTCGGCGGCGTCGGCGAGCCCGAACCGCTCCAGGTACTCGTCGATCTCGGCGTCGGCCTGCGAGCGCGGGATGTCGTGGAGAGAGGCGACGTACCGGAGGTTCTCGCGCGCGGTGAGTTCCTCGAAGACGGGCGGGCTCTCGGGGAGGTACCCGATGTGGTCGATGACGGCGTCGCGGTCGGTGATGGGTGACCCGGCGACGAACGCCTCGCCGGAGGTGGGTCGCGTGAGCGTCGTGAGCATCCGCATCGTCGTCGTCTTCCCGGACCCGTTCGGGCCGAGGAACCCGTAGACGACGCCGGCGGGGATGGCGAGGTCGAGGTCGGTGACGGCGTCGACGTCGCCGAATCGTTTCGTGAGGCCGCGCGTCTCGATGGCGAGCGAGCGGTCGGGGGCGTCGTGGGGACCTGGTGACATGCCCCGGACTACGACGGCGAGGTTCTTAAAAGATGACGAACAGTTTCCGGGCTGGAAGCTACTGCGTCCTGCCGCCGCCGGGTGGTTTCGTCACCAGTTCTGGACGACGACGTCCATGCAGCCGCCGTCTTCCTTCAGTTCGGGGTACGAGTAGTGGTCGGGGACGACGTCGGTGACGTCGAGTTCGGTCATGTTCGCGGGCGGGGTGCCGTCGACGCCGGATTCGCCGACGGCGGTGTTGAGTTCGCCGAGCGAGTACGCCCATTCGAGGACGCTGTCGTCGGTCTTGTAGCAGTTGAGGACGGATTCGGCGGCGTACTCGAGGCCGGGGCCGTACTCGCCGTCGACCGCGCAGGCTTCGTTGTCGGCGGCGCCGCCGACGAGGACGAGGTCGTCGACGACGTCGGGGTAGCCCCACGCGCGGAGGTTCTTCATCGCGGAGGCGACGACCTGCGCGCCGAGGGAGTGCGCGACGAGCTTGACGGGGCGGCCGTCGTTGGCCTGCCAGTCGAGCAGGAAGTTCGCGAGTTTCGGGCCGTTCTGGGCGGCGATCTCCTGGGCTTCGTACCAGCCCTGGTCGACGCCACCGCCTTTGTCGGCGTCCCACGTGTAGACGGCGGTTGTCTCTTCGGCGCTCTGTTCGGCGAGCGCTCGACCCATGGTGTAGCCGCCGTCGATGTCGTCGTCGTCGCTGTCGTCGCTGTTCCAGCCGTGGACGAACAGGTGGAGTTCGTCGCCGTCGTCGTACTTCGCCCAGTCGCCGCGGTAGTCGTAGCTGTACGTGCCTTCGACGAGTTCGACGCTGCCGTACCACGTGATGTCGAAGTGGTCGCGGGTCGAGACGCCCGGGAAGTCCTGTGGGGCGTCGAGCGTGTCGTTGCCGTCGCCGCCGGCGCTGGCGACGCCGGTGCCGGCGACTGCGAGTGCTCCCATCGATGCGGTGCGCGTTAACATGGTGCGTCGGCGCATACCAAGACCATCGGTAATGGCTATCGGATAAGTGGTTTGGAACCGCGGTGAACGCGCCTACCGTTCATCGCGCGCCGGAGGACAGGCCCGACCACCGGAGTACTCGGCGGACAGAGGACGAGAAGGAGGACGAGAGCCCCGCAATCGCGCGAGCGTGACGGTGCGGAACGGAAGGACGAGGCGGGCTACTGGATGGTCGAGTCGAATGGTATCACGGTGACGTCACCACCGCTCGGGTGACCCGGGGGAGACCGAACGGTACCCTCACGTGATGGTCGGGTCGGTCGCCTGCGCGCGGTCGATCGCGCGACGAACCTGCTCGCACGTCTCGTCGAGGCTCCCGGAGTTGTCGACCACGACGTGGTCGGTCTGGATGGGGTCGAACTTGTCGCGGTAGTGCTCGTAGATGGAGACGTCGGCGTCGCTCGCGTCCCCCTCGCGTTGGCGGATGCGTCGCTTGACGACGGCGTCGTCGGCTTCGACCTTCAGGACGACCGTTTCGACGCCGTGCTCGCGGGCGACGGCGTACGCGGGCGTCCGGAAGTCGCGTTCGCGGAACGTGCCGTCGAGGACGACGTGCTGGTCGTCGTCGAGAACGGCGTCAGCGCGCTCGACGACGGTTCGGTAGACGGTGTCGGTCTCCGCGTCGCTGTACTGGGGGTCCTCGAAGAGGTCCTTCCGGACGACGTCGGTACGGATGCGGACGGCGCCGAGGCGGTCGACGACCTCGCCGGCGACCGTGGTCTTCCCGGCCCCGGGGAGGCCACAGACTAGAACGAACATGGTGTCGGTGTCGGGGATGTTCGCGCTCGTGCGTCGGTCTGACCGGTCTGCGAGTGTGCCCGTGGCGCCCGTTCCGGAGTCATCTGACAGCGGACAGTCGCCGCTTGGTCACAATAAAGGTGTAGAATCGTTCGCGCTCGACGGCCAGTTTAGGACACGTTCGTGTATATTCGAGTCGAGTGGTCGGGTCCAGTGACGTCGTTCGCGTCAGTCGGTGGCAACGGCGACGCCGCGGACGAGCGGCGCGACCGGGGGGACGCCGTCGTGTCGTTCGACGGTGACGACGTCGAGACCGGGATGTGCGCGATAGGCGCCTTCCAGGTCGCGGTCGAGGTGGCAGCCCGCGGCGAGTCGCGTCCACACGGGGTCTATCGTGGTCTGGATGCGGCCCTGGAGGCCGTCGGCGGCGACGTGCTCGAAGAACCGGAACTGGCCGCCGGGCCGGAGGACGCGCGCGACCTCGTCCAGGGCGGCGTCGAGGTCCGGGATGGTGCAGCCGACGAGCGCGGACAGGACGACGTCGAAGCTGTCGTCGGGGTACGGGAGGGATTCGCCGACGGCGCAGGCGACGGTCGCGTCGAGTCCGTGCTCGTCGGCGGACTTGCGAGCGCGCGAGAGCATGTTCTTGTCTGGGTCGAGGAGGTGGACGTCGAGGGTGTCGCCGTTCCGGCGGGCGGCGTCGCGGGCGGCGACGAGGAACGGGACGGTCGCGCCGGTGCCGGCGCCGAGGTCGAGGACGCGGCCGGTGAGCCCGTTCGTGAGGTACCGCCGGTGTGGGGCGAGCACGGTCGCCTCCGCCAGTGCGGTCGCCGGGTCGTATATCGCGGCGAAGAAGGGGTTGTCGTGGGCCGCCATGAGTCCAGGTTCGTGCCATGGCGACATGAACGCGGTGCTTCTGCGAGCGCTGGTGCTGTCGTACTGGTGTTCGAAAAGTCAATCAAGTGCGGAGGGGACCGGGCTGGGACCGTTGGGCGGCGTCAGGCGGAGGCCGATTCGGTCTGTTCGACGTACTGGTCCTCCCAGTCGCGGCGGTCCTCGAGTTCGCGGCGGCCGCGTCGGGTGAGCGTGTAGTAGTTCGTGCGGCGGTCGAGTTCGCCCTTCTCGACGAGGCCCTTGTCGACGAGGGTGTCGAGGTTCGGGTAGAGCCGACCGTGGTGGATCTCCGATTCGTAGTACTTCTCGAGTTCTTCCTTGATCGCGAGGCCGTGTGGTTCGTCGAGGCCGGCGATGGTGTACAGCAGGTCCCTCTGGAATCCGGTCAGGTCGTGCATGTGGTAGTTTCTGGGGTCCAGTTGGTTTGAGTGTTTTGACCTGTCGCCGCCAGTTGGCCATGGTAATCAGCAATCTTTACCGGGTATACCCTTCTTATCAAAGGCCTGTTACGGTTGCGTTCGGGTTGTCCGTGGAACGCACCGACTCCGCGTTCTTGTTATCTGGATGTCACCACGGTTTCAGTGAACGACGGCCCGGACCGCAACGGGCGGGATGCGACGCGACGAGTCCGACACCACCGGCCCAGCCCAAGGGCTTATGCGCGCCCGTCCGATACGTCACACAAGTACTACGTCGGGCGATTGGGGAACCCACAATGACAGGGACGAGCGCGGACGCTGACGGCGCTGGACGACGAGTCGGACAGGTCGTCGTGGTCGTCGGGTGCGCACTGGCGCTCGTCCTCGCCGGCGCCATCGCGCCGTCCGTCGGGTCCCCGTTCGAGGACGGTCCGGCGGTGAACGCGTCGACCTTCGCGAACGGCGACGTTGCGAAGGCGCTTCAGAACGGGAGCGGAGGCTCGACGCCGGAGAACGCGAGCGATGCGGCCAGCGATGCGGCGAGTCAGGGGGCGTCGTCGCCGCCGAACGTCGTCGGCTCCCCGAAGAACTACCAGGTCGGTGGCGCGCAGTCGCTCGCGAACTTCAGTCGCCAGTCCGGCGGCATCCAGTTCGTCGTGCAGGCGCCGTCGAACTCGTACTATCGCGTCGGCGCGTACCAGTCGTTCGACGGGTTCGGGTGGTCGCGCGACGACGCGCGCACGTCGTTCTCGGGGGCGGTCCCGGGCACGACCCCGCCGGGAGACCGCATCACTGCGCGAGTGACGCTGAACACGTCGGCGTACGCGGTGCCGGTGCCGTGGAAGCCGACGAGCGTCGAGGGGCCGACGCCGCTATCGGTCCGCGACACCGGCGGTATCGTGCCGCGAGAGTCGCTGTCCGCGAACCAGTCGTTCACGGTGACGGCGGTGCGGCCGACGCGCGACGCGTCGGTGCTCTCGGACTCCGGCTACGATTATCCGTCCGCTATCGAACGCACGTACCTGGACGTGGACGACAACGTCTCGGACCGCGTCGTCGACCTCGCGGACGAGGTGACGGCGGACGCGACGAATCCGTACGCGGAGGCGAAGGCCATCGAGGCGTGGTTGGAGGCGAACAAGGACTACTCGTTGAACGCGACGACGGACCCGAGTCGGCCGGTGACGCGCCAGTTCCTCTTCGAGATGGACGCGGGGTACTGTCAGTACTTCGCGTCGAGCATGGCGGTGATGCTCCGGTCGCAGGGCATCCCGGCGCGGTACGTCGTCGGGTACGCGCCGGGGACCGAGATCGGCGAGGAGACGTACGCCGTGACGGGGTCGAAGGCGCACGCGTGGGTGGAGGCGTACTTCGAGGGCGTCGGGTGGGTTCGGTTCGATCCGACGCCGGCGGCGGGACGCGAGGCGGCGGATTCCGCGGTCGCGAACGAGTCCGCGGTCCGGGAGTCGTTCGCCGAGTCGGAGCTGAGCGAGTCGGTGAACGCGTCCTCGTTCGAGCCGTCGGGGAACGGATCGACTGCAGGCGGATCGGGCGGGAACGGAACGGACGGTGGGTCGACGAACGGCACCGATGGCTCGGATGGTGACGGGAGCGGTGGTGACGGTGACGGGTCGGGCGACGGGTCGCCCTCGGAGACGGATGGCCCGCGGTCGGTGAACGTCTCGCTGAATCGGTCCGCTGCGCCGGGTATCGACGTGACGGTGACGGTGACCCGGGACGGTGAGCCGGTGTCGTTCGCGACGGTGTTCTTCAACGGCGAGTACGTCGGGACGACGGATTACGACGGCGAGGTCGTCGGGACGGTGCCGTACGCGCGGAACCTGACGGTGCGCGTCGAGAACGTGAACGAATCGGTGCGCGCGGCGAGTGGCGGGGCGGCGACAGGAGCGAGGGACTCGGTCCCGGGACCGCCCAGCGGCGGGCGGGCGCAGTCGGTGCGGTTCGACGTGGATGCGGTTTCAGCGAGCGCGTTCGCGAGCGGTGTCGCCGGGAGCGACGTGGCGAGTTCGGCGAGGAGACCGGGTGACGACCCCGGGACGCCGGACAACGATACGGCGACGCGCGAGTTCTCGCTGTCGGCGGACATGACGTTCGCGTTGGCGGACGAACCGACGCTGGGGGCGACGGTGTGGATGCAGGTGAGTATCGAGGGACGGCCGGTGGCGGACGCGACGGTGCGTCGCGACGGCGAGCGCGTCGGGGTGACCAACGAGTCGGGGTGGGTGCGGCTCTCGTTGCCGGCGGACGCGAGCGAGGTGACGGTGGCGGCCGAGCGCGGCGCGGTGTCGGATTCGGCGGTCGTGGAGCTGGTGACGACGGCGTCGGTGACCGCTGCCGGCAGTGCGGTTCCGGGCGGTGACCTGCGCGTGACGGCGATCTACGACGGCGCGGCGCTGGGGAACGCGACGGTCCGCCTGGACGGCGAGCGCGTCGCGCGGACGGACGCGGCGGGGATGGCGACCGTGGCGGTGCCGACGGACGCGTCCGGGACGGTGACGGTCCGCGTGGAGCGCGGCGTCGTCTCGGGGGCGGCGACGAAGGACGTGGTGACGAACGCGACGCTGTCGTTCGAGGACCCGCTGTCGCCGGGCGAGGACGTCGTTGCGGCGGTGCGGGCGGCCGAGGAGTCGGTCGCGGGGGCGACGGTGCGCGTCGACGGGCGCGCGATGGGGGAGACGGACCGGTCGGGGCTCGTCGAACTGTCGGTGCCGGCGAACGCGACGGGGAACGTGACGGTGTCGGCGACCCTGGGGTCGCTGTCGACGACCGAGGACGTGGACCTGTTCGAGCCGAACGTGTCGACGACGCCCGCGTACCTGGTGGCGCTCCCGGGGACGCCGATGTCTGTGAACGTGACGGACGCTGGGGCGCCGGTGGCGGACGCGACGGTTCGCGTGGTCCGTGGCGCGAACGCGACGCTCGCGGACGCCGAGGGCGCGAACGCGACGACGACCGGCGCGGACGGGCGGGCGGAGGTGCGGCTCCCGATGGGGAACGCGGCGACGGTGCTGGCGTCGACGATGGGTGCGTCGGGAGCGGCGCGCCTCGACTGGTTGTTCCTGAACGCGTTCGGCGTGCTCGCGGTTGGCGTGCTCGCGGTCGTGGTCGTCGTCGGGTCGGTCTTCGAGCGGAGTCGCGCGGCGCGGGCGGTGCGTGCACTACGGCGGTACGCGAGCGCGGCGGTGGCTGCGGCGATGAACGCGCTGTTCGCGATAGCGGACCGCGTGGACGCGTTCGTCGCGTGGTTGCCGTCGCTCCCGGCGGTCGTTCGGGACGCAGTGGAGCGGCTGGTGGCGTCGCCGGCGCGGGCGCTCGCTGCGGCGTGGCGTCGCGTCGTCGCGTGGGTGACGGGCGTGCTCGCAGCGGTCGTCGCGGCGCTCCGCGGGTTGCGCGGTGACGCGACGCGGGATTCGGTCGGGTCGCCGGGTGCGGGCGGGGTGTCGAGAACTGGAGGAGCCGACGGGTCGACGCCGCGGTCGCTCGTCGAGGCGTGGCTGGTGCTGGTGTCGCTCGTGTCGCCGTCGCGGCTCAGCAAGCGAACGCCAGCGGAGATCGGTCGGTTGGCGCTGGAGCGTGGGCTGCCCGACGAGCCGGTGCGGACGTTGACGGACGCGTACGAGCGAGCGGTGTACGGGCCGTCGGGCGCGAGCGACGAGGACGTCGAGCGGGCGCGGTCGGCGGCCGAATCGCTCGAGTCGACGGCTGGCGTGGACGGCGGTGCTGTCGGCGACGCTGCTGTCGACGGCGACGGGACCGCCGGCGGGGATGGCACTGGTGGGGAGGATGCGGCCGATGACGGGTTCGGCGACGAGGGGGTGGGGGCGTGAGCCTCCGCAGTCCGTCGGTCCGCGAGGTCGTCGGCGCGGTCGGCGCGGTCGCGTTCGCGGTTGCGCTGGTGGCGGCGTTCGCGCCCGACCTCCTCCCGGCGTCGGTGACGGCTGCCGCGAACGAGGTCGAGTCGGCGGTCGAACCGTGGGTCGTCGTCCTCGTGTTGTCGCTCGTGGTGTTCGCGTACGCCGTCTATCGGTTCTGGCGGTCGGACGACGGGACCGTCGAGCGGCTGGTTCGCGACGACGACGATGCGACGGCCGACCTGGACGCGGTGACGGTGGACTTCGACCCGGAGCGGCCCGGGCGGGCGTTCGACTACGCGGTGGCGCGAACGGTCGCGCAACTGGAGGCGGACCCGAACGCGGACGCGTGGGAGGCCGACCGGGTCCGCGAGGACCTGGAGACCGCGGCGGTCGCGGTACGCGCTGCTCGTGGCGTCGCGCCGAACGCGGCGCGCGCCGAGGTGGAGTCGGGGACGTGGACCGACGACCGCGTCGCGGCGTCGTTCCTCGGTGGCCCGGAGGCGCCGGGGGTGTCGCTGTGGCGGCGGGTGTACGCGTGGCTGTATCCGGCGCGTGCGTTCCGCCGGCGCGTCGAGCGCGTCGTCGACGTCATCGAGCGGCAGGCGGAGGGTTCGGCGGTCGACGAGGCCGACCGGACGGACGAGGGCTCGGACCGTGGCGAGTCGCGGGCGGCGAGTGACGGCGACAACGAAGGGGGACGCGACGGAAGCAACGAGCGCGACGGCGACCGGGGTCGCGACGGCGCTCGTTCGACGGACGGGTCGGAGGTGGCGTCGTGAGCGAGAGTCGCCACGAGCCGCGGTGGCGGACGGCGGTGGCGCCGGCGGCGCTCCTGGTCGCGGTGGCGTTGTGGACGGGCGACCGCGTGCTGTTCGTCGCGGCGGCGCTCCCGCTCGGGTACCTGGCGTACGGGGCGCTGTCGTCGGTCCCGGACGTCTCGCGGGCGGTACGCGTCGAGCGGTCGCTGTCGTCGGACACGCCGTTCCCCGGCGAGCACGTGACGGTGACGGTCGCGGTGACGAACGAGAGCGACCGCGCGCTCCCGGACCTGAGGCTCGTGGACGACGTCCCCGGTGGCGTCGAGGCGGTGTCCGGGAGTCCGGAAGCGGTGTTCGGGTTGCGTCCGGGGGAGACCCACGAGGTGACGTACGAGCTGGTCGCGCAGCGGGGCGCGCACGAGTTCGGCGACGTGTCGCTTCGAGCCCGGAGCCTGAGCGCCGCGGCGGTGTCGAGCGCGGACGTGACGCCGTCTGGTGATTCGGGGATGTTCTGTCGCGTGCACGTCGAGGACGCGCCGGTTCGGGACCAGACGATGCAGTTCGTCGGGTCCATCCCGACGCAGACGGGTGGGGCGGGTATCGAGTTCCATTCGACGCGGAACTACCGGCGCGGCGACCCGATGAACCGCATCGACTGGCGGCGGCTCGCGAAGACCGGCGAGCTGACGACCATCGACTACCGCGTGCAGGAGGCCGCCAGGGTGATGGTCGTGGTGGACGCCCGCGAGTCGGTCGCGGTGTCCTGCGGGCCGGAGTACCCGAGTTCGCGCGAACTGTCGTCGTACGCGGCGGAGCTCCTCACTGGCGTGTTGCTCGACGAGGGCCACGAGGTCGGTATCGGCGTGTTCGGGCTCTCGTTGCCTGGGACGCGCGGCGCCGGGTCGCCGTCGGTCCTGGAGCCGTCGGGCGGGGATTCGTTCCGCGCGCACGTGTCGGCGGTGTGTTCGGCGGTCGCGGAGGGCGACCCGTCGGTCGCTGCGGCCGCGGCGTCGACTCGCGGGGGCGGGAGCGACCGACGGTCGTCGCCGAGCGAGTCGCCGGCTGCGGACGACGGGCGGGCGTCGGTGGCGGCGTCGGCGTCCCCGGACGGCGGGGTCGACGACGCGGACGCGGCGACGCGACGGCTGCGCGCGTACCTCGACCGCCACACGCAGGTGCTGTTCGTGACGCCGGCGCTCGACGAGTTCCCGGTGACGGTGGCGGAGACGCTCGCGGGGCACGGGCACGCGGTGACCGTGGTGTCGCCGGACGTGACGGACGGGGAGACGCTCGGTGGACGCGTGACGCGGGTGACGCGGACGGAGCGCGTGCGTCGCCTCCGGGAGACCGGCGCGCACGTCGTGGACTGGTCGCTCTCGGATCCGCTGCCGTTGGCGCTCGCACCGGCGTTCAGGGAGGTGCGGTAGATGGCGGGCGACGACCGCATGCCGAGTTCGGTCGCCGGGGCGGCGGGGTCGGGGCGTCGGCTGGTGACGGAGGCGGTGGCGGCGACGGCGGTGAGCGGCGCGGTCGTGCTCGGGACGACGGCGAGCGTCGTGCTGGCGGTCGGGTGGGCGCTCGGCGTCCTCGAGCTGGCGGTCGTCGGGCTGGCTGCGGGGGCGTCGCTCGCGGTGGCGTCGACGCTCTGTAACAGGGATTCGCCGCTGTGGATGGCGGCGGGGAGCGTCGGCGTCGCGGTCGGCGTCGTCGCGACGGCGTACGCGCTCTCGCGCCCGCTATCGGACCCGAGCGTGCCGTTGACCGTGGGGCCCGCCGTCTTCGCGGTCGGCGCGCTCGTCGCTGGTCTGGGGGCGACCGCGGCGATACCGGGGTCGCTCGGTGACGGGCAGTGGGCGCGGACGGTCGCGCAGGCCGCGGCGGCGACGGGCCTCCCGGGCGTGGTCGTCGTCGTCGCGGCCGTCGGCGCGGTCGGTGGTGGCGGCGAAGCGGTGGACGCGGTCGGGTCGGCGCTCGGGGAGGGCACGACGGCGCTCCTCGCGCCGCAGGGGCCGAACGCGAACGTCGGCGGGTTCCTCGCGCTCGCGGGCTCGGCGGCGCTCTCGGTCGCGGTGGCGCTCCGGACGCTCCCGGTCGTGAACCTCGTCGGGAGAGCGCAACGGGGTGCGGTCGCGCGGCGCGTCGGTCGTGCGCGCTCGTGGCTCGTTCGCGGTGGCGTCACCGCGCTGTTCCTCGCGGTGGTACTGACGGCGTGGCCGGCGGACGCGCTCCACGACGTGCTCGCGGACGTTGGCGTCGAGGGCGTGCTCGCCGCGGTCGTCGACGTCCCGTTCCTGCGTCGGGCGCTCGCGGTCCTGGCGCTGGGTGCGCTCTCGGCGTCGGCGGTCGCGGTCGGTGTGCGTCGCGTCGCGAACGTCGACGGCCGGGGCGTCCTCCGGCTCCTGGCGACGACGACGCCCGGCGGTGCCGTCCTGCTCGCGGTCGGCGTCCTCCGACCGGAGCTGGTGCTGTCCCGGCTTCGAATCGGGCCGATATCGGGGATGGTCGACGCCGGCGTCGAGATGCTGGGCGTGGAGGCGCTGGCGCTCGCGGTCCTCATCGCGCTCGTGCTGGGGACGACGACGGCGTTGAGTGCGTTGACGACGGCGGCCGGGTTCGGGTTCATCCCGAATCGGACGGCCGCGCCGAGCGTCGCCGCCGGTGGCGTGCTCCTCGTCGCGATCGCGGCGGGCGTCTGGGACGGCGAGTACGCGCTCGCGACGTTCGCGGCGGTCGTCGCCTCGATGGTCGTGTGGGACGTCGGGAACTACGGCGTCGACGTGACGGCGGAGTTGGACGGGACGACGTCGCGCGTCGTGGAGGTCCTGCACGCCGCGGGGAGTGCGACCGTCGGCGCTCTCCTGGTAGGCGGGGCGTTCGTCGCGCTGTGGGCGTCGAGCCGGCTCGCCGCCGGTGGCGGTATCGACGGCCCTGGCCTCCTGGGATTGGCGTTACTGGTGGTCGCGACGCTCGGGCTGATGAGCACGCTCCGCGGGTGACCGCCAGCACCGACGAGAAGGAATCCATTTACTAACGTTTTATTACCTATTGATACGTTCGACGTACGTTCAGAATATACCTGTATCAGCCACGTAATAAACACCCGTACTGCTAAACGCGAACAGTTGTGGTAGTAGTAGCCTAGCATGGTGTAGAGGAAGGTAACCGTGGCAACACAGCTGGAAGCGTCGACGAGGGGAACAGAGCCGGAGCCGGCACCACGCCTGAGTCCGAACGACATCCACAACGTCCTCCGGAACGAACGTCGCACGCTCGCGCTGGAGGAGCTACGGAGCGGCAACGCGCCCGTAACGTTGCGTTCGCTGAGCGAGACGATCGCGGAAGCCGAGACCGGCGAGTCGCCGCCGCCACGAGGCGCGCGAGACAGCGTGTACGCGTCGCTCCACCAGACGCACCTCCCGATGCTCGAACGACACGACATCGTCGAGTACGAGCGACAGGGCAAGGAGATACGGCTCGCAGAGCGCGCTCGCGACCTCGACCCGTACCTGAACGTGACGACCGCACGCGGCGGATCCTGGCAGTTCCGGTACATGGTCATCGGCGTCGTCGGCATCGCGACCGTCGGCCTCGCCGCCGCGAACGCGCCGTTACTGTCGGTCGTCGCCGGACCGATCTGGGCGACGGCGTTCCTCGCGCTCTTCGCCGCCGAGATCGTGCTCCAGTACGGCCAGCAGGAGCTCGGTCGACGCTCGAAGCAACGCGTCGTCCCGAACTGGCTCCCATCGTTCGCCAACCGGACGTCGGGTCGCGACGACCGCGAGAACGCCGCGCCGGCCGACGACTGAGGGGCCGCCCGAACGCTTTCCTCTTCTCCAGTCCGCACCGTCCCGGGTCCCTGCCCAACAACGATAAGAGCGCACCGCCCCACCTTCCGGCCAGTAGATGGTCGCCATCAGTACGTCGAACCTCAGGAAGACCTACGGTGACGTCACCGCGCTCGCGGACCTCTCGCTGTCGATCGACGAAGGCGAACTGTTCGGCGCGCTCGGCCCGAACGGCGCCGGGAAGACGACGACGATAAAGATACTCACCGGGCAGCTCCAGCCCGATAGCGGGACGGCGTCCGTCCTCGGCCACGACCCCGTCGCCGACCCCGTGGAGACGCGCCGCCACATCGGCATCCTCCCCGAGCAGGAGTCCCCGCCCTCGTTCCTCACGCCACGCGAGTACTTCGACTTCGTCGGGACGGTGCGGGCGATTCCGGACGACGTCGTCGACGAGCGCGTCGACGCGTGGACCGAGCGGTTGTCGTTCGCGGAGAAGCTCGACACGGTCTCGACGGACCTGTCTCGCGGCCAACAGCAGAAGGTGATGATCACGCAGGCGTTCCTCCACGAGCCCGAGGTGGTGTTCATCGACGAGCCGCTCGCGAACCTCGACCCGATCGTCCAGGAGCGCGTGAAGGACTTCCTCGTCGCGTACCGGGACGCGGGGAACACGATATTCATCTCGACGCATCACATCGAGGTCGCCGAGGAGGTGTGTAGTCGCGTGGGTATCGTCTCCGGCGGGGAGCTCATCGCGGAGCGCCGGCCGAGCGAGCTCGGCGCGAACGAGTCGTTGCTCGACACGTTCCTGGAGAACGTCGGCTCGTCGACTCCAGAGATCGAGGGCCTCGCGGGGCGATGACGCGGTCGCTGAACCGGCGGTTGTTCGTCGGGATGCTCCGCGAGGAGTGGCGGATGCACGCGAACCTCTTCGGTGGGGCGCGGTTCGCGGCGTTCCCGCTGTTCGTGCTGGCGCTCGGCGCGGGCGCCGTGTGGTTGCTGACGACGACGGCGGTCGCGACCGTCGGCACCCTGATTCTCGGCGTGCACGCGCTCGTGTTCGCGTTCGGGCTCCAGACGGGGACGACCGCGTTCCTCGGGCGGGACGCAGCCCGGAACCTGCTGGGAGACATGACGCTCCTGGTGTTCACGGCGCGGACGCTCCCGGTGTCCCAGCGTCGCCTGCTCGCGGTGTTCCTCCTGAAGGACGCGGTGTACTACTCGGGGCTGTTCATGCTCCCGATGGCGCTCTCGTTCGCGCCCGCGGTCGCCGCCGGCCAGCTCGCCGCGAGCGAGGTCGCGCTCCTCTGGGGGACCGCGACGACGACGTTCCTCCTCGGTGTGGCGGTGACGTTCGCGGGCATCTCGCTCGCGACGCGCGGCGTGTCCGGGCGCGTCGTCGCGCTCGCACTCGGCGTCGGGCTCGCCGCCGCGGTCGTCGCGGGCGTCGACCTCGTCGGGTACACGCCGTACGGCATCTACCGGGGCGCGACCGTCGTCGAGACGACGCTCGTCCTCGCCGCCATCCCGCTGCTCGCGGTGCTCGGTATCGCGGTGTACGACCCGAACTACTCGACGCCCGCGCGGACGGCGGGGGACGCGTACGGTCGCTGGCGCGACCGCTTGCCGTTCCGCGACGACGCCGTCACCGCGAAGACGCTCATCGACGTCTCCCGCTCGTCGGGCGGCCTGTTCAAGGTCGTGTTCTCGGGGAGCATCCTCCTCGCCGTCGGCGTCTTCCTCCTGGAGTTGGCGGGCGAGATCGCGTCCGTGGACCCGGCGCCGGGGGTCACGCTCGGCGCCATCCTCGGGTTGTCGGCGTTCACGACGTACAACTGGTTGACGCAGTTCGACGACCTCGACGAGTACCGGCTGTACCCGCTGGACGTCGGGGACGTCCTGACGGCGAAGCGCCGCGCGTTCCTGCTCGTGAGCGTGCCGACGGGCGTCGGGTTCTACGCGCTCGCGGTCGCGTGGCAGTCGCCGACGGTCTGGGACGCGCTCGCGGGCCTGGTCGTCCACGTCGGCCTCCAGGTGTACCTGTTCGGGGTGACGGTCTACCTCGCGGGGTTCTCGCCGAACGAGTTCCTGTTCGACACGGTGCTGTTCGCGGCGTTCACGCTCGCGGTCGCGGGGCCCGTGGTGCCGATCGTCGTCGCCGGGTTCGTCGTCAGCGCGGGGACGCCGGCGGTCCTCGCCGGCATCGCGGTCGGCGGCGTCGTGCTCGCGCTCGCTGGCGGCGTGCTGGTTCGGCGCGCGACGCCGAAGTGGGAGCGCGCGACGCGGACGTAGTCGCGGTCGGCTGATTCGGCCTGGGGGAACGACCCGTCGCGGAAGGTGTCGAACAGAAGATACTTACTGGGGTGCGTGCTGGCTCCGGACGACATGGAGCTTTCGCGTCGTCGACTCGTCGCGGCCGCGGGTGCGACCGCGGTCGGTGGCGTCGTCGTCGGGAACGCGCTCTGGGACAGTGACGTGCTCTGCCCGGAGCCGACCGCACCCACGTGGGACACCACAGGGACCGACGCGGCGGGGTCGGGGTTCCCGCACGGCTACTGGGGGCCGCCGGTCGTCGACGACGACGCGGTGTACGTGACCAGGGGGTACGGCATCGTCGCCGGCGGGTCCGGGAGCGTCGCGCGCGTCGACCGCGAGACGGCCGCGGTCGAGTGGGTCGTCGAGCGCGAGCCCGCCGGCGTCGGGATGCCCGCGGTCGCCGACGACGTCGTCTACCAACCGACGGGTCGGAACGAACTGCTCGCGCTCGCGGCGAGCGACGGCGACGTGCGCTGGCGCGTGGACGCAGACGGCTACGACTACGACTCCGGGGAGAGCTTCGCACTGGACCAGCCCGTCCCCACCGACGTCGGCGTCGTCGTGCAGGCGTTCGAGGGCGCGACCGCGTCCGGGTTCGACGGCGAGCACGCGGTCGCCGGCGTCGACGCGACGGACGGGACCGTGCGGTGGACGCACTCGCTGCCGGCGCGCGCTCGCGTCGTCGGCGTCGGCGACGGCGACGTCGTTGCGGTGAGCGAGGACGGGAGCGTCGGCCGACTGGACGGCCGCACCGGCGACGCGGAGTGGCGGCTGTCGCTCGCCGCCGGCGTCACCGACGCTGCCCGAACGGTCGACGACGGCGTCGTGACGGTGCTCCTCGACGGGCACGTCCTCGGCGGTATCGACGCCGAGGCCGGTGAACTCGCCTGGCGCGAGCGCATCGCCCCGGAGCGGGTCGAGGGACTGGACGAGGACGACCCGTCGGTCCGGAGCGTCGCCGTCGCGGACGACCTGGCGCTGGCCGCGACCGCAGGCGGCGACGTCGTCGCCGTCGACCGCGGGTCAGGCGAGGAGCGATTCCGGTACGACGCCGGCGCGCCCGTGCTCGCCGCCGACGCGAACGCGACCGGCGGCGTCGCCGGTGCGCTCGACGCCCGCGGGTTCGCGCACGTCCTCGACCTCGCCGACGGCGCGCGGACGGCGCGACTCGCGACCGCCGAGGAGAACTACGGCGACACCTGCGGGCACCGAGTACGCGAGGACTTCCTCCCGCGATGGTTCCTGACGCTCCGCGACGGGAGCGCGTACGTCGCCAGTCACGGCGTGCGGCGGTACGACCTCCCGTGACCGACCCCTGGAGCCGGTCGTGACCACCCTGGGTTTACGTCTCGTGTAAACCCCTCGTGGCGAACGCGTTTCTCCGACGCTCGCGCTCCGGTCGCCGGCGTGGCTCGGCGAGCAGGAGACGTTCGCCGGCGACGAGCGCGAACGCGCGCTCGCCGCGCTGGACGCCCTGGAACGCGACGCGTTCGAGGAGTAACCGGCTGGCAACGTCTAGCTGTCGCTCGGGGGTGTCAAGCTGCTGCCGGCGGACGCGGGCAGGCACCCGCGCCGGCCGGCGAGCATGGCATCGATGGAAGTGATGGTTTGCTTCGCACGCTCTCGCGTGGCGCCACCGACGGCTACGAGCAGGGATACCTTGGTGGTGCGTGACGGTGCAACGTTTGCCAGTCGACGGCCGGAGGAGGGCTGGCGCCCCCTCGCGAAGGGGGTGGCGGTCAGTCGTCGTCGACGAAGACGTGGACGTCGTCCGCGTCGTCGACGTCGACGCCCTCGGGGAGCACGAGGACCGTACGGTCGCCGAACTCCTCGACGGTCACCGGGACGCGGTCGTCGAGGACGCCGCGAGCGGCGAGCAGCGCCTCTATCTCCTCGAGTCGCGCGAGCACCGTCGACAGGTCCTCGCGTTCGGCCGCGTCGACCGCCGACGTCGCATCACCGGACGACGCCGACCCGAAGCGCTCCGCGAGTCGCGTGACGTCGATGCCTTCGGCGTGCAGGAGCACGTCGTCCGCTTCGACCGCTGGCAGCGACGCGTCGACGGCCGCCGCGTCGTCCGCGAGCGACGTGCCGCCGGTCGTCTCCGTGTTCCCGTACACGTACTGTTCGGCGCGCTCGCTCACCCACGGCGGCGCCTGCCACTCGCCGTCCGCGTACAGCGTCTGCTCGATGGCGTCCTGGTTCGCCCACACGAACGCCGCGTACTTGTCCTTGTACGCGTCGAGCGCCGGCCCGTTCTCGTGCCCGACCACGACGTGTAGCGGGTCGTAGCCCTCGACGACGTCGTCGACGACCGCCTCCGTCGGGTGCGCGCGCACCTCGAACGCGTCCGTCGTGCACGCCGCACCCGTGACCGGCTCGAGCGCACCGGTCGTCGCCTGGACGAGCGCAGCGTCCGCGTCCCCCTCGATAGCGTGGAACAGGCGTTTCGCGCCACCGTCGACCGGCGTCTCCGGGGCCGCGATCGTGACCGCACCCGAGTCGAGTACCGCCGCCGGCTGCGCGTACTCCGGCGTCAGTTCGACGCGCTCGGCCGGGAGCGACAGCGCGTCGTAGAGCTTCGCGGGCTGACCGACGAGCCGGATCGGGACGTCGAGCGAGAACCGGCTCGCGGCCGCGGCGAGCAAGCGCGCGAGGTGGACGCCGGTGAGGCTGCCCGCGGTCAGGAGCGTCGTGTCGTCGTCGAGAGCGCGAGCGAGCGTCGTCTCGAGGGTGTCGTGGAGTCGGCGTTCGTAGTCGTCGGCGGTCGCGACGTTCACGACCATCGCCTCGACGTCCACGGGCAGCGAGTCCGGGAGCGCCGGATACCCCGCGGTCTGCGTCCGCGTGAAGTCGCCGGTGACGAGGAGGTGTCTGGCGACGCCGTCGTCGCGGAACTGGACGACGAACCCCGCCGCACCCGGGGCGTGACCCGCCGGTATCGGGTGCACGCGGACGGCGTCGTCGCCGAGGAGCGTCCGCCAGCCCGTCACGGGTTCGAGCGCGTCGAGTGCCGCCGAGACGTCCCCCGTCGCCCTGTCGTTTCGTTCGTTCTCACTCAGCGAATCCTCGAGAACCGCCGCGGTCGGTGCCGACGCGAGCACCGGTGCACCGTCGACGACGTTCTCGCCGAGAGACCGGAAATGGTCGAGGTGAGCGTGGGTGACGAGCACGCCAGCCAGGTGTTCGTCGTCACCCATCAGCGCCGAAACGTCCACCCCATGCCCCGAGTCCACGAGTACGCACGCGGTCTGCTCGTCGAGCACGCCCTCGAACTTCAGGAGCACAGACTCGTTTCCGGTCCGATGGTTCGCGCGTTGAAATCGGACCTCCATGGTTTCGACCTTGAAAGCGAAGGCAATAGAGTTAACCCAAAGCGATGGTGATGCCTCGAAACCCTTCCGAGGGGCGATTACCGAACTGGTCATCGGAGCTATCGGCGTCCGTTCACCCAAATACGGGTAACTGGTCGCAACCGACGCGGTCGCGGATCGTCCCCGGAACGCGGTGGTTGTCGTTCGGTGACGCGTTGGTCGTGGATACCGACGGAAGGAAGCGGTTTCATCACACCAATCGATGGCTACACGGGTGGTCGAGCGTGAACCGTCCACGCCGTATTTTTCCACGTGGAACGTACGTCTTGCCGGTGATTCCACCATGAGTTCACAGAACAACCCATTCGAGGAGTTAGAGCGGCTGTTCGAGCGGATGAGTCGACAGTTCGAGGAGGCGTCGCGGTCGTGGCGAGGCGGCGCGCCGTTCGCGTCCTGGGAGGGAGCGGACGAGTCGATGGCGTTGGACCTCGTCGAGCACGACGACGAGTACGTCGTCACGGTCGACCTGCCGGGGTTCGAGCGCGAGGACGTGGACGTTCGCGTGACCGAGAGCACGCTGAAGATTGCGGCCGAGCGCGAGCAGGCGGTCGACGAGGAGGACGGCGAGTTCATCCGGCACGAGCGCGGGCATCGGCGTGCGTCGCGCTCGGTGCGGCTCCCCGACGAGGTGGACGCGAACGCGGTGTCCGCGAAGATGCGGAACGGCGTGCTGACGGTGACGGTTCCGCGCATGGAGGTGGAGGATTCGACGCGTATCGAGATAGAGGAGGCCTGAGCGTCCCCGGGTTCGCTGGCGAATCCTCTTTGTCTCGGGGCGCGAACGTGGAGGAGAGAACCATGGTCGAGTCGATACTACTGGCGGTCGACGAGGACGCGGTCGAGCGGGACGTGGTCGCGCACACGAGAGCACTCGCCGAGCACCTGTCGGCGTCCGTCTACGTCCTGCACGTCGTCGACGTCACGGAGTTGGAGACGGCGCCGGAGAGCGAGGTGGCGCGCGAGGACGCGGCCGAGTTCGTCGCCGATGTCGCGTCGACGTTCGAGGAGGCGGGCGTCCCGGTCGAGACGGCGGTGCGGACGGCGAAGCCGTGGGAAGCGATCGTGGCGTGCGCGACGGACGTCGACGCCGACCTCGTGGTGATGGGGACGCACGGCCGGACGGGGATCGAGCACTTCGAGCTCGGGAGCGTCGCGGAGGCGGTCGTCCGGGATTCGACCGTGCCGGTGTTGACGGTGCCGGTCCACGAGAACGCCACGGTGTCGTTCCCGTACGAGCGCGTGCTCGTCGCGACCGACGGGAGTCCGGAGGCGCTCGCGGCGGCGCGCGTGGCGGTGTCTCTCGCGGCACGATGCGACGCTGACGTGCACGTCCTCTCGGTCGTGGAGACGGCGGCGCTCGGGTTGGACGTTCGGTCGGAGATACTCGAGGCAGAGCAGCGGGGGCCGGCCGCGGACGCCGTGACCGACGTCCACGCGCTCGCGTCGGAGGCGGGGGTGGACGTGACGACGACGGTGACGGCTGGCGTTCCACGGGCGGAGATAGAGGCGTACGTGACGTCGAACGACGTCGACATGGTCGCGATGGGGACGCACGGACGGAGTGGGGTGGCGAAGTACCTCCTGGGGAACGTCGCCGAGCGGACGCTACGGACGTCGACGGTACCGGTGTTGACGGCGGGTGATGTCGACGGTACCGGTGTTGACGGCGGGTGACGGCGAGGCGGGTGGCGGTGAGGCCGAGGCCGGCGGGGACTGAGTCGGGTCGGTCGCGTGCGCTCTCGGGGTCGGTCCTGTCAGGCGCCGCCGAAGTCGTCGGTGAGGTGGAACTTCCAGGCGTCGTGACCGGACTTGCACTCGGGGTTGTCGGCGATGTGGTCGACGAAGGCGGCGCCGGGGTCCTCGAGGGTGTCGTCGCAGAACGGGCAGTTGTACTCCGTGGTCCAGTTGGCGGTGGGCGTTCCGACGGACATGTGATACGGATGGCGCGCATCCCCCTTCAAACCCGCCTAGTAAGTAATAGGAGACCTTGCATGTCCTAATATACCACTCGTATGTCGTTGCCGAGGCAGGTCGCGCGTTCAAAGCCGGATTTGAGGTTACGGGAGTCCTACATGTACGGCACTCGTGGTCTCGAGTGCAATGCGAACCCTGCCCTCCAGCGCACGACCTCGTGCGCGCCGGTACGGTCGCTGTATCGAACGCGAGCGGAGGTGGTCGACGTGAGTCGACACCCCGCCCGCGAAACCATCGCGTTCGCGGTCGCACTGGCGGCCATCGCCGCGCTCGGCGGCGTCGCCGCCGCGAACGTCGCCGCCGGTGCACCGGCCAGCGACGGCATCGGGAGCACCGCCGACGTCGGCGACGACGCGCCGCCGAACGCGACCATCGAGTACGACGGCGACCGACTCGTCGTCGAGCAGACCGGGAGCGCCGCCATCTCGGGGACGACGACGCTCGAGAACGGCTCGCAGGTGACGCTCCGGATCAAGTCCACCGACTCCGAGAACCCGTTCCTCCGGCAGGCGGTCGCGCGCGTCGGCGAGGACGGGTCGTTCGACGCCGAGGTCGACTTCGCGGAGATAGACCGCGGCACCGAGTTCGAGGTGTCCGTGCGGTACAACGGAACCGAGCTCGCCAGCGCGCCCGGTGTCGTCGGAGCGTGCGCGCCGTCGTGTGGGCCCGGTGACGCCGAGTTCGAGCAGAACGTCTACCAGAAGCCCGCCGGCGAACGCGTCGAGATCGTGGTTCGGTTGACCGACCGCGACAGTGCGACGCTCGTGTTCGGGTCCGAAGCGACGAACGTCCGCATCCCCGTCACGTTCACGGACGGGAACGACGACGGGGTCGTGACGCTGGTCCTCGAAACGACCGTCGACAGCGAGTCCGACGCGGGCGTGTCCGCATCGGCGGACGGGGACTCGGTCACGGTTCACCAGGACCTCGACCGCCCGGAGTCGCTGGACCCGGGCGAGTACCCGATGGCGCTCTACCTCGACGGCGCCAGTGCGGGGACCGAGGCGGACGTCGGCACGGTCATCCTCCGGGAGGCGTCCGACGCGCCGCCGACGACGCGCGGCGGGGACGCGGGAACGACCGCGGTCGGCACCATCTACGGGTCGGCGACGACGAGCACGCCCCCCGGTGACGGCAGTGGCGTCTCGGTGACGACGGTCGGTGCGCTCGCGGTCGGTGGCGTGCTGGCGATACTCGGTATCGTCGCGCTCGTCGGCGACTTCGACTGACGGACGTCGGTCCGAGCGCTGCTGGCGCCCGTGGCGCCGTCAGGCGTCGTGGGTGCCTTCGACGAGTCGTTCGATGTGCTCGGGCGGGACGGCGCCGCGTGCGGCGTAGCCGTCGTACGCGAACGTCGGCACGCCCGTGACGCCCGCCTGCTGGGCGGCGCGGAACTGCTCCTCGAGTTCGGCGCGGAGCGCGTCGTCGTCGAGCGCGGCCCGGATCTCGTCGGGGTCGACGCCGGCGTCCGCGGCGAGGTCGACGAGCACGCTCTCGTCGCCGATGTCGCGGCCGTCCTGCCAGAGCGCGTCCAGGAGCGCCTCGTCGAACGCGGGCCACGTCTCGTAGTCGTCGTGGCCTTTCACGTAGTACGACGCGACCTGCGCGTCGAGCGAGTCGACGTCCGTCGCGAGGTCGAGGTCCATCTCGACGTCGTACTTCTCCTGGAGCCGTCGGACGTTCTCCTTCGCTTGCTCGAAGTAGTCGTCGTCCTTCCCGGTGTCGACGGAGTGGTCTATCTCGCCGTCGGGGCCGCGCTGGCCGCTCCGGAGGTCGAACGGCCGCCAGTCGATCTCGAGCGACTCGTCGCGCGTCGCCTGGTACTGGCGGAGGCTCTCCCGACCCAGGTAACAGAACGGGCAGACGTAGTCCGAGTACACGGTCACGACGGTCGAGGCGGGCGCCTCGTCGACGGAGGGGTCTGTCATGCGAGAGCGTTCGCGGCGAGGACTGATAACGACCGGGACGCCGGGGACGACTCGTGCACGACCGGCGGCCGCGGCCGCGACGGCGGGTCGTGCTCGACCGTCGAACCGACCGCGCTAGGCATTTGTGTCCGCAGGTCGTTGTAGCGACGAATGCACGAGGAGTGGAGCGCGACACCGAGAGTGGTGCTCGTGACGGACGCCGCATCGTCGGTGGACGCGTCGGCGTTCGACGCTGTCGGCGCCTCGGTTCGGACGATGGTGGTGACCGAGGGAGGTCTCGGGTCGGTGCCGGCGGACGCGTCGGTCGTCGTGACGCCGTACGAGTTGGCGGGGACCGACGGCGTGGCGGTCGTCGAATCGGTGACCGGCGACGTGCCGGTGGTCGTGTACGCGCGGGACGGCGACGAGCACGTCGCGAGCGAGGCGGTGCGGGCGGGCGCCGACGACTACGTTCCGGTGCCCGAGGACGCGCCCGCGGACCGCGTTCCGGACGAGGTCCGCGACCGCGCACTCGCCGTCGCCGTCACCGACGGTGGCTCGAACGCGGACGACACGGGCGGCGCGGGCGACGCAGGCGCCGCGGGCGACGCGGGTAACGCGCGCAACGCGGGCGACGCTGGCGACGCGGAGGCCGAGTCGGTTCCGTCGACGCCAGGGTCTCTCGAGAGCCGCGAGCGCGCGCTCCAGCAAGCGTACGAGGTGGTCGCGGACGCGGACCGGCCGTTCGGCGAGAAGGTCGAGGACCTCCTCGGTATCGTCCGTGAAGCCGTCGGGACGTCGTACGCGACGTTGTCGTACGTCGACAGCGGCGAGTACACGTTCGAGTACGTGGACGCGCCCGGGAAGGACGACGTCGCGGCCGGGGACACCGTGCCGTTGGAGACGACGAACTGCGACGAGGTGGTGTCGACCCGGGAGACGCTCGTCCTCGAGGACGTCGAGCGGGACGCACCGCACCTCGCCGAGCGCGCGGGGAACGCCGACTGGGGTATCTCGTGTTACCTCGGCGCACCCGTGACGGTCGACGGCGACGCGTACGGGACGTTCTGTTTCTACGACAAGGAGGCGCGCTCGGAGGCGTTCTCGGAGTGGCAGGTGACGTTCGTCGAGCTGTTCAGCGACTGGGTGAGTCACGAGCTGGAGCGCGAGCGGTACGTCGACCGCCTCGCGGCGTTGAACGACCTGCATTCGGTAGTGCGGACGTTGACGGACGCGGTGATGCACCGGTCCGACCGGTTGAAGATCGAGCGGACGGCGGTCGACCGGCTCGCCGACACGGGGTCGTACGCGCTGGCGTGGGTGGACGCGCTCGAAGGCGCGGCGGTCGACGAGCTGCGGACGGTAGCGTTCGCGGACGCGGACGCCGACGGGTCGGTGCTGGCGGCGGACGCCGGACTGGCGTTGCCGGTCGACGGCGCGCACGACCACGAGGAAGGCGTCGACCTGGCTGTGGCGGCCTCCGAGGGGCACGAGGTGCGGACGCGGGACGTCGTCGCTGGTGACGGTCGAGTGGGCGTGCTCGCGGCCCGAGGCCTGGAGCGGTGGGCGGCGGTGCCGGTGGCGTTCGACGACGAGTCCTTCGGCGTGCTGAACGTCGCGACGTACCGCCGCGAGGGGTTCTCGGGACGTGAACTCGCGGTGCTCGGGCAGGTCGGGGAGATACTCGGGCTCGCCATCGCGACCGTCGAACGCGGCGCGGTCGTCGAACAGGAGCGCGAGCGACTGGAGTTCGTGAACCGGTTCATCCGCCACAACCTCCTGAACAGCCTGAACGTCGTCGAAGCTCGCACGGAGATTCTCGACGCGCACGTCGACGACGCCGGGCGGTCGCACCTGGAGACGATACAGGGTCGAACCGCGGACATGGTGGAGCTCATCGAGACGCTGCGAGCGCTCATGCAGGCGTTCGTCGTGGACGAGACCCGGGAGACCGAGCCCGTGGACCTGCGAGCGGTCGTCGAGGCGGAGGTCGAGGGGGCGCGCGAGGCGTTCGCGAACGCCGAGTTCTCGTTGTCGGTGCCCGAGGAGCACGTGACGGTGCACGCGGACCGGTTGCTCGGCGAGGTGTTCGAGAACCTGCTCGCGAACGCCGTCCAGCACAACGACCGGACGTCGCCGTCGGTGTCCGTCGAGATGGTCGCGGACGAGGCGACGGCGACGGTTCGCGTCGCCGACGACGGCCCCGGTATCCCCGAGGCCGTCCTACCGTCGGTGTTCGAGAAGGGCGAGCGCGGGTTCGATAGTCCGGGCACGGGCTTCGGGCTGTACCTCGTCCGCGAGATAGTGGACGCGTACGACGGGAGCGTGTCCGTGCAGAACGACGACGACGGGGCGACGTTCGCGGTGACGCTCCCGCGCGACCCGCCAGGCGACGCCGAGTGAGCGTCGGGCGGGGCGCACGTCGGGTCGCGGACTGCGAGCGAGAGAACTCCGCGCGCTCGCGGTCAGCGGCGTGCGACGACGAGCGCGGCGACGAGGACGAGCGTGCCGAGGAAGAACGCGAGCCCGGGTTCGACGACGTCGAGGAGGAGGTTCGCGAGCGTGCCGTCGGGGGCGACGCCGTCGACGGCGCTCGCGGGTTCCGCGGCGCGGCCGCTGAGTCGCGTGCCGCGCGCGAGCCGTTCCACGCCGAACTGGACGAGGAGGCTGGCGGCGGCGAGGAGGCCGACGCCGCCGACGATCCGCGTCATGGAGCGTTCGACGGCGGGCGCGAACTCCTCGTTCCCGACGAGCACGATCGGGTCGCTCGCGGGGCCGTAGACCGCCATCTCGTTGCCTTTCTCCGAGTAGCGGGTGTCGACGCGTTCGACGAGGTCGGCGTCCTGTAGCTCCGAGAGGTGGTAGTGAACGGTCTGGACGCTCTCGTCGAGGTCGTCGGCGAGCGCGCTCGCGGTCCCCGGTTCGTCGAAGAGCGCGCGGAAGACGCGACGGCGGGTGTCGGCGGCGAGCGCGTCGAGGACGACGTCGGATTCGCCGTCGACGACGTCGAGGACGAGCGGGCGCTCGTCGCTGTCGGCGACCTCCCCCTGGACGCGTTCGATGAGGCTCCCCATGGCTATCTCGACGTTCTGGCGGCGCGAAGTTAACCGTGGTCGTAGCTCAAAGCCGCGCTTGAGTGGTTCGAGCGCCAGCGTAAGCGAAGAGTACCAGGGCGTTCGCGAGAACGGGGAGTGCTGCGGGATCGGTCGATTTCGACGACGAGCGACCGTGCGCGTCGGGTCCGCGGTCCGCTCGGCTCCGGAGCGCGGGGCTGGTGGTTCCGGATTCGGCGGTGGCGTTCCGTGCGTCGGCGAGCGCGGCGGCGACGGCGCGTTCGGGTCGGAGGAGGCCGCCGCCGGTGCGGGCGTCGACGCCCTCGACGCCGACGTCGCGCGCGGTCCCCTCGAGGGAGGATTCGACGGCCGCTGGCGTGGCGTTCGGGCGGACGGCGCGGACGAGCGCGGCGACGCCACCGGCGCGCGCGGCGGCGACCGACGACCCGCGGAAGCCGTCGTCGGCGCGAGCGTCCGCGACGACGTCGACGCCGGGGCGGCCCGCGAGCGTCGGGCCGCTGGAGCTGTACGCCGCGAGTCGCCCCTGGACGGGATTCCACGCGCCGACCGCGAGGACGCCGTCGGCGGTCGCCGGCGCGACGAGGCTCCCGCGGACGGTGGCGTGCTGGAGCGCGTTCGTCGCGCTCGTCACGCGAACGGTCGTCCCGGTGGGTCGGTCGGGACCGCGGACGACGAGGAAGTGCGTACCGGGTTCGACGCGGACGTTCAGGCGCGCGTTCGGCTCCCCGTCCGCGTCGTAGGGGACTGACCGCGCGACGAGTCGCGGTCCGGTCTCGGTGACGCGGTAGAGTTCGAGCGCGTACGACTCACTGGGGCCGGCGTTCGTCCAGGAGAGCCACGCGCGGACGACGCGGTCCTCGCCGCGGAGGTAGTTCCGGACGCCGTCCTCGACGACGAGCGCGCCGTTCCGGACGCGGTCGTACGTCGCGCGGTACGTGCCGCGGGCAGTGTTTCCGGCGGCGGCGACGACGACGACGCCGCGGGCGACCGCTCGCGACGTGACGTTCTCGACGACGGACTCGCCCGTCCCCGGTTTGCCGTGGAACGCCGCGGGGACGACGACGACGTCGACGTCCCGTCGGACCGCCCACGCCATCGCGCGCCCGTACCCGCTCTCGCCGTCGAACCCGGCGAGGTAGAGGCTCGCGTTCGGTGCGACCGCCGCGACCTGGCGCGCCGAGCGCGTGCCGTGGACGTCGCCCGCGTTCGGGCCGACGGTCGTCCCGGAGCCGAACGCGCGAGCGGCGACGACGGCGTCTGCGTACGCGGCCGCGTCGGTGTCGAACCCGGTCGGGTCGAGGACGGCGACGTCGACGCCGTCGCCGGTGACGCCGTCCGCGTGCACCGCGACGACGTCCTCGTCCGGCTGATTCGTGGCGGGTTCGGCGGCGGCCTGCTCGCCGCCCGGGAGTGCGACGGCGACGAGACTCGCGACGAGCGCGAGCACGACGACGGAGACGACGAGAACGGTTCGTGCCGAGACGCTCGACATCGTCGGGGGGTCGACCGCTTCCGGCATACGTCTTCGGGTGCGGGGCGTCGCCCACGTCCGGCATACGTCTTCGGGTGCGGACCGTCAATATTCGGGTGCAGGCCGCCCATATTCGGGTGCAGGCCGCTCATATTCGGGTACGGGCCGCCCATATCGGGGGAACGCATAAGCCACCGGTGGGCGAAGCGACGCGTATGTACCACGTTCTCATTCCGGTCGACCAGAGCGAGGAGCGAGCGACGGCGCAGGCAGAGGCGGTCGCGGACCTGCCAGCGGCGGACAGCGAAGTGTCGGTGACGGTCCTGCACATCTTCCAGGAGAACCCGTCGGGGGCGTCCGTGAACCAGGTCGGGTCGGTGCGGCGCGCGACCGAGGTCCTGGAGGAAGCGGGCGTGGAGTACAACCTCGACGAGGAGTCCGGAACGCCGTCGGACGAGATCGTCGAGCGGGCGAACGAGCTGGACGTCGACTGTATCTGTGTCGCGGGTCGGAAGCGCTCGCCGACCGGGAAGGCGTTGTTCGGGAGCGTCTCCCAGGACGTCATCCTGGACAGCGACCGGCCGGTCCTGTTCGCGCACATGGACGACAGGTAGCTCCATCGGGAGCGGCCGTCGCCGAGCGTGGCGGTCGGCGAGCCGACAGACCTTTTGTGTTCCGTGTGAGGAACTGTGCAAGTAACGATGCTGGAGGGTCTCGAATGAGGCGACGGAAGCTCATGGCCGCGGTCGGGTCCACGGCGACCGTCGCCGCGACCGCGGGCTGTCTGACCGGCGGGAACGACGACGAGGACACGACCGCGGCCGGCGACGACAGCGGTGCAGCGACGAACGCGTCGAACGCCGACGGGTCGACGACCGCAAGCGACGGTGACGGTGCGGGAGCGGACGAGGAGGGCGATGGTGCGACGACGAGCGAGGACGCGTCGAGCGGTGACGGGAGCGATGGGAGCGCGAACGTGGACTTCGAGGCGACCGTGGAGCGCGTCGAGACGTGCTCTGCGACGTGCCGGACGCTCACGTACGCCCTGGAGAACCGCGGAACTGACGTAGCGCCGGACGTCGTCGTCCGCATCCGCGTGTTCACTGGCGGGAAGAAGGTCTGGGACGAGGAGCAGGCGGTCGGGAGTATCGAGGCGGGCAGCACGTTGTCGGGTATCGGTCGCGACATCGACGTCGGACTCCTCGGTGGACAGAAGATCAAGAGCAACGACGGCGAGGTCGTCATCAAGCTCACGCCACGGGCGGCCGGCGTCTCGGAGACGTTCACGTTCGAACGCACGCTCGACGTCTGAGTGCCGCCGACGGGGGACAGGGCACGGTCGACCGACCGGGGCCGCCGCAGGCACGGTCGACCGACTGGGGCCGTCGCAGGCACGGTCGCCCGACGGGGGGCGCGCGAGCACGGTCGGCCGATCACGTCGACGAACGTGTTCGGGGGAACGACGACGGACGCGGCTCGACGACGCTAGCGTGCATGACTGGAACCGAGATCGACGTTCGTGAGGTACCACCGCAGGAGCGACATCCGATGATCCACGAGGCGTTCGAGAACGTGGCGAGCGGCGAGTCGGTGACGGTGGTGAACGACCACGACCCGAAGCCGTTGTTCTACGAGTTCGACGCCGAGGTGGAGTCGTTCGACGCGGACGGCTACGAGGTGGAGCGCGTCGGCGCGAACGAGTTCCGGGCGACGTTCCCGAAGGAGTGACGGCTGGAGACGGACGCGTGGTCGACGAGGTCGACGGGGTGGACGGCGTGGACGAGGCCCAGGAGCGCGTCGACGCGTACGGCGACGCGGTCGTGGCCACGGTCGTGGCGGACGCGGAGCGGGAACTGGCCGCGTGTCGGGGGATGGACGGTGAGGGACCGGCCCTCGACCCGGTGGAGCGCGCGGTCCTGGAGCGGTTGGCGTCGCGGATCGCCGAACGGACGCTCCCGGACGTCAGTGCGACGGCCGACGCGGGCGTTCCGGACGCGATGGTCGCTGCGACCGTCGCGGCGTTGTTCCCCGAGCGATAGCGCGGTTCCCGGGCACCGTCACCTCGTTTTCTGCTGCGGTCAGTTCGGCGCTTCGAGGTCGCGGTCCGCGGGTGGTTTGCGGACGTGGAGGACGATGGGGTGGTCGGTGTCGACGCGCATCTCGACCTCCATCGGCGTCTCGTCGGTCGGTTCGAACCCCAGCGATTCGTAGACGTGGATGGCGGTGGGGTTGTCCCGGGAGACGTCGAGCGCGACGCCGTCGCAGCCGTCGCTGGCGGCGTGCGCGAGGACGTGCTTCGTGAGTTCGGTGCCGAGGCCGCGGCCGTGATGGTCGGGGTCGACGTAGACGAGCATCTCGGGGACGGCGGCGTCCCGCGGGGCGTACGCGGCGTGCCCGACGACGTCGCCGTCGAGCGTGGCGACGACGTTCCGGCCGCGCGCCGCGAGGCTGTCGAGCCACTCGCGGATGCGTACCTCGTGGACTGGTGGGATGCCCATCGAGCGGTGTTCGGCGGGGTAGTCGCGGTACATCGCGACGAGGTCGTCGAGGAGACCGGCGGCGGCGTCGTCAGCTGCGAGCTGGACGAGGTACGGACGGCCGTCGCTGTCGCGGAACCGCGGACATCGTGGTGGGCAGGCGCTGGTGCCCTCGCAATCACCGTGCCACCACGCGCTGCACGCGTTCGAAGCCATGACTGCACGGGAATACGACGTTCAGGTCCCTGAAAGGGTCGTGTGATTCTCTCGCAGTGAGAACGAGTGGCAGTGGTAGCCCGAACTCGTTCGGTCCCGCTCCGGCGAGTCGTGCTCGCGTGACGACGTCGGTTACGCGCAGACGCTGGACCCGTTCTGGAAGTCGCCGTCGTCGACGGCGACCGTGACGGACTGGTCGGGTTTGCTGCAGCGCGTCGCGTCGACGTGGACGACGCGTTCACTGTCCGCGAGTTCGACGACGTAGACGATGGTCGGTTCGCTGTCGTACCCGTCGAGTTCGACGGTCGCGTTCCCGCCGGCGGGGACGAGCGCGCTCCCGTTCGCACCGTAGGGGCTAGCAACTGTGACGTTCCGGTAGTCCGCGTCGTTCTGCCAGAAGACGGCCTCGAAGCGGACGCGTTCGCGTCGGTCATCGGTGGTGGCCAGGAAGTCGACCGAGGAGGGCTGGTCGACGTCCTGAACGGCGTAGGCGGTGACGCGATACGTCCGGTTCTGGTCGTGGTTCTCGACGGTGACCGTCGGTGGACCGCCGAGCGGGGGGAGGGCGAGCGAGACGACGATGGCGGCGAGCACGAGCGTCGCGACGACGTGGCGCGGGCTCGGACGTTCCATGGCCGTTCCGCCTCCGCCGATTGGTAAATGTTTTCTGATACGTTCGAGGGTGGGTGGTCGTCGTCTGTCGACTCTGGTGAGTCGATGAGCGCGTGGAGCGACGGCGTTACCGGCGTGGTGCTCGATGGGCGCGTGGAGCGACGGCGTTACCGGCGTGGTGCTCGATGGGCGCGTGGAGCGACGGCGTTACGGGTGTGGTGGTCGAAGCGCGGACAGATGGCGGACTCGAACGAGGGGGACGCGTCCGGCGACGACGACACCGCCGAGCGTCGCGGCTCCCGACCAGTAGCAGGCGTGGTGCTCGCGGGTGGCCGGTCGACGCGGTTCGAGGGCGGCGACAAGGCGCTCGCGACCGTCGACGGGGAGCCGATGCTGGCGCGCGTCGTCGACGCCCTCGACGCCGCGTGCGCGTCGGTCGTCGTGAACTGCCGCGGGGACCAGCGCGACGCGTTCGCGGCCGCCCTCGACGATAACGGCGTCGACGTCGACGTCCGGTTCGCGCTCGACGAGCGCCCGGACGAGGGCCCCGTGGCGGGACTGGCGAGCGCGCTCGCTTGCGTGGACGCGCCGGTGGTCGTCGTGGCGGCGTGCGACCTCCCGTGGCTCGACCCGGCGCTCGTCCGGTGGCTCGCTGGAGCGCTCGACGGGCACGAATCCGGCCACGCCGAATCCGCGGCCGAGGACGCGGTCGACGCGGTCGTCCCGGTCGTCGACGGCTACCCGAAACCGACGTGCGCGGCGTACAGGACCGACGCGCTCGCCGCTGCGGTCGACGCGACGCTCGCCGCCGGGTCGCGCCGGTTCCGCGACGTCCTCGACGCGCTCGCGGCCCACGAGGTCGACGTTCGCGACCACGGGTTCTCGACGCGGTCGCTCTCGGACGTCGACTCGCGAGCGGACCTGGAGCGCTGACCGCGTCAGTCCTCGGCGTCCTCGGTCTCGCGCTCGCGGACGGCGTCGGCGCCGCATTCGGGGCAGGTCTCGTGGTCGGCGTGCAGTCGAGTCCCGCAGGCGCGACACGCGAACTCGGCGGTCTCCTCGGCCGTCGACTCGACGGTTCGTTTGAACTGCTCGACGCTCCGCCCGAGTTCACTGAAGAGTCCCATCTCCATCGTCAGTCGAGCGCCAGTCGGAAAAGCCCCCGCCGTCTCCCCGCGTCGTCAGTCGTCGAGCCAGATGGCGAGCTGGACCTCGTCCACGAGCTCGTCGTCGATGCGGTAGTGGCCGTCCCGCGTCGATTCGGTCGTCCAGCCGTTCGCCTCGAGGAAGGCGACGGCGGCGTCGTTCGTCGCGGGAAGGTTCTGGTAGACCTTCTCGACGCCCGCGGAGCGCGCCCAGTCGAGGCCGCGTTCCATGAGCGTCGACCCGAGGCCGCCGCCGCGGTACGCGTCGAGGACGCCGACGGTGAGCTCGGCGGTGTGAGACATGTTCGGCGCCTGGACGACCTCGACGTGCAGCCAGCCGACGGCGTCGTCGTCGACGGTGGCGACGAAGAACACGCGGTCCTCGCTCTCGTTGTGCCGGAGGAGGACCTCGTCGCGCGTCACGTCGGCGGCGAGTCGTCGCGCGACGACGTACGCTTCGTCGCTCGCGATGGTCTCGATGACGCCGAGGATGCCCGCGATGTCCTCCTGTTGGGCGGGGCGGACGGTCGCTTCGACGTCGTCGAGTTCGACGGTGGTGGCGTCGGCGTCGATCGGGATGGCGACGCGGAGCTTCCCGTCGCGCACCTCGAGGTGTCCGTCGCGTTCGAGGATGCTGACGTGGTGGTCGAACTCCTCGCTCGACATCGGCACGGACGGTTTGAGTTCGGCGCCGGAGCGCGCTGGCTTCGAGTTGCTGCTGGGCTGCACGAGCAGCGCCTGCCGGGCGTCCTCGGGGTCGACCGCGCCGTTGCGTTCGACGTACTCGTAGATCTGGCGTCGCCTGTCGTGGTCGAACTCGTGCGAGCGAGCCATGGTCGAACCCACCGCGTCCGCCCTGTTAGTTCTTGGCAGGCTACCGGGTTACCGCCAGGGGTCGGCGCCGAGGAGGTGGAGGGCGACGACGACCGCGAGCGAGACGGCGAGCAGGAGGGCGGCGAGCGGGAGTGCGGCGTCGAGACCGCTGCCGACGAACGCGCGCCAGATCTGGACGGGGACGGTGCGCGGGTAGTACGCGACGAGCATGGTGGCGCCGAACTCGCCCATCGAGCGGGCGAACGTGAGCGTGACGCCGGCGAGAACGCCCGGCCAGGCGAGCGGGAGGACGACGCGGCGGAACGTCGCGAGTTCGTCGTGCCCGAGGCTGCGCGCGGCGTCCTCGAGGGCGGGGTCGACGCGGTCGAACGCGGCGGTGGCGGTGACGACGACGAACGGGGAGGCGACGAACGTCTGTGCGGCGACGATGCCGAGGTACGAGCGCGTGAACTGGACGCCGAACGCGGTGGTAGTGGGGGCGAGCCCGTTCGGGCCGAAGACGCTGACGAGGAGGATGCCGGCGACGACGGGCGGGAGGACGAGCGGGAGGACGACGATGCCAGTGACGGCGGTGGCGAGGCGGCCGCCGGTCCGGGAGAGCCAGTACGCGAGCGGGACGCCGAAGACGGTGGCTATCGTGGTGGCGGCGGTCGCAGTGGCGAGCGAGTTCCCGACGGCGCGCAGCGTCGCGGGGTCGCCGAGGCGCGCGAGCAGTTCGCCGGGTGGCGTTGCGATGGCGAGTGCGAGCACGGGGATTGCGTAGAGCGCGAGGAGCGCGACGCCGAGGCCGGCGGCGACGAGCGGCCAGTCGACGCCGGGACGCCGCCGCGGCGTCGCCAGCGCCGACTCGTCTGCGGTCATCGGCCGGCGAGCGCGTCGGGCGCGTCCCGCGTGAACCGCGGGAACGCGCTCGGGACCTCGAACCCGTGCGCGTCGAGGTAGTCGCCTGCGACGAGCGTCTCGAAGACGCCGCGTGCGACGTCGTCGTCGGGGGAGCGAAGCGTCGCGCCGTACTCGACGACGCTCCCGCGGACGACGCCGCCGTCGGGGAGGTCGTACGACGCCTCGGCGTAGGCGTCGGCCCGGTCGGGGTCGGAGAGGTCCACGGCGGCGGGGAGGTCGACGGCGTCGTAGCCGCGGTCGGCGGCCATGCTCTCGTAGACGACGGCGGCGTCGATGGCGCCGGTCTCGAACCCGGAGAGGAGCGCGGTCTCGGGGTAGACCTGGTCGCGCGAGAGGACGGCGTCGCGGAGGCCGGGGCGGTCGTGGCGGGCGGCCAGGAGGTCGAGGAGGAAGACGGTCCGGTACCCGAGCGGGTCGAGGTCGGGGTCGGTGCGACCGAGTGCGGCGTCGTCGTCGAGGACGGGGTCGTACCAGTGGGCGTCCTCGCGGTCGCTGGCGTCCGCGACGGCGCGCCCGCCGGAGGTGTCGGCGGTGGCGACGGCGAGCGCGTTCGACGCGAACGAGGCGTGCCAGTGGTCGTCGAGGAGCCGGTCGAAGAGCGCGACGTCGGCGAGCGCGAGCACGTCCGGGTCGCGCGTGCCGTCGGCGACGAGGCGCGCGGCGGCCGCGGACCCGCGGGCTTCGACGGCGACGGGTGCGTCGACGGCGTCGCGGAGCCCCTGATCGAGTGCGCGCTGGAGGCTCCCGGCGGCGAGCACGCGCACCGGGTCGCTCCGCGTCGAGAGGGCGCTGCAGCCGGCGAGCGCGACGCTACCTACAGTCGCGGCGGTCGCACCTGCGGCTGCGAGGAACGAGCGACGTGACCGGCGCATAGCGAGCGTTGTGTCGAAAAGGACATAACGGTTTCGCCGCAAGCGTTCGGCATGGACGCCGGCTTCGAAGCGCACCTGCGGGTCGGGGACGCGACCGTCGACGAACGCGACGTCGCGCTGCTCTCGGCGGTCGACCGCGAGGGGTCGCTGTCCGCGGCGGCGGACGCCCTCGGACGGTCGTACTCGCGAGCGCACAAGCGACTCGGCGCGCTGGAGGACGAACTCGGCGCGCTCGTCGAGCGCGAGCGCGGTGGCGCGAGCGGCGGCGGGAGTCGACTCACGGACGACGCTCGCGCGCTCCTCGCGCGGTTCGCCAGGGTCCGCGCCGCGTTCGCGGACACCGCCGGGACCGAGGTGGCGGTCCTCACCGGCGAGGTCCGCGAGCGCGACGGCGAACTCGCGACGGTCGCGACCGACGTCGGCGACGTCCGCGCGCTCCTGTTCGAGGACGCCGACGACGTCCAGGTGGCGGTGCGCGCGGACGCGGTCACGCTCCACGACCCCGACGACGCACCGGCCGCGGACGCCTCTAGCGCCCGCAACCGGTTCGCGGGTACCGTCGCGGGCGTCGACCGCCGAGAGTCCGTCGCGCTCGTCGACGTCGCGATAGGTGATGGCGACGTGACGCTCCCCGTGCTCGTGACGGTCGACTCGCTGGAGCGCCTGACGCTCGAACCCGGTCGTGAGGTGGTGGCGACGTTCAAAGCGACGGCGACGCGCGCGACGCCGCACTGACCGGCGAGCGGACGGTCAGTTCGCGTCGAGCGCGTCGAGCGCCGTACCGACGGCGACCGGCGTCGCCTCCGCGATGGCCCCCTGGACGACGTACTGCTCGTACGCGTCGTCGACGTCGTGCGAGTAGAGTTCGCCGGATTGCTGGGCGAGTCGTTCGTCCGCGAACCGGACGCTGCTGGCGGCGTACCGGAGGGCGGCGCGCGCGAGGACGGGGGCGTCGCTCCGACGGGGCGCGGCGCGGAGCGCCTCGTGGGCGGTCGCGTACGCGTCGCGAACCGCGTCCGCGCCGGTCACCTCGTAGCGCGTCCCGGAGGCGACGCGCTCGCGGACCGCCCGATAGGCACGGACTGCAGCGAGTTGCCTGATCGCGTCGAGCACTCCGGACGCCGGGCCGTGGCGCGACCTGGCTGGGTCACCGGCGGTCGCTTCGAAGTGGAGTTCGTAGAGGAGGCGTTCGGTCCTCGTGTCATCGATGTCGGCGCCGGTGACGGTCATCGCGGCGTCCTCGCTCGGGAGGTCGGCGACCGCCGACTCGATTTCCTCGCGGAGTCGCTGGCGTGCGTCCACGATGGTCGGTCGGAGCGACGCGGCGTCGTCGGGCTGGCGGTCGCGGAACCGGTCCGCAATCATCCTCGCGTCCGCGAGCGACGCGGTCGCGCGCTCGACGTGCTCGCCGAACTCGGCGACGCGGAGGACGCGAACGTCGCCGTGAGAGACGTCCTCGGAGACGGACCCGGCCTCGTCGAGCAGTCGCTCGCGGCTGGCGTGGACGACGACCGCGGGCGCGGGGTCGGTGCCGACGTATTCCATCGCGTGCTGCGCGTCGGCGGCGCGTTCCGCGACGTCGGTCGCCTCGTCCTCGAGCGCGGCGACGGTGAGGCCGTCCTCGATGGCGTCCCAGCCCACGGACGCGTACCGGGCGTGAGCGCGCGCCGCGCGGAGCGACTCGAGGGTCTCGCGGGGCGTGGGCGCTCTGAGCGCCTCGTCGAGGCGGTTTCGGGCCTCCGTGACCGCGTCCGCGAGGTGCTCGCGGACGTGCCCGTTCGGGACGCGTCGTGCACCCAGGGGAGTTGGGACGTCCTCCAGCGCGTCGTTCGCTCGAATCTGTGCGTCCCGGCGGTGCGAGCGCGGAACCGACGTCGGGTACGTCGCACCGACCGCGACGACCGGGTGGTCGTCGACGTCCGGGAGCTCGGAAGCGTGGAAGGTCACTCGGTCGGAGCCGTCGTTCGAGAGCGTCGAACACCCGGCGAGCGCCGCGACCGCGCCCGTGGCGGTCGTCGCACCGAGCGCCGAGAGGAACCCACGGCGAGAGTCGTCGCCGTCGCTCCCAGTCACGCCGAATCCCCCTCCGTCGTCGTCCCGTCGTCGTGCCCGGGTGGCTCGCCGCCCGCGACCGGTTCGTGGTCGCCGGGACAGCCGCCGGTGCCGGTGCTCGACCCCATGCTTGTCACGTCATCGTGACTGAGCGCGTCCGGGAGGCGGAGGAATCGCGCTTCGGTCACCTTGGCGTCCGCCTCGCAGGGGACGTCGTACGCGAGACCGACGCGCGAGTACTCGAGGTCGATGTCGGTACTCGTCCACGACGCCCCGCAGAGTTCGAGCCGGTAACACGAGGGGACCTCGCGCTGGTCGACGTAGACGGTCTCGGCGTCGAAGTCCGTGTCGGCGACGAACTCGCGGACCGCGTCGACACCATCGATGTCCGCGTATTCCAGGTCGTCCGCGCGGGACTGCGAATCCACGACGTGCGGGCCCGGATACCGTCGGGCCTCGCGCCGGGACTGGTCGCCGCGGGACCGCCAGACCGCCGCGAGGTCTGTGTCGACGCGGAGGTACGCGTACGGCGGGGGGTCGCCGCCACCGCCGTCGGCGGGATTCGCGGGGGATTCGTCGTGCGATTCGGACGAGCCGGTGCCGCTACAGCCCGCGAGCGCGACGCTCGCGGTCGCGGCCGTCGCTGCGGAGAGGAGGGCGCGTCTGGAGGGCGACATCGTCCGTATCGTAGCCGCTCCCCGACCCATAAGTTTCGTGACTCGTCCCAGCGTCTGCAACACGAGGGATGCCCGCACGTCGCCGGCGGGGTCCCCGGAACCCGGAGCGAACGTGTTCGGGTGGATTCCCGCTTCGACAGGGGTGGACGCGACGTTTATCCGCGTCGGCCCGCAACTCGAACGTAGATGCTTTCGGACGCGTTCGGCCGCGAGGTCTCGGGCGTACGAGTGTCCTTGACCGACCGGTGTAACTTCGACTGCGTCTACTGCCACAACGAGGGCCTCGGCGACACGCGCGGCCCGCAGGAGCCCCAGGACGACGAGATGACCGCGGACGAGGTCGTGCGGTTCCTCGACGTCGCCGCCGAGTACGACGTGGGGAAGGTGAAGTTCACGGGCGGGGAGCCGATGCTCCGCGAGGACCTGGAGGAGATCGTCCGCCGCACGCCGGATTCGATGGAGATCTCGGTGACGACGAACGGGACGTTCCTCCCTGGGCGCGCCGAGGCGCTCGCGGACGCTGGCGTGGTGCGCGTGAACGTCAGTCAGGACGCGGTCGACCCGGAGGCGTTCGCGGAGATAACGCAATCCGGAGCGTACGACCGCGTCGTCGAAGGGGTCGATGCGGCGCTCGACGCTGGCCTCGCGCCCGTGAAGTTGAACATGGTCGTGTTCGAGGGGACTGCTGGATACGTCCCAGAGATGGTCGACCGCGTCGCCGAACGCGACGGCCTCCAGCTCCAGCTCATCGAGTACATGCCGGAGATCGCGGGGAACCCCGAGTGGGCGATAGACATCGAGCGCGTCCACGGGTGGCTCGCCGAGCAAGCCGACCGCGTCGAGCACCGCGAGATGCACGACCGACGGCGGTACTTCGTCGACGGCGGGATGGTCGAGATCGTCGACCCCGTCGGGAACGAGACCTTCTGTGCGAACTGTCACCGGGTTCGGGTCACGCACGACGGCAAACTGAAGGGCTGCCTGAACCGCGGCGACGACCACCGGTCGATGGGCGAGATGACCCGAGACGAGATCCGCGAGACGTTCGAGGAGACGGTCGCGAACCGCGTCCCGTACTACGGCGAGTACCTCGTCGAGGACGACGACGGCGAGTGGGTCGTCAACGAGAAGTACCTTCCTGCGCCGACGGCGGGCGACGACTGACCGCGCTCCTGGCACGGGATGGTTCGATGCCTCGGTTTGGTTCGACGTGTCGACCCGCGAGCGGTCGCTGTCAGGTGTCGAGCGTGATGCCGAACGTCGATTCGAGGACGACGTCCCAGTCGGTGGGTGGGACGGGGCGTTCCCTGGTTCGTTTCTCGATGCGGGTTCGGTCGTCGCGGCCGACGGCGTCGGGGCCGGGGCTGGTGCCGTCGTCGGCGTCGTGGAACGTGACGAGCGTGTGCGTGTCCGCGTCGAGCTTCCGGTAGCCGTCCGGGGTGGCGATGGAGAGCGTCGGCCCGGCCGTGAAGGGGGAATCGGGCGAGGTCTGGAGGTAGTCGTTGGTGGCGTCGAAGTACGAGAGCGTGCGCGGCGTGGTGTCGAAGACGTATCTGGTCTGCCAGTCGCGCTCGTGTGGTTCGCGGTACTGGGTCTCGTAGTCGGCGTCGTCGCGGTCGCTCTCGACGACGCGCCACGTGACCCCGGCGTCGTCCGTGACCTCGGTGCCGTCGAGGGGCGTCGGTTGCCGCATCTGTGGGGTGCCCATGCCGACGTCGACGACGAACGGCCGGTGGAGGTGGACGACGTTCGCGTGATGGTTCGCTGGCGGGCGCGCGTCGCCGTCCCGGCCGACGACGCGTGCGGCGACGCGGTCGACGTCGTACCCGAGTTCGGCGAGGAGCGAGTGGAAGAGTCCGTTGAGTTCGAAGCAGTACCCGCCGCGCTCGCGCTCGACTATCTTCTCGAAGATGGCGTCGGTGTCGAGGACGACGCCGGTGGCGAGGGCGTCGACAGGATTCGCGTCGTCGCCCGATGTCGCGTCCGCGCGGTGGGGGTGTCCGACGATGGCGAGGTTCTCGAAGGGGACGTGCTGGACGTGCGCGGCCTGGAGGCGCGAGAGCGTCTCGTAGTCGGGCTCGGGGACGCTGTCGACGTCGACGCCGATGCGGTCGAGGTACGCGTCGACGTCGAGGCCGTCGAGCGAGTCGGACCCTGTCATTCGGTTTGGACGTTCGGTCGCGCGGTACTTGAGCGTGTGCCGAACCCGATTGCAGGGTACTTCCGTCACCGGGATCGCCAGACGGCGTCCGGGTTCGTGACGAAAAGGATTATGACGGTGTACCGAAACGTCGGGGTATGGCTACCATCGTCGGGATGCCGCTCCCGGAGCCGTACTCGAGCACCGTCCAGTCCGTTCGAGACGACCTCGTCGCCGAGTTCGACGTGGACCCGTACGCGAATCCCTTCCCGCACTTCTCGCTGTACGCGCTCGCCGACGACGTCGACGTCGACGCCGTCGAGCACGCGGTCGCCGAGGCGGCGAGCGCACACGACCCGTTCGACGTGCAGACGGACGGCGTCGGCGTGTTCCCCGGGAACCACGTGTGGTTGCCGGTGGCGCGCCGGCCGGAGCTGACGGCGCTCCACTGCGACGTCGTCGACGCCCTCGAGGAGTTCGAGACCGCGCCGGTCCCGTTCTACGAGCCGCGACGGTGGTTCCCGCACGTCGGATTCGCGCTCGGCCTCGACGACGAACGAGCCGCGAACGTCGTCGAGCACCTCCTCGACAGGGACTTCGAGTGGACCGTCGAGATGAACGAGATCACGGTGACGCGTCCGCCAGCGGACGGCGAACGCTACGAGGAGGTCGCCTCGATCGGCCTCTGAGCCGACCTGGATGCGGCAACTGGACGCGACCGGTCAGGGCCCTTCGTGCCGCCAGAACGCGTCGTCGACCGTGACCTCCTTCTTGAACAGTGGGACCTCGTCCTTGAGCCGGTCGATGCCGTCCTCGACGGCGCGGAACGCTTCGCGGCGGTGGCCGGCGAGGACGACGACGAACACGATGTCCTCGCCGGCGTCGACGACGCCCGTGCGGTGGTGGAGGCGGACGTCGAGGACGCCGTCGCGAGCTTCGATGTCCTCGCGGATGGCGGCGAGGCGCTGGTCGGCGACGCCGTCGTACTTCTCGAACTCGAGGTGCGTGGTCTCGACGTCGTCGGCGTCGTCCTTCGCGCGGACGCGACCGGTGAACGTGGCGATGGCACCGGCGCGGTCGGCGCGCGGCGAGGACTTGACGTCGGCGACGAGCGACCCGAGGGTGTGGTACGGTTCGAGCGCGTCGACGGCGTCGACGGCGGCGTCGACGTCCAGAGCGTCGGGCGACCGAGCGCGTTCGAGGACGGGGTCGGCGACGTCGCGGTCGCCGAGCGCGAACTTCGGGAGCCTGCTGTCGCTGTAGCCCTCGACGACGACGTAGTCGTGCCGCGGCGCGAGCCGGTCGAGGACGTCGGCGAGCGTCGCGTCCGCGCCGGTCGCGAACCAGTCGCCGTCGTCCACGAGACCGTACGTCTCGCTCGCGCCGGCGGCGCGATGCCGAGCGGTGTCCTTGCCGTCGGTGTCGACGTCCGGGGCGTGCGTCAGGTGCTTGACGGTGCCGACGCGCCCGCGGTCCGCGAGGCGCTCGGTGAGCGCTTCGACGACCGTCGTCTTCCCGGAGTCGGACGCGCCGACGACGCTCACGACCTGCATGGTCGAGGGTAGCGCCCGGGGGGTCGTAAGCCTGTGGTCGTCGGGATTGCAATGTGGGTCATGGCGTCGAGGTCAGTCGTCGAGGAGGTCGCCGAGGACCTTGCGTTGCGCGGCGGCGAGGTGTTCGGCGAACGTCGACGGCGAGATGTCGAGCGCGTCGGCGACGTCGCCGCCGCTCGCGCCCCGCGGGCGGTCGAAGTACCCGAGGTGGTACGCGGTCTCGAGGACCTCGGTCTGCCGGTCGGTGAGTCGCGAACGGTCGACGAACGCGAGGTCGTCGGCGTTCGCGCGCCCGGACTGCCAGAGGCGGCGGACGGTGACGCCGCCGTGCCGGTCCCGGAGTGCTTCGACGACGTCGCGGACTGCGTCGACGTCGGTCGCGTGGAACGTGACGTGCAACTGGCCGTCGTCGGCGTGCGCGTCGACGACGGGGATGCCGTGGGATTCGACGACCTGGCAGACGCAGGGGGTCTCGCGGTCGGCGTCGAACCGGTAGACGTCCCCGGTGTCGGTCTCGAAGAGCCGGCGGCAGTCGACTGCGGGCGCGTCCTCGCTGCGGGCGTCCTGGAGTTCGAACTCGCCGACGGTGCTGCCGTCGACCCCGCCGTCCTTCGAGCGGGAGACGCGGCACGCGCGCCCGCCGGTCTCCGCGGACGCGTCGGCGACGGGACAGCCCCGCGGGTCGGCCACGACGAGTTCGGTGCGGATGGCGCCGGGTTCGGTGTCACCGGCGGCGGTGGGAGCGCTGCTGGTCATGTTCGACGCTTGGCGGTCCAGGGTGAAGACCCGCGGTCTCGCTCTCAGCGGACGACGACGAAGGCGAACATGTTCGTCGCTGGTTCTGGCTCGATGGTCCTCCCCGCCTCGCTGGACGCAGCGGCGTCAGTCCCCGTCGGGGAGGACGCGTTCGAGGTCGCGGACGCCCGGTTTGTCGAGGCGGTCAGCGTTCGCGGCGACGGCGACGCGGTCGACGCCGAGTTCGACGAAGTCGAGGTCGAGTGCGACCGCGGTCTCCCGGAGGCCGAGGCCGACGTCGACGACGCCGTCGGCGACGCGGCGCGCGGGGCTCTCGTGGCCGCGGGTTTCGAGCGCGTACCCCGATATCCCGTCGACCAGGTCCTCGCGGGACGCGTCGCGGTCGGCGGCGAGCGCGTCGAGCGCGTCGTCCAGGCGTGCGCGCACCCCGGATTCGGCGTCGCGGTTCGCGAACGAGAGGTCGGCGTCGACGAGCGCGTCGAGGCCGTCGACGCCGTCGGGGTTCCCGGCGGGGACGACGAGCCCCCAGTCGCGACGCCACGACCCGAGGACGCTGGCGGTGTCGTCGCCGTCATCGGCGAGCGCATCGTCGGCGTCGGGGCCGGCGAGTGCGGCGGCGTCGGCGACGCCGTCCCGGCGCGACCGACGGCCGCTGGCGCTGCCGGCGGCGAGGTAGCGCGGTGACGCGACGTCGTCGAGGGCGCGCGAGAGCGAGGGGTCGTCCTCGCCGACGACGAGCACGCGCGGCGGCCGCACGGACGGCGAGAACAGTTCGACGGTGACGGGGTCGCCGGCGTCGACGTAGTTCGTGTCGGGGTCGACGGGGACGACGCCGTCCGCGGCGGTGAGCGTCGTCGTCGCACCGCTGCCCTTGTCCACCGGATAGGCGAGCGTCGCGCCGTCGCCGTCCTCGACGAGCCCGACCGGAATCAGTCGGAGGCGGCCCTCCTCGCTGCGTTCGCGCGTCGCCATCGTCGCGTCGACGGTCGCGGTCCGCGTCGGCGGTCGCGCCGCGGCCGCCCGGATTCGGGGTGCGACGAACGTCCGGAAGATCGAGAGCGCGCTCACGGGGTAGCCGGGGAGCCCGACGTACGCGGTACCGTCGATGGTCCCCACCAGGGTCGGCTTCCCGGGTTTGACCGCGACGCCGTGAAGCAAGCGTTCGCCGCGCTCTTCGACGACGCGGTAGACGACGTCCATCGCGCTCGCCGAGGTCGACCCCGACGTGAGGACGAGGTCGCACTCGCTGGCGGCGGTCTCGATGGTCGCAGCCATCTCCGCCTCGTCGTCGCCGACGTGCTCGTAGACGACGGGGTCGCCGCCCGCGTCGCGGACGCCGGCGGCGATGGCGTGCGTGTTCACGTCGTGTATGTCGCCGGCGCCGTGATCGAGGTCGTCGCCGGGCGGCACGAGTTCGTCGCCCGTGGACACCACCGCGACCCGCGGTCGGCCTCGCACCGGGACCGCGTCGACGCCGAGCGCCGAGAGCAACCCGATCTCGCGGGGCGTGACGAGCGTCCCCGGGCCGAGCGCGCGCTGGCCGGCGGCGATGTCCGCGCCCGCGGCCATGACGTGCGTGCCGGGGGCGACCGCGGTCCGAATCTCGACCACGCGGTCGCGCTCTCCACTGCCGGCAGCGTCGCCGCCGTCGGCGTCGGTCTCGCGCTCGCTGGTGTCCTCGACCATCACCACCGCGTCCGCAGTAGTGGGGACGACCGCGCCGGTCGATATCTCCACGCAGTCGCCGGGTTCGAGGGCGACGTCCGGGCGGTCGCCGGCGTGGACCTCGCCGATTACGTCGAGTTCGACCGGGTCGGTCTCGCTGGCGCCGAACGTGTCGGCGGCGCGCACCGCGTATCCGTCCATGGCGGCGCGGTCGAACCCGGGGACGTCGATGCCGGCGTCGACGCGCTCGGCGAGCACGCGGCCGCGAGCGTCGTCGAGCGCGACCGTCTCCGCGCCGGGGTCGAGGTCGAGACCGGCGAGGGTCTCCCGGAGGACGTCGGGCGTGGCGAGGTCGCGGAACTCCTTGTGGTCGCTCATGGCCGATACTCCCAGTCTTCGACGGCGACGGTCGCACCCGCGTCGAGTCCTTCGACGGACTCGGGTATCGTCAGCCAGCCGTCGGCGTCGGTGACGCTCGACAACACGCTCGCGCCCGAGGCCCGAACCGGAGCGGCGACGGGGGCGTCGTCGGGCGATTCCGCGCCCGAGTCGAGGTCAGGGTCCTGGAGTGCGACGCGGACGAACTGGCGGACGCCGGGTTCGCTCGCGACCTTCCGGTCGAGCGTCGCGGTCGTCGTCGGCTGCGGTACGCTGGGGAGGTGGCCGGCGCGCTTGAGCGCGGGCCGGAGGAGCGAGACGGCGGTCACGATACACGACACGGGGTAGCCGGGGAGCATCAGGATTGGGGTGTCGTCGACCACGCCGAACCCCGCCGGATGCCCGGGCTTGATCGCGAGGCCGTGGTGGACGACCACGCCCGCATCCGCGACGACGTCGGCGATACGGTCGCGGTCGCCGACCGACGAGCCGCCCGTGGTGACGACGAGGTCGCTCTCGGCGACGCCGCGCTCGACGGCCGCGCGGAGGCGCGCGTCGTCGTCCGGAACGACGTCGCGGTAGTTCGCCGTCCCGCCCCAGGCGTCGACGTACCGCGAGACGGTGAGCGCGTTCGTCTCGACGACCTCGCCGGGTTCGGGCGCGCGGCCGGCGGTCACGTCCGCGGGGACGAGCTCGTCGCCCGTCGGAATCACGTCGACGACGGGGGACTCGTAGACCTCGACCGTGGCGCGGCCGACCGACCTGAGCAGCCCGAGGTCCGACGGGCGGAGCCGGTGGCCGTCCGCGAACAGGTCGGCGTCGCCGGGGACGTCCTCGCCGACCGGCGAGACGTTCTCGCCCGCGGTGACGCTCCCGCGTATCTCGACCTCGTCCTCGAACCGCTCGGTGCGTTCGACCATCACGACCGCGTCCGCGCCCTCGGGGAGTTCGCTCCCGGTGTGGACCGGGACGGCGGTCCGCGCGTCGACCGTCGCCTCGACCGAGCCGTCGCCGTCGGTTGCGTCGCCGTCCTCGGGGCCGCTGACGTGGAGGACGTTCGGCGAGCGGTCGCTCGCGCCGAACGTCGACTCGGCGACGACCGCGTAGCCGTCCATCGCCGCGCGGTCGTAGTGCGGGACCGGGCGGGCGGGCGTCACGGGGGCCGCGAGGACGCGGCCGTCGGCGTCCGTTACGGGGACGGACTCGGTGCGGTCGAGCGGTGCGACCGCGTCGAGGAGCGACTCGCGCGCCGCGTCGAGTCGCGTGCGGTCGCGGAAGCCGCGCCCGTCCGTCATACTGACTCCCTCGGGTTCGTCGCGGTCATCGACACTCCCTCTCGCGCTCGGCAATCATGCGTGCCCGTTGTCCCGCGACGCTCATGGATGCTTCGTGCGAGCGAGCCACGTCTCGGGGTTCTTGCGCATCACCTCGAACGCATCGAGTGCGTTCGCGTCGACGAGCGAGAGCAGGTAGTCTCGGACCGGCGTCGGGTCGCGGTCGCTCACGAGGAAGAACGCCTCGCCCGCGTCGAGCGAGGTGAAGCGCTCGCGGACCGCGTCCTTGCGGTCCTCGGGGGCGAGGCCGCGGACGTCGACGGCGTGCTCGGGGAAGTCCTCGCCCCAGACGTCGTCGTACGCCGAATCGACGGCGTCGGCGAGCGCGAGCGCGTCCTCGGGGAGCGCGTCGCGGTCCGGTTCCGGGTTCGACTGCATCTCCGGCGTGAATGGCAGTTCGGCGAGCACGGGCACATCGAGGGCGTCGAGCGGGTCGTCGCCGCCGAAGAGGTCGTGGGCGTGCCCGCACTCGTCGCAGACGAACTCGCCCATGTTCGAGACGACGCCGAGCGCGGGCACGTCGTTCTCCTCGAAGAGTTCGAGGGCGCGCGCGGTGTCGGAGACCGCGGCGTGGAACGGCGTGGTGACGAGGACGACGCCGTCGATGGGGACGTCCTGGAGCGTCGTCAGCACCACGTCGCCGGTGCCGGGCGGCAGGTCGACGACGACGGTGTCGGGGTCGCCCCACGCGGTCTCCTCGAACAGGTCGCTGAGCGCGTCGTGCGCCATCGCACCGCGCCACGCGAGCGGGCCGCCCTCCGAGAGCAGGCCGACGCTCATCGCTTCCAGGCCGTCGACGTCCACCGGAACCGGGTTGCCGTCGTCGTCGGAGTACACGGGCCCGGTCGCTGCCAGTATCTCGGGGACGTTCGGCCCGTAGATGTCCGCGTCGAACAGCCCCACGGATTCGCCGGTGGCGGCGAGCGCGCACGCGAGCGACGTCGCAACGGTCGTCTTCCCGACGCCGCCCTTCGCGCTCGCCACCGCGATGACGCGGTCCGCCGACCGCATTCCGACGTCGCGGTCCGCGACGTCCGGCGAGGGGTCTATCTGCTCGACGCGCGCCCCCCGGATGCCGTCGACGTCGCGTGCGGCCTGCACCATCGCCTGCGTCGCGCGCTGGGCGGCGTCCGGCGGGAACTCGCGGAGGTCCGCCTCGACGGTGACGCGCCCGTCGGCGACCCGGAGGTTCTCGACGATGCCCGCGTCGAGCACCGACTGGTCGGTCTCCGGGTCGCGGACGCGTTCGAGCGCGTCCTCGACGTCGTGGGTCGACGCATCGCTCGCGCCGGCACCGTCGGCGTCGTGCGTCGAGGCGGTGGTCTCGGTACTGTCGCCGCCCGATGGCGGGTCGTGGTCGTCGACTGGCGTGTCTCGCTCGTGCATGCTAGAGGTCTGGTCGTCGGTTGAGGGTGCTCTCGCCGGGCAGGTCGGCGCTCCGGTCCTCGGTCCCGCCCGTGAACTGTCTGCGGAACTTCCCGGGGTCGGCGTCGAGCGCTCGCGCGGCGGTACTGCGGACGACCTGGGGTTCGGTCTCGTCGCCTGCGATGGCGTCGAGGCGGTCGCGGGCGCGGTCGTCGTCGACGCCGGCGAGCAGGTGCGCGCTCCACTCGCGGAGGCGCTCGCTCTCGCTCTCGGTCGCGTCGAGGAGGTCGGGGAGCAGGGCTTCCCCGCGGTGCTTGTACAGCGAGACGAGTGCGTTCCGGACGACGGCGTGGTGGTCGTCGTCGAGCGCGCGCTCGATGCGGACCTCGTGCGCACCGCGGTCGATGCGGTCGAGCGCGACGACGGCCTCGGCGCGCACCCACGGGTCGGGGTCGTCGAGCGCGGCGCTCGCCGCCTCGGCGGCGCGGTCGCCGCCGAGCTGCCCGAGCGATTCGACGGCGAACTGGCGGACGTCCGCGTCGTCGTCCGCGAGCCCGTCGGCTGCGAGCGCGTCGACGACGCCCGGCGTCCGGGACTCCTCGCCGAGCGCGAGCGCGGCGCGGCGGCGTTCGACCGCATCGCCCTCCCGGAGGTCTCGGACCTTCTCGGTGGCGTCCGCGCCGACGAGCGGCGCGACGTCGGTCGCGGCGAGCTCGCGCGGCGTCGCCTCCCCGATGGTCACGTCCCGGTCCACCTCGATGTCCTCGAGGCCCGCGGGCTCCTCGCCGAACCCCGGGCTCTCCTCGGGGTGGACGCGCGGGTCCGTCGGGCCGTCGGTCGCCTCCTCGGGGTCGCGCGTCATGCCGACACCTCCGTCGCTGCGTCGGTGGCGTCGGCGGGTTCGGCCTGTCCGAGCGAGTCGGCGTCGCTGGCGACGAGGAGCGCGCCGAGGACCACCGCTGCTGCGGCGGCGGGCGTCGCCGGAACCCCGGCGGCCGCGAGCACGAGAGCGCCGGCGGCGAGTGCGAGGGCTCCGCGGCGAACCCCGGCGACGGTCGCGGCGACGACGCCGCCGGCGGCGGTGGCGACCAGCACGTGGGGACCGCCGACGACGCCGAACCCGACGAGGAGCGCGCTCCCCGCGACGTAGGGCGCGGCCGCGGTCGCCCAGAGGACGGCGGCCCCGACGCCGATACCGGCGCCGAGCGCGACGCGGTCACCTCGGAGGCGGACGACGAGCAGCGAGAGCGCGGCGAGCGCGGCGACGCTCCCGGCCTCGCGGAGCCCAGCGGGGAGGACGCCCGTGGTGCTGCCGAGCGAGAGTGCGACGGCCGCGACGAGCACGGCGGCGACGACGCGGACGCGGGCCTCGCGGTACGTCGAGGGGACGCCGAGTGCGCCGGCGAGCGCGAGCGCGCCACCGGCCGGGACCGCGAGGGTCGCAGGGAGCGCCGCGCCGTCCGCGACCGTCCCGAGGGCGCCGAACGCGGCCGCGAACAGACAGCCGACGCGGACCGACGCGGCGTCGTGGTCGAGGCCGACGGCTGCGAGCGCGACCGCGACGGCGAACGCGCCCAGCACCGCGACGCCACGGAGGACCCCCGGTCCGACCGCGAGCGGGTCGAACGGGACGTTGTGGAGCACGCGCAGCGCGGTGACCGCGGCGGTCGCGAGCAGCGCACCGGCGGCCGCGAGCAAACGCCGGTCCCGTCGCGACGCGACGACAGCGCGGACGCCCCCAGAGCGCGTTCGCGATTGCGGGTCCGAGGTCACCTCCGGCGAGGACTCCGCGCTCACGCGCCCTCACCTCCCGCTTCGTCCGCCGTCGTCCGCCCGGCGCCGACGTCGAGCCGGTCGTCGAGGTCGTCGACGTCCGCCGAACTGAACGCGTCGAGGAACCGCGCGAGCCGACCGTAGATGCTCGTCCCCGGCTCGTCGTCGAGCGCCTCGCGGAGTCCGGAGACGAGCACGCTGAGGTGGCGGTCGTGGAAGTCCAGGCGCGCGCGCCGGGCGCCCTCGACGTCGACGGCCGCGTCGACTGTCGGTGCCGCGGCGGCGACCCGGCAGAGGTAGCCCGCGAACTCGAGTTCCAGCCGGACGTGGTCGTGGTGCCGGCGCTCGTCCTGGTCGACCTCCACGCCGAAGTACTCGTAGGCGCGAGCGAGGTCGAGGTTCACGTCGTTCCACGACACCTCCGACCGGTACGCGGACTCGTAGAGGGACACGGGCGGGCCCTCGCTGTGGACGGTGCCGTCGGTGCCGTCGACGACCTCCGAGTACCCGACGACGAACAGGTCGTTGTACCGCGCCGCGAGCGTGTCCCGGTCGTCGTCGACGGTGAGGTCCGGCGGGGCCACGTCGAGGCCGGTGCGGTCGACGAGCGCCGCGAACTCGTCGTCGAGCGACCCGTCCGCGAGCGCCGCGTACAGGTCCTCGTCGGGTTCGGTGAACGTCCGCGCGGCGAGCGCGTACACCGCGCCGCGAGCGCCCGTCTCGGTGTCGACAGCGTCGGCGAGTGCGTCCGCCTCGGCGTCGGCCTCGTGGTTCGTCGCCACGGTCAGTCACCTCGCGTTCGCCGGACGCCCTCGACCGTCACGAGCGTCGTGAACACGATAGCGACCCCCGCGACAGACCAGAGGATGGCCTCGTACGGCGGCCCGCCGGTGTCCGGACCGAGCGCGAGGTAGTACCACTCGCTCGTGGACTTCTGGCCGGAGCGTTCCATGTTCGAGCCGTTCCAGACCGCGAGCGCGACGTCGACGTCGCGGTCCGTCGGGATGGTCGTCGCGTTCGTCTGGTCGGCCGCGAGCGGCCGCGAGAACACGACGTGCCAGCGGCCGTCCGCGTGGGTCGCGTTCGCCCGCACGCTCGACTGCTCGAACTCGGTCGTCGACCCGGGGCCGCCCGCGAGCAACTCCTCGGTGTCGCCCGTGGCCGTCCAGTACCAGACGTTCACCGGGTTGCTCGAAGAGCCCATCGCGAGCGGCGGCCGCGAACTGTGGTTCACGGGTACCTGGACGGCGACGGCGTCCGCGAACTCGCGGACAGCGTCGGTGTCGCCGTCCGCGGTCGCGTCCCGCCACGACACCCGGACGTAGAGCCGGTCGTCGGTGCGTGCGACCGAGAACTTCGCCTGCTCGACGGTCACGTTGCTCGCCTGCGGGACCCCAGCGCCCGCGCTGCTCAGCGGTATCGACGCCGCCGGGACCTCGCCCCACGCGTCGCCCGTCGGCTCCTGGAGGTCGCCCGCCTCGGTCTGGTAGGTGACGGGGACCTCGTACGCCGGCCGTGCGTCGACGAGCATCGGCGCGAGCGCCGCCGATCCGACGAGCACGAGCGCGAGGACGGCGGCGAGCGTGCGCTCGCTCGGCGCGCCGGGGAGCGCGTCAGTCCTCATCGTCGAACACCTCCAGGCGGTACTGGTCGTCGTTGTTCACGGTCGAGAGGATGTCCATGAGTTCCGACTCCTCGCCGCGGCGGACGCGGTCGCGCTCGCGGTTGATGGTGTTCAGCGCCTCGTTGACCTTCGGCCCGAACAGCTCCTCGAGGTAGTTCCGCGGGATGCGCTCGGCGTCGAGCGTCTCCCCGCTCTCTGACGTCTGCGGGGGCGCGAACGGCGGGATGTAGTACACGTTCGGCTCGGTGCGGTACTCGGGGTGCAGGCGCACCGCGACCTCGTACTCGTTCACGAGCTTGTGGATGGGGCCGTCCTCGTCGTCGAGGAAGCCGACGTGCCGGAGCTGGGGCGGACAGTCAGCCGCACAGCTCGGCGGCTTCACCTCGCCGTCGGGCCCCTCGCCCTCGATGCGCGGATAACAGAAGATGCACTTCTCGCTCGTCTTCTGCTCGGCGTTGTAGAACACCTTCTTGTACGGGCAGCCCTCGACGCAGTACCGGTAGCCGCGACAGCGGTCCTGGTCGACGAGGACGATGCCGTCCTCCTCGCGCTTGTATATCGCCGAGCGCGGACACGCTTCGACGCAACTCGGGTGCGTGCAGTGATTGCAGATGCGCGGGAGGTAGAAGTAGTACGAGTTCGGGTACTCGCCGGCGCCCTCGTCCTCGTCCCAGTTCGGCCCCCAGTCCGCGTTCTCCATCGGCCGCAGGGGCTCGTCGCTGCCCTCGTACATGATTGCCTCGTGGTTGAAGTCCCACGCGCGACCGTAGTCCTCGCGCTCCGGGAGGTCGCCGGGCGACCGCTTCTTGCCGTCTTCCTGCCAGCCGCCGCCCATGTCCTCCCAGTCGCGGGGGTATCCGGAGCCGGGCTTGGTCTCGACGTTGTTCCAGTACATGTACTCGCGGCCGCCGGACTCCGTCCAGTTCGTCTTGCACGCGATCGTGCACGTCTGGCAGCCGATGCACTTGTTCAGGTCCATCACCATCGCGACCTGATGGTCGATGCCCTCCGCGACGTCGACGGTCGAATCGTCGGATTTGCTCATCAATCGTCACCTCCGAGGAGTTTCCGGACCTCCGCAAGTGGCCCGTCGGCGTCCGACTCGTCGTCGAGCGAGCGGTCCGCGAGCGCGTCCTCGCCGAGCGACGACGCGTCCTTGTTCACGACGTCCGCCGCGCTCCTGGTGTTCGACCCGCTCGCGACCTTCTCGACCTCGACGCGGACGTCGCTGTTCACGCCGGTCGGCCCCCAGTAGTTCGGGAAGAAGTACAGGTGCTCGCCCGTGTCCTCCGGGTACTGCACCAGTTGGGTGGGCTTCATGTACATCGGGACGAGCGAGTTGAAGTTCTTCCTGTCCGGGTACTGGAAGCGCTCCCAGCTGAAGTAGTGCCGCGCGGTGCCGCGTTCGCCGCTCGGGTAGATCTTCGCCTGCACCTCGACGCTGTCGAGGTCGTTGTAGACGCGGACGGTGTCGCCGTCCTCGATGCCGCGCTCCTCGGCGTCCTCCGGGTTCAGGTACACGGTGGGTTCGCCGCGCTGGAGGCGCAGCATCTTCGAGTTGTCCCGCCACGTCGAGTGGATCGACCAGCGGCTGTGGGGCGTGTTGTACCCGAGCGGGTACTCGGACTTCTCCTGCAATACCGGGGCGTCCTTGTGCGTCGGGAGCGCCTCGCCGAGTTCCAGGAACCAGTCGTGGTCGATGTAGTACTGCTGGCGGCCCGTGAACGTCGGCCACGGCTCCTTGTCCTGCACGTAGTCCTGCCAGGGCGTGTACGCCTCGCCGTCCTCGATGTCGCTCGTCCAGTGGTCGCCCGCGGTCAGGAGCCGCCGGGGCTGCTCCTCGACGTCGTCGAACGTCAACTGCTCGTCGCTGCCCTCGGGATTGCTCTCCTCGCTGTGTTCGAGGATGAACTCGGCAGCGGCCTTGTCCTCGGCGAGCGCGCCGGGTTCCTCGTCGAGCCAGTCGCGAACGTAGTCGTCGTGGACCGACTGCAGGTCGATCTCGCGGTCGAACTTCCGGTCGTCGACCGGGTCGACGCCGCGTTCCTCGGCGACCGCCTGTATCTTCGCGGCGAGCTCGCGGAAGATCTGCCAGTCCGTCTTCGACTCGCCGAGCGGTTCGACCGCGGGCGTGAACGGATGGACGTAGGTGTGCATGTCCGTCACGCTCAGGTCGTGCTTCTCGTAGTGACTCGCCGCCGGGAGCACGATGTCGCTGTTGAGCGCGGTGGAGTCCATCCGGAAGTTGACGTCGACGACGAGGTCGAGTTTCGGCCAGAGTTCCTCCTCGACGGCGACGTTCCCCTTCGCCTGGTTGAAGTAGTTCCCGCGCCAGCAGAACATGATTCGCGGGTCGGGCCGCGACCCGTCCTCGCGCTCGCTCGGGTAGAGCGGCATCCAGTCCTTCTCGATGGCCTCCTCTATCTTCGCCGCGGTCTCCGGGTCGGTGTTCTCGAGGATGCCGGCGTGATAGTACGTCCATAGCGTCGTCGGGACGCCGCGGACGCTCCCGGTCGGGAACGAGAGCGTCTTCCAGCCGTGGAACGTCCAGATCTTCTCCTGGCCGACGTAGTGGTCGAGCCCGGTGCCCTGCCGGCCGAGATTCCCGGTGAGCGTGACGAGGAGCTGGATGGCGCGGTTCCCGAGGTCGTTGTGGTACCAGTCGTTCACGCCCTTCCCGTGGATGATCTTCGCGCGGTCGACCTCGGCGAACTCGCGGGCGATCTCCTGGTGGGTCTCGCGACCGACGCCCGTGATCTCGTTGACGGTGTCGGGGTCGTAGTTCGCGAGTTCGTCCTGGAGGTTCAGCCAGACGGTCCGGGTCGACACCGTCCCGCCGTCGGCGGTGTCGACGTCGCGCTCGACCGATAGCTGCGGGTCGAAGTCGAGTTCGATGCTCGCGTCCGGGTCCTTCTTGCCGTCGCGTTCGCCGAGACTTCCGGGCGCGGTGCGGAGGTCGCCGTCGGCGTCCTGCATGACGAACACCTGGTCGGGGCGGTCCGCGTCCACCTCCAGGCCCGCGACCTCGCTCGCGCGCAGGAACTTCCCGGTGTCCTCGCGCACGAGGAGGGGCATGTCGGTCTGCTCCTTCAGGTGCGGTTCATCGTAGAGGTCCTCGTCGACGATGGTCCTGGCCATCCCCATCGCGAGCGCGGTGTCGGTGCCGGGCTCGGGCCCGATCCACTCGTCGCAGTGGATGGCGGTCTGACTGTAGTCCGTGAAGATGCCGACGCGCTTCGCGCCGTCGTACCCGGCTTCGAGGAAGTACTTCGCGTCCGGGATGCGCGTGACGTTCACGTTCGACCCCCACGCGATGATGTAGTCGGCGTTGTACCAGTCCGCGCTCTCGGCGTTGTCGGTCTGGGTCCCCCACGTGATGGGTTGGCCCGGCGGGAGGTCGCTGTACCAGTCGTAGAACGAGTGACTGACGCCACCGAGGAGGTTCACGAGTCGACTCCCGGACGCGAAGCTCACGGGACTCATCGCGGGGATGGGCGTGAACCCGCTGATTGCGTCGTACTCCTCGTCCTGGACGGTGTCGACGACCTCCTCCGCTATCTCCGTGAGCGCCTCGTCCCACGACACCCGCTTCCACTTCCCTTCGCCGCGCTCGCCGACGCGCCGGAGCGGGTGCGTGACGCGCTGGTCTGCGTTCACGTAGTCCGAGAAGCACGCGCCCTTCTGGCAGCCCCGCGGGTTCGGGTCCGGGAGGCTCTCGTCGAACCGCGGGTAGTCGCCAGCCTGCTCTTCGCGCCACACCTGGCCGTTCCTGGTGTAGACCTGCCACGAGCAGCTCCCCGTGCAGTTCACGGAGTGCGTCGACCGGGCTTTCGAATCCCAGTCCCACTCCTCGCGGTAGAGGTCCTCCCAGTCCCGATACGGATACGACCCGATGGGGTCGTCGACGACCTCCAGTCCGGTCATCTCCGCGAGGTCGTCCGCGACCCCGAGGCCGGACGCACCGACCACAGACGCGACGCCGAGGCCCTTCAGGAAGTCGCGTCGGACGAGGCCGAGGCCGTCGCTCGCCGCGTCGTCGGGCACCGCGTCGTCGGTCGTGTCGCGCACGCCGCCATCCGTGCTGGTTGCGTCGCCGGTGCGGTGGTCGTCGCTGGGTCGGTCGTTCTCGCTTTCGTTACGCTGGTCGTCGCTGGGTCGGTCGTTCTCGCTTTCGTTGCGCTGGTCGTCGCTGTGTTCGTGGTCGGTCATTGTTCGTTGACGAGTACGGTCGCTAGTCCGAGCGCGACGCCGAGCGTCGCGTACGCGATACCTGCGAGCGTGCTGCCGCCGGTCTCCAGGCCGAGCGCGACGAGCGCGACGCCCGCGAGCTTCGTGATGCGGTCGAGCCAGCGGTACCGGCGCGCCGAGAGCGCGACGGTGCGGTCGGCGGTCGCGTCAGTCATCGTCCACCTCCGCGTCCTCGGCCGCGTCTGCGTCGGTCCCTCCGTCATCTCCTTCGTCGCTTTCGTCGTCCCGGAACCCGCCGAGGGTCGCGTAGACGACCGTTCCGGCGGTCGCGGGGACGAGGACGAGCGCCGCGATGAGGTACGGTTTCAGTGCGGCGGTCGACGTGTGGAGTATCTCGGCGAGGATGACGTCCATCCCGGCGATCGAGGCCACCATCACGAACGTCACGCCCGCGATACCGACCGCGGTCGGGAACGGGCGCTCCAGGGGGTTCGCGGTGAAGTGCACGGGTTCGGGTTCGCGGTCGACGAACGGCCAGACCGCGACCGCCGCGAACACGAGCCCCGGGAGCGCGAGGCCGCCGACGAACTCCGAGCTGACGTGGACGCCGAGGACGTCGAAGCTCAGCCACGACGGCGTGAGCTTCAGGAACCCGTACCCCCACATGAGGAACCAGTCCGGCATGATGAGGCTCGGCGTCGACGCCGGATCCTGCGGGCCGTACTCCGCGATGTTGTGCACCGGGAGGAATCCCGCGAGCAGCGAGAGGGTGGCCATCGTCAGGAAGAACACGACCGCGCTCACCGCCGTCTGGTTCGGGAACGCCGGCAGCCCCACGACGACGGTGTCGTCGTCGCGGTCGACCCTGGTCGCGGTCCCGCCGTCGCTGGCGGTGGCGTCGCCGCCGGTCGCCCCGTCGCTCGCGGCGGCCGGTTCGGGCCCGACGACGTCCTCGTCGCGCTGGGCCTCCGTGTGCTTCTGTTTCAGGAGGATGAGCATGTGGACGCCGATGAGGCCCGCGATGACGACCGGGATGACGAGCACGTGCAGGAAGAACAACCGCGGGATGGTCGCGCTCGACGGGAACGACCCGCCGAAGACGATCTGCGCGAGCGGGTCGCCGACGAGCGGGATGGACTTCGCGACGTTGAAGCCGATGCCGACCGCGGTGCTCGCGAACTCGTCGAACGGGAGCGCGTACCCCGTGTACGCCGCGAACATCGACATTCCGGCCAGTCCGGTCCCGACGAGCCAGTTCGGCTCGCGGGGGTTCCGGTACGCGCCCGTGAAGAACACGCGCAGCATGTGCAGCGCCATGGAGGCGACGAACAGGTGCGCCGCCCAGTGATGCATCCGCCGGATGAGCATCCCGAACGGGACGTCGTACGTGATGTTCAGGACGCTCTTGAACGCCGCTGGGAGCTCCTCGCCCTGGTACTGCGCGACGCTGCCCTCGTACTCGACGGCGGTCGTGCTCGGCTCGAAGAAGAACCCGAGGAAGACGCCGGTGGAGACGAGGACGAGGAAGCAGAACAGCGCGACCTCGCCGAGGAGGAACGAGTCCTCGGCGGGGAACGCCTTCCCGAGGTAGTCGCTGGCGTCGTCGAGGTCGAGCCGGGAGTCCGCCCACTCGTAGGCGGCTTCGAGTCGCGACATCGCTACCCACCTCCCGCGCCGACTGGCGCGTCGAAGTCGCCGGTGGCGACCAGGTAGCCGTCGCTCGACACCGTGATGGGGAGTTGCGGGAGGCCGCGGGGCGGCGGGCCGCCGACGACGCTCGCGCCCGTGGTCGGGTCGAACCGCCCGGAGTGACACGGGCAGACGAGGACGTCGCCGTCGCGGTCCGCGACCATGCAGCCGGCGTGCGTGCACACCTTCGAGAACGCGGCGTACCCGCCGACCGTGTACTCGCCCTTGACGTCACCGCCGTAGACGTCCTCCTCGAACCGCACGAGGATGGTGGGCGCGTCCTCGATGCCCGGCCGAGCTTCGGGGAACACCGTCAGTTGCTCGCCGGGCTTCAGCCGGCCCTCCTCGATGCGGTTCCCGTCCGCGTCGACGAGCGCGATGCCGTCGGAGTACACGGGGCCCTCGTACTTGCGGTCGAACACCTGCGTCAGCCCCGAGACGGGCGCGACGAGGCTGCCGAGCGCGGTGAACCCGCCGACGGTCGCGAGGACCTTCGCGTAGTCCCGGCGGCGAAGTTCGGCGCGAGCGTCCTGCCAGAATCGCTGGTAGATGCTCGGCTGAATACTCGAACCGTCGCCGTGCGGGCACGCGTCGCAGTCGCCGCCTTCGCTCGACGCGAACGCGCTACCGTCGGCGTCCTCGCCATCCGGGCGGGGGTACGATTGGTCGAGGAGGTGTTCGCGAGTCGGTTCCGGCGCGTCCGCGTGGTTGTCTTCAGTCATCAGTGATCCCTCCGTTCTGCGACCTCGACGTGCGGCATGAACCAGGCGTAGTACGACACCGTGAGCCCGGTGAGGCTCATGAACATCCCGAAGACGTAGATGCCGAAGAACTGGGTGCGGGCGAGCGTGAGGTACTCGGCGGTGAACAGCGCCGCGAACGTGATCGCGAGCACCGTCAGGCCGCCCATCGCGACGAGGCCTTCGATGGCGTCGCTCGGCGCGTGGTACTCGACGACCCAGCGGTCGCGCGTGGCGAGCCACGGGAACGTCGTCTCGGTGCCGCCGTCGGCGGCGGCGACGTCGGTCGTCGCGGGCTCGGTGGCATCTGGCCGCGCGGCGTCGTTCATGAAGCGGTGGAAGAACGCCAGGAGGGCGACGAGCGCGAGCAGCGCCACCCACACGATGACGCCGACCTGGCTCGGCGAGAGCTTGTTCGGGGTGTCGACGAACCCCTCGAGGGGCCGTATCTCGTTCACGCTGTGGTCGATGCGTATCTCCTCGCTCGGCGGTTCGCCGTGCGCCGCGACGTACCACGTCGGCGCGAGCACGGCGAGCACCACGAGGACGATTACGAGCGTTCGTCTGTCCATAGGTCTGAGTGTGTCATTGGTGGTTGGCGAGCGGTCCGCGACCACGTCAGTGCGACGTGGTGGTCCTCGTCGCGCCGCCCTCGGACGCCCTCACACCGGACTCGTGTCCGGTCGTGACGCGTGAGGGCCGGGTGGCGCGACGTCCTGCGTGCGTTCGTACACTCGCTGCCGTCGGGTGTTGGAGATGGGACCGCACTATCGCGGTGTTTTATAAGCGCTCACGCGTGGTCGTGCGCTCGTCGGGTGCTCGAACGACTGTGCCGTCCGCGGGTTTCTCGACCACCTACGGGTAGACGTCGGGAGCGAGACCCCGTCGGTCTCTCGGCGAACATCTTCGGCGGAACGCCCGTGCTCGACGGCACACGACATGGAAGTATGTTCGGTATCGGCCGCGAGCGCGACGACGACACGTTCGACCGCGCGGACGTCTTCGAACCGGCGCACCTCCCCGACCCGGGGTCGTTCCTCGGCGACGTCGACGTCCTCGTCGGCGACGAGCACCTGGCCGTGCATCGGCTGGCAGCCGAGCTCTTCGAGGAGCGCGGCGTCTACGACGTGACGTTCGGGTACAACCTCGCGCGACTGAACCGCGACCGCCGGCATCCCGACGCCGGGTTCCGGTACGGGACCGAGGTCCGTCGCGCCGATGGCACCGCGGACGACGGCGACGAGTCCGCGGACGACGCCACCGTGAAGGGCGACGACGCGGCGCCGACGCGAGTCCTCCGCGCGGAGTTCACGCCGACGACCGAGTTCTGTCCGCAGAGCGAACAGCTCGCGACCGGCGCGTTCCGGGCGTGGAACGGCCTCGGTGAGCGCCACGAGTTCGACGTGGTCGTCGTTCGCGTCGACGGCATGCACCAGGAGAGCGCGCGCATCAACGCCGCGCTCGCCGAGTTAGACCCCCGGAGCGTCGACGCGAACGCACCGTCGACGGCGAGTGCGGACGGCGGACGCGACGGCGAGTCGTCGCCTGCAGGCGGGTTCGAGTCGCCGTTCTAACGCTAGGCAGGTTCGAGTCGCCGTTCTAACGCTAGGCAGGTTCGAGTCGCCGTTCTAACGCTAGGCAGGTTCGAGGCGGCGTTCTAACGCTAGGCAGGTTCGAGGCGGCGGTCTAACGCTAGGCAGGTTCGGGTTGCCGTTCTAGCGGTCGGTATCGACCTCGCCGCGGGTTCGTCGTGGCGCGAGCGCACCGAGGACGACGGCGTGGACGCCGCGGGCGGCGTGGTGGTGGACGACGCCGACGAGGTTGCCGGCGAACGCGAGCACGCCGACGGCGGCGAGCGTTCCGGCGAGTGCGACGAGCGCGTCGGGGACTGTGAGGACGCTGGCGGCGAGCGCGCCGAGGAGTGCGACGACGACGAGCGCGAGTTCGCTGCGCGCGACCCGCGCGTCGTAGAGGTCGTCGATGCTCGGCACGGGCTCGTACCCGAGGCGGTCGCTGTAGCGTTCGACCCAGACGAGGAACGGGACGACGTGATAGCTCGTGCCGGCGACGACGAACCCGACTGCTGCGACGAGCAGGAGCGGGCCGACGTCGGGTGCGCCGAGGAGCGCGTCGGGCGCCGTCGGGTCCGAGAGCCACGCCGGGGCGCTGGCGGCGGCCCAGGCTGCGAGCGCGAGCGCGGCGACGGCGTACCGGCGCTGGAGGGCACCGGGCTCGACGCGAGCGTGCCAGAGCCGACGCGCGAAGACGACGGCGAACGTGAACGCGCCGAGGACGACGAGGACACCGCCGATTCGGGCGACGACGACGGCGTCCGCGAATCGACCGGCGGCGAGCGCGAGCACGCCCACGGGATGTGCGACCGACTCGACGCGGCGGCAGCGGTGGTCGAGCGCGTCGAGGTCGGACTGCGTGAACATCGGCGCGAGCTGGTAGAGCGCGCCGTAGACCGTCGTGAGAATCGCACCGAACACCGCGAGGGCGACGTGCGCGCCGCGAGCGGCGGCTTGGTCGACGCCGAGCGCGGCGAGGACGCCGGTCGCGTAGTTCCCGGCCATGAGGACGCCGAGCGTCGAGAGGAGGACGAACGCCACGAGTGCGACCGCGAAGTGGCCCTCGGTCGTCCCCGGGTCGTCGACGGTCAGGAGCGTCCGCGCGAGGTTGTACGCGAACGCGAGGAACCCCAGCCACATCGCGAGCGCGCCGGCGAGTAGGAGCCACCACGAGGTCGTCGCGAACGCCACCGCGAACGTCGCCACGCCACCCCCGACGAGGACGAGTTGGAGGTTCGCGAGGCGTCGCGAGTACAGCGTCGTGCCCGCCCACACGGGGACGAACTGCGTCATCGCACCGAGGATGGTTATCGCGATCCAGCCGACGAACAGGAGGTGGACGTGCGCGAGGTGCGCTACGCCCGGAACCGCACCGGCCGCGTCCGCGGCGCCGACGAGCACGCCGGCGACGAGGAACGCGAGCGCGACGACCACGTGCCGGAGCGGTACGGCGGTCGGCGGCCCACGCGTCGCGTCCACGGACCCGAGTATCGCGCTCATGTACCACGGTACGCTCGCGACGACCCTCCCGGTACTCCCGAACGCGTTCGGCCGCAGCCGGCGATTCCACCACGAGCCCCGGTCGTCGTGGACGCCAATCGCCGCAACCGCTACCTGCCTGCGGTTCAGGTTCGAAATCGACCCATGGGTTTAACCACGTAATTGATAAGCGGCGACGGGCTAGCGGCGCACCACATGCGACACACAGGCCTGAAGGTACGGATGGCGGTCGTCGGAACGCTCCTGTTCGCGTTCTACGCCGCCGCCGGTGCAGTCGTCTACGCGATGTTCGGACAGGGCGCGATACCGCTCGTGCTCGTCGGCTCGGTGGTCCTCATCGGGTTCCAGTACAAGGTCGGGAAGTGGGCGGCGCTCCGGAGCGTCGGCGCTGAGGACATGCCCGAGAGTGGCGAGTACGCACGCATCCACCAGCAGGTCGAATCGATGAGTCGCGACATGGGCATCGACAAGCCGCGGCTGATGGTCGCGGACATGGGCGTCCCGAACGCGTTCGCGGTCGGCCGCAAGGGCGCGGGGACCGTCGTCGTCTCCCGCGAACTCCTCCACCTCCTGGAGGACGACGAGGTCGAGGGCGTGCTCGCGCACGAGCTCGCGCACATCGCGAACCGCGACGTCGTCATGATGGTGCTCGGGCAGGGCATCGCGAGCATCGTCGGGCTCGTCGCGCAGTTCGTCGTGCTGCTCGCGGGCGACAACGACCTCGCGGACTTCTTCCTCGCCATCATCGTCGGGAACGTCGTGCAGTTCATCGTGATGCTGTTCGTGCTCGCCATCTCGCGGTACCGCGAGTACGTCGCCGACGCGGACGCCCGCCGCGTCATCGGGAGCGGCGACCCGCTCGCGCGAGCGCTCTCGAAGATCAGTCGCGGCGCGGAAGGCCGCGAGTCGAAGATCGACGAGGACGTCTCCGCGCTCTGTATCTTCGGCACGGGCGGCGGGTTCCTCTCGAAGCTCGTGTCGACGCACCCGCCGATGGAGAAGCGCATCGAGCGGCTCCGTAACTGATGGTCGAACCGGGTCTCACGGAGGCGCTGTCGGCGGTCCTCGGCGTCGGGTTCGGCGCGTTCATGATCGCGAAGCCAGGGATCGTCCTCGCGGTGCAGACGGCGGGGACGCGCCCGGACCGCCAGCCTGGGCCGAGCGGCGACGCCCCGAGCGAGGGCAGCGTCTGGGAGACCCTTATCCGCGTCGCCGGCGTCGGGTTCGTCCTCGCCGGCCTCTACTTCGCGTCGCTGTTCCTCTGACGACCCACCACCCCGTCTTCGGGGAGGCCTTTCTCGGTCGGCGAGGCCCGCGTCTCACGGTCGGCGAGCGTGCCGTCCCCCGCTCGGCGAGCGTGCCGTCCCCCGCTCGGCGAGCGTGCCGTCCCCCGCTCGGCGAGCGTGCCGTCCCCCGCTGGCGCGTGCAGGGGTTGCACGCTGTGCACGGGGTGCACTGAAACGCCGTCGGTTCCTTCGTCGGGGTGCGGGCCACGAACGGGGACCCGGCCCGACGAGGGGGGAGTGTCGATTGAACGGGCTTGAAGCGCCGCGTCGGGGTTCGGGGGAGCGCCGACGCAGCGGCACTTGGTCGGTCGGCTCGGCGTCTGGTTACTCGCGGAACGAGTCTATCTTCGCTCGCGCCCAGTCGCGGACCGCGGGCGTGGTCGACTCGATGAGCGCCCGTGGTTCGCCGTCCTCGTCGACGCCGACCTGCACCACGTCGTCGAGGACGCCGACGTAGAACGGGACGTCGGCCGGCGCCCGTGACAGCGTGAACCCGTCCGCTGCCTGGAGATCCGCCGCAAGTGCGGCGTACCCGGGGGCTTCGAGGAGGGTCTCGACGACCCGTGGGCCGGCGACGAGTTCGACGGTCGCGTCGCCGTCGACGACGGACTCGTGGACGGCCTCGGTCGCGTGCAGGCCGAGGAACGGGACCGCGGCGAGGACGTCGGTGCTGCGTTGTATCGCCGCGACGTGCGCGTTCACCATCGCGAGCGGATCGCCCGGTTCCGTGACGGTGACGGTTGCCTCGTCGAGGAGTCCGAGGTCGACGTCGAACGCGTCGTCGTCGACGTGCTCGAGGAACGGCCGGAGGCGGTCCGCGATGCCGACCGTCGACTCGAGGTCGAGGAACCGGTCGACGATAGCGTCGGTGCCCGGAGTCAGCGCGTACTCGCGGTCGGTCGCGCGCACCCAGCCGCGGTCGCAGAGCGCATCGAGGTTCCGCGAGACCGTGGTGCGCGACGCCGAGAGCGCCTCGCGGAGGTCCTCGCGGGTCGCCGGCCCGCGTTCCCGGAGCGTCTCGAGCAGTCGAATGCGAGTGGTCGACCGGGCCAGGAACTCGACGTCCTCGATCCTCGCTGTCCGTTCGTCCATGGTCGTTCCAAACGTTCGGAGTGAGACCTATCAGTCCTGCGGCGTGTTGCAGCGGGTGCGACGCGGGGCGGCGAGTGCGATAGCGTCGTCCAACCCGGGAGTTATGCCGTCGCCGCGAGTAGCGCCGTGTATGCTAGTGGTATCCAACAGGTTCCACGTCCACGAGGACCACGTCGAGGAGTTCGAGGAGCGCTTCCGGAATCGCATGGGCGAGGTCGAGTCGATGGACGGGTTCGTGCGCTTCGAGTTCCATCGCCCGGTCGACCACGGCCACATCGACACGGGGACGCACGCGGCGGTGACGTACTGGGAGTCGATGGACGCGTTCGAGGCGTGGACGGAGAGCGAGGCGTTCCGGGAAGCCCACCGGAATCCGGCGCCCGAGGAGTGGTTCGAGCAGGAGGGTAACGTGGAGATACACGAGGTCGGGTTCGACGCCGGCGGCGACCGGTAAGCGGGTTCGACAGCGGACGCGAGCGCTAGCGAGGCGGTCGGTCCTCGCGGACGTCGAGTGCGGCGGCGAGGACGTCGGCGTGGTCGAACCCGAGTTCGGGCGGGTCCCGTGGGTCGAACGTCCCCACTTTCGTCGCCTCCTCGCGTGCTTCGGGGGTCGCGTCCGGGTCAACGGGCTCGCAGACGTAGGCTGCGCTCGCGGTGTGTCGCGGGTCGCGGTCGGGTGCGTCGAACAACCCGACGAACGCGGTCGGTTCGACCGCCATCCCGGTCTCCTCCTCGACCTCGCGCGCGGCGGCGGTCGCGGCGGTCTCCTCGGGTTCGACGAACCCACCGGGGAGCACCCACGAACCCTCGTCTGGCGGGTGGTTGCGTTCGAGCAGGACGACCGCGTCGTCGACGAATACGACGCCGTCCGCGGTGAGTGCGCGCACGTCGTGACTCATGCGTCGGCGTTCGCGCCGACGAGCGTAAAAGACACGTCATCGAAACCGTCTTTCCCGAGCGCCGTATCGGTCTGGTTCCATGAGCGAACGCATCAACGAGGGGTTCGTCGACAAACGGACGGGTGCGCTCCAGGAGCGGTACGGCGCGGTGGACGTCGTCGAATCGACGATGGAGGTGCCCGCGGCGAAGTTCGACGAGTGCGTCGCGAACGCCCGCGACGGCTACGTCGGCGGGGCGTACGCGTGGGTGTCCCGGGAGCCGGAACAGGCGGGCTACCCGAGCGAATCGTACGTCGGCGACGGGATAGAGCGCGAGCAAGCGCTGCTCGTCCTGCCCCGCGGCGACGACGAGTGGGGCATCCCCGGCGGTGGCGTCGAGGACGACGAGTCGTTCGAGCGCGCCGCCCGCCGCGAGACCCTCGAAGAGACCGGCGTCGGGTGCGAGATTTCTGGACTGTGGCTGCTCGACCGGAAGACGTGGCAGAGTACCGATCCAGATGAAGACCGCGAGACGGTGTCGCTGCACGCGTTCTTCGACGCGGACTACGTCGGTGGCTCCATCACCGTCCAGCCCGGCGAGGTCGACGGCGCCGCGTGGTTCGCCGAACCGCCCGCAGCGCTGATGGAGGAGACCGCGATGCGTGCCGACTCGTTCTTCTGAAGAGGGTCACGCGACCGGTATTGGTCTCCACGCACCGACGTCACTCGCCGCTACCAGCGATCAGGTGCCGGCGTCGGTCGACGGCGCACTCCACGGCATCGCAAACGGCACCGCCGCTACCGCACTCCCGCTCGACGCGGTCTACAACGAGTTCCTCGCGTAGCCGTGGTTCGGGAGACAGCCCGAAGGCTCGAAGCAGCCCGAAACAGCCAGTAAGCGCCCCGATTACGCAATATCACCTTATCCACCCAGGGCGCGACTAGAAGCAGTGAGAACCATCATGAAGCAATTCAAAATGAACGTCCTCGATTGGATCGTACTCGCCCTCGTCATCGTCGGTGCGGTCAACTGGGGGCTCGTCGGCATCGGGTACTTCGTGGACTCGGCCGCGAACTGGAACCTCGTGAACATCGCGCTCGGGTCGATTCCCGAACTCGAGTTCCTCGTGTACGCCATCGTCGGCCTCGCGGGCATCTACGGCATCTACTTCGCCACCCGCATCTCGGGCGTTCGCGTGGACGACATCGACGAGATGACCGACGAGATGACCGAGCGCGTGTCCCCGAAGTAATTCGGGCTCGAACGGTTCACGCGGATTTTTCCAACTCGACTCCGACTCCGTTTTTCGTCGGTATCAGTCCGTAGAGCGAACGCGCCCATCCAGCGGTTCGTGGCTAGTGGTTCGTGGCTAGAAGTTCTCGACGTGCGGGCGGACGTCCAGTTCGAGCGTCCACGACGACCGGTCCTGCTCGACGAGGTGCCAGTACTCGGCCGCGATGCTGTCGGGGTCGAGGTAGGTGTCGGCGTCGCCGTCGGTGTCGCGGCCGGCGACGTCCGGCGGTCGTATCTGGCCGTCGATGACGACGTGGGCGACGTGGACGCCGTCGGGGCCGAGTTCGCGCGCCATCGACTCGGCCATGCCGCGGGCGGCGAACTTCCCGGCGCTGAACCCGACTGCACCGTCGCGGCCGCGGACGGCCGACGTCGCGCCGGTGAAGATGACGGTGCCGCCGTCGCCATCGAGCATGTCGCCGACTGCCTCCTGTGAACACAGCAGCGCGCCGCGTGCTGAGACCGCGAGGGCGTCGTCGAACTCGTCGACCGAGATGTCCTCGAGTCCCTTCCACGCGCCGCCGCTGGCGTGATTCACGAGGACGTCGACGGGCCCGAACGCGTCGCGGACCGTCTCGAACCCCTCGCTGACTGCTCCGGGGTCGGTGACGTCGACCTGGACGGCGATGGCGGCGTCGCCGAGTTCGTCCGCGAGCACGTCGACGTAGTCGCTGGACCGGGCGAACAGGGCAACCTGGCAGTCCTCGTCGACGAATCGTCGAGCGAGCGACGCGCCGAGACCCGGGCCGACGCCCGCGATGACGACAGTACGTGTCATGCGTTCACGCAGGACCGCCAGCGGGAAAACGCTGTGCGTGGCTCGCACGCACCCGGTGGTGTCCGGTCTGCCCTGACCCCTGGTTCGGTCGCTGTCGGTTCCTACGTCGACGTGACGCGGTCGACGAAGTCGAGGGTGTGCTCGACGGTGCGTTCGAACCAGGGGTCGTCGGTGAAGAAGAAGTGGTCGCCGGGCGGCGTCTTCAGTTCGACGTCGACGCCCGCGCAGTTGAGGACGTCGCGATAGGCGCGAGTTTCGCGACGCGTGAGCCACTCGTCGTCGTCCGCGTGATAGAGGAGCGCGGGTGGATGCTGGCCGTCGGCCTGCTCTCGCGGCGAGGCCGCTCGGTATCGGTCGGGGACGTCGGTCGGATCACCGCCCACGAAGTCCGCGGTCTCGCTCCCGGGTTCTGCACCGAAGAGGTCGTAGGGGCCGTCGAAGCAGACGACGCCATCGACGGCGGTGGATGCCTCACCGTACGGGTCGGTGGGCGTTGGCGAGTGCGCCGGCTGTGACGCTGTCGCGGCGGTGAGGGCGGCGAGGTGCGCGCCCGCGGAGTGGCCGACGAGGACGACGGCCTCCGGGTCGAATCCGAGCGGACGTTCGCTACGAACCCACCGGACTGCGCTCCGGACGTCCTGGAGGGCGGCGGGGTACGTCGCTTCGCCGGAGAGCCTGTAGTCGACGGTGACCGCCGGGAGGCCGCGGGCGGCGAGTGCACGACAGCGGTCGTCGAAGAACTCGCGGTCGCCGCGATTCCAGACGCCGCCGTGGACGTGCACCGCGACCGCCCCACGTTCGAGGTCCTCGCTCGACGCACTCGGACGGAAGCAGTTCGCGTGGAGGTCGCGTTCGGGCGTCGACTTGAACGAGACGTCGCGGTCGACGATACCGGAGGGCATAGCCACCACGTCGAATTGACTGGTTGTAAGCACCACGAACATCGGCGATTGCGCGGGGACGGACCACGGGCCAGCGGTGGAATCGCACGGCCAGCGGTGGAATCGCACGCGTCGTTCGCTTCGACTGGTCCCGGGCTCTGGAGACATGCTTTTGGGGCCCGCGAGAGTGGTCGGCCGTGATGGCAGACGGCGACGCGACGTCGACCGACGACCGTCCCGCAGCGGGCGGTCTGGACGTCCTCGACCCGTTCCGGCAGTTCCTGTCGCTGCGCCGGGACGTGCTCGTGTTGTCGGTGGCGATGCTCGCGTTCAGTCTGGCGTTCCAGATGACGAGTCGGTACGTCCCGGAGTACATGCGCGTCCTCGGTATCAGTCCGGTCCTCATCGGCGTGTACCTGAGCGTCGGGAACCTCGTGAGTGCGGTCTACCCGTACCCGGGCGGGTGGGTGAGCGACCGCGTGGGATCGCGGACGGCGCTGACGGCGTTCGGCGTGCTGTCGACGCTCGGGTTCCTCGTGTGGTACGCCGTGGAGTCGGTGTCGGCGTGGACCCCACTCGGGTTGGCTTTGCCGGCGTTCGCCGTGATGACTGTCGGCCTGCTGTTCACGCAGGCGTGGAAGTCCTTCGGGCTGGGTGCGACGTTCGCGGTCGTCAAGCAGGCGACCGAGCCCGAGCACCTGGCCGCGGGGTTCGCGAGCACGGAGACCTTCAGGCGGATCGGGTTCCTCGTCGGGCCGCTGCTCGCGACGGCGCTGCTCGCGGCGACGACCGGGTTCGTCGAGGGGTTCCAGCGCATCCTCCTCGTCGCCGTGGCGTTCGGCGCGGTCGCGACCGTCGCCCAGCACTACCTGTACGACGCGAGCGAGGACACCGTCGGGGACTCGTTCGCGGGCGTCTCGCAGGTGCTCGCGGACCTCCGCGGCCTCCCGGACCTGCTCCGACCGCTGCTCGTCGGGGATACGTTCGTCCGGTTCGCGAACGGGATGGTGTACGGGTTCTTCGTGCTGTTCGTCACCGACGAACTCGGCGTGGGATTCCGGGCGTTCGGGGTGGCGCTGCGGCCGGACGCGTTCTTCGGTGTGCTGCTCGCGGTGGAGATGGTGGTCGCGCTCGCGTCGATGATTCCGGTGGCGACGCTCGCGGAGCGCGTGGGCCTGAAGCCCGTTGTCGCGCTCGGGTTCGTCGTGTACGCGGTCTTCCCGACGCTGCTGGCGTTCTCGCCGGCGGACCAGTGGGCGCTCGTCGCGCTGTTCGCGTTCTCGGGGCTGCGGTTCGCGGGGCTGCCGGCGCACAAGGCGCTCATCGTCGGGCCCGCGGAGGCGGACGCTGGCGGCCGCGTCACGGGGACGTACTACTTCGTGCGGAACGTGGTCGTCATTCCGAGCGCGGTGCTCGGTGGCGTGCTCTACGAGGTGTCGCCCGCGCTGGCGTTCCAGGTGGCGTCGGTCGTCGGCCTCGTCGGGACCGGATACTTCCTGCTGCGGGGCGGCGAGTTCGAGCCGTACGCCTGACCGGCCGCGCCCAGCTATGGATAATTCCCCGGCCCCTGGAGAACGTTTAGATTCCCCTATAGATACCGTTAATATGATAAAGTTTGGTTATGTAATTTATATCTATGTCGAGTATGGGGCACGTTCGCGCCGACGACGACGAGAGTCGCGTCGCCGTGTCGTCGGACGGCGTGCAGGTACGGAAGTGGGTGGCGACGAACGCGGCGGCGGTGCCGGTCGTGAAGTACGAGCTCGCGTCAGCCAGGGACGACGCGGTGGCGGTTGCGGTGAACGACGTCGTCCCGGACCACCTCGACGCGGACGACGTCGGGTTCCACGACGACCACCACGGCGACTGCTGGACGCGCCCGGGACCGGACGCCCTCCGGTTCGAGGTGACGCTGGACGGGGGCGAGGAGGTGACGACGGTGTACGGCATCCGGCGGGATTCCGTCGACGACCCGGCGCCGTACCTGGACCGACCGTCGCTCGACGTGACGGTCGATCCAGGCGTCGAGGACGCGAGCGACGATGACGCGTCGACGTCGGCGGCGTCGCCGGACGCGGTCGACGAACGACTCGAGCGGGCGCTCGAGGATGCCGCCGCCGCGTCCGAGTCGCCTGAGACTCCGGGCGGCGCGGACGACGGGTCGGCGTCGAGTGACGCTCAGGCCGAAGCATCGGGGAAGTCGGACGAGGAGCCGACGGAGACGCTCTCGCTCGCGGACCCGAAGGCGAACGAGGCGGCGGACGACAGCAGCGAGGAGGCCACGGCCACCGACTCGGGTCCGGTGTGGGAAGGTGGCGAACCGGAAGCGGCGCTAGCGACGGAAGACCCCGTCGCGCTGGCGACGAACGACGCGTCGACCACCGTTGCGGCCACCGAGGAGGACCCGGAGGACGTCGGCGAAGCGGACCCAACGGCCACGGGAACAGCTGCTCCGACGGACTCGGCCGCTGACGCGACCGGCGCGAGCGCTGACGCGACCGTCGGGTCCGAGGACGCCGCAGCCGCGGTCGGGAGCGAGAGCGAGGGCGTGGTGGCGTCGCTCGCGACCGAGTTGCAGTCGTCGGACGTGGACGCCGAGACGAAGGAGGCGCTGGCGCGCGAACTCAACCTCCAGTTGTCGGCGTCGTCCTCGCAGTTCGTCGAGCACCTCCAGTCGCGGATGAAGGAGAAGCGCGGCCAGCTCGAGGCCGACATCGAGCGGTTGGAGGACTCCATCGCGGAGCTCTACGGGCTGAAGGCGGACTCGTCGACGCTGTCGTCGGTTCGCGCGGAGAAGGCGGACGCCGAACGGGTTTCGACGCTATCGGAGTCGGTGTCGGCGCTCGAGGACGCGAAGGCGGACGCTGCGGCGGTGGCGGCGCTCGAGGAGGAGCTGGCGTCGGTGGAGTCGACGGCGGCGACGACGACGGACCTCGCGGACGCCCGGTCGTCGCTCGAGGACCGTATCGCGGCGCTCGACGCGACGCTCTCGAACGTCGACGAGCGCGCTGCGAGCGAGGCCGGCGTCGAGGAGCTCGCGCGCGGCGTGCGGGACCTGGACGACCGAACGCCGAGTACCGACGCGTTCGAGACGCTCCAATCGGACCACGAGACGCTGCGCGAGGACCACGAGCAGCTCCGCGACGCGCACGAATCGCTCGCCGAGGACGCGGCGAGGGACGCGGACCTGGCGGGCGTGGAGCGGGAGCTCGCGTCCCTCGACGAGTCGCTGTCGGCGGAACTGGAGCGCGTGACGTCGCGGCTCGAGGACCGCGTCGACGAGGAGGCGACGATGCGGGCGGACGCGGTGGCGGACGTCGAATCGGAACTGGAGCGCGTCGAGTCGACGAGTGCGACGGCCGAGCGCGTCGGGAGCGTCGAGGCGGACCTGGAGCGGCGGTACGTGACCGAGGCGGACATCACGGACGCGCTGGAGTCGCGGTTGCGGACGAGTCTGTTCGCGCGCACGCTCCTGCTGGGGGCTGGTGGCGCGGTCGGTGCCGGTGGTGCGTTGCTCGCGTCCGGAACGACCGGTGGCGTGGTGCTGGTGGTGCTCGGGCTCGCAGCGCTCGCGTACTGGTGGTGGTTGAACGACGGGGAGCTCGGCGAGGGCACCGACGAGTAGCGCACGGGAGCAGTAGCGCACGGGAACGGTCGTCCAGGCGGACGAGACGCGGATGGGTGGCGACGTTGGCTGCGAGTTCGCGGCTTCGACGGACCGGAGCACGCGTTTCGAAAGTTATCTCGCAGATTTAGTTTCGCATCTGAACGTATCGGGTATCTAATCGGCAAGATGATAACAGTGCATTCGGTAATTACCGTAGATGAGTGGGTCAGAGCACGCGTCCGTCGACGCGGACGACGACAGGGTGGCAGTCACCGCAGGTGGCGTCCACGTCTCGAAGTGGATGGCCGAGACGGGGTCCGCCGTCCCGATAGTGAAGTACGAGATCAGATCCGTTCGCGAGGACGACGTCCGGGTCGCCCTCACGGACCGCATCCCGGACGGACTCGACCTCGACGACGTCGGGTTCCACGACGAGTACCGCGGCGAACACTGGCAGCACGCCGGAGCGAACGCGCTCCGGTTCGAGACGGAGCTACCGGCGGGAGAGACGGTTACGACCGTCTACGGTGTCCGGCGAGAAGCGGTCGAGGACCCGTCGACGTTCCTCGCTCGCCCGGAGCTCTCCATCTCCTCAAGCGCCAACGTGACCGACGGCGCCGACGAGGACGCCACTGGTGGTGATGACGCGGCCGGTGCCGACGACGACGGCGAGAACGCGGCCGGGGACGACGACGACGAGAACGCGGCCGGGGCCGACGACGGCGAGAACGCGGTCGACGGCTCGGACGCGACTGCTCCGTCCGTCGACGCTGTCGTGCCCGAGGACGACAGCGAGTCCGGAGCGGAGTCCGACGAAGACGAGGACGGCTCCGGGGGCGGCGACGGCAGTCCGCGGTCGACGCTCTCGCTCGCCGACCCGACGGCCGAGGGGGCAACCGCCAGCGACGCCACGACCGATGGGGACGACGACGGCGGCGGCGACGAAGCGCTCGACGACGAGAGGGGCCCGTCGATTCTGGAGACGTCGACTGCGGACGAGGAAGAGAGCGACGACGCCGGTACGGCGGACGCAGCCGCGGACGAGCCCCCGGGCCGCGAAGGCGCTGGTGACGGCGACGCGGCGGTGGTGGAGCGGTTCGTGGCGGCGCTCGAGTCCGAGTCGGTCGACGAGGAGACGCGTGCGGCCCTCGGGCAGGCGCTGAACGTGCAGTTGTCGGCGTCGACGTCGCAGTTCGTCGAGCACCTCCAGTCGCGAGCGAAGGAGAAGCGCGGACAACTGGAATCGGACCTGGAGTCCCTCGAGGACTCGGTCGCGGAACTGTACGGAACGAAGGCGGACGCGTCGACGGTGGCGTCGCTCGACTCGCAGAAGGCTGACGCGGACACCGTGGACGCGCTCGCGTCGGACGTGACGGCGCTCGCGGACTCGAAGGCCGACGTCGAGGACGTAGAGCGGGTCCGTGACGCGCTGGAATCGTTGGACGACGCTGCGGCGATGGAGAGCGACCTCGAAGCGACCGAGGACGCGTTCGACGAGGAAGTGGACGCGCTCCGCGCGGACTTGGAGGCGCTCGAAGCGTCGGCGGCGACCGCGGACGCACTCGAGAAGCTCGGCGAGGACGTGGAGTCGCTGGACCGGCGGACGCCGGCGCTCGACGCGTTCGAGTCGCTGCGCGCGGACCACGACGACCTCGAATCGGTCGTCGACGACGTCGAAGCGACGCTGGAGGCGGACATCGAGACGGTCGCCGACGACCTCGAAGCCGAATCCGCGTCGCTCGCGGACGACCTCGAAGCCGAGTCCGAAGCGCTCCGTTCGGAGGTCGACGACCTGGAGACGCTCCTGTCCGACCGCATGGAACGCGAGCGCGCCGAGGTCGACGACGAGTTGGGGGAACTCGAGGAGTCGAAGGCGGACGCTGCGGCGTTGTCGGACACGTCGAGTCGCGTTGACGACCTCGCGGCGTCGAAGGCGGACGCGGACCGGGTCGCCGCCGTCGAGTCGACGCTCGAGGACGAGTACGTGACGGAGGCCGACATCACGGACGCGATCGAGGCGCGGATGCAGCGGTCGTTGCTCTCGCGCACGCTCCTGGTCGCGGGTGGCGCCGCAGCGGGCGGTGGGACCGCACTGGTTGCGACGGGCGTCTCGGCCGGCGGCGGTCTCGTCGTCGCCGCACTCGTCGCGTTCGCGGCCTGGTACTGGCTGCACCGCCGCGAACTCGCACCGCAACCGTCTACCGAGCCCGTTCTCGATGACCGCGACGGGGCGGAGACGGAGGAGGCACCACCGGAACTCGCCGCAGCAGAACACACCGAGACCGCTGACGCCGAGGCGACCGAATCCGACGACGCAGACGAGACCGAATCCGACGACGCAGACGAGACCGAATCCGACGACGCAGACGAGACCGAATCCGACGACGTCGAGGGCGACGGCGAGCCCTCCGAGGCCGTCAACGCCGACGACTGACGGCACCGACGACTCCAGGAACTCCTTCTCTGCCGAGAGCGAGCCCATCGCTGAGCGTCGAGCGATCGCGTCGCAGTCGTCCCCTGGGACCCGTCGAAAGAAAGACTGGACGTCAGCGGAAGTGGGAGGGCCGCACGTCAGCGGAAGTGGGAGGGCCGCACGTCAGCGGAAGTGGGAGGACTCCACGTCAACGGGGGCCTATCGAGGGAATCGCGGCTGTGCGCCGTCAGACGGGGTGGCGTTCGAGGGCGGGCTCGAACCCGCCCGTGACGAGGGAGGTGTCGGGGTCGACGGCGCGGGACTCCCATTCCTCTCGCTCGTGCGCGGTGAGCGTGTGCCAGCGCTCGCGGAGCCGGCGGTTCGACGTCGAGAGCGCGCCGCGTTCGTCGCGCACGAGCGCCTTCCCGAGTGCGACCGCCTCGGCGGCGGGTGTCGAGCGCGCCAGGCACGCCCGGCGGACGACCGTGTGGTTCGCGCGGCACGACGGCGCGTCCTCGATGCGGTCCGAGAGCACGTGCCGCGTCCACGCCTCGCGGCCCGTGAGCGGCAGTCGCTCCACGGCGACGCGCGGGTCGCACGTCCACGTCGGGAACTGCGGTGCCTCCCGATACGTGTCGCCGAACGTGCCGAGGTCCTCGCAGCACCGCGTGGACAGTACGTCGTAGCACGGCTCGCAGACCGCGACGAGGTTCGAGAGCGCCCACTCGGGCTCGCCCTCGGCCGCGACCGAGTGCACGTACCCGAGCGACGTCTCCTCGTCGGACTGGCGCGCGACCTTCGTCCCGCAGCGACCGCAGCGGTGGCCGTAGAACGCGAGGATGGCCTCGCGGCGCGCGGGATAGTCGACGGGAGCGTCCCTGTCGGAATCGACTGCTCCGGTGTCGCCGTTGCGGTCGGGTGCTGCCGGTCCGTGGTCGCGGTCGCGGTCCACGTCGTACTCGTGGTAGAGGTGCGACCGGTCGTCGACGAGGTACGCGACGTTGTACGGCGCTACGCTCGGGTCTGCGATGAACGCTGGCTCTGACATTGGATTGGTGACTTGCTGGTGTGCGGTCGGGCGACGCGATTCCCCTCGTGTATCCACCAGCGGGCGCGAGGGCCGAGGCTGGTGGATACAGGGTTCGCGGGTCGACGCGGGCGGGCGTCGACGGTCAGAGCTCGATGAGGATGCGTGACGTGACCGCCGGCTCGTCGCCGTGTGCGGCGTACTGGTGGTCGCCACCAGTGCGGGCCTCGTTCCGGGTGGGAGCGCGGCGGGTCATCTGTATTCTCACATTGTGAGACTGAGTACTTAATTTTTACTATTATGACCCCCGTTCGGAAGCATACGGCTGTCGATTGGTTTCATTCTCCGAGAATCGTCAGGTTCCAGGAGAGATAAGCGGAGATTCCGGTAGCAGCCTGCTACGGCGCGGAGCGGTCGATAGCGAGGGCGGCGCGGGCGGCGACAGCGGCTCAGGCGTCGGGTCACCGACTCGGTCAGGCGCCGGGTCACCGACCCGGTCAGGCGTCGGGTTTGATGCGGCCGAGCCGGAGGGCGTTCCCGGTGACGCCGAGGGTCATGCCGGCGTCGCCGACGAGGACTGCGAGCGCGAGACTGACGTTCACGTACGGGACGGCGACGCCGACGGCGAGCGCGGCCTTCACGCCGAGGCTCGCGTAGATGTTCTGGCGGATGACGCCGTTCGCGCGATGCGAGAGGTCGTAGAGGTACGGGAGCTTCGCGACGTCGTCGCTCATCAGCGCGATGTCCGCGGTCTCGATGGCGGTGTCGGTGCCGGCGGCGCCCATGGCGACGCCGACGGTCGCGGTGGCGAGCGCGGGCGCGTCGTTCACGCCGTCGCCGACCATCGCCACGCCGCCGTCGTACTTCGCGTCGAGCTCGCGGACGGCGTCGACCTTGTCCTCGGGGAGGAGACCGGCGCGGTAGTCGTCCACGCCGACCTGTTCGGCGACCGCGGCGGCGGTGCGCTCGTTGTCGCCGGTGAGCATCACGACCTCCAGGCCGAACGATTGGAGTGCGCTGACGGCCTCGCGAGCGCCGGGGCGGACCTCGTCGGCGACCGCGACCAGGCCCTCGAGTTCGTCCTCGGTCCCGACGAGGATGACGGTCTTCCCCTCGCCCTGGAGGCGCGGGATGGTCTCCTCGGCGAGGTTCAGGCACCCGTGGCGGTCGCAGAGGTCCGTGACCTCCGCGGAGACGCCCGCGCGGCCGTCGTCGCCGCTGGCGCCGGCGGTGCGTTCCGCGCCCTCGGCGCCCTCGGCGCCCTCGGCGTGCTCGCTGGCGGCGTCGACGACGTGCGCGTGCTCGAGTTCGAACCCGAGGTCGTCGAACCACGCGGGCTTGCCGGCGTAGTGCGCGGTGCCGTGGAGCGCGCCCGTCACGCCTTTCCCGGTGACGGACTGGAAGTCGTCCGCGCCGGAGCTGTCGGCGTCGACGCCGACGGTGCCGTCGGCAGCGGCGACGATGGCGTCCGCGATGGGGTGCTCGCTCTTCGCTTCCAGGCCGCGCGCGCACCGGAGGACGTCCGCTTCGGTGCGGTCGCCGAGCGGGACGACGTCCGTGACGGTGAGTTCGCCCTTCGTGAGCGTCCCGGTCTTGTCGACCGCGATCGCGTCGACGGCACCCATCGCCTCCAGGTGGTTCCCGCCCTTGACGAGCACGCCGTTCCTGGCGGCGGCGGTGACGCCGGAGACGACGCTGACGGGCGTGGAGATGACGAACGCGCACGGGCAGGCGAGGACGAGCATCGTGATGCCGTTCACGAACCATTCGGTCCACGGCGCGCCGAACGCGAGCGGCGGGACGACGGCGATACCGATGGCGAGCGCGACCATGACGGGCGTGTAGTAGTTCGCGAACCGCTCGACGAACTGCTCGCGCTCGGTCTGGTTCGCCTCCGCGTCCTCGACGAGCGAGACGATGCGCGAGAGCGTCGAGTCCTGGGCTTCGGCGCGGACCTCCACCTCGACGTAGCCGGCCTCGTTGATGGTGCCGGCGTACACCTCGTCGCCGACGGTCTTGTCGACGGGGACGCTCTCGCCGGTGACGGGCGCCTGATTGATCGCGGTGTCGCCGTCGACGACGACGCCGTCCGCGGGCACCTTCTCGCCGGGTTTCACGACGACGACGTCGCCGACCGCGAGCTCCTCGACGGGAACGGTCTCCGTCTCGCCGTCCGCGCGTTTGACCGTCGCCTCGTCGGGGGAGAGTTCGACGAGTTCCTGGAGGCTGTTCCGGGTTCGGTCCATCGCGTAGCCTTCGAGGAGTTCGCTGACGCTGAAGAGGACGGCGAGCGTCCCGGCTTCGAGGTAGTAGTGCTCGCCGAACCCGACGCTCGCGGTGATGGCGGCGACGATGGCGGCGCTCATCAGGAAGTCGATGTCGAGCTGGGTGTTCTTCGCGGAGTAGTAGCCGCCGCGGAGGATCTCCTGGCCGGCGGCCGCGGTGGCGGCGAGGAACGCGACGTCGGCGACGGTGAACGAGGCGCCGAGGACGGTCGCGACGGTGGCCAACCCGTCGAACCCGAACTGCGCGAGTAGGCCGACGGCGAGGAAGGCGGCGCCGGCGTAGGTCTTCTTCGCGCGGGTGCTCCGCCAGACGCTCCGGTCGTCGCCGCCGTGGTCGTGCGCGCCGTCGCCGGCGTCGTCCTCGGTAGCGTCGCTCCCGGTGACGTCGTAGCCGGCGGATTCGATGGCGTCGCGGAGCGCGGTTACGGCGGTGTCGTCGTCGTACTCGATGCGGACGGTCCCGGACGTGGGGCGCGTGCTCACGTCGAGGACCCCGGCGCGGCCGTCGAGTGCGGCCTCGACCTTGTCGGCGCACGACGAGCAGTCCATGTCGGGGACGTCGAACGTGACCGTCGAGACGCTCGTGGCGGCGACGTCGTAGCCTGCTCCCTCGACGCCGCTCGCGACGTCGTCTGCGGTGGCGCGCGATTCGTCGTAGGTGACGGCGACCCGGCCCTGGGTGGGACTGGTCTCGATGCGTTCGACGCCGTCGACCCCGGAGACGCCGGCTTCGACCTTGTCGGCGCACGACGAGCAGTCCATGTCGGGGACGTCGAGGTCGACGGTTCGACTGGTCGAGGGCCCGTCCTCGCGCTCGTCGGGTGGTTCGTCGGGTGGTTCCGAGGCGTCCGCACGTGTCATATGCGAGGGTAGACGACGACCGTATATTAATCCCGCTACTACGAGAGCGCCGCTGATGGCCAGATATTAACAACTCGACGCCCGTAGGTTAGTAACGTCGGGCGCAAGCGCCAAGTGAACGCGTTGCTAGTTTCGAGTATGGGAGACGCCGTCATCGTCGACGCCGTGCGGACGCCCTTCGGGGACCGCGACGGCGCGTTCAGAGACACGCACCCGCAGGACCTCGCCGCCGCACCGCTTTCCGCGCTCGAATCCCGCGTCGGCTTCGACCCCGCGACGGTCGAGGACGTCGTGTACGGCTGCGTGACGCCGAAGGGCGACCAGGGGAGCAACATCGCTCGCATCGCGCCGCTCGTCGCGGGCTGGGGCGAGGACCTCGGCGACGACCCCGAGGCCGGGGACTCTTACTCGGGGCGGCACGGCCCGCCGGGCGTCCAGCTGAACCGGATGTGCGGGAGCGGCCAGCAGGCCGTGAGCTTCGCCGCCGGCCAGGTCGCGGCCGGGTTCCAGGACGTCGTCGTCGCCGGCGGCGTCGAGCACATGACCCGCGAGCCGATGGGGAGCGACGGCGGGTCGATGGCGGACACGTACTTCGAGCACTTCGAGGAACTGATTCCGCAGGGCGAGTCCGCGGAGCGCATCGCGGAGCGCTGGGGGTTCTCGCGCACGGACCTCGACGAGCTCGCCGCGGAGTCCCAGTCGCGCTGGAAGGCGGCGTGGGACGCCGGCCGGTACGACGACCAGGTCGTGCCCGTGGACACCGACCTCGACGGCGAGGCCGTGACCGTCGAGGAGGACGGCCACCCGCGCCCCGAATCCACCGTCGACAGTCTCTCCGGGGTGCCGCTCGCGTTCCGCGAGGAGGGCGAGGGCGTCGTGCACGCCGGGAACTCGTCCGGTATCGTCGACGGCGCGAGCGCGCTCCTCGTGACGAGCGAGGCGACCGCCGAGGCGAACGACTGGGAGCCGCTGGCGCGCATCGTGGACACGCAGGTCGTGGGCGTCGACCCGACGACGATGCTCACGGGACCGATTCCGGCGACCGAGCAGCTCCTGGCGGCGAACGACCTGGGCGTGGACGACGTGGACCGCTACGAGGTGAACGAGGCGTTCGCGAGCGTGCTCGCGGCGTGGCTCGAGGAGACGGGCGCGGACTGGGACCGCGTGAACGTCGACGGCGGCGCCATCGCGCACGGCCATCCCCTCGGCGCGACCGGCGCGGCACTGATGACGAAGCTCGCGCACATGATCGACCGCGGCGACGCCGACACCGCGGTGTCCACGATGTGCATCGGGTTCGGGCAGGGCGTCGCGACGCTGCTGGAAGCGCCGTAGGCACGACCGAGCGTCCACGGCGGGTCGTCGGTCCCGGGGAACCGACGGGCCGAAGCGTACTTGCCTCGGTCCGCCTATTCAGCTGACATGAGTGACGCGTCCTGGTTCGCGTTCGGCGTCTGCCTGTTCCTCTACGGCGCGTGGCTGGTGGCGAAGCCGCGAGCCTGGGCGAACTTCAGCGAGCAGCTCGACGCGATCGGCAGCGACCGCGACGGGACCGACGTCGAGGCCACGGAGTCGCACGTGACGGCGAACCGGTACGGCGGGTACGCGTTCGCGCTCGTGGGGCTTGCGATGATTTCGAGCGTGGTGTTCTGAACGCCGCTGGGAACGCGGGGCTTTTGTCCGCCTCGGCCGTCTCGTCGCGCATGACGCTGTCGTCGCTCCCGGACCGCCCGATGACGGGCGGGGAGGTCCAGTCGCTGAACGAACAGGACAACGAGCTGTCGGTGGCGCCAGCGAACTACGTGCCAGAGCAGGACCGCGTGTTCGCGGTGTACTTCATCCGGAGTACTCGTGGGCACGCGGTCGTGTTCGACGAGGGCGAGGAGGGCTGGCGGGTGCTGGAGGCGGTGGACGACGACGTGGAGAACGCGTTCGCGGTCCTCCAGGACGCGGTTCGCGAGTGGGCTGACGACGCCGAGTTCGACGACGAGTACGTCGAGGGCGAGACGACGGTGGACTTCGACGACCCGGACGCGGTCGTCGACGACCTGGACGAACGGTAGCGCTCGCGGCCCGGTCGCGGGGTGTCACCGCTCGGACACCGAAGACGTTTCAGTGAGGCTGAACGAAGGGAGGTATGGTCTCACCGGACGGCCTCGCGTACGGGCTGGCGACGGCGGTTCTCGGCGGCGGAGTCGTCCGGTTCGCGCACGTCATCTCCATGCTAGCGGGCGTCCTCCCGGTCGTGGAACCCGAGGGCGATGCCAGGACCGCGACGGGGATGCGGACGCTCCTCCTGAAGGGCACGGGCGTGTTCGTGGCCGGGGTCGGCGTGCTCGTCACGCTCCTCTCTGTCGGGAACTGACCGGGCGAGGTCGTCGGTGGAGACCGCACGACTGCGGTCCGACGGATGCGAACGTTCAAATTCGACGACCGACTAGGGCGAGCATGAACTCGCTGCTGAGTGTCGTACTCGGGTTCGCCATGATCGTCGGCGGGCTGCTCGTCTATCGGTACGCCGACGGTATCGCCGGCGTGCGGACGCGAGCGCTGCCCGCTGGCGTCGCGGGCGCCCCCGGTGACGGACAGGAGTTGAAGGTCGCACTGAACCGCGCGTTCGCGCTCGGTGCGGTCGTCCTCGGCGCCGCGACCGTCCTCGTCTCGCTGACGTGACGCCGCGGGCGGCAACGGCCTCGTCTCGCTGACGTGACACCGCGGGCGGCAACGGCCTCGCCTCGCTGACGTGACGCCGGTACCGGTCTCGGCGGTCGCCGACGGCTTCTTGCGGGTTCGGGTTCGACGCTTCGTGCATGAGCGATAGCGACGTGGTCGCGCTCGCGGACGCGCTCCGCGACGCGCGGTCGGCGGTGGCGTTGACCGGCGCGGGGCTCTCGCGGGCGTCGGGCGTGCCGACGTTCCGCGGCGAGGACGGCCTCTACGAGGAGTTCGACGAGTCCGCGTTCGCGCTCCGTCGGTTCCGCGCGGACCCGGACGCGTTCTGGCGGGACTGGCTCGCGCTCCACGAGCACTTCTTCGACGAGACGGTCGCGCCGAACGCCGCGCACGACGCGCTCGCGGCTCTGGAGCGCGACGGATTCCTCGACGCGGTAGTGACGCAGAACGTCGACGGGCTGCACGTCGCGGCGGGCAGCGAGTCGGTCGTGCACCTGCACGGGACGGGGTCGACCGCGACCTGCGAGGGCTGCGGCGACGAGGTCGACGTCGAATCCGCGAACGCGGTCGTGGAGGCCACTGACTCTGCTCCCGAGTGCGACTGCGGTGGCGTCTACAAGCCCGACACCGTCCTGTTCGGGGAGCGACTGCCGGAGGCCGCGCTCGCCGAGGCCCGGCGACGCGCTGCACGCGCGGACGTGCTCGTCGCCGCCGGCTCGTCGCTCACCGTCGACCCCGCAGCGGGTCTCCCGGCGGTCACGCAGCGCGAGGGCGGGACGGTCGCGGTCGTGAACCTCGACGCGACGCGGTACGCCGACCGCGCCGAGTTCGTATTCCGCGACCGCGTCGAGGACGTCCTCCCCGCGGTCGTCGACGCGCTCTGAAGCACGAGCGCGCGCCGCACCGACGACCCGGACACCACCGCGTCCGCAGTAAACCACGGGCGGTGGAGCCGGGGCCGGGCTCGTCAATCGAGGACCGACTCCGTCCGCCGAACGAGCACGACGTCGTACGCCTCGTCGCTCGCGACGCTCGTCCCGACGCTCTGGAGGCTCGTGACGATGCCGCCGGCGTCCGTGCTCCCGATGAACACCATCGTCGCGTCGACGTCGCGAGCGAACGCGCGGATCTCGTGGCTTATCTTCCCCGTCGGCGCGTACCGGTCGACGGTCGTGTGCTGGAACGACACCGCGTCGCTGACGTCGTGCGCGCGCTCCTGGAGCCGCGAGACGACGAGTTCGTTCCCCCAGGACTCCCCGGGGTCGAGGAGGTCACGCTCGCGCGCCCACTCCCCGTGCTTGCGCGGGACGACGCTGAACGCGACCACGCGCACCGACCGCGGCGCCAGCTCGACCGCGCGTCGGATACCGACGCACGACTGTTCCGTACCGTCGAAGGGAACGACGAAGCTCATGGTCGACGCTTGGACACCGACCGGTAACAATCGCTCGGCCGTTCTCGAAACCGAGGAAGCGGCCGGGTTTCGCGCCGCGGTGCGACGGCACGAGAGGGACAGCCGTCAGTACGAGTACGTGTCGACGGTGGTGCCGGCGTCGTCGGTGAGCGTCGCGGTGTCGCCGCCGTTGTTCCAGACCGCGGACTCGTAGCCCCAGTAGAGGTCGGTGCTCGTGTCGGTGCCCTTCCCCGTATGGACTTTCACCGTGGAGTTTACGTCTAACGTAAACCCACTCGGGAACTGGTACGTGTAGCCGGCGGCGTCCGAGAGCGTCCACCCGCTCATGTCGACCGCGCTACTGCCGCCGTTCTCGACGACGACGTACTCGTCGTTCAGCGTCGCGCCGTCCTCGCTGACGTTCGTGATAGCCATCCCGCTCGGGGACGTGCCGCCGTCGTCGCCCGTGTCGTCGAAGCCGTCGTCCTCGTACGTCACCGAGAGGACGGTCGACCCGGCGTCGTCGACGACCGTCACCGTGTCGCCGGTGTTGTTCCAGACGCCACCGCTCTCGCCCCAGTAGACGTCAGTGCTCGTGTCGGTGCCAGAACCGGTGTGGAGCGTGACCTGCGCGCCGGCGTCGAGCGAGAACTCCGAGAAGACGTACGTGTTGTCGGCGGCGTCGCTGACCTCGTAGTTCGTCAGGTCGACCGCGGCGTCGCCGACGTTCTCGAACACGACGTACTCGTCGTTGAGGTTCTCGCTCTCCGTGCCTTCGGCGTCCGCGTGCACCTTCACGAGGTCGACGTCGCCAGTCCCGGTACTGCCGCCGCTCGTCTCGAGCGCGGAGAACAGCGGGAACGACGTGTCGAACCGCGTGGTCGTCGGAACGGTCGCGTCCGAGTTCACGTTGTTCGTCGCGTCCTCCACCTGGTCGTCGCTCAGGCGGAGGTCGCTCCCGAGCGCGCTCGCGACCTCGTGGAGGTTCGAGCGCGCGGTCGCCGTCGTCTCGCTCCCGCCGACGAGGACGACCGCGCCGCCGTTCGCGGCGAACGACGAGAGCGCGTCGAGTTCGCTCGACGTGAACGCCTGCGGCGGGGAACTGACGACGACGGCTTTCGCGTCCGCGAGGTTCGTGCTCGTGACGTCGTTCACCTGGTCGTAGTCGGTGTCGACGCCCTCGAGGAACCGCTGGAAGTACGCGGTCTCCTCCGCGGAGAGCGCGTAGCCCGCGGAGAACTGGCCGTGCCCGCCGTCGACGACGACCTTCCCGGACTTCGAGCCGAGGTAGTTCGCGAGGTTCGCGGTGAACACGAAGTTCTCGTACGTGCTCGTGTCGACCGCGTAGTCCTCGGCCTGCTCGTATGACTCGTCGACGAGGGGTGCGCCGACGAGCGCGACGTTGTTCGGTTCGTCGAGGCCGGCGAGCGGGACGTCGCTATACGTGACCGACGGACTCCCGGTCTGGGTCGCCTCGCTCTCCGCGACCACCGGGACGCGGCTCGCGTCGATGGCGCCGCTACTGGTGCGGACGCTCGCCGCGGTCGGGAAGAACAGGTCGTCCGCGTCGCGGTTCCGGATGGGGTCCGAGGCGTCCGGGTCGCTCGCGCCCCAGACGTTCACGGCGTCGGCCTGCGCCTGCGATTCCGCGCTCATGAACGCGTCGTGCTTGCTGAACGACGACGAGTACACGCGAGCGTACCCGTTCTGGACGGTGCGGAGGTTGTAGAACTCGCTCCGGGTGCCGTCGCCCGTGCCGTCGTAGTAGATGTACGCCAGAAGGCGGTCGAACTGGTCGAAGATACCGGGTTCCGCGTCGTCGAACGCGATCTCGACGGTCTTCCCGGAGAGCTCGCCTTTCGCCCAGTCGGTCGCGTTCGCGCCCCAGTCGGCGAGGTACGTGAGCGACTCGAGGCCCTCCCACTCCTGGGTGCGCTCGTACTGCTGGTACTGCTCCTTCTCGGGCGTGTCCAGCCCGAGGACGCGGATGTTCTCGCGACGGCCGCTGTCGAACTCGATGTCGACCGTGTCGCCGTCGGTGACGTCTTTCACGTCGACGACGTGGTTCGCGTTCGGGTCGATCTCCATGCCCTTTCGGTCCGCGAAGAAGTCGAACGTCGCGTCGAACCGCGTCGTCTGCACGCGGTAGGACGTCCCGTTCGTGTTCGACTCGGTGTCGAGCACCTGGTCGTCGTTGAAGCGGAACGCGAGGTCGAGACCGTTCGCGAGGTCGTTCAAGTTCTGGGTCTCGTCGAAGTTCGAGTAGTCGGCGGTGTCGTGGACGAACGCGACGCCGCCGTCGTCCACGAAGTCCTTGAGCGCCGATTGCTCGCTCGCGGTGAACGCCGCGGACGGGCTCGTTATCCAGACGGCGTCGGCGGTGGAGAGGTCGTCGGCGAGCGTCGACGTCGCCGAGACCGCGTAGCTCTCCTGGGTCTCGGCGTAGTTCGCCATGTTCGAGAACGTCGTGAGGGTGTCGTACTGGTCGTGGCCCTCGTCGTAGAGCACGGTGCCGGAACCGCCGAGGTACGCGTCCCAGACGTTCAGGAGGAACTCCTCGTTCCCGCTCTGGAAGTTCGCGCCGTCGCTGACGAGTTCCGCGCCGAACCCGACGACTGCGCCGCCGCCGCTGCGTTCGTCGACGGCGACCAGCGGGATGTCCGTGGAGCCGTAGTCGACGGCGTCGCCGTTCCCGTCGTCGTCGACGTTGAACGCGGACGCCTCCGCTTTCACGGCGACGAGCGCATCGTCCGTGAGCAGGTTCCGGTTCGCGTCCAGCAAGCTCGCCGAGGAGTCGAACTCGAGGAAGTCGACGGTGCCCGAGGCCGCCGCCGCTGGCTGACTGCCGAGTGCCCCTGTCAGCCCGAGTGTGGTTGCAGTGCCCGATAACGACGCCAGGAAGGTACGTCGTCGCATACCATCAACCGGAACGCGAGGATTAAAATTCTTGGTAATTACTTTTGGTATCCCTCCATAGCCAAGGTTCGGCCGGTTGACCAATCAGGATAAGTAAAACCACGTCGGGGCAGGGTGGGCGCCCGGACGCTCCACGCCCCGCCCTCGCACACGGAACATCCTCGCACACGCCCCGGCCTCGCTACCGCCGCGCCGACGCCGCCCGTCAGTTCCCGCGAACCACGCCCGCCGTCAGTTCCCGCGAACCACGCCCGCCGTCAGTTCCCGCGAACCACGCCCGCCGTCAGTTCCTCGACACTCCCCGTGGTCGACCACGCGGGCGTGTCGACGCGCAGTCGCGTCTCCGGGGTGACGTCGACGAACTTGCAGTGGAGCGCGAACGAGCCGTCGGCGGCGACGTTCGTCGATTCGAGCTGGTCGGAGTCGACGGGCGTCACCCACGCGTTCTCGCCGGCGTGCTTCGCGTGGACCTCGCCGCGGACGACGAACTCGCTGATACCACCGCTGTTCCCGGTGACGGGATACCCGCGGTCGGTCCACTCGAAGAACCCCTCGTCGATGACGTAGACGTTCTCGAAGCCGGCGTTGATGAGCTGGCTCGCGCGGATCGAGGAGAGGTGGTGCGGGCACCCGCAGTAGCAGATGATGCGGTCCTGCTTCCCCCACTGCTTCGTCGGGTCGTCGCTGTCGCGGAAGCGTTCGGCGGCGGAGCTGAACACGGCGCCCTCGATGTGGCTGTTCTCGTACTGGTCGGGGCCGCGCGCGTCGGCGAACCGAGCGCGCCTGTACGCCCACCAGACGTGCGCGTCGTCGACCGGCAGGAGCGGGACGTCGACGCCGTTCTCGGTGACGGTCTTCAGGTTACTCGTGTCGACCTCGCGGTCCTCCGGCTTGGACTCGACCTCGTCGGGGTAGCCATCGACGTCCGCGGGTAGGCCCGAAGCCGTCCCCGGCGACCCGCCCGAGCCGGAGGAGCCGTCGTCGTTCGACCCGCTCGTCGTCTCGCCGCCCAAGCCGAACTGGCCGCCGAGGCAGCCAGCCAAGCCCGCGAGCGACCCTGCGGCCGCCGTTGCGAACGTGCGTCGCTTCATAACTTCGCCTAGGAATCGATGTGAAAAGAGGGTTCTGGTACGGGAACCGAACGGTTCGACCGCTGACAACCGTCCACCCACCCCACCGCGTCCGGAGTTCTCGCCGCGCCGTCGCGCGCCGAGTCCGACGTCAATCCGTCCGGGCGAGCGCGCCGTCGTCGACCTCCCGAGCCGCGTCGTACCCCGTGAGCGCGAGCGAGAGGTCGAGGTCCGCGCGGACGTTCGAGACGACCGCGCGGACGCCGTCCTCGCCGTCGACGGCGAGCCCGTAACAGTACGGGCGCCCGAGGAGGACGGCGTCCGCGCCGAGCGCGAGCGCGACGAGCGCGTCGGCGCCACGACGAATCCCGGAGTCGAACAGGACCGCGGCGTCCGGGTCCGCGTCGCGCACGGCGTCGGCGACCGCGGGGAGTTGGTCGAGGGCGGCGACGGCGTCGTCGACCTGGCGGCCGCCGTGATTCGAGACGACGACGCCGTCCGCGCCGGCGTCGATGCACCGGCGGGCGTCCTCGGGGTGAAGGACGCCCTTGCAGACGACGGGGAGGTCAGTGCGGTCGAACAGCCAGTCGAGGTCGTCAAATTCGAGCGTCGGGTCCGCGAAGACGTCCACGAACTCGCGGGCGGCCTCCCTGGGGTTCTCCTCGGGGTCCGAGTCGAGTCGGTCGCGGAACGCGGGGTCGGTCGTGTAGTTCGCGATGCCCTTCCCGTCGAGGAACGGGAGGTAGCCGCCCTGGAGGTCGCGTTCGCGCCACCCGAGGTGTGGCGTGTCGAGCGTGAGGCAGATGGCGTCGTAGCCGGCGTCCTCGGCGCGGTCGACGAGCGACGCCGTCACGTCCCGGTCCTTCGACCAGTACAGCTGGAACCAGGTCGGCGGGCCATCCTCGCTCCCGGCGTCGAGTTCCGCGGCGACGTCCTCCAGTGGATAGCTCGATTGCGTCGACGTGACGTAGGGGACGCCCTCGGCGGCGGCGGCGCGGGCGCTCGCGAGGTCGCCGTCGTCGTGCATCACGCCCTGGACGCCGATGGGGGCGAGCGCGAACGGCACCGGCCACGTGTCCCCGAGGACGTCGACGCGGAGGTCGCGCTCGCTCGTGTCCCGGAGGACGCGCGGGACGAGTCGATGGTCGTCGAACGCGCGGCGGTTCGCGCGCTTCGTGGACTCGCCGCCGGCGCCGCCCGCGACGTACGCGTACGCCTCGTCGCTCATCGCGTCCTCGGCCGCGGCCTTCAGGTCCTCGTAGGCGACCGGGACGTCCGGCGTGTCGCCGGTCAGCATCCCGGTCGTGAACACCTCCGTCTGTCGGTATCGACCGTACGGCGTGGACGCCTCGAAGTCGTCGTCGCTCATGGCTGGCCTCTCACGGCCGAGCGTGTTGGTTGTTGGCATGACGGCAGCGTGCTGCGCGCAGTCGTGCCAGGGCAGCGTCGCCGGTCGTTTTCATCGAGTAGGAATCACCGCCTGGTCGTTTATATACCGGACGCGTAGGGAGGAATAGGTGAAACAGGATGTACCAGGACTCGGCCACCGGAACCCGGACGCCCCAGACCCAGCAGACGCAGTCGACCGAACGCACGGAGAGCCCGCTCCCTGACGTCCCCTTCATGGGCATCGCCGCGTTCCTCGGGTTCCTCGTGCTCGTGCTCATCGCCGCGGCCGCGTACAGCCTCTCGTCGAGCCTCCAGGGCTTCACGGTCGACCCGCAGCTCTGGGCGCCCGCGGCCTTCATGCTCCTGGTCGCAGCCCTGTTCTGGGGCATCGACCGCTACCAGCCCCGCTCGCACACCCGCTGAGAGTCCCGATCCTTCAGGCTAACACGTCATAGAGCCAGGGTCTCGAACCGTACATCACGAACCCGACTTCTCCGACAGCTATCCCCTCCACGGAGCGTCAGCAGCGGCCGCGGCGAGTCACGCGAGGACGATAGGCCAGAGCGTGTAGCCGAGCAGGAGCGCCATCGCCGTCGCGAGGACGACGACGACGACGTCGAGGAGGACGCCGGCGCGCAGCATGTGCTCGCGTTCGACGTACCCGGCGCCGTACACGATGGCGTTCGGTGGCGTGGCGACGGGGAGCGCGAACCCGTAGCTCGCGGCGACCGCGCCGGTGACCGCGAAGAGGACGGCGGCGAGGTCGTTCGTGGTGCCGAGCGCGCTCGCGTACGTCGGCCCGACCTCGACGAGGAGCGGGGCGAGGATGGCGGCCATCGCGGTGTTCGACGCGAGTTCGCCGACGAGGACGACGAGCGCGACGACGCTCAGGAGGACGACGACGATGCCGGCGTCGCCGAGCGCCACGAGGGTGACGTCCGCGAGCCACGCGGTCGCGTTCGTGTCCTTGAGGGCGTTCGCGAGCGAGATGCCGCCACCGAGGAGGAGGAGCGTCCCCCAGTCGACGTCGAGGAGGTCGTCGAACTCGTTCGCGCCCGTGACGACGAGCGCCGGGATGGCGAGGACGCCGACGAGGACGTAGAAGAGGACGCCTTCGTGACCCGTGGTGCCGAGGGCGTTCGCGCCGTCCCCGCCGAAGACGGTGACGTACCACTCGGTGGGGAGGACGCCCGCGAACGCGAAGTCGAAGCCACCGAGCAGCCACAGGCCGGCGGTCGCGACGAACACGGCCACGGTGCGTTTCGCGGCCGGTGACAGCGCGCCGAGTTCCGAGCGGCGTTCGCGCGCGGTCTCGCGGGCCGCGGAGACGTCGTAGGACTCGGGCGGGTAGACGACGTACGTGAGGAGCGCCCACGCGACGGGGAGCGTGACCGCGACCATCGGGAGGCCGATGGCGAGCCAGTCGACGAACGATATCTCGACGCCGACGAGGTCGTCGAGCTGGCCGACGACGATGGCGTTCGGTGGCGTGCCGACGAGCGTGCCGACGCCGCCGAGGCTCGCGGCGTACGCGACGCCGAGGAGCATCGCGATCTGGAGGTTCGACGCGGCCGCGTCGGAGTCGGCGGCGGCGTCGGCGCTGGTGAGGTCGGTGACGCTGTCGACGATACCGAGGACGATGGGGACCATCATCGCGACCGTTGCGGTGTTGGAGACGACCATCGAGAGGAGCGCGGTCGCGACCATGACGCCGCCGACCAGGCCGCGCGCGCTCGTGCCGAACCGGACGAGGACGACGAGCGCGACCCGGCGGTCGATGCCGTGCGCCTGGAGCGCTTCGGCGAGCACGAACCCCGCGAGCAGCAGGAAGACGACTGGGTCCGCGAACCCGGCGACGGACTGCGCGAACGACGGGTAGACGCCGAGGACGGTGAGCGAGACCGGGACGAGGAGCGCGGTGAGGGCGAGCGGGAGTGCGCCGGTGACCCAGAGCACGGCGGCGAACGTCATCGTCGCGAGCGCGTACTGCCCGGCGAGCGTCAGCCCGGCCGGCGTCGGGAGGCCGGCGACGACGACGGTCGCGAGGACGGCGCCGAGGAGCGAGAGCGTGCGAGTGCGCGAGAACGACACCAGTGAATCCTCCGAACGGGCCGTCGAACGCGTCCGCCTTCAGCGTATCCCTCCCCGAGAACGCGACCGCCTCACGCGGTGGACGACGCCAGCGGTCACACGACGAACGACGGGAGGTAGAGGAGGAAGCAGACGACGGCGGCTCGCCGGTCGATACCTCGACGCCAGTAGAAGAGGCCGAGGACGACGATGGAGACGACGAGCATGTACACGAGCGACGGCTGGAGCGCGGCGACGTCGGTGACGACGACGTCGAAGAACACCGCGCCGATACCGAGCGAGAACACGGGGTCGGTGATGTTGCTCCCGAGGATAGAACCGACGCTGATGCCGCCGCGGCCCTCGTGGGCGGCGATTCCGGCGACGACGATCTCGGGGAGCGTCGTCCCGAGCCCGGTCAGCAACCCAACGACGTACTCGGGGATGCCGGCGAGTCGGGCGAGCGCGACGCCGTTGGTCACCATCAGTTGCCCGCCGACGACGACGAGAACGAGCCCGACGACGATGAGCGGGACCGCCTCGCGCGGGGACTTCCGATCCTCGACGACCTCCTCGGCGATCTCCTCGCCGCCCTCGTTCGTGTAGAGGACGTAGACGAACTGGACGTACGCGAGCATCATCAGGAAGCCCTCCGAGCGGCCGACGACGCCGTCGTCGAGCGCGAGGAGCATGACGATCATCGCGAGCAGCATCGCGCTCCCGTAGACGAGGACGTTCCGTCTGTCGGTGACGAACGGCGCGACGAACGCGACGACGGCGATGGCGAGCGTTATCTGCGCGGTCTCCGAGCCGACGATGTTCCCGACGACGAGGTCGCCGGCGCCGTAGTACGCCGCGTAGACGCTCGTCACCATCTCCGGGACGCTCGTGCCGACGGAGATGAGCGTGACGCCGATGAAGAACTGCGAGACGCCGTAGTAGAGCGCGAGGTCCGCGGCGGCGGTGACCGCTCGGTTCGCGCCGGCGACGAGCGCTGCCAACCCTACGGCGAAGAGGATGGCTTCGAGGTACACGGTCCGTGGTTCGTCTGGTGAGCGCGTAAACCTGATGCGTGAGTGCTCCTGGCGGTTCCAGAGGTCCGAGTGCGCACGTCCACGGTCTCGGCGGGCGTGAAGCGACTAGTCGACGGTCGCGAGCGCGGTGACGGCGACGAGGTAGACGACGGTGGCGGCGTCGTACGCGGCCCCGCCGACGCCACCGGTGGCGCCGAGCGCACCGGTGAACCCGACCGTGACGCCGGTGCCGCCGAAGACCGCGAGCAGGCCGGAGACGCCCGCTGCGACGCACCCGACGCACGTCGCGGGTCCGAGGACGGCGGCGGCGAGCCCGCGGGTCGCTCGCGTGAGCGCGACGTACGTCAGGTACGCGAGCGCGGCGTAGCCAGCGACGACGAACGGGACGACGCTCGCGCCGACGGGGCCGACCATGAGCGTCACGATTGGCGCCCACCCGGGGAGGCCGCCGAAGGCGGAGAGCGAGTACATCCACTCGGGCATCACGTAGACGGTGCCCGTGAACCAGAGGAGGACGGCGAGGTACGCGAGTGCCACCGCGGCCGCCAGCGCGCGCCGGCGGCGACTCCCGGCCGCGCTCGGGGCGTGCCAGACCGCTGCGGCGCCGACCGTGAGCCACACGACGGGGTAGAACGCGTACCGTGGTTCGGTGACGGCGACCTCGGCGACGACCGCGTACCCGAGGACGACGACGAGCTGGACGACCGCGAGCGCGAGCCACGGCGTCGACGCCGCGAGCGCGCTCGCCGCGCGGTCGAGGACGGCGGCGACGCGGTCGGTCGAGTCCGTCCGGGCGTCGCTCACGACGCCCGCACCTCCGGCGTGTCCGCCGTTCCGTCCGCGACCTGTGCCGCGGTCTCGTCGCCCGCGCGGCCCGCGGTGTCGTCCCCGTCCGCGGCGCTGGACGCGTCCGCGGCTGCCTCGTCGTCGAGGCCCCAGTCGCGGCGCGTGTTCGCGACGACGAGGAGACTGCTCGCGGTCATCGCGACCGCGGCGACGAGGGGGTTCAGGAGGCCCGCGACGGCGACGGGGATGGCGACGGCGTTGTACGCGAACGCCCACGCGAGGTTCCCGCGAACCCGGCCGTGGGCCGTGGTCGCGAGGTCGAACGTCGTGCCGACGGACGCGAGGTCGTCGTCGACGACGACCGCGTCCGCGGCGTCCGCGGCGAGCGCGGTCCCGGAGCCCATCGCGACGCCGACGTCGGCCGCGGCGAGCGCGCCCGCGTCGTTCGAGCCGTCGCCGACCATCGCAACGTCACCCTCGCTCGCGAGCGCCCGGACGATCTCCGTCTTCGACTCCGGGCGGACGTCCGCGTACACGTCGCTGACGGCGTCGTGGCGTTCGAACCGCGAGGCCGCGGCGTGGTCGTCGCCCGTGAGGACGACGACGTCCCGGCCGTCGTCGGCGAGTCGCTCGCAGGCGCGCTCCCAGCCGGGTCGCGGGTCGTCGTGGACGACGACGAGCCCGTGGGCTTCGTCGCCGCGAACGACGAACACGGGGAGGGCGCCGTCGTCGCGAGCCGCGTCGGCCGCGTCGGCGAGCGCGCTCGGGAGCGCGACGTCGTGTTCGGCGAGCAGGTCGCGGTTCCCGACGAGCACGCGCTCGTCGTCGACGCGACCGGCCACGCCGCGTCCCGGGTGGCGTTCGACGCCACTCGCCGCCGGAATCCCGTCCAGGTCGGTGGCGTCGTCGGCGCGGTCGACGATGGCTTCTGCGGCGGGGTGGTCGGCGTACGTCTCCAGCGCCGCGGCCGACGCGAGCACGTCGGCTTCGGTCGCGTCGGGGGTCGCGACGACGCGTTCGGCGGTCATCTCGCCGGTCGTGAGCGTCCCGGTCTTGTCGAACACGACGGTGTCGACGTCCGGGGCGCGCTCGAAGACGCTGGCGTCGCGGACGACGACGCCGCGGTCCAGGCCACGAGAGACCGCCGAGGCGACCGCGAGCGGCGTCGCGAGCCCGAGCGCGCACGGACAGGAGACGACGAGCACGGCGAGCCCGGTGAGGAGCGCGGTGGCGACGTCGCCGGTCGCGTACAGCCAGTACGCGGTCGCGAGCACCGCCGCGGTGACGACGAGCGGGACGAACACGGCCGCGAGCTTGTCCGCGAGGCGCTGCGCGCCCGAGCGCGACGCGGCGAGGTTCCACGTCGTCTCGACGAGTCGGTCGAGCGTGCTCGCCGTATCGGGGTCCGGTTCGAGGACGACGCCGCCGTCGACGACCGTGGACCCGCCGACGACGCGGTCGCCCGGCGCCTTCGCCACCGGCTTCGATTCGCCCGTGAGCAGGGACTCGTCGACCGCTGCCTCGCCCTCGACGACCGTGCCGTCGAGGGGCACGCGGTCGCTCTGCCCGACGACGACCGCGTCGTCGGCGGCAACGGCTTCGACCGAGACCGTCTCGGTCGACCCGTCCTCGCGGCGGACCGTCGCCTCGGTGACGCGCTCCTCGGCGAGCTCGCCGACGCGGTCGGCGGCGCGCTCGGTCGCCCGCCGTTCGAGGTAGTTCCCGATGGAGACGACGAGGACGATGGCGACCGTGACGTCGAAGTACACCTCGGTCCGGCCGAGGAGGAGCGCCGCCGTCGAGTACACGTACGCGTTCACCGCCGCGATGGAGACGAGGAGGTCCATGTTCGGTTTCCCGGCGGCGAGACTGACGTACGCGCCGCGGAGGATGGGGTAGCCGGTGTACGCGAGGACGATGGTCGCCATCACCCAGACGTTCGCGAGCAGGTACGTGCCGGCGCTCCCGCCGACGTCGAGGAAGGAGACGTCCCACCCGAGGTAGTCCGGGTAGAGGAAGAGGACGTACCAGAGCATCGTCATCATCCCGAAGAACCCGCCGACGATGAGGCGGCCGCTCGAACGCTCGACGTCGTCCGCGTCGTCCATCCCGCGAGCGCGGTAGCCGTACCCGGTCAGGCGCTCCGGGAGCGCGTCGGCCGCCAGCGCGCTGGAGTCGTACGCGACGCGGACGAGCCGCGAGCCGTAGGACGCGTCCGCGGCGGCGACGCCGGGTTCGCGTTCGGCGACGCCCTCGACGAACGTCTCGCACGTCGTGCAGTGCATGCCGTCGACGCGCAGGTACGTCTCCGCGTCCGCTTCCGCATCCGCCATCGCGTCAGCCCCAGCACCCCCCACCGCGTCCGCTGTTCCGTCAGCGTCCGATTCGGGTGCAGCGGCCCCATCGAGCGCACTCGCGACGTCCCCGGAGTCGACGGGCCCGTCGACGGCGACGTCGCCGACGGTCTCGTGCACCTGCTTGCAGCCCTCGCAACAGTACGTTCCGTCCGGACCCGAAACGGGCGCGTCGGGGACGTCCAGCCCGCAGAGCGTGCAGGTCTCGTCGTCGCCGACGGGAGGCCGGGTCTCGTTCACGGCATCACCCACGGGTGGAGCGGATGCATCGGGACGTCGACGCCGAGCGCGGCGAGCCCGGACAGGAGCGGCATCGTCCCGAGCGCGACCATGAGGACGCCGAGGACGCGGTGGAGTTGCTGGCGACGGGACGCACCGATGGAGCCAAGCGCCGCGCCGTACGCGAACACGAGCGGGAACGTCCCCAGACCCAGTGCCGCGAGTGCGAGGCCGCCACGCGTCGGCGACCCCGTCGCGAACGCGTACGCGAACGCCGGGTACAGTATCGGACACGGGAGCGCCGCGTGCGCCGCACCGAGAACAGCCACCTTCGGCCCACGAACCCACTCGTCGAGCCGCTCCGCGCTCGCCCCCACGACCCGCTGGAACACGCCCGTCGACGGCACGTGCCCGCTGACCTGCCGACCGAGCACGTACCACGCGCCGACGCCGACCACGAGGACGCCCGCCAGGACGCCGACGAAACCGCGCGCCGCCTCGCCGACGACAGCGACGCCACCAGCGACCACGAACCCACCGAGGAGACCGAGGACTGCGCCGACCGCGGCGTACGCCACCGTCCGCCCGGCGTTGAACAGGAACTGCTGGCGGACCGCGAACCACGACACGTCACCGCGGTCCCCGACGCGGTCGGCGTACAACGTCACGACGGGGCCACACATCCCCAGGCAGTGCACGCTCCCGAGCACGCCGAACGCGAAGAACCCGACGAGCTCCAGCGACGGCAGCGAAGGCGCCGCCATGCAGTCAGTGCTTCGCGCCGCTCGTATCCGGTTCCGTCCCGTCGAAGAGATACCACATGAACACGCCGATGACAGCGATACACGCGAACGTCCCCAACGCGAGCCACTCGCCGTTACTCACGAACAACGCCGCCGGCAGGGCCGCCAGGAGCGCGATGGCAGTCGCCATGATTCCAGGCCGGAGATTCATACGGGTCCCTATCGGTCGAATCCTCCTTAAACCCAATCCCGTTCCCATCCCGCGAGAACGCCGGGTTACAATTATTAACCACGGCTCAAACATCGCATCCGTAATGGTATCTGGCGTCTACCTTCCAGGGAGGTTGGGGTAAGATGAGTACAGACACGGAGACTCACGACGCAGAGTCGTTCGATCCCATCGGGACTGCAACCCTCATCGGCATCTACATGGCTATCGTCGTCCTGATGTGGATCTTCACGTACTTCATCGAGTTCCTCGGTCGTGGACTGACCATCGTGGGGTGATCGAGACGTGCACATTCATCGGTTCGAGAAGGTCTGGCTCGCGCTCGCGCTCGTGTTCATCCTCGGCCTCATATCGAGTATCGTGTACGGTGCCGTCGGCCCGGGCATCGAGATGATCGACGCGGAAGGCGGCACGGTCGACCCGCAGAACCTCGACGAGACGGAGTTCGCCGACCCCGGCGTCGAGCAGGTCGGCGAGAACGAGTACGAGGTGTACGTCGTCGCGAAACAGTTCTCGTTCGACCCGGGGACGCCAGCGAACGGCGTCATCCGGGTGCCCGCGAACTCCGAGGTGACGTTCTACGTGACGAGTAGCGACGTCGTCCACGGGTTCGAGGTCGTCGGCACGAACCTGAACACGATGGCGATCCCGGGGCAGGTCAGCAAGATGACCGTCGAGTTCGGTGACCCGGCGACGTACGGCATCGTCTGCAACGAGTACTGCGGCGCCGCCCATCACGCGATGGAGGGCCGCATCGTCGTCGTCCCCGAGTCCGAGTACGACGGCCCCGGTGCGACGAACGCGACCAGTGGGAACGAGACCACGACGAACGCCTCGGTCGCAGCGACTCCCCAGATAGTCGGGAGCGCCACGGAGGTGACGGCATGAGCACCGAACGCATCGAGGGGGAACTCGGCGCGTTCCGCGACGAGTACCCCCAGACCGCGAACGTCGTCCGGAAGCTGTTCGCGGTGTCGTTCGCGGCGCTCGGCGTCGGCGGCCTCTTCGGCCTCATCCAGGCGCTCCACCGCACCGGCGTCTTCCGGTTCATCCCATCGAAGGACTACTACACGGTCCTGACGGGGCACGGCGTCCTGCTCGCGCTCGTGTTCACCATCTTCTTCCTCTGCGGGATATTCACGTGGTCGATCGTCGACAGCCTCGAACGACCGCTCGAGAGCGTGACGTTCACGAAGACGTGGGTGGCGATCATGAGCGCCGGGTCGACGATGGCGGGCGTCGCCATCCTCGCCGGGTTCGTCGGCGAGATCCCGTTCCAGGCGGACGTCCTGTTCACGTTCTACCCGCCGCTGCAAGCGCACCCCATCTTCTACATCGGCCTCGCGTTGTTCATCATCGGGACGTGGCTGGCGGGCATCGACTGGTTCCGCACGTACTGGAACTGGCGCGGCGACAACCCGAACAAGTCCCCGCCGCTGCGGACGTTCATGGTCCTGATGACGATGCTGATGTGGTACCTGAGCACGCTCGGCGTCGCCGTCGAGGTCGTGTTCTTCCTCATCCCCTGGAGCCTGGGTCTCATCCAGACCGTCGACCCGCTCCTGATGCGGACGCTGTTCTGGTACTTCGGGCATCCCGTCGTGTACTTCTGGCTGATGCCCGCGTACCTCATCTGGTACACCATCCTCCCGAAGCTCGCGGGCGGCCGCCTGTTCAGTGACCCGCTCGCACGCATCGTCTTCGTCCTCTTCCTCGTGCTGTCGACGCCGGTCGGGTTCCACCACCAGTACATGGACCCCGGCATCCCCGAGGGCTTCAAGTTCCTCGCGATGTCGAACACGATGTTCCTCCTGCTTCCGAGCCTCCTGACGGCGTTCACGGTCGTCGCGAGCATGGAGTACGGCGCCCGGAAGAACGGCGGCACCGGGTACCTGTCGTGGCTCCGGAACCTCCCGTGGGGCGAACCCGCGTTCGCGGCGATGGCGCTCGCCGGCCTGATGTTCGCCGCCGGCGGGTTCAGCGGGATGGTGAACGCCGGCATGAACGTGAACTACCTCGTGCACAACACGCTCTGGGTGCCGGGGCACTTCCACCTCACCGTCGGCACCGCGGTCGCGCTCACGTTCATGGGCGTCACGTACTGGCTGTGGCCCCAGCTCACCGGGAAGCGCCTCCAGCATCGGACGCTCGCGACCATCCAGCCGTACCTGTGGTTCGTCGGGATGACGCTGATGTCGAACGCGATGCACCGCGGCGGCCTCGCGGGCATCCCGCGTCGCACCGCGGAACCGCAGTACGAGAACTTCGAGTTCGAGGCGCTGTTCGGGACCATCGGCGAGATCCGCTGGCAGATCGCGCTCGGCGGCATCCTCTTGACGCTCTCGCTCACGCTGTTCCTGATCGTGGTCGTCGGGACGTGGCTCGTCGACCGGAGCGCCATCGCGGTCGACGGCGACCTCCCGCCGGCGCTCTCGGGCCCCGAGGAGGCGCCGAAAGCGATCAACAACCTCCGCCTGTGGCTCGTCATCGCGGTCGTCCTCGTCGCGCTCGCGTACGGCCCGCCGCTGTACACGATGATACAGGACGGCCTGTTCTACCCGGGACAGCCGCCGCAGCCGACGGCGCTCGAACCGCTCTGGGAGGTGCTGCCGTGAGCGAGGACGCGCCCGAGCGGTCGGGAGACGACGCAAGCGCCGAGCCTGGCGAAGCCGACCCTGCCTCGCGAGACGCCTGGACGGACGGCGGTCAGCCCGTGCAAGCCGGGCAGATGTCGAGCGACCGCCGGAAGTACCTGAAGTACCTGATCGCGCTCGCGGTCGGCATCCCGGTCGCGCTCGAAGCCGGGACGTTCTTCGGGCTGCTGCAGGGACAGGTCGGCGACGAGCAGGGGCTCTCCGTCGGCGAGGACCTGCTCGCGGAGACCAGTCGTCCCGAGACCGTCGACACCCTGGCAGTCGCGGGCGGGACGTTCGAGCTGTCGGTGACCGTCGAGAACACCGGCGACGTCGACTATGGCGTCTCCATCTCCGAGGTCAAGCTCTCGAACGGCGAGACGCTCAGCGGTGACGCGTCGGTCGGCCCCATCGCCCCCGGCGACACCGCGACGCTCGCCGGCGAGTGGTCGCTCCCGGACGGCGTCACGCCGACCGCGCTCGTCGTCACCGCCCGCGAGTACCGCGACGGCACCGCCGAGGTCGTCGCCGCGAGCACCGTCGACCTCGCGTTCGACGGCTAGCGACGCGGGCAGCGGCTTCTCCGAATCGTCCGGATCAGTCGTCTTCGAGGCTCGGGTGCGTCTCCTGCTCCTCGGGATGCGGCTTGGCGAACCGTTCCCGCATCACGTCGAGCGACTGCTGCTCGCGGTCGGCGCGCTCGGCGTCGTCGATCTCCTCACAGCCCGGCGGGAGGTCGCGGCCGCGGTCGGTGAAGTAGCCCTCCGGCGCGACCCAGTCGTGGTAGAACGGCCGGTCGTCGTCCTCGAGGAGCGTCACGGCGACCTCCGCGCCGTGGCCGGCGCAGACGATCGCCTGATGGGGTTTCTCGGCGAGACGCCCCGCGGCGTAGAGGCCGTCGACGCCGGTGCGGCCGCGTTCGTCCGTGTCGACGTACGCCTTCCCGCGGTCGATGACGCCGACGCCGTCGACGCCCCGGAGGTACCCGACCTCGTTCTTCGTCGCCGCGACGACGTACTGCGACCGATAGCGCTCGCCGTCACCGGCGCCCTCGCCCGCCTCGGCCTCGCCGCCCTCGGTCTCGACGGCGAACCCGTCGTCGGTCGTCTCGACGCGCTCGACGGTCGCCGTGACCTGCTCTGCGCCCGCCTCGCTCGCCTGTTCCTCCAGGAGGTCGAGCAGTTGGCGGGCGTTCACGCCCGCGGGGAATCCCGGGAAGTTCTCCAGGTGCGCGTTCCGCCGGAGGATGGACTCCCCGGCGTCGACGACCAGCGTATCGAGTCCGTGGCGCGCGGTGAACGTCGCCGCGGAGAGCCCGGCGACGCCGCCACCGACGACGACCACGTCCTTCGGGACGGTGCTCGACATCGGTCAGACCCCCTCCGTGTCGATTTCCGCCGCTCGGTCGCGGTAGCCCCCCCGGCAACGGGTGTGGGACTGGGCGCGAGTGCGGGCGTCCGTCCACGAGTCCGCCCGTGGGGCGGCGTTCCCGTCGTCGTGCGTGCGTCGTTCGATGTCGGCGTTCGATTCGCTGACGTCGTCTTCCATGGACGCTAGGCGCCCGCTAGAGCTGAAAAGCCCTTCGGAAATTAGGCGGACCTAAATATTCGGTCGCGTCGGGCGGGAACGCGCGAGCGGAGACGACCGCGCTCGACGAGACCACCACCGAAACCGCTAGCGTGATGACCCCGGCGCGAGTTCGTGCTGGTATGCTGGATGCGTTCTCGCACGCGACAGGCGCGCACTGCGGGTCGACGTCGCTGCACGACGTCGCGACGTACGGCGCGTGGGACCTCCCCGAGCCGGTGTGTTTCGGTATCGGTGGCGGGCTGGGGTTCAGTTACTACGAGCGCGACCGCTCGCCGAGCCGGGAGTTCGTCGGACGGACGCCGTGGCTGGAGACCGCGTTCTTCGACCACCTCGGGGTCGACGTGGACGAAGGACGAGGCGACGACGCGGAGACGGCGTTCGCGGACCTTCGAGCGTACGTCGACGGTGGGCGTCCCGTCGTCGCGTTCGTCGACATCTTCTATCTGCCGTACTTCGACTCGGACGTCCACTTCAGTCCGCACGTCGTCGTCGTCGTTGACGCCGACGAGGACGGCGTCTCGCTCGCGGACAGCGAGTTCGACGACCTCCAGCGGGTGTCGCGCGAGGACTTCGACGCGGCGTGGAGTAGCGACGTCGGCTTCTACGGACCGCTGGACCGCCGGCGGATGGTCGCTCGCGGTGAACCGGACGCGACGAAGGCAGCGGCGATGCGCGCCGGCATCCGCGCGACCGCCGACGGCCTGCTCTCGCCTGGCGATGCGTACGACGGCATCCCGGACGCCGGCGACGGCACGAACGGCCTCGACGGGATGCGCGCGATGGCGCGGGACCTCCCGGAGTGGCCGGCGCTCGAGGACGCCGACTGGTGTACGCGGTTCGCGTACCAGAACGTCGAGAAGCGCGGCACGGGCGGCGCGGCGTTCCGCGGGCTGTTCCGGCCGTTCCTCGAGACCGCGAGCGACGTCGTCGACGGCGTCACGGACGCAGACGTCGAGGCGATGCGCGACGTCGAGGACCGATGGCACGCCGTCGGCGAGGACCTGAAGCGCGCCGGGCTTGCCGACGACCCGAGCGATGCGCAGGCCGCGTACGAGGACGCCAGCGACGAACTCCTCGCGGTCGCCGACGAGGAGGAAGCGCTGTTCTCGGGGCTCCTCGAGCGCGTCTGAACGCGACGGAGCTACTCCTCGCCGGGCGCTTCCTCGTAGGGTTGCACGACCACGAACCCGCTGGTTCCGTCGAAGCTCATCTGGTAGGTCTCGTCGCTCGACGTTCCGATGGCGTCGCCCAGACTCGTGTTCCGCGAGATGCTCGGCGAGAGGTCGCTGCTCCAGGCGACCGTCGCCTGCGGGTCCGTGTTGACGGGCGGTGAGAGCACGAGCGGGTCACCGTGGGTCGTGATGGCGACCATCCCCGGTCCCGTGAGGTAGACGTTCGTCAGCCCGCCGGCGGCGGCGCCGCCGATGCTCCCGATGGTCTTTATCTCGTAGTCGACGGCGTTCTCCCAGGCGAGGACGTCCGGGCCGTTCACGGAGATGGACTCGCCGCCGTCGAGCTTCAGGAGCTGGACCCGTTTGCCCTGGTCGGCGACGTAGAGGTGGCCGTTGCCCTCGACCTCCATCACGGGGCTGCCTTCGCCGGTCGCCTTCTGCTTGATGAAGCCGGTGAGGCCGCCTTCGGCGTTCGACGTCCCCGTGAATTTGAGGTCGCCGTCGTACGCGACCATCGCGCCGGCTTTCGTCATCACCGACCCGTCGACGTCGATGTCCAGTAGCTTGCTGTTCTCGAGTTCGAACGTCTCTGTACTCTCCTCGGGCGCGTTCTCGTTGACGAATCGTTGAACGTCCATGGTGGTATCACGAGCCACGGTCTGGCGGCTCACTGCCTCGGTTCGCCCACCTGCAGCATAACTTTCGTCGCGAATATCTGACACTTTCTCGGAGGGCGCCGGACCGTCAGCGGGCGGTGTCGCGGTCGGTGTCACCACCGGCGTCGTCGAGTTGCGTCTCGACGAACGCTCGTGCCTGCTCGGCGTACGCCTGGACGTCCTCCAGGTCGACGCCGTCTTCGGGGTCGCGTTCCCCGGCCCCCCAGAAGTACGGTTTCGCGGGTGCGAGCTCCTCGACGAGCTTGTAGTTGAGCGCGGCTCCTACCAGGAGGGCGACCGGGAACAGCCAGTGCGGGAGGACGATGACGAGCAGGACGGTCAGGGGCGCGTACGCGAAGTACGACACGAGCTTCACGGGCGAGGACACGACCGGGAGCGCTTCGACGTAACAGTAGACGCCGTACGCGCCGAGGAGCAAGCCGACGTCGAGGTAGAGCCCCACCCAGAGCGCGCTCTCGTCCGCGAACAGGACGTGACTGAACAGCGCGAGCGCGCCGGTGATGGTCGTCAGGCGGTTGACGTACGTTCGTTCGAGGAGGACGCCGACGACGAGGAGCGAGAGCTGGAGGAGTGGCGCGCCGACCCACTGGGGCAGGTTCTCGGCGACGAATACGGGGAACATTTCGCCGTGTCAGGTCGGAACCTCGCCCGCCGACCGCTAAAGCGTTCGTTCGAACTCAGCGTTCGATACGCGGAGCGTCGACGACGCCAACCACGGTGACAGCCCCTCGACCACAAGAGGTTAATTTTATCAACACACATTACTGAATAGTGAGTAGTTATGTGTATGTCCCACCGATCCAGAATCGGCGGTGAGCGACGATGAAGTCGACGACCGTCACCGTCGAGAAGATGGACCTCCTCTTCCTGAAGTGGAACTCCCACATCAACGCGTCCGGACTCTACCGCGAAGCGATCCGCGAAGTGATGCAGGAGCACGACGTCACGCCGCACGAACTCCGCGAGCTCGTCGAGCGCGCCGAGGACGCCGGGTTCGACCTGGACGACATCGTCGAGGAGACCGACCGGTTCGACGACCTGGAACGGCTCGTCGAGGAATCGCAGGAGATTGCCTGATAAGTATACGGGCGACCGCGTGGCGCGTGGCCCGCTCGTTCCGTGGTAAGCGCCGTCTACGGGTTGTTCGGGCGTTCGTGTGAGAACGAATAACAGCACCTTTTATATTGGTCGGGAAACTATCGAACTTCAACATGAGGCGACGGCGTCTTCTGGGGGCACTCTCCGCGAGCCTCGTCGCGACCAGCGGGTGCCTCAGTACCGTGGAGACGCCGTCGTTCCGCGGCGAGGAGTCCAGGCCGCCGCTCGCTCGCGAGGACTTCGTCACCGACGACGAGAACGCACAGCGAGATGCCGTCGTGCCGAACATCTCGCTCCTTCCGGTGTCGACGGCCGCGGGCGGCCCGGACGATGAGACGGCTCGCGTCGCACCGGCGCCAGGGACGGAGACGGTCGACGAGGAACGGGCCGCGGCCACGTCGGGGAACGAGTCGACGTCGTCGACCACACCTCCGCCCACGGTCGACGCTCCGGACCGCGATCTCGGGAAGCAAGGCCTGTACGTGACCGACGACTTCTGGCGGTACCGCACCCACGTGCATCGGTACGCGCTCGACGAGGTGACGACGACGGTGTTCCCGACGGAACCGTCGACTGACACGCCGGTGAAGGTGGTCGTCGCCGCGTCGGTGTATCCGCGCGGTGGATTGGTCGATAGCGCGTCGAGCGACCCGGTCCGTCCGGAATCGTCCGCCCAGCAGGTGACGGTCCCGATGGACCTCTCCGCGGCGCCGGAGGGCGTTCCGTTACAGTACACCGCCGCGGTCGTCCCGGAGAGCGTCGACCGCACTGACGTCGAGCAGGACGACCTGTACGCGTTCATGGAGACGGACCCGTTCGTCGTCACGGACGACCACATCGAGCGAGCGGACCGACGCGGGCAACTCGACGCGGCGTCGGGGAGCGCGTTCGAGCGGGAGCCGGTCGAGGGCGGATACGTGCAGACGCTGCGTGGACGGACGAACGGTCGGTCGTGGGCGGTGAGTTACCTGGCCTTGGAGAGCGCGTACGCGGCGGCGTCGCTGCGGTCTCGAGGGCGGGCGCGAGCGGAGTACGTCTCGTTCGAACTCCTCGAGGGGGCGGCGAACGAGATCGCGGAGTTCCTCTACGAGGCCGCGGAGAACAACGGGTTCACGGGCGAGTTCGAACGCATCCAGTTCGCGTTGAGTTTCGTGCAGCGCCTGCCGTACGTGGAGGATTCGGTGTCGAGCGGGTACGACGACTACACGCAGTTCATCATGGAGACGCTCACGATGCTCTCCGGTGACTGCGAGGATACGAGCATCCTGTTCGCGTCCATCCTCGAGTCCGAGCCGTTCAACTACGACGCCGTCCTCCTGGAGCCGCCGGGGCACATGGCGGTCGGACTGCTGATGCAGAAGGACTTCGACGGGTTCGCGTACATCTACGACGAGCGCAAGTACTACTACGTGGAGACGACGACGGAGGGCTGGGGTATCGGGCAGATCCCGGACCAGTACCGCGAGTCGAAGGCGAGCGTCTACGACGTCTGACGGCGCGTCCGAGCCATCGGCCGTTCCGCGTCGCCACGACGCGTCTTCGTGTAGGGAAAGATACAACCTGTGGGGGTGTCTGTCTGCGCGTAATGAAGCCGGGTGCCTGGGTGAACGTCGATGAGTGAGACGCGGACGATCCGCGTGGGGGAGACGGTCGACGGCGACGCCGTCGAGCTACCGGTCGTGGAGCTGTTGACCGGTCGCGGGTTCGTCACCGGGAAGTCCGGGAGCGGGAAGTCGAACACGGCGAGCGTCGTCTGCGAGGAACTCCTGGACGCGGGGTTCCCGATGCTCATCATCGACTGCGAGGGCGAGTACTACGGGTTGAAGGAGGAGTACGAGCTCCTGCACGTCGGCGCGGACGAGGAGTGCGACATCCAGGTCGCGCCCGAGCACGCCGAGAAGGTCGCGGACCTCGCGCTGAACGAGAACATCCCGGTCATCCTCGACGTCTCCGGGTACCTCGACGAGGACGTCTCGAACGAACTCATCCTGCAGACCGCCAGACACCTGTTCGCGAAGGAGAAGAAGCTCAAGAAGCCGTTCCTGCTCGTCTGCGAGGAGGTCCACGAGTACATCCCGGAAGGCGGTGGGATGGACGAGACGGGGAAGATGCTCATCAAGATCGGGAAGCGCGGCCGCAAGCACGGCCTGGGCATCGTCGGCATCAGTCAGCGGCCCGCGGACGTCAAGAAGGACTTCATCACGCAGGCGAACTGGCTCGTGTGGCACCGGCTGACGTGGGAGAACGACACGAACGTCGTCGGGCGCATCATCGGGTCGGAGTACGCCGACCGCGTGACGGACCTCGACGACGGGCAGGCGTTCATGCAGACGGACTGGGCGGAAGCGGACCTGCGGACCGTGCAGTTCCGTCGGAAGCGGACGTTCGACGCGGGCGCGACGCCGGGGCTCGACGACTTCGAACGCCCGGAGTTGAAGTCGGTGAGCGACAACCTCGTCGGCGACCTCCAGTCCATCACGGAGGACAAGGAGGAGCACGAGAACCGCATCGCGGAACTCGAAGCGGAGATCGAGAAGAAAGACCAGCGGATCGCGACGCTCGAGGACGAACTCGAGGACGCCAGGGACATCTCGCAGGCGGCGAACAAGATGGCGGACGCCATCGCGGGGAACACCGGTATCACGGCGCCGAGCGACGACGACCAGCAGACGCTCGACGAGGTCGAGGGCGACAAGGAAGACCACGAGAAGTCGAACGCGGAGATCGAGCACGAGCGCAACGAGTTCCGGAAGCGAGCGCGCGAACTCGAGGAGCGACTCGACGACCTCGCGACGACGAAGGCGGACCTCGAGGACCGCGTGGAGGCGCTCGCGGCCGAGAAGAGCGAGCTCGCCGACGAACGCGACGAGTTACGCGCGGAGCGCGACGAGCTGGCGACGCGCGTGGACGAACTGGAAGCGGAGGTGGAGTCGATGCACGCGGAACTCGGGGACGAACGCCAGAAGACCGAACAGCTCGAGTCCGAGACGGACGAGGGCGAGGTCATCTCCGACCAGGCCGACCGCATCGCGTTCCTCGAGATGGCGCTCGAGCAACTCCAGCGACGGCTGTCGGACGACGACGGCGCGGGCGGCGACCTGGAGTCGGTGTCGACGATCGACCTCCTGCACGAGGACCCGATCGAGGAGAAGGTCGAGGCCGCCATCCGCGAGTCGAACTGTCGCCGCGAGCACGCGTGGGACGTCATCGCGGTGCTCGCCGACCGCGGCCCCATCCGGACGCGCGACGTCGAACCGCTCGTCGATGCAACCGGCCATCACATCTCGAGCGCCATCATCGAACTCCGGAAGGTGAACGTCCTCGAGCGCGACGAGAAGGGCCGCCACGAGATCAACCGCCGGTACGTCGAAGGCATCCTGGAGACGAAAGCCGAACGCGAAGGGCTGGCGGCGTTGAAGAACCGGTCGCGGCAGTAGTCGGTCGTGCTCGAGTGGCGTCGATACTGCGTTTCGTCAGGCGCCGCCGCTGACGCTGTGGAGGCCGACGATCCCGCAGACGATGACTGCGATGAACCCCATCCTGGCAAGCGACGCCGGTTCGTCGAAGAGGACGACGCCGAGCGTCGCGGTGCCGACGGCGCCGATACCCGTCCAGACGGCGTACGCTGTTCCGATGGGGAGGTTCTGGACTGCTTTCGCGAGGAGCACCATGCTGATGACGAGCGCGACCGCGGTCGCCGCGGTCGGGACGGGTTTCGTGAGGCCGTCGGAGTACTGGAGGCCGATTGCCCACGCGATCTCGAACAGGCCGGCGACGACGAGGAGCGTCCAGGACACGTTCGTTGGTTCGCGACCGTCGGCTTCAGTCCTGCGACGTCGCTGCTTCGGGTGACCCTCGCAGTCCAGGGGTGACTTCGCTCGTAATCGCCCGTCACCGTTATGCCCTTGCCGTCGTTCGTTCCGCTCGAATGAGACGACGTGCGTTGCTCGGGGCGCTCGCGGTGGGGGGAACGGCCGGCTGTCTCCGGCTCGAAGGGGGCAGTGGGACGACGAACGCGACGGGCACGGACGGTGCAGGAATGGGGACCGTCGAGACCGCCACGGCGACGGCGACGGCGACCGAGACCGAACCGGAGACCACGACGGAGCGCGGCGACCCGACGTATCCGTTCGGATTGAGCGACGACGGCGTCGAGTCGTACCTGTACTCGACGTGTGATTCGGCGGTCGCGGAGCTGTCCTACCGCGCGCAGTACACGAAGGTCGACGTCGAGAGCGGGAGTCAGAAGTGGCATCGCGAGTACGAGGCCGCGGACGGTATCGCGCTCGGGCACTGGAATCGGAAAGGTGGTGGACCCGTCGACGCGTTCCATACCATCGGCGGCGACATGCTGTGGCGAGAGGAGGTGGCCGACGGCGATACGTACGGGTTGAGCACGCGACCGTCGTTCGAGGAGATATTCTGGGCCGAGGAGATCCAGCCGCTCCTGAAGGGGCCGGCGTGGGGGTCGCCCGAGCGCGTGAACGACGATCGGCCGGCCGTGTGGGAGGTGCGCGCCGATTCGGTCGGGGAGACCGTGCGGTCGCCGGGCCACAGCGAGGGAGAACTGAAGTCCATCGAGGGCGCGCGGATGCGCGTCGACGAGAACGGTGTCATCCGACGAATAGAGGCGGTGTACGACTCGTCGAACTTCGAGGGTGAGGTGCGCCGGCATCGGTTCCGGTTCGAGGTGTCGGACGTCGGGGCGGTGTCGCTCTCCGCGCCGTCGTGGGTGGAGACCGCACGAGAGGAACGACCTGACTTCTCCGCGCAGTTGACCGACGACCGGAAGTACGTCCGCCTGACGATGGAGTCGGGGTCGATAGCGTCCGACTCGCGCATCTCGGTGTTCCAGCAGCCGGACGCGGCGCGAAAGTACGTCGCGCGCACCGACCGCGAGGTGTCCGCCGGTGACGAACTCTACATCCACGCGAAGACGGATTCCGGGAAGTTCAACGAGGCCGGCATCGGGTACGGGACGCGGTCGTCGGTCGGAACGCCGCCGACGCTCGACGAACGGTATCACGTGGTCGCGTTCCGCCGAGACACGAAGTACGAACCCGGCGTCGACGTCGCACCGCCGAGCTAGGTCGCTACAGCGGTCGCGGTCGTCGCGGTGGTCGTCGACGGCTCAGTACTCGTACTCGACGACGGTCGTGCCGTTCGGGGTTTCGACGTAGACGACGTCGCCGTCGTTGTTCCAGATGGGGCTGCTCGCGCCCCAGTACAGCGAGTCGGCGGTCGCGTCACCGCTGCCCGTGAACAGCGTCAGTTGCTCGCCGGGGCGCAGCGCGACGCCGTCGGGCACGGTGTACGCGTGGTTCGCGTCGTCGCGGACCGTGTACCCGGAGAGGTCGATGGTGCGGTCGCCGCGGTTCTCGAGGACGACGTACTCGTCGTTGAGGTTGTCGCCGTCCGGGCCGTCGGCGTCCGCGTGCACGGTCGCGACCGCGAGGCCGCTGTCGCCGACGGCGCCACCATCGTCGCTGGCGGCGCCCGCGCCGTCCGTGTACGCCCAGAGGCCGGCGTTCTGGGATTGCGCGCTCGCTTCGAGGCTCGCGAACCGGTCGCGTTCCGTGAACTCGCTGTCGTACATCCGCGCGTACCCCTGCTCGAGGAGTTCGGCGTTCACGTTCTCGCCGTCGACGTAGACGTAGACGAGGAGGCGCCCGTACGAACCACGGCGGTCGGCTTCGGGGTCGGTCGCGATGCGGACCTCGGCGTCGGCGACGCGCTGAATCATCCACTCGCTGGCCCTGTGCCCCCAGTCGCGGAGCCATTGGCGGCCGTCCTCGGTCTCGGGAATGCCCTCGAACTCGTCGGGCGTGACGCCCGTGTGGACCTCGGGGGTGTCGACGCCGAGCAAGCGGACGTTCTCGACGCGACCGTCCGGGAACTCGACCTTGAGGGTGTCGCCGTCGACGACCTCGACGACCTCGACCGTCCACTCGGTCGCCGTCCCGACACCGCCTCCGTTCGCGTCGTTCGAGCCGCCAGCGCTCGCGTCGATACCAGCGGAGAGACAGCCACTGAGAGCGACGAGAACGACGAGGGCGACGACGATGACGGACCGCTGATGCATGTACGGATGGTGGTCCCCTCGCGAGATGAGTGTACCGCCGACGCGACCGGTACGCGTCTTCCCGCCGACGCGGCCGAGGCGCCCATTCCCGCCGACGCGGCCGAGGCGCCCATTCCCGCCCACGTGGCCGAGGCGCGTCCGCAGTCGCGGGAAGTACTGCGGACGCGGTGGTGTGGCCGAGCCGCGATTCGCGGGGTATCCCGTCCTCTGCTGTGGGTTTTCTCCGGACGTGGCGGGGTGGTGCGTTCGCTGGGCGGCGTCGAACCGCGGACCGGGCGGTGTCGACGGGCTACTGGCGTGGAACAGCGGACGGGGTGGGGGTCGAACCCGTAACGGGCGTCCCCGTGGCGCGCGTGAAGAACCGTGTGGAACAGCGGACGGGGTGGGGGTGGGAGTGAGGGTGGGAGTGGGGGTGGGACGGGGAAGGTTCCTTGTCGCTGCACGCCCTCGGTACGCTCGTGCCTACGTGTAGCGAGGAAGACTGCGAGCGTGGTGCGGCGTTCGAACTCCACGTCCCGTGGGCCGAGAACCGTCTGGTCTGCGCGCCGCACGCTCGCGTGCTCGCTCGCCAGGACGGCGTCGTCGCGGACGCCCTCCCCGACGCGAGCGACGAGCTTCCCTGAGCGGTCGCGGCCGCCCAGCCGATGCGGTCGCTCTCGTGCAACCTCCGAAAGAAGTCGTTCGACCGTGGTCGCCCGATCGCGTCAGACGAGGTGCTTCGCCATCATGACCTCGTCGACGTACGCGTCGTCGATCTTGTAGTGGTCGTCGCGGACCGCTTCGGTCTGCCAGCCCTGGCCTTCGAGGAACTCGATCGCGCCCTCGTTCGTCGCCGGCACCGAGTTGTAGAGGCGTTCGTAGCCGCGACTCGCCGCCCACTCGACGCCTCGCTCCAGCAGGTGCGAGCCGATGCCGTGCTCGCGGTACTCCTCGAGGACGCCGACGGTGAGTTCGGCGGTGTGACTGAGTTTCTCGACCTCCGGGTGGTCGATGTGCACCCAGCCGACGACCTCGTTGTCGACGCACGCGACGAAGAACATCCGCGTCTCCAGTTCGTTGCGTCGGAGGAGGACGCCTTCCTCCTCGAGGATGTGCGCGACGGATTCCGCCTCGACGTAATCGCCGCCCTCGACGGTGCGACGCATCGCGCCGACGAGCCCCGTGAGGTCCTCCTCGCGCGCCTGCCGGATGGTGAACGCCACCTCGCCGCTCTCGTACTCCTCCTCGGCGCCGGACTCGTACGCGATACGGAGGTGGTCGCGGTCCGCCTCCTCCAGGACGCCGTTTCGCTTCAGGATGGCGATGTGGTGCCCGAACGCGCGCTCGTCGAGCCCGACGGACTTCCGGAGCTTCTCGTAGCGGACGGTGCCGTGTGACTCCACGTAGTCGTAGATCGCCTCGCGGTCCGCGTGGTCGAACTCGAGCTTGCCAGTCAGTTCCATGCCATCTGGTACCACCCCGCAGTACTTAATGGTTGTTCGGAATACTACGACGTGAAACCGGCGACAACTACTTGATGCGGGCGGGCGACGCGGCAACCATGCCCGCCGCCCCCGTATCACCACCCCGTCGGTGGTGGCAGTGGTAGACGCCGTCTTCTGGGCGCTCGTCGCGCTCGCCACCGTCACGAGCCTCGTCACCGCGTGGGCGCTCGGCGCGAACTCGAACTCGCCACCGTTCGCGCCCGCCATCGGCGCGAACGCCATCTCCACGATGCGCGCCGCGTTCCTCATCGGCATCCTCGCCGCCCTCGGCGCCCTCACGCAGGGTGGCAGTATCTCCGAGACCGTCGGCAGCGGCCTCGTCGACGGCGTCGCAATCACGAGCCTCGGCGCGACCGCCGGCCTCCTCACCGCCACCGGCTTCATGGCGTTCGGTATCTACAGCGGCTACCCGGTGCCCGCGGCGTTCGCGACCACGGGCGCGATGGTCGGCGTCGGCCTCGGGCTCGGCGGCGACCCAGCCATCTCGACGTACCAGCGCATCGCGACGTTCTGGGTGCTCGTTCCGCCCGTCTCCGGCGGGCTCGCGTACCTCACCGCGACGCTCCTCCGCCGCGACGACGTCCCCGACACCGTCGGCATCCCGCTCCTCGCGGCCGTCGTCGGCGGCATCGTCGCGAACGTCCGGCTGAGCATCATCCCCGCGCCAGGGGACGCGACCCAGGGGAGTCTCGCCGCATACGGCGCGAGCTTCGTCGACACACCGAGCGTCGAAGGCGTCGACGTCCTCGTCGTCGTCCTCACGCTCGCGTTCGCGGCCGCGAGCTTCCAGTTCATCCGCCGCCGCACGCAGGCGTCGGTCGACAAGGGCGTGAAGACGTTCCTCCTCGTGCTCGGGAGCATCGTCGCGTTCTCCAGCGGCGGCAGCCAGGTCGGGCTCGCCACCGGGCCGCTGGAGAACCTCTACGGCGTGGAACTCGGCCTCCCGAGCATCGTCCTCCTCGGGCTCGGTTCCGCCGGCATCCTCGGCGGCGCGTGGATGGGCGCGCCGCGACTCCTCCAGGCGACGAGCCGCGAGTACGCCCAGCTCGGCATCCGACGCTCCATCGCCGCGCTCGTCCCCGGTTTCATCATCGCGCAGGCCGCGATCGTCCTCGGCATCCCCATCTCGTTCAACAACATCATCATCAGCGGCGTCATCGGCGGCGGTCTCGCCGGCGGGAGCGCCGGCGTCTCACGCCGGAAGCTCCTCACGACCGTCGTGTTCTGGCTCATCACGCTGTTCTCGTCGGTCGCGGTCGGGTTCGGCGTCTACACCGCGTTCGCCACCGTCCTCGGGTAGCGTCGAACCCACCCGGACGAGACGTGCCGGCGGGTAGGCGCGCTCCAGCGTCCCGATTGCTACGCGCGCTCCAGCGTCCCGATCGCCATCTCGACGCCCGGACTGTAGTGGACGAGCGACGGCTCGCCCGCGGGGTCGATACCGGCGGCGTCGAGGAGCGAGCGTTCGGTGACCGTCGCGTCCGCGGGCTGGACCGGCCACGGTGGATGCCCGACGGACCCGACGAGCCGCGAGCCCAGCGGGCCGGTCGCGACGTACCGCTCCCGCTCCACGAGGAACGACGAGAGCGTGTCCGGAGCCGTCCGCCCCGGTTCACCCGCGGGCGTGAACGTCACCGCCAGTCGCGCCCGGTCGTCGCCGCGACGACGCGTGAGGACCTCCGTGCGGTCGCCCTCCTCGCGACGCCCGACCGACGCGTGGTGCGCTGGCAGTCGGAACAGGTTCCGCATCGCGTCCGCCACGAGCCGGTCGTTCACGTCCAGTGAGAGGAAGTGTATCGCTCGCTGTCCCGCCGGCGTGATGACGTACGTCCGGAGGATGACCGCCTCGACGTCTCGCCGCACCGGGAACCCGAACGCGTCGAACCGGTCGATAGAGACCATGATCGCCGAGACCCACGCCGAGTCGTCGAAGCGATCGGGTTCGGTCCAGTCCGGGATTCGACTGCGGATCGTCCCGGTGGACACCGGCCAGTGCGCCAGACAGGCGTCGGAGAGCGCGAGCGAGAGCGGCCGGACTGCTATCGGCATACTCCACCTATCGGGTTCCAGGGGCTTGAGGTATCGGCCGCGCGATCGGCCGGTTCCACGTTCGAGTGCGACGGTACGCGCGGTGATCGCCGGCCCTCAGTCGCGAACGACGGTGACGGTCGTCGGCGCTTCCGCGACGACGGTGGTCGCGACCGTGCCGAGGAGTCGGCTCGCGAGCCCGGAGTTCCCGCCGTGGCCGCCCATCACGACGTGGTCGATCGCGTGGTCCTCGGCGTACTCGACGATCGTCTCGGCGGGGTCGCCGGATTCGACGACGGTGTCGACGTCGCGGCCCGCTTCGGCGGCCGTGTCCCGAGCGCGTTCGACGAGACGGTCCGCTCGCTCGCGCGCCTCGACCTCGCGGTCGCTGTCGGTGACGTCCTCGAGGATGCCGCCCTCGCTCATCGGCGCGTCGATGGGGACGACGACGTTCAGGACGGTGATCTCGCAGTCGAACGTCTCCAGAGCGTGTGCGAGCGCCGCGTCCGAGAGCGGAGACCCGTCTAGCGGGACGAGCACGTTCGAGGGAGCCATTTGTTCTTCATCCGAGCGGACGCGCTAAGTAACCTCGCCCTCGCGCTCGTCGGCGACCGGTCGGGCAGCGACCCCTCGAGCGTTCCGCGACCGACCCCACGCCCGGACCAAACACCGCCCAGACCAGACACTTCCCGGATACGATTGCGAATTTCGAATCAACACCCGGTTTCTCAAAGCCATAAACCAATATACTAGGAGGTATATTTGTATAATCGAACCATCGAGGCGTTTTCAGATGAGAGACAAACCAGCCGACCACCGGCTCGACGACATCGACCGTCGCATCCTCCACGCGCTCATGGGAGACGCGCGGCACACGACCGCCGCGTCACTCGCGGACGCCCTGAGCGTCTCGGGCGCGACGGTTCGAAATCGCATCGCGAAACTCGAGGAGAGCGGCATCGTCCGCGGTTACCACGCGCAGGTCGACTTCGAGCGAGCCGGCGGCAAACTCACGAACCTCTACATCTGCAACGTCCCCATCCCCGAGCGGGAAGCGCTCGCACGCAAAGCGCGGTCGGTGGCGGGCGTCGTGAACGTCCGCGCGCTCATGACGGGACGGGGGAACCTCCACGTCCTCGCGGTCGGCGAAACGACCGCCGACCTCCAACGGATATCGCGGACGCTCTCCGGGTACGGCATCGAGATAGAAGACGAGGACCTCGTTCAGGACGAGTTCCACTCGCCGTACGAACCGTTCGGGCCGGACACCGAGCGCGCGGACGCACCGACCGACTTCATCAGTCTCACCGGCGAGGCGGATGTCCTCGAAGTGGGCGTCCACGCCGATGCCCCCATCGCAGGCCTCTCGCTCGCGGCCGCGATGGACCGCGACGTCATCGACGAGGACACCCTCGTCATCGGCATCGAGCGCGACGACAGGGAACTCACGCCCCACGGCGACACGGTCGTGTCCGCCGACGACATCGTGACGGTCCTCTCCCGGAGCGCGTCGCCCGAACCGGACCTCGACGCGTTTCGCGCACGACCAACGACGACCGGGGACGGGTGAGTTCGAGATGCGACACCTCCTGCGTCGACTCCTCGGCGCCACGCGCGACGTCGTCGTGGTCTCCGAGTGTCGGAACTGCGGAACGACCGTCGAACCGACCGTCGAACGCTGCCCGGTGTGCGGAACCCGAGATATCAGTCACTACGAGATTCACTGACCATGCCCGAATCACTCACCGGCCGCGTCGTCGTCCCGGTCGCCAACGAGGACGACGCGCGCGAGACCGCGACAGCACTCGAACCGTACGACATCGGCGACGTCACCGTCGTGCACGTCGTCGAGAAAGGCGCCGGCGTCCCGGACAAGACGCCGGTCGAGCAGTCCGAATCCGTCGCCGAGGACGCCTTCAGCGCGTTCCGGAGCGTGCATCCCGCGGCTCGCACGCGGACCGCGTACGGCCGTGACGTCGTCCAACGGATCGTCGACGTCGCGGACGACGTGGACGCCACCGCCATCGCCTTCCTCCCCCGGGGTGGGAACCGCATCGTCCAGTTCCTCGCCGGCGACCGCTCACTCAGGCTCGTCACCGAAGCCGACCACCCCGTCGTATCACTCGCCAGACCAGACGCTTCGGACGATGCATGAGCACGCCCGACTAATTTCGGTCGACGGACGCGAACGCCTCGTCCTGTCGACCACGAGCGTCGACGCGACGTTCGACGACGGACCGCACCCCCGCATCGAACTCCAGCGATGAGTGCCGCGACCGAGATCGTCGGTATCGTCGTCACGATAATGGGCGTCGGGGTGGCCGCGCAGGTCCTCGCGGACCGACTCCGAATACCGAGCGTCCTCTTCCTCATCCTCGCGGGCGTCGTCGTCGGCCCCGAGGGCCTCGGCCTCGTCGACCCCGCCGTGTTCGGCGACGCTCTCCCGGCAATCGTCGGGCTGAGCGTCGCCATCATCGTCTTCGAGGGCGCGTTCCACCTCCACGTCGACCGGCTCCGGGAAGCACCCCGCGAGACGCTTCGGCTCGTCACCGTCGGCGCCCTCCTCTCGCTGGTCGGTACAGCCGTCGTCGTCCGGTTCGCCCTGGGGACTTCGTGGGCGCTCGCATTGCTCGTCGGGGCGCTCCTCGTGGCGACCGGGCCGACGGTCATCACGCCGATCATGGACGTCGTCCCAGTCCGGGATCGGGTGGCGTCCGCCCTCGAGACCGAGGGCGTCGTCAACGACGTGACCGCGGCGATACTCGCGCTCGTGACGTTCGAGTACCTCCTCCTGGGTTCGAGCGGCCTCCCCACGCTCGTCGGGATGTTCGCGACGCGACTCGCGCTCGGGGTCGCCGTCGGGTGTCTCGTCGCAGCCGTCGTCTGGTACCTCCTCAACGACGTCGGTCTCTCCGTCGAGAACGCCCCGCAGAACGCGCGCCTCATCGTCCTCATCGCGGCGCTCGGCGCGTACGGAGTCGCGGAGATACTCGCGGCGGAGCTGGGTGTCGCCGGCGAGCTCGGGTCCGAGTCCGGGATCGCCGCAGTGGCCGCGGCGGGCTTCCTCCTCGGGAACGTCTCGCTCCCCTACCGGGAACAGATAGAGCAGTTCAAGGGCGACCTCACGCTCGTCGTCCTGACGTTCGTGTTCATCACGCTGGCGTCGCTCCTCACGCTCGACGACCTCCTCGCGCTCGGCGTCGGAGGTATCGTGGCCGTCGTCGCCATCACCGCCGTGGTTCGCCCGGCGCTCGTGATGCTATGCACGGTCGGTGACCGGTTCGCGTTCGCGGAACGACTCTACATGAGCGCCATCGGCCCGCGAGGTATCATCCCGGCGAGCGTCGCGACGCTGTTCGCGCTCGAACTACGCCCGGCGAACCCGCAGGCGGCGACGACGCTCGTCGGCGCGGTGTTCCTGGTCATCCTCGTGACCGTCGTGTTTCAAGGGGGACTGGCGCGTCACATCGCACAGGGTCTGAACGTGATTCCAATGCGAGCTATCGTCGTCGGCGGCGGGCGAGTCGGCCGCGCGCTCGGCGAGCGGCTCGAGGACCGCGGCGAGGAGGTCCTCCTCATCGAGGCCGACGGCGACGTCGTCGAGAGCCTCCGCCAGGACGGGTTCTCCGTGCACGACGGCGACGGCAGCGACAGGGACGTCCTCGACCACGCTGGGGCGGACAGCGCGAAGGTCATCGCGGCGGCGACAGGCGACGACGACGTGAACCTCCTCGTCGGACAGCTCGCGAAGAACACCTTCGGCGTGGACACCGTCGTGGCGAGGGTCAACGAACCGGACAACGTCGAGGCGTTCGAGAACCTCGACATCGAAGTGATATCCACCGGGATGTCGGTGGCGTGGTCGATGGACAACGTCATCGAGCGACCCGGTATCGCGCGTTGGATGACGGAACAAGACCGCGAGGGGGACGTCCAGGAGGTCGAGGTGACGAGCGACCGAGCGGTCGGGCAGTCGGTGGCGGAGCTCCGCGCGGCGCTCCCGAACGACTGTCACCTGGCGTTGGTCACGCGCGGCGGCGACAACCGACTCCCGGAGCCGGAGGACGTCGTCGAACGCGGCGACCACCTGACGTTCATCGGCGGGAAGGCGGCCGTGCGAGAGGCACAGGACTACTGCGACGACACCGGCGTCCTCTGAGCGTCCTCGGCTCAGTCGTCCCGCCAGGTGACGTCGACGTCCGTGAGGACGGCCGCGGTGTCGACCGCGTCGTGCGTGTCGAGCAGGGTCTCCGCTGCCGTTCGGGCGGTGACGTCGGGGTTGCAGTCGACGCCGTGGCACGCCGCGAACAGTTCGAGATACGTGTTCAGTCCGACTTCGAGCGCGTCCCAGGCGTCGGACTCGAAGTACACCCACGAATCCTCGGTGCGAGCTTCGATGTACGTCGCCGCGGCTTCGCCGACGCCGTCGCGAGCGAACGCGAGCGCGCGCTCTTCGTCCGGGGGCGCGGTGGGCGCGCTGAACTGCTCGCGCGCCGTCGTCGCGCGCTCGCGGAGCGCGACCGCGCGAGCCTCGTAGTCGCGGCGCTCACTCGACCGCGCGTCAGTCCACTCGTCTCGCGACGCGTCGGCCACGCTCGGTCACCCCTGCTTGAACTCGACGCCCTTGTTCCCCGCGGGATGATTCCAGTCGGTGTCCGCGACGACCGCGCACGTCCCGCACTCGACGCAGGGCTGCGTGTCGAGACTGACGACCCGCTCCTCGCTCCCGTTCGTCTTCACGGTCTCCGAGCGATAGCAGCCACCGCCGAAGTCCTGCGCGCTCACCGGACACGCCGACACCGCAGCGCCGCTGGCCGCGTAGGACTCGTCGAGCAGTTCGATGTGCGGGTCGCCGACGTCGTACGTGAGGTCGCCGATGCGGTCGTCGAGCGCCGGCGGCTCGATGGTGTTCTCGCCGGTGACGCGGTCGCCGAGCGTCTCCCCGATGACCGTCGGGAGCGTCACGTACGGCGTCTTCGTGTCCGGCATCAACATCGACATGAACGGCGACGAGTACGCGCGCTCGACGACGCCGAGCGAATCCGCGACCTTCAGCCCGACCTTCCCGACCGGCGACTGGAGCAGTGAATCCGTGATGTCCGTGACGGCGTCGCGCTCGCCGAGCGCGGCCGCGACCTCGTAGCGCTTCGGGCGGAGCTTCCCCATCACGCCCTCGGTCTTGAGCTTGCGCTCGTAGAGTTCGCCCGCGGTCGGCTCGGACTTCCGGCTCTTGCGAGCACGGGACTCCACGAACGCCTCCGCGGCGAGCGCGCCCGCGGTGACGGCGTGGTTCATCCCCTTGATGATGGGGCCCTGCGCCTGCATCTGCCCGGCCGCGTCACCGACGAGCACGAGTCGCCCGCGATGGGGCGAGGTGTGCGCGACCTTCTTCGAGTCCGGCACGAGCTTCGCCGAGTACTCGAGCTCGTCGTACTCGCCGTCGAAGTACTCGTCGAGCATCGGGTGCGTCAGGAGCGCGTCCAGCAACTCGTGCGGTTCCGCCTCCTCGGCGACGAGACTGTCGAGGTGGAAGACGGTGCCGACCGAGAGCGTGCTCTCGTTCGTGTACACGAACCCACCGCCGCGGACGCCCTCGAAGAGGTCGCCCGAGAACAGGTGCGCCGCACCCTCGTCCTCGCCGATACCGAACCGGTCCTCGACCGCGCCCTCGGGGAGGTCGACGACCGCCTTCACGCCCTGGAACCACTCCTCGGGCTCCTCCCAGTCCATCAGATTCGCCTCGCGCGCCAGCTCGCTGTTCACGCCGTCCGCCGCGACGACGAGGTCCGCCTCGATGGGGTCGAGCTCCTCGCACGTCACGCCCTTCACCTCGCCGTCCTCCTGGATGAGGCCGTCCACGTGCACGCCCGTGACCACGCCACCGCCGGTCTCCCGAGTCCGCTCGTGCACGCGCCGCTCGAGCCACGAATCCATCTTCCGACGCAGGACCGCGTCCGACCACTCCGTGTCGTGGTCGTGGAGGTCCGTGATGTCGTAGCTCTTGACCTTGTCCCCGGCGACGTTGTGGATGTGGTACTCCGTGATCGGTCGCTCGCTCGCGTACTCACGGAATCCCGGGTAGAGGTCGTCGATCGTGTACGGCGCCGACTCCTCCGCGTAGATGAGCCCGCCGGAGACGTTCTTCGACCCGGCTTCGACCCCGCGTTCGAGGACGAGCGTCTCGACGCCGTTGTCGGCCAGTACCGCCGCCGCCGCGGCGCCGCCGGGACCGCACCCGACGACGACCGCCTCGTAGTGTTCTCTGTCGTCAGTCATTGTAGTCAGTCGTCTCCGGCCGCTATCTCCTCAAGTCGTAACTCGCCCGATTCGACCGCTTCGGTCAACCGCGGGAGGACCTCGAAGAGGTCGCCCTGAACGTAGTAGTCCGAGAAGTCCCGGATGTCCGCGTCCGGCTCCGTGTTTATCGAGATGATGACGTCGGACTCGTCCATCCCGACCTTGTGCTGGATGGCGCCGCTGATGCCCGCAGCGATGTAGACGTCGGGTTCGACCACCTGGCCGCTCTCACCGATCTGGCGGTCCTCGCCGATGTACTGCTCGACGTGCCCGTCGAAACTGTACGAGGACGTGATGACGCCCCGCGAGAGCCCGAGTTCCGCGTCCTCGAACGCGTCACGCAGTTCGAGGCCGAGTTCGATGCCCTTCGTCGGGTCGTCGCCGATGCCGCGACCGAGCGCGACGACGACGTCGTACCCGGTCAGGTCGATGCCTTCCTCGAGCGTGTCGAAGTCCTGGACGTCCACGCGGAACCACTCGTCGGGCGCCTCCAGGTCGCTGTGCACGACCTCGCCCTCGCGCTCCGCGTCGGCCTCGGGTATCTCGAAGCTCCCGGGGATGACGCTCCCGCCCTGCGGGTGGAAGTCCCGATGCGGTTTGTCCAGACAGAGGATCGTCGAGTACTCGAACCCGGAGAAGTCCGGGCGCTTCATGTGGAGGACGCGCTCGAACTGGCGCTTGCCCTCCCCACCCGTCTTCGCGGGGTTCGAGATGACGGTGTCCTCGATGTACAGCCCCGAGCAGTCGCTCGCGAGCCCGGAATCCAGTTCCGCCTGCACCTGCGCGGACAGGTCCCGGCCGTTGTTCGTCGCCGGGAACAGCACGTACCGCGGTTCGTCGTAGTCGTGCCAGTCGCGCTCCTCGCGGTCTTCGCGGCCGAACTCGTGGCCGTCGCCGCGCGCCACGTCGCAGAACACCTCCGAGTACGCCTTGTGCTGGAAGCGCGCCATGCGTTCGTCCTCGTGAACGACCACGAGGTCCGCGCCGTACTCGATACAGGTCTCGGCGTGCCCCTCGACGTCGTCACCCATGAGGACCGCGACGACGCGCTCCTCCTCGTCGTACTGGTCGTTGTAGTCGTCCATCAGCTGGCGAGCCTTCCCGAGCATCTCCAGGCTCACGTCGACGAGGTCGCCCTGCTGGGTCTCGCAGTACACCCACATGTCGCGGTACTCGCCGTCGTCGATACCGTGGACGTACTGCTTGTCCGCCGTCGGATGGTCGAGTTCGGGGTACTTCTCCTCCGGCGGCACGTACTCCTCCTCCTCGCCGTCGTCGTCGCTCGACTCCAACTGGTCGAGACGCGACTGGATGCGGTCCTTCGCCGTCGACCGGTCCTCGCCCGCTTCCTCGCGTTCGAGCATCCCGCGGAGCGCGTCCGCGTCGTCGACGTCGCGCACGAGGTTCGCCATCTCCGCGACCGTGTACTCGCCGGGGTCGAGCGCCTCGTAGTCGATTGCGTCCTCGTCCTCGTCGTGGAGCTTGTCGATGCGGCTCTGGACGAGCGTCTTCACCGCGTCCCGGTTCTTCCCCTCCTTCTCGCGTTCGAGGACCTCCTCCAGGTCGTCGGCGTCCTCGACGTCCTTCACCTTCGGGCCGAGTTCGCTGATGTCGAAGTCGTTCGGGTCGAATACAGCCATGGTCAGTCACCTCCCGCGTACGGCGCGAGTTCCTCGACGACCTGCTCCATTCCCTGAGAGTCAGTGGGGTCGACGTCCGTCGCCTCCCGCTCGCTCGGCGCCTTCGGGATGGGGTCGACGCCGCCGACGATCGTCGGCGACCCGTCCAGCCCGATGTAGTCCGGGTCGAGATTCAGGTCCTCGTGGTCCCACACCGTCATCACGGACTCGTGGTCAGCCGCGCGCGCCTGCGTCTCCTCGCGGAGGTCCTTGTGCTTCAGGCGGTGCTCGGCGCGCCGGTACGTCGGCTCGAACTCCGGGTCCGTGACGACGAACGCCGGCAGCTCGGCCTCGACGGTCTCGATCTCCTCGACGTCGCCCTGCACGAGTCGCTTCGCGCGGACGACGCCCTCGTCCTCGTCGACGTCCAGCGAGATCACGTGCGTGAGGATCGGCCAGTCCATACACCACGCCGCCTGCGGGCCGGTGTGGCCGGTCTCCCCGTCAGCGGTCTTGAACCCCGCGAACACGAGGTCCGGTTGTTCCTCTAACTTCTGGATGCCGGTCGCGACCGTGATCGCGGTCGCCCACGTGTCAGCCGCCGCCATCTCGCGGTCCGAGAGGAGGACGCAGTCGTCGCCGTAGACGTCTTCCATCCCCTCCCGGAGGACGTCGCCGTACCCCGGCGGCCCCATGCTCATGAGTGTCACGTCGCCGCCGTGGCGGACCTTCGTCTGGAGCGCCGCGCGCGCGGCGTGCTTGTCGTTCGGGTTCATCACCGTGGGGGTCTCCCCGCGCTCGAGGTGGCCGTCCTCGTCGAACGACACCACCCCCTCGCGGAAGTCGGGGACCCCTTTCGTCAGTACGACTGAATACATGCTATCTATCACCGAGGGTGTGTTCGACTAGCAAGGCGGAGGGAGGGATTATCACTGTGTCGGTGATTATCACGTGACGCGACCGTTCCGTCGGCTACGAGAGGACACGGCTCGAAGCCGCGTCCGCTTCAGGCCCGCAGAACGTACAGCGTCCGCTTCACGACGTCAGTAGACGCACCGTTGCGACGACCGACCGGTGGTCGTGCACGCCGTCGAACCGATCGGAGAGGGCGGCAGGATAGCGTCCGTCAGCTCCGACCGGCGCGCCCGGGGTCGACGTCGATGGCGTCGACGGGGCAGACGTCGACGCAGAGCATGCAGTCGATGCACTGGCTCTCGTTCGCCGGGTCCGCCTTGATCTCGCTCTCGGGGTGATCGGGCGTGTCAACCCACTCGAAGACGTCCACCGGACAGTCCTCGACGCACGCGCCGTCGGCGATACAGATGTCGAAGTCCACGGCGACGTGCGTCCCGTGGATTCCGAGTTCCTCGGGTTCGTCCACCGGCCCCCACACGTCGTGACCGTCGTGCTGCTCCACGACGTCGCGATTCTGCTCGAAGTTCGGGTCTATGGCCATTGGTACCCTACACCACTCAGCCCTAGTACTTAAAACTTCGACCAGGAACATCCCGTGACCGCAAGCAAGCGCGGCGGCCGAATCAGTTCGGGTGGCGAATGTCGGCGGACCGTTCGTACACGTCCCTTCGCGTCCACCACCCTGAACCTCACGGTTCCACCGCCACGCACACCGTCGGCGGCGCGGACTGACACGCGAACCCCACGGACTGACACGCGAACCCCACGGACTGACACGCGAACCCCACGGACTGACACGCGAACCCCACGGACTAACACGCGAACCCCAGACCCACTGCCGAATCCGGAACGACCGTCCGCCGAGACAAGCCTTTACGGCCGTCGCACCTACGTTCGGGTATGAGCGAGACAGCGACGTTCGGCGGCGGTTGCTTCTGGTGCGTCGAGGCCGCGATGAAGGAACTCGAAGGCGTCCACGAGGTCACGTCCGGGTACGCGGGCGGGCACGTAGAGAATCCATCGTACCGCGCGGTGTGCTCGGGCGATACCGGACACGCCGAGGTCGTTCGCGTCGAGTTCGACCCCGACACCATCGCGTACGAGGACCTCCTGCGCGTCTTCTTCACCATCCACGACCCCACCCAGTTGAACAAACAGGGCCCGGACGTCGGCACCCAGTACCGCTCCATCGTCCTCTACGAGACCGACGAGCAGCGCGAACTGACCCAGACGTTCATCCAGGGGCTCGCGGACGAGGACGTCTACGACGACGACATCGTCACCGAGGTCGAGCCACTGGAGACGTTCTACGAGGCCGAAGCGAAGCACCAGGACTACTACGAGAAGAACCCGAACGACCGGTACTGCACGTTCCACGCCGACCCGAAGATCAAGAAGGTCCGCGAACAGTTCCGCGACCAGGTCAAAGCGGACTAACAACGCGGCCGCGTCGAACCGGCTGCTGTGGGCCAGCCGCTGGCAAGCGGTCACGGCGGCGAGCGTTTCTCTCAACCCGAGAACCACTCTCTCTTTATATGGGGACGGGTATCGTCTCTCTACTCGTTGAACTAATATGGCATCCATCCCCACCACCAAACAATCCGCGAACAAGTTCGAGAGCACCATCGGCGGCATCACCGTCAACGGTCAAGCCCACTCCCTGAGCGCGTGGTTCGTCCTCGCACTCCGACTCATGTTCGGCTACGCGTTCCTCAGCGCCGGCCTCAGCAAGGTCCTCGAGGGCGCCTGGACCGCACAAGGCTACCTCGCGTTCGGCGCCGCAGCGAACGGCAACCCCCTCGCGGGGATGTACGCGTGGATGGCTGACACCACCTGGTTCCTCGCGTTCATCGACATCGCCGTCCCGTTCGGCCAGATCGCGATCGGCCTCGGCCTCATCGTCGGCCTCCTCGTCCGCCTCGCGGCGTTCTTCGGGGCCTTCATGATGACGATGTTCTACTTCGGGAACTGGGCCGTCGAACACGGCTTCGTCAACAGCGACATGGCGTACGTCCTCGTGTTCCTCGCCATCGCCGCGTTCGGCGCCGGCCGCATCATCGGCCTCGACCGCTACGTCGAGACCTACGAGTTCGCGGACGGCCAGACGCTCCTCGAGAAGTACCCGCGTCTCGACTACATCCTCGGCTAAGTCGCCGAGTCTTCGTTCGGCTCTTTCGGCCCGTTTTCAGCTCGCTTCACTGACCGTCCTCGAGCGGCCGCTCTTTCACTCCGAATACAGCGAGTACGTGATGATAGCGAACCCGATGGCCGTCAACGCCGACTCGATGACGAGCGCGGTATTGCGCTCGAATCCGGTCGGGAACTGGTCGAACACGCCCGCGAGCAGCGACCCGAGCGTGATGACGCCGAACCCGAGCGCGAGATAACCGAGTGCTCGCGCGTCCGTCCGCCGGTACGCGCGATACGAGAGGTACGAGATGAGGCCTCCGAGAGCCAGCGTGATTGCTTTCAGTGCGACGACCAGAGCCGGTGTGTGACTGCTCATGTTTCCTTACGTACCTCGTTCCAGAGTTGTGCGAGTTGCTCGTCCGCCGACTGCGCGGGCCGCGAGATATCGACAGCGAACTCGCGGTCCTCGGTCAACCCGATCTCGACCGCCTCGAACGCGAGCACGTACTTCGTCGTATGGTGGCCGTCTGACCGGATCTCCGTGCGTTCGTCGAGAATCGACGCCTCCGTCAGGAGGTCGAGTTTGCGGTACGTCGTCGACAACGGGATGTCGGTCGCGTCCGACACCTCGTTCGCCGTCATCGCCCCCGACATCGCCTGGACTATCTTCCGACAGTTCGGGTCGTCGAGCGCGTCCAGGACCGCCTGCAGGTCCGGCTCGGCGTCGTCAACGAACGGGTCCCGCACCATCTGTTTCGGCCTCCTCGGGGAGTCCTCAAAAACCTGCCGACGTCCCGCCCCGAACGCGTCGGCCGAATTCACCACCTCGCGACGCCGGTTCCACGACCTTCCCGGGGTCGAATCCGAACGGGTTCGGGTCGGCACCCCGCCCGTTCCAATCTCGTGAGAACGGTTTTTCGGCGTCGAGAATCAGCGAAGCCGGGTTCAAGTAGGGGTCGATAGGTGTAGGTGTACAATGACGGAACGTATCGGCGCTCCCGGCACTGGCGTATCGCGACGCGAATTCGTAGCGGCGACCGGTGGCATGGGCGCGGTCGGCCTCGCAGGGTGCACGACCGCGTTCGAAACTGACCAGACGACGACCACGACGAACGACGTCGGCGCGACGACCGCGGACCTCCCGGAGACCAGTCCGCCAGAGGTCGTGAACGTCGACGAACAGGGCGGGGCCGTGACCATGAAGTCCCAGCCCGCCGTTCACAAGCCCCACCCCGGCGACGCCATGGGTGGCCCCGTCGAATTGCCGCGGGTGTGGGCGTTCTCCGCCGACGACGGCGACCCGAGCGTCCCCGGCCCCATCCTCCGCACTACCGAAGGCGAGGACATGGCTGTGACGCTCGACAACACGGACGGAAAGCGCCCGCACACGCTGCACTTCCACGGCGTCTCCAAGAAGTGGGAGGACGACGGCGTCCCGACGACCACGGGCATCCGCGTCGACCCCGGCGAGAAGCACACGTACACGATTCCCGCGAACGTCCCCGGCACGCACATCTATCACTGCCACTACCAGACCCAGCGGCACATCGAGATGGGGATGTGGGGGATCTTCCGCGTCGACCCGAAGGGCTACGAACCCGCTGACAAGGAGTACTTCCTCGGGTTCAAGGAGTGGGATTCGCGGCTCTCCCGCCAGATGGCGGGCGAAGACGTCCAGTACGACCCACGGAACCGTAGACCCGACGTGTTCACCGTGAACGGGAAGTGCGCACCGCGCACGCTCCACCCCGAGGACGGAAGTCCGATAATCGTCGAACAGGGCGACACCGTCCGCCTCCACCTGGCCAACGGCGGTTACATGAGTCACCCGATGCACATCCACAACCATCGGTTCACGCGCGTGGAGAAGGACGGCGGGACGATTCCGGAAGCGGCCCGACACGAGATGGACATCACGAACATCGCGCCCGCTGAACGCCACACCATCGAGTTCGAGGCCGACGCCGACCCCGGCATCTACCTGATGCACTGTCACAAGGTCAACCACGTGATGAACGGGAACTTCTACCCCGGCGGGATGCTCGGCGGCCTCGTCTACAAGGAGGCGATGGGGACGGACATCTTCAAGCAACTGATGGAGTACGCCGGCTACGACGGCTGAACGCGCGTCGTCCGCGACGCTCCACGCACACCTTCGAATCACGGAACGGGACGCCCACCACGGACCAAAGAAACGGACCAGAACTCAACTGATGACCGACGAATTCACTGGCCGCGCAGCGCGGTACGACAGACGCACCGTCATGAAAGCAGGGCTTGCAGCGGCCTCGACAGCTGCCGTCGGCGCCGCCCCGGCTGCCGCGAGCGGCGGATCCGCGAGTGCGAGCGCGGACGCCTCGCTCGAGGATTGGCTGAAGAACGTCGGGAACTTCGACGGTATCGTCGACGAACGCGGGAAGTCGACGGTCACCGTCGAGGTCGGTGCGAAGGGGAACAACGGCTCGTACGCGTTCGGACCGGCCGTCGTCCGCGTCGACCCGGGGACGACCGTCGTCTTCGAGTGGACCGGGAAGGGCGGGTCGCACAACGTCGTCGCGGAGGACGGCAGCTACGAGTCCAAGATGCAGGGCAACGACGGTGATACGTTCGAGCAGACATTCGAGGAAGCCGGCGCCAGTCGGTACTACTGTGGGCCGCACAAGCCGATGGGGATGAAGGGCGCCGTCGTCGTCGGTGACGTCGAGGTCGCGGTTCCGTCCACGGGCGGCGCTGCGAGCGACGCCGAGAACGGTTCCGGTGCTGGGGACGACAGCATCGACTACGACGGGTGGTTCGAGAACGTCGCGAACTTCGACGGGACGGTCGACCGTACCGGCGAGAGCGAGGTCACGATAACGGTCGGTGCGGAGGGGAACAACGGTGCGTACGCGTTCGGGCCCGCGGCAGTCCAGGTCGACCCCGGAACGACGGTGACCTGGGAGTGGACCGGCGCCGGCGGGTCGCACAACGTCGTCGCGGAGGACGGCAGCTACGAGTCCAAGATGCAGGGCAGCGAGGGCACTACGTTCGAGCGGACGTTCGACGCCGCTGGCATCTCGAAGTACTACTGTGGGCCACACAAACCGATGGGGATGAAAGGCGCTGTCGTCGTCGGCTCCCCGAACGCCGCCGGGGGACAGGAGAGCGACGGTGCTACAGACGGCGGTGACGACCTCTGGCTGTACGGTCTCGTCGCTGGGTTAGTAGGCGCACTCCTCTCCCCGCTCCTCTTCGGTGCGTTCCTGCACGCGAAAGACGACGTCACGGAGACGTCCGAACCACCCCGGGGCCACAGGTCGCACTGACGTCCAAGACTACTGACCGCACTGACGTATGAGCTCTTCGAGGGACCGTATGAGTCCGTCGTGGGACCGTATGAGTCCGTCGAGGGACCGTATGAGTCCGTCGGGGAACCTGTGAAATCGTCTGATGAATCGCGATCGCGCGCGGTTCGCGGGCCGTGGTTCCGGAGCGGTCGAACCACCGGCGGACGTCGAAGTAGTTGCTAGCTACTCGATTATTTCGATTCCCGGTCATTCGAACGACGGTGAAAGAGGACCACCTGCTGGTCGGTTCCTCGCCGACCGCGTCTCGCGTTCTTCGACGGTCCGAGCTAACCGTACAACGCGAGCTCGCTCCGCTGTACAGCACGAGCGAGGTCGTTCAATGTGGGCTCGTATACCGTGTCCGAGAGAGCACAGATGGCGATTCCGTGACAACTGTCCTGGATTCCTCCTCAGTCGTCGGTATCCAGCCAGTATGAGGTACTTACTCACGTAGGTAGAGCAACAATCGAGGGACATGGCCGACCAATCGTTCGTGAAGCAGTGGGAGCCGCTCTCCCGTCCAGCCATCCCGTTCGTCGTCGCGTTCGTCGTCCTGGCGATCCGCTACCTCGCCGGTGCAATCACTGGCAGCCCCGCGCACGGCGTCACCATCGTCGGAATCGTCGCTGGGACCGTGGGCGCAGTCATCGCATCGGGCTTCTTCAAGCACCAGTACCCCGATGGAGTGTCACCGACCGAACGGTTGGTCGCTCGCTACGTCGGCGGTGTCTGGAACGACGCTCGCGGGAACGTCAGTTACGCGGTTGCGCTCGTCGCCGGCGCGCTCGCTGGCGGCGTCTTCCCGACGCTCTTCCACGGCGTCTTGGGACTCGAGAGTCAGTACATCACGCATCTGTACTACGCCCACCTGACCGCTGTTCTCTGGGGAATTGGACTCTTCTTCGTCACGTACGAAGTCTACGAAGCCCTGGGGGCGTTCCCGAGAGAAGACGCGGCATCGATCGGTGTGTTCGCCAAGCGAGTCGCGGTCTTCACCGTCGCGTTCGCGGTCATCGTCGGCTTCTCCCAGTTGCTCTGGCTCCCCTTACTGGGGTACTGAGGCACTGCCTGCTCGATTGTTTCCTGTCGCTGTCGAGTCGCGCTTCGACCATCACCTGTCGAGTTCCCATCCAACCACCACCCCCCACCGCGTCCGCTGTTCCACGTTGGCTGGCGGTGTAGGAACAACGGACATCGTGGGGTGTCGGCTGGGATCGCACAGCGATAACTGCGGACGTCGTGGTGTTATTGCGGATATCGTGGTGTTATTCGATCGTTGGTGCAACCGGTCGTGCCGGATGGATCGCGTTCGCGTCCGGCGGAAGCTCCGGCCGCGACGGAAGGTTCCGCCTGCATCAGCGAGAAGGAGAGCGGATTCTGGAGCGTAGAACGATATCGAGCAGCGCTGAGAGGACGGTTCTGCCGTTCACTCGCCAACGCCCGTTCGTAGCGGGTCACCGTTCGTCCGACCCCGAGGTCGACCGGGTGACGACAGCTGACGTCCACCTGGAGTCACATCGCGGGCGACTGGATTGTCGACGAACGACTTCTGACACACCCACCCCACCATGTCCGCAGTTCTCGGTGAGTGGAGTGGGGGTGGGGTGCTGACGTTGCGTTCGTACAGGACGACAGCAACGAAACAGGACGGGGACGTGAAAACAGAAAGACACTTCCTGCCGTTAGCTGCTAGCTCTCTTACCATAACTTCTTATCATAAAACTGGATTTGGAGAGGCTACGGACCAATAGCCTAGCAGGGGTAATAAACTTTACCGTCATTCAGAGTTCCTCTATGACCCCTCCCCCCACCTCTCCCACCGACAACAGCGGACACAGTGGGGGGAGTGTGTTCGCGGGGCTGACTTAAAGAAACGAGAACAGCGGAAACCGCGGACACTCCGGACACGGTGGTTTTATGGTATCCCCTCACATCCTTCCGTGTAAGATGGCGCTGTTCGAGCGAGACACGAACATCTACACCGACCGGGATGCGCTCCGGGAGGACTACCAGCCCGAGGAACTGGTCGGACGGAGCGACGAACTCGACACGTATCAGGCAGCCCTCCAACCCGTCATCAACGGAGAACAACCTGACAACATCTTCCTCTACGGGAAGACCGGCGTCGGGAAGACCGCCGCGTCCCGATACCTCCTCGCGCACCTCCGAGAGGACGCCGCCCAGTTCGACGACATCGACCTCACCGTCGCGATGCTGAACTGCGACGGCCTCACCTCGTCGTACCAGGTCGCAACTCGACTCGTCAACGAGTTCCGCGACGAGACGAACCAGATCTCGACGACCGGGTATCCGCGAGCGTCCGTCTACGAGATGCTGTGGAGCGAGTTCGAAGAAGCCGCCGGCACCATCCTCGTGGTCCTGGACGAGGTCGACCACCTCGAGGACGACTCCATCCTCTACCAGCTCCCGAGAGCGAGAGCGAACGGGAACCTGGAGACCGCGAAGATCGGTATCATCGGTATCTCGAACGACTTCTCGTTCCGCGACGACCTGTCACCGAAGGTCCGCTCGTCGCTGTGCGAACAGGAGATCCACTTCCCGGCGTACGACGCGAACGACCTCAGACAGATCCTCTCGCAGCGCGCGAACGTCGCGTTCCACGACGACGTCCTCGCGGACGAGGTCATCCCGCTCTGTGCAGCTTATGGTGCGAAGGACGCCGGGGACGCTCGCCAGAGCCTCGACCTCCTGATGAGCGCGGGCGACATGGCGCGCGAAGCAGGGACGGAGACCGTCACCGCGGATCACGTGGAGGCTGGACGGGACGAACTGGAACGCGGCCGCATCCAGGAGGGTATCGGTGGCCTCACCGAGCACGGGCATCTCGTCCTGTACGCGCTCGTCACGCTCGACCTCGAGGGCGATACGCCGGTGCGGTCGAGAGACGTCCGCCCGCGGTACACGCGGTTCGCCGAGCTGGCGAACCGCGATCCGCTCGTTCCACGCCGGATGCGCGATCACCTGAGCGAGCTCGCGATGCTCGGCATCATCAGCGTCACGGAGCGGAACGAGGGGCGTCGCGGCGGGACGTACCGCGAGTACGCGCTCGACCTCGACCCCGCACTCGTCCTCTCGGCGCTCGAGGAGACCGTCGAATCGGTCGGTATCCACGACTCAGTGATGGACTTCGTCGACATCGACCCGCGCGAGGTCGTGACCGACGGCGAGAACGCGACGCTCACCGAGTACTGAACGGGCTCTCGAGAGAACCGCGGTGTTCTGGATGCGAGGGCGTCACCGGAGGATGCGAGGGCGTCACCGGATGGTGTTCGGCGGGCGACGATACGTGTCGTCGAGGTCGGCGCCGCCGAGTGCGGTGTAGAGGTCGACGAGGTCGGCGACGTCGCTCCGACAGTAGTCTTCGAGAAGGCGAGTGAGTTCCCTGTGGACGCTGGTCGCTTCGATGCCGGCGGTGACGTTGTCGACGTAGCGTTCACCTATGACTCGACCGATGTGTTTCCCCTGCATGGCGTTGCCGTCGATCTCGTCGAGGTACGTGTCGGGGAACTCGTAGTCGTCGTACCAGACGCTGTCGTTGTCGATGCCTGCGAGGTCGTATGCTTTCCAGTCGGGGAGGATGTGTTGGTCGTCCCAGAGTTCGTCGGCGTACTCGTCGGCGGCGGCGAGTGCGACGTCGACGTGATTCTCGAAGAGGCGCTCGGTTCGGGCGTGTATCTCGTTGTCGGAGGTCGCGTCGAGGTCTGCGGCCCAGTTGAGGAGGTGCTTGGCGTCGAACCACGCACCGTTGTACGTGAGGACTCGGTCGACGGTTCGCTGTTCGCAGTAGTCGAACAGTCGTTCGAAGAGGTCGGTCGTGTGGGTGTCAGCCCAGTCGCCGCGGCGGAACAGGACTGCGGTCTCCGGGGTGTCGTCGAGGTCGTCGACGTACGCGAGTGCGACGGCGAACCATTCGAAGTACCGCGTCTCGTTCGCGTTCTCGGGTGGTTCTTCGAACGGGCTCGCGGTCTCGATGTCAAGTACCAGTGTTCCCATTGGCGGTTCAGTCCTACGCTGTCGTTCGGTTCGGGCGTAGATGTGACTTTGCATCCGGTCCGTCGTAGCAACCGGGGGACCAATCCCGTTGTTCCGGTCGAATCGGGAACGGGGTGTCTACTCCTTCGAATCCGTCGGCGTGGTGTCGCGGTCGAGCACGACGTCGGCGAGTTCGGCCCCGCTGACCGCTCTTAGTGCCTGGTCGAGCCGATGGAGACCGTCTGCACGCGCATGTGGGTCGGCCGTTCGGAGCGTGTTCGCGGCTCGCGAGAACGTCCGCACCGCTGAGTCGTCACCCCGAACTGAGTCGTCACCTCGATCTGAGTCGTCACCTCGATCTGAGTCGTCACCCCGAACTGAGTCGTCACCTCGATCTGAGTCGTCACCTCGAACGAGTCCGTCGGCACGCGCCGTCTCGAGGGACTCACGCACGGCGTCGACGCACGCGGAAACCGTGGAATGACGCTGCGCGTGCGTGGTTCGTTCGACCACCACGTCGGCGTACGTGGCTTCGAGGAACTCGCCGGGTTCATCGAGGTCCGCTCGTTCGGCGTACGTGTGGAGTTCGGCGTCGAGACGTCGACGCCACGCGTCGTTGCTGTCGTCGACCGCGTCCCCGTAGGCACGTGCGATGACGTTCGCGACGAACGCAGCCGGGTCCTCTGGTCGCTCGCGGCTCGCGGTCGCTACGAGGCGCTCGACGACGACGTCCAACCATTCGGCGACGTTCACGTGCTCGCTGTTGGTGCGACCGACGACCACGAGTGCCCGTGCGTACACTCGCTCGAGAGCGTCCACGCTGTCGTCGGTGAGGCGCTCCATGGTGTCTTGGTCCTCGAGGCTATCGAGGACTGCTGTGACGCCGAACCTGACCGATTCGGCGTTCGTTTCGACCGCGAGCGCGAGCGCGGTTCCGAAGACGGTACTGACGTACGCGACGGGATGTGGAGGGTTGTCCACGGCGATCGCCGCCGTCCGAACCAGTTCCAGGACGCGTCGTCTCAGTCGGTCGGCAGTCCGTTCGCCGACGTCGGTTCGCGCCAGTACCGCTCGGAGGACGGCTGCGTCGGTCTCGGCGAAGGCGTCGAACCACGCCACCTTCGAGGGCCCGTCGATCCGCCAGCGGCACTCGCGGAACGCGGCGACGAGGGAGTCGACCCACTCCTGAGTCCGACTCGACGCCCCGTCGCCCGCCCAGTTCGCTGCCGCACCGCCGAAGACGTCACCGAGGAACGTCACGGGATCCCCGACCGCGGTGGTCGAGACGGCGGTGGATTCGATGCAGTCGGTGAGTGCGTCGAACCAGACGCGCTCGCCGCGCGGCGAGATGCCCGTCGTGGAATCGTCGTCGAACCCACTGACGTGCGTCGACAGCGCCCCGCGATAGACGGCGGCCAGGGCACGGGTGGCCGGCTGCGTACGGGTGGCCGGCCGCGTACGGATGGCTGTGGTACTGGTTCCACGCTCCGGACTCGCACCGGTATCCACCGACCGTCGTAGCGCTCGGTCGTACGCCTCGATCCAGTCCTCGACTCCCGGGGCGTCGGGGAACGGCAGTGCGCCCGAGCCGAACGCGCTCTCGCCGGCGCCGTCCGGGTCGTCCCGTTCGACGCGAGCGAACGCCGCGAACGCCGCTGCGTGCAAGCGCACTCGAGCGTCCTCCTCCGGCTCGAACGGTCGAGATTCGTCCGCTGTCTCGACGAGTCCCGAAGCCGCGAACGCGTCCGCGAGTCGCTCGGCCGCGTCGAACAACGACTCCGCGCGGTCGCGCTCTCGGGAGTCGACGACGCGACGGATCGCCTCCTCGTGGACGTCGACGACGAACGAGGCGGGGTCCTCCGGGGCAGCGGTCGACGCAGAACGGCAGAGGTCCGAACCGACCGCCTCCAGCCACGGTTCGAGGCGGTCGCCGGGACCGTCGTACTCGAATGCCCAGCCCCCGATAGCGTCCGCGTAGGCGGTTCGGAGGAGTCTCGTTCGGTCCTCCTGTCGCTGCACGAACGCGACCGATTCCCTGATTCGCGCGCCCACCGCGTCCACCCACGTCGACAGGTCCTCGGGGTTCGCGGACGACCCGGCAACGGCGCCGAGCGTCGAGCCGAGACTGGTCCCGATGACGAACGCCGCGAACCGGTCGTCGTTGGTCGCAGCTGCCTGCTGCACGAGCGCCGCGACCGGTGCGAGCGCGCGCTCCGCGGTCGACGCGTCCCCCACGTCATCGACGACCTGTCGTGTCAACTCGCCGTAGACCCTCGCGAGCAGCGTCAAATCCGGCTCCTCCGTGAGTGCGCCAGCGTCGACCGTTCGATGCAGGACGTGGTCGACGCACGCGAGCGCACCGTGCTTCGGTCCCGTTCCGTCCGTCGGCCGTGCGAGCGTCCGCAAGGCGAGCGCGAACGCGTGCACGAACGGCTCGCGGTCCCCGCCGACGGCGTCGCGGCCGTGCGGGGTCGCCGTCTCGTTCGTCAGCGCGACCGCGCGGTCGGCGACTGCTCGAACCCACTCGTCGGTCGTCGCGTCCGCCGCCGCCACGGCCGCCATCGCAGTCCCGTAGACCGACCCTCGGTACGTGATGGCGCCGTCGGAATCGCACCGGTTCCGTCCGACGTCCGCGACGAGGTCATCGACCAGTTCGAGCCACGTCGCTGCGGCGGTCGGTCGAGCCGTGCGCGCGACGACGCGGATGGCGTCGGCGACCACTCGACCCACGAACGACGGGTCGAGAGACGCGTCCGGGATGCCGACGATCGCCGCGAACGTACTCTGCGCGGCAACGCCGTCGACGTCGACCGTGTGGCGAGACGGGTGCGTGGTCGTCGGCCAGTCCATCGCCGACAGCAGGTCGTCCGCGACGGACCGAGGAGTCCGCGCGGCGTCACCCGCAAGCTGGGCCAGCGCGAACTCGCTTCGGTCGCGCCAGCTCGCGACGTCACCACAGTCGGTGCGTTCGACGGCAGCGGCGAGCTGCTCGCGGTACTCGTCGTCACAGATGAGTAGCGCGCCGGAGCACGTTCCGTCGGTCACCCAGTCCGCTAGCGCTCGAACGCCCGCCTGGTTCACGATCTTCGCTGGTTCGGCGCCGTACGTTGCGACCACGACCGCGTCGGGCGTCGCATCGACGGCAAGCGCGATACGGTCGGGCTGGCGGAGGTCGGGGAGTCTGACCGTCGAACCCCTTGCAGCGAGTGCCGTGGTGACGCGCGCCGCGAGGCGCCGCTTCCCGCTCGCGTTCGGCCCAGAGACGACGACCAATCCGCCATCGAGGGCGTCGACTACCTCGTCGACGGTCACCCCTCCCACGCCGTCTTCATCCGGGTCGTCGACGTCAGGGTCAGGGAAGGCTCGGGCTTCGGCAGCCGCGTGTAGCGCGTCGGGGTCGTCCCAGTGCCAGGCGGCAACGAGCGGCCACGAGCCGTACTCGTCGGGGCCTATCGCACTCTCGTCGAGCGTGGCACCGACCGCTCGCATCGCCGCTCGAACCGCGCCGACCGCTTCACTCGCATCTGCGAGCGCGCTCTCGCTGTCGTCGGGGGGACACTCGCTGGTTGCGTGGGCGGCGAGTCGCGCTTCGATACTCGCCCGCGTCGATTCGGCGCCGAAGGCGCGGAGCGCCGCGACCGTTCCCGGTGCCAGGCCGACGGCGTCCTCGATCGCTTCGGCAGCCCCGGCCAACGGTCGATGTCGAACGAACGCGTCGAGCCACGCGGTATCGTCCGCGAGTATCGAACTCGCGACGAGCGCGAGCGCTGTGGCGTCCGCCGACCACCGTCCACTCCCCGGGCGTCGCTCGCCGTCGGAACGCGGATCGAGCGCGGAGAGGGCGTGGAACGTCGCTTCGTCGACCGGGTCGACGGTGACGTCGTGGTCGTCGACCGCTGCTCTGATGTCCGACCCGACGAGGACCGTCTCCGACCCGTGCTTCGAGAGCGACAGGAACGCCGCGGGGACGACCGTCTCCTCGACGACGCCGACGCCTTCACGGAGTTGCTCGTCGACGAACGCGTACCTGGGGTACGTGGCCCGTTCGACGAGTGCGGACCGCTCCGCCGGCGTCAGTCCAGGAGGGCTTCGCTCGCTGAGACGGTCCCGGATCTCGTCGACCGCCTCGTCGCTGTCAGCGGGCGGCGTCCGCACGACGAGCACCGTGTCGAGGGACTCGAGCAGGGCGCTGGAGTCGATGAGTCCCCGCTGGCACAGCCAGTCGAGGCTCCGGGGGCGCGTCACGAGCACGACGCCTCCCGGGTGAGCGAACGCGGTCCGCAGCTCGGACCGCGCTTCGTCGACCGACCACGGGACGTCGCGGGGACGCATCACTGCGGAGGCGAGGTCGTCGACGATACCGAGTTCGTCGTCGTCCACGGCAGTCAACGCATCGAAGCGCTCGACTGACGCGCCGAGACCCCGCAATCGATACGACTTCCCGACCCGCGGCGCCCCGAGGACGAGCGTCGCCTCGCCGGGGGTGACCGCCTCGCACAGTTCCGCAGGTGTAACCGTCTGTATGATGCCTTCCATGACTCCTCCGCGACCGACTCCGTCACGCGCGCCGACCGGACGGAGCCCGCCGAGTATATCCTTCGACATCTCCGCCACCGAATATAACTGTTCGCTGTTCCGCGTCTCCGCAACTCGGATTGGACCGAACCGGGTCGAATGGTGGCGAACCGGATCGAAGGGTGGCGAACCGGATCGAAGGGTGGCGAGCGGGGCCGAACCGGGTCGCGAACGGGAGGGCGTCCGCGTCTCGATGTCGTTGCCGGCGATAGCTTATGTCGGTGGAGGCCAGTACTGCCGACATGACGTGGTGGCGCAATCCCGCGACCCGGACCACCGTGTCCGGGTCGTTCACGCGAGGCGATGGTCGCTGTGAGTGACCGGCTTCCCGCTGAGTACCTGCCGCCGCTCCCGGCGGAGGTCGACGCGGTCCTCGCAGCCGTCGGCTACGAGCTGGCGACGGCCATCGATGCGATCGACGACGCGGTCCCCGGATACGGTGGGTTGTTCGACCCGGGGACCTCGCACAGCGAGCTTCGGGACGCCCTCGACGACTTGCAATCGACGGACCTCGCGCGACCGGCGGTTCCCGAAGCGACGGGTGACGCGTTCGTCCTGTACGTCGACGGGAGTTCGCGTGGGAACCCGGGGCCGGCGGGAGCGGGTGCCGTCATATTGGACGCCGAAGGCGCGGAACTCGCGCGACTCGGCCGACCTGTCGGGTCGCGAACGGGGAACAACACCGCCGAGTACGTCGCACTCCAGCTCGGCCTCACGGAGCTCATCACGCGCTACGACCCGCGGAGCGTGGAGGTCCGCATCGACTCGATGACGGTCATCCGCGACGTCTGGGGCGGCGACGACCCGACCGAACCCGGCGTGGATGCGTACAGCGACGCCGTCACCGAACTGCTCGCGGGCATCCCCGACCACCACTATACGCATCTCGCGGATAGCGACCCGAACCCCGCTGACGCGCTCGCAACGGTCGGCGCCGACATCGCAGGTCTCGGCCCGCAGTGAGGCGAGTGCGGGCAGTGTTGAGTGGGAGTCGGTTCGACCGACCGCATTCGGAACCTCGTCGAGGGGGCGTCCGCGAGGACTGCTTCAACGTCGGACCCCCACCGCGTCCGGAGTTCTTCTCGTCGCCGTCACTCGTCGCTCCGATACGGGAGTGCGACGCCCGCGACGCTCGCGAAGCCGGTTGGAATGACGCTGAACGGGCCGAGGGCTGCCGCCGACGAAATGGGCCGAGGGCCGACGACGACGCAGGCTCTGGCGCTCGTGACGAGGACGAGAAACGCCACGAGTGCGGTCGCCGTGCGGGAGCCGTTCGTGGCTCTACGCCACCCGTCTTGGGGACGCCCTCGGTCGGTGAGAGGGGTACAGCGAGATCGGCGAGGGGCCGGTGAGGGGCCGGTGAGGGGCCGGTGAGCGGACGGTGAGGAGACGGCCGCGAGTCGGCCGAAAATTCGGCACGGTTCCTGGAGCAACCGCACTCGCGTTTCTGCGGACGCGGTGGTGTTCGACTCCAGCGCCGGCTGGGGTCGTGCCGGTCAGACGACGCCGGTCGCGTCGTCGGCGTCGACCTTGTCGCCGTCTGCGTCCCTGACGAACGAGACGGTCTGGGAGCCGTAGACGTCGTCGACGTACTTCAGGTAGCCGCTGGTGGAGACGTAGACCACCTCGCTGGACGCGTCGCCGTCGACGTCCGCGATGGTGACGGGTGCCTTCGCCGCGTCGACGCTCGGGATGGTCGTCTTGCCCTCGCCGCCCTGTGCGGTGGGTTCGCCGACGACCTTGAGGTCGTTGCTGCCGTCGATGGTGACGACGGTGACGACGCCGTCGTCGTCGAAGTCGGCGACGGAGCCGGAGCCGATGCCGTTGTTCGACCCGGTCTGGCCGTTGTCGACCTTCTCGACGCCACCGCTCGGTTCGACGTACCGGAGCTGTTGGCTGCCGTCCGCGAACAGCAGTTCGCGGTCGCCGTCGCCGTCGACGTCGCCGGGGCCGAGCACTGCTTGTGCGCCGTCGCTGGGGCTGGCGACGACGGTCGGGCTCTCGCCGGGGGCGACGCGGTAGATGGTGTCGTGGTTCTCGTCGACGAAGTAGACGCTCGGGGTGTTCCCGTTCCACGCGGCTGCGGTGACGCGCGTCTTCGCGCCCTCGATGGTGCCCGAGATGTCGCTGCTGGTCGCGAGCGTCGTCGTCTCGTTCGTACCGTTCGTGATGGCGATGGCGTCGCCGGTGGTCACGTACGGGACGTCCGAGCGGCCGTCGCCCGTGACGTCGACGTCCGCGGTGCCGAGCGCGTCCAGGCTGGACGTGGCGCTCAGCTCGATGGGGTTCTCGCCGGGTCGGAGGACGGTGATGTGACCGCTGGCGTCGCTCGTGAGGACGGTCCCGCTCGTGCACGCCCACCCGCTGGTGACGCTCGGGTCGACCTCGAACGTCCGGAGGACGTGGTCGGTGTCGCCGTCGGGTGCACTCCAGACGACGCGGACGGTCGATTCGGTGGGGTCGACGGCGACGGCGTCCTCGGCGGCGAGGCGTTCGCCGGCGAGCGCGTCCGGGTCGTCGAGCCCCTGGACGGTGATGCGGTCGCCGTCGAGGCGGTCGCCGCCGCGGTGCGTGAGTTCGAACTGGCAGGACCCTGTCGGTTCGAGCCGGAGTCGTGCGGTCGGCGCGGGCGGTTCGTCGTCGGCGATACCGAAGACGATGGCGCCCGTGACGGTCGCGAGGAGGACGACTATCGCGACGAGCAGCGCTCCGCCGACGACGGGAGAGATGGCACGCTCGCGAGAGAAGAGACCAAGGCGACGCGACATATCAGCAAGCAACTGATTCGTGCGGGTATGTCTTACGGGCGAGGACGAGTTCGGGCGACCAGTAGGGCCGCCGAGACCCGGTTTGAGAGTGTGCGGGACGCGTGCCGCCCGTCGACCTGTTCGATACCAGTAGCGTCGTGGGTGTCCCGCTCGTAGGTGGCGGGGAGGTGGTGTGACGACACCATCGCGGTGACACCACCATGTCCGCGGAAGCCCCGAAGGGTTATGGTCGACGAGCGAGCACGACGGCACATGGTCCACTGTCCGGAATGCGACACGACGCTCGACTCGATGGACGACGTCGCGTTCGACGACACGGAGTCACGGATCGGGATCGTTCGCGCGTCGAAGCGGTTCTACGTCGTCGAGTGCGCGCATTGTGGGTACTCGCTCGGGAGCGGCGTCGCCGGTGCGGGCGGCGGTGGCGGCGGGGCGGCGGGCGCGCACTGACGACAAAGCATTTGTATCAGGTGCTGGAACGGTTTCCTATGGTTCACTGTCCGGAGTGCGACGCGACGCTGGAACGACAGGAGGACGTCGAGTTCGCGGACATGGGTGCAGAGACCGGGTTCTTCAAGGCCTCGAAGCGGTTCTACCTCGTCGCCTGCGGCGACTGCGGCGCGGCCATCGGGAGCGGCGTCGCGGGCGCGCGCTGACGTCCACGATTCGATCGTCGACGGACCAACCCGACCGTCGGAAGACTCGACCCGACCGTCGAGGTACTCGATTCTGAATTGCGTACGTTCAAGAGTGGGGCGCGTGCACTCGGAGGTATGCCTCGCGTCTCGCTCCCGGACATCGAGGCGGCGCGCGCCCGCGTCCGGGACACGCACATCGTCGAGGAGACGCCCATCGAGTACTCGCGGAGCCTCTCGGAGCGCGCGGACGCGGACGTCCACCTGAAGATGGAGCACCTCCAGCGGACGGGGTCGTTCAAGACGCGCGGTGCGCACAACAAGATCAGTCTCCTCGCCGATGACGACGCGTTCTCGGGGCGCGTGGTCGCGGCGAGCGCGGGGAATCACGCGCAGGGCGTCGCGTTAGCAGCAACTACTAACGACATCGAGTCCACGATCGTGATGCCGGAGACGGCGCCGCAGGCGAAGGTGGACGCGACGCGGAGTTACGGAGCGGACGTCGAACTGGTCGGGCAGACGTTCCAGGAGGCCGTCTCGCACGCACGAGACCTCGAGACCGAGCACGGCTGGGAGTTCGTGCACGCGTACGACGACCCCGCCATCGTCGCGGGCCAGGGGACGCTCGGTCTCGAACTCTACGAGCAGTTCCCGGACGTCGACACGGTCGTTGCACCCATCGGCGGGGGTGGTCTCATCTCCGGGGTCGCCACCGCGATCAAGGAGCGTGACCCGAGCGTCCGCATCGTGGGCGTGCAGGCCGAGGACGCGGCGACCGTCCCACAGAGCCTGTTGAAGGGTGAACCGGTCGGGAACGACGACCCGCAGACGATCGCGGACGGCATCGCGACCGGCGGCATCTGCGACTTGACCTTCGAGCACATCGACGCGTACGTCGACGAGGTGGTGACGGTGAGCGACGACCGCATCGCGCAAGCCATCCTCCTCTTGCTTGAGCGCGCGAAGCAACTAGTCGAGGGCGCGGGCGCGGTGAGTACCGCCGCGTTGCTCTCCGACGACCTCGACGTCGCGGGCGAGACGGTGATACCGCTCCTCTGCGGGGGGAACATCGACGTGTCGGCGCTCCAGGGAGTCCTCACGCACGCGCAGGCCGCACGCCACCAGCTCCTGCATCTCCGCGTCCGCATCCAGGACCGCCCGGGGAAGATGGCGGAGGTGTCGCGGGTGCTCGCTGACCAGGGCGCGAACATCCGCTCGGTCCGCCACGAACGCGCCGTCGACGACCTCAACGTCGGCGAGGCGTACCTGATGTTCCGCGTCGAAGCGGCCGGCCGCGAGCACGCCGACCAACTCCTCGCGGGCATCCGCGACGCCGGGTACGACGTCGAACGCCTCGCGCATCCGGAGTGAGGGGCGGGACGACTCGCGACCCGGTGGGTCGTCGTGGCTTCGTCCCTCGGTTCGTTTAACCGGTCGCCCGTCCTCGGTGGTTGTATGCGTTCGTCTCCGGGGTCGCGGCTGGCTGTCGTCGGGCTGCTCGCCGGGAACGCGATCCCGCTGGTCGGCGTCGCTTTCTTCGGGTGGGGGGTGCCGGCATTGATGCTCGTGTACTGGCTGGAGAGCGCGGTCGTCGGTGTCGGATCGGTCGCGAAGATACTCCGCGCAGCGGGCGAGGACGACCCGGCGGAGTTGCCCGAGATGAGCTTCAACGACCGGTCGGTCGCGTCGTTCGTCGGACGGTCGAAGCGGTCGGTCGCGGGGTTCTTCGTGCAGCATTACGGCGTGTTCTGGCTCGTCCACGGCGTGTTCGTGCTCACGGTCTTCAGGGGGTTCGCGCCGCTCGTCGACGGCGAGTGGGCGTCGGTGGTGATTCCCACGGTCGGGTTCGTCGGGTATCACGCGCTCTCGTATCGGTTGAACTTCGTCGGGTACGGCGAGTTCGAACGAAGTGGTCCGGTGACGTTGATGGTGGAGCCGTACCGGCGCGTACTGGTCCTCCATCTGACCATCGTCCTCGGCGCGTTCGCAGTCGGCGGGGTGGGCGCCCCGGTGGGCGCCGTCGCCGTGATGGTGCTCGTGAAGACCGTGCTCGACCTCCGCGGGCACTGGCGGGCGCACGACCGGGCGAACCGGCGCTCGAGTTCGACGACGGCGACGGGCGTCGAGTGACGTTCTCGACGATGTCCGTCGTGTCGCTCCGCGCGGCGGACGCTCGCTGGGTCGACGACCCGGTGGCGCCCTGGGTCGATGGGCCGCAGACGGAGTCGGCTGGCTGCGGGGGAAGTCGGCTGGCTGCGGACGGAGTCGCGGGGCCGCGGACGCGTCGTTCACGTGCGCGGGCTGGCGGTGCGGGCGTTCCCGACCCGTTCAAATAGGCCTCTAGTTATAAATCACCGCCGGGTGAAGGTGGCTTTATGCATCGTGTACTCCTTCCGGTTCATCTGAACGTCGAACGGGCACTCAGTCAGGCGAACTTCGTCGCGTCTCTCGCTGACGACGGTATGGACGTGGAAGCGTACGTGCTGTTCGTGTTCACGGGCCGCGAGCGCTCGCCGGATACGCCCGACGAGATGAAGCGGTTCGATTCGCCGACGCGCATCGACGCGGTTCGACGCGTGATGGAGGTCCTCGACGAGGCGGGCGTCGACTATCACATCCAGGAGGACAGTGGCGAGGTCGCCCAGGACATCATCGACGTCGCGGACTCGGTGGACGCGGACCAGATAGTTCTCGGTGGACGGAAGCGGTCGCCGGCGGGGAAGATCCTGTTCGGGAGCGTCACGCAGGAGGTCCTCCTGAACACGGACCGGCCGGTGACGGTGACGACGGCCGAGGAAGAGGAGGAGTAACGCGCGGAGCCGTTCCGCGGGGGGCTGTCGGCGGTCGCGCATCAGCGGGTGCGTCGGCGGTAGAATTCGCGGGTACGTCGGGGGTAGAGGACGACGAGCACGGCGTCTGACCGGTCAGGGGTCGCTGTCGGGCGCGCTTCTCTTCTAGATCGACTCGGGCGAAGCTCCGTGGCTGTCCCTGGGACGTTCCGGGGGAGCGTTTTTGAGGGCTCCGGGAGTTGGGGGAGTCATGTTCACACGACGCACGCGATGCGGTGGTGGGTGGCGGTGACGCGGACGACGGACGTCGTCGTCGAGGCGTTCGAGGCGGCGGGCGTGGAGACGGTGTTCGGATTCCCGTGCGAGCAGATGGACCCGTACTACGCGAGTCTCGCCGAGAGCGACCTCCGGCACGTCCTCGCGCGCAGCGAGGCGAGCGCGGCGCTGATGGCGGACGGGTACGCGCGGGCGGCGCGGACGCTCGGCGTCGTCGACGGCGTGAGCGGGCCGGGCGCGGCGTACATCGGCGCCGGGCTCTCCGAGGCGTCGGGCGCGTCGTCGCCGGTGCTCGCGCTCACGGGCGGGAACGACCGGGCGACGCGCGGGAACGGCGTCATCCAGGACGCGGACAACGAGGCGGTCCTGGAGCCGTGGACGACCTCGACCGCGGACCCGGAATCCCCGACGCGAGCGGTCGAAGCCGTCCAGCGCGCCGTCCGCACCGCGACCGCGACCGTCCCGTCGCCGGCGCACGTGAACCTCTCCGAGGACGTCCTCGGTGGGGACGTCGCATCGAACGAAGCGGCGGACGACGCGAGCGACGAGCCGGCAGCGAGTTCGTTCCTGCGCGGTGACGTCGACGCGTCGTATCCGCGCGAGCGCCCCGAGCCGAGCGCTGACGCGGTCGTGGACGTCCTCGACCTGCTCGCTGGCGCGGAGCGTCCGGTCGTGGTCGCGGGCGAGGGCGTCGTTCGCGCCGACGCGACGGCGGCACTCGCGCGGTTCGCGAGGACCGCGGACGTGCCGGTGGTGACGTCGATGAACGGGAAGGGCGCGGTCGCGGAGACGGAGCCGCACGCCCTCGGTGTGGTCGGCCGCTGGGGGTTCTGTCGGGTGGCGAACGACGCGCTCGCCGACGCGGACCTCGTGCTCGGGTTCGGGACGCGATTCGGCGAGCTGACGTCGGTCGGGTGGTCGCTCGTCCCCGAGGACGCGCCGCTCGTGCACGTCGACCTCGACCCGGAGTGGCTCGGCCGGAACTACGAGCCCGCGGTCGGTATCCGCGCGGACCTGCGGGCGACGCTCGACGCGCTCGCGGACGCGGTCGACGCGGACGCCCCGGCTGGCGCCGACGCTCGCGCGGACCGGGTCGCGTCGCTCGCCGCGGACCGCGAAGCGTGGCGCGAGGAGCACCGCGACGACCTGACGAGCGACCGCTCGCCGATCCAGCCCCAGCGCGTCGTCCACGAGTTGAACGAACGGATCCCCGCCGAGGGCGTGCTGGTGAGCGCGACGAGTTTCCCCGGGTTCTTCTCGGGGGCGTTCTACGAGACCGAGGAGCCGGGACTGCGGTACCTGCAGGCGCGCGGGAGCGACGGCATCAACGCCGCGCTGCCCCAGGGCCTCGGGGTGCAGGCGGCGCGCCCGGACGCCCCGGTGGTCGTGCTCTCCGGGGACGGCGGCATCGGCTACCACATTGCGGACCTCGAGACGGCGGCGCGCGAGGACCTGCCCGTGACCGTCGTCGTGACGAACAACGAGTCGCTGGGGTCGTCGAAGATGAGTCAGATGGCGACGCACAGCGTCGACCAGTCCACGGACTTCGACCCGAGCGTCGACTACGCGCAGGTCGCGCGCGGGTTCGGCTGCGAGGGCGAACGCATCGAGGACGCCGAGCGCGTCGGGCCAGCCATCGAGGACGCCATCGCGTCCGAGGAACCGACGCTGCTCGACGTCCACGTCGACCCGTTCGCCGCGCCGCCGCTGCTCGTCGATTGAGCCCCGCGGCGTCGTGGCACCTCAGAATACGGCGTCGTACACGGCCGCCTCCGTTTCCTCGTATCGGGCGTCGAGGACGTCGCGGAGGTAGTCGGCGCCGAACGTCGCTTCCAGATCGAACGGGCCGACGTCGCCCCCGCTGCCGCGCTTGAGGACGTCGTTCACGGTGTCGCGGTCGCCGACGCCGTCGTCGACGAGGCGGTGCGCTTCGTTGACGAGCGCGGCGAGCACGGGCGTGACGTCGTGCGGGTCGTCGACCTCGGGGAGGAGGCACGTCTCGCCGTCCCACTCGAAGAACCCATGGCCGCTCTTCTTGCCGAGGTCGTCGCGGTCGACCATCGCGTCCATGCGTTCGCGGACGGATTCGGGCGGCGCGTACCGGTCGCCGTACGCGTCGGCGAGGTTCTCGACGGTGTGCAGGTGGACGTCGACGCCGATGAGGTCGACGAACTCGATGGGGCCGCGGTCGAACCCGACGTTGCGCGCGCCGCGGTCGACGGCGGCGGGGTCGGCGTCGAGCAGCTCCCACGTGCCGGCGCACTTGATGCTGGCGGAGAGCCTGCTGAGGCAGTTCGCGCGGTACTCGGCGCCGAGGACGACGGGATGGCGGTCGATGGCGTCGGCGACGGCGCGGGCGACAGCGATGGCGCGGTCGGTGGCGTCGTCGCCGGCGATCTCGACGAGGTCGCGGGAGAGTGCGGGGTTCGCGAAGTGGAAGAGGACGACGCGCTCGGGGTGGGTGGCGTCGGCGGCTATCTCGCCGGGCGTGAGCGAGGACGTGTTCGTGCCGACGACGGCGTCCGCGTCGAGGACGCGTTCGAGGTCGGCGAGCACCGCGCGCTTGAGGTCGAGTGTCTCGGGGACCGCCTCGACGACGAACCCGCAGTCGGCGAGTGCGTCGACGTCGGTCGCGTACTCGATGCGGGCCGTGAGGTCGTCGTCGGGGTCGAAGCCGCCGGCGCGGAGCGCGTCCGCGAGCGCGGTCTCGTGGTAGTCGCGGGCGGCGTCGAGGGCGTCGGAGTCGACGTCGACGAGCGTGACGTCGAACCCGGCGTTCGCGAGGAGGCCGGCGACGTCGCGGCCCATGAGGCCCGCGCCGACGACGCCTGTTCGTTCGAGGTCGAGTGCGTCGGTGTGTCTCTGTTGTGTCATCGGTGTCGTGTGGTGTCAGTCCGCGTCTGGGTCGGTCGTGAGTTCGGTGCGACTCGTGCTGGCCGTCCGGGTGCGGACGAGGTAGTACCCGCCGAGGACGGCGAGTGCGGCGAGCCACGCGACGAACAACGTGGGCGATTGCGTGGCGAGGAGGGCGAGCAGGAGGCAGTTGAGTGGGACGGCGAGCGCGGCCATGGCGGCGAGTGCACGGCCGGGGAGGGGGAGGGTGTCGGCGACGTCCTCCGGGTGGTCGCGGACGGCGACGATGGCGGCGAGCATGACGGGGACGACGAGGGCGGCACCGCCGAACCCGAGGAGGGCGCCGAGGTCGGCGATGGGGAGCGGGGAGACGAGCGCGGCCGCAGAGCACGCGTAGACGAGCGCGGTCGCCCAGTGTGGGGTGCCGAAGCGGTCGTTGGTCGCGGCGAGCGCGTTCGGGGCGAGGCCGTCGGCGGCGAGCGCTTCGAGGTACTTCGGGGTGATGATGTAGACGGCGTTGATGCTGGTCGCGATGGCGAACAGCGCGCCGCCGACGACGAACAACTCCTCGAAGCCGCGGGGGAGGATGGCTTCGGCGGGGACGGCGAGCGTCGCGCCGGCCATGGCGTCCGCGCCGACGGTCCCGACGGCGACGAGCCCGATGCCGGCGTACGTGACGAGGACGAGTGGGACGGACACCGCGAACGACTTCGGGATGGTGACGGTGGCGTCGCGGACGTCGCCGCCGACGTCGACGACGAAGTTCGCGCCGAGGCAGACGAAGTAGAGGACGCCGGCGGCGGTGAGGACGCCGACGGTGCCGCCGGGGAACGCGGGCGTCAGGTTCGCGGGGTCGACGGCGGGGATGCCGAACGCGACGAACGAGGCGAGGGCGGCGACGAGTCCGACGAACATGACGAGCTGGGCGGTGGCGGCGGGACGGAGCCCGAGGAGGTTCACGGCGAAGAACAGCGTGAGGAGCGCGAACCCGACTGCGGTGGGGCTGACGGGGAGGAGGGCGTCGACGTACTGGCCGGCGGTGAGCGCGTACAGCGGGAGCCCGCCGGTGAACATGCTGACGCCCAGTCCCATGGCGGCGAGGAACGCGAGCGGCCGGGAGACCAGGGCGGCTGGGTAGCGGTAGTTCCCGCCCGTGGTGGGGTAGGCGGCGCCGAGCATCGCGGTGGGGAGGAGGCCGAGGATGGCGATGCCGAACGCGACGCAGAACGCGAGCACGACTCCGGGGCCGGCGAGACCGACGGCGACGCCCGTGAGACTGAAGAGTGCGCCGCCGACGATGAGGCCGACCTCGATGCTCACCGCGTGCAGCAGGCCGATGTCACCGTCCCCACCCTCGGTTCGAGCCATTCGGTATCACGTCTCATGCGGGTGCGGGTGAAAGTAGTTTTCCCGCGACGAGCGTCTCGCCGGGGGGCATCGAGCGGAGCGTCGAACCGGGGCGTCGGCGTGGTCGTTCGTACTCGGGCGCGGGGCCTGGTCGGACGCGCTCAGGCGCGTGCCTGCTCGACCGTGTCGGTTCGGTTGTCGGCGTCCCCGCTGCGGCCGTCGAGGACGACCGCGTTGTAGGTCGCGCCGAGGAGGAGGACGACGCCGGTGAAGTACAGCCACGTGACGAAGAGGAGGATGCTCGCGATGAGGTTGCTCTCCTCGCCGCCGAGCGAGGCGTACACCTGGAACCCGATCTGGAGGAGCGTCCACCCGACGGCCGCGATGACCGTCCCGGGGAGGGCGTCGCGTGGTTCGTGGTCGACGTCCGGGAAGAGGTAGTACATCGGGAGGAACGCGAGGACGAGCGCGCCGAGGAGGACGAACGGGACGAGGAGCCCGAGGAACGGGATGGTGGAGATGAACGAGACGACGCTGGTTGCGCCGACCATCGCGACGACGCCGAGCGTGAGCGTGGCGAGGACGAGCAGGCTCTTCTTGATCTGGTCGAGGAACGTGTCCTCGGCGGTCGTCTCGTAGATCGTGGAGAACGCGGTGTCGAGCCCGCGGAACACCTTGATGGCGCCCCAGACGAGGACGAGCGCGCCGATGACGGTCGCACCGAGCGTGGACCCGGTGCTGGCGTCGCGCTGCGAGTCGATCATCACCTCGATGACGCCGCCGACCGCTGGCGAGACGCTCTGCGTTGCGACCTCGACGATGCGAGCCTGGAGCTCGGGCGCGCCCAGGACGGAGACGACGAGGAAGAGGAAGAGCAGGAGTGGGACGAGGGAGACGAACGCGCTGTACGCGATGCTGCCGGCGAGAAACGTGACGTTCTTCTCGCCGAAGACGGTCTTCACCTCCTTTGCGCGTGAGACGACCAGGTCGAGGTCCATGGGTACAGTATGGTCGCGAGGCGCCGTAATGCCATGGCTTCAGTGGGGTGGTCGCGACTCAGGGGGTGGCGTACTCGCTGAGGGTGCGGTTCTCGTAGTTCCGGTTGGCTTTCCCGATGGCGAGGAGTTCGAAGTCGTGGACGTCGACGCCGCTTCGGTCGCGGATGTCTGCTTTCGCGGTGTCGGGGAGCGAGACGGTGTCGACGACGGTGAGCGCGTGGCCGTGGAGGAAGTAGGAACTCGCCATACTGGTCGCCCGGAGCCCGAGGACGGCGTCGCTGGGCGTCGATTCGAGGATTCGTTTCGCGTCACGGCGCTGGTAGACGTCGCACGGGAGGTCCTCGACGGGGAAGACGCTGGACGCGGCGCCGTGTGGAATGCGCGTCCCGACCAACTTCTGATGCTTCTCACTCATACAAGGAAACAATAGTATGCTTCCTGCTTATTTCTTCTGGTGGGTGGTCGTCCGCGACGCGGCCGCCGTTCCCGCGAGCGTCCAGGCTCGGGCTCGGATGGCGGATTGCGAAGGAAGGAGCGCGGGGCAGTGACCGCTCAGTTCGACTGGTCGCTCGCCGCATCGAGGGACGCGAAGAACCCGTAGTGAGCGACGACGCCACCGGCGAGCGTCAGGTGGTAGACCCACCGCGGGCCCTGCAGCACGTCGAACAGGAGCGTGACGACGGCGACCCAGACGACCGCGAACGCGAGGTCCGCGAGCACCGTCTCCCGGTTCTCGACGACGTGGTCGCGGACGCGGTCGAGGCGGGACGTCGCGGTCATTCGCCGTCGCCTCCGCGGTCCTCGGCGTCCTCGCCGGCGTGCCCGGTGTCGACGACGAGCACCGACTTGTGGGTCTCCCGAAGGACGTGCTCGGTGACGCTCCCGAGGACGACCCGGGAGAGGCCGCTTCGGCCGTGGCTCCCCATCACGATCAGGTCGACGTCCGCGTCGTCCGCGAAGTCCGCGATGACCGACGCGGGCCGCCCGGCGCGTGCATGCTCTTCGACGTCGACGCCGCGTTCGCGAGCGCGCTCCGCGACGTACGCGGTCGCGTCGCTCGCTCGCGCCTCGAGGTCGTCCATCTCGCCGAACCGCCCCTGGCGGATGCGGTCGACCTGCTCCGCGCCGAGACTGATACCGACGGAGTCCGTGTCGACGACGTACAGCGCCGACACCGTCGCGTCGAACCGCGAGGCAACCTCCAACGCTTCGTCGACCGCGTGTTCGGACGTCTCGCTACCGTCGGTCGGGATGAGTACGTGCTCGTACATCGGTCACACCTCCTCCGTCGCCGCGTCGTCGTCGGTGGCCGCGTCACGACTGCCGTCGGTCGCGGCGTCGCGGCCACCGTCGGTCGCCACACCACCGTTTCCGCTGTTCCCGACGACGTCCTCGGCGGACTGCTGTTGCCCCATCGGTTCGGGGCTGTGGCACTGCCGGACGATGCGCTTTATCTCCTCGCTCGGTTCCTCCGTCGCGTACGACACCGCGATGGTGACCGCGAACACGACGGGCGTTCCGGCGAGCGCGGCGCCGATGGCGGGGAACACGTCCGCGTAGACCGGGACGATTGCGCCGGCGTCTCCGGCGGCGTCGCCGAGGAACCCGACGTAGTTCGGGAGCACCTCGTTGATGATCGCGGTGAACCAGATGAGGAGGCCCGTGGTCATCCCGGCGAGCGCCCCCTGCCGGTTCGTGTTCTCCCACCAGAGCCCGAGGAAGAACATCGGGAACAGCACGAGGCCGGCGAGCGAGAACGCGTACGCGACGAGTTCGCCGACGAGCGCGGGCGGGTCGAGCGCGGTGACGGTGACGACGGCGCCGAGCGCGACGATGGTCGCGCGACCGACGAGGAGCTGCTGGCGCTGGGTCGCGTCGGGATTCACGATGTTCGTGTAGATGTCGTGCGCGGCGGCGGAGGACGCGGCGATGAACAATCCGGCGGTGGTCGCGATGGCGGCGGCGATGCCGCCGGCGGCGACGAGACCGACGAACCACGTCGGGAGGTTCGCGAGCTGGCTCGCGATGACGACGATGACGTCGCCTTCGGCACCGCTCATGCCGTTCGCGCCGTAGACGGCGCCGACGTTCTTCGCGTAGAGGTCGGTGCCGAACGCGGCGAACGCGGGCGCGGAGAGGTACAGCAGGCAGATGAAGAACAGCCCCCAGACGGTCGACCAGCGCGCGGTCCGCTCGCTCTCGACGGTGTAGAACCGCACGAGCACGTGCGGGAGCCCGCACGTCCCGACGATGAGCGAGAAGGCGGTCGCGATCCAGAGGTAGTAGCTACCGGAGGTGAACGGTTCGGTGAACTCGCGGCCGAGCTGGTCGAGGAGCATCCCGTACTCGACCTGCGGGAGCACCGTCGAGTACCCTTGCGTGAACCCGACGGCGTAGAGGCCGGCGAGGAACGCGACGATGAGGATGACGTACTGGACGGCCATGTTCTTCGTCGCGCCGAGCATCCCCGACAGGGCGAGGTACCCGACCGTGATGGCCATCAGGAGGACGACCATCGTCGCGTAGTCGCCGCCGAAGACGTAGATGCCGACGAGCCCCATCCCGCGTGCTTGCCCGACGGCGTACACGAACCCGATGAGGATGGTGGTGAGGGCGGCGATGGCGCGGGCGGTGTCGGAGTCGAAGCGGTCGCCGACGAAGTCCGGCGCGGTGTACTTCCCGAACCGCCGCATCTGTGCGGCGAGGAAGATGAGGAGGATGAAGTACCCCGTCGACCAGCCGACGACGAACGCGAGCCCGTAGTACCCCGAGAGGGCGATGAGCGCCGCCATCCCGAGGTACGACGCGGCGGACATCCAGTTCGCGCCGATGGCCATGCCGTTCTCGACGTTCCCGATGGAGCGCCCGGCGACCCAGAGGTCGTCGGTGTCGGCGACCCGGAACGCGTACCCGATGCCGAGGAACAGCAGGAGCATCCCCGTCACCATGATGGCGGGGACGAGCTTGAACGAGCCGTTCAGGGCGTCCGGGAGGAGCTGGAGCGGCGTCGCGGTCGCGTCGAGCGCGAGGCTGGCAGCCGCGGCGGTCGGTGCGGTGGCGAGCGTCATTGTTCGACCCCACCGTCGGCGGCGGTCGGTTCGGCGGGTGCGTCCTCCTCGCTCTCACCGGCGGCGTCCGTGCCGTGGTCGATGCCGTACTCGTCGTCGAGCTGGTCGCGCTTGCGAGCGTAGACGAACGAGAGCACGAGCGCGCCGGTGGGCGCGCCGATCGCAGTGGTGATGTAATGCAGCGGGAACCCGATGACCGTGATGCTCGTCATCGCGTCCGGCGCGAGCGCGGTCGCCGTCACGGGCCCGAAGACGACGACCGCCCACGCGGCGAACATCGCCCAGACCACGCGGAGGTGGTCGCGCATGAACGGCGTCGACGGCTTGAAGATGTTCACCTCGCGTTCGAGGTAGTCGACGTCCTCGCCGCTGTCTGTGGCGGGTGTGTCGGTGGTGACGGTGCCGCCGTCGGTCCGCGGGTGCGGTGCGGCCGGGTCGTGGGGGTGTTCGGTCGGCGCGTCGGTGGCTGCGGCGTCGCCATCTTCGGTGGCTGCGCCGTCGCGTTCTCCGCTCGATGCGTCGGTCGTAGTCGAGCCGCGACCCGTGGTCCGGTCGCGGGCCGTGGTCGACTCGCGTTGTGAGTCAGTGTCTCTCATGCTGTGTGCGTTGTCTGGTCGGTGGTCGGTCTGCGGTCGTCGCGGAAAGCGTCGGGGGTCGGCTGTCGATTCTCCTGGGGCTGCGGCGCGTGACGGGGCGAGCGTGCGCTCCTCGGTCAGTCACCTCCCGCGTCCACGGCGGCCTGGATGTCCTCGACGATGCCGGGGTTCCGGAGCGTCGAGGTGTTCCCGAGGTCGTCGCCGTTCGCGATGTCCTCCAGCAGGCGCCGCATGATCTTCCCGGAGCGCGTCTTCGGGAGTTCGGGCGTGAAGACGACGCTTTCGGGGCGGGCGATGGGGCCGATGGCGTCCTCGACGCCCTCGATTATCTTCCCGCGGAGTTCGCTCCCGCCCTCGGCGTCGTCCTCGGTGATGACGTACGCGTGCACGGCCTCGCCCTTCACCGGGTGGTTCCCGCCGACGACGGCGGCTTCGGCGACGCCTTCGACGCCGACGATGGCGCTCTCGATCTCCATGGTGCCGAGGCGGTGCCCGGAGACGTTGATGACGTCGTCGACCCTACCGAGGACGGTGATGTAGCCGTCGTCGTCTATCTTCGCGCCGTCCTCGGGGAAGTACGTCCAGTCGTCGGGGTCGTCGCTGTCGGTGTCCGAGTACTCCGCCCAGTACTCCTGGACGTAGCGTTCGTCGTTCTGGTAGAGCGTGCGGAGCATCCCCGGCCACGGCTTGTCGACGGTGAGGTAGCCGGCCTCGCCGGCGTCGACCTCGTCGCCGACGGCGTCGACGACGTTCACGTCCATTCCCGGCAGTGGCGGGCCCGCCGCTCCCGGCTTCATGTTCTTCACGCCGGGGAGCGTGGTTATCATCATCCCGCCGGTCTCGGTCTGCCACCACGTGTCTACGACGGGACAGGATTCGTCGCCGACGTGCTCGTAGTACCACTTCCACGCCCGCGGGTTGATGGGTTCGCCGACGGTCCCGAGCAGGCGGAGGCTGGAGAGGTCGTGCTCGGCGGGATAGCGCTCGCCCCACTTCATGAACGCGCGGATGGCCGTCGGCGCGGTGTACAGCTGCGTGGTCTCGTACTCCTCGACGATGTCCCACATCCGGTCCTTCTCGGGGTAGTCGGGCGTCCCCTCGTACATCACCGTCGTCGTCCCGAGCGAGAGGGGCCCGTAGACGATGTAGGAGTGCCCCGTGATCCACCCGATGTCCGCCGAGCACCAGTACGTGTCCTCGGGCTTGACGTCGAGCACGGCCTGGCTCGTCCACGTGACCCACGACAGGTACCCGCCCGTGGTGTGCTTCACGCCCTTCGGCTGGCCGGTCGTCCCGGACGTGTACATGAGGAAGAGCATGTCCTCGGCGTCCCGACTCACGGGGTCGACCTCGGCGCCCGCGTGGTCGTCGACGAGCGCGTCGTAGTCGTGGTCGCTACCGGTCGCACCCCCGTTCCCGCCGTCGCGCATCGGGTGGTCGTACGCGTCGCCGAGGCGGTCGACGACGACGCCCGTCACGTCGTGGTCGACGCCGCCGAGCCCGTCGTCGGCCTTCGCCTTGTGCTCCAGGGCGTCGCCGCGACGGTAGTAGCCGTCGCACGTCACGAGGTACTCGCTGTCCGCGCTGTTCATCCGCGTCGCGAGCGCGTCCGCGGAGAACCCCGCGAACACGACGCTATGGGGGGCGCCGATGCGAGCGCACGCCAGCATCGCGACCGGGAGTTCGGGCACCATCGGCATGTACATCGTGACGACGTCGTCTTCGCCGACGCCGAGGTCCCGGAGCGCGGCCGCGAACTCGTTGACCTCGCGGTGGAGTTCGCGGTACGTGTACGTGCGGTTCGCCTCGTCAGTCGGCTCGCCGATCCACTCGATGGCGGCCTCGTCGCCGCGCTCGTCGAGGTGGCGGTCGAGCGCGTTGTAGCTCGCGTTCAACTCGCCGCCGGTGAACCACTCGAAGAACGGCGGGTTCGAGTCGTCGAGCACCGTGTCGTACTCGGTGTCCCAGTCGAGGAGGTCGGCAGCCTGCTCCCAGCACTCGGGCCACTCCGATTCGAAGTCGTCGTATATCTCCGGGTCGGTGACGTTCGCCTGCTCGACGAACGACGCCGGTGGTTCGAACTCGTCGGCGTCCGCGATGCGCGCCTCGATGCTATGTTCGGTCTCGCCCGACATACCTCGCACCGCGACACCCGACGTAAAAAGGACGGTAACTAATCCGAGGAACGACCGTGATGGAATCCCGGAAGCCGCGAGAAACGCAACGAAACGGGCTCGACGTTGGGGAACGTGCGTTCTCGATGGCGACCATGGTCGGCCGGCGTGGTCGACGGGACGCGACGGCCGCGCCTAAACAGATAGTCACTCGTTCGCGGCGGTCGCCGGTGGCGTCCCGCGAGCGCTCAGGATTCGAAGAACGCGTCCAGGAGCTTGCGTTGGGCGACCCGGAGGTGGTTGTGGAGCGTCGGCGCGGCGACGTCCAGCGAATCGGCGAGTTCCTCGCCCGTGGACTCGCGAGGCCACTGGAAGTACCCGCCGTGGTACGCGGACTGGAGAACCGCGAGCTGGCGGTCGGTGAGGTCCTCGCGGAGTCGGTCCTGGAACCCGCGGGCGTGCTCGACGGTTCGTTCGACGGTCTCCTGGCCGACGAGCGCCGAGTCCGGCCACGCGTCCCGGACGCGGTCGCGGACGGCTCTGACGTCGGCGTCCGCGGGCACGACGGCGGTCAGTCGACCGCCGTCGGCGTCGACGCGGTAGGACTGGACGCGTGCGTCGAGTTCGACGAGCGTCCGCGCCGGCGAGTCCTGCACGACGAACTCGAAGACCGGGCCGTCGTCGCCGTCGTCGACGTACCGGACGCGAGCCACGCCGGCCGCGTCCTCGTCGTCGGCCGCGTCGACGACGTCCTTCGGTGCGACGTCGGCCACCTCCGCGTACAGCACGAGCCCGGGGCCGCCCGGGACGACGCCGGTGACCTCGACCGTGGTGTCGAGCGAGTCGGCGAGCGCGACCAGGACCGCGTCCCGGTCGTGGACGTCGAACCGGAGTTCCGTGACGACGTCCGCGACGAGCCGCCGGCGGCGACGGGTCGCCTCGAACGCGCGAGCGACGAGCGCGCCGAGCGCATCGTGGAGCGCGGCGACCGTCCCGGCCGCGTCGGGGACGTGCTCGACGCCGAGGCCGAGCGCGTACGCGACGCCCTCGAACTCGCCGAGAGGGAGCGTGAGGACGCCCCCGCGGTCGCGGTCGAAGCTGCGGACGCCACCGCGCTCGCCACCGGCCGGTTCACCGTCCTTCGCGGTGCTATCGCCACCGCCGGCGTCCCGGATTTCGGCTGCTGCGACGGCGGCGTCGACACCGGCGTTCGCGACGACCTCGGCGGTCGCGTCGTCGTCGGTCCACCGGCCGACCCACGCGTACCGGTAGCCGTCCGTGCTCGCGACCCGTTCGACGACCGCGTCGAACAGCGCCTTCGGTGACTCCTGGTCGCCGAGTGCGTCGCCGACGGCGGCCAGCAGGCTCGCGGCCTGCCTGACGGGCTCGGGCGTCCCGTCGTCGGCCGCGACTGCCGCGGCGTCGTCGACCGCGGCCGCGACCTCCGCGGGGCTCGGGTCGTCGAGGTACGGTGCGAGGCCGGCGACGCTCTCGAACCCAGCGACCGCGGCGACGACGCGAACGTCGACGCCCTGCCGGAGGAGTGAGACGACGAAGTGCTCGCGGAGCGACCGCGAGTCGACGTCGGCGAAGCGGTCGTCGCCGGTCGCGGCCGCGGCGCGGTCGGCGACCTCGCGGACGAGCATCTGGACGCGCCGCGCGGAGACGTCGACGAGCGATTCGCTCTCACCGACGTCGTTCGACGCGGCGTACTTCTCGACGTCGTGCGCGACCGCTGGCGGGAGCACCGTCGCGTGGTCGTCGACCGACGCCACCGTCGTTCCATCCACCGAACCGACGTCGCCGGGGCTGAGGGACGCGATCTCGGCGGGCCGCAGGCCCGCCTCGCCGCAGAGGCGGACGACGAGGTCCTCGCGGTGCGTGCGGGCGTGCCGGCGGAGCCGCGCGTAGTCGGCGTCCGAGAGCGGGTCGACCACGTTTCGCGCTAGCAGACGAAGCGCAATAGTTCTAGGGTTCAAAAACTGCTATCCTGGCGTTCGAGAGCGGGACTGCTCGAATAGATGCGCCGATTTGTTTCGCTTCTCTGTTGACCACGAAACGATGGGTGGGGGGCGGGGGGTCGGCTCGCTGGTCGTCGAGAAACGTGTCCGAAGCGAGGAGGCCGGCCGTGAGAACGTGGTTCTCGGCGTCGACCGTCGTCAGTCGTCGTGGCGCGCTTCCAGTTCCCCGACGACCTCGGGGTTCCGGAGCGCGCTCGTGTCGCCGTAGGACTCGCCGTTCGCGATGTCCTCGAGGAGGCGACGCATGATCTTCCCGGAGCGCGTCTTCGGGAGGTCCGGCGTGAACACGACCTGGTCGAGGCGCACGCCCGCGCCGATGGCGGCCGCGACCGCGTCGTCGAGCGCGTCCCGGAGCGTCGACACGTCGGTGCGGTCGTCGTCGGTCGTGACGTACGCGACGAGCGCGTTCCCCGAGTCCGGGTCGTCGCGCGCGATGACCGCCGCCTCCGCGACGCCGTCGACCTCGACGAGCGCGTGCTCGATCTCGCCCGTACTGAACCGACGCCCGTCGACGTTCACCACGTCGTCCGCGCGACCCAGCACCGTCACGTACCCCGCGTCGTCCACGACCGCTTCGTCGCCGACCCGATACCACCACCCGTCGGCCGCGCCGCCGCCACCGTCCTCCTCGGAGCCCGCGTCCCCGTCGTCGAGCGCGCCCGACTCCACCGCCACGCGCTCGCCCCACGCCGTCCCGGTCGCGAGCTCGCGCGCCATCGCGGGCCACGGCCGGTCCACGGTCAACCAGCCGCGAACGCCCGGCTCGACCGGGTCGCCCGCACCGTCGCGGACGGAGACCGACACGCCCGCGAGCGGCCGCCCCACGGACCCCGGTTTCGCGTCGTCGACGCCCGGGAGCGTCGACAGGAGGACCGCGCCCGTCTCCGTCTGCCACCACGTGTCCACGACCGGACAGTCGCCGCCGCCGACGTGCTGGAAGTACCACGCCCACGTCTCCGCGTCGAACGGCTCGCCGACGCTCCCCAGGACGCGGAGACTCGAGAGGTCGTGCCGCTCAGGGTACTCCGCGCCCCACTTCGCGAACGACCGGACGACCGTCGGCGCGGTGTAGAACACCTCCACGTCGAGGGCCTCGACGAGCGCCCACGGGCGGTCGCGGTCGACCGCGTCCGGACTCCACTCCGTCAGCACCGTCGTCGCGCCGAGCGCGAGCGGCCCGTACACGCCGTAGGAGTGCCCCGTGATCCACCCCGGGTCCGCCGTCGACCACACCGTCGTGTCCGCAGTAACGTCGAGGACGCGCCCGGTCGACCACGCCACCTGCGCGAGGTACCCGCCCGTCGTGTGCGTGACGCTCTTCGGCTCGCCGGTCGTCCCCGACGTGTAGATGCGGAACAGCGGGTCCGTCGCCGCGCGCGCCACCGGCGCCACGGTCGCGTCGCGGTTCGCGTCCACGAGCGCGTCGTACGCGTACCGGTTCTCGCGGTCGACGTCCGGGTCGGTCCCGAGGCGGTCGACGACGACCGTCGCGTCCAGGTCGTACGACAGCGACATCGTCGCGTTGTCAGCGCGACGGCGCTGGTCGACCGCCTCCCCGCGCCGATAGTAGCCGTCGCTCGTCACGAGGTACCGCGAGTCCGCGCGCTCCATCCGCGTCGCGAGCGCGTCCGCGGAGAACCCCGCGAACACGACGTTGTGGACCGCGCCGAGGCGAGCGCACCCAGCATCGTCACGACGACCGCGGGCACCGCCGGGAGGTACGTCGTCACCACGTCGTCCTCGCCGACACCGAGGTCGCGGAGTCCGGCGGCGACCGCGTTCACCTCGCGGTGGAGCTCGCGGTACGTGTACGTCCGGGACTCCCCCAGGTGACCGTTCCACTCCAGCGCGACCGCTTCACCGCGGTCGTCGAGGTGGCGGTCGACGCAGTTCGCACACGCGTTCAACTCACCGCCCTGGAACCACTCGAACGGCGGGCCGCCGTCGGCGGCCGAGGAGAGAACGCGCTCGTAATCGACGGTCCAGTCGAGCGCGTTCGCGGCCGTCGCCCACGCGTCCGGCCAGTCCGCGTCGAACGACGCCCTGTCGTCCGAGGTCGGCGTTACACGCCCCTCGAACGCCGCCGGTGGCGGAACGAGCGTCCGGTCGTCGGGCGAAGAGCCGTCGGATGCCGTCATCACTCCTGCTTACTCGCTCGCTCGCTTAAGGATTGGCCTCCCTCTGGCGATACGGCTCGCGTTCGGCCGCGAGACCCGCGGGTATCGACGACGGGTAACGACGAAGAGTGCGGTCGCGTCGACGCGGCGGGCAGGGCAAGTGCGCCGCGTCGACGCGGTGTGTCAGACAGGCTGGTGCTCCGTCTGGCCGAGGCGTCCTGGCAGGCGCCCCAGCCGCTTCCCCCGGAGTCGATGGGCGGTCGACTCGGGCGTGCGGCCGGCAGCGATGGGCTGTCGCGCCGGCGATTCGGTCAGGCGGACCGAAGCACCACCTGATGCTACCACGGCATCTCACTTCAAGGACACGTTCACTCAAACGGTCGTTTGAGTCCGCTCGTCCCGACGGACGGCGGGAACGGGTGTCGAACGAACGACCGCCTCGTGGCGGTCACGTCATCGCGTCGTTCCCGACGTGCGGATGCCGTCGGACGTAGTCGACGAGCCGGGGCGCGTACTCGCGGAAGTCCGGGCACTCGATGCCCTCGTCGGCGAGGACCGCGCTCGCTTCGGTCGTGTCGTAGCGCGTCGGATGCGTGAAGTAGTCGACGATAGCGGGGTCGATACCCGTCCAGTCCCGGAACGCGTCGACCTCGCGGAGCAACCACTGGAACGCGGCCTTCGAGAAGCGGACGTCGACGGTCCACGTGTTCGCCGCCGCGGCGAACGCGGCCTGCATCTCCGCGACCGAGGGCGGGTCGGGGTCCGCGAGCTGATAGACCTCTCCGCGGGTGTCCTCGCGCGCGCTGATGGCGTCGATGGCGTCGACGACGAAGTCCCGGGGGACGACGTTCACCTCGACCGCACCGGGGTCACCGAACTCGGGGACGACCGCGACCCCGGGCTGGTCGAGGAAGTACCTGATGACGTGATAGGGGCCGTCGTACTTCTGGGTCTCGCCGGTCTCGCTGTCGCCGACCGCGATACTCGGCCGGTACACCGTCGCCGGGAGGCCGTCGTCCATCGCGTCCTGTACGCGGACCTCCGCGAGGAACTTCGTGGACTCGTAGTGGTTGTTGAACGATTGCCCTTCGACGAGCATGTCCTCGGTGAACTCACCGGGATAGCGGCCGCTGACGTAGCACGTGGAGACGTAGTGGAGTCGGTCGAAGGGGTCGCAGGCGCGACAGAAGTCGAGGACGCGCTCGGTGCCGTCGACGTTCACGGCCATCGCGAAGTCGCGGTCGACGCCGAGGTCGTAGACGGCCGCGAGATGATACACCTCGGTCGTCCGGTCCGCGAGCGCGTCCCGGGCGAACTCGCCGTCGTCGGGGAGTCCGAGGTCGGGCTCGGTGATGTCGCCTTCGACGAGCGCGATGGCGTCGTCGACGCCGTGCTCGCGTTCGAGGTCGTCGCGGCGGTCCTCGGCGAGGTCGCGGAACTTCGACTGGACGAGGCAGGTGACGTGCTCGCCGCGAGAGAGGAGACGGTCGACGAGCGCGCTCCCGAGGAATCCCGGGAAACCGGTGAGGAAGACCGTATCGTCTGACATGGCCGTGTCGTCGGCCGCCCGTGTGAAGGGTCTGTCGCCGGAACCGCGTCGACGCCGCCGACCGCGGAGGTGCTGTCGCCGGAACCGCGTCGACGTTACTGCGCGGACCGGAACGAACCGAGCGCCTTCAGGGCCGTCCCCTGCGTGGTCGCTGCCGTACTGTACTTCGGCCCACCCCAGTTGTACATGACGAGGCTCACCGGCCACGAACCGTCGTCGCGCTGCGTCTCGAGGAGGTAGTTCACGCCGTGCTGGACCGCGTCCGAGTTCGGTGACACGCCCGCGGCGAACAACGCCTGGAGCGCCCACGCAGTCTGCTCCGGCGTCGACTCGTCCGGCTCGTACGGGACGTCCATCGGGTCGTCCTGTTCCGCCGCGTAACTGCTCTCCTCGCCCCATCCACCGTCGTCGTTCTGCTTCTCTCGGAGGACCGAGACGGCGTCCTGTACGACGTCGCGGTCCATGTCGACGCCGACCTCGCGGAACCCGCGGAGCACGCGCGCCGTCCCGTACGTGAACGCCTGCCCCCAGATGGCGACCCACATCCCGTTGTCCGAACGCGCGTCCTCCAGCCACGAGACCGCGTCGCGGACCGCCTGCGAGTTCCCGACCGTGTACCCGAGTTTCCCGAGCGCCGAGAGCGCACCGCCCGTGACGTCCGTCGCTCGGTTCCGACCGAAGAACCGCCGGAAGACCGCGGGATGCAACCGGTCGCGGACCGCGTCCTCCACGGCGTCGTCGAGCGGGTCGAAGTCCTTCGCGAACGTCGACCAGCTCCCGTCGCTGTTCTGGACGTCAAGCAGGAACTCCGCGTCAGCGCCCATCTGGGGCGCCATGAACGGCGCGAGCGCCTCCATGCACATCGACGTCGTGTCCCAGTCGCTGTAGATGTTCTCCCGGTACCCCCAGCCGTCGCCCTGGTGATTCCTGTACGTCGCCATCGGCCGGTCGAGCTTCGCGTTTATCGGTTTGGCGGCGTGTTCGGGGACGCGAGCGTTGTACAGCCACTGTGCGGCCTCGCGGACGCGCTCGTCGTCCGTGTCCAGTCCGGACGCGAGGAGCGCGTCGATGACCTTCGCGGTGTCCCACGTCGGGAGGTTCCATATCTCCACGCGGCCCGCGTCGGTCACGCGGTTCCGCGCGATCCAGTCGACGGGATACCGGACGGCGTCCTCGCCGGCAGGCGACACGCCGGTCTCGCGGAGCGCGAGGATCGCGAGAACCGACACCATCGACGTCGCCCACACGCCGCTACTGAGGCGGCGACTGATGAGCACGCGCTTCAGGAGCGGGCGGAGCTTCCGGTCGCGTTCGCTCAACGACCGCTTCTTCTCCGAGGCGATGAGGAAGTGCGCGCAGATGGCGGCGACGAACGACTGCCGGAAGCTCTGACCGGTCGCAGAGATGGTGTCACCGTCGAACGCCTCCGTGTACGCCATGAGTCGACCGATCTCGAGGGGTGCGTCGAGCGGAAACAGCTCCTCGTAGCTGTACGCGTCGGAGAGCGCCGCGTACATCACTCGCATGTCGTAGGTGAGTCCGGTGTCGACGTCGTCGCCGTCGGACACCGTCGGCGCGAACTCGAACCCTTCGCGTTCGTTCTCCGCTTCGATGTCCGCGACCACGTCGTCGTACCGCGAATCGTCGGCGAGGTCGAACAGGAGCAGCGCGCCGTAGTTCGTCGTGACGTCCCCCCAGCCACCGCCGTCCTCGCGAGCGTCGAGCAGGAACGAGATGCAGCGTTCCTTCACGTCCTCGCGGCGGTCGAGATGCTCGAGCAGTATCGCGTAGTACAGCGTCTGTCTGTACTTGCCGTTCTCGTTGAGGCCGAGGATGTGGGTCTCCCAGTGGCGGAACGTCCGTCCGCCCAGCTGGTTCGTGCCGCGACGGTTCGAGAACAGGTACTCGTGCGAGGCTTCGATGGCGTCCGCGACGTCGCCGTCGGAGACGTCGACCGACCCGGTCGGTCCTCCATCGGCGGTCGTGTCGTCGTCGGTCCCCTCTCCTTCGAACGTCGCGACGTCGACGTTCGGGATCGTGGTCGCGACCCCGCCGAGGAACGCTCGCCGGGGGATGCGAGGTGCGTAGTGCATGCCGCGAACATTTCATAACGCAGCAAATAACCTTACGATTACGCTCTGCACTATGAATAAAAACTCAGAGGGGGCGCGTTGGCGGTCAGACGTCGGGTCCGAGGTCGTCGAGGACGGCGTCCACCAGCTTCGCCTCCGCACGCTGGAGGTGGTCGCTGGCGGCCGCCGGCGAACAGTCGAGCTCGGCCGCGACGTCCTCGTGGGTCGCGCCGCGTGGCTGCCCGTAGTACTCCAGGCGATGCGCGGCCCGGACGGCCTCGAGCTGGCGGTCGCTCAGCGCGTTCCGCGGGTCGTCGAGCACTCCACGGAACGACCCGACCTCGTCGATGCGGACCTCGAACGCGTCGGGCGCGACGTCCAGTGCAGCTTGCAGCGGCGCCGGGTCGCCGACCGCGCGACACTGGACCTCGCCGTCGCGGTACACTATCGGCGTCCGGATGACGAGCCCGGCCTGTGGACCGAGTCGCTGGAGCGCGCCGAACAGCGGCGTCTCGGCCGGCCGCATGACGACGAGCGCGTACGCCCACTCGCCGTCGCTCGAAGCGACCTCCACGGACTCGATGCCCGGCGAGTCGGTGGCCTCGCGCTCGAACGTCGACGTGTCCCCGTCGATGGCGAACAGGAGCGTCTCCACGCCGTCCATCGTCGTGTTCACGTCCAGAAGCCGTGCCTCGTCGACGTCCCGCGAGTTCGCGAGGAGGTTGTAGAACTTCGGTGCGTCCTCGGCAGCCATCCGGGCGGTTGCTCGCAGGCGCTTCATCGCTGCCACCCACGAGAGACGTCCTTAAAAAACCGGTTTCTATGCCTCGCAGAACGTTCTCGTATCCCGAACCGATACATTATTCCAACAGATGGCCGACCAAGAATTAATGACTGGGACGAACGACACCGACCGCCCGACCGACGAGGCACCTGCCATCGACGTCGAAGACCTCACCTTCCGGTACGCCGACGGCACGACCGCCGTCGACGACATCACGTTCTCCATCCCGGAAGGCGAGTTCTTCGGGTTCCTCGGCCCGAACGGCGCCGGGAAGACGACGACGATAAAGATACTCGCGACGCTACTGGAACCGACCACGGGCACCGTCCGCGTGAACGGCTACGACGCGACCGAGCAACGGACGGCGGTACGAGGGTCCATCGGGTACATGGCCCAAGCGGTCAGCGTCGACGAGGAACTGACCGCCCGCGAGAACCTCCGGTTCGCGTGCGAGGCGTACGGCGTCCCGAGCGAGCACCGCGACGACCGCATCGACGAACTCCTCGCGCTCGCCGACCTCGCGGACGTCGCCGACCGGCCAGCCGAACAGTTCTCCGGCGGCATGAAGAAACGTCTCGACGCGGCGACGGCACTCGTCCACGACCCCGAACTCGTGTTCCTCGACGAACCGACCACCGGCTTGGACCCGAAGGCCCGCAACCGCCTCTGGGACTACTTCCGGCGGATCAACGACCAGGGGACGACCGTGTTCCTCACCACGCAGTACCTCGAGGAGGCGGACTCGCTGTGCGACCGGCTCTCGGTCATCAAGGACGGGGAACTCGTCGAGGACGGGTCGCCGGAGTCGCTCAAGCGCCGCGTCGGCGGGCAGGTGCTCCGCGTCGACCTGGCTGGTGACGAGTCATCGGTCACGGCCGCGGCGGACGTCGCCCGCGACTGCGACGTCCTGGACGCCGACTCGACCGTCGAGTGCGGTTCGGGGAGCGTTCGCGTGACGACCCAGCGCGCGAACGAGGTCGGGACCGAACTCCTCGTCGAACTCCGCGACGCCGGCCATACGGTCACCGGGTTCGACATCGAGGAGGCGACGCTCGACGACGTGTTCCTCGCCATCGCGGACGAGGACGTCGCCGACCTCGACGCGGACGCCGAGCCGGCGGAGGCGAGTCGATGAGTACGCCCGACGCAGACGTCGTCGGCCCGAACACGGGGAACTCGGTCCTCGGCGATGCCTGGGTGAACTTCAAGCGCTGGAACCGGAAGACGGTCCGGAACCCGACGGCGTTCGTCCTCGAGATCGTCGTCGCGGTGTTCTCGCTACTCCTGTTCACCGCGGTGTTCGGCGACGTCGGCGGGTTCGCGCTGGAACGTGCGGGGTTCGCGGGCGTGGAGTACGTCACGTTCCTGCTGCCCGCGGTCCTCCTGCAGGCGACGATGGGGTCCGCGTTCACGTCCGGGATGGGGCTCGTGAGCGACCTGGAGAGCGGGATGTTCGAGAAGGTCGTGGTGACGCCGATGACGTGGACGGCCGTGTTCGCGGGGAAGGCCGCGTCCGAGCTCGCGCGTATCGTCCTCCAGTTGCTCGCCGTCCTCGGCCTGGGGGTGCTGATGGGTGCGGACGTGACGACCGGCGTGCCGGGGGTGCTCGGCATCGTCGTCGTGTGCCTCCTCGTCGGGCTGCTGTTCATGTCCATCTCGAACGTCATCGGGCTCGTCACGCGCGACGAGGAGGTTTTGAACGCTGCTTCGATGCTGTTCATGTTCCCGCTGTTGTTCCTCTCGCCGGCGTTCATCCCGATGTCGTCGGAGGTCGAACTGATAGCGACGTTCAATCCGGTGACGTACGCGGTGGACGCGGTCCGCGCGTTCGTCCTCGGCGAGGACGTCATGACCGTGGTCACCGTCTCCCGGTTCGGCGGGATGTACGACACGCTCGTCCCGGCGTTCGCGGTACTCGTCGGGTTGAACGTCGTGTTCGGTGCTATCACGGTGTCGTTGCTCTCGCGAGCGAGCAGCGCCGAAGCGGAGTGAGGGCCATCGAACGCGACCACGGCATCGAGCGCCAGACTGGCGCCATCTGGAACGCACCACTGGGACGAAAACTTCTTATTTGAGAAGTAAAATAACTTGAAATATAATGGGGAGAAAATTCGCATATAGTCGCCTGCGCTGCGGCCGTGCTCGCCAGGAGCGAGCGCGACGCCGACCGACACCAGCGACGCACCGACCAGACGGACAGTCCGACGCGACCGTGACGAACCAGGTGAGTACCGGCCATCGATGTCGACGATAGACAGACTCGCGTCGGTGGCCACCGACCATCCGGCCATCGTCGTCGCCGTCATGCTCGTCCTGACCGGGGTCTTCGGCGCCGGCCTCGCCGACGTCGAGGAGTCCTCGTCGATAAGCGGGTTATCCGGCGACTCACCCGCCAGAGAAGCGTACGACGAGGTCGAACAGCGGTTCTCCGACCAGGGGTCGAACACGACCGTCACGATGGTCGCGGTCCGCAACGACACCGGGAACGCGTTGTCGAGAGGGTCGTTGCTCTCGACGCTCCGTTACCAGCGGTCACTCCACCAGAACCGAACGCTGAACCGGACGCTCGCTGGCGATCAGGCGACCGCGAGCGTGGCGAACGTCGTCGCTCGGGCAGCGGTCGCAGCGGAGCGCGAGCGAACGCTCCCAGACCCCGTCCTCACGGACTGGACGGACTCCGAGCGCACGGACATCGACGCGAGCGAGAACGCGTCTGCTCGCCCGGAGCCGCCGACGCTCGACGAACAGATAACGCAACTCGAATCGATGAACGCGTCCCAGGTGTCGACGGTCGTGGAGCGCGTCCTCGACCCGGACCGGTCGTCGCCGGGGAAACGCGCGGCACTGCGCTTGCTCCCGCAGTCCTACGAGCCCGGGTCGACGACCGCGGATACGCACCTCGTGGTCGTCGTCCAGGAGACCGGCGGTGACGTCGCCGTCGAGGTCGCCCTCCCCGAGCGCGTGACCGACGGGCAGGTCGCGGCGAGAGAACTCGCGAAGGACCGGTCGGACGGCCAGCAGTACTACCTCTACAGCGGCGGCCTGATGAGCGGTCAGCAGTCGACGGCCATCTCGGATAGTCTCGCGATACTCGGCCCGCTCGCACTGCTGTTCGTCCTGGTCGTGCTCTCGATAGCCTACCGTGACCCCGTCGACATCGTCCTCGGCCTCCTCGGCATCGGCGTCGTCCTCGCGTGGACGATGGGGCTCATGGGGTGGCTCGGTATCGCGTTCGGACAGACGATGATCGCGGTGCCGATACTCCTCATCGGGCTGTCGGTCGACTACGCGCTCCACGTGGTGATGCGGTACCGCGAGGAGCGAGCGGACGAGGCGGCGTCGCCGGCCACGGCGATGCGTCGGTCGCTCGTCGGGGTCGGGCCCGCGCTCGCGCTCGTGACGGCGACGACCGCCATCGGATTCCTCGCGAACCTCACGAGTCAGATGGGGGACATCCGGATGTTCGGCGTGGTTTCGGCGATCGGTATCCTGGCGACGCTCTGCGTGTTCGGCCTGCTCGTGCCGGCACTGAAGGTCGGCGTGGATTCGCTGCTTGCACGCGTCGGACTGGACCGGCGGCCGTCCTCGCTCGGGTCGAACGAGACCGTCAGCGGACTCCTGCGTGGCGGCGCGTCGGCGGCAACGCGGGCGCCGGTCGCGGTGTTGGTGCTGGTCGCGCTCGTGACGGCCGGCGGTGCGGTCGGCGCGACCCAGGTCGACATCGCGACGCCGGAGACGTCGTTCATGGCGGACGACCCGCCGGCGTGGACGGAGGACCTCCCGGAGGCGGTCCAGCCGAGCGAGTACTTCCTGAAGGAGAACCGCCGGTTCATCTACGGGAACTTCCAGACGCCGGACAAGCAGGGGTACGTGTACGTCGAGGGGAACGTGACGTCGGCGGCGGTCCTCGACGACGTGACGCGTGCGACCGACGTCGCGGAGTCGTCAGACGCCGTGTTGACGGGGCCTGACGGCGACCCGGTGGTCGTGACGCCGGTGACGGCGATGCGGACTGCGGCCTCCCAGAACGATTCGTTCAACGCGACGTTCCACGCGGCGGACACGGACGGGAACGGCGTTCCGGACCGGAACGTCGCGTCGGTCTACGACGCGTTCTACGAGACGACTCCGCGCCTCGCCGCGCGGACGCTCCACCGGAGCGACGACGGCACCTACGACGGCTTGCTCGTCCGTATCGCGGTGAACGGGAACCTCGACCGGGATGCGGCGGTGGCGCCGCTGTACGGTGCTGCGGAGACGATGGAGGACGCGGACGGCGTGTCGGTCATCGCGACCGGGTCGCCGGTCACGTCGAAGAACCTGAACGACGGACTGGCGACGACTGTCATCGAGAGTCTGACGTTGACGCTCGGTGTCGTGCTCGTGTTGCTGACCGTCATCTTCCACGTCCGTGAGGGGGCGGCGTCGCTCGGTCTGGTCACGCTCCTCCCCATCTTCTGTAGTGTGACGTGGTTGCTCGGGACGATGTGGTTGTTGTCCATCCCGATCGGACTCACGACGGCGCTGGTCGGAAGCATCTCGGTCGGGTTGGGCGTGGACTACGCCATCCACGTCAGCGAGCGGTTCGCCGAGGAGTTCGAGGGGGAGACTGATTCCGAGACGGCGTTGCAGCGGACGAGTACTGGGACCGGCAGTGCGTTGTTCAGTAGTGCGATGACGACCGCGGCCGGGTTCGGCGTGCTCTCGTTCGCGCTGCTGCCGGCACTCCGGCAGTTCGGTATCGTGCTCGCCATCGGTATCGTGTACTCGTTCGTCGCGAGCGTGTACGTGCAGCCGAGCCTCCTCGAACTCTGGTCGCGGTACCGGTCGGAGACCACTCTCCCGGCGAAGGCGACGCCTTCGGCTTCGGACGACTGACAGTATCTTCTCGGTATATATTTTTACATACTAGTATTAATTTATTTAATAACTAGCCTACTATCCAACAGATACAAATAGTGATTGTTATTACTAGCTCTCGCTGTGAAATTAAAAGGGTGCGGGTGTGCGAACTCGTGGGGGATAGAACCGAAAGAGGGCTCTGGGGCTGCTTCGCCGAACTGGCCGACGGCCGACGGCGAACCGGGGGGCACGGAACGATGAGGGGGCCGAAGTACACCGTGAGCGATATCTACGACCTCGTCGTCAGTTGCAGCCTGTACCTGAACGTCAACTCGGTGCTGATACTCGTCATCTCGGCGGTGTACCTCGGCGGCGGGTACTTCGCGGCAGGCGAGGGGTTCGTGACCGCCACCGCCGTGATGACGCTCATCTACGTCGTCGACAGGCTCGACGTGACCGAGGAGGACGAGATAAACAACCCGGGGCGAACAGCACTCGTCCGAAAGTACCACGCGGAACTCGTCGGGCTCGGAGTGGTGACGTTCCTCCTGTTCGAACTATCGCTGTTCGCGACAGTGTTCTCCCCGGACGTGACCGGCGTCGCGACGGTCGCGCTCGCGCACGTCCCCCTCGTCGTCCTCGCGCTCTACGACGAGATAAAGACGGTCCCGCTCCCCCTCGACTCGCTCGCGGTCGCGTTCACGTGGGGGTACATGCTCGTGTTCATCTTCGTGTTCATTTCGCCGCTGTCGGTCTCCGTAGCCGACGCCGCCGGACTGTTCAGTGGGTGGTTCCTCATCGTCTTCGCCGGTCTCGAAGCGCGGAACGCGAAGGACGTCGAGGGCGACCGGGAGGCGGGGAAGGTCACGCTCGCCTCGCGGTTCGGGTGTCGACGGACCAAGCAGGCCGAGGTGGCGCTCAAGTCCCTCGGCACGCTCGTCCTCGTGGTGCTCTCGGGGAGTCCCGTCGTCCTCGCGCTGCTGGCCTGCCACCTCGGGTCGCTCTGGTTCTTCGGAACGCTCGAGACGAACTTCCGAGGGGAACGGGACGGCTCGGGAACGGCGTCGACGTGACCGAAGACCCGACACGAACATAATTTCAACGCTCCTATATCAGTAGTAATATACGGTTCCGTCCGGTAGCCCGTTCCATGTCAGACGCGCAGTCCCCGCCGAAGCCCGAGGGCACGCCGTTCTTGGGGCACGCCCTGGAGTACGCACGGGACCCTATCGACGCGATAGAGACGTTCGGAAACAAGGGCGACATCGTCGAGGTGGACACGCCCATACAGTCGTTCTACCTCGTCACCGGCCCGGACATGATTCAGGAGATCCTCGTGAAGAAGCACGGGAGCTTCACCATCGGTCCCGCTCAACAGGAGAGCTTCGCTGGCATCACGGACAACGCCGTGAACATGTCCACGGGCGAGGACTGGCGGCGACGCCGGAAAGCGATGGGACCGGCGTTCACGGGGGACACCGTGGAGGCGTACCGACAGCGGATGATCGACGAAGCCGTCGAGTCGGTCCGCGCGTGGTCCGACGGCGAGACGTTCGACCTCCACAAGGAGATGCGCGTGTTCACGATGCGGATGCTCACCGATACGCTCCTCGGCATCGACATCCGCGGGGACGAGGACGTCGTCATCTCCGCGTCGGACGCACTCATCGACCGCGCGAACCTCCGGCGGATCGGTCGCTACCTCCCGGACTGGGTGCCGACGCCGACCGACCGCCGGTTCGAGCAGTCCGTCCGCACTCTCGACGAGTACGTCGAGGAGTGCATCCAGGAACGACGAGGGGAATCCGAGGGTGAAGACGTCTGCTCGCTCCTTCTGAAAGCAGCAGACAGGGGCGTGCTCTCGACGGTCGAGGTGCGACACAACCTCGTCGGACTCCTCCTCGCCGGAACCTCTTCCCCGGGCGGGTCGCTCATGCACGCCTGGCGGTTGCTCGACGAGCACCCGTCGGTCCTCGAGTCGCTCCGCGACGAGTACGACCGCGTCGTCGACGGGGACGCCCTCGAACCCGCAGACGTCGACGAACTGGAGCTCGCCCAGCACGTGCTCTCGGAGACGCTCCGGCTCTACCCGCCGACCGTCGGCGTCAACCGGATGGCGACCGAGTCGGTGACCGTCGGCGGCTACGAGTTCGACGAGGGAACGCAGTTCATCCTTCCGCAGTGGGTCCCCCATCGCGACGAGCGCTTCTGGACGGACCCGGAGTCGTTCGATCCGTCGCGATGGCAGGGCGACTTCGACAGACCGCAGTTCTCGTACTTCCCGTTCAGTGGCGGCCCGCGGTTCTGTCCGGGGAAGAAGGTGGCGCGTCAGGAGATGGTCATCGCACTCGCGGAGATGGTCGGTCGCGTCGACCTGGACGTGTCCGTCGACGGCGACATCGAGTTCACGCCGTCGATGACGCTTCGGCCCGCGACCGAACACGTGGCGACCGTCCAGCGGCGATGACCTCCATTCGAGGACGCGGCTGGGGACCCGCGAACCGAGCTCGCGAGGACGACTGGCCTGCGACGGGGGTGGTCGCGCGGTGAGTTCGCCGCGTGCGGACGCGTCGGAGTCCGAGACCGTGGGTGGTTGCGAGCGGTCACTGCGGCGGGACGTGGTCGCGAACTTCCGCCGGTGGAACGTGAAGACGATGCGGAGTCCGTTCGTCATCATCGTCTCGCTCGTCCAACCGATACTGACGCTCTTGATGTTCGGATTGGTCTTCGGCGGTGCCGCGTCGATCGTCCTCGCTGACACCGGGTTCGAGGGCGTGAACTACGTGACGTTCATCGTGCCGGCGGTCGTCATGCAGGTGTCGCTCGCGTCTGCGTTGACGTCCGGTATCGGACTGGTGACGGACATCGAGAGCGGGATGTTCGAGAAGGTACTCGCCAGTCCGATGCGGACGACGGCGGTGTTCGCGGGGAAGGGCATGTCCGAGTTCCTCCGTATCGTCGTGCAGGTGCTCGTCGTGCTCGCGCTCGCGGTTGCGGTCGGTGGAGAGGTCGCGACGGGTGCGTTCGGTGTCGTCGCCGTTCTCGTCATCTGTCTGCTGGTCGCGCTCTGGTTCATGATCGTCTCGAACGCGCTCGGGGTGGTGACGACCGACGAGGAGTCGATCAGTGCGGGGACGAACCTCCTCCAGTTCCCGTTGTTGTTCCTCTCCTCGGCGTTCCTCCCGCTGTCGGCGCTGCCGGGATGGATTCGCGCGTTCGCGACGGTGAATCCGGTGACGTACGCGGTGGACGCCCTTCGCGCGCTCGTCCTCGGTCGTCGCGTGCCGATGGTGGTCGAGGTGTCGTGGTTCGGTGGCATCCTCGATCCGGTCTTGGTCGCGGTTGTTGTCCTGGTCGGACTGAACGTCGCGTTCGGCGGGCTCCTCGTGGCGTACGTCGACCGGGTCGACGCGTCGACGTTCGTCTGAGCGCAGTCGCCCTCGGGGGGTGTCGAGCGCGTCAGATTGGACCGTAACCGTTGTATGATTACGGAGGAAAGAGGTGTGTAGAAAAGAAGATGGACGTGTTCAGGCTGGCCGATCTGGCGACGCAACCGCGGTTCCTGCTCCCGATGCTGTTCCCGGTGATGGCGTACCTCGGGTGGCGATGGGGGGGCGGCGGTCGCTTACGGAATCATCTCCTCGCGGTGCTGGGCATCGACGTGGCCGGCTTCCTGCTGGCGATGGCGCTCGAAGCGCAACCGATCGACGGGGACCTGGTGAACGTTCTCCAGGGCGTGGCGTTGCTCGCGGTCGCCGTACTCATGTACGCGGTCTGGCGCTGGTTCGACTGGTCGTCGCTCGTTCAGGGATGGGCGCTCGTTGCCGCGGTGAGTGTGCTCGTGTGGCTCCCGGCACGGACGGTTTTCACGCTCTCCGGTGGCGTCATCATCCCCACCGCAACGTTACTGTATCTCGCGACGCAGCGTCGGGTGCTCGCGGTTCTCCTGCCGATACCGGCGTTCAGGGTCGTGGTCGCCGTGACCCGGGAGGGATTCGGCGCGGTGGACGTCCTGGTTGCGCTGTCGCTGGCGGCTGGGGCGGTCGCGTTCGTGTTGCTCGGCTGGGACTCGGATGCGGACAGTCCGTTCGCGGTCTCGCTCGAGAACTGACGCCGGACTACTTCCGAGCTGCGGGACGCCAACTAGGTATTTTTCGAAGGGTCTTAACGGGAAGAATACGTGTTTGTCGACGATGTTGAAGCTTGGGGACGTGAATCCGGAACAGGAACGGGGACGGGAACGCTCGACGCGACCGACCGAGAGCGAGGTCACCGGGCGACCATGAGCGGGACTGCGGCGACAGCTGGCGACGACGGCCCTGCACCACGGGACGGGAACTCGTTCGTCGGCGACGCGTGGGCGAACTGCAAGCGATGGCATCGGAAGGCGCTCCGGAACCCGTTCGTCATCGTCGTCGTCCTCGTGCAACCCATCGTGGCTCTCCTCTTGTTCACGGAGGTGTTCCGCGCGGTCGGTGCTGCAGCACTCGCGGAGACGGGGCTCGAATCCGTCGAGTACGTCACGTTCCTGCTGCCGGCGGTCGTCGTGCAGGCGGCGCTGGCGGCGGCTATCTCGTCTGGGGTCGGGACGTTCGACGACATCCGGTCGGGGATGTTCGAGAAGGTGCTCGTGTCGCCGATGAGTACCGGGGCGGTGTTCGCCGGGAAGGCCGCGGCGGAACTCGCTCGGATCGTCGTCCAGGTGCTCGTCGTCGTCGCGCTCGGCGTCGCTATCGGCGCGCGGATCGAGACGGGGTTGCTGGGCGTCGTCGGCATCGTCCTCGTCGCCGTGCTATTCGCGCTCTGGTTCATGGCGGTCTCGAACGCCATCGCGCTCGTCGTGGAGACCGAGGAAGTCATCATCGCGGTCGCGAACCTCCTCCAGTTCCCGTTACTGTTCCTCTCCTCCGGGTTGCTGCCACTCGGAGCGTTCCCGGATTGGGTTCGAGCGGTCGCCGCCGTGAATCCGGTGTCGTACGCGGTCGACGCGGTTCGCGCGCTCGTTCTGGGCGGGGACGCAGTGACGGTCGTCTCTGTGTCCGGCCTCGGGCCGATTCTGGGCGCGTTCGTTCCCGCGGTGTGTCTCCTTGCGGCGCTGACGTTCGTCTGTGGTGCGTTCACCGCGTCACTGATGGCTCGTTTCGGCGACGACGCTGGCGCGTAACGACCGAGTGCGAGGATTGTGCGTGCCCCGGGTTCTTCGTTGGGAGTTAGCGTGAGGCGTGCGCTGTCGTTTCGGGCGTGGGTTCGACCGCTTCAGTGTCGTCCTTGACGTCGGTCGTGTCCATCGGAGAGCGAACGGGGACGGTCGTCTGGAAGACGTGCGTGGCAGCTCCACGATGGGCAGCGGCGTGGATCTCAAACGGATCCCATAGACGGCTGTCTTGTTCGAGCGGCCGTCCGGGACCGTCAGTGATTTCGACGGCGACGCCGTCCTCGTCGGCGCTGGCTCTCCGCGTGCCCGCGAAGGTGTCGAGCATGACGTCGTCTGCGTCGACCTGGTCGAGCGCCCACGTAGCAGCGTGGACCGTCTCGTTCGTGGTTGGGTTGGTCGCGCCCCCGTCCTTGCGGACGGCGGTGACAACGGTCCTGGGCGGCGAGTATTGGGGTTCCAGCGCGCAGAAGAGCGCGACTGCGGCACCGTTCGTTGCTGCGTCTGGATGGGTGACGCCGCTGTCGCGATGACAGTGATATCTGGTGAACGCGTGCCGGTCGGGGACGTACTGTGTGGCGTCGACGACGAGTGTGTCGTGCTTGTTGCAGCGGTATTTGTCCACTGTGACCGTTCTCATCGATGGCCTCCGTCGTCGGTAGCGAGGAAGAAGGCTGTCCGCGTTCGGGGTGGCGTCGGCTCGGGGCGACCGACACGAAAACCAGTCGTCCAAGACATTGATTCAAATACAATTAGCACGAAACAAAAGCGTTCGGTTCCTGTCATGCCTCCTGGCCGGGTGAATGCTTCCTCGTCGTGCTGGGCGAGCTTTGGGGGGATGGACCCCGGAGCGAAGGAATTTTATAATTGGGTCACACCGGCTGTGGTGTAAAGCATACTTTACGACAAACGAGCTTTCCACTACCGCCATGTTCGAACGCGAACTCGACCACGACCCGCTCGTCGCCCGGAAGCGCAACAGGCGCGTCATCTGGGGGCTCGTCGCCCTCGGGTGCGTCGCGTACCTCGCCGGCCTCGCGCTCGACTACCCGCTCGTCAGCGTGGGCCTCTACTGGTTGTGCTACCTCGGGTTCATCGCGTACGGGTCACTCACCGACGCGGACTCGTACGACGAACGAGACCACGAGATCATGGCGAAGGGCGCTGGCACGACGCTCACCGTCGCCGCGTTCGCACTCATCGCCGGTGCACCGGGGATGGCTGCACTCCAGGCCGCGGACGTCGCGGCCGCTCCCGAGGCGTTCTGGGGGGCGATGTCCGCGCTCGCCGGCGTCTTCGGCGTCTACATAATCGCCGTGCAGTACCACCAACGACTGATATGACGAACTCACTCACTTCCATGCTCGGAGACGACGACTCGGACCCGCTCGCGAACCGCCGCCGCGACAGACGCCTGTTCGCCGCTCTCGTCGCCGCCGCGATGACCTCGTTCCTCACGCTCGACCTCCTCGGACATCACGTGGTCGCCGTCGCGACGTACTGGACGCTCTCCGTCGTCGCGTTCGCCGTTCTCTACCGGAGCGACGTCGTCGTTGACGAGCGCGACGTGGCCCTCGAACAACTCGCGAGCCACCACACGATACTCGCCGTCGTCGCTGCACTCGTCGTCCTCGGCCCCGGCCTCAGCGCGCTCGCGGATGCCGGCATCTACGACGCACCGCCGCTCGTCGACGGCGCCCTCCTCGGCTGGGTGGCCGTCCTGGCAGCCTGGGGGCTCGCGTACGGGGTGACGCGACTCCGCCGATGAAGAACCACGTCCGCGAGCACCGGACCGACGCCGACATGAGTCAGGCCGACCTGGCCGCCGCCGTCGACGTCAGCCGGCAGACCATCAACAGCATCGAACGCGATCGCTACGACCCGTCGCTCGAACTCGCACTGAAGCTCGCCGCGTACTTCGACTGCCTCGTCGAAGACCTCTTCGAGCTCGAGGCGGACGCCGAGACCGCCTGATCACCGACCCGCCCGAGAAACGAACGCAAACGGACCGCCAGAGAAACCATCGCTCGCTCGACAGCGAGTCGTCGAATAACGGAGACGCTCACCAGCCACGCGACCGCCTCGCTCGACACGCCACGACACGGATTCACCCACCGATGACCGACGCACACACCACCACGTCCGGAGTTGCATCGCCCACCAATTCGACCGGTCCGTCCCCGCCCTCAGCACCCTCCTCTGGGTGGTCGGCAAGTTCCCCATCCGCCGCGGCCTCATCGCGCCGCTCGTCGCGTACGTCTTCGTGACTATCCACACCCGCACCCCTCTTTCTCCCCGCACCCCTCTTTCTCCCCGCACCCCTCTTTCTCCCCGCACCCCTCTTTCTCCCCGCACCCTCCCCGCACCGCCCCATGACGCCCTCGCGCCGCGCCGCCCGTTGCGTCCCGGGCGTCGCGAGCCCGTGGTCGAGGGCTCGGCCGCGGTGCGGTGCGCACTAGCCCTGGGGGGTGCCCAAACGATTTGTGCGATGGGTTGGTGGTGGGTGGTATGAGTGCGCGGACGCGGGTGACGAGCGTGGAGGCGGTGCACGAGTCGGGGTCGTACCTGTTCGCGGTTCGGGATTCGTACGGTGACGATGGTGAGGTGGTGGTGGTGCCGTGCGAGGATGGGGTGGCGGCGTTCCGGAACTTCTGCGTGCACGAGCCCGATCAGCGGCTGGCGCGGGAGGGTGTTGGGGCGGTGGTGCGGGATGGGGAGATGATCTGTCCGCGGCATGGGTCGACGTTCGATACGTGTTCGGGGGACTGTGATAGCGGGAAGGCGGAGGGGATGACGCTCGCGGACGTGGACGTGGTGGTGGAGGACGGGCAGGTGTACTTGGTGGACGAGGAGTTGACGTATCTCTACGAGGGGCCGGTGCAGGGTGACGACGACGATGACGACATGCCGTCGTCGACGTCGCACATCAACCTGTAGGGGGGTATTGAGGCGTTAATCGGGCGCTGTCGCTCGGGTATCTACTCAGTGTAACTGGTCAGTGTGACTCGTATTCGCGGTGTGGGTGCCGGTCTGGTCGCCCGTCCTCGATGTATCTCGTGGCGTGCTAACAGCTACCGGGCGGTGTATATACGAGTGGTGCTAACCCGAGGTTAGTTCGGCGGCGACGACGAGGTGCGTGGTCGTCGGCGACCCCTACCACATGGACGAGGAAACCACGTACGCGGCGCTGTATCGGGAGACGATTCCGTCGGTTGTGTCGGTGTACCTGACCGCCGACGCCGACGACCCCCGGTCGAGCGGTGGTGCCGGGTCCGGGTTCGTGTTCGACGAACGCGGGTTCGTCGTGACGAACGCGCACGTCGTCCGGGACGCTGACGCAGTCGACGTGCGATTCAGTGGCGGCGAGTGGCGGACGGCGACCGTCGACGGCGTGGACCCGTACACGGACCTGGCGGTCCTGTACGTCGACGACCTGCCCGTGGAGGCGGTGCCGCTCCCGGTCGCTCGCGAGAACCCAGTGCCGGGGACGGCGGTCGCGGCGTTCGGGAACCCGATGGGGTTGGATGGGACGATGACGCGCGGTATCGTCTCCGGGACGAGTCGGTCGTCGCCGTCGGGGAACGGGTTCGCTATCCCGGACAGCATCCAGACCGACGCGGCGATCAATCCGGGGAACAGCGGCGGGCCGCTCGTCGACCTCGACGGGCGCGTCGTCGGTGTGAATCGCGCGAGGAGCGGGGACAACATCGGGTTCGCGATCAGTGCCCCTATTCTGCGTCGGGTCGCGCCGTCGCTCGTCGAGTACGGCGAGGTCGGGCACTCGTACGCGCGCATCCGGACGCTCGACGTGTCGCCGACGGTCGCGGCGGGGAACGACCTCGACGAACCGGGTGGGGTGCTCGTCGTCGACGTCGGTGACGGGCCGGCGGCGGGCGTCCTCGTGCCTGCGAGTGGAACGCGGACGGTCCGGGGGCGCGAGGTTCCGGTCGGTGGGGACGTGGTCGTCGGTATCGACGGGCGGCCGGTGAACTCCCACGAGGAGCTCACGCGGTACCTCGTGACGGAGACCGAGCCCGGGCAGGTCGTCTCGGTCGAGGTGCTCCGGGACGGTGAGCGCGTCACCGAGCGGTTCGCGCTCGACGAACGGCCAGCGCCTGGTGAGCGGTCGCGGTGGCGTGGGCGCCGCCGGAGGGGCGCGAGCGGGTGAGGTGGTCGCGGTGGTGTCGACGACGACAGACCGCCGCGAGGGCCTGGCGCGGTAGCGAGTAGCTCGAGCGGGTTCGGTCAGTGTCGGGTCTGCATGCGGCCGTGTTCGCGGACGGTGGCAGCGAGTTCGCGGTAGAGGTGCGCGCAGGAGTCCTCGGGGGTTCGGTGTGGGGCGACGGTGCCGAGGGTGTCGAAGTCGCCGACGAGGACGAGGCGTTTCCGGGCGCGTGTGAGGGCGACGTTGAGACGGCGTGGCCCGACGGTCGGCGTCTCGAGGAAGCCACTGTTCCCGGTGTCGTTGCTGCGGACGAACGAGACGACGATGGCCTCGCGTTCGCCGCCCTGGAAGGAGTCGACGGTGTCGACGGTGACGAGGCGGCCGCCGGGGACGTCGCCGTTCGCGAGTCGCGAGCGGATGCGGTCGGCCTGCGCGGCGTACATCGAGATGACGCCGACGTCGGCCGGGTCGAGTGCGCCGTCGACGAGCGCCGTGACCTCGTCGGCGACCGCGTCGACCTCGGTCGGGTTGTAGTAGGAGTCGCCGCCGTCCTCCTGGCGCTCGGGGCCGTGGACGTCGACGGCCACGAGCGGCTCGCGGTCGTCGACGCGCCAGTCGGCGTTCCTCGCGGCGGTCTCGAGCCGGCCGTCGTAGAACGCGTCGTTCGGGAACGCGGCGATGGCGTCGTGCATCCGGTACTGGCGGCCGAGGAGGACGGCGACGTCGTCGCCGTACGCGTCGAGGACGTCCTCGAACCACGACCGTCGGAGGTCGGGGTCAGTACCGGCGTCGGTTTCGTCGGCGTCGGCGTCGACGGCGGCGTACGGCGGGAGTTGTCGGTGGTCGCCGGCGAGCACGACGCGCTCGGTGGCGTCGAGGACGATGGCGGTCGCGGCGCGACTGGCTTGGGTCGCTTCGTCGACGACGCCGACGTCGAACGCGTCCGCGTCGAAGCGCGCGGCGCCGTTCGTGGTGGCGGCGACGACGTCGGCGGTGGCGACGGACGCGCTCGCGTACTCGCGGTTCACGACGTCGTTCGTGGACTGCCGGCCGACGCGCGCGACGTCGACGTCGATGTCGCCCTGTGCGCCTGTCGCGAACGCGTGGAGCGTCCCGGCTTCGGGCGAGTCGAGCGTGCTGTCGCCGACGAGGAGGTTGTCGACGGCCTGGTTCGAGTGCGCGGTGACGAGCACGCGTTCGCCGCGGCTCGCGGCGTGCAGGACGAACGCGGTGAGCGTCCGGGTCTTCCCCGTTCCGGGTGGGCCGTGAACGAGCGCGACGTCCTGGGCGTCCGCGGCCCACTTGAGTGCGCGTTCCTGGTACTCGTTCAGGTCGAGTGGCGTGCTCGGCGTCGACATGGTGTCGCCGTCGAAGCGGATCGGGCGTGTCGTCGCGAACAGCGCGCGTTTCGCGTCGCGTTCGGCGACGGCGTCGAGCGCGTCCGTCCGGCGTTCGAACGGGACGGGGTTCAGGAGCGGGGCGAGGTAGAAGTCGCGGTCGCGGTCCGTGAGGAGGTCCTCGAATCGCTCCAGTGGAACGTCCCCGGCGCGTGCGGGTTTGACGCGGACGACCGGGTCGTCGACGCGGGTCGTGCGCACGGCGAGTGGCAGGTCGGGGTCGTGGTCGTCGCTGTCGACGAGCAGGACGCTGTCGCGATGCAGCGTCGGTCCCGTTCGCCCGTCGTGCGCGCCGGTCGTGGTTCCCTCGGGGCGTTGGAGGACGAACTCGCCGATGTGGTCCTCGCGGTTCGCGCGCCCGAGCGACACGAACGGCCCGGCTGCGACGCCTTCGTTCGCGAGCGCGCGCAGGGTCGCGTTCCGGTGCCGGGCGCGATTCGCGCGTCTGGCTGCGGCGCGCTCGGCGGTCACGGTCGCCCGGAGGTCGTCGAAGAACGCGTCCACGTCGTCGGGCGACCGCGACGCGTCGGGGTCGACGACCGTCGGCGGCACCGCGCCCGCATCCTCGTCGGCGTCGTCGCTATCGCTGGCCTCGCTCGACGTGGGTTCCACGTCGCCCTGCTCGTCGGGATGCCACAACCGCAAGCGGTCACAGACCGTCGTTCGCGCGGCGTCGGCGACGTCGACGAACCGGACCGTGCCGTCGATACCGAACCCGGTGTCGTACCACCCGAACTGCTCGGATTCGGGCCGCCAGAGCACGTACTCGTCGGTGACGCGCGGGCCGTCGGCGTCGTGGAGCGGGACCGCGTATCCCTTCGCGTCCGGCGGGGATTCCCGAACCGTCTCCGCGGCGCGGTCCAGCGCCGTCGCGAGCGCGCTCGCCCCCATCGTTCCCCCGAATCGCTCCGGGTCGCCAGGGTCGTCGTCGGCGCGGTACAGCGACGCGCCCGCGACGCTCCACGCGTCGTCGAGGTCGTCGACCCGGTCGTCGCTCGGGCCGTGGTCTCCTTCCGTCATGGCGAGTCGTCTCGTCCGTGCGGAATCGACCGTTCGGTATAGGCGCTCCGTTCGCGGCCGGCGACTCGCCCGGCGCGTGCGAAGATCCTCGCTCGCGGTGCGTGCGAAGAACCCACTCGCGGTGCGTGCGACGACCTCACTCGGTGCGGGCGCCGTGGATGGAGAAGCGCGCGCCGCCTGCGTCGCTCTCGTCGACGCTGACGGTCCAGCCGTGCTCGCTGGCGACGTCGGTGACGATGGCGAGCCCCAGTCCGGTTCCGGTCTCTGAGGTCGTGTGGCCGGTGTCGAAGACGCGCTCGCGGTCGGCTTCGGGGATGCCGGGGCCGTCGTCGGCGACGTAGAATCCGTCGTCGAGCGCGCCGACCGTGATCGTCACGTCGCCGCTGGCCGCGGTGTCCTCGACGGCGCTCCGAGCGTCCGAGTCCCCCGTCGCGTCGCGGTCGGTGGTCGTTGCTTCGTGCTCGACGGCGTCATCGGCCCCCGGCCGATTGCTCGTGGAACCATGTTCCACGGCGTTCCCGGACTCCGTCCGGGAGCAGGGAGAGCCGTGCTCGACCGCGTTCCGGAGGAGGTTCTCGAGGAGTTGACTGAGTCGTCGTTCGTCGGCCCAGAGCGTCGTGTTCTCGCCGAAGTGCACGGTCGCGTCGCCGAGGTCGAGCGTTCGGAGGGAGCGGTGGACGGTCTCGTGGAGGTCGACCGGTGCCGTGTCGAGGTGGTCTTCGCCGTGGCGCGCGACCGCGAGGACGTCCTCGATGATGGCGTCCATCCTGTCGAGCGCGTCGGATGCTCTGTCCAGATGCGGGTCGTCGCAGTCCATCGCGACGAGGTCGATGGCGCCGACGGCGACCGCGAGCGGGTTCCGGAGGTCGTGGCTCACGACGCTCGCGAACCGCTCGAGGCGTTCGTTCGTCGCTTCGAGCTCGCGCTGTCGCTGGTGCCGTTCGGTCACGTCCCGGTTCACGGCGAGGATGCCTTCGACGTCGGGGTCCTCGAGGAGGTTCACGGCGCGGTTCTCCATCCACCGCCAGTCGCCGTCCTGGTTACGGTAGCGGTACTCGGTCGTCACCGCTTCGGTCGGGTTCGCGAGGAGGTACTCGAAGTCCGCGAGGACGTCCTGGCGGTCGTCCGGGTGGATGTACTGGAGGACGCTCTCGCCCTCGAGGTCTCGCCGTTCGTACCCGAGGACGTCCGCGGACGGATGACTCTGGAACGTTATCTCGCCGGCTGCGTCGGTGACGTAGAACGCGTCCGGGCTGTTCTCGAGGAGTGCCTCCTGGCGGTGCAGGCGGCGTTCGCGAACGCGGCGCTCGGTGACGTCGCGCGCGAACCCCTGGACGATGTGGACGTCGTCGCCGCGGTACACGGGGCTGGCGCTGACCTCGGTGTCGATACGGACGCCGTCTTCGCGTCGCAGGACGACGGGGAGGTCGTGGACGACGTCGCCGTCGAGGACGCGCTGGAACCCCGAGACGGCCGTCTCGAGGCTGTCCGCGTCGACGAGCATTTGGAATTGCTCGTCGACGAGGTCGTCCGGCGCGTACCCGAGCAGGCTCTCGACGGCGGGTGAGACGTACCGGATGGTGCCGTCCGCTTCGATGCGGAATATCGCGTCGGGACTCAGTTCGCTTATCTCGCGGAACCGACGTTCGCTCTCGCGACGACTCGACGGGTCGAGCGAGACGCGGTCGGTTCGGATGCTCGTGGTCTGCGTTCGTTCGACGGCTTCGCGGACGCGCCGTGCGAGTTCCCTGGCGGTGCGGCGACCTGGCGGGGACGGGACGTAGTCGGTGACGCCCCGGCGGACGGCCTCGCTCGCGACCGCTTCGCTGCCCTCGTCGGTCGCGAGCACGAACGGAAGGACGGGATGGTGGTCGCGGACGGCGGCGAGGAACTCCGGGCCGGTGGCGTCGGGGAGTGGGTGGTCGGCGAGCACGCAGTCGTACACGTCCGCGTCGAGTCGCGCGAGCGCCTCCTCGGCGGTCGCCGCGACGTCGACCTTGAGGAAGTCCGATTCGCGTTCCAGGGCGGCGCGCAGTCGCGCTGCGCTCTCGCTTGCTGCCGGCACGAGCAGCACGCGGACGGGTAGTGTCATGGAAGACGTACGACGCCGTTCGTCAAAAGCAGTGGGCCTGTATTGCCGGAATCGGCCGCGAGGGCGACAGGTTACGTCGTTCTGCTGGCCGGCGTCGGTAGCGTGCCTCCGGTAACTCGTTCTGCTGGCCGGCGTCGGTAGCGTGCCTCCGGTGACTCGTTCACTCGCCGGCGTCTTCGTGGTCGGTGCCGGAGTCCATGCCGGACTGCATGAACTGCGCGAGGATGCCGCCGATGCGGGAGTCGGCGGTCCACATCGCTTCCTCGCCGAGCGGGTCGTCGTCGGTCTCGACCGCGAGCAGGACGGTGCTGTCGTCGACCATGAGCGCGCGTCCGGCGAAGTCCGCGGGGTTGTCCTCGGACATGACGACGACCTGCACGGGATCGTCGGCGAACCGGTCGTTCACCGACCGGTCTGCGGTGAGGACCGTGACGCGTCGGCCGCGGGCGGCGGCGTCCCGGAGCGACGCGGTGACGCGCTCACTCAGGGAATCGCCTTCGGGGGCGACGAGGACGACGAACGCGTCGGCGTCCTCGACGAGGGAGACGATGCGGTCGTCGATGGGTTGGCGACCGCGGAGCGTGGAGACGTCCTGGCCCTTCGAGTGGTCGCTGCCGGTCGCCTGGATGGCTTCGAGGTTCTCGAACGCGCGCGAGCGCTCCCGGTCGAGGCGCTCGGTGAGGAGGTCGCGTGCGGTCGCCAGGTCGACCGGCCGGTACTCCTTCGGGCTGGATTCGACGACCTCGACGAGTCCGCGTTCGGCGAGTTCGTCCGCGGCGCCGTACACCTGCGAGCGCGGGACGTCGGAGCGGTCGCTGACGGCCTGTGCGGTCCCGGCGCCGAGTTCCTGGAGGGCGACGAACACGCGCGCCTCGTAGTTCGGCAGGCCGAGTCGTTTCAGTGCGGCGACGGCGTCCTGTGCGCTCATGGTGAGTGGCGGAGTCTGTGTCGGGTGGCGTCGCGAATCGCGTTCGGTCGCGTATCGCGTTCGGTCGCGACGATGCGACCGCGTGCTCGGTCGTCGAACGCGGTCGCGTCCGGTGGTATCGGGTCTACGGGGAGGGGTCGTATCAGTCCCCCGGTCCCGAATCCAGTGTTTGTTGTAGGATTCTACAATACTTATTTGCTCCGGCGTCGTAGGGACGCCCAGATGACACTCCCGGCACGCTACGCGGCCTTCGTCACCACCTACAGCAAGACGGTGGTCGCGCTCATGCTCGTCGCGACGCTCCTCGTCGGCGCGGGCGCCGCGAACCTCGACGGTGGCCTCTCCATCACGAGCTTCGAGAGCGACTCCGCGGCCGCACAGAAACTCGACTACGCCGAGGCGAACTTCACGACCGACGGCGAGAACAGCACCGTCGTCCAGGTCGTCGTCCGCGGCGACGACGTCCTCACGAAGGAATCGCTCCTCTCGACGCTCCGATTCCAGCGCGCGATACGCGACGACTCCGACGTGAACGCGACGCTCCGCGCCGACCAGCCGGTCGTCGGCCTGTCGAACGTCGTCGCGACCGCCGCCATCAGGGCGGAGGCCGCCCGGAACGGGAGCGGCGGCGGACCCCCCGGGGGTTCTGACGGGTCGTCAGGTGGTGCCGCTGGCCCGCCGAGTCAGCCGACGCTCGACGAGCAGATCGCGCAACTCGAGTCGATGTCGCCCGCAGAGGTCGAGTCCGTCGTCGCGGACGTCCTCGACCCGGAGCGCGAGGACCGCGGGCCCGTCGACCCGTACACGCTCCTCGCGACCGACTACGAGGCCGGGTCGACGTCCGCGAGCGGCCGCATCATGTTCGTCTTCCAGGACACGAGCGGGGCCGCGTCCGACGACCTCCCCGCGGCCGTGACCGACGGGCAACTCGCTATCCAGGAATACGCCGAGGACGTCATCGAACCCGAGGCGTTCGCGTTCGGGCTCGGTATCGTCGACGAGGAGGCCGGGACCGCGACCGGCGAGAGCTTCGCGTTCATCTCGCCCGTCGCGCTCCTCCTCATCGTCGCCCTCCTCGGGGTCGCGTACCGGGACGTCCTCGACGTCGCGCTCGGCCTGCTCGGCGTCGTCCTCGTCCTCGTCTGGATGGGCGGCGCGATGGGGTGGCTCGGCATCGGCGTCACGCAACTCATCATCGCCGTCCCGTTCCTCCTCATCGGGTTGAGTATCGACTACGCGCTCCACGTCGTCATGCGGTACCGCGAGGCGAAACTCGACGACTCCGACCGCGACGTCCGGCAGGCGATGACGCGCGGGCTCACCGGCGTCGTCGTCGCGATCGGCGCGGCGACGTTCTCGACCGCGGTCGGGTTCGGGTCGAACCTCGTCAGTCCTATCGTCTCCATCCAGCAGTTCGGGACCGTCGCCGCGGTCGGTATCGTCTCCGCGTTCCTCGTGTTCGGCGTCCTCCTCCCACCGCTGAAGGTCGAACTCGAGGAGGTCGCGGAGCGTATCGGGTTCGCTCGCAAGAAGCGCCCGTTCGGCCGCGGTGGCGTCGCCGGCCGCGCGCTCTCGACGGGCGCGACGGTCGCACGGCGGGCGCCCGTGGTCGTCGTCGCGCTCGCGCTCGTCCTCAGCGCCGGTGGCGGCGTCGCCGCGACCGACATCGACACGAGCATCGACCAGGTGGACTTCCTCCCGCGGGACACTCCCGACTGGATGAGTTCGCTCCCCGAGCCGTTCGCGCCGAGCGACTACTCGCTCCGGTCGAACGCGGTCTACATCAACGAGCAGTTCGTGCAGTCACGCGACCAATCCAGGGCGATATTCCTCGTCGAGGGCGACGTCACCGCGCCCGACACGCTCGAACGGCTCGCCGCCGCCGAAGGCGACCTCGAGGGCACCGAGACCGCGGTCACGCTCGCCGACGGCAGCCTCCGCGTCGACGGCCCGCTCGAGGTCGTCCAACGGACGGCCGCCGCGAACGAGACGGTCGCGGACGTCGTCGCCCGCAACGACGCGGACGGCGACGGCGTCCCGGACGGGAACCTCACTGCGGTGTACGACGCGGTCTACCGCGCGAACCCAGACGCCGCGGAAGCCGCGTTCTACCGCGAGGGCGGCGAGTACCGCGCGCTCCGCGTGAGCGTCGCGCTCGTCGGCGGCGCCGACACCGGCACCGTCACCGCGGAGATGCGCGACGTCGCCACCGCGATGGAGTCCGGGAGCGACCTCACCGTCACCGCCACCGGGACGCCCATCGTCCAAGAGCTCGTCCAGCGCGGGCTCCTGGAGACGCTCGTCACCGGGTTCGCGATAACGTTCGGCGTCATCATCGTCTTCCTGACGGGGGTCTTCTGGCGGCGGTACGACACGCTCTCGCTCGGCGCGGTCGTCATGACGCCGGTCGTGTTCGCGCTCGCGTGGCTGTTCGGGACGATGTACCTCGCAGGCATCTCGTTCAACACCGAGACCGCCATCATCGCGAGCATCGCCATCGGTATCGGCGTCGACTACGCCATCCACATCGGCGAACGCTTCGTCGAGGAACTCGGCGAGCAAGGCGACGCCGTTCCGGCGCTCGAACGCACCCTCCAGGGGACCGGCGGGGCGCTGCTCGCGAGCGCCGTCTCCACCGCGGGCGGGTTCGGCGTCCTCATGCTCGCGCTCGTCCCGAGCCTCCAGCGGTTCGGGTTCGTCACCGCGACCGCCATCATCTACGCGTTCCTCGCGAGCGTCTTCGTCCTCCCGAGCCTCCTCGTGCTCTGGACGCGCTACGCCGACGTGGACATCGAACCAGCCGCTCGCCCCGCGCCGGGCGACGACTGACCGACATCGCCACTCGCAAGGCGACGACTGACCCACGTCGCCACTCGCCCACGGACGTCCGTCGACCGGTCGACCCTCACGCGGCGGAAGCGGGATCGCGTGGCGGAAGCGGGATCGCGTGGCGGAAGCGGGATTGGACGGAGGAAGCGAGAGTAGGGGAGTGTGCCGACCTGCGAGCGAGGGGCGCGAGTCTCGGGCCGGTCGAACGACTGGTGGGACGAAGAACCTGCTAGCGTGGCGCGAGGCCGACTGGTCGTCGGCGGCCGCGTCCGGGGACTGACGCCATCACGTCACCGTGTCAGTTACTGACCGAGACCGAGCCGCCGGCCGCGACGTACACGGTGTACCCGAGGTACTCGAAGGACATCTCGAGGCTCGGTTCGTCCGCGTTGGTCTCGTTGGACGAGACCAGCGCGTTCAGGAGGTCGCCGTCGAGGACGTCGAACAACGGCGGGTCGAGGTCCACTGGCTCCACGCCCTCCGCGTCGGCGATGGCCTGTACGATGCGCTGCGTCGGTTCCGCCCACGTTCTCGTCTCCACATTCATCGAACCAGATACGTGAGGGGTTAGCATAAACATTCGCGAACTTCTATGCGGGATCCCCGTGCACGAAACGCGTTCACCGCCAGAATACGTCGACGCGGGCCGGAGTGCGTCGATTCAGGGCGTTCCGACGTCGTCCGGCAGACCGGGAGCATCGACTCGTTTCGAGCGGGCGAGCGTCTCGTCGCCGACGCGGAGACCGAGCGCTCGCAGCCCCTGGGCGGTCTCGGTGAGTGCGTCGGTCGACCGCGCCACGGTCTCGACGTGAACGTTGTCCGCTCCACGCACGAGTTCGAGGACGTTCACGACGCCCGGAACGTCGAGCGCCGTGGACCTGGAGGGCCTACAGGATACGGCGGTCGGTCTCGTCGAGGGCGCCCGCTGTCATGCGAGGACTACGTCCGCTGTGCGACGAGCGTGTGACGGTTATGCACGGTGGGCTCCTGCGGCCGTCAGACGTGGTCGACGAGTGCGCCGACGACCTTCTCCTCGGCGAGCCGGAGGTGTTCCTCGAACGTGCGGCGGTCGACGCCCATCGCGGCGGCGAGTTCGGTGGTGGTCGTGCGACGCGGCACGTCGTAGTAGCCGTCGGCCCACGCGGCGCGGATGGCTTCCGTCTGGCGGTCGGAGAGGTCGGGTGCGGCCGACGCGATGCTCGCACCTGCTTGCGGGACGGCGTCGACCTCGCGTTTCTCGCGTACCGTCACGTCGAACGACGCGCGGACGTCCTCGTAGAACGCCGCGAGGTTCCCGGCGTCGAGCGTGAGGACGCGCACGAGTTTCCCGCCGTCCTCGTACCGGAGTGGCGGGAGGAGCAGGCAGTCGTGGCGCTCGAGGTAGCCCTCGACGTTCCCTTCGGTGTGCGGGCGCAGGCAGTCCTCCGTGACGACGACCGCTTCGGTGCCGCGTTCGACGACGTCCGCGACGCCGACCGCGGCGTCGACCGCCTCGCGCACCGCGTCGGTCGCGTCACCGCGGACGTGCAGGAGGTCGCAGTGCTCGTTGCACCAGAGTTCGACGCGTGCAGCGCCGTCCGCGGTCGCGTCCGCGTAGGGGACGTCACCGCGGATGTGGAACGTCGCCTCGTACATCTCGTCGACGATGACGCCCCGGCCGTACTTTAACCCCACTCCGTGTGGAGGTGAACGCGGCGGGTACCTACTATCGACTGGACATATCGGAATCCGTAATCGAGTGACGGCGGGTAGGCTCGCACGATGCCGAACTCGAATCTCTGGATGGCCGTGGCACTGCTGGGATTGACGTCCATCGGCTTCGGCGTGGTCCTGGCGTTGAACGTCATCTCGGGCGGTGTCGGCGTCGGATTCGTCGCCGTCGGTCTCGCGCTCCTCCTCGTCTCGCAGGGCGCGCTCTCGGTGTACGTCGTCGTCGCGAACGACCCGAAGACGCGGGGCGGTGCGCTGGACGGCCAGTAGCCGTCCCGTCTGCGGTTCGCTCGTCCACAGCGACGTCTGCGTGGACCTGTTCGCCGCGAGCGTTTATGTCGACCGCCGCCGACGTTCGTGGTATGACAACACCACTCAAGACGGCGCGGCGCGAGGTCGCGCTGGACGCCGGCAACCCCGGCCGCCTGCCGACCACGCGCGACAGTCCGAACCCCGGACAGAACACCGCTGTCGTCGACATCGACGCCAACGACGACTGAAGAACGCAAGGACGATGCCAGCCACGAACGACGGCGCGTACGCCGAACGTGCTCGCGGCGACGACTGCGTGCTGATAGCCGACGAGACGGGCGTCATCCGCTGGGCGTCGCCGACCGTCGAACGCGTCCTCGGGCGACCGCGGAGCGACCTCTCGACGGAGACCACCGTCGCGGACCTCCTCGGTGCCACGTTCGTCGACCGCCTCGACCCCGGTGACCCGGACGACGACGCACCGACGCGGCGAGAGACGACCGTCTCTGGCCCCGACGGTCGCGACATCCCCGTTACTGTCACCGTAGAGGACGTCGACCCGTCGAGTTCGCTGGTGGCGTACCACTGCCGTCGTGCAGGCCCCGAATCTCCGGACGTGGCGACGGTCCTGTCGCGCGTCACCGACGGCGTCGTCGAACTCGACGCCGACTGGCGGTACACGTTCGTGAACGACAAAGCCGCGGCACTCGTCGACGAACCACGCGAGTCCCTCCTCGGTCGCTCCATCTGGGACGTCTTCGAGGTGGTCGCGGGCACGCGGATGCAGGCCGCGTTCGAGCGAGCGATGACGCGACAGGAACCGGTGACGATGGAGTGGTACGCCGACACCCTCGACACGTGGTTCGAGATCCGCGCGTTCCCGTCACCGACCGGGCTCTCGATATACTTCACGGACGTCGCCGAGCGCATCGAGCGCGTGCGCGCGCTCCGACACGAACGCGACGTCTTCGACGAACTCCTCGAACTGGCGCCGATGGGTATCGCCGTGCACGACGCCGACGGACGGTTCGTTCGCGTCAACCAGCGCGGCGCCGAGATACTCGGTCTCCCGCCCGAGGCCCTCGTCGGATCGACGCTCACCGACCGCGCGTGGAACGCGCTCGACGCCGACGGCGACCCGCTGCCCGTCGAGTCGTTCCCGCTGAATCACGTGCTCGAGACGGGTGACGCGGTACGGAACGTCGAACTCTCCCTCGGTCATCCCGACGAGTCACGTCTCTGGTTGGTCGTCGGCGCCGCGCCCGTCTTCGACGACGACGGTGACGTCTCCAGGGTCGTCGTGACGTTCGAGGACGTCACCGACCGCAAGCGCGCGGAGACGAAGCTCAGAGAACGCGAGCGCCTGTTCAGCGGCGTGTTCGAGGGCACGCTCGACGCGCTCGTTCTCGCCGACGACGACGGAAACTACGTCGCCGTCAACGAAGCGGCGTGCGACCTCTACGGGCTCCCCGAATCGGAACTCCTCGGACGACACCCGCGCGACTTCGCGCCGCCCGAGATGGACGTCGACGCGGTCTGGGAGACGTTCCTCGAGGACGGGTCGATGCGCGGCGAGTTCACGCTCGTCAGACCGGACGGCGACGTCCGCATCACGGACTTCGCGGCGACGGCGAACGTCCGCCCCGGCCAGCACCTCTCCGCGCTCAGGGACATCACCGAACGGCGGGAAGCGACGGCGCGACTGGAAGCCCAGCGCGACGAGCTCGACAGACTGAACCGCGTGAACGAGATCATCCGGGACGTCAACCGAGCGATCATCGCTGCGACGGACCGCGACGCGGTCGAGGAGGCGGTCTGTCGGACGCTCGGCGCGACGGACACGTACCCGCTCGCGGTCTCCGCTCGCGTGACGTTCGGCGACGAGATCCAGTTCGAGCACGCCGCCGGTGCGACGCCAGCGGAGATGAACGCCCTCCAGGCGTCGACAGCCGGCACGCTCAAGGACGCGATCGTGGAGGCCGTGGAGACGGTGACGCCGACCGTCGTCGACGTCGAGCGCGACGACCGACTCTCGCAGGCCTTCGACGAGTACGCTGCGACCGAAGCCGTCCGTGCTATCGCGAACGTCCCGCTGTCGTACGAGGGCGTCGTTCACGGCGTCCTCACGATCGGCGCGGCCGACGAGGACGCGTTCGCGTCGGAGGAACTGGCCGTCCTCGCGGAACTCGGGCAACTGCTCGGCACCGCGATCGACTCGATACGCACGAAGCACCTGCTTCACGCGACCGTCCTCGAGGAACTGGAGCTCGACGTCTCCGGCGACCCGGCGCCGTTACCGACGCTGAACGAACGCGTCGGTGGGACGTGGACGCTGGAGGGCGTGGTTCCGGTCGAGGACCACGAGTACTTGCTCTACCTCACCGCCGTCGATACCGACGACGACGCGCTCGAGCGCGCCGCCGCCGACCTCGACGTCGTCGAATCCGTTCGTGTCGTGGGCGCGGACGGTGACCGGTTCGCGTTCGAACTCCGGGTCAGCGAGGCGTCACCGGTCAGCGCGCTCCTGGACGCCGGCGGCTGGATCCGCGGTGGGACGATCGAGGGCGGCCGCGCCCGGTTCGTGGTGGACGTGACCGCGGGGTCCGACGTCCGAGCGTACCTGGACCGCGTCGAACACCGCGGCGTCGACGCGAACCTCGTCGCGAAGCGAGAGGTGGAGCGAACCGTCCCGGGCGCGCTGTTCGACACGATGACCGAATCGGAACTCACGGACCGCCAGCGGAGCGTCCTCGAGGCAGCGTACCTCTCGGGGTACTTCGAGTGGCCGCGTCGACGCACGACCGGCGAGGAACTGGCGGTCGCACTAGATATCTCGTCGTCGACGCTCCACCAGCACCTGCGGATCGCCATGGCGAAGGTGCTCTCGCAGTACCTCGGGCTCGACTCGGTCGAATCGTCGACGGACGACCCGACCTGACGTGGCGGTGACAAACCGGCTTGTTCCGGTAGGACGCTCTTGAGCGTGAGGCGTGTTCACGCTAGTGATGACAGTGGAGTACGGGGTTCGACGGGCGCCGGAACGTGTCGCGTGGTCGGTGCTGGCGAGACCGCTCACACGGTCTGTGCTCGCGATCCTCACGACAGCGAACGAACCGCTCGACCGCTCGACGCTCGCCGAGACCATCGCGGAGCGAGCAGCGGCCGGGAGGGCCCCGGACAGCCCGCGCGACGACAGGGACGTCGAGGTGTACCTCCATCACTCCGTCCTCCCGAAACTCGACGCTAACGCCCTCCTCGAGTACGACCCAGTGAACGGCATCGTCGTGTGCGAGGACCTACCAATCACGGGCGACGAGTGGCTCGAACCGACGGTCCTCGACGACTTCGCCGACTTCGAGACCCGGTCCTGAGTACGCCGCCGTCGTCGCGACTCGCGTCGAGCGCGAACGACGCGACTCGAGAGAACAGACCGCACGAGCCTTCTTCAGAAACTACAACCGGCCAAGCAGAGTTCGACGACGCCGGAGCTCCCGTCGGTGAAGTAGAACGTCACCCTGAGGTCCGCGCCCTTCATTTCCGCGTTCTTCCCGCTACTATCTCTGAAACGGTCGAACTCGAAGGACTTCGTCTGGCCGGCGTTCAGCGGAACGGACTGGTCGAAGTCGACCCGCGTATCGCTGCTCGGGTCACTGCTATCGACGGGTATCTCGTTGGAGACGACCGACCCTCCCGGTGCGATGAGGATGCCGCCCCCGTCGACCTGGGTGGCGTTCGGGTTCGTGGTCTCGTTCACGCCCACGCCGACGAGACTCACGTCGACGTTGCCCGTGTTCTCGAGTTCGAACTCGTACTTCCCGCTGTTCCCGGCGGCCTTGGCGCTCCCCGCTATCTCCTGGACGACGTTCGACTGCGGGACGTCGATGACGCGCTGGAGCTCGATGCGCCCCGTCGTGGTGCCGTTCGCGGAGCGTACCGCCGTGATGTCCGCGGTCACCTCGTCAGCGCCCTTGACAGCCAACTCGGTCGACGACCCGCTCCCCAGCGTGAACGTGACCGGGTCGGTGACGTAGGTACCGTCGTCGCCGAGGTCCCACTCGATACCGGTCTCGACGGCGTCCAGCGTGACGTCCATCGTCGCCGAGGACCGGTTCGTGAACGTCGGCGTGACGCTCGTATCAGTCAACCCCTCCATGCCGAGGACGGCGTTCGGGTCGTCGGTGACCGCCGCGTTCGCCCCGCGACCGAGGACTGCGGACGTGTACGCTTCGGGTTTGAGGACGTTCAGGCCGATTCCGATGCCGGCGACGCCGGTGGCGACCGCTGCGAGCAGGTTCCGGCGGCCCGTGCCCCCGTTGCGGCGAGGGTGTCGTCGTGGCATCCGTGACTCACCTCGTCGTCAGTCGCTCGGTCGTTCCCGGTTCTCGGCGGCTTCGAAGTTCTCGAAGTTCGGGAACTCGGTCTCCTCTAAGTCCTCCTTGCGGAGCCCGAACAGTTCCGTGCTTCCGGCGTCCTCGCCGACGTCCGGCGTGAACTTGTACATCACGTCGTTCTCGACGACGATGTACTCCTCGACGGGACGGTGGAAGAGCACGCGGCGGTTCGTGTCGATGGCGAGGTTCACGAGGTCGTTCAGGTTCGTGACCTCGACCGTGTTCACGTCGCCCTGGGGCGTGTACGACTCGACTTCGGTCACCCAGTCCCGGAACCGCTGCCACTGTATCTCGCGAGCGACCTCGTCGGCGTCGATGAACCGACCGCTCACGACGGTCGCGACCCCGAACACGACCGAGGACAACAGGGCGATGATGGCGAGCCAGTTCACGAACGGCGACACGCCACCGCTCGCGTCCGGATTCGCCCCGGTGCGGTGGGTCGCGCGGTCGCTCCCGGTCGGGAGCGCGTACAGCTGGCCGACCGGCTCGATGCCGCCGCCGGTCTGGATGGTGCGCGTGACCGTCCGCCCGGTCGGCGTCTCGTAGGAGTACGTCGCCGTCGCCGCGATGGACACCGACACGGACACGCCGTCGCCGAACTCCGCTTCCAGGTCGTCACGCATCTCGAAGACGTCCTCGATGGGGATGTCGGCGGTGACGTTCGCCGAACTCCGGGGTCGGTCGACCGCGGCGACGACGACGTCCTTCTCGTAGAACCCGCTCCCGTCTCCCGCGGCTCGCGTCGCGGTGTACGTGAGCGTGACGTTGAGGGCATCGAGCGACCCGCGGTCGACGGTCGCGGTCGCGTTCACGGTCGGGTCGCTCGCGTTCCGGCGCGGGTACAGCGACGCGTCCCGGAGCGTCTCGCCCTTCTCGTACGCGTCGGTGTCGTTGCGGACGGTGACGGTCGCGTGCTGTTCGACGCTCGCCGCGTGGAACGACGTCGCCTCGTCGTCGTCGGCGAGCGGGCTGAGTGCGCTCGCCTCCGTCACGAACCCCGTCGTGAGCATCGTCGTGGTGAAGAGCGCGACGACGACGCACGCGACGACGATCGCTTTCGTGTTCGTGGCGAGCGCGTGCTTGAACCGGAGCCACGAGTACGATTCCATCATCGTGGGTCACCGTTCCGTGTCGGGGTCCGCGTCGACCGCGACGGGAACTCGCGACCGAACGTCGCGGACGTGGAGGGGCTTGGATGAGTCATGTCAGTCGAGGTGGGGCGTGTCGGTTCGCTTGCGGCGCCGGCGTCGCTGGATGGCTTTCCGACTCGCTCGAAGCGGGAGTCGCGGGTCGATGAACAGGAGTGCGGCGACGAGGACGGTCCCGCCGATGGGGAGCGCGGCAGCGAACCCGGCGACGAACGGATGCACGTCGACGAGCGTGGCGAGCACCGGCTTGGGGAGCGTCGCCGGGAACGAGTAGACGGTGATGGTGCCCCGCTGCACCTGCGGGTCGTCGACGGGGTCGTTCACCACGGTTACCTCGCGCGTTCCGCCGCTTGCAGCGCTGACGGAGCGGATTCGGAGGTCGCCGTCGACCTCGGCGGTCGTCTCTAGCCCCCAGATGACGGGCGAGGACACCTCGATGGTGCGCTCGCCGACCTCGCCGGGCGCGACGATACCGGGGTTCTCGCCGGTCGCGGTGGTCGTCGTCAGTATCTCCGCGTCGACGCTCGCCGGCGCCGCCACCGTCGCCGCCGGGACGACGACGAGGATGGCGACGGCGAGCACGACGACGTGCACGCGGACGGGGACGGCCGCGACGGTCTCGCGGACCGCCTGCCCGCCCGTCGTCGTGTACAGGAGCGACGCGCCCAGGAGCGCCCAGACGCCGAACGCGAACACCGGATTCGTCAAGACGAGCCCGGCGTAGGGTATCACGAGCGGCTGGCCGAATATCGTCGGGACGGTCCCATAGACCTGGTCGGGCGACACCGGCGGGTCGCCCGCCGCCTGGTCGCTCGCGGCGTTCGCGTCGCCCTGCGTGACGAACGCCTCGCCGTCCGCGGTCCGATCGACGAGCCGATGCAGGACCGCGCGGTCCCGCGTCGGCGTCTCGAACAGCGCGATCTCGCCGACCGTCGGCTCCGTGTCGAGCACGACGACGAGCGAGTGCGTCTCCGCCGTCGGCACCATGCTCCCCGACTCCGGCGTCGCGACCACGACCGGCGCGATACCCGGCGCTATCGCGCCGAGCGTGAGCAGCATCCCCAACGCCATCACGGCGAGTACCGCACCTCGGTTCATGAAGAATGTCTACTGTTAGGCGGTGAACTTCATCGCCCCGGTGATGTCGGAGTTCGACGTCGGGGTCTGGATCTCGATGACGGCGTAGGCCTCGTCGGTGGTCTCGCCGCTCGCGTCGAGCGGGATGTCGAGGGACGACCCGGGCGACGCGGTGCCGACCTTGTTCGAGGAGGACGTGTGGACGTGGATGTTGAAGACGGCGTTGGTGGGGAGGTTCATCGCGCTGCTGGAACCGTCGGTCAGCGCGAGCGTGATGGTCTCGGAGGAGTCAGAGTTGTTCGAGATTTTGAACGCGTACGTCGAGGTCGGTGAGCTGTCGTCGCCGTACCAGAACGTCGAGTCGACGTTGAGTCCGCTGGAACTCGCGTCCGTGTTGATCTGGAGTTTGCCATTGGTCTTGCTGACGGCACCGACGCCGCCGTCTACGAGACCGATGATCGCGCTCGCGTCCGCAGCGACGCTCGAGGTCACGTCACGTTCGACCGTCGCGCTTGTGTACGCTATCGAGCCGACTGTGCTGGCGCCGACGATGCCGGTGGCGCTGAGCAGGAATTCTCTCCTGTGCATTGTCGAACCATATTATCTCTCTTACTGACTTAATCATGTTGGCCAAATCGTGGATTTCTCCTCGATTTAGGCAAATTACAGACGACGTGGCATGGGATACCATGGTCTGCAAAACGGGAAAATTGGGGGTTCAGCCGCTCTCAACGGGAATCACCGTTAAGGACGCAGCTCGAACCGAACGCTCGATACAGTCGGCAAAAATTGCTGACACGCTAAAACGTCGAGAGTCCGGCCTCGAGTCGGTCCAGTCCTTCGCGGAGTCGGGCCCTCGAGTTCGCGAACGACAGCCGGAGGTGGCCGCGGCCGGCGTCGCCGAATCCGCTCCCCGGGGCGAGGACGACGCCGTGCTCGCGCAGCAGGTGCTTGGCGAGCGCGAGCGAGTCGTCGACGCCCGGGTCGAGGAACGCGTAGAACGCGCCCTCGGGGCGCGGTGCGGTCACACCAGGTATCTCTGCGAGGCGGTCGTGGACGAGGTCGCGGCGCTCCTCGAACGCCGCGTACATCTCCTCGAAGGGTTCCTGGGGCCCGGTCAGTGCGGCTTCGGCGGCGGCCTGCGCGACGCTCGACGGGCACGCGGTCGTGGACTCGCGAACCGTCACGACGCGTTCGAGGACGTCCGCGTCGCCGGCGAGCCACCCGAGGCGCCACCCCGTCATCGCGTACGCCTTCGAGCACGAGCCGACCGTGAGGACGTGGTCGGGCTGGCCCGCGTACTCCGCGACGGCGCGAGCGTCGCGGTCGTAGCACAGCGAGAGGTACACCTCGTCCGCGACGACGAACGCGTCGTGGTCGCGGGCGGCGTCGACGACGCGCTGGCAGTCAGCGGGGTCGTAGACGCGCCCCGTCGGGTTGTTCGGCGTCGTCAACACGACGGCGGCGGTGTCGTCGCTCATCGCGTCGACGACCAGGTCCGGGTCGAGGTCGTACCCGGTCTCCGCGGGGAGTTCGACCTCGGTGAACGTGCCGTCGGCGAGCGCGGCCTGCGTCTCGTAGTTCGGCCACGTCGGCCCCGGCGCTAGCAGTTCCTCGCCGGGACCGACAGTGGCGAGAACGGCGAGGAGGAGCGCCTCCATCCCGCCGACGGTGACGCAGAGCTCGTCGACGCCGTAATCGAGGTCGTATCGGTCGGCGAGCACGGTCGAGATGGCGTCGCGGCACGCGACGGTGCCGGCGTTGGGCGTGTAGTGCGTGTCGCCGTCGCGCGCCGCTCGCATCGCGGCGTCGACGACGTGCTCGGGCGTGTCGAAGTCGGGTTCGCCGACCTCGAGGCGGACGAGGTCGCCGTCGTGGGCCTCGGCGAGGTCGTACATGACGCGGATCGAGGAGCGCTCCGGTGCGCGGACGCGCGCCGTCAGCGGTGGCATACGCGCAGCGTCGACCGCTCGCGTGAAAGCCGTTCGCATGGCTCACGGGATTCGCCGGATTCCGACCGCGTTCGGTCCAGACCGCGGATTCAGCGGTTCGAACCGGTCGCGAAGTACGCCGCGCTCGCGTCGTCGAGCGTCGACGTCACGTCGTCGAACGCGGCCGCTCCGCGACGACCGCATCGCCCGCACTCGCCTGGCGGGTCGACGTCGGCGTGCACGGCGTCACAGCGCTCGCAGACGTAGTATCTGAGGGCCAGCACGACCGACTGAACGCGCTGGAGGGGGAAGACGGCACCGGCGACGCGGTCACTTTTGGCGCTGCACGTCGTCGCATTCGGTATGCAACCCGACTTCGCCGACCGACTCCGCGACGGCGACGCGCTCGTCGGCGCGTGGTGTACCGTCGGCCACCCGGTCGTCGCCGAGGTGCTCGCTGCCGAACCCGTCGACTTCGTCGTGCTCGACGGCGAGCACTCCGAGAACGCCATCGGTGACCTCGCGGACTGCGTTCGCGCGGTCGACGCCGCGAACCACCGCGCCAGCCAGCGGAACCCAGATGCGACCGCCACCGCGACCGTCGTGCGCGCGAGCGGCCCTGACCGCGCGGAGATCAAGCGCCTCCTCGACCTCGGCCCTGACGGCATCCTCGTCCCACAGGTCGAGTCGGTCGCCGACGCCCGCGAAGCGGTTCGAGGAAGCCAGTACCCGCCAGAGGGCGTCCGCGGCGTCGCCGGTGGCCGCGCGGCTGACTACGGCCGGACGCTCGACGACGCGGTCGAGACCGCGAACGACGACGTCGCGACCATCCTCCAGATGGAGACCACCGGCGCCATCGACGACGCGGACGCCATCGCCGCGCTCGACGGCCTCGACGCCCTGTTCGTCGGGCCCGCGGACCTCTCCGCGCGCCTCGGCGACTTCGGCGCGTTCGACAGCGACGCGTTCCGCGCCAGCATCGACACCGTCGTCGACGCCGCAAGCACGGCTCCAGGGTCGGTCGCGGTCGGCACGCTCGCGACGAGCCACGAGAACGCGACGCCGCGCCGCGACGACTGGGGGATGGACTTCGTCGTCGCCGGCGTCGACGTCGCGTACCTCCGCGACGGCCTCGCCGGCTACCTCGACGCGCTCGCTAGCGGGGACGAGGCGCCCGATGGAGGTGACGACTGAGTGGTCGACGAGTCGTCGACGGCCGACGACGCTGCGGTGCCTGCGAACCGCGAGCGAGTCGAGCGCGTGCAGGTGTCGACAGCGTACGGGTCGGGGCCGGAGGGCGGGAATAGCGCGTGGGTGCTTCCAGACGCGGGCATCGTCGTCGATCCGGGACCGCCGGGTGATTCGGCGTTCGATAGCCTCCGCGATGGACTCGCTGACGTCGGCCTCCCGGTCGCGGACGTCGAGGACGTGCTCGTGACGCACTGGCACGTCGACCACGCGGGGCTCGCGCCGCGGCTCGCGGACGCGGCGGATGCTACCCTCCGCCTCCACGAGCGTGACGCGCCAATTATCGCGGACTACGCGACTGAGCGAGCGCGACGCGTGGACCGCGACGCGGCGGCGCTCTCGCGGTGGGGCGTCCCCGAGGAGGACGTCGCGTCGCTCCGCAACGCGGACTCGCCGTCGCCGCTGCCCGACGAGACGCCGGTCGAGGCGCTCGCCGCCGGTGACGCCGTGGGGCCGCTCTCCGTCGTCGAGACGCCCGGCCACACCGCCGGACACGTCGCGTTCTCCCTCGACGCCGCGGTCGACGGGGGCAGGGCGGACTCGCGCGTGCTCGTCGGCGACGCGGTCCTGCGGACGGTGACGCCGAACGTCGGCGGCGGCGACACCCGCCAGACGGAACCGCTCGCGGACTACCGGCGCGCGCTCGACCGGCTCGCTGGCGCGGGCTGGCGCGCGCTCCCCGGGCACGGCACCGCGTTCGACCTCGCGCCGCGCCTCGCGGAACTGCGCGCGCATCACCGCGAGCGCGCCGGTCTCGTCGCGGACTCGCTCGCCGAACTCGCCACTGCCGGGGACGACACGGCCGGCGACGCCCCCGGTGTCACCCCGTGGACGGTCGCCCGGGACCGCTTCGGCGACATGAGCGGCTACCACGTCAAGTTCGGTGCGGGCGAAGCGTTCGCGCACCTCCAGGACCTCACGGACCTCGGCGTCGCCGAACGCGTCGCGGACGACCCGTTACGGTTCCAGGCCCGGGACGTCGCCGACGTGAGCGGTCGGATCGACGACGTCTGGCGACGCGAGCACTGACCGGGGTCGCGTCTGGACGCCGCCTCACTTCTCGGCGACGACGAGCAGTCGCTCGGCCTCGTGGTCGTACGCGTCGGCGTCGAGCGTCCCGTACGCGTTCACCGTCTCGAATCCGACTCGTTCGAGGAGCGACGTGAGTTCGTACGCCGAGTAGAGGCGGTGGGAGACGTCGTACTCGCGGACGTCGCCGTCGACGACGAGCCGCCAGGAGTTCTCCATCCACGACCAGTCGTCGGTCACCGTTCGCTCCTCGAGGACGTACCCGTCCTCGAATTCGTCCCACGTGCGGGCTCGGAAGTCGCGAGCGAGCGTCTCCTTGGACGCGAGGTCCATGACGAGCGTGCCGCCGGGGGCGAGCGACGCGTGGAGGTGCTCGGCGACGCGTTCGTCGTCCGCGCGTTCGTCGAAGTATCCGAACGACGTGAAGAGGTTCAGCGCGAGGTCGAACGCGCCGGGTCGCGTGAACTCGCGCATGTCCGCGTCGACGAACGAGACGCGGTCGGCGACGTCCGCGTCGCTGGCGCGCGTTCGGGCTTCGTCGAGGTACGCGGGGGTCGCGTCGACGCCGGTGACGTCGAACCCGCGCTCGGCGAGCGCGACGCTATGCCGCCCCGGTCCGCACGGGAGGTCGAGAACGGAATCGCCCGCGGTCACGTCGACGCCGGGGAGCGCGAGGATGCTGTCGAGTTCCTCGCCGGCGCGCTCGAACTTCTCCTCGGGGAACATCGCGTCCCGGAACGCCTCCCAGAATCTGTCGTCCTCGTGCCACGGTCGGGTGTCGCTCATACCGATAGCGAGGGCGCCCACCGTCCTCCCCTTTTCCACCGTGCAGGTGACTGGTGTCGGACGTGCAGAGCCGGAGCTTTACCGTGCCGTGCCACGGTTGGTCGTCCATCATGGTCGACCAGACGACCGTTCTGACCGTACGCTCGTGATGGTGCAGGTCGGGGTGCTGGACGGGAATCGACGAACGCTACGTGACTGAGAGAACGTCTCCGTTCCCGTCTAGGGTCACCGTGAGCGCGTCGTCGTCGATCTCCAGTTGGACCTCGAGTTCGAACGGGTCCTCGGTGACGACGGTCTGGGCGGCGATGGTCTCCGTCGCGACGCGGAGCCACTCGGGGCCGAACGGGTCGTAGCCGTGGTCGTGGTAGAACGCGGTGACGGTCGGATGCACGACGAAGTGTCGGTCGAGGAATATCCTGGGTGAGAACCCGCAGACTGCACATCGGTGGCGGTACCAGACGAAGAAGATGGTTTGACAGCTCTCGCAGACGGTTCCGTCACCGGGGTCGTGGTCGTCGCAGACCTGTGGTTCGGCGGTCATCCGTCCAGCGCAGTGCGGACAGACGCCGTCGACGATGGTCCGGAACTGATTCCCGACGAAGCTGAACGTGGCGAGGTAGGTCTCGATGGGGTCTCGCGTCTGCATCCCGATTGGTGGCATGGCGTCGGTCAACGAGAGCATCCCTGGTGGTCGTCCGGTACCTGACATGACGCCTTCGCAGTTGGTGCAGCGGACGACGAGGTAGTCCAGGTACGGTTCGACGTTGTAGTCGAGGACGACGTCGCCACCACAGATGGCACAGGGCGTAGGAATCGGTTCTGCGTCGTAGACGACGGCGTCGGCGTATTCGCCCGCGAGGACTGCGGTGACGATGCGTTCGCCTGCTCGCCGGAGCACGTACCCGTCCTCCGTCTGGGTGACGAAGGGGCCGACGAGCTGCTTGAGGTGGTAGTTGAACTGCGAACCGTCCGCCATCCCGACGCGTTTTCGGAGTTCGCTGAAGGGAGTCGGGCGAACGTCCGGGTGTCGGTCGGTGTCTCGCGCCAGGTAGAGCGCTTCGAGGATGCGAAGCCGGGTCTCGTCACCGACCGCGGCGAGAGCCGCTTTCGAGAGAGTTCTGTCGCTATCGACGTCGGGGTGCTGGGTTGCTCTCTCGTTCGGGTTCATCTCTTGGTGTACGTCGCCGTGGAACATAACTCTCGTCGACCGTTCGGGCGGGTAGCATGAAGTGCGCGTTCGGTACTGAGGAGTTACGCCCCGTTCGTGGTACGTATTCGACCTGTCGGTCAGCGAAGGGACGAGAATTTCCGTCCAAATCCCTATAGAAGTTATTTTCAGCTGACACTTATCCTGTTGCGTGCCCTACCCCCACACGAGCATCCATGAGCTATCACGACACCAAACGAATCACGCTCGCACTCGGACTCGCGCTCCTCCTCGCACTCGGAGCAGGCATCGCGAACGACGCCCTCGGAACGAGTTCGGATCACGTCCCGCTCCGTCTCGTCGAACCCCCGGACGTTGACGACCCAACTGGCCGCAACAGCGCCAACTCGACTGATACCGAGGCAGTCCCTGCCGACCCGGCCCGGTCAACGTCGAACGGCGCGCTCGGCAGGTCCACCGAACCCGGCGCAGACGATGCGGGAACGAACGAACCGATCGCGCACGACACGCAATCGAACGACTCGTACACGAATACGGTCTCGTTCACGCACGCTCACGCGACGGTCACGCTGGACTGTGAGGTGCTCGTGGTCGCGGTCTCTCCAGCGAACGTCTCCTACGACCTCGCGCTGACGTACGTCGACAGGACGACCGGGACGCCCATCTGGATGGCTGTCGGGCCACTCAACGGCACCATCGTCGACCCCTTCGGTGAGACCGACTTCCGTCTCCTCGAGGTGAACGTCCAGATGTACGGCGACCCCTGGGCCGGTGTCCAGACGGCAACGGTCGTCGGACCGGACGACTGCGAATCCGTCCGAGGCTCGTCGACGAACGACTCCACCTGAACCCCCCTCTCATTCACCCTCCGCTCGGAGCCGCCGTTTATCCCGACCGCCCCATCCTTCACCGAATACCGCCGGACCGGCCGCGACCGGTCCACGCTCGAAACCGTGACCCGGGACTCGTCGACCGCCGTCGACGCCGACCCCGGACTGGCGACGATGACCAGCATCCCGACGTCGTACTCCCGTCAGGAATGACTCCCGACCCGAGCGGTGACGGCACCGACACGGCCGAGAACGCCCTCGGAGCGGCGATCGAGTACTCGCGAACGCTCGACCGTGAGTGGCCTGCGGTCGCCGTCGCGAGTATCGTCACGTTCATCGTGCAGTTCAGCGTACCCGTCCCGTATTGACCACGCGATGACGGCCGACGAAGACGCCACGTCGTCGGCGCGGTCGACCGTTCGACGGGTAGCACCAGGGGTGGCGTTCCTCGCCGTCCTCGCCGGGGTCGCTCGCGCGGCAGCGGGCGTCGTTCCGGTCGCGAGCGAGCTCGTCGTCGCGGTCGCGCTCGGGCTCGTCGTCGCGAACACGGTCGGCGTCCCCGAGTCGCTCGCGGCGGGCGTGGAGACGCACACGCGCTGGCTCGAGCTCGGTATCGTCCTCATGGGCGCCAGGGTGTCGCTATCGACGCTGCTCTCGACGGGGCCGACGCTCGCCGTGCTGGTCGTCGGCGTCGTCCTCCTCACGCTCGTCCTCGTCGAGGCGCTCGCGAACGGCGTCTTCGGTGTCCGCGGGAAGCTCGGGTCGCTGCTCGCTGCGGGGGCGAGCGTCTGCGGCGTCTCCGCCGCCGTCGGCGTCGCCGGGAGCATCGGCGCGAACGAGGACGACCTCGCGTACGCCGCCGGCACCATCCTCCTCTTCGACGTCGTCACCCTGTTCGCGTACCCCGTCGTCGGCAGTGCGCTCGGGCTCACCGAGCGCGTCTTCGGCGTCTGGGCGGGCCTCACGATGTTCTCGACGGGCCCCGTCACCGCGGCCGGGTTCGCGTTCGGCGACGTCGCGGGGCGCTGGGCGACCGTCACGAAACTCACGCGGAACCTCCTCCTGGGCGTCCTCGTCGTCGGGTACTCGCTGTGGTACGCGAACGCCGATACCGCAGGGAGCGAACGCGACGACGACACCGAGACCGGGCGCGACGACGCCACGACGTCGTCGTCGTCCAGCTTCGCGGGCTCGCTGCGCGCGATCGCGTCGTCGTTCCCGACGTTCGTCCTCGGGTTCTTCGCGGTGGTCGTCCTCACGTCCAGCGCGGTCGTCCCCGACGCCGCGACCGCGAGCATGGAGCGCGCATACCAGGGGCTCTTCCTCGTCGCGTTCGCCGGACTCGGCCTCAGCGTGGACGTCGACGACCTCCGCAGTACCGGCGGCGCACCCATCGCGCTCGTCCTCACCGCCCTCCTCGCGACGAGCGCGGTCGCCCTCGTCGCCGTCCAGACGCTCCTCGGCCCGTGAGCGAATGCGTGCGCGCCCTCGGCCGGAGTCGCCCCTCTCGGTCTTGCTGGACGACGACGTCCTCGGCACGCGGGCCCTCCAGAGAATCGAGCACCACCCGATGGCGGTCGCTGGCGCAGTTCCCGCTGATTGCTCGGCATCACGCTGGACGCCGGGCTCGCACTCCCTCGTCGCGCCGGTCAGCGCTTGTGCGTGAAGATGACGGTCTTGTCGTCGACGTTCCCGACGCAGAGGTCGAGTTGTCGCGAGATGTTGAGGCTCGTCGGGTTCTCCTTGCAGACGACGAGGTCGTCGAAGGGGTCGTCGCACGCGGGGCAGACGACCGAGACGGTGTTCTGGTAGCTCTTCAGGGCGGTGTTCTCCTCGCGGAGCGTGAGCGAGGCCACGAGTTCGTCGAAGTCGACGTCGTCCATACCGGCCTTTCCTGTTGCGTCGACATAAATCCGGGCGGGAACGCCTGGCGTTGCGGGTGCGGGGAGCGCGCTCGTCGCCGCGATCCCATCAACGGAGCGCCTGGGTGCTGCTCGGTCACCTCGGCGGTCCCCGGCCCTGCGTGTAGCTGGCCGGGAACTCGTACTGTTCTCCCGCGACCGTGAGGTCCCGGTAGTACGCGTCGAGCTTCGAGGGCCCGTAGTAGGGGTCGCCGCGACTGATGCCCACGCCGACGACGAGCGCGTCCTCGTACGTCGTCGCGACGCTCGAGTCGAGTCGTTCGAACCGTCTGCCCTCCAGGTCCAGTTGCTTCCACCCGGATGCGTCGAACTCGGCGGTCACGTCGCGCGTGTTCCACTCGCCGAGCTCCCAGTCCTCGGTGAACCCGCCAGAGTCGTCGTTCCGGTCCGCGTACAGCGTCCTGAACACCGCCTGGGTGTCCCTGAACTGCGGCCACGCCCCCTGGGCGTTCGACCCGCTGTTGTCGGGGTCAGTGTCGAGGAACAACCATACGTCGTCGGGCGAGCCGACGCCCTCGTGGTCGGTGTCGACGCCGACGACGTCGGCCTCGGTCGTCCCCCAGTCGTACGCGAATCCCGACGGCGAACCCCCGTCGTCCGCGATATCGGACACGGTCAGCTCGCGCTCGCTGACGTCCACGAGCGACAGCCCGATGTCGAACGTCACCTCGGGCTCCGACGCGCCGCGCCCCTGTCCCGGGGCCGAGGAAACGTGCAGGACGTCGTTCCCCGGAGGAGCGTTGCCGTCGTTGCCCTGTCCGTCGCCGTTGCCCTGTCCGTCGCCGTCGCTGTTCCCCGGCTGCCAGGGGTCCCGGACGCGTTCGAGTGTGGCGGTTCGACTGAGTCCTCTGAACTCCCGGTCGTCGTTGACGGCGATGGCGACGCCGACGCTGTTCGACGAACTATCCTCGACGAGGTTCCATCCGAATTGCCAGAAGCGGTCGCCAAGCGCTGCCAGTCCGGCCGTCCCGACCAGTACCGACCGACGGGTCAAATCCATGGACTGGCTTCGCCGGCCACATTGATTGTTATACTCTTGATAGATGACTCGGACGAGGGGTAAGCACCGCCTCAGTCACATCGCGGACGCGTCGCGACGCGTCGATGACGATTGGTTGTCGAATGTGCCGCGAGAGCGTACTGAGAACCTCCGAACCGTTCACGCCGTCGACACCGGTACGAGTCTCATACGACTCCCCCCGCGGCAACTGAACTCTCGCAAAAGTTCCCGAAAACCTATACTTACATCGGGATACCGACGAGTAGCCATACCACCCCACCCCGCTCGGTTCCGACCGGTCTCCAACACTCGAGGTTCGACCGTGACGAACCGTCACGTGGACGGGGACTCGCCGCACGACGCACCACCGAATGTCGTCACTCCGAAGCTATGACCGTCCGTGCGTTCGCTCCGGGGCGGTGACCGTCCGCACGTGTGCTTCGGCCGCGACGAGCAACCCGGGTGCGAGCACGCTCTGGCCCGAACGACCAGCCGTACTACTTGAATGCCCCTCCTCTTGGTGGGTGAAGGACCAACGGGTTCCCGGTCGAAGTCGAGAGCATGGCTGACAATTCCGGCGGCGGGAACCTGGACGTCGGCGACGTGAGCGAGCAGTACCGCGAGTACGAGGGCGCACCGACCGGGACCGACATCGAGTGCGAGGGCTGGCGGCAGGAAGCCGCGCTTCGCATGCTGAACAACAACCTCGACCCAGAGGTCGCCGAGCGACCCGAGGACCTCGTCGTCTACGGCGGGACGGGTCGTGCGGCGCGGAGCTGGGACGCGTACGACGCCATCATGGCCGAGTTGCGCGACCTCCCCGACGACGAGACGCTGCTCGTGCAGTCCGGGAAACCCGTCGGGCGGTTCGAGACGCACGAACGAGCGCCCCGAGTCCTCATCGCGAACTCGAACCTCGTCGGCGCGTGGGACGACTGGGAGCACTTCCACGAACTCGAGGCCGAAGGGAAGATCATGTACGGCCAGATGACCGCGGGGTCGTGGGCGTACATCGGCACGCAGGGCATCATCCAGGGGACGTTCGAGACGCTCGCGGAAGCGGCGCGACAGCACTTCCCCGAGACGGAGGGCCTCCGGGGAACCATCACCGTCACCGCCGGGCTCGGGGGGATGGGTGGCGCGCAGCCGCTCGCGGTGACGATGAATCACGGCGTCTGCATCGCCGCGGAGGTCGACGACGCCCGCATCGATCGCCGCATCGAGACCGACTACTGCATGACGAAGACCGGCGACCTCGACGAGGCCATCGCGATGGCCGAGGACGCCGCGGAGAGCGGCGACCCGCTCAGTATCGGGCTGCACATGAACGCCGCGGACATGTTCGAGGGGATGCTCGAACGCGGGTTCGTCCCGGACGTCGTCACCGACCAGACGAGCGCGCACGACGAACTCGAAGGGTACTATCCGAGCGGGTACACCGTCGAGGAGGCCGACGCGCTCCGCAGCGAGGACCCCGACGCGTACGTCGAGGAGAGCCTCGACACGATGGAGCGCCACGTGCAAGGCATCCTCGACATGCAGGACGCCGGCGCGATAGCGTTCGAGTACGGGAACAACATCCGCGGGCAGGTCCAGACCCACCGCGGGTTCGAGGAGGCGTTCGACTTCCCCGGGTTCGTGCCGGCGTACATCCGCCCGCTGTTCTGTCGCGGGAAGGGTCCGTTCCGCTGGGCGGCCCTGTCGGGGAACGAGGCCGACATCGCGCGCACCGACGAGGCGGTCCTGGAACTGTTCCCGGAGAAGGACGACCTCGCACGCTGGATCGACCTCGCCCGCGACCAGGTGTCGTTCCAGGGGCTCCCGAGTCGGGTCTGCTGGCTGGGGTACGAGACGACGCCCGTGAGCGAGACGCCGCTGGACGCGACGCACGTCGACGCGGACGCGGAACTCACCGAGCGCGCGCTGTTCGCGCTCCGCATCAACGAACTCGTCGCGAGCGGCGAGATAGCGGCGCCGGTCGTCGTCACGCGCGACCACCTCGACGCGGGCTCGGTCGCGAGCCCGAACCGCGAGACGGAAGCGATGAAGGACGGAACGGACGCGGTCGCGGACTGGCCGATACTGAACGCGCTCGTGAACACCGCCGCTGGTGCGGACATCGTGAGCGTGCACGACGGCGGCGGCGTCGGCATCGGGAACTCGCTGCACACGAACAACCACGTCGTCCTCGACGGGACCGACCTCGCCGCGGAGAAGGCCCGGCGCGTGTTCACGACCGACCCCGGGATGGGCGTCATCCGGCACGCCGACGCTGGCTACGAGGACGCTATCGACGAGGCCGACCGGAGCGGCGTCGCGGTCCCGATGCGCGACCGGAACGAGTCGCCACGCGACTCGGAACGCGCGAGCGGCGGCGCCGCGAGCGAGAGCGGGGGGTCGGACTGATGCCGGGCGGTGAACTCCAGACGGTCGTCCACGACGCTTCGGAGGTCGTCGTCGGGAAACGCGACGGCGCGTGGCCCGGCGAGGGCAGCGAACTCCTCGAGACGTACGAGGACGCAGCGGTCGCGGTCGTCGACGGCGAGATCGCGGCCGTCGGTCCGACCGACGAGGTCCTGCGCGAGTACCCCGCGGAGAACGCCGAGGAGGCGTACGACGCGACCGGGCAGGCGGTCGTCCCGGGGTTCGTGGACCCGCACACGCACGCCGTGTTCGCCGGTGACCGGAGCGACGAGTTCGAGGCGAAGCTGAAGGGGAAGACGTACCAGGAGATACTCGCGGACGGCGGCGGCATCCTCCGCACCGTCCGCGCGGTCCGGGAGGCGACCGAGCGCGAGCTCGCCGCGAACCTCCGCGAGCACCTGGACGCGATGCTCGCGTACGGCACGACGACCGTCGAGGTGAAGTCCGGGTACGGGCTCGACGCCGAGAGCGAACTGAAGCTCCTCTCGGCGGTCGAGACGGTCGCCGCGGACCACGTCGTCGACGTCGTCCCGACGTTCATGGGCGCGCACGCAGTCCCGGAAGGCCAGGATACCGACGACTACGTCGACGACGTCGTCGACGAGCAGATTCCGGCCGCCGCCGAGCAGGGCGTTGCCGAGTACTGCGACGTCTTCTGCGAGGAGGGCGTGTTCTCCGTCGAGCAATCCCGGCGGGTCCTCGAAGCGGGCCGCGACCACGGGCTCACGCCGAAGGTGCACGCCGAGGAGCTCGCGCACATCGGCGGGACGAAGCTCGCGGCTGACGTCGCGGCGACGAGCGCGGACCACCTCCTGCATTCGACGCGCGAGGACGTCGACGCGCTCGTCGACGCCGACGTCGTCCCGGTCGTCCTCCCCGGGACCGCGTTCGGGCTCGGCGCGGAGTACGCGGACGCCGCGGAGATGCTCGACGCGGGCGCTCCGGTCGCGGTCGCGACCGACTTCAACCCGAACTGTCACAGTCGCTCGATGGGGTTCGCGCAGTCGCTCTGTTGCGTCGAGATGGGGATGACGCCCGCGCAGGCGCTCGTCGCCGCCACCGAGCACGCCGCCATGGCGCTCGACCGCCCCACGAAAGGTCGACTCGACGAGGGCGCGCCAGCCGACATGGCGATAGTGGACGCGCCCAGTCACGTCCACGTCCCCTACCAGTTCGGCGAGAACGTCGTCGACGCCGTGTTCAAGGACGGCGCGCGCGTCGCCTGACCCCGGGATTTCTCTTCGCTCCGGGATTCTCGACGGACTCTAGACGGAGTTTGATAAATCGCTTTCATATCAGGTGGCGTCCGAACGGGTATGAAACGACGGACGCTCCTCGGCGCGGTCGGTGGTGTGACTCTCCTCGGCGGCGGGTACCTCGGGTGGGAACTGTTCGCGCCCGAGCGGGCGACCGTGGTCGACGAGGACCGCGTCGCGGGGAAGAGCGACGACCAACCGCAGGAATCGATGAACGACACGACCACGACTGGCGACGGCGGCAGCGAGGCGGTGGTGCGACGGTCCTGAAGCGCGGCGAGTTCGCGGGGAAGGACGGCCACGAGTGCTCGGGGACGGTCGAACTCGCCGAGGACGCCGAGGGGCGATTCCTCCAGTTCCGCGACTTCCAGATGACGCAGGGCCCGGACGTCTACTGTTACCTCACCCCCGACGCGGACCCGGACACGAAGGCCCAGATAGCGGCCGGGAGGAGAGTCCGCATCGACGGTGGCGCGGACGGTGGCGAACTGACGAAGACCGGGACGTTCGCGCAGTCCCTCCCCGCTGGCGTCGACGGCGACGACGCCAACGGCGTCGCCGCGTGGTGCGACGACTTCTCGGTTCCCTTCGGCGCCGCGACGCTCGAATCCGTCTGAGCGCGCCGCGCTATCGGTGCTCCCGGCTGCCGTCGCGGTCGCCGGAACGCTATAGACGGCTGCCCGCCTCACTCGAGGTATGTCGCCGGACCTCCCCCGCCAGCGGTTCGTCCTCGACACGTCGCTGTTCATCACCGAGGCGATACGGCGAGACGGCGAATCGATGGAGGACGCCGTCCTCCGACTCCTCGACCTCGTCGCGACCGCACGACTGGAGCTCAACATCTCCTGTTACGTGCCGCCCTCGATCCACGACGAACTCTCCGCGATGCTCCGCGAGCGCGACGTCGCGGACGAGGTGTTCGAACGCCTCGACACGTGGGTCGTCAGGAAGAGCCCTGACCGCTACGGCGTCACCATCCCGGCGGACATCGTCTACGAGTTCATCGACGAGATGAGCGATCGCGTCGACCGCGGCCTCCGCGTCAGCGAGGAGGCCTTGCGCGAGGTCGAGCAACTCGACCCGGAGGCGCTCGCGGCCGACGAGAACAGTGGGGATTACATGACGGAAGCCGACCGCATCCTGTCGTCGATGCGGGACAAGTACCGGCGTGCGCTCCGCAAGGGCGTCCTGGATTCGCGCGAGGACTTCGACCTGCTCGTGCTCGCCCGCGAACTCGACGCGGGCGTCGTCACCGAGGACCGCGGCATCATCTCGTGGGCCGACGAGTTCGGTCTCCGGTACGTCCGCGGCGGACAGTTCCCGACGCTCCTCGAGGAGTACCTCCGCGCGACCGGCGTCGACGGCTACGACGACGCCTGACGCCGGTTCTCAGACCGCCGGGTACGTGCCGTTCCGGTACTCGCCGACGACCTGCCGGATGCGGTCCGCGAGCAGGTCGAACTGCGCCGCGCCACCGCTCTTCTGGAGGTACGCACTCACGCCGTGGTCGGACGCCTTGAGCCGCGTCTCCTCGGTTCCCTTCCCGGTGTAGATGACGAACGGCACGGTCTCGTCGACGCGACGGATGGCCTTCAGGAAGTCGAGCCCGCTCGACCCCGGCATGTCGTAGTCGCTCACGATGCAATCGAACACGGTCGACTCCAGGGCGTCGAGCGCGCTCTCGGGGTTCGACGCGGTCGTCACCGAGATGTCGTCGTGGTCGGACGCGAACTGGTCGACGAGTACCTCGCGGAGCGGTTCGTAGTCCTCGACGAACAGGACCTCGATGCCTTCGGCGTCGCCCAGTACCGCGACGTCGTTCGTCCCGGTCGCGCCGTGAACGCTCTCGGCGAACGAGAGCTCGAGCCAGTCGTCGAGCCGGTCGGGCTCCGCGCGTAGCACGACGTCGTTCGTGTCGCGGTTCCAGTCGACGACGCCGAGCAGCTGGAGTTTCGGGAGATGGAGGTGAAAGAGCGCGTTCTCGACGGTCGACCGGACGTCGTCTGCGTTCGTTCGGTTTCGCGGCGGGACCGTGGCGACGACGACGTCGACGAGGTCGTCGAAGGAGGCTGTTCGGTGACGTTTGAGGTGGAAGAGGACGTTTCGACGACTCGGGTCGCCGAGGGCGACCCCGAAGTTCTCGGCGGAGACCGTCTCCCGTCCACCGGTCTCGTTGTCTTCGGGCTGTTCGTGTGCCATAACTGCGTGAGATAGGGTTTCTGGTCGCTTAGCTGTACCGTTGGGGTCGTCGATGGGCGAGGTGAACGCCTCCGGTCGCTTCTCGCGAAATATCAACGCTAAAGGTGGCCGACCGGCGTTCTCTACCAGATGCTCGTCCTCGGCGACGCACACGCGGTCGAACCGGACCGGCGACGAGCGCTTCGCTCGGCGTACGAGGCGTCGGGCGCGGCGACGGCGCTCCAGCTCGGCGACCTCATGTACTACGATCTGCCGGTCCCGACGTGGTTCATCGCGGGGAACAACGAGGACCTGGACGTCATCGAGGCGCTCCGCGCCGGCGAGCACCCGCCGGGGACGGAGAACGCGAACCTCCTCGCCAGCACGACCGTCGACCTCGAGGGCGTCCGGTTCGCGGGGCTCTCCGGGAACTTCGCGCCGACGCAGTACCACAAGTCGCGAGCGAACCTGCACGGCGACCGCCGCCGACATTTCGTCCGCGACGACGTCGACGCGGCGAAACGCCTCGAGGACGTCGACGTCCTCCTCTCGCACGAGGCGCCGAACGGCCTCCTCCAGTACGAGCACTACGACCCCGGCTGCGACCAGGTCGACGACATCCTGGACGCGCTCGACCCCGACCTCTGTCTCGTCGGGCACCACCACGAGCACCTCGAGATGACGTACGGTGACACGCGCGTCGTCGGCCTCGACGCCGCCTGGCGGAGCTACTACGACCTCGACACGTCGAACCTGACGCTCGAACGGTTCGAGACGCCCGACGCCTGAATCGTCGCCGACCGGTGCGTCGACGTTCGCCGAGAGCGCTGCCGAACCCGCAGACGCCGCGAACGAGGACGACGAGGGTCCGCGGCTTCCGTCCCCGGACCACCGGCCGAACACGCACCACCACCTGTCCTGTCGGTATCCAGTTAGAGACTCCCCGCCAGTGAGAATCATGCCCGTCGCTTTCGACCACTGATACCCCTCATCAGGTATGGGAGAACTCGAAACGGAAGAACAGAAGACGCGTGCGGAGGTCGCGTCGTCCCTCCGAGACCTGGCCGAGCAACTCGACGGTGACGGCGGCGTGACGCTCGACCTCGGCGGAACGACGGTGCAGTTTCGGCCGACGGACCCCGTCACGTTCAAGCTCGAAGGAGAATCGGACTGGTCGCAGGGAGACACGGAAGCCAAACAGAGCATCGAGCTCGAACTCGTCTGGTGGCGAGCGGCCGCTTCCGCCGAGGAGGGGGCACTCGACGTCCGCGAGTGACCGGTGGCCATCGGTCGTGTTCCGGGCGAAACTCGGATGCACGACCGACTCGCTCTTCGTCTGCAGTATCGTCGTCGAGATGACTCTCAGCGGCGGATTTCGACGACGGCAAAGAAGCCGAACGCGGCGTGGTTGGGGTGGACTCAGCCGCCGAGGTAGAGCCGCGACACCTCGGGGTTGTCGAGCAGGCCGTCGGCGTCGTCGGCGTACGCGACCGTCCCCTGGTCGAGCACGAAGCCCTTGTCGCTGATGGCGAGGCCCTTCCGGGCGTTCTGTTCGACCATCAGGATGGCGGTGCCGAGTTCGTTCACCGCCTGCACGTCCGCGAACACCTCGTCCGCGGTGTTCGGTGCCAGGCCCGCCGAGGGTTCGTCGATGAGGAGGACGTCCGGCTCCATCACGAGCGCTCGCGCGAACGCGAGCACCTGCCGCTGACCGCCCGAGAGCGTCCGCGCCTTCGCGGACTGCTTCTCGGTGAGCAGCGGGAAGCGGTCGTAGAGCTGGTCGATGATCGGGTCGAGGTCGTCGCTGCGCGCGACCCCGCCCATGCGGAGGTTCTCCTCGATGGTGAGGTTCCCGAACACGTTCTCCGTCTGGGGAACGTACCCGATGCCGGTGCGGACGATGTCCTCGGGCGCCATCCCGCCGATGTCGTCACCGTGGTACTTCACGTGGCCTTCCCACGGCGTCAGCATCCCGAAGACGGTCTTCAGGACCGTGGACTTCCCCGCGCCGTTCGGGCCGACGAGGCACGCGATCTCGTCCTCGGCGAGCGTCATCGACAGGTCGTCGAGGACCTGGACGTCGCCGTACCCGGAGTCGACGTTCTCGACGGAGAGGACGACGTCCTCGTCCGCGTCGCGTTCGATGACGCCAGTGCTTGCGCTCATGCGGACGCACCTCCCGTCCCGGCTGGGTGCGTGAGCCCGGTCATTCGCCCGGTCCTCCGAGGTACGCGTCGATGACGCGGTCGTCGTTCCTCACTGCGTCCGGCGTCCCTTCGACGAGGACGCTCCCCTGGTCGAGGACGATGATGGGGTCTGCGAGGTTCATGATGAAGTCCATGTCGTGTTCGATGATACAGAACGTCACGCCCTCTTCGTTCAGGCGCGCGATCTGGTCGCGGAGCTTGTTCGCGAGCGTCGGGTTGACGCCGGCGACGGGTTCGTCGAGCAGGAGCACTTCGGGTTCGGCGAGCATCGCGCGAGCGAGCTCGACGAGCTTCATCTGCCCGCCGGAGAGGTCGGTCGCGGCCTGCGTCGCCAGGTGCCCGATCTCGAACTCTTCGAGGATGCGCTGGGCGTCCTCGAGGTTCTGCTTCTCCTGGTCGTGGACCTTCCCGGGGTTCGTGAACAGCGAGATGAACGACTCGCCGTCCTGCGCTTGCGGGCCGACGAGCATCGCCTCGCGGACCGTCATCCCTTCGAGCTTCCGGGGCGTCTGGAACGTCCGGATGAGGCCGTGTTCGGCGACCTCGTGCGGTTCCGCGTTCGTGACGTCCGCGCCGTTCACCCGGACCGCGCCGGAGTCCTGCTCGTAGAACCCCGTGATGAGGTTGAACAGCGTGGACTTCCCGGCGCCGTTCGGGCCGATGAGGCCCGTGATGGTGCCGCGCTCCACCTGGAACGAGGCGTTGTCGGTCGCGACGAGGCCACCGAACGTCTTCCGGAGGGTGTCGACCTCGAGGACGACGTCCTCCTTCTCCATGTTCGGGCCGTCGAGCAGCCGTTCCTGGGGCTGTTGTTCACTCATCGCGACCACCTCCGTTGGCTTGCACGTCGTCGCCGGACGAGGGCGCGTCCCCGCCGGAGTCGTCGGTCGCGTCCTCGGTCACGTCGTCGCTCGCGTCGTCGAGCGATTCGGGGTCGTGGACCGACCCGGTCTCGTTGTTGTTGTCCGTGACCTTCGCTTCGCGAGCGGCTTCGCGACCCGGGACGTCCGCGTCGGCGAGCGCGCTCGGCCAGATGAGTTCGCGCTGGGGCGGCAGGACGCCTTCCGGCCGCCAGCGCATCACGAGGATGATGATGACGCCGACCGCGAGCAGGCGCGTGCTCGCGAAGTTCCCGACGATGGTCGCGTACGTCGACTCGATGACGCCAAGGAGCGCCGGTAAGTCCACGGGTAACGTGTCGGGGAGTGCGCCACCGAGGAAGCGCGTGCCCTCCTGGATGGCGATGATGACGAACCCGCCGAACATCGCACCGCGGTTCGACCCGCTCCCGCCGAGGATCACCGCGATCCAGACGTAGAACGTGTTGATGGGTTCGAGGTCGCCCGGGCTCACGAACAGGTTCAGGTGCGCGTAGAACACGCCCGCGAGCGCCATGATGACGCTCCCGAGCACGAACGACTGCATCTTGAACGCGTACGTGTTCTTCCCGAGCGCCTCCGCGAGGTCGTCGTCGCTCCGGATGGTCCGGAGGACGCGCCCCCACGGGCTCTGGTGGACGTGCCGGAGCAGCAGGTAGACGACGCCGACGAACACGGCCACGACGAACACGTTCAGGAGCGCCTGCCAGAACGACTGCCCGATGGTGAACCCGAGGATGCGGACCGTGAAGATGCCCGGGATACCGACCTCCAGTTGCTGGAAGCGTAGCCCCGGCATCGTCTGCGGGAACGTCGCGAGGAACGGCCACCCCTCGAAGAACCCGGGGATGCCGCGGAGTCCCGCGCTCCCGTTCGTCAGCCAGCGTTCGTTCAGCATGAGCAGCCGAACGACCTCTGCAAGACCGAGGCTCGCGATGGCGAGATAGTCCGTGCGCAGTCGTAGCGTCGGGATGCCGATGATGACCGCGAGTACCGCCGCGAGCACGAGCCCGAGCACGAGCCCGACGAGCGGATTGAAGCCGCCCGCGAGCGGCGAGGAGTCCGCGGTCAGGAGCGCGGTCCCGTACGCGCCGAGGCCGAAGAACGCGGCGACGGAGAAGTTGATGAGGCCCGTGTACCCCCACTGGACGTTCAGTCCGAAGCTCAGCAGGATGTACATGCCGACGAGCCCGACGAGGTACAGGAAGTACGCCGGGCCGAGGCCACCCGTGATGAGGCCGTAGAACAGCAGCGCCATGAGGGTGACGACGAAGCCGGCGACCCCTTTCTCCGCGCGCGTCATCTCCGCGACGTACCCCCGCGGGTCGCCGAGGAACGTCGCTCGTTCGGTCATGACGCGGCCTCCCCCACGATACCCGTGGGGCGTGCGAGGAGCACGACGACCATGATGACGAACGCGACGGCGTTCGCGTACTCGATACCGATCGGGATGCCGATGTCACTGAGCAGTGGCGTCATCTGGTTGATCATCCCGATGAGGAACCCGCCGAGCATCGCGCCGTAGACGCTCCCGATACCGCCGAGGATGACGGCTGCGAACACGACGAGCAGGATGTCGAACCCCATGCGTGGCGACAGCTGGTTGAAGAGGCCGAGGAAGCCGCCGCCGGCGCCGGCGAGTCCGGCGCCGATGATCCACGTCCAGATCTCGATGCGGTTCGTGCGGATGCCCGAGATGCGTGCGAGGTCCGGGTTGTCCGCGGTTGCGCGCATCTTCCGGCCGAGGTCCGTGTACTGCAGGAGCGTGTGGAGGCCGGCGACGAGCACGACCGCGGACCCGACGATGGCGACGTCGTGCAGCGTCACGCGGACGCCGTACGGAATCAGCCACTCGATGGGTCGCAGGACCTGGATGCCGAACTCGGTGAAGTCGGCGCCGAACCCGAGCCTGATCGTGGCGCGGTAGACGAACGCGACCCCGATGCTCGTGATGAGCAGGCCGATGGAGTCCAGGTCGATGGGCTCGTAGATGATCTTGTGCGTGACGACCGCGACGAGTGCCGCGACGACGACGCCGACGAGTAACGCGACGAAGAACCCGTACGGGATGCCGAGGACGACGCCGCCGAGGGTGCCGACGGTGCCGAACGTGACGAGCGTCGCGTACGCGCCGACGGTCATCGTGTCGCCGTGCGCGAAGTTCGCGAAGTTCGCGATACTGTACACGAGCGACAGCCCGATACTTGCCAGTACGATGATGCTACTGAACACCAACCCGTTCGCTGCGTATTCGAGAACGGACATTGTCGGAGGGTGTTACTCCGAGGAGATGGTGCCCGTCGTGACGTACTCGTGATCTTCGACCGTGAAGATCTGGAGGAAGCCAGCGGGGTCGCCGTTCTCGTCGAAGTCGATGGGGCCGGACACGCCCTGGTAGTCGATGTCCGACGCGGAGCCGTCCTCGCCGAGGACCTCGACCGCTTCCGCGTACGTCGAGACCTGTTCGCCGTCCGGACGCGTGACGTCGCGGACGGTGTCCTGGAGCGCGCTCGGGCTGAAGTCGTCCGCGGTGTGGATGGCGAGCGCTGCCGTGATGACGCAGTCGTACGCGTACGCGGACCACGCCGTCGGCGCGCTCCCGTGCTCCTCCTCGAAGCGGGACGCGAACTGCTGGTAGTTGTCCTGGTCGATCGCCGCGCTCGGCGCGACGACCTTCATGCCGTCGAGGCTGCCCTCGGGCGTGTTGTTCAGGACTTCGGGACCCTTCACGGAGTCGGCGCCGTAGAACTGCGCCTCGTACCCGCTGGAGTACGCTTCCTGGGCCATCGTCGTGAACTCGGGCTGGTACGTGATGAACAGCCACGCGTCCGCGCCGGAGTTCGCCATCCCGGAGACGACGCTCGAGTACGACGACTGTCCCTGGTCGTGGCTCTGGTTGTACGCGACCTCGCCGTCCCACGCGCTCGTGAAGGCGTCAGTGATGCCCTGGCCGTAGTCGTTGTTGATCCACGTGATCGCGACGGAGTCGTGGCCGTCGTCGGCCATGATGTCCGCGAGCGCACCGGACTGGACGCGCCCGGTCGGGCTCATCCGGAGGAGGCCGGGGAAGTCGCTGAGCGCCGGGCTCGTGGAGTTCTGACTGAGCTGGACGACGTCCGTGTTCTGGATGACGGACTGGTAGATCGCCAGCGAGACGCCGGAGCCGACGGCGCCGATGACGAACGGAACCTCGTCCTGGTTGACGAGCTTCTGTGCGGCGGACACGCCCGCCTGACTCTGTGATTGGGAGTCCTCGACGACGATGTCGAGGTCGCCGCCCTTGATGCCTTCCGCGTTGACGTCCGCGAGCGCGAGGTCCTTCCCGCGCTGGTTGCGTTGCCCGAACGCGGACAGCGAGCCGGTGACGGAGTCAACCATCCCGATCTGGTAGCTGTCCATTCCGCTGCCGCCGTCGCCGCCGTCGCCGCCGTCGCTCCCGTCGCCGCCGTCGCCGCCGTCGCCCCCACTGCCGCCGTCGCCGCCGTCGCCTTCGGTCTCGGTCTCGTCTGTCGAGGTGACACAGCCGGCGAGCAGTCCGATACTGCCAACGCCCACGCCTTTCAGTACGTCTCTGCGAACCTTTCCGCGCTTGTCATCAGGTGCCATAGCGGTGTGCAGAATCAATAATGAACTACAGGCCTATAGTACCGCCCGACCATGGTCGGAATGCAGCCAAAATCGCCTGAGGACGGCGATAAACCGCCGTAAACGTTATTTGCTGACCATTCGGCCGTGAAACGGCTGGTCGGGTGCCCCTATACCACGACACAGCTATGGACTACACGCATGATTCCGCCGATAGCGAGTAACTTCGTCGCGGGGAAGACGCCCGCGACCGCACTCGACCACGCGGCCGAGACGAACCGGGACGACGTCGCCGTCATCCTGAACCTCCTCGGCGAGCACTATCACGACCGCGAGCCGGCCGACGCGGACGCGGACGCCTACGTCTCGCTCGCGAAGGACCTCGCGGCGAGCGACGTCGAGGGCTGTATCTCGGTGAAACCCAGTCAGATCGGGTTGGGTATCCGCGACGAGGTGTTCGAGGAGAACCTCGCTCGGATCGTCGACGCTGCCACTGACCGTGGCGTCTTCGTGTGGATAGACATGGAGGACCACGAGACGACCGACGTGACGCTCGACGCGTTCGAACGGCACGCCCGGGAGACCGACGGGAACGTCGGCGTCTGCATCCAGGCGAACCTCAAGCGCACGAGCGACGACCTGGAGCGCCTCGCACCGCTCCCGGGGAAGGTCCGCCTCGTGAAGGGCGCGTACGACGAGCCGAAGTCGATCGCGTACAAGGACAAGGCTCGCGTGGACGAGTCCTACCGGGAGCTCATCGCGTACGCGTTCGAGCACTTCGAGGACGGGGTCGCCGTCGGGAGTCACGACCCGGCGATGATCGAGCACGCTCGCGAGCTCCACGAGGAGTACGGGACGCCGTACGAGATCCAGATGCTGATGGGCGTCCGCGAGGACGCGCAGCGCGACCTCGCCGCCGAGGACGTCGACGTCTACCAGTACGTGCCGTACGGGAGCAAGTGGATGCAGTACTTCTACCGGCGGGTCCGCGAGCGCAAGGAGAACCTCCTGTTCGCTGCACGTGCCGTGTTATCATGAGTGCCGCGGGGCTCTGGCGGTCGGCTGGTGACCGGTCCGCAGAAGGGACGGGCGCCACCCGGTGGTACCGCGGACGGGCGGTTTCCTCCCTAGAAAAACCGGTTAACAGTTCAAAGTTGCAGTCTCTAAGTAGTCCCGAACCCTGTAACCGACAATGAATCCGATAGTCGACATCGTCAGTACCGTCGCGGAGGCCACGGGTGAGTCCCACACGGACCTCCCACCGCTCCTGGAGACCATCGACCCGGACGCGATCGTCGCGTTCGTCGACTCGGCCGCCGACGACGCCAGTCTCGCGTTCGACTATCACGGGCACCGCATCACCGTCGACGGAAGCGGTGCCGTCGAGACGGCGCGCCTCAGCGAAGCGGCACTGGACTGACCGCACCGGGCAGACCGCCGTCGCTGACTCTTCTCGCGTCGTTCGACCGTTTTACTCGGTCGTGCTCGTCGCTTCGGCCCGTGTTACTGTCCGGTCTTCTTTGGGGCGCTTGCCCGGTTCCGTCGGCCGCCAGATGGTGCAGCGAGTGTCCCCGAGCCACGAACCGGTGGATTTAGGTCTGCCTAACTTAGAGTCGTAGTCGACGGTTCCCGGACCGACCGATGGACCCGGCGTCGGACGACCATCTGGCTGCGTGGCCAGGCGTCGAACGACGACCCGTCGAGTGCCCCGGCGTCGGTTCGGCCCTCGCTCGTTCGCGTTCGCGTTCCTGCCTCCGACCCATCGACGCCCCATACGACACCGAACACCTGATTTAGGCCGGCCTAAAAATCGAAAGCCATTTAGTTGTTTAGGGTTGCCTAAATCGTATGAGCGACGAAGACGGTGCACGTCACACACGACGCGCGTATCTCCTCGGCGGGAGCACACTGCTCGCGAGCACGCTCGCCGCAGGCTGCATGAGCACGGGCGACCAGGGCGCGACCGACGACGAGAGCGACGCCACCGCCACCACCGAACCGACCACCACCGGTGAAACGACGACCCAGGACGACGGCCTCGACACCCCCTACAGCGTCTCCATCGAGCCCGTCGGCGAGGTCGAGTTCGACAGCGTCCCCGAGACGTGGGTCGCGAACAACGGCTCGTGGGCGGACATGGGGGTCGCGCTCGGCCTCGAACCCCCGAAGGCGCTCTGGCTCACGTCGCGCTACCACACCCAGTACTACGACGACGTCGACGGCGTCAGCGTCGACGCGAGCGACATGGTCTCGCTCTACCAGGACGGCGTCAGCAAGGAGCTGTTCTACGAGCTCGACGCCGACGTCCACGTCATGGACCCGAACTTCCTCCAGAACCGGTTCCAGGGATGGGACCAGAGCGACGTCGACGAGGTCGTCGAGAACGTCGGCCCCGTGTTCGGGAACTGCATCTACGCCCAGCACTACCCGTGGCACGAGGACTACCGGTACTACTCGCTGTACGAGGGCTTCGAGAAGCTCGCGCAGGTCTTCGGGCGCGTCGACCGCTACGAGGCGTTCGAGGCGCTCCACGACGACTTCCAGGCGAACCTCGCACCGGCGGTCCCCGGGAGCAGCGAGCGGCCGTCCGTCGCCGTGCTCTGGGGCGTCGGCGACCAACCCGAGCAGTACTATCCGTACATCATCGGCGACGGCACCGGGTTCAAGCACCTCCGCGACCTCGGCGTCCGCGACGCGCTCGCCGAGACGAGCATCAAGGACTTCCACGGGAGTCGCGCCGCCATCGACCTGGAGACGCTCCTCGACGTCGACCCCGAGGTCCTCATGCTCCGCGGCTACGAGTCGAAGACCCGGAGCGAGTTCGAGGACACCGTCGTCTCGTTCCTGGAATCCCACGACACCGCGAGCGCGCTCACCGCCGTCGAGAACGACGACGTCTACCGCGCCGGCGGCCTCTACCAGGGCCCCATCACGAACATGGTCCTGACCGAACGCACCGCCGAACAGCTCTACGGCGTCGAGAAGCAGCTGTTCGACCGCGACCGCGTCGCCGACATCGTCGCGGGGGACGTCTGAGATGGCAGCGACCGACGACACGGGAGACGACCGACCGACCGACGGTGTCGCCGACAGTGAGGCGACGAGAGTCGTCCAGGACGGCGCGGGAGCCGCGGACGCGGCCGCAGCGGTCCGGGAGGCGCGAGAGACGATTGCCGACCTCGCGGCCGACGACGGCGAGTTCGTCGTCGTCGGGAAGGACACCGGCGTCAGCCCGGACCCGGTGTCGTCGGTCACGTTCGACGCGTACGAGGCCGCGGAGCGAGCGCGCGACGCGGCGGCGCGGTATCGCGCCGCGATGCGCGACGTCGACCCGGACCTCCCGACGTACGACCTCGTCGTCTGCGAGCGCCAGACCGAGGCGGTGGAGCTCGCGACCGTCCGCGAGTCGACGGACGAACGCCGCAAGAACGGCGTCCCGCGCGCTCGCCAGACCGTCACGGTGACCGGTGACAGACGCGACGAGTGGCTGCGCGTCGAGAACGCACCGCTCGTCCATCTCTCGGGGCCCGAGTCGCTGCTCGACGACGAGTTCGTGACCAGACAACTGCAGTCGAAGCTCTGAGCATGACCGACGAGCACGCGAACGGCACGGGCGACGGGTCGGGGACGGAGCCCGACGCGGGCACCGTCGACGGCGCCGAAGTGGACGAGACGACGGTCGACGTGGTCGTCGTCGGCGGTGGCCCGGCAGGCTCTTCGGCGACCGTGTTCGCGGCCCGGTACGGCCTGGAGACGGTCGTCTTCGACCGCGGGAACTCCGCGCTTCGACGGTGCGCGTACCTCGAGAACTACCTCGGCTTCCCGGGGGGCGTCGACGTCGACGTCTTCCACGACCTCGTGCACGCGCACGTCGCCGAGATGGGCGCGCGCCGCGTCGAGGAACTCGTCGACGCCGTCGAACGGCTGGGGCGATCCGAGGACGACCAGGCGGTCGACGGCGCCGGCGATGCGAACGACCGCGACGACGCGCGCTTCCGCGTTCGGACCCAGGAGGGGACGACCGTCCTGGCGACCGACGTGGTCGCGGCCGCGTGGTACGACGGGTCGTACCTCCGGCCGCTCGAGGCGACGGCGCCCGACGGCGGCGGCGACCTGTTCGTCGAGCACGAGCACCACGGCGAGGTCGAGGAGCGATTCGACCCCGAGTACGCCGACGACGGCGGCCGCACGCCCATCGACGGCCTGTACGTCGCGAGCCCGTCGGGTGCGCGGAGCGCGCAGGCGGTGGTCGCGGCGGGGAACGGGGCGCACGTCGCCCGGTCACTCATCGAGGACCGGCGGCGCGCCCGCGGGCTCTCCGGCGAGGTCGCGCCGGAGTACGATTGGCTCCGGCAGGCGAGCGAGTTCAGCGGCGAGTGGGCCGACCGCGACCGCTGGCGCGAGTGGTTCGAGAACGAGCTCGGGGACGACCACGACCTCGACGACGACGAACTCGCCGACCTCCGGGACGACTACGTCGAGGAGGCCTTCGAGACGCGCGTCGACGACGCTACGGTCGACGAACGTGCCGAACGCGGGCTCGCGGCGTTCGTCGACGTCGTCGGCCTCGAACGCATCACGGACGCGGTCGGTGCGGAGGCGGTCGTCGACGCGGTCGGTGCGGAGGCGGTCGTCGACGCGGTCGGCGCCGACGCGGTGCTCGACGCGGTCGACGACGAGGCGATACGCGAGCGCGCCGCCGTAGACGATGCGATCACGGAGGCGAGCGACTAGTCATGGCGAGCGAGACCCAAGAGGCGCGGAGACGCTCCGAACAGAGCAAGGGCTACTTCGGGTTCGTCGACGCGTCGCTCGTCTCGCTGTGCATCGCGAGCGTCGGCGTGGTCGTGCTCGGCGGGCTCGTCCAGGTGAGCTTCGGTGCGTTCTCGATGACGCTCGTCGAAGCCTGGCAGGCCGTCTTCAACCCACAGGTCGTGTTCGATCTCGACGCGTGGAACGCGTTCGTCTTCGGTGGGGAACTCCCCGAGATGAACAAGCGCAGCCTCATCGTGTGGAACATCCGGCTGCCGCGCGTGTTCGTCGCCGTCCTCGTCGGCATGAACCTCGCGATATCGGGCGCTATCTTCCAGGCGGTCACGCGCAACGAGCTCGCGAGCCCGTTCATCCTCGGCGTCTCCTCGGGGGCGGGCCTGATGATCCTCGTCACGCTCGTCCTGCTCGCTGGCGCGAGCGTCACCGTCCCGTTGCTGTTCCTCGGCGAGTTCGTCCTCACCCCGTCGGCGTTCCTCCCCATCATCGCGTCGGTCGGTGGTATCGTCGCGTTCCTCGTCGTGTACGCGATCGCGTGGAAGAACGGGACGAGTCCCGTGAGACTCGTGCTGGCGGGCGTCATCGTCGGCACCATCTGTCAGTCGCTGCAGACGGGCCTGTTCTTCTTCGCGGACGACCTCGGCGTCGTCCAGTCCGCGATTGCGTGGACGACCGGGTCCTTGACAGGCACGGACTGGGAGCAGGTGCGGATGGCGCTCCCGTGGACGCTGTTCGCGGTCACCGCGGCGTTGTTCGGTGCGCGCCAGCTGAACGTCCTCTTGCTCGGCGAGCGCACCGCGAACGCGCTCGGGATGAACGTCGAGCGCGTCCGGTTCGCGCTCTCGGGCGTCGCGGTCCTCGCCGCGGCGGCGAGCATCGCCGTGGCGGGTATCGTCGGGTTCGTCGGGCTCATCGTCCCGCACATGGTCCGGAACGTCGTCGGGAGCGACTACAAGAAGCTCGTCGTCGGCTGCCTGTTCGCCGGCCCGGCGCTCATGGTCGCCGCCGACGTCGGTGCGCGCCTCGCGCTCAACCCCGTCCAGATCCCGGTCGGTATCGTCACCGGGCTCGTCGGCGGGCCGTACTTCCTCTACCTGATGCGGAAACAGGAGGCGATGGGGGAGATATGACGCGCGAACGAGACCACGCCGACGGCGGCGAGCGGACGCAGGCTGCGGACGGCGGACGCGAGCGGACGGACGGTGGGCCCGGAGCCGCCGCGCGACCGTCGGCCGCCGACGGCGAGCACGAGTCCCGGGACGAGACCGCAGCGTCCGGTCGCGACGCGACCGCTGACGCGAGCGAGCTCGTCGGCGAGCAACTGGAACTCGGGTATCCGACGACCGAGGAGCCCGTCGTCGAGTGCGAGCACGTCGTCCTGCCAGCCGGGGAGGTGACGGCGCTCGTCGGCCCGAACGGGAGCGGGAAGTCGACGCTCCTGAAGTCGATGTCGAACCAACTGGACCCGTGGGCGGGCGGCGTCGTCCTCGACGGCGAGCGCGTCCGGTCGTTCGACGCGAAGGACCTCGCGCGCAAGCTCGGGTTGCTCTCGCAGCACAACAACGCGCCCGAGAGCATCACGGTCGAGGACCTCGCGTACCACGGCCGGTACCCGCACCGCGGGTTCTTCGAGTCGGTGTCGGAGACCGACCACGAGGCGGTCGACCGCGCCATCGACCTGGCGGGCGTCGAGCACCTCCGCCACAGCGAGATGAGTAACCTGAGTGGTGGCCAGAAGCAGCTCGCGTGGATCGCGATGGTGCTCGCGCAGGAGACGGACGTCCTCCTGCTGGACGAGCCGACGAACCACCTCGACCTCCACCACCAGCTTCGCGTGATGGAGGTCCTGAACTCGCTGAACGAGGACCACGGCGTCACCATCGGCATCGTCCTGCACGACGTCGGGCAGGCGGCGCGGTTCGCGGACAACCTCATCGCGATGGCCGACGGCGAGCTCTACGACTGGGGGCCGCCGCGGGAGGTCCTGACCGAGGAGTTGCTCGCGGACGTCTTCCACGTGGACGCGACCGTCGACCACGAGAGTCCGACGGGCCCGCACATCTCGCCGCACGCCGCGCTCGAGAACGGTTGAACTGCTCAGTTTCACATTCACTCCGGTTTCCCTAGTATTACACCAGTTCGCAACTAAGTCCGTACCAAGTACGCCCCGGTTGCGTTCCCGGTCAAGCCATCTGTCGCATGCCGGCAGCTGGAATATACAAAGATCGCAGCCCGCACAGGTTGTCGCAAGGCAATCAGACCTCGCTTGCCGAATGGCAATGAGCCCACTCTCGGGGGCAATAGGAGGCTGACAAAGTACACCGAAGTGTGCGGCCCAGCATCCGTCTTGCTGGAGTCGACGGCGCGAGCCCTCGGCTGTTCGCGATGCTCAGGCAACCAGGTCTAGCCATGCGTATCCCTCTCCGTTGGCTACGGTCCCAGACCGAAACGGTTGATGCGGTGTTGTAGCGGTGCGGGATGCGGTGGTGAAGCGGTCCGAATTGTGGTGGAGTAGTAGTGCGAGTGCTGTGTGGTAGGTTGATCGTAGTGATGCGCAGAGTTGGTTTCTCGAATCTTCGTGGTTCGAAAAGTAGCTCCGTCTGTCATGTTTGGTTTCGCGGTCTGTCGCGCAGGACGCACTTAAACCGCATCGGTTGCGTCTCTCGACGGACCGAGTGGGAATAAGCGCGTCCTGCGGCGACGGTCGACCTGCGAAACATGACAGACGAAGTTCGTTATCTGTCCGGTAGTGGTAACGCTGACGACCAATCTAGTGGTGAGGACCGAGAGCTCGATACTCTCAAGGAGGTGTTCCTGATCTTGATTGGGGACGTGGAGCTTATCGCGGCCGATTCGCTTCCGTTACTGCTGATGCTGTTCGGGTATCTTGCACTCGTCGTGTATCGGTATCGTGTACGCCAGTCGGTCACTGAATCGGATACTCACTAACATTTCACTCCAAACGACAATGTCATCAACAGCGACAGCTACGTCCAGTTCCGAGACGAAGACAGTCTACATCCTTGCCCTGGCCGACGACACGTACTACGTCGGGGCAACGAACCAGCTCGCCCGCCGACTCCGGCAGCACCGAGACGGTCACGGTGCAAAGTGGACGCAGCGACACGAGGTCGTTGAACTCGCCGCGTTCAACGCGAACCTATCCCGCTGGCAGGCAGTCGAGAAGGAGACCACTTTACGCATGATGGCAGCGTACGGTTGGCGGAACGTCCGGGGCGGTCCCTGGACACAGCGCGATCTCTCGTCTCCGCCAGCGGCGCTCGACCAGTAGTCGGCGGGAGTCCCGTTGGATTCTCCGAGTCACGACTCAACTACCGTTGCTTCGGAATGCTCGCGTATTTACGGACTTTTAGCAGCGAAGCATCGGCTAACCGCTATTGAGAACGTGGGCTATGACGCTCTCCTTCGAAGATTGGTTCGGGTTCGGTCTCCTCGCTCGCGTCACAGATACGGATTCGACCGTCGTAACTCACGAAGATGTTCCACTTGTCTATCAGCAGCCCCAGGAGCAGTTCACCGTCTGAATGGTCACTATACCTCTGCATTAATTGCGTAATCGCGTCGAAGTCGACTGATTCGTACAATGGCGGCAAGTCCAGTGGGGCAACGCCTTCGGCTTCGGCGACTGCATCCACGAACGCTTCCGTGAACGTTCGCTCCCCGTCTTTCTTGAACGTCGTATCGCTGACCACTGTGCAAGTGCGATACAACGCCATCTCCGGTTCTCTTGCCATGACATAGTTACGCTCGGTGAATATATACTCCTTTGTTACTTTCTGAGTGACTGAGAACTGTGTGTGACTGGGGACGATGGGCGACAGGATCACACCGGAAACGTGCGATAACGGGGTTCTGATTGACGAAATCACCTATTCGTGTGGACGCCGGCCGAACGCTCACCTTGCGGCACGAATCAGCCGACTCGTCAAGAAGCCGTCGTCGTCGACCTGGGAGTCACTTGGTCGAAGCGTCCCGTCAGTAGCGACGTCACGCAGCGTGAACTGAACTCAGAGATCCTGTGGGTCGAGGAGCTTCGATTCGGCCTTCCGGAGGTGCTCGAGGAGCGTCGTCTTCGAGACGTCGAGGTCGTCGGCGAGGTCGCGCGTCGAGCAGCCGCGAGGCCACTGGTAGTAGCCGGCTTCGCGAGCGTGCTCGAACACCTTCCGTTGCGTGGGGGTGAGCGAGTCGAGGCGGCGTTCGCGTTCGCTGCGCGGGCTCCCGCTGTCCGGGCCGGTGATGGCGGCGATGGTGACCTCGGCGCCGGCGTCCTCGCGGACGCCGTCGAGCGCGTCCTCGATGTCCTCGCGTTCGCCCGTGAAGCACACCTGCCACTCCTCGCCGCCGTCCTCGATGCGGACGGGCGCGCTGTGGACGAACCCGTGCTCGAGTAGCGTCGGACACACCATGTCCGCGGGGTCGTACTCGAGGAAGAACTCGCGGACGACGTTCCCGGGGGCGTCCCGGGCGCGCCCGAATCGCTCCTGGAGTTCCAGGAGTTCGCCGGCGTACTCGGACTCCTGAATGGTCTCGAGGAGCGTGTCGACCTCTTCTTGGGTGTCGCCGAACGCGGTGAACAGTCCGTTCACCGATTCGGGCGCCGTCATCGGGGTGTTGTAGATGGCGTGTGCGAGGACGCCACCGTCTACCTGTTCGGTGGCCTCGATGGCCCAACAGTTCGGGTGCCAGAGCGAGAGCGTGAGCCGCGTCCCGGCGTTCGCCGCTTGACTCATCCTCGTATCGTACATGCTCAGCGAATATGTTTGTGACGGCCTGACAACCCGGGCGACCATGGTCGGCCTTCGGCAAGTATTGCTAGCCTGGGTTTCCATCCCGGTGGCGGCAACTACCGGGGCGGACCCCACGTGGTCTCCCACATATTCAAGCACCCGGGCGTTCCAGAGACGGTGACCGTGCGCCGCACGCCTCTCGAATCGATGCGGTCGTCGCTGTTCGCGCTCCTGCCACTCGGAGCGAGCGCGCTCTGGGGCGGCATGTACGTCGTCTCCAAGTGGGGGTTCGACGCCATCCCGCCGGTGACGCTCGCCGCACTCCGCGTGGCCGTCGGCGCCACCACGCTCCTCGTCGCCGTCGCGATCACGTACCCGGCCCGCGACTTCTCGCGGCGCGACTGGCGCGGGTTCACCGTACTCGCGGTCTGGGTGTCCGTGACGCTCGTCACGCAGTTCGTCGGCACGGACCTGACGACGGCGAGCGAAGGGTCGCTCGTCACCGTTCTCACGCCGGTTGCGACGCTCGCACTCGGCGTGCTCGCCCTCGGCGAGCGGTTGACTCGCCGGAAGACCGGCGGGATGCTCCTCGCGCTCGTGGGAACCGGTGTCGTCCTCGCGAGCAGGTACGGCCTCGATTCCCTCGGCGCCGGCGCCGCCTCCGGTATCGTCCTCCTCGTCCTGGCAAGCGTCGGCTGGGCCGCCTACACCGTCTGGGGGAAGCGACTCGTCCGCGAGTACTCCGCGCTGGAGACCGCGACGTACTCGTCGCTCCTCGCGACGCCACTGCTCGCGGCCGCCGCGGCCGTCGAACTCGCGGTCACCGACACCGCCCTCGCGAGCATCCCGATCACGGCGGGGACCGTCGGCGCGGTCCTCTACCTCGGCGTCGGCGCGACCGCCGTCGCGTGGTACGCGTGGTACAAGGGCGTCGAGTACGTCGACACCGGAACGGTCGCCGTCTACTTCTTCGCGCAACCCGTCGTCGGCGCCGTCCTCGGCGCGGTCTTCCTCCGGGAGACTCTCGGACTCGGATTCGTCGCCGGCGGCGTCGTCATGGCGGTCGGTATCTACGTGGTCACCACCGCGAACGCGCAGTCGGCTGGAACTAACGAGCCGCAGCGGACCGTCGACTGAGCGAAACGGGAACGCGGGCGAGGACGCAGCCACCGCGGCGGGGAGTCCTTCACTCCGCTATCGCTGGCGCCTCGGCTTCCTCGTCCTCACCGCGCTCGCCGCTGTCGGTAGCTTCGTCGCGCTCGCCGCTGTCGGTAGCTTCGTCGCGCTCGCCGCTGTCGGTGGCCTCGCCGCGCTCGCCGCTGTCGGTGGCCTCGCCGCGGTCGTCGGGGTCCTCGTGGTCGTCGGCGTCGTCGAGACCCATGGTGTCCCGGTACTGGTCGCGGGTCACCGTGTACCGGTGGACGTCCTTCGGGCCGTCGTCGGTCGGCAGTCGGTTCCGGATGACGCCGTCGTACTGGCCGCCGAACGCCTCGACGCCGTTCTGGAAGATGCTCCGCGCTCGCGCGTTCCCCTCGACGGCGTCCGCGATCATGAGCTCGATTCCGAGTTCGGTGAACGCGACGTCGAGGAGCTCGTAACTGCTCTCGGCGAACAGGCCCTGGCCGTAGAACGGCCGGCGGAGGAAGATGATCTGTTCACCGGCCTTGCGCTCCCAGTACGTCTCGAGGGAGGTGATACCGACGAGCGTGCCCGCGTCGACGTCCATCGACTCTCGGGCGCGCATGAGGTACGTCGCGCCGTCGCACTCGCGCCAGCGCCGTTCCTGCTCGTCGACCCACTGTTTCGTGTCGTACACGGTCTCGTGTGGCTCCCACGGCAGGTACTCGAACTCGTCCGCGGCGCCTTCGCGGTCCGCGTCGAACACCTCGAAGAGCCGCCGGAGGTCGACGTTCGCGTGCGTACAGCGCTCCAGTTCCAATCTCGCCGTCGTGATCGATTCGTCGTACACGCTCTCATCGATATATTCTAAATGCAACGACTTAAATTTTAATAGACTGAACTCAAATCGACATGCGAGCGTGTTCTTCCCGGTCTTGGTGGCGGGAACGACGCGACCCACGCCAAGCCAATTACTTGGTGGTACCACCAGTTAGTAACGCTTTTCTTCGACTGGGTGGTTGACTCAGCCGATGTCATTCACCGCCGACCTCGAACCCGAGGCAGACGCCTACTGGGACGCCATCGTCGACCACCCGATGGTGCAGGCGCTCGGCGCCGGCACGCTCGACGACGACCCGTTCCGGTACTGGGTCCGACAGGACTACGTCTACCTCGTCGACTACGCTCGCGTGTTCGCCCACGGCGCCGCCACCGCCCCGGACCTCGACCGGATGCGGACGTTCGCCGACCTCCTCGAATCGACCGTCGAGACCGAGATGGACCTCCACCGCGAGTACGCCGCCGAGTTCGGCATCGGCGAGGCCGCACTCGAGGCGACCGACCCTTCGCCGACGACGCGCGCCTACACCGACTTCCTCGTCCGCACCGCCACCGACGGCGACTTCGGCGACCTCGTCGCCGCCGTCCTCCCCTGCATGTGGGGGTTCAACGAGACCGGGAAGCGCCTCGCCGCGGACGGCCTCCCCGACGACGACCGGTACGCCGAGTGGATTCGGACGTACGCCGGCGACGAGTTCACCGAACTCACCGAGTGGTGCAAGGACCTCGCGGACGACGTCGCCGCCGAGCGCACCGCCGCGGACCGCGAGCGCTACTGCGACCTGTTTCGGACGTCCGCGCGCTACGAGTACCGGTTCTGGGACGCCGCGTGGCGCCAGGAGGACTGGACGCTATGACCGACGGCCCCGAATCGTTCGCTGCGTGGGCGACAGGCCGCGAGAACCCTCGCTTCTCGAACTGGCTGCGCGCGCGGAGCCAGCCCGCGTGGGAGGACGCCACCCGCCACCGGTTCGTCACCGAACTCGGCGCTGACACGATCGACGACGCGGTCTTCCGCCGGTACCTCGTACAGGACTACGCGTTCGTCGACGCGCTCGCTGGCGCGTTCGGGCACGCGGTCGGCGACGCACCGTCGATGGCGGCCCGCGGCCGCCTCGTCGACTTCCTCGCGACCCTGACGAGCGACGAGAACGACTACTTCGAGCGGGCGTTCGACGCGCTCGACGTCCCACCCGAGGACCGCGAGCGGCCCGCGCTCGCCGAACCGACGCGCGCGTTCCGGGACTGCATCGGTCGCGCGACCACGGGCGGCTACCCCGAACTGCTCGCCGTTCTCGTCCCCGCGGAGTGGGTGTACCTCGACTGGGCGACCCACGTCGCCGACCGCTCGCCGGACCGCGCGTACCTCGACGAGTGGATTCGACTGCACGCGAACCCCGAGTTCGAGTCGTTCGTGTCGTGGCTCCGCGCGGAACTCGACCGCGAGGGCGCCGCCGTCTCGCCGCGTCGGCAACGCGAACTCGCCGCCATCTTCGAGCGCGCCGTCGACCTCGAGGTCGCGTTCTTCGACGCCGCCTACGACGCCACCGCGACCGACACCGAAAGCACCGCGACCGAAAGCGACGCCGAAAGCACCGCGACCGACAGCACCGCCGAGCCGACGGCTGGAGGTGACGGCGCGTGGTGACGACCACGGTCGCGCTCGCACTCGCGGTCGTCGTCCTCGTCGGGTTCGCCGCGCTCGGTGTCTGGGGGTCGCGGGGCCAGGTCCGGTCCGTCGAGGACCTCGTGAGCGCGCGGAACGCCACGGGCCGGCGGCGGACGACAGCGTCGCTCGTCGCGAGCGTGATGGGCGTCTGGATACTGTTCTCCGCGCCCGAGGCCGGTGCCGGGTTCGGTATCGCCGCCGTCATCGGGTACGGGGTCGGCGAGGCCGTGCCGATGCTCGCGTACGCGAAGCTCGGGCCGCGCATCCGCGAACTCGTCCCGGACGGCCACTCGCTGACGGAGTACGCGCACGCTCGCTACGGCACCGCGTTCTACGCGTTCGTCGTCGCCGTCAGCGCGCTCTACATGTTCGTGTTCCTCGCCGCCGAACTCACCGGCATCGCGAGCGCGCTCTCGCTCGTCGCGGGCGTCCCACAGTACCAGACCGCGGTCCTCGTCGGCGGGTTCGTGCTCGCGTACACGACGTACGGCGGCCTCCGCGCGAGCCTGTTCACGGACGCCGTCCAGGCCGTCTTCGTCCTCCCGCTGCTCGCGCTCACCGTCGTCGCCGCCGTCCTCGTACTCGGCGGCCCTCTCGCGGTCGTCGACGGCGTGCAGACGACCGCGCCCACGCTCCTCGACCCCGGATTCCTCCCCGGCCTCCAGTTCGGGTTCGGGCTCGCGTTCGCCATCCTCGGCGCGGAACTCGTGAACCAGACGTGGTGGCAGCGCGTGTACGCCGCCGACGGCGACGACACCGTCGTCGCGAGCTTCAGGCGAGCGGCGGGACTCAACGGCCTGCTCGTCGTCGCCGCCGCGCTCTTCGGCGTCGTCGCGGTCGGGCACGCCGACGTCGTCGCGGACGTCACGAGCAGCGCGTACAACGCGGACGTCGCGTTCTTCGTCCTCCTGGAGGCGACGTTCCCCGAGTGGGCGGTCCTCGCGGTCGTCCTCCTCGCGCTCCTGCTCGTGATGAGTAGCGTCGACACGCTGTTCAACGCGCTCGCGAGCCTCGTCACCGTCGACCTCGCACGCCTCCGACCGAGGACGTCGGACCGTCGACTCGCGCTCGCCGCGCGAGCGGTCACGGTCGTCGTCGCGCTCGCCGCCATCTACGTCAGCCTCCGCGCTCGGAGCGTGCTCCGACTGTTCTTCCTCGCGGACCTGCTCGGCGCCGCCGTCGGCTTCCCGCTCGTCTACGGGCTCTACTCGCGCTCGCTCACCGGCCGCGGCGCGCTCGCCGCGAGCGCGTCCGGGCTCGCCGTCGGCCTCGCGTACTTCCCCGACCTCCGCGGGTACGTCACCGCCATTCCGGTCGTCGGCGACGCCCTCCCCGCGGCCGACCCGCTCTACCTCACGTCGTTCGCGGGCGCGTTCCTCGTCTCCACCCTCCTCGCGCTCGCCGCCGCTCGCGTCTCGGACGCGACCATCGACCTGGACGCGCTCGCCGACCGCGTCACCCGCCTCGACGACGTCGCTACCGACGGCGGCAGCAGGTCCGACGAGGTGCCGGCGGCGCGCGACCGAAGGTAGGGCACGGCCGCGGGCGACTCAGTCGAGGCGTTTCCGCTCGCCGTCCTCGGCGGCCCGGTGGATCGCGTCGATGGCCTGGAGGTCGACGAGGCCGTGGGCGCCGTCGAGCGAAACCGGTTCGTCGGTCAGGACGGCGTGCGCGAAGTAGTCGAAGAGCTCGCGCATCTGGTCGCGCTGGCGCCCTTCGACGGCGACCGTCGACCCGTCGACGGTCAGTGAGAGGTCGGTCTCCATGTGGAACGCGGGGTCGAGTCGGAGCGTGCCCTCGGTGCCCGTTATCTCGAGGAACGTGTTCGAGTGCGCGTTCTGGCTCGCCGTGCACGTCGCGTACGTCCCGTCGTCGAACTCGACGATGAACGCGGCGTGCTCGTCCGGGACGTCGTCGAACGCGTCGTGGTTCGACTGCATCGACGCCTGCACCGCGACCGGGTCGGCGTCCAGGAGGAATCGAGCGGTGTTGATGGGGTAGACCCCGAGGTCCATCACGCTCGTCCCGTACCCCGTCAGGTCCGGGTCGAGCCGCCACTGGTCGGGAGAATCGAAGATGTCGAGCAACCGCTGGGTGTTCGCGCCGTGGACGAACCGCGGGTCGCCGATGGCGCCCTCCCGTACGAGTTCGCGCGCTCGCCGGACCGCGGGCTCGGTCTGCATCCGGTACCCGACCGCGAGCCGGACGTCGTGCTCGTCGCACGCCGCGACCATGCGCTCGGCGCGTTCGACCGACGCCTCCATCGGTTTCTCGCAGAGCACGTGCTTCCCGTGCTCGGCCGCCGCCTCGACGTACTCCAGGTGGAGGGCGTTCGGCGTGCAGACGTAGACCGCGTCGTACTCGCCACGCGCGTCGCCCTCGCGGAACTCGTCGTACGAGAGGCCGCGCGGGCGGTCCGCGACGACGCCGTCGCCCCCTCCTTCGCCGCCCTCTCCAGCGACGTCGGCGGCGACGCGCTCGGCCTTCGCCGTCGAGCTACTGACGAGAACGGCGGTCTCGCAGTGGTCCGAGGCCGCGATCGCCGGGATCGCCTTCTCGATGGTCCACCACCCGAGGCCGACGAGCGCGAGTCGAAGGGTTCCGTCGCGCGTCGTCTGCCAGTCTCGCTCGTGGAAGTCGGTCAGGGCGTCGTGGACTGTCATCGTCGAACGTCCGTCCAGCAGCGGCAAAAACACACCGCCACGGGCAGGTGTCGCGAACCCCAGGCTGGCTGGGTGGACGAGCCCGCGGGCTCAGGGTCTCGCGGTCAGGTAGCCGCCGACGCCGACGAGGACGATTCCGAGTGCTGCGGCGCCGAACCGGAGCACGGCCGGCTGACTCGTCACCCCCGGCTTCGTCGTCCGGGTCTGCATCACGTCGTAGCGCGCGACCTGTCGGCGTATCTCGGCCTCGGACCGGGTCGTCCGCGACGCGGTGCTGGTCGTCCTCCCCTCGCCCTCTCGGTCTTCACGGGCTTGCTGGCGCTCCTTCACGATCTCGACCGCGTGCTCGACGTCCTCGTCGGCCGGCGGGAGGCTCGCGTTCTCGGGTCGCTCGATGACGACGTGAGACAGTTCGACGCGGGCCTCGTAGCTCCCCTGGGCGTCGACCTCGGCCTCGGTCGGATACCGGAAGTCGGACGCCCCCTCGCCGGTCGGAACGGTGTACGTACCCTCGTTCTGGAGGGTCTGCACGTACAGCGCCTTCCCGCGCTCGGAGAGGGCTTCGTACTCGACGACGCGGTACCCCTCCTCCTCGAGGACGGATTCGTTCTCGAAGGTTCCCCGACGCGTGTCGTGTTCGAGCACCGGCTGGAGCGGCGCGAACGCGGGCGCGACGAGCAGGAGGAGGCCGACCGCGAGCAGTGCGTGCGAGCGAGTCAGACGCGAGGTCATAGCGGGCATGGGTCGTGTTCGATGGGGCTCGATTGGCGAGTGATCATTGGAGGTCAGCGCGAACGAACCGCCAGTACCCGACCGCGAGCGGGACGACGATCCACGCGGCGAGGACGACGAGCGCGACCTCGTCCCGGAGGTACGCGGGGAGGTCGCCGGCCGCGTCGCCGTAGCGACGGAACACCGTCGTCTGGCGGTCGGGCGGCAGCAGGAGGTTCGTCGCCTTCCGGTAGGCGACGTACGGACTCGTGAACGTGATGGCGTTGTAGAGGTCGACGTTCGGGTCGAACCCCAGGAGCTGGGTGTGGAGCCAGCGGACGATCGCGGTGATGCGGACGCCGGGCACGACGTACAGGAGGACGAGCAGGAAGTAGCTCCCGATGGCGGCCGCGATGGCGCGACTCCGCGTGGCGAACGTCGCCGAGAGCGAGATGGCGATGCTCACGAACGCACCGCCGTACGCGAGCGAGAGCGCGAGCTGGCCGAGGACGAGGTCGGCGTGCACGACCCCGTGCTTCGCTGCGGCGACCGTCGTCGCGGCGAGGAACGGCACGGACAGGCCGGCGGCGACGACGAGGAATCGGCTTGCGAGCTTCCCGAGGAAGACGTCGCGGCGGGTGTTCGGGAACCCGAGGAGGAACTTCACGCCGCCGCTCTCGCGCTCCCCGGCGATCGCCATGTACGCGGCGACGAGCGCGACGATGGGGAGGAGGAAGGCCATCAGCATCCCGAGGACCTCGAACAGCGCGACGACGGTCTCGCTCGCGGAGAGCGCGTACCCGCTGAACCCGTACGCGATGGCGGCGAACAGGAGCGCGAGCAGGGTCCCGAGCACCCAGAGCCCCCTGGAGCGACTGGTGACCGCGAGGTCCTTCGTGGCGACCGCCCGGACCGTCATCGCGACACCTCCACGTTCCGCGCGTCCGCCTCCGAGCCGGACGAGTGCGCGCTCTCGCCGCGTTCGTCCGCGGTCTCGTCCCGGCCGCCCTCGGTGAGCTCCCTGAACAGCGACTGGAGGGAGGCGGCCTCTGAGCGGATGTCGTCGATGTTCGCCCGCGCCGCCAGGTGCGTCACGACGTCCTCCTTCACGCCCGGACCCGTACACGTCACCTCGACGGTGTCGTCCGCGACCGCGACGTCGACGACGCCGTCGACGGTCTCGAGGGCGTGGTCGGCCGGCAGGACGCTGCACTCGAGCGTGATGCTCGCGCGGCCACCGAGGTTCGCCTGGAGGCCCTCGATGGTGTCGACCGCGACGAGCCGACCGTCGTTCATGACGCCGACGCGGTCGCACACCGACTGGACCTCCGAGAGGATGTGACTCGAGAAGAAGACGGTCGTCCCGTTCGCGGCGCGCTCGCGGACGACCTCCCGCATCGTCGTCATCCCGTTCGGGTCCAGGCCCGTCGACGGCTCGTCGAGCACGAGGAGGTCCGGGTCGTCGACGAGCGCCATCGCGAACGCGAGCCGCTGCTGCATGCCCTTGGAGTACTCGGTCGCGTACCGGTCGGCGTCGTCCGCGAGACCGACGAGGTCGAGCAACTCGTCGGGGTCGTCGTCCGCGTCCTTCGTCTCGATCGCCCATTCGAGGTACTCCCGACCCAGCAGCGGGTCGAACCCGTAGCCTTCGGGGAGGACGCCCACGCGCTCGCGGACCGCGAGCGGGTCTTCCTGCACGTCCGTCCCGAACACCTCGATGCGCCCGTCGGTCGGCCGGATGAAGTCCAGGAGTAGATTGATCGTGGTGGACTTCCCCGCGCCGTTCGGCCCGAGGAACCCGAACACCTCGCCCTCCTCGACGGTGAGGTCGACGTCGTCGACCGCCACCGTGTCCGCGCCGAACTCCTTCCGTAACCCCTCAATCTCGATAGCGGCCATTCACGACCGATTCACCGACCGCCTGCGGTAAGTGTCTTCCAGTAGGTACGACGCCGCTTTCAGCTACCAGCCCCTTCGGTCTCGCGCTCTTCGTCACCGCCCTCGTCGTCGCTCGTGTCGATGGCGGGGTCGTGCCCGCGGAACCACTCGGTGACGGTCTCGAGGCGGTGCGTCGCGGTCTCCGGTGGCCCGTACGCGTGCGGGAGTTCGGGGTACACGACGAGTTTCGCGTCCACGCCCTGTTTCTTGACGCCGAGATACATCTGCTCGGCCTGCGTCGGCGGGCACCGCCAGTCGTTCTCGCCCGCGGTGAGGAGCAAGGGGTCCTCGATCTGGTCGACCTTCGTGACGCTCGAGAGGTCGTAGTAACTCTGGGGGTCGTCCCAGGGTTCGCCGAACTCCTCGTCCCACCAGACGTGGCAGTCGTCGGTTCCGTAGCTCGAGTAGAAGTCGTAGATGCCGTGCTCGGCCGCGCCAGCGGTGGCGACGTCGGTGTACGCGAGCACGAACGCGGTGTTGATGCCGCCCTGGCTGAAGCCGGTGACGAACACGCGCTCGGGGTCGACCCACCCGCGGTCGACGAGGTGCTCGACGCCCGCTTCGACGTCGCGAGCCTCTCGCGGCCCCCAGTCGCCGCTGATGGCTTCGGCGAACTCGTGCCCGAAGCTCGTACTTCCGCGGTAGTTCACGGTGAGGACGACGTACCCCTTCGACACCCAGTACGCGTAGTTGAACCGGAACCACGGCTGGTCGTACACCGTCGGGCCGCCGTGGATGTCCACGATGACGGGATACTTCGCGTCGTCGAGGTCCGCGTCCCCGGCGTGGTACGCGAGGCCGTCTATCTCGACGCCCTCGTCGCTCTCGAACGAGAGCCGCTCGCACTCGACGTCCACGCGGTCGCGGAACGCCTCGGTCGCGCTCGTGAGGCGCGTGAGCGGCCCCGTGGACTCGGCGCTCGCGGCGTCGCGGTCGCTCGCCACCGGCGCGTCTGCTGTTGCGGCGTCGAGGTCGAGCGCGTGCACGTTCCGCTCGTCCGCTCGCGTCAGCACGAACGCGGCCGTCGAGCCGTCGGCGGCCACGTCGACGCCCATGAACAACGCGCTCGTCATGCCGTCGTCGCTCGCGGGGAACAATCGCGTCCGTTCGCCGGTCGTCGCGTCGACGCGATGCAGGACGGTCTGGCCGCCGTCGCCCGTCGGCACGACGAGCGAGTCCTCGCCTACCCAGTGCGCGCCCCACTCGGGGAGTTCGAGGTCGTCCGAGAGGACGTTCGGGTCGGCGTTCGGGTCGTCCGCGCCGACGACGAGGTCCGCGGTCGTGTAGTTGTTCCTCGGGTCGCCGACGCTGTACGCGAGATGGTCGCCGTCAGGATGCCACGCCGCCACGCTCGCGCGAACCGAGCCGTCCGTGAGCACGCGGTGGTCGGTTCCGTCGGGCGCGACCGTGTGGACGTCCATCGCCCACGTCTCGTCGGCGTCCTCGCGCTGGTAGCTCGCGAACGCGATGCGGTCACCGCTCCCCCAGTGTGGGTCCATGGAATCCCCGCTCAGCGCGCTCGCCGCCCCACTCGCGTACGCCTCGTCCAGTCGCTCCGCTTCGCGGGAGTCGACGTCGACGACGAACAGGTACGTCCGCGCCTCGTTCGTCCACCCGTGCCCGTTCGCCTTGTGCTGCGTGCGCTCGATCTCGATGGGGCCGCCGTCCTCGCGCTCCTCGAGGTACTCCGCCTGGTCGTCCGTCGGGTCGAGTGCGGCGACGACGACGCGCTCGCCCTCGGGACCCCAGTCGAACGCCGAAACGCCGTGCTCGCGGGTCGTCACCTGCCTGGCGTCCCCGCCGAGCGCCAGGTCGAACACGAACACCTGCGACTGCTCCTCGCCGAGCGACGGCTCCTCGTCCTCGTCGTCACCGTCGCCGTCGCTGTCATCCGTCTCGTCGCCCTCTGCGTCGTCCGCTCCCTCGTCGTCTCCGTCCGCCTCCTCGTCCTCCTCGTCCTCCTCTTTCTTCTCGCGCGCTGCGCGCAGTTCCGGGTCGGGGTCCCGCGCCGCCAGGAACGCGAGTTTGTCGCCGTCTGGACTCCACGATGGCGAGCTCGCGTCGCTCGCTCGCGACAACCGATGCGGGTCGCGGCTGCCGTCCGCGGGCGCGACGAACAGCGACGTCACCGACTCCTCCTCCGCGCCGTCGAACTCGGTCGCCGTGAACGCCACCCGGTCGCCGCTCGGCGACACTGCGACGTCACCCACCTGCTGCTGGTCGTAGTAGTCAGCGAGCGACAGGCCTCGGTCCTCGTCGCTGCCTGCTGGTTCCGTCATGTACCAGACAGTGAAGGCACTCGACAAGAAGCTTCGGAAGGAAGCGACCCACTCACTGGCGGCGAACCCGGCGAAGTCGAAGGACTGATATCGCGTTCGACGCGAAAGCCTCGGGTATGTCCGTCGACTTGGACGCCGTCTCGCACGTGACGAAGGTCGACCCCGCCGAACCGCTCCCCGGGGACCTCTCCATCCTCGAACGCACGGACCTCGTCATCGTCGGCGGGTCGGACGGCGTCACCGAGTCGAACTCGCTTTCCGCCATCGAACGCATCAACGACGAGGTCGCTGGCGTCCCCGTCTTCCAGGAACCGTACAGCTCCAGTCACGTCTCCCGCGAGACCGTCGACGCCGCGGACCGCCTCGCGGTGCCCGCGGTGTTCAACGGGGACCGCGAGAACTTCGTCGCGAAGCACGTCGACTTCTTCGCCGAAGCCGCCGCGAAGCCAGCCGAGGCGATGGCGTCGAAGGTCCCGCTGCTCGGCGGCGTCGTCGAATCGAAGGGTCGCGAGGCCGTCGCGGAGATGGCCGCGGACGTCATCGGCGAGGGGTACGTCGTCCAGAACCTCGACTCGAAGGCTGCCGGCGAGTCCGGCGTCACCCGCACGTACAGCACCGACGAGGTCGCGGGCGCGGCGCTGGCGACCGAGTCCTTCTACGGGTTCCCGATCTTCTACGTCGAGTACTCGGGGACGTACGGCGGGCCCGCGGACGTCGAAGCGGCTGCGCAGTACCTCGACGACACGACGCTCTTCTACGGCGGCGGCATCCGGTCCGCGGAGCAGACCGCGGAGATACTGGACGCGGGCGCGGACGCGGTCGTCGTCGGCGATTGCTTCCACGACGACCCCGAGGGCTTCCGCGACACCATCCCCGAGTGACGCGATTGGGTTCTGCGACGCCATTACGGAGTGACGCGAGTGGCTCCGCCGCGGAGGACTCGCTCGGTCAGGCGTCGAACGCGACGAGGTAGCCGTCGTCGGTGACGGCGTAGCCGCGGCCGTCGTGCGCGAGCGCGGCGAGCAGGCCGCCGCGGGCGTCGTGCCCGAACCGCTCGCCGCCGTCGTGGTCGTAGCCGCGGACGCGGTACGCGTCGTCGCCGCCGGCGCGACCGCTCGCCGCGAGCACGACCACGCCGTCGCGGGTCGCGTCGAGCGCGCGACTCGGGAGTCGGAGGTCGACCGCCCACGCGCGTTCGCCGGTCGCCGCGTCGAGCGCGTGCAGCCGCCCCTGGGTGTCGGTGGCGTACACGCGGCCGCCGGCGACGACCGGGCCGTCGACGACGCGACCCGACAGCGTCGTCCGCCAGCGCGCCGCACCGCGAGCGACCGCCCAGAGCGCGCCGCTCGTCCCCGCCACGTACACCACCGCGTCCGCAGTTCCGTCGTCGTCGTCGCCAGACTCTCGGGTCGCGGACACCGGCGTGAACGCTTCGTCACCACTCCCTGCGAACGTCCACCGCTCGCGGCCCGTCGCCGCCGACAGCGCGACCAGCGGGTGCCCGCCCGCGCCGGTCCGTCGGTTCCGCGCGACGAACACCACGTCGCCCTGCACGCGCGGCGTCCACGTCGGCGGCGTCCCGCGATACGACCACACCGTCTCGCCCGTGCGGACGTCCAGACACCGCGTCTCGCGGGTCCCGACGGTCAGGTACGCGCGCCCGCCGCTGCCGACGCCAGCGAGCACGTCGCCGCTCTCCACGCGCCACCGGAAGCCACCACTGGGGGACCGCGCGGTCAACCGCTCGCCGGTCAACGCCACGCGCTCGTCGCGCGTCCCCGTCACCACCGCGTCCGCCGTACTCGCGGCGAGGAACCGGTTCGCGTCCGTCGTCGCGTCCGCCCACCGCGGCACGCCCCGCGTCACGCGCACCAGCCGATGGTCGACCCCACCCGGCCCACCGTACCACCCGAGGACCGCGTACGCACCCAGTCCCGCCGCGCGAGCGCCCGCCGTCCCGCCCGCACTCTTGCCTGCGTCGTCGCCGGCGACCGGCGCCACGTCCAGCACCGGCGCCGGCGCCGCGTACTCGAAGCGGCGCTCGCCATCAAGGCCGACGGCGTGCACGTACCCGGGGAACAGCGGCCGGAGTTCGTCGTCTCGCGCTGGCCGCTCGGCGGCGTCGTGCTCGCCCGTCCCAAGGAACATCGCGTCCCCGGCCACGACCGGCCGCGCCGTCACTGGTACTCCAACCGGTATCGACCACGCGACCGCGTCACCGGACGGCGGGTCGCCCGACGGCGACGCGTTCGGCTCCGAGCGCGTCGTCTCCACGCCACCGTACTGCGGGTCCGGCCCGAACGCGTCGTACGCCGTCGTCGACGTCCCCGCAGCGCCGTCGCCACCGTCGCCATCGCCGCCACCCGTCAGCACGCCACAGCCGGCCAGCGCGACCGCTCCGAGCGTCGACCCCGCGACCGCCAGGAACCGCCGTCTCGACGTCACTACCGCCGCTAGCGACTCACCGAGCGAAAACCTTCCGGCGACCGTGGTCGAGCGCGGTCAGCCTTCACGCGGGAGGTACGGCAGTGCGCTCGTCGGGCAGCACTGCGGGGTCTCCGCGAGGAGGTGCCGCAGCACGTGGACGTGTCCCGACCCGACGATGAACAGCACGCGCTCGTCACCGTCGTCGATCGCCTTCCAGACGTTGTGAACCATCCGGAGGTTTCGTCGGTACCACTTCGCGAGCGCGTCCGGCCCGGCGTAGTTCTCGCCGTCGCCGTACCTGACGTAACGGTCGAACATGCCGTCGTTCGCGTGCAGTGCCGCTTCCTCGTTCAGGTAGCGGTGGAACTCGGTGAGCGTCGACTCGGCGAGCCGCTCGTCCATCGCTTCCTGTAGTGCGGTCGGGTCGATGCGGGGGACGTCGACCTTCGTCGTCGGCTCGTAGCCAGCCGATTCGAGGTCGTCGAACGCGTCGTCGTCGCCGAGGGACTGCGGGACGTCGACGGGGACGACTTTCTCGTGGCCGAGTCGCTTCGCCAACCTGAATCCGACCTGGACGACCTCGCTCCGGCACGCCAGCTCCTCGTCGTCGCGCTCGGGGTGTGCCGGGTCGAACGCGTGTTCCTCGTCGAACGCCACCTCGTCGTCGCGATAGCGAGCGTACACCTCGTTGACGGCGTCGTCGCGTGCCGCTGGTCGTTCGACGGCGACGTGGTCGGGGTCGACGGCCTCGAGGTACGTGGCGAGCGTGGCGAGTTCGGCTTGCCGGGACGGTTCGAGGACGTCGCCGATGTCGAGGCTCACCTCGTCGAGTTCCGGGCGGTCCATGTGGTAGGTGCCGAGGAGGACGACCTCGACCTGTTCTGGGGTCGGGGTCGGCCACGTCGGCGTCTTTCGTGCGGTTGCCTTCGGTCGAAGCATGGTGGGCGGGTCGACGACCGCCGCCCGGTTAACTATTCGTAGAAATACACTTCTATCGGGTGGGTGATTGAAATCGATTCCAACGCCTACGCCCTCGCACACTACCGTGGTTTCAGTCGTGGTCGACGTCGACGAGCGCGAAGTCGCCGTCGAACGTGAACGTCCGCGCGTCGCCGTCCAGCGTCAACGCCACGTCCACTCGCCGCGGGTCGTCGGTGACCGGACACTCGCCGAGCGGCAGGTGGTCGAGCGTCCACCACGGTCGCTCCCGGAGGTCGATACCGTGCTCGTGGTGGAACCCCACGACCGCCGGTTCCGACAGCGCCGCGATCGGGGCGCTCGCGTGCCACCAGAACCCACACCCGCGGCACGCCGTCACGACGAGCGCGTCGGCGTCCTCGCCCTCGAACCACGCCGGTGCCGCAGGCCGCCCCGCCGCCGCTGGCTCGTTCGGACGTCGAACCCCACGGTCGACGCGGCCCTCGCAGTTCGGACAGAACCCGTGACTCGCTGCTAGCTCCCAGAGGCGGACGTACCGTCCAACGACCCTCGGAATCTCGTCCCGAGGCCACCCCGCGAGCACCCCTGCCGGGACGTCGGGATTCGTCTGCACGAACCCGCACTCGACGCACTCGATGGCGACACCGCCCTCGCGGAGTCGAGCCATCAGGTCACCCGAGCACTCAGAGCACGTCCCAGCCGCCGGAACGGACGCCGACTCCAGCGAATTCGTCAACCCACCCGAGACGATGGCGCCGACGAGCCGCCACCCGGCGGGCGACAGCACGTACCCGTCCTCGGTCCTCCGGACGAACCGACCGACGAGCCTGTCCACGTGATAGTGGCACTGTCCGGGGTCCTCGACGCCGACCGCGGTCCGTATCTCACCGAACGACAGCGGACCGCCGTCGGCCTCGCGGAGCGCGTCCAGCACGCCGATGCGCGTCTCGTGCGCCACGAGTTCGAACGCGGACGCCGCCGAGACCGCCTCCGTCACGACGCCGTCCCCTGCCTCCGTCTCGCGCTCGATCCCGTCTTCGCTCATGACGCACGATCGGTCGCGTACCGAGAAAAGTCCCCGCTTCCTCGCGACGATACCACACCGTCACCGACGGGAACCGTTCGAAGCACGCACCGTCGAGGAGGTGGTCGGACGAGTGCATCCTCGCCTGGGACGACCGGAAACTGCACCCGGTCTCCGGATGCTTGAGCACCTAGCGTCCGCGTTACGAAACCGAACGAGGCGGCTCGTTCCGGCGGTAACCCCCGCTTCATTCGCGGTAGGTGCCTCATTGTAACGACACCAGCAAGCGAACCGCATCGTATGCGAACCGTACCAGTCGTCGCCGTCCTCGGCATCGCGCTCCTCGCCGCGTCGATGGGTGGCGTCTCGCAGGTCGAACCGCCCGACGAAGGCACCGTCCTCGGGAGTCCGAGTCTGAGCGTCGCCGCACAGGACAACTCGTTCGAGTGGGGCGACAGACGCGACCTCGCCGTCACCATCGCGAACGCCGGCGACCTCGTCCGCGGCGGGCCCGAACGGTTCGAAGACCGCGTCACCACTGCGAGGAGCGTCGAGGTTTCCGTCGCGACGGACAGACTCCCGCCGGCGCTCGCGGGCCGCCTCCAGGTGGAATCCGGGCGCGTTCTCCTCGGTGAGCTCCCCGAAGCCGGCGCGAGGACGGTGAACTTCAGCGTCGGCGTCTCGCAGTCCGTCCCGCCGGGCACGTACCAGCTCCCGGTCCGAATCAGCTACGAGTACACGTCCTTCGTGCGGTACGGCCCGAACGAACCACAGTACAACGACGCCGACCGAGAGGTCGTCGAGCGCGTCACGATCGTCGTCGTCGACCGCCCTCGGCTCTCGCTGTCGGCCGTCCGGAGCACCGACGTCGAACCCGGAACGACGGGCTCGTTCCGGTTCACGGTGGCGAACACGGGCACGCGGGTCGCGCGTGACGTCGGCCTCACGCTCGCAACCGAAGGCACCGCCGTTGGATTCGGCGCCGAGTCGTTCAGGCGGTCCACGGTCGGCGTGTTCGTCGGGGACCTCGAACCGGGGGAGTCCGCGAACGTCACGGTGACCGCGAGCGCCGCGGAAGCGACGGCACCGGGAACGTACCTCGTCGAGACGACCGCTCGGTACACCGCTGTCGGGGGATTCCAGCGCGTTCAGACGGATCTCCGCAGCGGTCTCCGGGTCGCGGACCCGAACGTGACGACCCCCGACGAACGGCCGGCAGGCGATACGCCGTGGATCGACGGTGGCGTGGTCGTCGCGGCGGTCGGATCGGCCGGGGCTTCCCACCAGTCGGTCCTGTGCGGCCGGGACCCCGGCCCATCGGGGCGACTCGTCGACCGAACGACCGCCCCCTCGAGTTCTCGGAGAACACTCTCGTCTACTTCGAGGTTACCTGAGCACGACCGGACCTACTTCACCGTCGACGGCCGGTAGGACTCTTCGATACTCATCGCCCTCGGGATTACGGGACGTTACCTCCCTTCTATTCCGGTCGAAAGCCCGGATTTCGAGCGTCTCGGTGCGTTGTTACTGGTTGCCAATCGAAGCGAAGCGACGACCGCTCGGCAATCCAGCCAACTGGTCGCCGGTCGATTAGAGTAACGGACCGACCGTTGACGGATAACTTACGCCCTCTAATTTTCCCGGTTCTCGGGGGGAGTAGACAACGCCGCATTACGAACTGTCGTCTCATCATAACAATCCCTGTTCGAAACAAACTCATGGCCACCCCACACGGGGGTGAGAAGTAACCAAGGAAACCACGACACTCAGACGCGATGACGAGAACGTACACACAACGTTAAAGAAAATTAACACGAGAAAACCACTCCAATATGACAACCAACGCTGACCAATCATCACGGAAACTCGGCGCCATCACGATGGTGCTCCTGCTCGTCGCAGCCCCAGCTGTGGCGGGCCTCGCCTTCGGGTTGACCGTCCAGCGCGGCGGAAGCGCGGGGAACTTCAACCCAGGCGTCGGCGGACCGAACGACGTCCAGATCGCCACCGAGAAACCAGTCGTCTTCCAGGGCGAAGAGGACATCAACTTCCTCGGTGAAGACGGCACACCGATCGACTCGTCACAACTGACCGGTGTCTCGGGTGACGCGGAGGGCATCCCGCTCGAATCACCCATCCCGCAGGATCAGGAACGCGGGCAATATACGCTCACCGGGTCGGGTGACGCCGCCGGCGTCGTCGTCCAGACGCCCCGCGTCACCGAACTGGAAGTACTGAACGAACGCGGCGTGGACGTTGAAGGCTCCACGGTCCAGGAGGACGAGACGCTCCTCGTGCGCGCCGAATGGAACTTCGAAGAGGCAGAGGACCTCGAACTCGTCATCCGGGACTCCAACGGCGACGAGGTCACCGGCGAGGTGCTCGCTGACGCCGATGCACTCTCCGAACAGCAGAGAAACGAACTCTCCGGCCCGTACGCGGCGAACCCACAGAAGGTGACGAACCCCGGCCAGCGCGGCACCGGAACCGGTATCGTCTACCTGCAAGGCATCGGGCAGTTCGAGGAGGGTGAACTCGGCAACTCCTCGGTCGATGCAGCGTACTGGGCGCTCGACGTCAGCGACGTGGACGTCAACGACATCTCGATCACGGTCGAAGGCTGGGACGACCTCGACTTCGGTCCCGCCAGCCAGTCCACGTCCGTCAGCGTCCAGAGCGACGACGACGTGAACCTCGACCTCGAGGCTGACAGCGTCACTCGCGGCGAGAACGTGCGGTACGCCATCCGCGGATCCACCGCAGGTGCGAACCACTACGTCGTCATCGAGGACAGCGAGTTCCGGAACGACGTCGTCGACGCGGACGTCTTCCGTGACGTCCAGGACGTCGTCGACAAAGGCACGTTCGACACCGACGGCGACGGGACCGCCGACTTCGCGTGGGCGCAGATCGAGATCGACGAGGACACCGGTGTCGGCGTCGGTCAGATCGACACCAGACTCCTCGACGACGCATCGATCAGTATCGACCTCTTCCAGGCGGACCGGTCCCTCGAGGACGTCGCAGCGGACCTCGGAGACACCGAGGACGACAGGACGCTCGACGTCGACCAGGGCGACCTGAACTTCGACAGTCCACCCGGCGTCTACGTCGCCGGTAGCGACGAGGACGTGCGCGGCACCGCCGCGCTTGGCGTGGACGAAGTCGTGATCTACGCGCGCGACCAGGGCGACTGGGAGCTCCTCGACATCAACGAGGACGGCTCGCTGAACGCGGACGACACCCTCAGCGTGGACTCGACCGGCGAATGGGAGCGCGAAGACGTCGTGCTCTCGCAGGCCAGTGACATCTTCTCGATCCCCGGCCGGTACCGGATCGGCGTGGTCGAGGCGGACGACGTCATCTCGGACGGCGAGATCGCGACGACGCTGAGCACGTCCGACTTCTCGAGCGCCACGAGCTCGCAGATGTCGCTCGTCGTGCAGGAACCCGGGCTCGACGAAGCGCGGACGTTCCAGACGATTAACGCACAGGTCGCCGTCGAAGACGGGACCGTCGACGTGATCGGCACGGCGTCGGGTCTCGATGCCGTGCTCGCCGTGATGATCGACTCGAGAGGTCGCGTCGCGACCGAGCGGATCACGGTCGACGACGACGACACGTTCGACGAGGACGACATCTCGCTGACGACGATCGACGGACGGCAGCTCAACGAGGGCCAGATCCGCGCCTTCGTCATCGGCCTCGGTCGGGACGGCGTCGCCGGTGACGGCGTGCTGCCCGGTCAGCCGAACGCGGAACTCGCCTCGCTCGAGAACTACGTCCAGAGCTTCGGTGCTGGATTGACCCAGTCACAGATCGTCGCACGCCTCAAAGACGAGACCACGAACGAGGTCGCGAGCGACGACCTCGCCATCGAGGAGGCGTTCCGGCTCACCGACGGCGCGACGTCGATCGAGACCGTCGGGCCCGCAGGGAGCGTCTCGGATGGTGACATCCAGGATGTCCCCGTCGGCGACCAGATGATCGTCGCCGGGCTGACGAACCGGAAGCCGGACGATAACTCCATCTCCGTCGAGGTCATCAGTGGCCCAAGTGCGAACGACTTCGAGACGAACTCGACCGACGAGTGGGGTCTCACCGGTCGCTGGACGCTCGCGCTCTCCACGGACGGCGTGGAGCCCGGCACCTACACCATCGAGGTGGACGACGGCGACAACACCGACACCGTCCAGGTCGAGATCGTCGCGGCAGATGGAGACAACGGTAACGAGACGACTGAACCACCGGCGACGACGACGGAAGCGCCGGCCACGACTGCAGTGAACGAGACCGAGGGGAACGAGAGCGCGGCCGTCCAGCCCGCGGGTGACGCGAGTCCCGCTCAGAGTGGCCTGTCCGGTCTCGTCCTGCTCGCTCTCGCGCCGATATCGCTCGGCTACATGGTCGTCCGTCGCAGGAACCGGAGCTGACGACCAGCGCATCGTCTCCTTCTTCTTTCAGGCGCCCGGCGACGGAAGGTCGTCGTCGACGACCTCGTACACGCGACTGCGACTGGAACCGCTCGCGAGGAGGAGGTCGTACTGCTGCATCTTCGAGAGGTACGAGCGCACCGAGCGCTCGCTCTTGGGGTCGTCGACGCGCTCGCAGTACGCGTCGTAGATGTCGCCGGGGCTGACGGGGCCGTGATCGCGGACGACCTCGAACACCGCGACCTGGTCGGGCGTCAGGTTCGCGACGTCGGCGTGGCGCATCTCCGTCTCCGCGGTCGGCACCGCCTCTTCGATGATGGCGTCGGTTATCTCGTCGGCGTCCTCGCGTTCCGCGGCGCGCGCCGCGCTCCGAAGGATGCCGATGGCGAGCCTGGCGTCGCCCGCTGCCGCGTCCGCGATGCGCTCCAACTGGTCGGTGGTGACGACGTCGCGCTCCAGGCCGTTCTCGACGCGCGACCCCAGGATGGAGACGAGCTGGTCGGCGCCGTACGTGTCCATGCGGACGTGCTCGCTCGCCTGCAATCGCGACCGGAGGCGGTTCCCCTCGGGCGCGTACAGGTCCTGTTCGCGGTTCGCGACCACCACGACCGCGTACTGCGGGAGCCCGTGGAGGTCGTAGACGATACCGGGGTCCTCCAGTTGGTCCGCTTCGTCGAGGACGACGACCGCGCGCTGGTCCGCGTTCTCCACGCGGTCGACGAGGACGTCCGTCGGCGTCGACTGTCGATGCACGTCCACGGTCCGCCCGACGTGCTCGAGGACGCTGTAGAGCGCTCGATACCGCGTGTAGTTCCGCCAGCAGTTCACGTACACCGTCTCCACGTCGAGCGTCGCCTCCCGGAGCTTCCCGGCGACGAACCGCGTCAGGCACGTCTTCCCCGCACCAGAGGGCCCGGTGACGACCGCGGTATCGGCGGACTCGCCCCTCGTGAGCGGGTCGAGCACCGACGAGAGGTGATTCACCTCGCCGTCCCGATGCTCGACCTCGCTCGGCACGAAGTCCGTCCGCAGCACGCGCGCATCCCGAATCACGCCACGGCCTTCGAACGGGCCGGACGTAACTCTTCGCCCGTCGAACCGTCAGGCGCCACCGGGAACCACCGAAGGGAAGCCCCTGGGAGTCCACGTGTCCGACGAGATGACCCCGGACGCTCCCGTCGACGGAACCGACCCCGCGAACCGACGCATCGACGCGGTGATATTCGACATGGACGGCGTGCTCGTCGAGTCAGAGTCGTACTGGACCGAGGAGATGCACGACATCATCGACGCCGCGTACCCAGAGGGGGCGGACGTGACGCCCGCGGACCTCACCGGCGTCAGCATCTACGACCAGTACGACACGTTCGGCGCGGACCACGAGATGCTGGTGAGTCGCGAGGAGTACTTCGAGCTGTACGACGACGTCGCGGAGTCCATCTACCTGGAGCGCGCGAGCGTCACCGACGGGGCGGCCGACCTCGTGCGCGAGGTGAAGGACGCCGGGCTGCCGGTCGGGCTGGCGACGTCGTCGTTCCCGCAGTGGGTCGCGTGGACGCTCTCGCGCCTGGACCTCGAAGGCGTCTTCGACGTCGAAGTGCTCGCGCCCGAACTCGACGAACCCGGGAAGCCCGAGCCGTTCATCTACGAGGAAGCGGCGCGACGACTCGGCGTCGACCCCGTGCGCTGTCTCGTCGTCGAGGATTCGGCGAGTGGCATCGAGGCTGCGTCTCGCGCCGGCGCGTACGTCCTCGCGTACCGGTCGCCGGACTCGGACGGCGAGCAGGACGTCTCGCGCGCAGATGCGGTGGCGGACGGGCCCGCGGAACTCCGCGAACGCGTTCGCTCGCTCGCGCTCGACGCGTAGGACTCGGCGCGCGCACCGATTCAATTCGACCGCGAACCAGATGCATGGAAAGAACTAAATCCCCAGCGTGCGAAAATGTAAGCGGAGAAGACTGTAAATCGAAATAACAATTCTTTTCCGTAGCGACTGCTTCGATTCTACCGCACCAACCCGACCGCCACCAGCGCCACGGTCACCGACCGCGGCCACCTGTCGAGCCCCCGACGCATCGCGCGCCGACCGCACCACCAACCCATCATGACAGACGATAACGACGCCCAACAGGCCACGACGCGCCGCGCAGGAAGCGACGACGACACACTCGAGGCTCTCGCGTCCCTCCCCGAGTTCTACCATCCGACGGTGAGTCCCGACGGCGACCGGATCGCGTTCTACCACGACGAGACCGGACGGAACGAGCTCTACGTCCTCGACGTCGAATCGGGCGAGCGCACGCAGGTCAGCGACGGGAACGTCCCCGAGAACGCGATGTACCCCATCGCGTGGGACGCCGACGGCGACCGCGTGTTCTTCCACCGCGACCAGGACGACGGCGACGAGCAGAACGATATCTACGCCATCACGCTCGACGGGGACGTCGACCTCGTCGTCGAGACCGACGGCCAGACCAACCTCCAGGACGTCTCCCCGGACGGTTCGCGGCTCCTCTACTCGACGACCGCGACCGGCCAGATGAACCTTCACGTTCACGACGTCGCGACCGGCGAGTCGACGCAACTCACCGCGTACGACCGCCCGGCCTCCTTCGGCCAGTTCTCGCCCGACGGTGACCGCGTCGCCTACCGGACGAACGAGCGGGACGACCTCGACAACGAGGACCCGTACGTCGCCTCCCTCGCGGCCCTCGACGCCGACCGCGACGAGGGCGTCGCCCCGGCTGGCGGCGAGGACGCGGGCGCGTCCGGCGACGGTGACGCCGCCGTCGACGCGCACCGTCTCGACGTCGGCGACGTCGGCGCGGAGACGACTATCGCCGACTGGTTCCCGAGCGGCGACGCCGTCCTGCTCTCGGACGACAGCGAGGACACCACGCGCCCCGGCGTCTACGACCTCGAATCCGGGTCGGTGACGTGGTACGGCTCGCCCGACCGCGAGGAGGTGCCCGCGTTCGTCCTCCCCGACGGCGACGGGTTCCTCGCGCGTCGAGCGCGCGACTGCGCGGAGGTCGCCGTCCACTACGAGCGCGACGACACCGACGCCGCCACCGAACTCGACCTCCTCGAGGGCGTCGCCCGGTTCCCCGGGTCGAGCGCCGACGACGGCGTCCTCGCCGACGGCCGCGTGCTCGTCACGCACGAAACCCCGACCACGCGCCAGCGCCTGCTCGCGCACGACCTCGACGCCGACGCCTCCGACTCCCTCGTCGACGCCGAGTACGGACGGTTCGACCCCGACGACTTCGCGCCCTGCGACGTCGTCACGTACGAGTCCACCGACGGCCTCGACATCGAGGCACTCGTCTACGACTCGGGCGAGCGGCCGTCACCCGCCATCGTGATGGTCCACGGCGGCCCGAGCGCGGCCGAGTCCCGGCGGTTCAACGCGCGCGTCCAGTTCCTCGTCGACGAGGGCTACACCGTGATGCTCCCGAACTACCGCGGGTCCACGGGCCGCGGCCGCGAGTTCAAGCACCGCATCAACGGCGACTGGGGTGGCATGGAACAGGTCGACGTCGCGGAAGCCGGCCGCTGGCTGAAGCGCCGAGACTGGGTGGACGCCGAGCGCGTCGCCGTCTACGGCGGCTCCTACGGCGGGTACTCGACGTACATGCAGCTCGTGCAGCGTCCCGGGTTCTGGAGCGCGGGCGCGGCGTTCGTCGGGATGACCGACCTGGAACTGCTGTACGAGAAGTCGATGCCGCACTTCCAGTCGTACCTCGAACAGCTCGTCGGCGACCCCGACGAGGACGCCGACCTCTACCGCGACCGCTCGGCGATCACGCACGTCGACGACATGGAGGACCCGCTCCTGATGGTCCACGGCGTGAACGACCCGCGCTGTCCGATATCGCAGGCGCGGACGTTCCGCGACGCGCTCCTCGAACGCGGGTGGGAGGAGGGCGAGGAGTTCGAGTACGTGGAACTCGGCGAGGAGGGCCACACGTCGACGGACGCCGACCACAAGATCCGGACGTTCCGGCTGACGGCGGACTTCTTCGACCGACGACTCTAGGCGCTCGCGTCCCACGTCCGCGGCCGCGTTCGCAGCGCTCACCGCGCTTCTCGAACGCTTCCAGTTCCTCCCGTGACACCTTCGCCCGGTCAGTGCGAGACTCTGACCGTTCGACACCGACGGAATCGGGGACTCGGGCCGGATTCGGGTCGGATTCGGGCCGTCGTTACCCCGGAGGCTTTTTGCCGCGGGGCCCTTTTGGTCGGGTATATCTGATGAGCGGGCGTGAGTGTTATCGTGGTGATGTCGACGAGGCGTGGTGTCACGAGGCCGTACAGGGCGTGTCGCGGACGTTCGCCCTGACAGTCGACGTACTGGAGGAACCGATGTCGACCCACATCTGTCTGGGGTATCTCCTCTGTCGAGTCGCTGACACGGTCGAGGACGCGGGGCATCTCCCGCCCGAGGAGCAGGCGGCGCTCCTCCGGACGTACCGGGACGCGGTCGACCCCGACGCGGACGCGACCATCGAGGAGTTCCGCGCGGACGTCGACGCGTACGTGCCCGCCGAGGGCGAACGGAACGACGACTGGGAGGTCGTCGCGCGGTCGCCGACCGTCCTCGCGACGTTCGCGGCGCTCCCCGAGGACGTCCAGTCGGCGGTCGTCGGCCCGGTCGTCGAGATGGTCGACGGGATGGCGGCGTTCGTCGAACGGTACAGCAACGAGGGCGGGCTCCGCATCGGCGACGCCGAGGAACTCGAGGAGTACTGTCACTACGCCGCCGGGACGGTCGGCGAACTCGTCACGAACCTCCTGACGCGCACGGACGTCGACCAGGACCGCGCCCGCCGCATGCAGGGGACCGCCGAGGAGTTCGGGCAACTCCTCCAGTTGACGAACGTCTCGAAGGACGTCTACGACGACTACGTCGACGAGAACAACGTCTACCTCCCGAACGAGTGGCTCGAGGCCGAGGGCGTCCCCCAGGAGGAGGTCGTCGAACCCGAGCACCGCGGTGCCGCGGCCCGGGTCGTCCAGCGGACCGCCGACCACGCTCGCGGCTTCCTCGACGACGCGCAGACGTACCTGGAGTCGATGCCGCTCGTGCACGGGAACACGCTTGAGGCGTGGAGCGTCCCGTTCCTGCTCGCGGTCGGTACCCTCCGCGAACTCGGGGCGCGACCCGAGGACGCGCTCACCGAGCGCGGCGTGAAGATCTCTCGCGAGGAGGTGTTCGCGGTCACGCACGCCGCCTCGACGACGGGGCGGGAGGCGCTCGCGGACCTCCGCGAGACCATCTCGCGGGAGCCCTACGAGGGCGTCGAGCAGCACGCCGACTGACCCGCTGTCGTGGTCCGCGGCGACCCGGCCGCAGACGACCGGAACTAATCGTGTTCTGACACGCCCGGGATTGGGCGTTATCTGGGCTTTCGGCTCCTTTACTCTTGCTTAGCGTGGGGTGTGCTTCTCGACGACGCCGAGCTCTCGAAACACGAATGTTTATCACCAAGTGGTATCACCTAGTGGTGAATGGTTCGAACGCAACTGCAGCGCGCACGAGACGGCGAGATAACGGACGCGATGGAACGCGTCGCCGAACGAGAACAGGTCGACCCGCGATACGTCCGCGAACAGGTCGCCGACGGCCAGGCTGTCATTCCGGCGAACGTCCACCACGACGCGCTCGACCCGATGGTCATCGGGCGCGAGTTCGCGACGAAGGTGAACGCGAACATCGGGAACTCCGAGACGACGAGCGACCGCTCGGGCGAACTCGAGAAGCTCCACGCCGCCGTCCACCACGGCGCCGACACCGTCATGGACCTCTCCACGGGCGACGACCTCGACGCCATCCGCGAGGCGAACGTCGCGCACTCGCCGGTCCCCGTCGGCACCGTCCCCATCTACGAGGCACTCACGCGCGTCGACGGCCCCGCCGACCTCACGCACGAACGCCTCCTCTCCGTCGTCGAGAAGCAAGCCGAGCAGGGCGTGGACTACGTGACGCTGCACGCCGGCGTCCGCATGGAGCACCTGCCGCTCACGGACGACCGCACCACCGGCATCGTCTCCCGGGGCGGCTCCATCCTCGCGCAGTGGATGGAGGAGAACGCGATGGAGAACCCGCTGTACGCGAACTTCGACGACTACTGCGACGTCCTCGTCGAGCACGACGTCACCGTCAGTCTCGGCGACGGCCTCCGACCGGGGAGTCTCGCGGACGCGAGCGACGCCGCGCAGTACGCGGAACTGGAGACGCTCGGCGAACTCACCGCGCACGCCCAGGACCGCGGCGTCCAGGTGATGGTCGAAGGTCCCGGTCACGTTCCGATGGACGAGATCCGCGAGAACGTCGAGCGCCAGCAGGCGGTCTGCGACGGCGCGCCGTTCTACGTCCTCGGCCCGCTCGTCACCGACGTCGCACCCGGCTACGACCACATCACGAGCGCCATCGGCGCGACCGAGGCCGCGCGCCACGGCGCCGCGATGCTGTGCTACGTCACGCCCAAGGAGCACCTCGGGCTCCCCGAGGCCGAGGACGTCCGCGACGGCCTCGCCGCGTACCGGATCGCCGCACACGCCGCCGACGTCGCCAACGACCGCCCGGGCGCCCGCGACTGGGACGACGCCCTCTCGGAGGCCCGCTACGACTTCGACTGGCGCCGCCAGTTCGACCTCGCGCTCGACGGGGACCGCGCTCGCGACTACCACGACCAGACCCTGCCCGGTGACAACTACAAGGACGCCAGGTTCTGCTCGATGTGCGGCGTCGAGTTCTGCTCGATGCGCATCGACCAGGATGCGCGGGCGGTTGCGGACGGCGAGATGACCGACGAGCGCGAGCACACCGACCTCGCGGCGAGCGACGCCGCCGTCGTCAACCGGCCGCCAGTCGGCCAGCACGACACCAGTCGCGTCCCCGATCTCCCCGCGGACGTCGACGAACGCACTACCGTCGGTGACGACGCGGACGTGGACACGGACGCGGATGCGGAGGTCGAGCGCGGCGACTGAGAGCGACGCCCCCTCGTTCGCTCGGTTCGCTCGCGACGACCGGCGCGTCCGCGCCGTCACCGCCGTAGCGACAGCGAGTACGCGATACAGAGCAGGCCCGCGAGCTGACAGCAGCGGACGACGAGCCGGAACGCGTCCTGCGCGGGGAGCGCGAGCACCTCGAACCGGAGGAGGACCGTGCCCGCGAACGCCGTCGCGTACGTCACGACCGTCAGGAGGATGAGGCCGACCGCGAGGTAGAACATCGACCGGTCGTCGTACAGTTCCAGCGCCCGATACGCCTGATACCCGATGTAGAGACCGACGAGCGTCGACGCGCCCGCGGCCGCTATCACCGCGAGTTCGACGAGATTGAAGCCGTACACGTAGATCATCGTTTCAGGTCATCCCAGCGGCGCGCGAGCCGTCCCGCGACGTCCTCGCGCCGCCGCCGTAGCTCGAACTCCATGCCGTCGTCCGCGAGCGAGACCGTGAACTCGTCGAGGTCCGCGCTGTACACAGTGTCGTGGTGGCCGTCGGCGCGCGGCCGCGTCCCCTCGACGACGAGTCCAGCGTCGTGTAACCGCTCCAGTCGCCGGTAGACCGTCGAGAGCGAGGCGTCGAGTCGCTCCCCGAGCTCCGTCGCCGACAGCGACGCGGTGCTCGTCGCGACCAGGATGTCCCGCGCGCACTCGTCGTCCAGCAGCGAGACGACGGTCGCCAGGTCCACGTCCTCACTCACAGTTCCTTGCTGACACGTCCACGCTCGTAAACTGTCCGGAGTCGCGGGACGCGACCAGTTCGTCGTCGACGACCTCGAACTCGCGCGGCTCCGATTCGTCGACGCCGTCGCGGTCACGCATCCTCGCCGTCGAGTTCCACCGATAGCACCGTGCTGATCGAGTCGCTCTCGGGCGGTGACGCCGTGACGTTCAGTTTCCGCGCGTCCGCCGGGACGTCGTCGCGGTCGAGCGTCGCCACGTCCCCGGGACCGACCGTCCCCGACTCGAACAGCGCCGGCGGCGACTCGACCTCCGGGAAGAACGAGACGTCGAGCCAGCCGGCGTCGACGGGGTCGCCCGCCGCGTGCCGGACGCTCACCGACCGCTCCTCGCGCGTCACGCCCCACGTGACCTGCGGCCAGTCGTCGAGCGCGGCAGGGCTATCCCGTCGGTACGCCGCCCACGACAACTGTATCTCCACCTCGACCATCGCGTCCCCGACCGACACCTCCGTCGCCTCCGACTCCAGCGCTCGGTCGCGCTTCTCCATCGCGTCCCGAGCCGCTCCCACCGTCGGCGTTCCGCCGTCATCGAAGTAGAACGTCAGCACGAAGTAGACGCCGTCGTCGTCGGCGGTCGTCCCCATCCCGACGTGGGTCGCCTCCGGGAACGTCCGCTCGATATCGTTCGACTCCTGCTCGAACAGCCACGTCGAGGGGTGTTCGCCGACTGCGTCGACCGCGGTCGCGAACCCGTCGTCGCGCTCGTAGCGCGTCGGAATCCGGCCGTCGCGAGCGTCAAGGACCGCACCGACGTCCGTCCGCGCGGTCGACCCGTGCGCCCACGCGACCACGTCGTCGCCGACGAACGCCGCGCGCGCCACGTCGTCGCGTTCGTACACGTCGTAGGACTCGTAGCCGTCCGCTCGCTCGTACCCGCCGTCGACGGCGGTCCGCCCGACCAGTTCGCGGTCGACGTCGCCGACGAGCGCGACCACGGGCCCGTAACTGAACGCGCCGCGGTAGGTCTCGAACCCGTGCCCGAAGTAGTCGACGCGCGTCTTCAGGAACGTCGCCGGGAACGACGCGTGCCGTCCGAGCTCGGACGCGTGGAGCGCCGCCGGTGCGACGGACATCACGTCCATCGAGGCGTCGAGCGTCGTCTCCCCGTCGATCGCGTCGCCGTCGGGCGCCCACGTCGCGTACGTCGCGTCGTCGGCCGCTGGCGCGTCCACGCGACCGAACTGTACGCGTTCACCGAGCGGCGGGAGCGTCGCCAGACACCCCGCGCTCGCGCCGAGTCCACTCGCCGCGACGCCCGCCGCCGCCGTCCGGAGGACGTCCCGTCGCGTCCGCGTCCCATCGTCGTCGTAGCCACCAGCCATGCGTGTCCTCCCCTCTATCCTTCGACAAGTAATACCCGGGTCGCGTTCGTCACCGCCGACAAGCCGTCGGAAGGTTCAAGTACGGAACTCGAAGCGGGCGCCGCCGTCGGCGCTCTCGGTCACCGAGACCGACCACCCGTGCGCGTCCGCGACGTCCTCGACGATACGGAGCCCGAACCCCGTTCCGTCCTCGGCCGTCGTGTACCCGGACTCGAACACGCGCTCGCGCTTCTCCGCCGGGACTCCCGGGCCGTCGTCGGCGACGAAGAACCCTGCGTCGTCCGGGAGCGCCCCGACCGTCACCGAGACGTTCGCTCCAGCGTGCTCGACCGCGTCGTCGGACTCCGTCCGACTGCTCGTGGAACCATGTTCCACGGCGTTCCGGAACAGGTTCTCGAGGAGCTGGCGCAACCGGGACGGGTCCGCGTCGACCGTCGGCACGTCACCGACGGATACCGACGCCGTCGTCGACGACACGGGCGCCCACGCTTCGGTCACCGCCATCGCAACGTCCACCGGCTCGGTCTCCGCAGCGCCCTCGCCGGCGCGAGCGAGCGTCAGCAGGTCGTCGATGAGTGCGTCCATGCGCGTGATAGCGTCCCGGACGCGCTCGAAGTCCTCCGGGTCGCCGCGCTCCTCGGCCATCTCGAGTTCCGCCTGCATGAGCGTCAGCGGGTTCCGGAGGTCGTGACTGACGACGTTCGCGAACTCCGACAGCCGCTCGTTCTGCTCGCGGAGCTGCGCCACGCGGTCGATGCGTGACAGCGCCGTCGCCAGGTGTCTCGCGAGCAACTCCGCGAGCTCCAGGTCCGTCTCGTCGAACGCACTCGGCGCGTCCGCGACCGCCTGGAAGACGCCGTACTCGCCGACCGGCACAGAGATGAGGCTGTGGAACTCGCCCTTCGGGTCCGCTTCCTCGAACGCGTCGAGTTCGTCCACGCGGAACGACCGCCCCGTCCGGTAGGTCAACCCCGCGACGCCCTCGTCGACCGACATCCGCATCGTCCACGTCTCCTCCAGTTCGTCCGACGCCGCGACGATGTCCAGGTAGTCGTCGTCCTCGATGAGGCTCACGCCACAGAACTCCATGTCGAGGACCTCGGTCGCCGCGGCGACCGTGCGCTCGCTCGCCTCCGTCGGCGTCTCGCTCGTCTTCAGGTCCGACCCGACCGTGTTCAGCGTCCGGAGCGCTCGCTCCCGACGCACTCGCTCGCCGACGTCCTGGCCGACGCCGACGACGCCGACGACGTCGCCGTCGTCGTTCTCCACGGGCCGCAGTCGGAACTCGCAGTCGATCGGCCCACCGGTCGCCGTCGACACGCGCGTCTCGAACGCCACCGCGTTCCCGTCGAGCGCCGTCTCGAGCGCGTCCACCGCGGCGTCCCGGTCCGCGGACGGGAACAGCGACGTCGGGTCGAGCGACTTCACGGTCGCCTCGTCGTACCCCAGGAGCTCTCGCAGGTGCTCGTTCCCGAACTGGACGCGCCACTGTGCGTCCGCGACGAACAGGAGGCCCTCGAGGCCGTCGAGCGCGGCCGGAAGCACCGCACCGCGTCGCGTGAGCGCCCGAACCGGGTCGTGACGGTCCGTCACGTCCTTTGCGACCGTCTGCGCCACCAGTTCGCCGTCGTAGTACGCGGGCGACGTCGTCACGGCCGCGTGCCGTATCTCTCCGTCCGCGGTCAACAACCGCAACTCGACCTCCGCCGTCGACGTCCCGCCCTCGAGGACGTCGTACAGGCCGAGCATCGTACGTTCACGGTCCTCGGGGTGGACGAACGACTCCACTCGCTCGCCGATCATCGCTGGCGCGTCCCCGTACCCGAGGTACGTCGCCGCGCCACCGGTGGCGTGCACGACGCGCCCGTCGTCTCCGACCAACAGCACGGGGACGCTCGCCTCGTCCAGCAGTGCGTCCCGGCTCTCGTAGGTCACGGACGCCTGCCGCGCGTTCCGCCGTCGCCGAACCGCGTTCTCGACGCGGTTCGCGACCACGCGCGTCCTGACGTCGCCGTTCCTTTCGTCATCGTCGCTCCCGCCGTCGTCGCTATCGTCGCTCGCGCCGTCGTCGCTCCCGACCGGGACGAGGTCGTCGGCGCCCGCTTCGAGCGCGTCCACGGCGACGTCGTCGGTCGAAACGTCGACCGCGGCGAGCACCGCCGCCGAATCGTCGATGGCAGCGAGCTCCGTGACCGCGTCCGCGACCGTCGACCCCGTTCCGGCGACGACCACGCACGCGACCGTGCTATCGGCGAGGACGTCGACCGCGGTCGTCACCGTCGATACTCGGCGCACCGAGAACCCCTCGCGTACGTCATCCGGGAGTGCTCCACCGCCGTTCGACGTCCCCGCGAGGTTCAGGAAGAGGACGTCGACGTCCACCCTGCCCCCATCGGTCATACCCTAGTCAGTGAGTCTCACTCAAAGAGTCTTCCGGGGCGACCATGGTCGGGCCCCCGCGCACCCGCGGCGTTCGCGCACTACCCGCGCTTTCGAACCTCGACGGTGACGATGTCGCCGTCGACGCGGACGTAGAGCGTCGACGAGTCGACGCCACTGCCGACGTTCACCCTCGACCGGTCGGTTATCGTCCCGTTCACTGCCACGGACTCGTTCCGGTCGTGCGCCGCGACCGCCGCCTCGCGGACCGGATGGCCCGCCTCGAACTCGGAGACGTCGTACGTTTCCGGCGGTGGATTCAGCGGTGCATCGCGGGGTTCGGCGGTCGCCGTCACCGCGACCGGGCCACCGCTCCCGACGAGGAGGAAACCGCCGATAGCGGCGACGATCAGGAGGACGGCGGCTATCGGCATGAGCGTCTTCACGTCGTCCGCGTTCGGGTCGGGGACGTGACGCATGGGTGACTGTTCCGTTTTCTCGCTTAGGTATCTTGTCCCGGAACGACCGCGTCCTCCCTCGCCCAAGTACCTCGTCCCGTCGTCGCCGCGACCGCCGCCGGCCGTGGACGCTTTCCGGAAACGACGATTCGGCCTCCTCGCGGGCGCTCGCGGTCGACGAGACGGCGCCCGGCGCTTTCCGGAAGTTTCCGGAAACGACACGCCTCGCGTTAACCCGACCGCGGTCGTTCCCTCGACCATGCAGGACTCGACCCAGCAGGACGCGCCGACCCAGCCCGAGCGCGGCGCCGACCGGAACGAGCGCGCGCTCGCGGCCGACGACCACCTCGACCCCGTCCTCCCGTCGCTCGACGACGGCGTCACGCTACTGGACGTCGACGGCCGCGGCGTCCCCGTGCTCCAGTCACTCGCGCTCGACCACCTGCTGACTCGCGACGGCCCCGCGCTCTGGGTGGACACCGCCGGCTGCGCGCGCACCACGACGCTCGCCAGGGTCGCGCCGACGTGGCGGCTCCTCGAACGCGTCCACGTCGCCCGCGGGTTCACGCCCTACCAGCATCACGCCGCCGTCGCCGACGTCCCCGACGCCGCGACCGACCTCGTCGCTCGCGACGACACCGCGGCCGACGCGCCCGCGCTCCTCGTCGCCCCCGTCGTCGACGGCCGGTACCGCGACGCCGACGACCTCCCCCGCGAGCACGCCCGCCAGCTGCTCGCGCGAACGCTCGCCCGCCTCCGCCGATACAGCGACGCGTACGACGCGCCCGTCCTCCTCACGCGCGCCGGCGGCCGGGACGCGACCGTCGCCGACGCCACCGACGCCGCACACGACGGGAGCGACGCGTTCGCCGACGTCGTCGCCCGCACCGCCGACCACCGCCTGCGCTGCGAGCAGACCGCGCAGGGCCCGCGGTTCGTCGGCGACGACACCGAGACGCTCGTCTACCCGCAAGCCGACGGCACCCTCCAGACGACGCTCTCGTACTGGCGGACCGTCCTCCACCAGCGCGCCAGCGCCGCCGGCGTCCAGCCAGCAAGCGCGACGCCGAGCGCGAACGCCGACACCACCCGGTCGTCCGGGCCGAGCGCGGCCTCGACGCGGTTCGGCGACGCCGACAACACCCTCGCCGCCAGCCCCCACGGACACGGCGCCGCACACGAACACCTGCTCTCGCCCTGGCAGCACGGGCGCTGAACGAACCACGCCGCTAGCAGCCGCGGGACCGTTCTTTATCAGGCTGCCCGCGCAAGGCGACGCATGGGCGGCGTCTCCCTCCGCGACGGCGAACTCGTGGTCGAACGACCACCCAACGAACTCGACGACCTCGCCATCGCGTTCTCCACGATTCTCTCGCGGCTCGACGTCGAACACGCGTTCGTCGCGGGGTACGTCGCGATTCTCACCGGGAGAGCGCGCGCGACCGACGACATCGACGTGCTCGTCGAACCGCTCGCCGCCGACGAGGCCGACGAACTCGTCGCGACCCTCGAGGCCGAAGGGTACTGGGGGCCGGCGGCACCGCTCGACGACCTCCACGGGAACCTCGACGCCGGGACGAACATCTGGGTCGCGCCCGACGGGCAGATGACGCCGCATCTCGAGGTGAAGTTCCCGACCGACGAGTTCGACCGCGCGTCGCTCCGGAACGCCATCGACGCGCACGTCGGCGACGCGACGATACCCGTCGGCCCGCTCGAACTCCAGATCGCGTACAAGCTCCGGCTCGGCGCGCAGAAGGACTTCGAGGATGCGGCGCACCTGTACGCGCTGTTCGAGGAAAGCCTTAGGACGACACACCTCGAAACATGGAGCGAGCGGCTCGGGGTGAGTAACGAGTATGAGCGACTCAAGTCGATCTGACGCGCTCGACGCGAAGCATCGCGCGAATCGAGCGTCGCGGCTGGAGGACGTGAAGCGCTGGGTCGAGTACGTCCGCGAGCAGCCCCCGGCGGTCTGGGGCGCGGAACAGAACCGCGTCGTGAACGCGCAACTGGAGAGCGCGCGCGAGACCGAGACGCCGCCGGGTCACGAGCGTCGCGTCGCGGCGTTCGGCGAAGCGATGACCGCCGCCGACCGCGAGTCCACGGACGCCGCCGACGGCGGAACCGGTGACGCGGACCTCGTGGACGGCGAGGACACCCCGGTCGACGAGTAGCGTCGAGCGGCACGCTCGTTCTGCGGTCCGCGGTCGCGACCGCGTGCCGTCGCCGCCCCACGGCGGCACGCGGTCCGGTACGCTACTGGTCTGGTCGCGGGAACCGGACCGTCGCACGCGTCCCGGCGACGTCGACGGCGTCGGTGATGGTGAACGAACCCCCGGACTGGCGGACGATGAGGTCGACCAGCCACAGCCCGACGCCGGAACCGTGCCTGAGCGCCGTCTCGGTACGCCGGTCGAGCGCATCGAGCTCGCTCTCGTCGATACCCGGGCCGTCGTCCTCGACGTATACGACGCTCTCGTCCGGGGTCGACCGGACGCCGACCGCAATCTGCGGGGGTTCGGGGCCGGTATGATGCTCGATGGCGTTCTCCAGGAGCTCCTCGATGGCGTTCGTGACGAGCGGATGCCCCTCGGCGGTGACGTCGTCGTCGATCTCGGTCCGGACCGTCGCCGGCGTCTCCGCGGCGACGCGCGACGCGTGCCCTCGGGCGAGCGTGGAGAGGTCGGTCCGCTCCGACGGCTGGTCCTCGTTGATGAGGTTCCGGAGCACAGTCGCCTTCTCGCTGTGCGCGAGCAACTGCTGGCTCGTCTCCTTGATGTGCTCGACGGAGGTCGCGTGCGCGTCGGCACAATCCGCGTTCCCGATCCGGGTCGCGTGCCCCTCGATGAGGTTGAGGCTGTTCCGGAAGTTGTGCCGGAACACGCGCGCGAACACCTCGTTCAGGAGCTCGAGGTCCGTCTCGCGTTCGCGAAGCTCCGTCACGTCCCGGAACACGTACAGCGTCCCGACGCTCCGGTTGCCGCGCGTTATCGGCTGTCGTTGCGGGACGAACTGCCTGGTGTCGCCGCCGGCAGCCACGGTCAGCTCCGCGGGGTCGTCGCCGTCCACCAGCAGCGGTCGGAGCGCAGGATACGTCCGGCAGAGGGCGTCGGTACTGTTCCCGACGAGTTCCGTGTCGGCGCCGAAGAACGCCGCTGCGGCCTGGTTCGCGTCGACGACCTGCTCGGATTGGCCGACCGTCAGCACGGGGTCGGTGAGGGTCTCGACGGCGGTGCGACGGCTCACCGGGACGAGACTGAACAGCTGGTGCTGTTCGAGCGCGAGCCCCCAGAGGAGCGCGGTCACGAGGAACGCCATCGGTGTCAGGTCGACGTAGGTGGGGATGGCGTCGATGTGCCTGAACAGGTGCGTGTGGAGCGCGCCCGGGAAGCCGATGACCCAGCCGGCCATGAGGAAGACGAGCTGTTGGCGGTGGACGCCGTGCGCGCCCCGGAAGTCGGCGACGAGGAGGCCAATTGGAAGCATCGCGAGGACGCTCGCGAACGCGATGTGGACGTAGTACCACGGGTTCAGGACGAACTCGCTGATGCCGGTGGGGTTCGTGGGCGTGGCGGCGTCGACGACGAGGTGATGCATGGGGTTCGTCACCGAGAGCGCGAGCGTGATGACGGGGATGACGAGTGCGATGGGAACGATCCAGCGCGGGATTCGGATTCGGTCGCGGCGCAGGTACTCGAGGACGAACAGCGGCCACCCGAACGTCACGAGGAGCTGGAAGAAGAACCGGACGGTGATGTTCAGGTGCACCGGGAGGATTCGCGTCGGCCACGTGATCAGCATCAGCAGCAGCGACCACCCGATCATTCCGACCAGACAGAGCAGTAATCCACTGGCACCGGGCTGTCCACGGTTGCGGAAAACGTAGACGGTCACGCCGATGATGGGGATGGTCGAGAGGAACATCAGGAACGCCATCGACTGTGCCCCCTGACTCATGACTCATCCCCGTGCAAAGGTGTGGCATACACGTGTATGCTCGGGTACAATACCGTTTCGGCCGTCGGCGGAGCCGGCGGCGTACCTCGCGTGCGAGTCGCCGACGAACGAGTTCGACCGCGCGCCGCCGTCGAACGCCATCGACGAATCGCTTTCCGGAAACCCTGGAATCGAACGTAGAACGCTCAGCGTCGGCGTCGTCGCCGGAATAGCGTTTTCCGGAAGTTTCCGGAAACGACACGCCGTCGGTTACGTGCGTGGTGGTCGTCGCCTCGAGTATGCAGTACTCGTCCCGCGACGACGACCGCCTCCACTCGCCGTCTCGCATCGCCCGTCCGACAGCTAGCAGCGCGCTCGCCCGCGGACCACCCCGCCGTGCGTTCGCCAGGCCGACCGCCCGCCGCGCTCGCGGGGGTGGTGCGTGATGGGTCGCACGAACCCGACGTACCGCGACGCGCTGTCGGCCATCGAGGAGCGCTGGTCGCCGTACCGGCGCGCGCTCCGGCGCCGGGACCGCGAGCGCTTCGACCGGTTGTTCGGGTACGCTCGCGAGCACGCCGACGCCGCCGGGGCGCGCAACCACCGGAACCCGCTCGTCGCGGCGCTCGTCGGTATCGCGCTCGAACAGGAACGCCGGCACGACGACGCCGAGCGCGAGCGCGAGGGGCTGGCGGACGAACTCGCCGCGGTCGCGGACCGACTGGACCGCATCGACGGCCGACTCGACCGTCTCGAGGGACGGGTCGACGACGTCGAGGCGGCGGTGGACGCGGCGGCGCTCGACCACGAGCTCGACGCGGCGGACTACCCGCCGGCGGTGACCGCGCTCGCGAACCGGCTCGGCGACGCCGAGGTCCCCGACCTGGACCGTCCGGACGACGCCGACTGCGCGGACGACGCCGACTGCGCGGACGACGCCGAGCCCTCGGGCGACGCGGACGACGTCGATGGGGGTGCGTAGGCGTGGCGTTCGTCACGGACTTCCGCGACGACGGCCGCGTTCGAGCGTGGACCCTCGACCCCGAGGATGGTGCGTCGGCGGTGACGCGAGCGTACGCGCCGCGGTTCTACGTGGGCGTCCGCGGGCGTCGCGACGGCGACGGCCGGCTGCGGGACGGTGCGGACGACCGCGGGCGGTTCGTGGACCTGCGCGCGCACTACGAGGCGCACCCGGACGTCCTCGGGACGTCGTTCGTCCACAAGCGCACGTACTTCGGGCGGCCACCGGAGCGCTTGCTTGCGGTGGACGCGACGCACGTCGACCGCGTGCGGTCGCTCGCGCGGCAAGCCCACGAAGTCGCGCCGACGGGGGACTTCGCGTGCTACGACGTCGACCTCTCCCCGGGCTTTCGCTACCATCTGGACGCGCTCGGCGAGGGCGGCGGACGGGTCGTCGGGGGCGCCGGGTCCAGCCGGCGTGCGCGGGCCGCGGACGGCGAGTTCGCGTCCGCGCCCACGAACCCGACGCCCGCACGCGACCCGGAGACGTTCGCGGTCGAGGTCCCCGAGGGCGAGCGCGGGAGCGACGCGTACGGCGCGCTCGTCGTCGACAACGTCGCGTCGTCGACGCGACGAGCGGACGGAACCGCGACCGGCGGTTCCGTCGAGGGCGACCGCGTCTCTGGCGACCCCGCGCACGTCGCCGCAGCCGTCGAATCCCGAATCGAAGCGGCGGACCCGGACGTGCTCGTGCTCGACACCGCGAAGCTCGTCCCGCGACTGGCGGCAGCCAGCGACGCGCCCGCTGGCGAGTACGCGCTCGGGCGCCGCCCCGGCTATCGCGAGCTCGCGGGCGAGTCGACGTTCACGAGCTACGGGCAGGTCGGGCACTCGCCCGCGCGGTACGCGGTCCCGGGGCGTGCTATCGTCGACCTGTCGAACACGTTCTTCGTGAACGAGACGAGCATCGACGGCGTCCTCGACCTCGTCGCGCGCTCGCACAAGCCCCTCCAGGAGGCGGCGTGGGCGAGCATCGGGAACGTCCTCACCGCCATCCAGATCCGCGAGGCCCGCGACCGCGGGGTCGTGGTGCCGTGGCACGCGTGGCGTCACGAGGAGTTCGCGTCGATGCGGACGCTCCACGACGCGGACCGCGGCGGCCTCACGCTCTCGCCCGCCGTCGGCCGCCATCGGGACGTGCACGAACTGGACTTCTCGAGTCTCTACCCGAACGTCATCTGCACGCGGAACGTCAGCCCGGACACCATCCGCTGTCACTGTCACCGCCACCGCGAGGACGTCCCCGGACTCGGGTACGCGGTCTGCGACCGCGACGGCTACCTTCCCGACGTCCTCCAGCCGATCGTCGACGACCGCGACGACTACAAGGCCGCCATCGCCGCGGAGCGCGCGAGCGACGACCCCGACCGCGAGCGCATCGCCGACCTCGAGGGGCGGTCGTCGGCGCTGAAGTGGATCCTCGTCTCGTGTTTCGGCTACCAGGGGTTCTCGAACGCGAAGTTCGGCCGCATCGAGTGCCACGAGGCCATCAACGCCTACGCTCGCGAGATACTGCTCTCCGCGAAGGAGCGCCTCGAAGCGGGCGGGTGGCGCGTCCTCCACGGCATCGTCGACTCCATCTGGGTGACGCCCGCGCCCGACGTCGACGACGCCGCCCGCGAACCGCTCGACGCGCTCGCGAGCGAGATAACCGACGCCGTCGACGTCCGCCTGGAGCACGAGGCGCACTACGACTGGGTGGCGTTCTGCCCGCTCGCCGACAAGGAGGGCGGAGCGCTCACGAAGTACGTCGCGAAGCGCGCGGACGCCCCCGACGCGGTCCCCGCAGGCGACCGCGACGCGTTCAGCGACGCGTTCAAACTCCGTGGCGTTGCCGCGCGCCGCCGGAACACCCCCGAGTTCGTCGCGGACGTCCAGCGCGAGTGCCTGCGCGTCCTCGACGCGACCGACGACCCCCGAGCGGTCGCCGAACGCGCACGGGAGGCCGTCGACCGCCTCCGCCGGGGCGACGTCGACCCCGACCGCCTCGTCGCGCGCCGCCGCACCAGCAAGCCCGCGGACGCCTACCAGCGGTACACGGACGCCACCGCCGCGCTCGACCGCGCCCGCGAGCAGGGCGTCCCCGCTGGACCCGGCCGCGACGTCGAGTACGTCGTCGTCGACGCCGACAAGACGACCAGAGAGCGCGTCCGCCTCGCCAGCGAGGACGTCGACCGGTACGACGCCGACCACTACGCCACCCAGTTAGTGCGCGCCGTCGCGGACGTCCTCGGACCGCTCGACTGGAGCCGCGAGGACGTCCGGGACGCCATCCACGGGCACGAGAACGCGAGCATCGGGAGCTACAGCGAGGACTGAGCGCCGACGGCTTCGAGAGCCAGCCCGCTCCCGGACGTCGAGTGGGTCGCCCAAAACTCCTATATCGCGTCCTTCGGTGGGGTTCTCCATGAAGCGACGGGCGATGTTGACGGCGGCCGGGTTGGGGGTCAGCTTGACGGGGTGTCTGCGGTTGAACGACGGGGGAACCGACACTGCAGCGTCGACGGAGCGCGAGTCGGCGACTCGAACGGCGACGGATCCGGCGACGGCGTCGACGACGGCCACCGAGACCGAGGAGTCGACGGAGACGTCCCGGGCGACGCTCGAGGATCTGGCGTGTCCGGCCGACCGGTCGCTCTCGGGAGCGGCCACGGACGACTGGGGCCAGCCACAGAGCGACGCTGCCAGCACGGGGTACGTCCCCGAGGAATCGGTGGGGACGTCCGCTGCCTGCGTCGCGTGGCGACAGGAGGACGTGGCCCCGGTATCGACGGCGGTCGTGCTCTCGGACTCGCACGTCTTCGTCGGTGGGGAGGGACGAGAGGGGCTTCGTGCGTTGGACCGTACGACCGGCGAGCAGGCGTGGACGACCGACTCGTCACTGTCGGGCGTCATCAACGTCCGGAATCCACTCGTCGTCGACGGGACGGTGTACTTCACCGCCGAGATCGGCGCGGAAGGCGGGCGCGTCTTCGCGTTCGACGCGGAGACGGGGGAGGAACGGTGGCGCATGGAACCCGCGGCGGGCGTGGGAAACATGGGTCCCGTTCGGCACGAGGACGGGGTGCTCTACGGGACGTCGTGGATCGCCGATACCGACGCGGAGAGCGTCGTCTGGGCTCTCGACACCGCTGCTCGGACGACGCGCTGGAAGACGAGACTCGACGGACGGGGCCTCGAGTCGTGCGCCGTGGGGAACGGCCGCGTCTACGTCGCCGGGGACAAGCGGGCGGCGGCGGGCGTTCAGGCACTCGACGCGAACACTGGCGAGGTGCTGTGGCGCGCCGTCGACGCGCAGGTCGCTGGGGCGCCCACCGTCACGGGCAACGCGGTCTACGCGACGACGAACGACACCCGGGACGCACCGTCGCTGTTCGCGCTCGACCCCGAAACTGGGGGGACGCGATGGACGTACGAGACGCTGAACGGGACCGACTGTTCGGTGATTGCCACGGACGACACGGTCACGTACAGGACGTCGGACGGCCTCTTCTGTCTCGGCACCGACGGCGCCGGCCGCTGGCGATACACCGGGCGAGGCGCTCGGTCCCAGAGGGGGTCGCCAGTTCGGGTCGGCGAGACGATCGTCGTCGGTTCGACGGGGAACGACCCCGGTCTGGTGGCGGTCGATGCGAACACGGGCGACCCGCAGTGGTCCATTCCGACGCCCGAGATTCCGATGACGCCCGCGGTCGTCGACGGCGACGTCTACGTGATGTACCGGACCAGCGAGGACTGGAAGTACCACCTGATGGCGCTCCGGACGACGTAGCTCGTTCCGCGACGGCGAACGTTGATAAGGGTCGACTGGAAGGTATCCGTATGAAGCGCCGACATCTCGTTGCTGCACTCTCCGCGTCGTCCGTCGCTGGCTGTCTCAGACTGGACAACGGTGGGGAGACGGCGACGGGGACGCCGACGGGGACGACGACACGACGGACGGAGAGCGAACCGGACGCCACGGCCACCAGCGAGGAGGACGGCGACTCCGACGACCTCTTCGCGACCGAGTCCGAGGCGCTCGAGTACGCTGGCGGATTCGCTGCGGAGGAGGCGGTCGTCGTCGAACAGTCCGTCGACCGGACGCCGGAGTTACTCGAACACGGTGGCGGTTCCGGGAGCAGCTGGGGGCCGGCGGACGGCGGCGGCACCCACACCTCGCAGGACCTCCACTTCGCGTCGATACCGGACGACGGGGTCGCGTTCGGTGGCGGCACGAATCGGTCGCTCCGCGTTCGGAACGTCACGCTCGACAAGGCAGCGACGTTCGAACCGGACGCCGACAGCGAACGGTTCAGCGTGTCGACCTGGAGCATCGACACCGAATCCGAGGGCGTGCCGCCGTCGGCCATCGAACTGGGGCCGGTTGGCCAACAGGAAGACGTCATGCTGGCGGGCGCGTGGCGGGGCGACACCGACCTGTTCCGGACGCAAGCGTTCGGCGAGTACGTGATCGAACTGCTCGAAGACGGCACGCGCATCGGGACGACGGACGGCTTCGTCTACGGAATCAACTACCACTGGGGGGCCGAACAGACGCGGGAGACGCTGTACGTCACGCGCCAGCCGTCGACCAACGAGTCGTGGAACGTGGCGCTGTACGTGGGAGAGAGCTACTTCGACCCTCTCGCGACGCAGGCGGGGACGCAGTCGCCCGAAGACGACGTCTTCGAAGTCGACCTCACCGCCCTGGACCTCGAGTCCGGGCAGTACGATTGGCGGCTGTTCGTCGGCGAGGGCCTCCAGATCGAACGGAAGCACTTCATCGCGCTGCAGCCGTCGTCCGGTGGACTACTGATCCCCTGATCCCGGATTTCGCACGCTCGAGAGGGACTGTTTCTTGGCTGCTGCCATCACCCTTCGAGAGGGGCTGGGAACGGGCTAACGCGACGGCTGTGGGCGCCGGTCGACACGGGTGATGGGGTGCGCTCGTCTTCTGGTGGTCGCCGTGGCGGGTGAGTGGACTGCGGGTCAGTTCGCGTGGCGTGCGACCACGGCGTAGAAGGGGTCGGTCGCGGGGCGTTCGCGCACGACGTCCGCGACCACGAGGCCGGCGGCCCGGCAGTAGGATTCGACGAGGGCGACGCGCTCGTCCATGGAAGCCCGGCGCCACGCGCGGACGGCTTTCGTGGGGAACATCCGGTTCGTGAAGCTGACGACGAGCGCGCCGTCGGGGGCGAGGACGCGCGCGAACTCGCGGAAGACCGCGGCGGGGTACTGGAGGTACTGCACGGAGAGTGCACAGCAGAGGAGGTCGAACGCGTCGTCGTCGAGCGGGAGCGCCTGGTCGTCGTTGAGGTCCTGGACGAACCACTCGTCGAGCGCGTCGTTCGCGTCGAGTTCCGCGGCGTTCAGGCCGTGGCCGACGACGCGCTCGTAGTCGCACGCCGGGAGGTGGGACACCCAGCTGCTCATCGCGTCGAACACGCGGTCGCCGTCGGTCGACACGGCCGCGTACAGGTCCGTGAGTCGGTCGAGGAAGCCGTCGTCGGCGTGCGTGACGAACCGCGGCCGGCCGTAGAACGCGTCGTCGTCGCTCGCGTCGACCTTCGTCCGGTCCAGGTCGGTGAGTACGTCGTCCACGACGACGAGTAGGCGTCGATCCGGCAAGTGGATTGCGTCGGTCGGGTCGACGACGACGGCGTGGCGCTCATGCCACCGGCTCCGCCGATAGCGAATCGGTGGCTGCCACGCCGCTTGCCGACCCGAGTTGGTCACAGCGTCGTGGACCACGATGTCGGACCCGACCTCGACATCCCCGCAGCGCGAATCCAGAAATATAAGAAACCATATATTCAAATCTGGATGGTAGGATTCGTTTTCAGTTCCGGTGACGACTCGACCCGTCGCCGCGAAGGGAGGCCACACTGCACCCTCGAATACCCCCGATATCGCGGAGAAGACGCTTCGAACGGATGCTGTCGCGTTCGGGGTTCCCTGCTCTCGGCAGCGTCGACACCGAGACGGTGCTCCCGCCGATCAGCATCGACAGCGAACACAGGTCGCTGCCGATACCATCCCCTGAATGTCACGGCTGGTGCGCGTTCTGGCGTCTTGCTGGCAGACGAGGATTCCCGCGGGTCGAACTTCACGGGCTGGAGCGCTACAGAGCCACCAATAAATATACGTTAACTGGGTGTTATGGAATCCAATCAGAGAAAAATAATGATTGGGTCCCCCGTGATAGACTCCCGCCTTCGGTCGGTGGACGGGCACGCTCGGGAGGTCTCCAGGAGGATTCGAAGCGGTCCGTGCCAGTCAGTGGTTCGTTCGCGAGTGTCGAATCGTCGGGCGCGAATTGTGACAGAACTATGTGCGTTCCACGGCCGGTCCGGTAGCCGTCCACCCTGGGTCAACCCGTGCCCCTCGTCGAGTACTCGGGCCGACGCTGTCCGTCGACTTCGACGCCGCGTGGACAGAGAACCGCGTTTCCGCTCGAACAGGGCCGGGCCGTCTCCACGCAAGCGATGGCGGCACGTGGTCGCGCTCGCGGCAGCGGCCGGCACGGGGCCCATCCCCATCTCGCGAATCGGACCGTGGTCTCGCTGGTATGGGTGCACGCATGCGGAGTCTCGCGTGCTGTCGCGCTCTCCGGCGCACCCGCTGCGGTTGTTCTCGGACGGCAACCCCACTTCGCACGGCTCGTAGCGCACGCCCGGGTGCGCCTCGATCTTGCCACAAATGCCCGACAGCGATACTGGCGGGGTCGCGTGGTGACGCCAGATGGACGCTGATAACATAAAATCCCGCAGAGACGAATCTTCCGGGAGTGTAAGCGCTCGATGCCCGGCCGCGACCGACGGCATCGACCCGTCGTCGCCGTGGGCGTCGTGGGAAGCGGGCCGTCGTCGCCGTGGGCGTCGTGGGAAGCGGGCCGTCGTCGCCGTGGGCGTCGTGGGAAGCGGGCCTCCGAGGTGTCGTAGCGCGTAGGAACATATTTCAACCCCGGGTCGGAACGGCTGGTGTGTATGCAGAGTGTGAGAGTTGCTGGCGTAGGGCTCACGCCGTTCGGAGACCACGGTGACCGGACGATACGCGAGCTCTTCGCCGACGCAGGCGTGGAGGCGATGAGTGACGCGGCCGTGGGCGGTGACGCCGTCGACGCGGTCTACTTCGGGAACTTCGTCGGGGAACTCGCGGACGGCCAGGGCCATCACGGCCCGCTGGTCGCGGAGAGCCTCGGCGTGTCCGCGCCGGCGACCCGGTTCGAGAGCGCGTGTGCGTCCAGCGGCGTGGCGGTCAGGCACGCGGTACGAGCCATCGAACACGGCGACGCGGACGTCGTGCTCGTCGGCGGTGCCGAACGGATGACCCACGTCGGGACTGGGGAGGCGACGGCGATGCTCGCAACTGCCGCGGACGCCATCCACGAGGTGGGTACCGGGGTGACGTTCCCTGGCGCGTACGCGCTCATGGCGGACGCCTACCTCCGAACGTACGGCGGGTCGTCGCGCGACCTCGCGCACGTCGCGGTGAAGAACCACGCCCACGCGGTCGAGAACGAGTACGCGCAGTTCCAGTCGACGGTGACCGTCGACGACGTGCTGGACGCGCCGACGGTCGCGGCACCCCTGGGCTTGCTCGACGCGTGTCCGGTGACCGACGGCGCCAGTGCGCTCGTCCTCGTCAGCGACGAGTACGCTGCTGCGGCGGACCTCGAGGCGCCCGTGGCGGTGACCGGGTCCGGGCAGGGGACGGACAGCCTCGCGCTCCAGAACCGCGAGTCGCTCAGTCGGACGCCAGCGACGGAACGCGCGGCGCGCGAAGCGTACGAGGACGCCGGCATCAGGGCGGACGACGTCGGCCTCGTCGAGGTGCACGACTGCTTCACGGTCGCGGAGGTGCTCGCGCTCGAGGGCCTGGGGCTCTACGAACCGGGCGAGGCGATCGGGGCCGCTCGCCGGGGCGAGACCTGGCGCGACGGCGAACTGCCGGTGAACTGCTCGGGTGGCCTGAAGGCGAAGGGGCATCCGGTCGGGGCGACCGGCGCGAGTCAGGTCGTCGAGATGACGCGCCTCCTCCGCGGCGACCACCCCAACAGCGAGTACGTCGCCGACGCCACGACGGGCGTCACGCACAGCGCGGGCGGGACCGTCGCCAGTACGACCGTTCACGTCCTGGAGGTGGTGTCATGAGCGAGCAGGAGACGCCTGTCCAGTCCTACGAGGCGTTCTGTGCGGCCATCGAAGCGGGTGAGGGCTTCTACCTCGAGTGCCCGGATGGTCACGGGTCGGTGCCACCGCGTCGCGTCTGTCCGGACTGTGGCGCGCAGTCGCTCACCACTCGCGCCATCCCCGAAATCGGGCGCATCCGGGCGCAGACGGTGGTGCACGTCGCCACGCCGGCCTTCGAGGACCGCGTGCCATACGTCAGCGCGCTCGCCGACTTCGGCCCGGTCACCTTGACGGGCGTCGTCGTGGAGACGACGCCGGACGCCGTCGAGCATGGGACCGAGGTGACCGTCGGCGTCGAGCGGTCCGACGACCGCGACCGGCCAACGCTCGTCTTCGAACCGCAGTAAGCAGTTCCTCCGGGAGCGACGCGCCGCTGCGGAGTGAGGTTTCCGGACCCCGGGTCGACGCGGACCGGGATGCACGTACGTTCAAGTGGACCGGCCGCGTTCCTCGCACGTATGCAACGAGATGTCATGGGCGAAGGGCCGTCGGTCGCGGATTCGGCGTTCGTCTCGGAGATGGCGTACCTGGTCGGTGACGTCGCGGTCGGTTCTCGTGCGAGCCTCTGGCCGTTCGTCTGCCTCAGAGGCGACCGCGAAGGCGTCGTCGTGGGCGAGGAGACGAACGTGCAGGAGTTCTCGATGCTCCACGGCGCGACGCTCGGCGACGGCGTCACCGTCGGACACAACGTCGTCATCGACTACGCCACGGTCGAGGACGGGTCGCTCGTCGGGATGTCGAGCACCCTCCAGCAGGACGCCCACGTCGAGTCCGGCAGCATCGTCGCCCCCGGCTGCGTCGTCACCGAAGGCCAGACGATTCCAGCGGGTCACGTCGCCTACGGCGTCCCGGCGTCGACGCGACCGCTCGAGGACGCCCAGCAGGCCGAGATCGAGCGCGTCCACGAGCTCTACGTCGAGCACGCCGAGACGTACAAGCAAGCCGGGCTGGAATAGGGCGGCTGGTCGGAGGAGGCGGGCTGGCTGGGGGAGGCGGGCTGGTCGGAGGAGGCGGGCTGGTCGGAGGAGGCGGGCTGGTCGGAGGAGGCGGGCAGGCTGGGGGAGGGCCAATATTGCGCTGGGGGCGAAGAATTAAGCGGCTCTCCGGAGACACTTGCACCTGTAAGCTCATGGCCAGTGAGACACTCGCGGATATCGAGGAGGTCGTCCACGAACCGACGCAGTCGGACGTCGAGTCGACGAACGTCTGGGCGTTCATGCAAGCGCACGACATCGACGACTACGAAGAACTCGTCGAGCGCACGACGACCGACGTCGAGGGCGTCCCCGAATCGGGCGTGGACTGGTTCTGGGACGAACTCGTCGACTACCTCGACGTCGAGTTCTACGAGGACTACGACTCGGTTCGAGAGGATAGCGGGGCGCGACGCGCCCCGGAAGGTGCGAGCGGCGAAGCCGCGAGCCGCGACGGCCCGCAGTTCACGGACTGGTATCCCGGTGGCAGCATCAACGTCGCGCACAACGTCCTCGACCGCCATGCGGCGCGCGAGAGCGAGCGACGGAACAAGGTCGCCTGTATCTGGGAGGGCGAGGACGGAACCACCCGGGACGTCACCTATCACGAACTCCAGCGCCAGTCGAACATGGTTGCGAACGCGCTCCGGGAGCGCGGTATCGAGCAGGGCGATACCGTCGGGCTCTACATGCCGATGGTCCCTGAAGTCATCTCCATCCTCTACGGGTGTTTCAAGATCGGCGCCATCGCGGTCCCGATATTCTCCGGGTTCGGCGTGGACGCGACGGCGACGCGCATCGAGGACTCGGGGTGCAGCGTCGTGTTCAGCGCCGACGGGTTCTACCGTCGCGGGAGCGAGATCACGCTGAAGGACGCGCTCGACGACGCCATCGACGACGTCCCGACCGACGTCTCTTCGGTCGTCGTCTACGAGCGAACCGGGACCGAGGTGCCCTGGACGGCCGGCCGCGACGAGACGTGGAGCGAGGCCGTCGAGACCCAGGACGACGACTTCGAGACGGTCGAACTGGACGCCAGCGACCCGTCGATGCTCCTGTACTCGTCGGGCACGACGGGGAAGCCGAAGGGCATCGTGCACACGCACGCCGGCGTCCAGATGCAGTGCGCGAAAGAGGTCTACTTCGGGTTCGACCTCAAGCCCTCGGACCGGTTCTTCTGGGTGAGTGACATCGGGTGGATGATGGGGCCGTGGACGCTCGTCGGGAACCACACGTTCGGCGGCACGGTCTTCATGTACGAAGGCGCGCCGGACCACCCCGAGCCCGACCGGTTCTGGGAGATGATCGACCGGCACGACCTCACGCAGTTCGGCATCTCGCCGACGGCCATCCGCGCGCTCAGGAAGCAAGGGGACGACTGGGTCGAGGGTCACGACCTCTCCAGCCTCCGGATGCTGGGGTCGACGGGCGAGCCGTGGGACCCCGAGAGCTGGCAGTGGTTCTACGAGACGGTCGGGAACGGCGAGACGCCCATCATCAACATCTCGGGCGGCACCGAGATCTGTGGGTGCTTCCTGATGCCGATGCCGACGCAGCCACTGAAGCCCTGCTCGCTCGGCGGTCCCGGCCTCGGGATGGACATCGACATCGTCGACGCCGACGGGAACTCCATCGCGGACACGAACGAACGCGGGTACCTCGTCGCTCGAGACTCCTGTCCGTCGATGACGCGCTCGCTGTGGAGCGGCGACGACCGCTACCTCGAGGAGTACTGGTCGACGTGGGACGACGTCTGGGACCACGGCGACTGGGCACAGCAGGACGAAGACGGCTTCTGGTTCCTCCACGGCCGCGCGGACGACGCGCTGAACATCGCCGGCCGGAAGGTCGGCCCCGCCGAGGTCGAAGGGGCGGCGATGGACCACGACGCCGTCAACCAGGCCGCCGCCGTCGGCGTCCCCGACGACACGACGGGGACCGCGGTCGCACTCTACGTCGTCACCGAGGACGGCGTCGACGAATCCGACGCCCTCCGCGACGAGGTCCGCGCGCTCGTCGGCGAGGAACTCGGCAAACCCTTCCGCCCACGAGAAGTCCGGTTCGTCGACGCCTTCCCGGTCACGCAGTCCGGGAAGATCGTTCGCCGCGCCATCCAGGCGCGCCACACTGGCGAGGACATCGGCGACCTCTCCAGCGTCGAGAACCCCGAGGCGCTCGACGCGATCGACGCCGCGCGGTAGACGGCTACGGGGGCTGTGTCGGTACTCGTCGGTCGCTGCGGAAAACGGAGAACGAGTGCTCGTCGCGTCCTGTCGACGCCAGTACGGGCGGGTAGTGGCTGCGGTCCGGTGTGGTGGGATGGGGCGCTCAGTGCACGATGGTCACCGGGCAGCGCGCGCTCAGCGTGACCTTCTGTGCGGTCGACCCGAAGATGGCCTTCCCCGTCGGCGAGCGCCTGCGGCCGCCGATGACGACCTGGTCGACGTCGTGGTCGTCGAGGTACTCGATTATCTCGCCGGACGGTGACCCGTCGACGATAACGGTCGTGACGTCGCCGTCGTGGTCGATATCCGCGAGGAGCTCCTCGAAGAGCGCCTCGGCGTCCTGCTGCGCCTTGGCGTACCAGCCTTCGGCCTTCTTCCGCCCACCTCGTTCCGGGTTCGTGAGCGATTCGCTGTACTCGATGACGTGCAACAGGACGAGTTCGTCCCCGTGGTGGACCTCGCTGGCGTGGTTGAGCGCGGCGCTCGCCTGCGACGACTTGTCGACTGGAACGAGTATCCGTCGTGGCATGGCTGTCACTCGGAGCGTTCCGCGTACGGCTCGATACCTGCCTCCTCGATGCGACGCTCGAAGCGCTCACGGCGCGCGCGACGCTCGTCCTCGGCCATCCGGTCGGCGGTCCATATCTCGCCGCTGGTCACCTGGTGGACGTCGACGGTTTCGACCGCTTTCAGTTCGGTTACGCGCTCGCAGATCTCGTCGTCGATGTCCAGGAAGTACGTGCAGCGCTGGGATGTCAGGAGGAGGTGGACGGTGACCGTCCGCGTCGCCTCGTCCCATTCGATGTCGTCCACCAGACCGAGGTCGACGATGTTCACCGGGTGCTCGCTCATGCAACTACACGGGTCGAGCACTTCTTCGAGTTCGGCTTTCACGGCCGCCTTCACGTCGCTCTGGAACTCCGTCTCGGGGAGGACGTGGTCGGGTGCTTCGACACTCATACGTACCTCTTGCGCTCCTTCGATGCCTCCTCGGTCGGCTCCTCGTACGTCGACCAGGGCGGCGCGGGGTACTCGCCGCGCTCCTTCAGCTCCTGGATCTTCTGATCCCACTTGTCGCCCTCGATGTCCTTCTTGACCTGCTCGGGGTCCTTCCCCATCAGCCGGAGCTTGTTCTTCCCGAGGATCTTCTCCTTGTCCTCCTGGGTGACCTCGGGGTAGTCCTCGCCGGCGCGGAGGTCCTCGGGCATCTCGAAGTCCCAGATCGCGTCGATCGGCGGCTGGGGATGCAGCGCGGTCGCGCCACTGGAGAACACGATGCGCTCCGGGCCCGCCCAGTACAGCATCTCGCCGAGGCTGCGCGCGAACTTCTTCGGGCGACTGCACGCCATGTGCGCGGTGTTCTCGATGTTCGCGTACACGTTGTCGTGGCTCGCCATCGCGAACACGGTCTCCTCGAGGAACGAGAACCCGGCGTGGATGACCTCGAAGTTGAGTTCGGGGAACGCCAGCGCCGCCTCCTCCACGTCGTCGATCTTGAAGTACTTCACCGGCGCCGTCGCGAACGGGATGAACTTGTGGATGCCGACGGTTCCGATGTCGAGGTCCGCGGCCTTCTCCAGGACGGGTCGGACCGTATCCTGGTTCAGCTGCAGGGAGAGGTCGCGTCCGTTCTGGTAGCGCGCGGGGTAGAGCTTGATGCCGTCGACGTCCTTCTCCTTCGCGTAGTACTCGACCTGCTCGACGGCGTCGTCCTCGAGCGGGTTGATGTCGACGATCATCCCGACGCGGTTCGGGTTCCGGTCGCGGAGCTCGAAGCCCTTCTCCCGGGAGACGTAGCCGTCCTTGAAGTAGTCGTCCAGCGGGAGCGAGTGGTACACCGAGTAGTCGATCTGGCTCTCCAGGAAGAGCAGTCGTTCGAGCTCCTCGGGTTGATGGTTCCGGTAGAATATCTCTTCCGGGAACACGTACTCGTCGGGCATCAACTGCTCGCCGAGTTCGTACGTCTCGTCGTCCCATCGCTGGGAGTGCGGGTGGAGGTGATTGTCCTCCGCGTGGTTGAAGCAGTGCGACACTGCGTCTACAACCAGCTCGCCATTGTCTAACATACGTGTCCTCCTTCAAATCTATGAGTATTAAACGTTCGGGAGGGTCCGGTTGGATGAGTCCTTCAGCGGCGGCTCTCGGCGGTTCCATCGGGCGCGTTCGCGGCCGAATCCCGCGCCGCAACGTCCCCGATACACCCTGCCAGACCGCCGTTCGGGACTCGGTCAGTCTACCGCGCGACCGCCAGTCACCAGGTCGAGCCTGGTTGCGCGGTCAGTTCGAGATGTCGAGACAGACGTTCTTGATCTGCGTGTAGTTGTGGATCGCTTGCGTCCCGTTCTCGCGGCCGACGCCGCTGTCCTTGAAGCCGCCGAACGGCGTCTCGTTCCCGCCGGCGAACCACTCGTTGACGTAGATCTGGCCCGCGTCGACGTCGCGCGCGAACCGGTGGGCTCTGCCCATGTCGGTCGTGATGACGCCCGCGACGAGTCCGTAGTCCACGTCGTTCGCTCGCTGGATGGCCTCGGCCTCGTCGGCGAACGTACTCACGGTGAGGACCGGCCCGAACACCTCCTCCTGGAGGATGCGGGCGTCCTGCGGGACGTCCGCGAACACGGTCGGTTCGACGTAGTACCCGTCGCGGTCGAGGACGCGCCCGCCGGTCACGGGGTCGCCGACCTCCTCGCGACCGACGTCGAGGTACTCGGCGACCTTCTCCATGTGGGACGCGGAAGCGAGCGGCCCGACGTCGTGGTCGTCGAGTCCCGGACCGATACTGAGGTCCTCGACCGCACTCACGAGCTTCTCGACGTACTCGTCGCTCGCGTCTTCGTGGACGACGACGCGCGAGGACGCCGAACACACCTGTCCGGTGTTCGTCGCGAAGATGCCCTTGACGGTCTCCTCGACGGCGACGTCGAGGTCGCCGTCCTCGTAGACGACGAGCGGGCTCTTCCCGCCGAGCTCCAGGTGCGGTTCGGTGAGGTTCTCGATGGCGGCCTTCCCGACCTCGCGGCCCGTGACGGTCGACCCCGTGAACGTGATGGTCCCGATGTCGGGGTTCCCGGAGAGCGCCGCGCCGGCCTCGGCACCGTCGCCGGGGACGACGTTGACCGCAGCCTCCGGAACGCCGTTCTCGTGGAGGAGCTTCGTCAGCTCGATCGCACCGATCGGCGTCTCCTCGGCGGGCTTGATGACGGCCGCGTTCCCGGCGGCGAGCGCGGGAGCGACGCTCCGCGCGAAGAGATATATCGGGACGTTCCACGGGACGATGTGGCCCGTGACACCGAGGGGCTCCCGGATCGTGTAGTCCACGTGGTCGTCGTCGAGGGGGATGCTCTCGCCCTCGACCTTGTCCGCGAGGCCGCCGTAGTACTCGAAGTGACGCGCCGCCCGCGTCACCTGCCCGCGCGCCTCCGAGATCGGTTTCCCGTTCTCCAGCGTCTCGATGCGAGCGAACCGTTCGTGGTCGTCGCGGATGGCGCGAGCGACGTCGTTCAGGATGCGGCAGCGCTTCGCTGGCGTGTACCCGCGCCACTCCTCGAAGCCGTCCCCCGCCACGTCGACGGCCTCGTTCACGTCGCCTTCGGTCGCCGCCGCGACCGTCGTGAGCTGGTCTCCAGTTGCCGGGTCGAAGACGTCGATCGTCTCTCCCGAGGAGGACGCTCGTTCCGTCCCGTCGATGAGCACGCCGTACTGGTCGGCGAGTGCCCCGCGCTCGTCAGTCTGCATTGTGTACGGTAAACTGTCTGCCACTCGCATAATAGTTTTTGACAGCGTCTGGGAACGAACCTGCTGGAACGTCACTGTCAGTTCGTTCGCCGTCCTCCTGTCAGGATTCCTCATAAATGTTTAATCCCGACGCAGGGGAATCTGGAGGTGAGAACATGTCAGACCGATTCAGCGGGCAGTCAGTACTGGTGACCGGTGCCGCGTCGGGGAACGGACGCGCCATCGCCCGGAAGTTCGCCGAGGAAGGCGCCAGCGTCACCGTCAGCGACATCCAGGAGGAACCCCGGATGGGCGGCGACCCGACTCACGAACTCATCGCCGACATGGGGCGCGAGGCGCAGTTCGTGGAGTGCGACGTCAGCGACCCAGCGGCCATCCACGACGCCGTCGACGCGCACGTCGAGCGGTTCGGGTCGCTCGACGTCATGGTCAACAACGCCGGCATCGACCGACAGATGCCGATACTCGACGCCGACCCCGAGGACTACGACGTGCTCATGGACATCAACCTCCGCGGCGTCTACTTCGGCTGTCAGGCCGCGCTCGACGTCATGGCCGACCAGGACGACGGCGGCGCCATCGTCAACATGTCCTCCATCGCCGGCCTCGGCGGCATCGACAACTCCTCGCTGTACTGCACGTCGAAGGGCGGCGTCACGAATCTCACGCGCCAGCTCGCGCTCGAACACGGCGAGAACGGCGTCCGCGTCAACGCCATCAATCCCGGCATCATCGAGACCGCGATGACGCTGGAGGACGGCGACACTATCGACGGCCTCCTCGAGGAGACGCCGCTCGGTCGCGCGGGCCAACCCGAAGAGGTCGCCGACGGCGTGCTCTTCCTCGCCAGCGACGACGCGTCGTTCGTCACCGGCCACAACCTCGTCGTCGACGGCGGTTTCACCGCCTGACCGGACGGCACGGTCGCTTCGAACCGACGGGAAAAACGGAGCGCGGTTCGACGAAGAACCGAAACGATTCGAGCCTGTCCGTCAGCACCGAAGGGGGAGCGTGAACCGGGCCACCCGGCCCGAGTTCACTTCACGACGTCTATCTTGTCGCGGTCGATAGAGAGTGCGACGGCCGAGACCACCACGAGGCCCAGGATGATCTCCTGCACGAAGGAGTCCACCGCGAGCAGGTTCATGCCGTTGTTCAACACCGCGATGACGAGCACGCCGAGTATCGTCCGGTGCGGACCGCCGACCCCGCCGGTCAGCGCCGTCCCGCCCATGACGATGGCGGCGATGCTCGGCAGCAGGAGCCCGCTCCCGATGTTCGGGGACGCCGAGGAGATGCGGAGCGTCAGCAGGACGCCGGCAACGCCACAGAGCAGCCCCGACAACACGAACGGGTAGATCTTGTACCGGTCGACCTTCGCACCGGCGAGCTCGACGACGCGCTCGTTCTCGCCGAGCGCGAAACAGTACCGGCCGAACTTCGTGCGGAACGCCAGCAGGATCGTTCCGACGTAGATCAACAGTCCCCAGATCACGAGGTTGGGGATGCCGAAGTCGGTGAAGGGGATGACGACCTGGCCGGTCGAGATCGCGCGGATGGACTCGTTCCGGAACGTGATGGTGGACCCACCGGTGATGATCTTCCCAACGCCGGCCATCACCGATAGCGTCCCAAGCGTGACGAGGAACGACGGGACCTTGAGCTTCGTGAACACCAGGCCGTTGAACAGGCCAGCGAGCATCCCAGCGCCGATCGCGAGCGGTATCGCCAGCAGGCCGAGCTGGAACTCGGAGATCAGGATGACGGTGACGACCCCGGTCAACAGGACGACGGACTCGACCGAGAGGTCGATGCTCTGCTGGAGGATCGGGAAGGTCCCAGCGAGTGCGACCAGCAGGAGGGTCACGGCGTTCTTCGCCACGTTGTCCAACAGGTTCCCCTCGGAGAGGAAGCGATCCGTGGTCAGGCTGAAGATGACCATCAGGCCGAACAGCATGACGAACGGCCCGAGGTCCTGGATCCAGTCCTGCAGGGTGCGCTGCTCCACTTGGTCGGCGATCCACTCGTTGACGTCGCTCGTACTCATCGTTATATCATCTCCTGTATCAGGTCTTCTTCGGTTGGTTTGTTTCCAGCGGAGGCGTCGAACGGCTCGCCGACGAACTTGCCTCTCGCCATCACGCCGATGCGGTTCGACATTCCGATGACCTCCGGCAGTTCGTCGCCGATGAAGACGATCGAGACGCCCTGCTCGGTCAGTTCCCGGCAGAGCCGATACACCTCCTCTTTCGCGCCGACGTCGATGCCGCGCGTCACGTTGTCCATCACGAGCACGGGCGTGTTCTGCGCGAGCCACCGCGCGATGACGACCTTCTGCTGGTTCCCGCCGCTCAGGCCGTGGACGAGCGCGTTCGGTCCCGGCGTCTTGATGGAGAGCTCCTCGATCGCTCTCGCGGTCGCCTCCTTCTCCGCGTCGAGGTCCAGGGTGGGCATGTTGCCGTTCATGTCGCGGACCATCGCGAGCGACGTGTTCACCAGCACGGACTGGTAGAGGAGGAGTCCCTCCGACTTCCGGTCCTTCGGGATGTAGCCGACACCGGCGTCTACCATGTCCGAGACGGACGGGTCCTCGAGCTCGGTGTCACCGACGGCGAGAGAGCCGCCGGTCATGTCGAGGTCACCGGCGAGCAGCCGACCGAACCGCTGCTTGCCCGACCCTTCCACGCCGACGACGCCGAATATCTCGCCCTCGCGGACCGAGAACGACACCGGACCGACCACGTCCTGGTGAGTCACCGAGTCGACCGATAACGTGACCTCTCCCAGTTGGTCCTCCGGGCGCTGATCGGGGACGCGGTAGTACTCGTCGGCGGTCTCCCGACCGACCATCGACTGCTGCAGGGAGTCCGTCGTCGCATCTTCGACGCGCGTCATGTCGACACGCTCGCCGTCTTTCAGCACGTAGATGCGGTCGGATATCTGCAGCACTTCGTCGAGTTCGTGCGACACGAACACGAACGTCGCCCTGTCCCGGAGGTCGTTCACGAGATCGAAGAGGATCTTGCGGCCGCTCTCCTCGAGCCCGGCGGTCGGCTCGTCGAGCAAGATGACGGGATTCTCGGAGTTCTGCGAGACGTGGAACGCCTTCGCGATCTCGAGCATCTGGCGCTCGTTGAACGTGTAATCCCGGACCTGGTCGTTGACGTCGATGTTGATACCGAGGTCGTCGACGAACGCCTGCGCGTCCTCGCGCATCGTCTCCATGTCCAGCACGCCGAAGCGCTCCTTCTCCCGGCCGAGGTAGAGGTTCTCGTAGCCCCTGAGCGTCGTGATGACGTCCTGCTCCTGGTGCACCAGCGAGACGCCGTACTCGGCCGCTTCGCGCGGGTTCGTGAACGTGACCGGTTCACCGTCGACGTAGAGCTGTCCCTCGTCCGCTTCGAGCACGCCCGTCAGGATGTTCAGGAGCGTGCTCTTCCCGGCACCGTTCTCTCCGACGAGACCGATGACTTCCCCTCGCTCGACCTCGAGCGAGACGTCGTCGAGGGCCTGCACGTGCCGGAACGACTTCGAGATACCTTCGACGCGGAAGCTACTCGAGTCGCTACCGGGGGCGTCTGCCTTCGTCGTGGCCGCGTCTGTCTCTGATGACATTGGTCGCGTTCCGAGTCACCCCAGGGGGTTCGTCTGGAACTGCTCCTCGTACAGCGTCGTGATCTCCTCCTGCTGTGCGTCGTCCGTGTAGACGTCGGGGAGCGAGTACCCAGAGGGCTTCTCGTCGTCGGACCAGTCCAGGACCTCCTTGATGTCCGCGAGGTTCATCGGCGACATGTCGATCTGGGGGTCCCAGGCGTCCTCGCCGGCCTCGACGACGGACATCTTCTTCCAGTCGTACGGCGTCTCGCCCGAGAAGATGGCCTCGTTGTAGTCGGCGGCGTCGACGACCGGCAGCCGGTCGATGACGTCCTCCCACTCGCTCGGGTTCTTCACGCAGACCGGCGCGTTGAACGACATCATCTTCTCGGCGCCACTGACCTCGTGCCCGTTGATGTAGTCGTGGCACTTCGCGACGGACCACCCCGCCTGCCACGGCCCCATCCCGGAGACGGTGCCGGTCATCCGATCTTCGGCGATGGCCGCAAGTCCGGGTTCGCTGGCGTCGATGCCGACGACGGGGACGTCGATGTCGTTCTCCTCGAGGATGGTGAGTCCACCGAGCGCGACGGCGTCGTTCTGGCCGAAGAAGCCGTCGATGTCGTCGCCGAACTGCGAGACCTTGTCGTTCATGACGCTGCGGGCGTCCGAGCGGATGAAGTTCCCCGGCTGGCGGGGCCCCGCCATCTCGATGTCGGGGTACTCCTGCATCGCCAGGTCCACGCCCTTGTTCCGACCGATGTTCGGGGCGGTGCCCCGGTTCCCCTCGATGTGGACGAACTTCCCGCTGCCGTCCATCGCCTCGAACAGCATCTTCGCGGCGCTGTACGCGTGGTTGACGAAGTGCGGCGTGAAGAACGTCACGTACTCCTTGCCGGCGTCCTGCGGGACGTACCAGTCCGCGATGGTCACCGCGAGCACGCCCGGAACGCCGCTGTCGCGCAGCGTCTCCGCGAGCGATATCGCGGCCGCGTTCGTGTACGTCTGCCCGACGATGAAGTCGGCGTCGTTCGAGACGGCGGTGTCGAACTGCTGCTTCTGGGTCGACACCTCGCCGTTGTTCGTCTGGACGTTCGTCTCGTACCCGAACGCTTCGGCGGCCTCTAGGTAGCCCTTCTCCCAGCTCAGCCAGTAGGAGTTGTTCCGGTTCGCGATCGACCCCATCGAGGTCAACGAGCCATCGCCGCCGTCCCCGCTCGACCCGTCCGACCCGTCCGACCCGTCCGACCCGTCCGACCCGTCTCCGCCATCGCCGCCGCCCCCGCCCGAGGTGCTGTTACAGCCCGCGAGCGAGGCCATTCCTGCGACGCCGGCAGTGCCGGCGAGTTTACTGACAAACGACCGCCTAGTGTCTGGCGACTGCTGACCTGACATACGCCTACACTGTCAGACCGTGCATATATAGTTTTTGTTTATGAAGAATCATATGCCGTCTTTTGACGGGTTCTGCGCCGCTCAGCGTCCGGTTCTCGCGTCTGGGCACCCGGCGTCGCATCGTTCGTTCCGCGCGACACCGGACCGCATCTTTCTCGCTCGCGTTCGGCCGCGCCCGGTCCGATGCCGCACTCAGTACATCACCTTCCCCGCGGAGACGTTGATGTCCTGTCCCGTTATCCGCTCGGAGTGCTCGGAGCAGAGGTATCCGACGAGGTCCGCGACGTCCTCGCTGTCGACGAGCTCCCCGCGGGCGGCCTCGCGCTCGACGTCCCCACGGATCTCCTCGTAGTCCCTCCCGGTCTCGGCGGCCTGCCGCTCGAACACTCGTCTGATGCGTGGGCCGTCGACCGACCCGGGACACACCGCGTTGACGTTGATGTTCGCGTCCCCGACCTCCGCGGCGAGCGTCCGCGTGAAACCGATGACGCCCATCTTGCTCGCCGCGTACGGCGTCCGGTTCGGTAGCGGTCGCTTCCCGGTGACCGACGCGATGTTGACGATCCGACCGAAGGACTCCGCTCGCATGTGCGGGACGACCTCGCGACACATCTGGAACGGGCCCTTGAGGTTGACGGCGAGCGTCTGTTCCCAGTCGTCCGTGGACACGTTCTCGCAGGACGCGGTGGGCCCGGCGATGCCGGCGTTGTTGACGAGGTACTCGACGGACCCGAACTCGTCGACGACCCATTCGACCGTCTCCTCGACGTCCTCGCTGGAGCCGACGTTCGTCTCGATGGGCTCGCAGCGACGCCCGGTCTCCTCGACCATCTCCTTCGTCTCCGCCATCTCGTCGGTATCGAGGTCGGCGACGACGACCGAGGCACCTCGTCGAGCGAGCTCTACACAGATCGATTGACCGATACCGCGGGCGCCACCGGTGACGATCGCGGTGCTCTCGGGACGCATAGCACGATAGAGTCACACATGCTATTTAGATTTTTGGGTGAACCGGCTGACGGGGGTGAGTATCACCACGTACGCGGGATAGCTGGCCAGCCGACCGCGAGCCAACCCCACACCCAAAACTTTATACAATCATTTCGAGTCTTTTTCGACCATGGCTTACAGCGGGTACGAGGACTACTTCGAGAAGAAGCTGATAATCAGCGTGGCGACGACCGGCGGCCACCACGGCAAGGAGGCGAACCCGAATCTCCCCGAACAGCCGGTCGAGGTCGCACAGGACCTCGCGGCGTGCGAGGAGGCCGGTGCCTCCATCGTGCACCTCCACGCGAGGGACGACGCCGGTGACAAGACGAAGTCGGTCGCGCGGTATCAGGAACTCCTCGACACCATCGACGAGTACTGCGACGACATCATCGTCAACTTCACGACCGGTGGCGGCGGCATCTTCACCCGCGAGGAGCGCATCGCCCCGGCCCTGGAGACCGACCCTCGCCCGGAGATGGCGACGATGGACCTCGGGCCGATGAACTTCGGCCAGACCAGGACGGCGGTGAACACCCGCGAGCAGAACGAGGAGTACGCGGAACGCCTTCGGGAAGCAGGCGTGAAACCGGAACTCGAGGTCTTCAACCCTGGCCACTACCCCGAGATGACCCACCTCATCGACGAGGGACTCCTCGAGACCCCGTACTGGTGTACGCTCATCCTCGGGATGCAGACCGGGACGCCGGCGCATCCACGTAACCTGATAAACCTCGTCGACAACCTCCCCGAGCCGGCGGAGTGGCAGGCGCTCGCGGTCGGCCGCCACCAACTCCCGCTGACGACGATGGCGATCACGATGGGGGGGCACGTTCGCGTCGGGATGGAGGACAACATCTACTACCGGAAGGACGAACTCGCGGAGAGCAACGCGCAGTTCGTCGAACGGACCGCCCGTATCGCCGACGAGCTGAATCGCCCCATCGCAGACACGGACGAGGCGCGGGCGATGCTGGGTCTCTGACCGTCGCGTCCCGCCCACTACTTCTCTCCGTCAGCCTGGTTCGTGAGCTATCGCTCGCGCCATTCGAATTCATCACGATTGTTTGGGCCAGATTCTGCTCTCGCGAATGGGCTCCTCACCGCCCCCGGCACGGTGGCTTATTCCGGACGATGTGTCACGGACAGAAGTCGATACGTGGACGTTTATTCACCTTATAGACTACCCATTGCCTAGAGTACGTACGGGCAACCCCGGTTCACGAGGACTGGACTTCATATACCACGTTCGATACCGGGCGAGAGACGGTCGCTACCGGCGCAGAACGCGGTGTCTCTCCCTCTTGCGAACGACTACCGTGATATGCGACACCGGGTGCGATACAATAACATGCACCGTCTGTCCGCGAGCAATGGATTATATATAGGGCGGGGCCCAGATTGTGGGTATGACCAACACGGAACAGTCGCGGACGCTGCAGACGACGAAGACGACGCTGGCGATCGTTCGGTCGCTCGAGGAACACGGACCGGTTCGCGTGACCGAACTCGCCGACCGCCTCGACATGGCGTCGAGCACCGTCCACAGTCACCTCGCGACGTTGACCGACGAGGAGTTCGTCGCGAAGGACGGCGACTTCTACCGACTGAGTCTGGAGTTCCTTCGGCTCGGGACGCACGTCCGTAACCTCCGTGACGAGGCGCAGGTTCTCGGGTCCTACACCGAGCAACTGGCCGAGGAGACCGACTGTCGAGCCGTCTTCCTCGTCGAGGAGCACGGCCGCGGCGTCTACCTCTACACGCACTCCGGGAAGCACGCCGTGTGGAACTACTCGACGGTCGGCAAGCAGACGCCACTGCACGTCTCGGCCAGCGGGAAGTCGATCCTCTCGGCGCTCCCGCGCCAGCGCGTCGACGATATCATCGACCGTCACGGCCTCGAACCCGCGACGGACCAGACCATCACCGATCGCGACGCACTCCACGCGGAACTCGACGAGATCAGGGAGCGTGGGTTCGCGTTCAACCACGAGGAACAGCTCGACGGCATCAAAGCGGTCGGCGTCCCGGTCAGTGGGCCCGACGGTCGCGTCATCGGCGCGTTCAGTGCGGCAAGTCCCGCGAAGCGCATGGACGACGAGTGGTTCGAGACGGAACTCCCGAACCAGGTGCTTGGTATCGCGAACGAGTACGAGCTCGAGATATCGCTCCCGTGATTCCTCACTGACCGGGATGGGACGTCCCGTGGCAGTGCCGGGCGGACCGCGCACTCACGCTGTGTGATACAACAATATGGCTGTAACACGATATTCCGGCTCCTTTCGAACCGGTCCGACGCCCGCCCCGTATCGGCCGTCGACTCTCCACTGACCGTCAGCGGACACCGCCAACGACGTGTCGTGGGCGCCCGTGGTACGCGGCCACCCCTCTCGGCTCCGTCGGCCGTTCCACGGGCCGTGGACGCTCCACGCTCACTGACTCCGCCAGCCTCTCGTCGTCCCGGGTCTGTCACGACCGCGTCGCATAACGCTCAAAATACTTCATAACCTCTAAATTTGACAACTATGCGGATGGGTGCTTCGGTGCCCGCTCTCGATGGTCGAGACGGTCGCTGGTTCCGGGAGTGCCGCGCTCCAGCGAGGGCAGCAGGTTCCACCGGGTCTGCGTAGGGCCCCCATGGGACCGCAGAACGCGAACCCGGTGTCGGCTTCGTCGCTCTTCGTCCACGCTCCGTCTCGCAACGCCGACTGCGTTCGTCATCGAACCCGAACCGCGATCACCGGTCTGCATACGGAGATGATCGGCGACCAGAGCAGCGAACCGCACTCGAAACTGCTTCGTCACGCGCGAAGCCGACCCCGGAGTAGCTCGGCGTCCAAATGGCGGCGGTCACGCGCTTCGAAACGCTTCCCTCACTGTGTTCCACGACGACACGAACAGCATCGGGCACCGAGTCCACTGGACTCCCGACAATCACGGCCGACCGTCCACGCCCTGCACGCAGCGAATTATAACTAATATATTAAATTAGGATACCTCTAAGAATAGTATAGTGACTGAATTCGTGGTTTTGCGGGCGTTTGGATTCCCGCAGCTGCGGATGCCGGAGCCAGTGTCGACCCCGAGACGAGTTCCCGGCTGGCGTCCGTGAGTGGCGGCCCGTAAAGTCGGTGGAGGTCGTCCCCGAACGTCCAACCGTCGGCCGCTACGGTCACCTCGCGCGTCCAGCAGTCCGGATGCCAGACGCTCGACGCCGGATGTGAGCCAGCGACCTCGCTCGCCGCATTGGTGTTCCAAGTGATACTACCGCGCGATGGCGTCGTTCTCCACTCCACCGCCGTCAGTGGGGGGATGACGGTCCAGGTTTCGGACACCGCCCCCTGCGTCGAGCTGCCAAGAACAAGACACTTGTACCGGGCGGGCGACCCTGCCAGCGATGCCCTCCAGACGCGACCTCCTCGCGGCGAGCGGTGCAGTTCTCGCGGCGACGACCGCGGGCTGTCTCGACGACGTCGACGGCTCGGGGTCGCACGTGACGCCCGGGACCGACGAGAACACCGAGTGGCCGATGCCGGACTACGACTCGAACGGGACCGCGTACGCATCGGACGCGGCGGCACCGCGGTCGCGTCCGAGCGAGCGGTTCGCGGTCGAGACGCGACTCCCGTACGACCGACCGGTCGTCGCCGACGGGACGGCGTACCTGCCGACGCAGAAGGAACTGGTCGCGTTCGACGCCACGGACGGCACCGAGCGCTGGCGGTACGGCGGCGGCGAGGAGTCGAGCCTGCCGGTCCGGTCACCTGCAGTACGCGACGGGACGGTGTACGCGGCGGGCGGGCCGGGGCTCGTCGCGCTCGACGCCGCCGACGGCAGCGAGCGGTGGCGCGTGGAGACCCCAGGTGACGTGCAGGCGCCGGTTGCGGTGACTCGGGACTGGGACGCGCTGTTCGTCGGGGACGAACGCGGGAACGTGTATCGCGTGACTCCGGACGGCGACGTCGAGTGGCGCGCCGAGGTGTTCGGGCCGGTCTCGCGGATCGTCACCGTCGCGTTCGGCGGGACGTACGTCGGCACCGTCGGCGGCGAGGTGTACCGCCTCTACGACGGCCGCGGCATCTGGCGCAAGCGCGTGCCGGGGAAGGTCACGGCACTCGCCGTGGGTGACGGTGGCGGCCCGTACGTCGGGACGTTCGGCGGCGGCGTCCTCCGCCTCCAGGACGGCGCGCACGCCGGCCGGCCGCGCTGGCACGCCGAGGACGGCCCGGGGGTAGACCGGGCGCTCGTCCTCGCGGGCGACGGCGTCTTCGGGGCGGACGCTGGTGACCTTACGCGACTCGAACGGCGGACCGGCGAACGGGACTGGCGGTTCGACGGTGACTACGCGAGCACGCTCGCGGCGGCCGGCGACACCGTCTACGTCGGCGGCGAGGGCGCAGTCACGGCGTACAAGCTCGGCGGCGGCGCCGGCAGCGGCGGGAGCCGCATCGACCCGCGCCGATGGCGGTACGGCCTCGGCGAGCGGGACGCCGAGTTCATCGCGATCGCCGACGGTGCGCTGTTCGTCTCGGTCTGGGGCCGCGAGGACGGACGAACCGAACTCGTCGCGCTGGAGTAGGGCGGGTGCAGCGCCGAGGACCGACGCGACGGGCCGGCGTCGAGGGACAAGACACTTGACGTGGATGGCCGCACGTGCTCGACGATGCCCTCCAGACGCGACCTCCTCGCGACGACCGGTGCGGTCCTCGCGGCGGCGACCGCGGGCTGTCTCGGCGACGGCCGCGCCACCGGTGTGACGCCCGGCACCGACGACGAGACGGACTGGCCGATGCCCGACCACGGCGCCCTCGCGTCGAGCTACGCTCCGGACGCGGTGGCGCCCCGGTCGTCGCCGAGCGAACGGTTCGCGGTCGAGACGTCGACGCCCACGGACCGGCCCGTCGTCGCAGACGGCGCGGTCTACCTGCCGACGATGGCGGGCCTGCTGGCGCTCGACGCGACGGACGGAACACAGCGCTGGGGGTTCTCGACCGACGAGGCGGGCAGCGAGTGGTTCCGGTCGCCCGCGGTCCACGACGGGACGGTGTACGTCACGGGCGAACCGGGCCTGCTCGCGCTCGACGCGAGCGACGGAACGGAGCGCTGGCGCGTCGAAACGGCCGACCGCGTGCAAGCGCCGGTCGCACCGATGCTCGAGTGGGACGGCTTCTACCTCGGCGACGATGCCGGGAACGTGTACCGCCTGACCCTGGACGGAACTGTCGAGTGGCGGACGCAGGTGTTCGGGTCGGTGACCCGACTCGTCGCCGACCACATCGACGGCGCGATAGCTGGTACCGCAGGCGGCGAAGTGTATCGACTATACGACGGGCGCGGGCTCTGGCGGAAGCGAGTCCCGGGGAAGGTGACGGCGCTCTCGCTCGCCGACGGGGACGGCCCGTACGTCGCCACGTTCGGCGGCGGCGTCCTCCGTCTGCAGGGCGGCGCGCACGCCGGCCGGCCGCGCTGGCACGCCGAGGACGGCCCGGTCGCCCATCGGGCGTTCGCGGTCGCTGGCGACGGCGTCTTCGGTTCGGACATGGCGGGTATCACGCGCCTGGACGACCGGACCGGCGAGCGCGACTGGCGGCTCGAGGGCGACCACGGAGCGGCACCCGCCGCCGCGGGTGACACCGTCTACGTCGGCGGTGAGGGCGCGGTCACGGCGTACAAGCTCGGCGGTGGCGTCGGGAGCGGCGGGAGCCGAATCGACCCGCGCCGGTGGACGCACGACCTCGGCGGCCGTTCGGCCGGGTCGGTCGCGGTCGCCGACGGCGCGCTGTTCGTGCCGATCTTCGGAGGTAAGGACGGACGCACCGAACTCGTCGTGCTCGAATAACGGGGTCGTTGCGGGCCGCCGGACCGAACGTCGGGGCGGCCGAGACGTACAGCTTCGGGCTGCTCTCGGGAGTCGTCGTTCGCTCCGAATCGCAGGCGACAAACCCGAACGCGAACGACTGACTGGTATGGGACTCGTCGCCGAATTCTCGATCGCCTGCGAAGCCCTCCCGCTCGTGGACGTCGCCGCGGCCGTCCCGGACGCGACGGTGACGATGGAGTTCCAGTTCAACCACGGTCGTCGGCCGTCGTTCCTCGCGACGGTCGCCGGCGGGTGTGCGGACGACGTCGAGGATGCGCTCGCGGACGCTCCCGACGTCGGCCCGTGGACGCTCGTCGGCCGAGCCGGGGAGACGCGCCGGTACAAGGTGACGCCCGCATTCAGTCTCGAAGAACAACTTGGGGCGGCGGTCGACGACCTCGATGACCTCGAGGCGCTCGCGCGGACCGACGCCATCGTCGAACGCATCGACGTCACTGCGGCGGGGTCGCGACAGACCGGCTGGTTCGCGGACCGGGACGCGTTCGACGCGTTCCGGACGTTCTGGCAGCGAAACGCCGGTTTCCGGCTGCACCGCCTCACGCAGGACGGCGACCCCGAACCCGCGGGCGACGGGCTCACGGACCGGCAACGCGAGGCGCTCCGAACCGCCTACGAGATGGGGTACTTCGAGATTCCTCGTCGGACGTCGCTCGAAGCCGTCGCGGACGAACTCGACGTCGCCGCGTCCTCGGCGTCCGAGCGCCTGCGGCGCGCGGAGACCGAACTCATCGAGGCGGTCGTCGCGACCACGTGGCCGCCACTCCCCGAGTGACGGCCCCGGCGTCGTCTACTCGTGGAGGAGGGAGTGACGGCTTCGGCGTCGTCTACTCGCGGAGGAAGGCGTCGACCGCGGCGACGACGCGTTCCGGCGCTTCGCTCGGCCCGGAGTGACTGACGCCGTGGAGTTCGACGAACCGACTTCTCGGGAGTGCGCCGTGGACCGAGCGTGCGCTCTCGCGAAGGAAGTCCGGGCCGTCGGTCCCCGTCAACACGAGGACGGGCGCGTCGACGTCGAGACGCTCGGGGAGCTCGTACCGCTCGACGGCGCGGTTCATGCGGACGACCTCCTCGGCGAGGTCGACGCACTCCGGCCACACCGGCCAGTCGGCGAGCCACGCGTCGAGGTCGTCGACGCCGTCGGGGTGGAGGACCTGTTCGACGTAGCGTTTGACTGCCTCTCGGCGCTGGCCCGCGTCGACGAGGTCGGCCATGCGTCTGGCGAGGTCGGCGTCCTCGCGATAGTCGGCGGGAAGGACCGCGGGCTCGTACGCGACGACGGCGGCGACGTCGAGGTCCGTGGCGGCCTCGATCGCGGTGAGTGCGCCGAAGGAGTGCCCGAACAGGACCGGGTTGGCGTCGTCGGGGAGCGAGTCGAGGAGGGCGTGAACGTAGTCGACCTCTCCGGGGAGGACCTCGTCGCTGCTCGTCTCGGCGAGGTCGTCGCGGCACGTCCCGAACCCGGGCCGCTGTGGGACCACGGCGCGGTATCGGTCGAGGTGCGGGAGGACGGGCGTCCAGTACTCGCGCGGCGCCATGCCACCGTGGAGCAGGACGACGGGCTGGCCGTCGCCGTGACGTTCGTAGACGATCTCCGGGTCGTCTGTCGCGGACGGTTGCTGCATGCACGCTTCGTTCGTTCGCGATCCGGCTCAGTCGCACTCTCAGTCGTTCGGCCATTCAAGACGGGGGTAGTATCTTCGGTTCGTGGGAGTGGAGCGGGGAACTTGCGAGTGGCCCGGGACGATGCCGGTGACCGCCGGATGCCGAATCGTTAACCCGCGTCGTCGCCGAGTCGCGGACATGGACCTCTCTATCGTCGACCTGTCGCCGGTCCCGGAGGATGGGACGGCGTCGGACGCGTTCGCGAACACGGTGGAGGCGGCACAGCAGGCCGAACGACTCGGATACGAGCGGTTCTGGGTGGCAGAGCATCACAGTCGCGAGTCGCTCGCGGGGACGACGCCCGAGGTGCTCCTGGGGCACCTCGCGGCGGAGACCGAGTCGATACGGCTCGGTTCCGGCGCCGTGCTCCTGAACCACTACAGTCCGTTCAAGGTCGCGGAGTCGTTCGCGGCACTGGACGGCCTGGCACCTGGGCGCGTCGACCTCGGCCTCGGTCGCGCGAACGAGTCCCCCGCGGTCGACCACGCGCTCGGCACCGAACGCCACCTCGACGACCCCGACGGCGACCAGCGGGCGCGCGTCGAGGCGGTCGCGAACCACCTCGCGGACGCCTACCCCGACGACCACGAGTACGCCGACGTCACCATTCCGCGGTCGGGCGAGGGGCCGCCGACGCCGTGGGTGCTCGGGTCGAGTCCGTCGAGCGCCGAGATAGCGGGGGAACTCGGGCTCCCGTACTGCTTCGCGGCGTTCATCCGGCCGGTGTTCGCCGAGAACGCGTTCGACGCGTACCGCGAAGCGTTCCGGCCGTCGCCGTACGCGATGGGCGTCGACCAGCCGACCGGAATGATAGCGGTGAACGCGGTCTGTGCGCCGACCGACGAGGAAGCCGCCCGGTTGCGGGCGGTCGCCGAGGCCGTCTACGAGCGCCTCAAACAGGGCCGGCCGACGGGCCGGCCGAGCGTCGAGGACGCCATCGAGGAACTCGGTGGCGTCCCCGAGCCGACGCCCGCGACGCTCGACCACGACGAGTGGCCGCGCGCGGTCTCGGGGAACCCGGAGACGCTCGCTGGCCTCCTCGAACAGCTCGCGGACCGCGTCGGCGTCGACGAGGTCATGATACAGCACTCCATCCCTGACCACGAGGACGCGCTGCGCTCGCATCGCCTCCTCGCGGACGGCGTCGGGCTCGACGAGCGATAGCGCGAGCACGGGTACCGCCCACAGGACTGCAGAAGACACTTCACGCGGCCGTTCGCAGCGGCGAGTATGCCCTCCAGACGTGCGGTCCTGCGAGCGGCCGCGCCTGCCGTCGCGGCCGGGACGGTGAGCGGGCTCTCTGGCTGTCTCGGGTTCGGCGACGGCGGCCCGGAGGCGGCGGCGTGGCGAGCGTCGACGACCGCCGGCGTCGGTCGGGCGTCTCCGGTCGTCGCGTCGGGCGTCGTCGCGACGCTCGGCCACCGCGAGGACGGTGCCGGTGGTCGCATCGCGGGGTTCGACGCGGACACCGGCGAGGAGCGCTGGAGCGCGAACGTGGGCCGCCCGACCGGGCTCGCCGCCGACGGCGACCACGTCTACGCCGGCGTGAAGACCGGCGGCGACGCCGGTCGCGTCGTCTCGTTCGCGGCCGAGAACGGCGAGCGCGAGTGGACCGCCGACGTCCGGAACCTCGCGTCCGCGCTCGCCACCACCGGTGACACCGTGTACGCGGCGAACGGGACGCTCGCCGCCATCGACGCCGCCGACGGCTCTATCCGCTGGGAGGTCGAGGAGCGCGCCGGCGCGGACTTCTCGGTCCTGGCCGCGCCCGACGACCAGCTCGCCGCGACCGACGACGCGGTCGTGTTCGCGGACGCGGACCGCGTGCTCGCGCTCGCGCCGAGCGACGGCACGACCGCGTGGGAGCACGCCCTTGCGGACTGGGAGACGTCGGCGGCTGGTCCGTACCTCTGGAACGACCGCGTGTACGTCGGGAGCAGCGAGGCCCAGCAGGTGGTGGCACTGGAACGCGAGAGCGATGACAGCGGCGGCCGCGTCCAGCGCGCGTGGCGACGGGAGTACGGGAGCGCCGGCACCGTCGTCGGTTTCCACGCGCAGAACCAGTCGCTGGTGGTCGCGTCGCGAACCGGGCCGAGCGCCGACGATGGCACGGGCTCGGTTCGCGTCGTCGACCCGGTGGACGGCGGCGTCGACCGGACGATCGAACTCGCTGACGCACCAGCGCGGACGGCGAGCGCGCACGACCGGTTCGTCGTCGCGACCGGCGACGGCACAGTCGTCGGGTACGACGTCGGCTGGGACGACCCCGAACTCTGGCGTGCGTCGCTGGGCGGGGACGACGTCCGCGTCGCGACCGACGGCCAGACCGGGTACGCGCACGCCGACGACGGCACGCTCTGGGCGTTCGAGCGCTCCTGACGCTCCGCGCGACAGCGACCGACGGCGTCGAGCAGGGGCGCAGCGCCGAGTGGTACTTGTCCGTCGAGTCCTGACCATCGAGTATGGCTAGCACACCGCCCGGTCCGCGTGGCGAACCGCTCTTCGGGGACGCGCGTCGGTACGCGAACGACCCGTTCGCGTTCGTGACGGCGCTCGAAGAGAGCTATCGCGGGATCGCCGCGTTCGACATGGGCCCGATGGAGACGTACATGGTGACGGACCCGATGGCGATCGAGCGCGTGCTCGTCTCCGAGGCCGACCGGTTCCGGAAGCCGGACTTCCAGGACGACGCGCTCGGCGACCTGCTCGGCGACGGCCTCCTGTTGAGCGAGGGGGAGACGTGGCGCGAGCAACGCCAGCTCGCCAGTCCGGCGTTCGCGTTCGACCGACTGTCCGGGATGGCGGGCCGCATCACCGAGCACGCCGACGACATGGTCGCGGACTGGTCGGACGGCGACCGGGTGGACGTGGAGGCGGAGATGACTCGGGTGACGCTCGACGTCATCCTCGACCTCATGATGGGCGTTCGCGTCGACGACGCGACCGTCGAGACGATCCGCGAGCAGATGGTGCCGCTCGGCCGACGGTTCGAGCCGGACCCGCTCCGGTTCGCGATGCCGTCGTGGGTGCCGGCACCGGACGACGCGGAGTACGAGCGCGCGGTCGCGACGCTCGACGGCGTCCTCGACGACGTGCTGGCGGCCCGGAAGGGGACGGAGGGAACCGACGAGGACGGCCCGATGGACTTCCTGTCCGTCTTGCGGCGCGCGCAGGACCGCGGCGAGCAGTCGAGCGAGCAGTTGCGCGACGAACTGATGACGATGCTGCTCGCGGGCCACGACACGACCGCGTTGACGCTCACGTACACGATGTACCTCCTCTCGGAGCACCCGGAGGCGGCCGAGCGCGTTCGCACGGAGGTCGACGACGTCGTCGGCGACGACGACCCGGGGATGGCGCACGTCCGCGAGTTCGAGTTCGTCGAGTGGGCGATTCAGGAGGCGATGCGGCTCTACCCGCCGGTGTTCACGATGTTCCGCGCGCCGACCGAGCGCGTGGAGCTGTGCGGGTACGAGGTCCCGGAGGACGTCGCCATCATGCTCCCGCAGTACGCGGTGCACAGGTCCGCGCGCTACTGGGAGTCGCCCGACGCGTTCGACCCAGAGCGGTTCTCGGCGGCGCGCAGCGAGGACCGGCCGCGGTTCGCGTACTTCCCGTTCGGCGGCGGCCCCCGGCACTGCATCGGCAAGCACCTCGCGATGCTGGAGGCGCAGCTCATCCTTGCACGAGTCGTCCAGGACTACGAACTCGCGTACGACGGCGACGGGCTGGAGTTGCTGCCGTCGCTGACCGCGCACCCGAAGGACGGGATGCCGATGCGCGTCGTCGAACGCTGACGTCGCCTCGCCCCATCTTCGTCCGCGACGTTCGGGCCGCGCGCTCGCCGTCAGCGCGTCCCGGACGGCGGAACGATGAGGACGTTGCAGTTGCTTCGGCGGGCGATGGCTTCGGTGGTCGACCCGACGAGCAACCGACGGATGCGGCTCCGGCCGCGCGACCCGAGGAGGACGGTCGTGGGTTTCACCTCCTGCTCGGCGGCGAGTATCTCCGCGGTGGTCTCCCCGGAGCGAACCATCGTCGTGACCTCGTCGATGCCTTTCTCGCGGAGTTCGTCCGCGAGCGCTTCGAGACGCGCTTCGGCGTCCGCTATCGCGTCGGCGTCCGCGCGTCGGTCCGGGGGCGTGACGTGCAGGAGCGTCGCCTCCTGCGTGGCGTGCTTGAGGTTGCGGAACTGCTCGAACGCGCGCTCGGCGTTCTCGGAGAAGTCCGTCGCGTACAGGACGCGCCGGAAGAGGTGCTCGTGGGCGACCTCGTACTCGACGTCGTCGGCGCCGGGGTCTCTGGTCCCGTCGTGGTGCTCCTCGGGCGTCTCGCGCCGGATGCGTTCGAGGAGGAGCGGGCGGACGGTGGTCCGGACGAGGTCGCGCGCGGTGCCGCCGATGAAGCGCTCCTGGAGCGGGCTCTGCCCGCGCGACCCGGCGATGACGAGGTCGGCGTGGACGCGTTCGGCGAGTCCGTTGATGCGCCGGTGGGGGGTGCCGCGGACGACGTGGACGTCGACGTCGAACCCTTCGGCTTCGAGCGTTCGCTCCTGTCGTTCGAGCGCTCGTTTCGTGCGGCTCCCGACGTCGCTCCCCGGCATCCCGGTGGTGACGTTCGGGCTTGTGACGGTGATGAGGTCGATGGCGTCGATGCCGTAGCGGGCGAGGCATTCGAGGCACACGCGTGATTCGATGGCGGTGTCCATGGCGTCGGAGAGGTCGGTGGCGATGACGGCGCGCATACCACATCTCGGTGCTCCAGCGCTATAGTATTGTCTTCTATTCCCAATACTCTGTCCTCGGGGGTGGTCCGCGTCGTCACCGGCGCTCGTCGCGACGCCCGACTGGCGCGCCAGCACGCCGACGCGCCGAGGTCCGCGGTCATAAGTACACCGAGCGCGTCGACGGTCGCATGACAGTCGTCCTCTGTGGCGTCGGCGCGGACACCGGGAACGTTCGACCCGTCCCGCGCGTCGACGACGCCGGCCGGTTCGAGTACGTCCCCATCCCGGAGAAGGGCGCGACGACCGAGCCGGCGACCTACGGGTCGCTCCCGCGACGCCACGGCGACGGCTCCCTAGCGTCGCTCATCGACGGCATCCGACCCGGCAGCGAGGGCGACTGGGTGACGGACGCGGCCGACGTCGAGGACCACGCGGTCCACCGCGACCCGAACCTCGACGCGCTCACCTACGGCGAACACCGACCACCGTACGTCTCCACGCTCGCGGCCCTCGACGCCGGCGACGTCGTCGCGTTCTACGGCGGCTTCCGCGGCCCCGAGAACGACCTGAAGCACCGGTACCTATTCGGGTACCTCACGGTCGCCGCATCCCCGACCGTCCTCCAGCCCGGAATGGACGACGACGCGGTCGCCGACGTCCTCGACTCGCACCCCGAGAACGCGCACGCCAGACGCTACGCGGCCCACGGCAGCCTCTACTACCACGACCCCGAGTTCACGGACAGACCCGAGTCCGTCGTCGTCGTCCCCGGGCGCGAACCCGGCGGCCGCCTCGACCGCGCCGTCCGCCTGAGCGACCACCGCGTCGGCCCGAACTACTACATGGCGGACGACGTCGCGCGCGTCCTCGACCCGGTCCGTGGCGGCGCGCACGGCACGCACCTCGGCGGGTTCAAGCCCGCGGTCGAGTGCGACGTCGACCCCGACCGATTCAGGGAGTTCGTCGAGGCCCGCGTCGCCGACGCGACCGAGTGACCCCTCGTTCGTCTCCGCTCGCCATCACATGTGGCACGCGCTGGTTCAGTCGTAGTTCGACGGCACAGATAGCGCGACCGAACGGAGAGAGACGCGTCCTTCGACGCGTCGGCGTGGGACGAACTCAGTTCGGTCGCGTTCCGAGTGACGCTTCGCTTCGTTCCGCGGCCCCCACCACGGTTCGGGGAACGAACGCGGCGTCTCTGTCGCGGACGCCACCGTCGAGATGGGGTCGGGCGGACGACAGGGTCGTTCGACCCTTCCGTCCCGGACGCCGGCGGCGCTCCCGACACGACCGACGACCGGGTTCGCTGACCAGGCGATGGAACGTCGTCCGCCGCCCCACGTGAACCTCGGTGTCGGTGTAAGGTAGGCTCCCGGGGTCGTTCCAGCGCCGTGGGAACGACCCCGTAGGCGTTCGTGTCCAGCGGACGAACCCGGTGGTCGTCGTCCTCTCTGGGTCGTTGAGAACCGAACGAAAGTGGGGTGGGGTGGTGCCGCGTCGGCGGACCCGACGCGGCCGTAGATGGCGTCCGACTGATGGACGCCGGGGGTGGATGGGGTGGGATGAGGCACCGACGGGGTGGTGTCGGTGCCTCGGCAGGCTTGGCACTCCGACCGGTTGCGCGACGAGAGTGGGGTGCCAGTCGCGCGAACACGGGCGACTCGGAGTACCGTATGAGCGTTGCAGGTGGAGGGTCAAAAGTGAATCGCTCGTTCAATCCTGGTGAATCGACCGGCGGACGACCATCGTCCGACGGTTTGGAGTTACGTCTCGTAACTTGATAGGGTAGGGTAACCGTTAACGTGGTCGCGTCCGTAGGGCGGGTCATGAGCGAGGAGGAGCAATCGTCGACGGCGCCGGCGGAGGAGCGGCTGCCGGTCTGGTGTGCGGGCGAGGACTGGTGTCCGATCACCACGACCGCCACGCTCATCGGGAAGAAGTGGCATCCGGTCATCCTCCATCGCCTGATGGAGGGTGGGCCGGCAGGGTTCAACGAGCTCGAGGTCCGCGTCGACGGCATCTCCAGCAAGGTGCTATCCGAGAGCCTGGACGACCTGGAGGAGCACGGGCTCGTGGACCGCGATATCGTCAGCGAGAAGCCGGTTCGGGTCCAGTACTCGCTGACGGATCTGGGTGCGTCGCTGGATTCGGTCGTGTACGCGATGCGGGACTGGGGGAACGAGCATCTGGAGGAACCGGCGGACGCGGACGGTGGGTAGTCGAGTCGCGGAACGTCCAAAAACATCGAAAATATAACTGGAAATCCTCCGGCTGACGACCGTTTACTATTGCGGTTTCGTAGACGTAACCGAGTAACCGCTCGGTTGGCTGAGATTAATTACGACTCCTCACCCAGTTTCGAGTGGTTACCATGCACGACATCGATAGGCGGACGCTCATCAGGTTCGGCGGTATCGCCACGGTGACGGGCCTCGCCGGATGCACGACCGGATTCCGCGAGACGGAGACAGCGGCCGACACGGAGGAACCGACGGAGACCGATGCCGCGACGACGACTAGCGGCGGCGGCGGTGCGCCACCGGGCGCGGACGTCCTCGGCGGTCCGGACGACCTCGAGTCGGCACCGAGCGTGACCGCGGCGACCCTCGAGCGTGACCAGGGCGCCGGCCAGTTCGTGTTCACGCCCGCCGTCGTCTGGGTCGAGCAAGGCGCGACCGTCGAGTGGACCATCGAGGGCGGCTCGCACTCGGTCACCGCCTACCACGAGGAAAACGGCCAGCCAGGGCGCGTTCCCGAGGACGCGAGCGCGTTCGACTCCGGCGTCCTCTCCGCCGGCGAGTCGTTCGAGCACACGTTCGAGACGCCGGGCGTCCACAACTACTACTGCACGCCCCACCGCGGCCTCGGCATGACCGGTATCGTCGTCGTCGAGGCGTCGGAGGGCGGCCCGGGGACGACCGACCCCAGCGACGTCGAGAGCGACGCCGAAGCGACCGCGCTCGCCCGCCAGCTCGCCGCCGCGGGCCTCGGCGACGGCGGCGGCGGGGGTGACGGCGAGGCGGCGTACCAGTGGTTCGACGCGACGCTCGATTCCTACTGGTACTCGCTGTACAACATGAGCACGAACATCGCGATGAGCGGGAACGGCGTCCAGTTCCCGCACAACGAACAACAGCAGCAGGCCTTCGAGAAGCGCGTGCCTGCGATGCTGGAAGCGGCTGACGTCGAGAAGCCTCCCATCGCGAACCCGAACCTGAACATGGCGCCGTTCACGGAGGGCGACCCGCACTTCACCCAGCAGCCCGTGTTCGATAGCGGAGACGGTCGGCCGGATGCCTCGACGCTGAAGTGGGACATGTCCAAGTCCTCGAAGACCGTCAGCCCGTCGTCGGTGGCGTGGACGCACCTGAAGGGCGTGACGTGGGCGAAGAACTTCGAGTCGCACTTCGACGTGCTCCCGCCGGGGCTCGCGGCGAAGTTCCGCGCGCAGATGCTGACGACGCTCGCGCAGATCGGCGTGAACGCGACGCTCATCGCGGGCGGCCCCGACGGGAACGGCGCGCTCACGAAGGGCGACTCGCTGCAACTCGTCTCCGGGTTCAAACCGGGGACGGGCGAGGTGACCGACTCCACGACCCGCCCGAAGCACCACCTCTCGATGCTGTGGTTCCTCTCGAACCTGAACAGCCTCGCGCAGAACGGCTGGTTCGGGTACGTGAACCCCGAGCCGCTCATTCCCGCGAACAAGGTACAGCAACTCACTGACGGGATGGCGAAGACGACGATGAACGCGTTCGAGCCGAGCGACGTCGTCTCGATGGGGTCGACGCGGGACCTCGGGCTCGCGCTCGGCGCGGCCGCGTGGTACGGGACGCAGGCGGGCTCGAGCGACCTTGAGTCGATGACCGCGTCGTGGGCGAACGCGCTCGCGGACGAGGTCGCGGCGAACGTCGACGGCGACGGCCGGGTCGCCGGAAGCGCGCAGAATCAGGCGGCGACGCAGGGCGCGGTCGTCCAGGGGCTGACGTGGGCGAGCGAACTCGACGGCGTCGACCGTACCGGTCTCGCCGCGGACGCGCTCGGCTACCTGACCGACGACCTCTACGACGCCGACGCGGGGACGTTCGCGTCGAACGCCGACGACGACGTCTACCGGTACACCGCCCGCGACGTCGGCGACGTCACCGGTGGCCTGAACGCGGCCGACGCCGTCCTCGACGCGGACGTCGGCGAGCAGTACGCGTCGTTCTTCGATGGAACGCTCAACCGCGGACGCCTCCAGCGCGCGGAACGCCCGCCGTCGCGGAACGCGAACGCCGAGCACGCGCTCCCGCTGCCCCCGAAGGCCGGCGGCGAGTTCGGGCAGGCGGCAGTGTACAACCAGGCCGTCGCGTACGACACCGGCGCGGACGAGTGGTCGGTCGCCGACGACCGGTTCGTCACTGCCGACGCGCTGTACGCCGCGAACCAGGAGATCTGGATCAGTCACTGGAACGGCGACTTCTACGCCGGCCGTGGCGTTCCCGGCCGGACCGAGGAACCACCGTAGTAACCCGGGACGACCACCAGCCGCCTCGGGCCGTCCAGGGCGTCGGTGTCGGTCGCCCGAGATGGTCCGTCCCGGTCGCAGGTGCCGGGCGAACGCCATCTCGCTCCGGGTGTCGAGGGGCGTGCGGCGAGCGCGTCGCTACCAGTCGAACGCCTCGTGTATCGCGCGGCCCTGGTCGTTCAGCACCGGTCCCTGTACCGTCGTCCGGTCGCCGAGGATGGTCGCGGCGCGGACCGGCGGGTGCTCGCCGGTGAAGTCGCCGATCTCGTCGCCGGCGACGCTGTAGACGACGCGCGCGAATCCGGCGGTCCGCATGCCGCCGGCGCACATCGGGCACGGTTCGGTGCTCGTGTACATCACCGTCTCGGCGCGCTCGCTCGCGTCCAGCTCGCGGCACGCACGATGCGCGAGGTGGAGTTCTGGGTGTCGGCGGACGTCGTCGGCGGTGTTCACGCGGTTCGACTCGCGCATCACGACCGCGTCGTCGCGAACGAGCACGCTCCCGAACGGTTCGTCACCGCGTGCTGTGGCCTCGCGCGCCAGTTCGAACGCCTCGCGCACGTGTCGCTCGTGGTCGAAGTCGTCGAGGTCGGTCACGTGCAGCGGTACGGCCACCGTCGAGAAAAACGTGGGTCGTCGTGCCGGGGGAGCGCGGCGAACGCGTTCGGGGCAAGCTTCCCGGGTACGGCGCGTGAACGGTGACGTATGCCCACGGGAGAACCACCGCAGGTGGACGGGTTGCTCGCCGACACTCACGTGCCCGCGGACCGCGACCGCGAGTACCTCGACGTCCGAGAGCTCCCGCCACCGGAACCGCTCACGGAGACGCTCGAACGGCTCGCGGCGCTCGCCGACGACGCGACGCTCGTGCAGGCGAACGACCGCGTTCCGCAACATCTGTTCCCGAAGCTCGACGACCGCGGGTTCGCGTACGAGCACGTCGAGGCCGACGACGGCACGGTCTACACCGCCATCTGGTCGCCGACCTGACCGCGAGCGCCACCGCGGATCGGCGTCCACGCCACCACTGTCATCCCACCCAGCGAGACCGAGCCGAACATGTTCGGCTAAACCGACAGGGGCGTGGTGTTCGTAGCCGAACACGTTCACAGATGCCCGAAGCCCGCCTCACGCTCTCGATCCCGGAGCACATCTGGATCGGCGAGATCTCTCGACGCTACCCCGACGCGGAGGTGACCATCGTCGCCGCCGTCACCGACGACGACGCCGGCGTCGGCGTCGCGGAGATAACCGCGGAGGAACTGCTCGCCGTCGTCGAGGACATGACCGACCACGACACCCTGGAGTCCGTGGAACTCCTCGAACACCACGGGAACACCGCGATGGTACAGTTCCGGACGCGGGAACCGATGCTGTTGTTCGCCGCGCGCGGCAGCGGGCTCCCCGTGGAGATGCCGTTCGACATCCAGGACGGCGACGCGACGTGGGAGCTCACGACGACCCGCGAGACGCTCTCGGAGCTCGTCACGAAACTCGACGCGTTCGGCATCCCCTTCGAGGTCGAGGAGCTCCGCGAGCGCGTGGACGCGCCCGAGTCACCGCTCACGGAACGCCAGTGGCGGCTCGTCAGCGAGGCCGTCGACCGCGGCTACTACGACACGCCCCGCGGCACGACGCTCACCGAGCTCGCGGACGCGGTCGGTATCGCGAAGTCGACGTGCAGCGAGACGCTGCATCGCGCCGAGGAACGCATCGTGAAGCACTTCGTCGAGAACGCGACGCGCCCCCGCGAGGTCGCCGCCACCGTCGAGGAGTGACCGACTCGACGACGGCGACCTCGGCACTGACCGTGCGGCGAACGTGTTCGGCGAATCCGATACCGACGCCGCGGTCGTAGCTCCGTGCATGCGTCCCGACGACGTGGATACGGCCGAGCGGCCGGTGGTGTTGGTGTGGGAGGTGACGCAGGCGTGTTCGCTGGCGTGCGAGCACTGTCGCGCGGAGGCGACGCCGCGACGCCACCCCGACGAGCTCTCGACAGCAGCGGGCGAGGCGCTCCTGGAGGACGCGGCCGCGTTCGGCGACGGCCAGCTCGTCGTGCTTTCGGGGGGCGACCCGCTCGCTCGCGACGACCTCGAGCACCTCGTCGCGTACGGCGACGACCTCGGCCTCCGGATGACGCTGACGCCGAGCGGCACCGACTCGCTGACCCGCGAGCGCGTCGAGGCGCTCGCGGACGCGGGCCTGCAGCGGATGGCGTTGAGTCTCGACGGCGCGACACAGGATGCGCACGACGCGTTCCGCGGGGAACGCGGGAGCTTCGAGTCGACGCTCCGCGCTGCGCGGTACGCCGCGGACGCCGGGCTCCCGGTCCAGGTGAACACGACCGTCTGCGAGTCGACGGTCGAGGAACTCCCCGGGCTCCGCGACGTCGTCCGCGACCTGGATGCAGTGCTTTGGTCGGTGTTCTTCCTCGTGCCCGTCGGCCGCGGCCGGCTGCTCGACCCGGTCGAGCCGGCGCGCGCGGACCGCGTGATGGACTGGCTCGACGAGGTCCGCGCCAGCGAACCGTACGCGGTGAAGACGACGGAGGCGCCGCAGTACCGGCGCGTGGTCCTCCAGAAGCGCCGCGCGGAATCGACCGAGGATGACGCCGGCAGCGCATCCGGGGTCCCCGGACGCGACGGTGGCGGGCCGCCGGCATCGGTAGCGGGGCGACGCGGTGGCGTCCGTGCCGGCTCCGGGTTCGCGTTCGTCTCGCACGTCGGCGACGTCTACCCCTCGGGGTTCCTCCCCGAATCAGCCGGGAACGTCCGCGAGGACTCGGTCGTCGACGTCTACCGGGACAGCGACCTCTTCGAGTCGCTCAGGGACCCCGACGCGTTCCGCGGGAAGTGCGGCGCGTGCGAGTACCGGCACGTCTGCGGGGGCTCGCGGTCGCGAGCGTACGCCGCCACGGGCGACCCGCTGGCCAGCGACCCGCTCTGCCCGCACGTCCCCGAGGACTGGGACGGTGCGCTCCTGGGCGACGGCGAGGCGTCCTCGACCGGCGTGCACGGGGACTGAGCGACTCCACGGGTCGGGGGTGGCCCACAGAAGACTTATCCTGAACTCGTCACGATTACGGCCCAATGCCCTCCCATGGAGAAGACGCTGCGACGAGCGACGGTGCCGGGCGGCCGTCGCGGCGCGGCCTCCTCCGGACCGGCGGCGCCCTCGCGCTCGCGACGCTCGCGGGGTGTAGCACGACGCGCTCGCCGACCAGTTCGACGGATTCGAGCACCGACGCCGGTGTCGAGACCAGCACCGAACGGCCGACGGACCAGCCGCCTTCGGGGCCGGCGGCGCCCCCGCTCCGCGGCCCGTGGCCGACCGTGCACGCGGACGCCCGGAACACCGGTGCGGTCGAGGCGTCGGGACCACAGGGGCCGCCGGCGCTCCAGTGGCGCAGCGGCGTCCGCCTCGGCACCGAACTCACCGCCGCGAGCGGCCCGGACGGCCCGGTCGTCACCCAGCGGAACGGGACCGTCGTCGCGTACGACCACGACGGCGGCGTCCGCTGGCGCGACCGCCACGACGCGGACTTCGTCGCCGCACCCGTCGTCGCCGCGGACGGCACGGTCGTCGTCGGCACGCTCGACGGACGGGTGACTGCGTACAACGCGGGCGGGGACCGTCGCTGGGAGCGCTCGACGCAGGACGGGCTCTTCGCGCCACACGCCAACGACGCGACGCCGTTCGCGGTCGTCGACGACGTCGTCTACCTCGCTCACCCCCGCGGGAGCGCGTACGCGTTCTCGCTCGCAGACGGAACGGAGCGATGGCGGACGAGCGTCCCCCGTCGCTGTCACCGGCCCGCGCTCGAAGCCGGGAACGTCATCCTCACGTCCCGTGGAATGCGGAGCAGTGGCGACGACGAGAGCCCGGTGCTCGCGCTCGACGCGACCGACGGGAGCGAGGTCTGGCGGACGAACGTACCGGGGACGGTCTCCATCGGCGCGGGCGTCGACGGCGACGCCGCGTACGTCGGCACCATCGACGGCCGCCTCTCCGCGCACGACGTCGCGGACGGGAGCGAACGCTGGACGGTCCAGGTCGACCCCGAGGAGACGCCGTGGATAAGCTCGATACCGACCGCGTTCGCGGACCGCGTCTGGGTCGGAACGCTCGACGACGGCCTCTACGCGGTGGACGCGGACGGCGTCACCGCGCACGTCGCCGTCGACGCGGAGACCACGCCCGCGGTCGGCGACGGGCGACTCTACGTCGGGAGCGCGGACTACGAGTCCGGCGACGCGGAGGCGAACGGCTCGCTCCTCGCGGTCGATCCCGACGGCAGAGTCGCGTGGCGAACGGAGATCCGGGGCCAGCCCGACGCACAGGTCCTGTACCGCGACGGCCAGGTCGTCGTCGGCACGCACAGCGGCGTCGTCGAGACGGTCGAGGCGTCGACGGGCGACCGACGCTGGCGCGCGTTCGAACGCCCCGCCTCGCTCCCGTCGCCGATCGTCGGCGACGGCGCGCTCTACTGCGGGAGCCTCCACGACGCCGTCAGCGGGTACGACGCGAGGAAGGGCGAGAGTCACCTCTGGTACGTCGAGCTCGGCGGGCCGACACCCGGGGCGCCGGTCTCCGCTGGCGACACCGTCCTCGCCGGCAGCTGGAGCGGCGAGGTCGCGGGGACGCCGCCCCACGAGCACGCCGACCCGCCGACGGACCCGATGACGAAACCCGACCGGACGACGACGACCGTGCACGTGGACGCGCCGAGTCCGAACCCGCGCTGGCGCGTCGACCTGGACGGCCCCGTCGGCGACTTCGGCTACGGGACGCCCAGCGAGGCCGGGACCGAGGCAGGGACGACGGCCGGGGGTGCGTTCGTCGGCGCCGGGTCGCGCGTCGTCGCGCTCACGGCGAACGGGGACGTCCGCTGGGAGACCGACGTCGGCGCGCGCGTCGCCACGAGTCCAGCGGTCCACGACGGCGCCGTGTTCGCGACGACGACCGACGGCGACCTCCTCTCGCTCGCTGACTCCGATGGCGGCGTCAACTGGCAGACGGACGTCGGTGGCGCGGCGACCGCACCGGTCGTCGTCACCTCGACCGACCCATCGCTGGTCGTCCTCGGGACTGCAGAGGGCGTCGTCGCCCGACAGGCCACGGACGGCGCCGAAGCCTGGACCGCACCCGGCCAGGGCCGCGTCCGCGGTGCACCGGCGCTCGCGAGCGACGGCACCGTCGTCGCGGCGGACGACGCCGGTGTCGTCCGCGGTCTCGACGCTGCGTCGGGGGAGGAGACGTGGCGATTCCAGGCCGACGGTGCGGTCCACGGTGCTCCCGCTATCGCCGACGGCGTCGCGTACGTCGGGACCCGCGGCAGTCGCCTCCTGGCTATCGACGTCCAGGAAGGGGGCGTCGAGTGGTCGTTCGAGATGCAGGACTGGGTCGACGGGTCACCGGTCGTCGCCTACGGCGCCGTCTTCGTCGCGACGCAGGCCGGGACCATCGACGCCGTCGTCGCCGACCCGGCGTGAGGAGCGACCGGCCGCGACGACCGCCGCCAGCGCGAGCCTAGTTCTCGTCGACGTCGGTCTTGACGATAGTGACCGGGCGGTCGCTCATCCGCGCGACGCGCTCGGCGACGCTCCCGAGGAGCCGCCGGTACTCGCCCGATCGCTGCTTCGTTCCGACCACCGTCACGTCGACGTCCACGTCGTCGGCGTACGCGAGGATCTCCTCGTGCGGGACGCCGTGTCGGACCACCGTCTCCACGTTCACGCCGGCCGCTCGCGCACGCTCGGCGATCGCGTCGATGGCTTCGCCACCGGCTTCCTCGAGCGCGTGCTCGAGGCCCTCGTCCTCGTGGACGTACTCGTCGCCGGGATACGACCCGACGGTGTCCGCGTCGACGACGTAGAGCACGTGCAGGGTCGCGTCGTACTGGCTCGCGAGGTCGATGGCGTGCTCGATGGCGTCGGAGACGCCGGCGCTGCTGTCGGTCGGCAGGAGGATGTTCTCGTACATACTCGAAGAAAGGTGCGGACGAATCGTATAGCTTGCTCTCGATTCCACGCCGATGAGAACGAGCGAAAACCCCTGCTCGACGACGCGAAAGCGAGCGACAGCCTCAGTCGTCGCCGTTGCGCGCGTTCACCGCGAGCACGGGCGCGTCGGCGTGCCGGACGACGCGCTCCGTCGTGCTCCCGAGGAGGTAGCGGTCCAGGCCCGTGCGACCCGTCGTTCCCATCGCGACCAGGTCGACGGCCTCGTCCTCGACGTACTCCAGGAGCGCGTGCCCCGGCGACCCCTTCAGGACCGCCGTCTCAGCGGCGAGCCCCGCCTCGCGGGCGCGCTTCGCGACGTCGCTCGTCGCTTCCTCACCCGCCGCCTCGAAGCGCTCCAGGAGTTCCGTCGCGGGCGCCTCGCCCGCCGACGCGGCGAGCGACGACACGTCGACGACGTTCACCGCGTGCACCGTCGCGCCGCCGACCGCAGCGAGCGCGAGCGCGTGCTCGACAGCCACGTCCGCGTCCTCGCTCCCGTCCGTCGGCACGAGCACGTTCTCGTACTCGTCGAGCGACCGCGCCGCTTCGAGGTCCCGAACCGTCAACACCGGAACGTGCGTCCGGCGGAGCACGCGCTCGGTGACGCTCCCCGCGACGTACCGGTCCACGCCCGTCCGGCCGTGCGTCCCCATCACGAGGAGGTCCGCGTCCACCTCGTCGGCGTACCCGACGATGGACTCCGTCGCGTGCCCCTCCACGAGCGTCGACTCGACGCGCTCGACGCCGTCGAGCGCCGACGCCGTCGTCCGGAGCGCGCGCTCGCCCTCCTCGCGCAGCCGCTCGCGGGTCTCCTCGTCCACGTCACCGCGCTCGAAGACACTCGACGCCGCGTCCTCGTCGACGACCGACACGACGTGCACCGTCGCGTCGAACGCCACCGCCACACCGGCCGCGTGCTCGGCCGCTCGCTCCGCGTACTCGCTCCCGTCCGTCGGCACCACGATGGTCTCGTACATGTTCGTACGTACACGTTCGGCGACCAGGGAAATAACCCGGTCGTCCGTCCCCATCGACTGAGAACGACCCGCGTGAACCCGCCCGACTGCCCGCCGGTGCTTCCGGACCGGTCGCGGCGACGGACCGACGACGCCTTGAGGCCCCGCCGCCGAGTGCGAGTACGACCGATGGCCGACTCCCCCTCGCCACCGCCAGCGGACTCGACACCGGAGCCGACCGCACGCCAGGAACGCGTGTTCGACCGAATCTGGACGCAACTCCCCGCCCAACAGAACCCGACGTCGTCCTCGTGGTGGTTCTTCATCCTGTTCCCCGAGGGCGAGGACGGGTTCGGGCCGCGACAGATGATGTTCTCCATCGCGGCGCGCGTCGGCGACACCATCCGCGTGAACGACGTCACCATGCCCGGGATGGACCTCGACCGAGACGTCGAGGACGGCGTCGACGAGTTCGAGGCCATCTCCGTCGGGTGGGACGGCGACGACGAGCGCATCGACGAACGCATCGTGAACCAGCCGGCTCGAGCGACGCTCTCCGCCGACGGCAGCATCGAAGCGTGGACGGAGACGCCCGACGGCGAGCGCCGCGGGAGCGCCATCCACGCCGCCGAGGACCGCCCGCTCGGTCTCGAAGCCGAGTTCGTCGGCGAGAAGGGCAGCGTCGCGTTCGAAGCGTGGGGCGACCTCGACTCCCCGAACACGTCGCCCGTGCAGTCGATGGACATGGACACGCCCCTGGGTGGCGCCGACGTCGTCGCCTTCCGCCAGATGCGCTTCGAGGGCGAGTTCGACCTGCCCGCCGGCACCGAGACGCTCCAGGGGTCGTGTTACTTCCAGCGCGTGTGTTTCAACGTCCCCCTGTACCCCTGGAAGTGGGTGTGGGCGGTGTTCCCGAACGGAGCGGCGTTCTCCGCGATAATCCCGTTCGTCGGCCCGCACGTCTTCCGCGAGGGCTACGAGTTCTACGAGTCGGACGCGCTCGAACGCGCCACCCTCCCGTTCCGGACCTCGGGGTTCTTCAGTCCCGCGGACGGGAGCGAGGTCGTCCGGTTCGACGACATCACCATCGAGCCCGTCCTGGAGGACGACACCGCCGAGGTTGCCCCGGAAGCCGACCACGCCGACGGCGACGCCCACCCGGACTTCGTCGTCGAGGTGTCGACCGACGACGGCGACTTCGTCGAGTTCACCGCGTCGACGTACGGGCACGCCCGCAACCACATCGACCGCCCCATCCTCGGCGGCCGTCTCGAGTCCCACTGGAGCTACAACGAGTACCTCTTCGAGATGACCGACCTCGACGGCCGCGTCGGCGGCCAGCACCTCTCCGCGGAGACGATGGGGCAAGCGTACGGGACGCTCGAGTACAGCACTGGCCTCGGGCTCTGACGGTCCCAAGATCACCCCCTGCGAGACGACGCGCTTAAATCACTACGCGGCGAACACGTGACTGGAGCCGGCGGGGTGGAGACGTAGGATACCTCGACCCCAACTGCTCCACTTTCAACACTCGCGAGCGACCGCGTTGCCGCTCCCTCGCGACGATACCCGACGCGTACCCCGGCGACGACCGGTCGTCTTATGCCGGTCGCGCACCCGGTCTCGGACGTGACATCGTGGCCGCCTGCGGACCCGACGGACGCGTCGACGATAACCGAGCACCGCGACGAACTCGTCGCCGCGGTCCGCGACCACGCCGGCCGCCTCGCGTACCAGCTCGCGCGCCTGGAGGGCGGGGACTACGGCGACTGGTCGACCGACGGCGAGCACGGCGAGTGGACGGTGAAGTACGAGGGCGGCGACCTCGATTACCTCAAGTACGCGCCCGACAGCGGGAGCGACGTCTACGTCGTCTCCACGAAGCGCGACCCCGAACCCGAGGCGCTCGCGACCGCGCTCCGCGATTACGACGCGCTCGTCGACGGGTTCGCCGAGTACGTCGACTCGGTATCCGGCGTCCTCGACGACGTCTCCACGGACTTCCCCGGGGTCGCGTCCACCGATACCGTCGTCGCGGAACGCGACCGCGTCCTCGACCGCGTCCGCGAGGTCTGCGACCGGATCGCCGCGGAACTCCGCCGGTACGAGGGCGGCGACTACGGGACGTTCACCGCGCGCGTCGACGGCACCCGCTGGGAGCTGAAGTGGGACCAGGACGGCGCGTCGTACCTCCGCGTGAACGGCTCGAACGGCGTCTACGTCCTCTCGCAGTACTCGCCGCCGTCCGCGGACGACCTCCGCGAGTACGCCCCCCAGTTCCACGGGTTCGTCGACGCGTACAACGCCGAGGTCGAATCCCTCGAATCGGACCTCGCCACCATCGAACTCTGACCCGGGCTTCGGAATCAAGTGACTCGTCCCTCGAGAGGACGGCCCGCAGGACACCAAAAGTAACGCATTCTGATAAAACTGGATAAACATACTAGAATTGCCATACCTACGGCACGGCCCAGTCCCCGCCGTCGACCGCGCGGCGACGCAGACTCGTGCACGGCCAGCGACCACCACGACAGCGCAATCCGTTACGGCCTTAACCCTGTAACGAAGAGGCAGAGACATGACTGACGACGCCGCCTGTACCTGCAAGGTCTCCCGCACCAGAGACGAGTTCGACCTCGAGATGGACGACGACTCGCTCGTCGCCGCGTGGCAGGACGGAACGAGCGTGCGCGAGCTGACCCGCTCGTTCAACGAAGCCCTCATCGAAGCACGCCTCGACCGTCTCGACGGCTCCAGCACCACCTGGAACCGCCTCCCCGTCTACGACGCGCTCAAGACCGACGACCTCTCGGAAGCCGACGTCATCGAGATCCAGCGGGAACTCGAACGCGACGGCGTCGACCCGGACGAACTCCGATCCACGCTCATCTCCCACCAGACGATGTACCGCCACCTGACGTCGTGTCTCGACGCGTCAGCCAGCCCCGACCCCACGCCCGACGAACGCCGCGAGAAAGCGCGAGACACGGTGTACGCGCTCCAGCGACGCACGACGCTCGTCACCGAATCGACGATCGAAACGCTCCAGAACACGGGGACGACGGACCTCGGAGACCCCGACGTCCTCGTCGACATCCAGGTCCTCTGTCGAGAGTGCGGGTACTCCGCGGACTTCGATACCGCGCTCACCGAAGGATGTAACTGTCCCTGAAACACACCACTTCAGTTCCCCGTGGACGATACAACGTCATCTAGCACTACCCCAGCGTAATTGTCTGTCCGACCGAACGAACAGCAAGACCCTTAGTATAGAATTGACAAGATGGATGCATGGAATCGACTGAATCACTCGCCGCGCCCTTGTCGCTGTCAGTCGAGAACGTCGGCGGCATCGACACCACAAGCGTTCGACTCGAACCCGGTGTCACGGTCCTCGAAGGCCGGAACGCCACCAACAGGACGTCCTTCCTGAAAGCCGTGATGGCGTCGATGGGAAGCGACCAGTACACGCTCAAGGGCGACTCCGACGCCGGCCGCGTCGAACTCGCGGTCGGCGACACCGTCGTCGAACGTCGATTTGAACGCCGGAACGGGACCGTCACCGCGCTCGACGACGGCTACCTCGACGACCCGGAACTCGCCGACCTGTTCGCGTTCCTCCACGAGGACAACGAGGCACGGCAGGCGGTCGCACGCGGCGACAACCTCCACGAGATAATCACGCGACCGATCGATACCGTCGAGATCGAAGCCGAGATAGAACGATTGCAGGCGACCAAACGCCAGATCGACGAGCAACTCGAACGCATCGACGACCGCCAACGGGAGGAAGCCGAGTTACGTGACCGCAAGTCCGAACTCGAATCCCTGGTCGCGGACGCCGAGGATCGACTCGAGGACCTCGAAGCGGAGATCGAGGCGACCGACGCGGACCTGGAGACGGACCGGGAATCGGACGAAACCGTGGAACGCGACCTCGACTCGCTGACCGACAAGCGGTCCGAACTCGAAGAACTCCGGTTCGAACTCGAGACGCTGAACGAGACGATAGAGTCGCTGGAAGCGGAGCGCGAGGCGAAACGAGAGCAGCGCGAATCGATCGCCGTCGACCCCGACACGGACCTCGCTTCGCTGCGGAGCGAACTCAAGGACCTCCGTGACCGACAACGCCGGGTGACGTCGCAGATGAGTGAACTGCAGAGCATCATCCAGTTCAACGAGAACATGCTCGAGGGCACCGACACGGAGATCGCGAGCGTCCTCAGGGACGACGAGGGTGACTCAGCGCCGGCGGACGGGCCGCTCACCGACCAGCTCGTCGCGGAGGAGACGGTGGTCTGCTGGACGTGCGGGTCGGACGTCGCCGAGGAGGACATCGAGGAGACGCTCGAACGACTGCGGTCGTACCGGCAGGACAAGTTCGGCGAGCGGCAGTCCCTCGAATCGGAGATCGACGACCTCCAGGAGCGGGTGTCGTCGCTCGAGAGCGCCGAGCAGGAACTCGACGACCTGAACGAGCGCCTCGCGGAGATCGACGCGGAGATCGACCGGAAACGAACGCGGATCTCGGAACTGGAGGACCGCAAGGCGACTCTCCACGACGAGATCGCGGAACTCGAAGACGCCGTGGAGGCCCAACAGTCGTCGGACTACAGCGAACTCCTCGACCTTCACAAGGAAGCGAACAAGGTGGAGTTGGAGCTCGAACAACGCAACCGTCAGCTTGCGTCGGTCGAGGAGGAGCTCGCGGAGGTCGAGTCGCTGCTGGACGAACGCGAGGAGTACGCTCAGCGACGCGAGCAAGTTGTCTCGGAGCTCCAGGACCTCCGGAATCGCATCGACCGGCTCGAGGACGATGCCGTCGACGCGTTCAACGAGCACATGGCGGACGTGCTCGACGTCCTGGAGTACGAGAACCTCGCTCGCGTGTGGATCGAACGGCAGACGCGGGAGACGCGCGACGGCCGTCGGAAGGCGCTCGAGAGCTTCTTCGAGCTCCACATCGTCCGGGAGACCGAGGACGGGACGGCGTACGAGGGGACGGTCGAAACGCTCAGCGAGAGCGAGCGCGAGGTCGTCGGACTCGTCTTCGCGCTCGCCGGGTACCTCGTGCACGACGTTCACGAGACCGTGCCAGTGATGCTCCTGGACTCGCTCGAAGCCATCGACGCCGAACGCATCGGCCGACTCGTCGAGTACTTCGCTGACTACCCGGACCACCTCGTGGTCGCGCTCCTGCCGGAGGACGCAGCGGCCGTGGACGTTCAGCACGAAGTCGTCCACGAGATCTGACGTCGCAGGTCTCCGGATTCTGCTCCGTTCCAGTGCGGATTCGAACCGTTCGATGCCGGACCGGTAGCGTCTCGCTCGCCCCGTCGAGGAACGGCTCCTCTCCCAGCGCCTCGCCAACGGGACACGCATTAATATATTTAATCCTTCATACAATAAAATCTGATATAATCGGCTGTCGGGTCGCCTCGAGCGCATCACCATCGACGCTCGGTGAGGCGTCCTACGCTGAGGCGTCCTACGCTGAGTCGTACTGCGGTGAGGCGTACTGCAACCAGTAGCGAACCATGAGTCCGACGCCCACTCACGTCCCGCCGTGCTTGCGGAACCATACCGTCTCCCCGACCGGTGAGTCGTCGTCTTCGAGGTCGAGCCGTCCGAGGAAGAGGTCGCGGACCGCGAGCGTGACGACGAGTTCGACCACGTCCCGGTCCCCGCCGCTCTCGGGTTCGACGACGACGACGCAGTGCCCATCGCGTTCCTCGACCGTTCGGACGATACCACGCGTCCACCGGTCGACGTGATGCGTCGGTTCGCGAGCGTGAATGCGGTCGTGAGGCATCGTACTACGAGACAGATACGGGCCCGAGCCCGAAAACGAGTCGGGTCGCCACGCTAGCGTGGTGAACTCGGGGAACGCGAAGCGGGCCGCGACCGATTCAGATCTCGGTGACGCGACTGTAGTCGTCGCTGAGCGCCTGCGCGTCCTCGGGGAGGAGCGCGACGACGAGGTACTCCGGGAACGCCGAGAAGTACTCGACGAGCGACGCGATCCGATTCGAGTCGATGGCCTCGAGCGAGTCCAGGAGCATGAACGGCACCGTCTCGTGGACGTCGTGCACGAGGTAGCCGGCGAGCGCGAAGATGAGTCCCGTCACCTCGCGCTCGCTCTCACTGAGGTGCTCGATGGTGTCCTCGTACGCCGTCCCGTTCTCCGTCGTTCGGACGACGTGCAACTCGAAGACCGTCCGCTCCACCTTCTCTCGTCCCTCCCGGACCGTTCGCTCCAATCGCTCGATCCAGATGCGTTCGAGGTTCTCGTACCCGAGGACGTCCAGTATCGCGTCCATGTGCTCGTTGAACGCGTCCACGGCGTCCGCTTCGAGCCGGTCGATCCGCGTCCGAACCTCGGTCAACTCGTCGAGCAGTTCCTCCCGTCGGTCCCTGAGCTCGTCCGCACGCTCCAACTCCGCCTCTATCGTCTCGATCTCGTCGTTCACCGACTCCAGGTCCGCTTCCAGTTGCTGCAGTTCGAACTCGAGTTCGTTCGCCTCCCGATGGAGCTCCAGGACGTCCCCGAAGTCCGCGGACTCCAACTCGTCGACGTCGTCCTGTAGCGACTCGATCTCGGCCTGTAACTCGTCGCGCTCGTTCTGCAGCGACTCGATAGCGGACTGGTGACGGTCGATCTCGGCGTCGATGTCGTCGACCTTCGAGCGCGTCTGCTCGCGGTTCTCCTGTTTGCGCTTCGCCTCTCGCCGAGCGGACTGGACCTCCTCCAGGTCGGCCTCGACCGCCGAGATGTCGCTCATCTTCGCCTCCCGCGTCGCTCGAAGGGTTTCGAGCGTCGACTCTATCTGCTCGCGGTCGACGGTCGTCCCGCACGTCCAACACGCCACGCTACCGGACTCCGACGCGAGCAACTGGTCCGTGACCGCGTCGTCGCCCGCGTCGGTGTCGCCGCCCGCGAGCGCTCCGAGGAGTTCGTCGTTCGCCTCCGAGAGCATGTCCTCGTTGAACTGGATGACGCTCTGTAACTCGGATACCTCCCCGTTCAATCGACGTTTCTGCTCGCGTAACGACGCGACCTCGTCCTCCAGCGCCGCGTGCTCGTCCATCGGCGCGTCCGGCAACTCCTCGAGGACTTCCTCCAACTCGCGACGCTGCCGTTTGAGCGACGACACGCTCTCGGTCTTCGTGTCGATGTCGCGCCGGATGGACTCCAGCTCGCCGCGCGTCTCGCTGAGCGCCTCGAGCTTCTCCTGTAACCGCTGCTGGTCCTCGCGACTCTCCTCGAGGTCCCGATTCGACGCGTCGATCTCGGCTTCCTTCGCTTCGAGCGCGTCCTCCACGTCCCCGATCTCCTCGCGGAGGTCCTCGCGGCGCGCCTCGAGCTCCGGGAGTTCGCGCTTCCGCGAGTCGAGGTCTGCGAGCTCGTCGTTGATGTCGGCCTTCTCGGCTTCGAGCCGTTCGATCTCGCGCGTGAGTTCGTCGACGTCGACGGGCCGCATGATGATGTCGAGGAGGTCGTCGCCGCGCGCGACCGCCTGCCGCGCCTCGCTGCTCTCCAGCAGGAATGCGAACAGGTCCGCGACCGTCGGGTCGTCGAGGTACGGGTCGCCGCTGTAGGTGACGGTGCCGTCCGCTCGTTCGAGCGTCCGCGTCGCCGTCACGCCGTCGAACTCGAGCTCGACCGACCCGGCGTCCGCGTCGCCTTTCAGTGTCGCTCGATGACTCCCCATCGCCGCCATGATCGATTGGAGGAACGACGTCCGGTTCGTGGCGTTCTTCCCGCTGAGCACGGTGACGCCAGGCGGGAGGTCGACGGTGGTCTCGTCGATGCCACCGACGTTCGAGGCGGAAACGCGGGCAGTCGCACCCGACGCTACGTTCGCTTTCATGTACCCATGGTGTTCACGAGGCTATAAAAAACGTTGCACCCGAGGTCGGCACCATCGCGGCGGTGGACTCGATACGCCGGGCCGTCAGCCGTGGGTCGGCGAATCGACGTCGAGCCGTGGACGAACGGTTTTATGCGGTCGCTCGCGTACGGTTCCGTATGGACGAGACGGACGACGAGGACGAGGGGACGCCGTCGACGAAGGTGGGGCGGCTCCTGGAGTCGTACGACTTCGACCCGGGGTACGGGGCGGAACTGGAGGCGCGGTGGACGGGCGAGAGCGGCGAGCGAACGAGCCTCCGGGACCTCGCGGACGCGTTCAACACCACGTTACTCGAGTTGGCGTTACGGTCGGCGGGGGCGTCCGTCATCGACGGCGAGGTCGACAACCTCTATCGGTTGCTCACCGACGAGGAGGCGAGTGCGGGCGGTCGGGTCGAGGCCAGGGGGCGACTGGAGCGGGAGGGCGTGGACGTCGACCAGCTCGAGGCGGACTTCGTCACGTATCAGGCCATCCGCTCGTATCTCAAGGACGTCCGCGGCGCGGAACACGAGTCGACGTCGCCGGAGAAGCGAGTGGAGAACACGACCGAGACGGTCGAACGACTGCTGTCGCGCGTCCAGTCGGTGGTCGAGTCGGACCTCGCCGGACTCCGGCGCGCCGACCGGATCACGCTCGGGGACTTCCACCTGTTCGTCGAGGTGAACGTCCTCTGTCGGGACTGTCAGGCGCAGTACGGCGTCGTCGAGCTGCTTCGGCGAGGCGGCTGCGACTGCGAGTCATCGTCGGACCCGCGACAGGACGAATAACACTGTTAGCGGTGTTATCTTCACTCGGCGTCAGTTCGTCCGCGAGCCCTCCGAGGACGTCGTGCCCGAGTCCTCGACACGTCCCGTTCCAGCTCCGTCGCCAGATGGCGAGTCCGCGTCCGCCGACTGCGGGCCGGACCCCCCCGACTCGACGTCGTCGACCGGACCGCCATCGACCGGATTCGGCAGGTGGAGGTCCGCGACGACGAGTTCGTGCACCTCCATGTCCTCGAAGACCGCGCCCCAGCCACCGATGGAGTACGAGCCGTGCTCGGTCTGGAGTTCCACGGTCGCGAACCCGGCGAGCTGCTCGAGTGAGGGCGTCTCCGTGTCGAACTCCGACCCCGTGTAGGAGATGTTCGTCACCGGGCCACTGACCGTCCGCATCCGCTCCTCGTTGTTGTCCCAGCCGTGTGCGACGACGTGGATGCCGACCCCGTCCCAGTACAGCTCGATGAAGTCCTGGATGAACTCCTCGATACTGATGTACGGCAGCGGCCCGTCGCGCGTCGTGTGAACCTGCGGTTGGACCGCCCAGAGGCACGTCTGGAAGTACCAGTGGAAGATGAAGGAGAGGATGTCGTCGTTGACGATGACGCCGTAGGGGTCGCGACTCCGGTCGTTCGGCGCGAAGTACGTGTGCCGCCTGTCGACGACGGCGAGGAACGGTCCCGGTATCTCGCATTCGCGGACCTCGAGCGCCGCGCCGTCGAGGTCGAGCTCGTCCAGGACGTTCGTCGACGCGGAGTGATTGTACACCGATAACCGAACGATGATGCCGTCGTCGTGGGCGTCCCGGAGCGCGGGGAGCAGCGACTCGACCTGGTCGATGGTCGCGGCCAGTTCGATGGCGTGGTCGGCTTCGGCGATGGAGGACCGGACGCGGTCGTGTATCGTCGACTGGTGCTTGACGACGCTCATCTGGTGGTCGGTCTGATGCGGTTCCTTCCACCGGTCCTCTATCTCGTCGGCCGTATCCTTCAACACCTCGCTGTAGCTCCGAAGGTTGTTGAGGACGTCGACCGGGTCGCGTGGTCGCGCGTGCAGTTGCTCGCGGTCGATGGTCTCGACGTACCCCTCGTCCTCGAGGTCGTCGAGCACCTTGTAGATCTGGGACATCGGAACGGACGATCGCTTGGCGACGTCGACCGCGGGAGCGATCCCGAGGTCCAGGAGTGTGAGATAGGCGTCGGCCTGGTACGACGTCAGGCCGGCGCGTTCGAGCGCGTCCTGCATTTCCTCCGATTCCATGGTCTCGCTTGTGTGGTGGGAACCATAGTCATTCCGTTCCCTCAATACCACGACCGGGCCTGCACACGCCGAACGTATCCTCGAACTGGTCGTACTAGAAGACCGATAGGCAGCGGTCGAACCGACCGACACGAGTGGGATAGATTGCGCGCGATTCTCTTTGTTGGCTCGAACAAAATCGTCTCCTGACTGTTAGCGCGCGGACGTCGGCGGTCGCAGCAGGGACGTTGCTGGCGCTGGGGTCTCGTCGAAATGGCGCGCGAAGAAGCGAATCGTAGGGCGAGCGGGGGTGGCTGCTACGGGCCGCGGTCGTACGTCGCGACCACCGTGATGCCGTCCTTGGAGACGCGGAGGCGTGCGTTCGCGGGCACGTCCTCGAACGTCCGCGTCGTCCCGTCCGGCCATTCGACGGTGATGGTCACGGTCGTCGCCGAGCCGAGCCCGACGTGCTCGACGCGGGGTTCCTGCGAGAGGTAGTCGACGTTCGCGGTCTGGTGGACGACCGTCTCCTCGCCGTTCGCCGAGACGGTGACGACCGCGCCGAGCGCCGTCGCACCGTCGTCGTCGACGACCTCGAACGCGACGCTGTTCCCGCCCGCGACGGTGTTCTCGTAGACCGTGACGGGGCCGCCGTACGTCGCGGCGACGACGTCCCGGTCGCCGTCGTTGTCGTAGTCGATACTCACCATCCCGCGGCCGTTCCGTTCGGCGACGCCGCGCTCGCTCGCGTCCCTGGACCGGAAAGACGACCCCTCTCGCTCCCAGAGCATCGCGTACGTGTAGCGTGGGTCCTCGGGGTCGATGCGGAGGACGTGCTGGGTGGCCTGCCAGAGGTCGCGGTCGCCGTCGTTGTCGAAGTCGGTGAGGCTCGCCGCCCACCCCCAGCCACCGCGTCGGACGCCGTACGCGTCGGCGCGATCTCCGAACCGGCCGTCGCCCTGGTTGACGAGGAGCGTGTTCCCCTTCGTCCGTTCGGAGTGGATGACGAACTCGAACAGGCGCTCGTAGCGCTCGTAGCGCTCCGCGGACATGTTCTCCTGCGATATCGGGAGGTAGATGTTCGACACGAACACGTCCGGGCGGCCGTCGCCGTTCACGTCCGCGACCTCCGACGCCATCCCGTTCCGCGCCGTCGCGCCGCCGAGCAGTCGCCGTTCGAACGTCCCGTCCCCCTGGTTCACGTAGACGGTGTCGTTGTTGTAGTCGTTGGCGACGTGGATGTCGGGGCGGCCGTCGCCGGTCAGGTCCACGAAGCTCGCCGCGAGACTCCACGTGTCGCCCGTGATGCCGGCTGTCTCGACGCGCTCGAACCGATGGCGGTCGTCGTCGGACTCGCTCGGGGCGACGTTCTCGAACAGCACGTTCGGGTTCCCGTTGTCGTCCGCGACGTGCCCGGTGTCGTCGAAGTACCCCGCGGGTTTCCCGTTCGCCCAGTCGCCGGACTGGTAGACGAACAGGTCGAGGTCGCCGTCGCCGTCGAAGTCGGCGACGGTCGCGCCCTGTGGATACGTGAGGTTCCCGATGCCGAGGTCCGTTCGCTCGAAGGAGCCCTCGTCGTTGTGGAGCGCGACCGGTGGCGCGTCCTCGGCGAGCAGGAGCAGGTCCGTCCAGCCGTCGCCGTCGTAGTCGAAGAACACCGCACTCCGGAAGGGTCGCTCGAGAGCCGGTAGTCGCTCCGAGCGCGCGAACGACCCGTTCTCGTTCACGTAGAGCATCGGTCGTTCACCGCCGAGTGCGAGGACGTCCGTCCAGCCGTCGTCGTTCACGTCCGCGGCGAACACGCCCGCGTTCCCGTTCCCGATACCGCTCGCCTCGTCGGTGTACTCGATACCGGCGTCCTCGGTCGCGTCGCGGAACTGTATCTCGGGGCTCGGCGGTTCCGAGTCGAATCCGAGCGCGCCGCTCGCCACGACGATGCCGCCGACGACGGCAGCGACGACGAGGACGACGGCGACCATCCGGGCGCGTCCAGCGACGAACCCTCGCGGTCTCATCGGTGCACCGGGAGTGCGATGTCGTCCCGTGGCGGAATCAGGTACGTGCCCCGCGAGCGCGTTTCGAGGTAGTCGACGATGCCGTGGCGTTCGGCGGGAACGTCGACGTCGTACTCGTCGACGTTCATCGCCTTTCGAGTCTCGACGAAGTCAGCGACGGTCCCCTGGATCGACGAGAAGTTGAACTCGGTTCCGTCGACCGCGTCCGTCGCGACGCCCTCGGAGCGCCTGAGGATGGGGGTCTCGAAGTCGTCGTCCCGGACGCGAGCGAGTTTCTGGGAGTGCCCGAGCGTCCCATGCTCGTCGGCGTGCTCGTCGATGGCATCGACGTCGTCCTCGGTGATGCCGCTGTCGCCGCCGAGCTTCGACCCGGTCTCGCCGACGTCCTCGGGGTCGTGTGCGGGACAGAACATCTCCGCGGTCCGGTCGCCGTGAGACTGGTCGTACCAGCGATCGAGGTCGATGCGGAGCCGCGAGACGGCCTGGGTGGTGCCGCCAGCGAACGGGCCGTCCTGGAGCGTGACGCGGTCCTCCGGCGGGAGGCTGTCCCGGAATCCCGACTTGAACCCCATCGAGAGCGGCGCTTCGTCCGGGACGTCGTCGTTGTCGAGCTTCTCGGCGGGGAGTCCCTTCCCGACGACGCCGGTCCGCCGGTCGACGCGCTCGAAGACGCCCTCGAGCGTCGCGTCGACGCGCACGCCGTTGACCGTCTCCGTCTCCCCGAACAGCGCGGCCTCGGCGGCGAGCAGTATCGACCCGAAGTCGCTCGTCAACACGAGCAGCGCGTCGTGTTCGTTGGCCTTCCCGCGGTCCTCGCCGACGGCTTCGAGGACGTCCTCCGGTGGGTCGAGCTGGTCGGGCACCGCCCCGAACCGCTCGAAGTACCGCGGTGCGTACCCGAGCGTGTACAGCAACCCGTCGTTGATCGCTGCCCCCGTTCGCGTCCCGGTCCCCCAGCGGAACGCGCGGTCGAGCGTCTCGAACGCCGCCGCGACCTGCTCGCGCTCTCCCGCCGTGGGCTCGGCGTCGCTCTCGTAGGAGAGTCCCAGCAGCAACTGGTGCTGTGGGAGGACGGTGTTGCCGTGGGCGTCGCGAACGAGGTAGTCGCCCCAGCGATGCTGGCCGTCCGGCACGACCGACGGGTCGCCCTGCGGGAACTCTGCGCTCTCGGACTTCCTCCCAGCACTCGTCGACGTCGTCGACTCGTCGCCTCGTTCGCGGTCCATGCAGGCCGCGAGCGCGCTCGTCCCCCCGATAGCCACGGCCGCCTTGACGAAGTCGCGTCGCTCGATACCGCGAGCGCTATCGAATCGCATCGTTCCTAATCGACCATGACACTATAAAAAAGTACCCCGCTATGGGTTCCTGCGCGACGTCCGGCGTCCGTCAACTCCCGTCCTCGACCTCGCTCGCCGTGGCCGTCGCGGTGTTCCCGGCCGCGTCCGCGACGACGCACTCGAGCTCGTACGTGTGGCCGTCGTTCTCGGCCTTGAAGGCCTTCAGCGAGACGGTATCGGAAGCGGACCCGCCGCTGACGCCGATGGACGCCGAGTCTTCGACGACCCCGTCGGCGGTGTCGGTCAACGTGAGGTCGACCGTCGAGAGGTCGCCGTTCGCGTCAGAGACCGAGTAGCTGGCGTCGAACTCGGCGTGCGGACTGTTCGAGGAGCGCTCGGTCAAGCTGAGGCCGTCGACAGTGGGTGCGTTCCCGCCCGTCGAACTCTCCGTCTCGCTCACGGCGGTCGACCCGGCGCTCGACGCGCCGGCCGCGTCGGTGACGACAGCATCGACGGTGTAGCTGTTCGCACTGCCCTCGTCGCCGACGGCGACGAGACGCGTGGTGCCGCTCGCGTCGCTCCCGCTGACGCTGATGGACGCGGTGTCCTCCGTCGACCCGTCGGTGTCGTCCGTCAGGGTGAGGTCGACCGTCGAGAGGTCGCCGTCCGCGTCGCCGACGCTCCACGAGACGTCGAACTCGGCGTCCGAATCGCTCGTCTCGACCTCGGTCGCCGACAGGCTATCGAGCGTCGGCGCGCTCGAATCGCCCGAATTCGACGAGTCCGTCGCCATCGAGTTCGCGGGGACGTCGAGCGAGACGCCATCGGAGAAGTTCACCGTGACCTGGCTCCCGGTCGGGTTGTACGCGACGTGGGTCCTCGCACTCCCGTCGTCGTACACCGACGCGAGCGCGTGGTCCGCGGTGACCGACGGCGTCGCGGTCCCCATCGCGTCGTGGTTGTAGATCCAGTGGTAGGTGTGCGCGCGGCTCTCCCCGAACTCGACGGGATAGCTGTCCTTGTTCGCCGTCCACATCGACTTCGCGTCGTCGACGTCCGAGAGTGCGCGGTACTCCCACATGACGTCCGGCCAGTACTGGAAGTCGTCACCGTCCGGGTCGTTCGCAACGAGTTCCTGGTAGTTCGCCGCGGCGGCGTCGGTGTCCCACCCGAGGTACGAGCGGCCAGCGGTCACCGGGAGGACGTTGATGCCGTGCTTCGCTTCGACGTCGCCCGTCCACCACGTGTCGTACTTCACGCCGTTGCTCCACACCATCGCGGCGTAGTCGTACGGCCAGTCCGCGGGCAGGTTCGTGCCGTCCTCGTCGTACCAGTACTCCTTGATGGCGTGCACCTCCGTCGTGTACAGGTAGACTGCGGCGTCCCGCATCGCGGTGTTCCCAGTGTATTCGGCCCAGAGGAGCATCGACGTGTACGCGTTGATCGCCTCCGAGGAGGACTCCTGGTTGTTCCCCTGCTCGTAGTCGCCGCTCCCCGACGCCCACGAGTGGCCCTCGTACGGACTGAAGTTCCGGAGGAACGGGAACGAGTCGTGCGGGTTCGACGCGGGGTCGAGCGCGTTCGACCGGTCGGGGCGCTTCCAGTTCGCGTAGTCCGCGACGAGTAACTCGACCATGCCGCCCCAGTTCGCGTCCTCGGCCCACGTCGGGTCGTGGCGCGCGACCTCGGCGGCGCCACGGACGTAGTAGCCGTAGTGGAAGTGGTGGTCGTTGATGTCCGCGCCCGAGCCGAACGAGTCGTTGTACCCGACGAGCGTCCCCCACGTGTCGTCGTAGTAGAAGACGTCCTCGGAGCGCGTGGACCCCGCGCGGTCCGCGTCGAGCCACGTCTCCAGGTCGCCGCGGAGCCCGACCGTCGACGAGTCGCCGTCGAGGAAGTACGACGCGGCGGTCGCGTCGCCGACCTGTTCGGCGATGGGGATGAGTTCCGAGAGCCGCCCGTAGTTCTTCCCGGTCCAGTACGTGCCGTCACCGGGCTTGTCGGGCCCGGTCTCGACGAGCGTGCTGTTCGACTCCTCCTCGTCGACGTAGCTCGCGAGCTCCGCGTCGTCGTACGTGCCCTCGTCGGGGAGGAAGGGGAGCACGCCCGGGAACGTGTACGTGGTCGTGAACGACGAGACGCCGCTCGTCGTCTTCATCGTCCCGCGAGCGCTCGCGTACGTGTAGCCCGTGAACGACGCGCTGGAGTACTTGTGCTGGTGCGGGAACAGCCCGGTGAACGTCCCCGACGCCGAACTCTCGGGTTTCGCGTCGAACGCGAAGTCGAACGTCGTCGTCACGTCGCCGCTCGCTTCGTCGTACGTCCAGTCCACGGTCGTGTCCGTGACGTGGTTGTACGCGTACGCTTCGAGGTCGGCGAGCGCAGTGCTCGTCGCCTCCGGGAGCACGGCGACCGTGAGGTAGCCCGCGCTCCCCAGTGTGCTCGTGAGCTCCGTCGTCCCCTTCCCGGACCAGGTCGCGTCCGAGGGTGCGTACAGCCCGTACGCGTGCCCGTTGACCTCGACGCCGAGGACGTTTCCCTCGTCGGCGAACACCGTCGGTGCGCTCGGGAACGTGAGTTTCGCGTCACCGCCCGCGTACTCGCAGAAGACGTACGGCGACCCCTGCGCGACTGTCGTCCGCAGCGTCGTCGACGTCCCGTCACCGAACTTGCCGACGGTGTGCCAGTCGCCGAAGCCGTCGCAGCGCGCGTCGCCGAACGACGACGTCGCGCTGTGCCCGATGGTCAGGTCCGTCGTCTGGTCGAGGGTCGCGACGCTGTCCGTGTCGTAACCGTCGCTGTACGTCCACTCGGTGCCGTGCCAGACGTCGAGGCCCGAGCCGGTGAACTCCATCGAGACCGGGTGCGCGAATATCGGCATCGAGTGCTGTTTCCAGACGAGCGAACTCCACCACTCGTTCGTCGGGACTGGTGGGCTGACCGCGCCGGTCGTGTACGTCGTATCGGGCGGCGAGCCCTCGCCGGACGGGAGCGTCGTCGTGTAACTCCCGTTCCCGACGCTGACGGACGTCGCCGCGCTCGCGAGCGATGCGGTACCCGCGACACCGCTGGAGAGCCCGCCGAGGAGACCGACCGTCTTCGCGAAGTCGCGCCTGCCGATTCCTGTCCGTGAACGATCCGTTCCGTCGTCGGATGGCTGATTGTCCTCTGTCATCGTGGGTGCCTCTGCTCCCGCTATGGGAGGCCGCAGCCACGAGGTTACGCGTCTGCGCTCGACACGCGTTCGCGCCACGCTGGCGCTATGTGGCTGTCTGCCATGGTCTTCACAACCATGGTAGTTAAAATAACCGGTCGCCGTGACCAATGGCATCGTACCCCGGGGGTCTACGCCCACCGCCCGACCCAAACCCGGCCCAGGCACCACAATCCTCTTGTAGGAAGAACTGACTCTTCCTTAGCATGGTTCTCGAGTCAGGGCCGCTCGCCGACGTCGACCCGGAGACGGCGACCGTAGCCGACCTCTCCGTCGCGGCCGTCGAACGAGCGCTCGAATCGGACGACCCGCTCGTCCGCCAGCACGCCACCGACGGCTGCGTCACCGCTGCCGCCGACGAACCGGACGCGATGGGTCCGTTCGTGGACGTCCTCGTCGACGCACTCGACGACGAGAGCGTCGTCGTCGCGCAGAAGGCGGCGGCCGCACTCGTCCCCGTCGCGCCGGTCGACCCGGCGGCGTTCGAGGACGCCATCGACGAACTCCTCGCGCTCTACCAGCACGACGTCTCCATCGCGCAGGCGTATGGCGCGAAACTCCTCGGGACGCTCGCCGTCGAGCGACCAGCACTCCTCGTCGACCACGTCGACGCCGTCGTCGACGCGCTCGACGCACCCACCCAGGAAGTCGACGCCGCCGCCGCCGCGGACGCCGCACCCGTCGACGACGAGGTCCGCGCGGCGATGTCACAGCACGACGACGCCGAACTGAAACGCGAGCAGGCAAGCCGCGAGACCGTCGCGAACGTGGTCGTCGCGGTCGCAGAGGCCCATCCCGGGGCCGTCGCGCCACACCTCGAAGCGATCTGTGACGCAACCGAGGACGCACCGACCATCGTCGCCGCCGCGTACGTCGACGCCATCGCGACCGTCGCCGAAGCCGACCCGGACGCCGCACAGGACACGACACCGGTCCTCCTCGACTGCCTCGACCACGACCACCCGATGCTTCGCGGCCGCGCCATCCGCGCACTCGGATTCCTCGGCGACGACGACACGGCCGAACAGCTCCGCGAGGTCGCCGCCGAAGACGAAGACGAGGACGTCCGCTCGCTCGCCGCCGAGACCGCCGACTTCCTCGAAACGAACTGACGTCCACCGACGGACCTCGCCGAGTGCGGCGACGCGTCGGCGCCCAACCGGCGATGGTTTTAACTCGACGCCGAATGCTTCTTCGAGTCGAATGGAGCGAGGACTCGTACTCGTCGAGCAGACCGTGGACCACCTGGACCTCCTCGCCGAGGCCGTCGAACACGCCCTCGGCGCCGACGCGGACCTCGTCCTGCTCGCCACCATCACGCACGACCAGTTCGAAGACGACACCCAGATGCTCGAGACCATCGGGCACCTCGAGAACACCAGCTACGACACGAGCTCGGTACTCGACCGCGCCGTCGCCGACGTCCGCTCGTTCGTCGCGGACGAGATCCCCGACGACGTCGACGTCACCATCGTCGCCCGCGCAACCGACGACCCCGGACAGGCGCTCCTCGACGTCGGCGACGAACACGGCTGCGACCACGCGTTCGTCCTCGGCTCGCATCGCTCACCGACAGGGAAAGCCCTGTTCGGCGACGTCGCCCAGCAGGTCGCGTTGAACTTCGACGGCTACGTCACGCTCGCGACGCAGTGACCGACACCGAAGGACTCCCTCTCCGGACGACCTCTCAGGGCTCGCGGCGCGCACACACGACCGACGTGCCGCCGACGACCACGAACGCACCGACGAGGAGGACGATGTCCACGACCGCGATCGCGTACGGGCCAGTTCCGGGTTCGAGGAACGGGAGCGAGAACACGAGCAGCACCGTCATCACGACCAGGAGCGCGACCAGGCCACGCATCACGTCCTGGTAGGCACAGAGCGTCTCGAAGAGCGGGCCGGTATCGACCATACTGTGACGTGGTAGCGGGGTGGTAAGAACGTTGCCGTCGGGTTCGGTGTGGTGGTGGGCATGACAGAGGCACGATGGCGCCATCGGCCCTCAGACCGATAGCGCGCGGCCTCGACGCCAACTCCCACCCCGCTCGGTTCGCAACGCGACCGTCTCGCGTTCGATACGATACCGCGACCGGCCGTCGGTCCGCGCGCAGCGCGCAGCGATACGCTGCTCAGTCCTCTAACGGAGCGCTCTCCCAGTACGCGTGCTCGGGTTGCTCGCGGAAGCACGCGACCTCCTGGCCGTTCCCGTCCACGGGCTCGCGTGCCGGCGTCCCCTGCTTGCAGGCCTCGCGCGCCTCCGGACAGCGCGTGTGGAACCGACACCCCGAAGGCGGGTTCACTGGGTCCGGGATGTCTATCTTCCGCATCGGCGGGTCGACCGCCTCCGTCGCGTCCAGCGACAGCTCCGGGGTCGCCCACCGGAGCACGTTCGTGTACGGATGCCGCGGGTCCTCGATGAGCTCCTCGGCCGTCCCGAGTTCGACGAGCTCCCCGAGGTACATCACGCCGATGCGGCCGTCCCCGTGCTCCGTGAAGTACCGCGCGTTCGAGAGGTCGTGACTGATGAACACGTACGTCGTATCGAAGACGTCCTGGAGGTCCAGCATGAGGTCCATCATCTCGACGCGCAGCGACACGTCGAGCGCGCTGATGGCCTCGTCCGCCAGGATGACGTCCGGGTTCATCAGGAGCGCGCGACACAACGCCACGCGCTGCTTCTCGCCGCCACTCAACTGGTGCGGGTAGCGGTCGCCGAAGTCCGCCGCGGGCGACATCCCGACGCGCTCCAGCAGCGAGAAGATGCGCTCGCGGCGCTCGGCACTATCCATGTCCGGGTGGACGTGCCGGAGCGGCTCCGAGAGGATCTCGACGAGTCGCTGGTTCGGGTTCAGCGAACTCCCCGGGTCCTGGTGGATGATCTGGAGGGACTGCCGGATCTCCTCGAAGGAGACGTCACCGCGGCCGGCCTTCGCCTCCCAGATGTCCTGCCCGCGGAACTCCACGGACCCGCTCGTCGGCTGCTGGAGCCCGATGGCGGTCTTCCCGAGCGTCGTCTTCCCGCAGCCGGACTCGCCGACGAGCGCGAGCACGTCGTTCTCCTCGATGTCGAGCGACACGCCGTCGACCGCGTGCACGACGTCGGGGTCCTGGTAGAAGTCCCAGAGGCTCTGCTCCTTCTCGAAGTGCACCTCGACGTCCGACAGCCTGAGAAGCGGGTCACTCATCGTCGCTCCCCTCCATCGTCACCGTCCGCGTCCACGCCGTCTGGGGCACCACCAGCGGCATCAACTCCAGCGGGCGTCCCGCCGTCCGTGTCGACGCTGTCCGGCGTCCCGCCGTCGGGTGCGTAGTTCAACGGGATCTCCTCGGCGCTCTCCTCCCAGTAGTGACACGCCACGGTGTGGTCGTCGACGACCTCCGAGTGTTCGGGCGCGTCCACGCGACAGGACTCGTCCGCGAGCGGACACCGCGGCCGGAACGAACAGCCCTCCGGCACGTTGATCGGGGCCGGACTCGACCCCTCGATGGCCTCCATCTCCTCCAGTGGCGCGTCGAGGTTCGGCGTCGCGTTCAGGAGCGCTCGCGTGTACGGATGCGACGCGTGCCCGAGGATCTCCTCGGTCGGCCCGACCTCCACGAGCTCGAACGCGTACATCACCGCGAGCCGGTCTGCGAGCGACGCGACCAGCGGCAGGTCGTGCGTGATGAACACCATCGTCAGGTCGTACTTCTCCTGGAGCTTCTCCAGGAGCACGAGTATCGAGCGCTGCATCAGGAGGTCCAGCGCCGCCGTCGGCTCGTCCATCACGAGCACGTCCGGTTCGAGCACGAGCGAGAGCGCGATGAGCGCGCGCTGCTGCATCCCGCCGCTGAGCTCGTGCGGGTACGAATCCAGCACGCGCTCGGGGTCGAGGTAGAGGTCCTCCAGTAACTCCCCGGCGCGCGCCATCCCCGCCTTCCGGTCCGCGTCGTGCGCGTCCAGGGTCTCCTCGAAGTGCCCGCGGACCTTCATCGTCGGATTGAACGAACTCATCGCGCCCTGGAACACCATCGAGATCTCCTCCCAGCGCAACTCCTTCAACGACGCCGCGTCCAGGTCGAGGACGTCCACGCGGTCCCCGCCCTCCGGGTAGTACGACACCTCGCCGGACAGGAGGCCCGGATCGGGTATCGCGTCCAGGAGTGCGGACGCGAGCATCGACTTCCCGCTCCCGCTCTCCCCGACGATACCGATTATCTCGTTCCGTTCGATGTCGATACTGACGTCGTCGAGCACGTAGGACTCGCCGTCGTCGTACGTGACGCTGGCGTTCCGGAGCTCGAGTATCGTGTCGCTCGCGTCGACGGCTGACGTCGCCGTCGAAGAGTGGCTCGCGGTCATGTTAGAGTATCTCCGTGGAGGCGTTCGAGTCCTCCTCTTCGCTGCCGGCAGTCGACTCCGATTCCCCGGCGAGGCGCGTCCGGACGCGCGGATTGAACACGCGATCCATCCCCTGCCCGAGCAGGATGAGCCCGAGCGAGAGGAAGAGGATGGCGAGCATCGGCGCTATCAGCCAGTGCGCGGCCTCGATGGTGTACAGCGCACCCGCGGTCGAGTACGCGAGGTACATCGTGATACCCCAGTTCTCGGCGCCGATGGGGAGGACGCCGAGGAAGTACAGCCCGACCGATGCGAAGATGACGTACCGTGCGGCCGTCACGAAGTTCACGGTGACGTACGGCATCAGGTTCGGGATGATGTCCTTCCGGATGATGCGGTGCGTGGGCGTCCCCATCGTGCGCGACGCCTCGACGTAGTTCTGCTCGCGGATGGTGAGTACCTGCGAGCGAATGGAGCGTCCGAGGCCCGCCCAGTAGTTCAGCGTGATGAGGACGCCGAGCACGAGCGGGTTCTCGGGCGTGAACGCGATGGCGAGGATCATGATGAGCGGGAGGCCCGGGATCGCCATCACGAAGTCCGCGATCGCCATCAGCACGCGGTCGGTCGTCCCGCCCTTGAATCCGGCAACGGTCCCGAGGACGACCGCGACGCCGGTCGCCCAGATGGCGCCGCTCGTTATCATCAGCATCATCTCGGGCGTGGCGTGCACGAGGAGCGCGAGCAGGTCCGTCCCGGTCGCGGTCGTCCCCAGCACGTAGTTCATGTTCTCCAGCGGCAGGAGGTACCGGGGCGCCTGATTCGTCTCCGGCGACGGGTAGAGGCCGAGCGCCGCTATCAGCGCGATGACCACGTAGAACCCGACGATGAGCAGACCGAAGCGCGTCCGCCAGTCGCTCCACGCGACCAGCGCGGGCTTGTACACGCGCTCCTGGTAGAGGTCGCGGTAGCGGTCCATCCGGGAGAGGTCGGTCGCGGCCGCGTTCGAACTCGACCAGTCGACGCCACCGACCTGCGAGTCGGCTTCAGTAGGCTTCATTGCTACCTCCCGAAGAGATGCGCGGGTCGACCTTGCTGTACGTCAAGTCCGCGACGTACGCCCCGACCACGAGCGCGACCGTGATGACGAGGAACGTCCCCATCATCAGCGGATAGTCCCGTGCTTTCAGTGCCTTGAACATGTAGAATCCGAGTCCCGGATACGAGAAGATGCGTTCCAGGATGATGGTCCCACCGAGGTTGAACCCGAGCAGCAGCAGGAAGCCGGTGTACATCGGGAGGATGGCGTTCCGCCCGACGTACCGCGTGGCGATGCGACGGTCGGCGAGCCCGCGGAGGCGCGCGACGCGGACGTAGTCCTCGCCGAGCACCTGGATGCTGTTCCCGCGCATCGCGAGCGCCTGCACGCCCATCCCCGTGACCGTGAACGACGCCACGGGGAGGATGGCGTGTTCGAGTGCGCTCATCACGAACGGGACGCTCAACTCCTTCTCGACGGCCAGTCCGGTCGTCCCGCCGGTCGGGAGGATCTGGTACTGGTACCCGAGGAAGTACACGAGCAGGAGCGCGAGCACGTAGAAGGGGACGGACGCGGAGACGATGGAGACGCCGGTCAGCGCCTGGTCGAACCGGCTGCCTTCCCAGTACGCCATCATCGCGCCGAACAGGACCGCGAACGCGAACATGAGGACCGTCGAGACGACGACGACGAACACCGTCCACGGAACCGCTTCCGCGAGGACGTTCGCGACCGGTTCGTCGAGCGATATCGACCGGCCGAGGTCGCCGCCGGCGACCGACAGCATGTAACTCTGGTACTGTTCGAGCAGCGTCGCGTCCGGCCTGATGTTCTGGTAGTTCTCGATGTACGCGTTGATCTGGTCGGGGTCCATCCCCTGTCTGGCGAGCTTCACTCGCAGCGTCGTCAGTGGGCCGCCAGGGAGCAGACGTATCATGCCGAACGTGAACGTCGCCACCAGATAGACGGTGAAGAGCACGCGCGCCGTCCGCTTGGCGAGATAGTGGGACATACGATATCGAATCTCTCTTTGTGATTATTAACGTTTGGTGCTGGTCTGGGTCTACTTCGCCTGGAGGTTCCCCTGCCGCGGCAGCCAGTGGCACGGCCACTTGACCTTGTACTTCGAGTCGCCGTCGTCGGGGACGTCCCATTCGTCCTCGGTGACGAAGGACTGCTCGCGCTTCTCGAGGAGCGAGAGCATCGGGAGGTCCTGGTTGTTGTGCCAGGCGGCCTGCCGGACGAGGTCCTGCGCGGCGGACTCGTCGGTCGCGGTCGGGATCTTCTCGACCTTCGAAGCGGGGTTCATGCTCGTCGTGCCCGAGCCTTTGCGCGCGGGCACCTCGATCTCGCCTTCCGGATAGTTGTGCCCGCGCTGCCACGTCGTGAGCTTGACCTGGTGACGTAGCGGGTAGAACGGGAACGCCGAGCGCGGCCCGCCGGGCAGCCAGAACGCGGTCGCGAGCCGGAAGTCGCCGTCCGTGATCTGCCCCCACATCTGGCCGGTCGGGACGGTGGTGACCGACGCGTCGAACCCGAAGGAACTGAGCTGGTCGGCGATCGTCTGACTCGCCGTCACCCAGTCACCCCAGCCCGCGAACTGCTTGATGGGGATGGAGATGACGTCGCCGTTCTCGTCCTTCCACTTCCCGTTCTCCTTCGTGTAGCCGACGGATTCGAGGAGCGACGCGGCCTTCTTCGACTGCGTCTCGGCCTGTCCGTACGTCTCGTAGGTGTCCATCTCGTCGCCGAGCCAGCGCTCCTGGTCGTCGACCGCGATACCGCAGGGGACCTTCGGCGTGGACTTCGTCCGCGGGCCCGCGTTGTCGCGGACCTGATCGCGGTTGATGACGTGCATGAGCGCCTGCCGGACCTCTCGCTTCCCCATGACGGGGTCGTCGTGGTTCGGGACGAGCCCGTACCCCCACTTCGCGGGGACGCGCGCCTCGTTGACGGCGTCGGGCATGTTCGCGACGACCTTCGGCGGCGTGAAGAGACTCATCGCGACGTCCAGCTTCCCGCCGAGCAACCCGGCGTGCATCTGCGGGTTGTCCGGCATGTGGACGTACTGGTACTCTTCGAAGTTCACGTTGTCCGCGTCGGGATGGTCCGCGAACCGCTTCAGCGTCACCTGCTGTTTGTCGGCGTCGCCCGTGAACTTGAACGGGCCGGTCCCCTGGACGTTCTCGTCGTAACTGAAGCTCTGTACGGCGCTCGCTTCCTTGTCGAGGTACTTCTTGTAGACGCTGTGCTTGGTGTCGACGCGCATCGGCGCGAGCGTGTGCTTGACGATGGTCGGGTTCGTCTCCTCGGAGAAACTGAGTTCGACCGTCTTGTCGCCGGTCGCCTCGACGCTGTCGGTGAAGTCCCAGAGGCTATCCCCGGTCTTCTTCCCGATCTTGAACTGCGTGGCGAGGTCCTGGCTGGTGACGTCGTCGCCGTTGTGCCACGTCAGGTCCTCTCGGATGGTGAGCGTCGCCGACGTGGACTCGACCTGCCAGTCGTCGAGCGCGTAGAGGATGAACTCGCCTTTCCCGAAGTGGTACTGTGCGAACTTGTCGAACACCATCTCCCCCGACCAGGCGGCGTACTTCTGGGTGTTGTGGGGGTTGTAGTGCATGTTCTTCGGCACGCCTTCGTTCGTCGCGCCGACGAGGGTCTTGTCCTGGACGGTGACGCTACCGGACGAATCGTCGGTGCCGTCGGAGCCGTCACCGCTCCCGTCGCTGTCCTCGCTGTCGGTATCGTTGTTCGAGGTGGTGCTACATCCGGCGAGGGCGACCGCGCCTGACGCCCCCGTCAGTTTCATGAACCGGCGACGGCTGCAGACGTCCCGGTAACTGGTGGCTGAGTCGCTTGCCATTATCCACCAAAACCACCAACCCAACAATACATAAAAGTTTGGGAGAGTGCGAAGGATTGATGCGGTCTGTCGGTAGAACCGCAGGACAGCATCCACCCACGGTCGCAACGCTATCCGTCAGCGAGGACTGTCACCGGTGAACCGCCGCCAGCACACCGACCGAACTGGCGAAAAACATAAGTAACCGATTCATCTTGTACTGGACAATGCAGCAAGACAGCACAGAGTACGAGTTCCAACAGCCCCACCTCCCCGTCGACACTCGCGTCGAGGACCTCCTCGACAGGATGACCACGGCAGAGAAAGCCGGCCAGCTGGTCGGCACGTGGGCCGGACAACTGAGCGAGTTCAACGACGTATCCGACGTGAAAGCCGCCATCACCGACCACCACATCGGCGCCGCCGCGACGTTCGGCTGGGGCGGCTCCCTCGACACCACCGTCGACGACGTCGTCGAGACCGTCAACGAACTCCAGACGTACGCCGTCGAGGAGACCCGCCTCGGCATCCCGCTGCTGTTCAACGTCGACGCGGTCCACGGGCACGCCTACGTCGCCAACGCGACCGTCTTCCCGAACGGACTCGGCGTCGGCGCCACCTGGGACACCGACGCCGCCGAACGCGCGGCGAACGTCACCGCGAGCGAGATCCGGGCCACCGGCGCCCACCAGAACTACTCGCCGACGTGCGACGTCGGCCGCGACCCGCGCTGGGGGCGCGTGTTCGAGACGTTCGGCGAGAGCCCGTACCTCTGCGGCGAACTCGCAGCCGCGAAAGCCCGTGGCTACCAGGGCGACGGTATCGAAGGCGACGAGAACGTCATCGCGACCGCGAAGCACTTCCCCGCCTACAGCGAACCGGAACGCGGCGAGGACGCCTCGCCCGTGGACGTCTCCGAGTACAAGCTCCGGAACACGTTCGTCCCGCCGTTCGAACGCCTCCTCGAAGCGGACGTCGAGTCCGTCATGCCGTGCTACAACTCCATCAACGGCGAACCCGCGCACTCCTCGGAGCGCTACCTCATCGACCTGCTCCGGGACGAACTCGGGTTCGACGGCACCGTCGTCTCCGACTGGAACGGCATCCGCCAGCTCTGCGACGAACACCGGACCGCCGTCGACCGCCGCGACGCCGTCCACCAGTCACGCGTCGCCGGCCTCGACCTCGCGTCCGTCGGGCACGTCGGGCACGTCGAGGCGCTCGTGGCACTCGTCGAGGACGGCGACCTCCCCGAGAGCGTCCTGGACGCCAGCGTCCGTCGCGTCCTCGAACAGAAATTCAAACTGGGCCTCTTCGAGGACCCGTACGTGGACGCCGACGACGCGGCCGACACCGTCGGCGCGAGCGACCACCAGGACGTCGCCCTGGAGTGTGCGCGCGAGTCGATGACGCTCCTCCAGAACGACGACATCCTCCCGCTATCCGGGGACGAGGACGTGTTCGTCGCGGGCCCGAACGCCGACGACCTCGTGCATCAGGTCGGCGGCTGGAGCGTCGACGAGGAAGCGCACGTCGCGGGCGATAGCATCCGCGACGCGCTCGCCGACCACACCACGGGCACGGTCACCTACGAACGGGGCGCGTCGATGTCGACGACCGAGGACGTCGAAGCGGCCGCCGCGAAGGCCGCCGAGGCGGACGTTGCGGTCGTCGCGGTCGGCGAGAACTGGTACCTCCACGAGTTCGGTCCGGAGGTCCAGTCCGGCACGAAGACCGGCGAGTTCCCGACGCGCTCGGAGCTCCGTCTCCCGGAAGCGCAGCGCGAACTCGTCGAGGCTATCCACGAGACGGGGACGCCGACCGTCGGCGTGCTCGTCACCGGCCGGCCGCTCATCGTCGACTGGATGGCCGAGCACCTGCCGGCGATCCTCATGGCGTACTACCCCGGCTCCCGGGGCGGGACCGCGGTCGCGGAGACGCTGTTCGGCGCGAACGAACCCGCCGGCCGTCTCCCGATATCGGTCCCGCGGTCGCCCGGCGACCTCCCCCAGCACTTCGACCACCTCGCGCATCCGGCCCCCATCGGCGCCGACGAACATCCCGACTCGTACGACCCGCTGTTCGAGTTCGGGCACGGCCTCAGCTACACCGACTTCGAGTACGCGGACCTCTCCGTCTCCACGGACGTCCTCGACGCCGACGACGAGTTCGAGGTGTCGGTCACGCTCGCGAACGTCGGGGACCGAAGTGGGACCGAGGTCGTCCAGGCGTACAGTAGCGCTCTCACCGCGTCGCACGTCCCTCGCGTCCGCCGCCTTCAGGCGTTCGAGCGCGTGACGCTCGACCCCGGCGAGGAACGCACCGTGACGCTCTCGCTCGCCGCAGCCGACTTCAGCGTCTACCACCCTGGCGACGGCCACACGCTCGAAGACGGCGAGTACCGATTGCGCGTCGCCGACGAGACCGAGACCGTCACCGTCGACGACGCCGCGCTCTGACTTCCGCGGAAGCAACGCCTTCTCTCTCCGATCGCCGATGCAACAGCGCCGCGTCCGATAGCGCCGGTGGTCGTCTATCCACTACACGTCCACGCCACGGACGGGTGCCAGTCTTGTGACCCCTCGCCCGAGCGTCGCGATCGCTTCCCAAGAGCAGCTGTGACACCCGCGACATCGCCGCCGCTACCGTCTCGCCCGATACCGGGCTGGCACGAACCTCCGGCCCTCCGTGGGACCGTCGGAACCCGGTGACGGGACGGCACGACGCGATACCATACGAAAGGTGACCAATATGGGAAGTGTCATGACTGCCGGGTAAACACACGAGGGAACGGTGAATAATGAACGACCGATGTATTTTGATGCAGCAATAAAACATCCTTCCTGCAGGACTGGCCGCTGTCGAACCTTCCCCGCCGGTTCTCGATGGCCGCCTCGTTCACCGTTTAGAATAACGACCATAGGGCTGTTATTAGAACTCGGTCGATCGATTCTCCACCGACCCGCACGAACCCGACCGCGACAAACAGTATAACACACCTATCTTTGTTATATTCGGCTCCCTGTTCGTTGCCCGACTACCATCGGGTCGAACCGGTTTCACCCGCCCGCTGACCGTCGAAGGGACGAGCAATCCCTACGAACGGCCGACTGTATCGGCTCGTGATGCATTACACACACTCACAATAGCCCTCAGGTCGCCCGCTGCACGCCGAGACCGAATTATCCGTCGTAAACGCCGACTGACGATTGCCGGTGCCCGAACGCGACCGGCTCGCCCACTCACCGATCGACCGCTCTCGCGCCGTTGTGCTTGATGCGAATGATGTCCGCGGTCTCGGTGACGAGTTGCGGGAGCGTCGACTCGAAGTACTCGCCCTCGATGCGACTGGCCGGCCCAGAGAGCGAGACGGTTCCGATGACGCCATCCAGTCCCCGGACCGGAGCGGCGACACCGCGGATACCCACGGCCGCTTCCTCTCGGTCCCGCGCGAACCCCTGCTCGCGGACGGTCTCCAGTTCCGCCTCCAGTGCGTCGCGGTCCGCGATCGTATTCGGCGTCATCGAATGAAGACCGTGCGTTTCGAGGACGTCGTCCAGTTCGTCCTCGTCCATGTGCGCCAGGACGACCTTCCCGCTGGCGGTCGCGTTGAGACGCCAGCGACTCCCCGTGGTGTACGCGCCACTTTCGACGGCGTCCTCGCCGCCGGTCTTGTAGAGATAGTACCCGAGCCCTTGCTCGACGACCATCAACCAGACGTACTCGCCCGTCTCCGCCGCCAGATCGTCCGCCGGGTCGGTCCCGTGGACGTACAGCGGATAGTTCTCCTTGATGCTGTTCCCCACCTCGTAGTATCGGAGCCCGGGGCGATAGCGGTCGTTTTCCTTCACAGCGAATCCGCGACGTTCGAGCGTCCGGAGGTGGGCGAGCACGTTGCTCGGCGATCGATCGAGCACCTCCGCGAGTTCGGTGATGGTCATCGGCCCCTCCGTGGTCAGGGTCTCGACGATGTCCAGCGACGTATCGACCGACTTGATCCCGGTCTGCTCGTCGTCCGCCGGGTGATTTGGCATGGTCGAACAATGCGGCGCGTCCATCATTAGCATATCGACCCGACGACGTCCCGGAGACGCCGAGGGCACCTCGTTCCTCGAAAGCGGACCCGTCACGTGACGCGATGGTATTCTTTCATAGAGAATTGGTGGTCGTTCCACGTGGAGACGCCACGGACAGCCGGTCGGGGTCCGTCTCTGCGGACTGTACTGCGTCATCGGCTACCTCGGTTCGAACCGTCGCCTCCTTCGCTCCGAATTGCTCGGTCTGCCCAGCCCACGCCGGGCGAGGACTCGAGGCCGTCCAGGGGGCCTTCTCCACGCTCCCTCGAGTTACCCGGTCGGACGATGGGAGCAGGAGATTCTCCAGCGGAGAACTGACAGGTTCGGTTCACCACGTTCCTCTGTACGCTTTGCTTGAACTATCTGAAACGGGGCGACAGAGGGCCGCTGGCGGACGAACGACTGTGGGCCGTCCGGCAGCCGCCGGTTCACATAACAGCTCTTACAAAACACTTAATTACCGTGTCGGTTAGTACCAACCACGGATGAACGTAGTGTCTGACTTAGAGGCGCGAGTAGGGAACCCGCTCTCGGTCACCCTGATCGGGCCGGGCGTCTACGGATCGCACCTCGCTTACCAGATCGAGGAGACACCCGGCGTCGAGCTCTCGATACTCGCCGACATCGAACGACGAAAAGCCGAGGACGCGTTCCGGAAGGCCGGCGTCCCCGACGACGACGTCTCGATCGAAGAGAGCGCGGACGGCATCGCGAGCGCTCTCGCGGCGGATCGCCGCGTCGCAACGAGCGATGGTGCACTGGCGGCTGGTGCGCCGGTGGACGTCGTCATCGAGACGACCGGTGACGCTGAAGCGGCGGCCGTCCACGCGTGGGAAGCGATCGACGCCGGCAACGACGTCGTCATGGTCAGCGTCGAGGTGGACGTGACGATCGGCCCGCTGCTGGCTCGCTTCGCCGAGTACCGCGGCGTCACCTACTCGATGGCGTACGGCGACGAGCCGGCACAGGTCGTCGAGATGGTCGACTGGGCGCGCACCCAGGGCCTGGACATCGTGGCCGCGGGACAGGGCACGGAACTGACGTTCAAGCCTCACGCGACGCACGAGGACTCCCTCCAGCGGTACGACCTCCCCGAGTCGTTCATCGAGAACAGCGAACCGGACGCACGGATGTACAACACGTTCCTCGACGGAACGAAGGTGGCGGTCGAGCTCTGTGCGGCCGCGAACGCCCTCGGACTACCGATCGACGATGACGGCGTCCACATGCCAGAGACGGACAAGGACGGGATGCTCGAGACGCTCAGACCAGTCGAGGACGGCGGGGTTCTCGAGCGGTCGGGCGTCATCGACTCCGTCACGCCGACCGACCAGAACCCGAGCGCGTTCGTCGTGACCGAGGCGACGAACGAGTCGACGCAGGCGTACCTGAGCCAGCGGTACAACATCAAGACGACGTCGAACGGCCGGTACCAGCTCTTCCATCGCCCCTATCATCTGCCCCAGGAGACGATGGTCAGCGTCGCTCTCGCCGGACTCCACGACGAGCCGACGGGCGTCGTGACCGAACAGAAAACCGAGGTCGTCGCCGCGGCGAAACGCGACCTCGAACCCGGTGAGACGATCGTCGGCGGTGGTGGTGACACGATATACGGCCGCCTCCAGAACGCCGACGTCGCGTCCGATGCGGACCTCGTTCCGTTCGAACTGCTCTGTGGCGCGACCGTCGAACAGCCCGTGAGCACCGACCAGCCCATCTCCGCCGCGGACGTCAGCCTCGACACCGACTCACCGCTCTACCACCTCCGCCAACTCCAGGAATCGCTTCTCTGACCGACAGCAAGCGGCTCTGATCGACAGCAAGCGGTCGTCTCGGTAATAAACGGTGGGCTATGTTCGCATCCGCTTTTGTGTGAAAGACACTCACATGTTCGCTGGATGTGGTTCCGGGAACGGTCGTCTCGTGGGTCGGACGACCCAACAGTCGGCCGAGCGTCGGCGGCACCATTGGCGCGGCCCCGAAGTATTATACTCGCCCTCGCAGAAATAGCGGTATCGTGGAGGTATCCGAGAGCGGTCACTACATCGACGGTTCGTGGCGAACAGGCACGCCAGAAGTGGACGTACTGAACCCAGCGACCGGGGAGACGATAGCGAGCGTCCCGAGCGCCGACGAGGCGCTCGTCGCGGAAGCGCTCTCGGCCGCGCAGGACGCCCAGGACGAATGGGGCGCCATGCCCGGCATCGAGCGCGCGGAGGTCATCCGAGACATCGGTGCGGTTATCGAGAACCACGTCGAGGATATCGGGGACGTCCTGATGGCCGAGCAAGGGAAGCCGCGGTCCGCGGCCCACGGTGAGGTCGAGGGAACGCTGACGCTCGCCGACTACGCGGCCGGCTGGGGGCGTCGGATCGAGGGCGACATCGTTCCGAGCGACAGCCGCGACGAACAGATACAGTTACAGCGCCATCCGATGGGCGTCGTCGCTGCCATCATCCCGTGGAACTACCCGGTCGCGGTACTGATGCGGAAGATCCTCCCGGCGCTCATCGCCGGGAACGCGGTCGTCGTGAAGCCGAGTTCGACGACGCCACTGTCGACGATCCGCCTGTTCGAGGCTCTCGACGAGGAACTCGACCTCCCCGACGGCCTCCTGAACCTCGTCATCGGCGACAGCGCCGTCGGTGACGCGCTCGTGACGGCACCCGAGACGGACATGGTGACGATGACGGGGTCGACGCGCGTCGGGAAGGAGATCATGGAGGCCGCCGCGCAGAACCTCACGCCGGTCTCGCTCGAACTCGGCGGGAAGGCACCCGCGATCGTCGCGGCGGACGCCGACGTCGACGCAGCCGTCGAGGACATCCTCACCGCCCGCATCACGAACGCCGGGCAGGTGTGTACGTGCGCCGAACGCGTCTTCGTCCACGAGGACGTCGCCGATGAGTTCACGGAGAAGTACGTCGCCGCGACGGAAGCGCTCGAACTCGGCCCCCCCGAGGACGACCCCGACATGGGCCCGCAGGTATCCGAAGGCGAACGCGAGTGGACGCATTCGTCGGTCGAAGCAGCCGTCGACGCCGGTGCGACGCTGCTCGCCGGGGGCGAGGCACCCACGGACGAGAGCCTCGAGGCCGGCTACTACTACGCGCCGACCGTCCTCGGCGACGTCGACCCGTCGATGGACGTCGTCGAACAGGAGGTGTTCGGGCCGGTGACGCCGATCGTGACCGTCGAATCCGTCGACCAGGCCGTCGAGTACGCGAACCGGTCGCGGTACGGGCTCTCCTCGTACGTCTTCACAGAGGACTACCAGACCGCGATGCAGACCGTGGACGACCTGGACTACGGCGAGACCTACGTGAACCGGACGCTCGGCGAAGCGTGGCAGGGCCACCACATCGGCTGGAACGACTCCGGCATGGGCGGCGACGACGGCAAGTACGGCGTCCTCAAGTACACACAGATCAAGAGCGTCTACCACGACTACAGCTAGAGCGCCCGGCGCTGGATTCGAGCGACGAGGCACTGACGCCGGGTTTTCTCACCGGCAAAGACATAAGTGCAGCCGCGTCGAGAGTCTGATTCGTTGGAGCAACCGACAGATAGCATGGAGATAACTGGCATCAACTCATACCACATCGACTACGAGATGGACGCGCCGTTCGAGCCCTCCTGGTACCCGGAGCTCGAGCAGCACGTCCACAAGGTACAGCTCTACGAGGTCGAGACCGACGCGGGCATCAGCGGCATCACGTCCGTCACGGGCGACGCGTCCCGCGTCGATTCGCTCGACCTCGCCAGGGAGTACCTCGTCGGAGAGGATCCGCGCCACATCGAACAGCGACTCGACGATCTGGCGTCGCTGAACTCCTACGGCCCGCGACCGTGGCACTTCGAGATCGCGTTCTGGGACATCAAGGGCAAGGAGGTCGGGAAACCGATCTACGAGTTGCTCGGCGGGGACGGCGACCCGATCCCGGCGTACGCGTCAAGCGGCGAACTGCGCTCCGTCGACGAGCGCCTCGACTGGGTCGCCGACCGCGTCGACGAGGGGTTCGAGGCGATCAAGCTCCGCTTCCACTCCGACGACATGGCCGAGGACGTTGCCGTCGCCCGCGCCGTCCGGGAGGCGTACCCCGACCTCGAGATCATGGTCGACCTCAATATGGGGTGGAGTTTTGCGCATCCCGGCGGCGGGACGTGGACGTTCGACGACGCGCTCTCGGTCGCGCGGGACCTCGAGGAGATCGGGAACATCGGCTGGCTCGAGGAACCGTTCAATCAACGGAACTACGAGAGGCTCGCTCGCCTCCGCGAGAAGACGGACATTCCGATCGCGGGCGGCGAGTTCAACAACGGCGTCCACCAGTTCCGCGAGTTCGTCGAGCACGACGCGCTCGACGTCCTCCAGCCGGACGTCATGCTCAGCGCGGGCATCTCGAAGACGAAACTGATCGCGGGACTCGCGGACATGCACGGGCTCCAGTTCGCGCCGCACACGTGGAACGACGGCATCGGGTTCGCCGCGAACGTCCAGTTGCTCGCGTGCACGAACCCCAGCTGGTGCGAGTACCCCATCGAGCCGCCGGGTTGGTCGCTCGACACGCGAGACTTCCTGCTCGAGGAGCAACTCACCGCAGAAGACGGCGCGATCGTCCCACCCAGTGGCCCCGGCCTCGGTATCGACCTCGACTGGGACCTGGTGGAAGAACTGTCCGAATCGACCGCCTGAGTCAGAACTCGGTGACGACTTCCATCCCGAGCGTTCCGTAGTCGTCCATCGACGCGAGCCGATCCGAGACGTCGTCTAGAGCGACCTCGTTCGTGACGAGGTCCGCGGGCGTGAGTTTGTCACCAGCTATCATGTTGAAGAGCTCGGGGTAGCGACTCGGCGGCATGCCCTTGACGCCGACGAACTCGAGTTCCGAACCGACCATCTCGTCCACCGGGAGCGAGATCTCGCCGGCCTCGTCGTCCGTCGTCATCCCGACCTGGACGTGTTGGCCCTGCTGGGCGAGGGAGTCGATGGAGTTCCGGCACGTCTCCGCGATCCCGAGTGCGTCGACGGAGACGTTTGCCCCGCCGTTCGTGACGTCCTGCACGGCCTTCGGGACGTCGGTGTCCCCGGCCGTGACGGTCGCCGTTGCGCCGACCTGTTCGGCGAGGTCGAGGGCGTCCTCGTTCAGGTCGACGGCGACGACGTTCGCGCCGAGCGCCGCACCGACGTTGACCGCCGACAGCCCGATTCCTCCGCATCCGTGGACGGCGAGCCAGTCGCCCGCGTGCACGTCGGCCTTGTGCGCGAGCCCGTGGAACGCGGTCGCGAACCGACAGCCGAGCCCCGCCATCTCGACGGCCGTCATGCCGTCTGGGAGGTGGACGGCGTTGAAGTCGGCGTTCGGAATCGCGAACTCGGAGGCGAACGCACCGGGGAGGTCGCCGGTGAACCCGAGGCTCAGGCCGTCCGAGCAGAGGTGGGAGTCGCCCGACCAGCAGGACGAACAGTGCCCGCACGCGATGTTGAACGGAATGCCGACGTCGTCGCCGACCGCGAAGTTCTCCACGTCGTCGCCGACGGCGGTCACCGTGCCCGCGGGCTCGTGCCCGAGGATGTGGTCGTCGGTGGGGACGGACGGCCAGTGGCCTTTCCAGGCGTGCCAGTCGCTCCGACAGATGCCGCAGGCGTCTGTTTCGACGACGATACCGTTCGCACCCGGCGTCACGGATTCGACCTCCGTGACGGACAGCGGTGCGTCGTACTCGTTGAGGACTGCCGCAGTTCGCATGTCACTGACGACCGCAGGCCGGGTCATTAATCTTTCCCGGGACACCTCCGACCGTCCCGCTCCTTCGACGCGGCGGCAGCGACGAGTTCACGCCGTTCGGATATGTGGCGCCGTCAAGGCAGTACCGTGTGGCTGGTCGCTCGAACGAGGGCGCGGTCGGGGGGTACTCCATCTCAATCGGTGCGAAAATTGCCTTATTTCCTTATAGGTCTCCGGCACCCACCAAGGTTTTATTATGAAGGATTTCATGGGTAGGACTCGTATGCCATCGAGAGACAGTCACACAACCGTTGGGACGGACAGGCGGTCGATCCTCAAACTCGGCGGAACCCTCGGAACCCTCGGAATCACCGGACTCGCCGGTTGCATGGGCGGCGGAGAAGAAGGTGACGGCGGTGACGGCGGGAGCGACGGCGGTGACACCATCCAATCCGACGACTCGGGCGACGGAACGGAGGAGACGCCGGACTCGCTGCCCCGCGGCGGCACGTTCGTCGTCGGCGCACAGCAGGGCGTCCAGACGATGTCGCCGTTCCGCGGGTTCCTCGCCGACTACCTCCTCGGCGAGGCGATGTACGACCGGCTGACGCGCGTGAACCAGTCCTTCGAGGTCGAGCCCAACCTCGCGAAGGACTGGGAGGCCAACGACGATTACACCGTCTGGACGTTCAACCTCCGCGAGGACGCGGCGTTCAACAACATGGACGGCCAGACGATGACCGCCGCGGACGTGAAGGCCTCCTACGACTTCCTCAAGTCGGACTCGTTCTCGGGGTCCGCGTCGAGCCTGAGCGGCGTGGAGTCGCTCTCGGCCGTCGACGAGACGACGGTGGAGGTCGAGCTCACCGAACCGGACCTGAACTTCACGAAGCGCATCGCGGAGACCGGCGGGGCGTTCTTCATCGTCCCGAAGGACGTTCTCGACGACGACCCGGCGAAACTGGAGGACACGGACTACGGGACCGGCCCGCTCCAGCTCGAGAGTTGGAATCAGAAGAACGATATCACGTTCAGTGCGAACGACGATTACCACATCGAGGGCGTGGATGGCGAACCGCTCCCGTACTTCGACGAACTCAAGTGGAACATCCTCTCGGACAACATCCAGCGCGCGAACTCGCTGTCCGACGGGAGTATCGACGCCGTCAGTCGCACCTCGCCCAACGTCGCCGGGCGCGTCTCTGACAACGCGACGCTCGTCAAGCAGACGTCCGGGCTCCAGTACCCGATCGTCCTGAACACGACGGTCGAACCGCTTGACAATCCGAAAGTCCGGAAGGCGATCAAGTACGCGCTCGACCGCGAACAGATCCTCAAAGCGGTCTCACCCGAGGGCGTCCTCGGCCATCACTCCGGCGTCACGCCAGTGCACACGTACTACAACGACGACCTGGCGGTCGGCGACACCTTCGGGACGACGGCGAACGTCGAGAAAGCAAAGGAACTGCTGTCCGAAGCCGGCTACGGCGACGGTCTCGAGATGAAGACGTTCCACTACGACGACGGCGTTCCGTCGAAGGAAGTCATCGCGCAGTTGTTCCAGCAGCAGATGAAGCAGGTCGGTATCGAGTTCGAGATCAACCGGCTCACCGAGGAGACGTGGCTGTCCGATTACTGGAACACGGACGGCGTCTGGTACATCACGAACTACTCCACGCGCGTGCTCGGGAGCACCGTGCCACAGCTCGCGCTCCGCTCGGAGGGCCCCTGGAACGAGGCGAACTGGAGCAACGACGCGTTCGACGAGGCGTTCGCGAAGGCGACGTCGGCGACGAGCGAGGAGGAGAAGGCCGAGGCGATGAAGGAGATGCAGCGCATCAACCACGAGGAAGGTGCGTGGGTCGGTACCTTCCATCCGAAGATCTACGGCGGCTACAAGGACTACGTACAGAACTACGACCTGTACCCCACGTACATCAAGGACTTCCTCAGCGAGTGCGCTGTCGATAAATAACGAGAGAAAGGAGACATAGCAATGAATTATCTCTATCTGGTGAAGCGCACCGCGATCGCGCTTCTCTCGATATTCATCGTGGTGTCGGTCGTCTTCGGGGTGACGACCCTCCTCCCCGGGAGCGCCGCGAACATCGTGCTCGGGACGGAGGCGACCGACGCAGCGATCGAGCAAGTGAACGAAGATCTCGGACTCGATCGCCCCCTGCCCGTACAGTACGTCGACTTCGTCGGCGGGGCCGTGACCGGGAACTTCGGGAATAGCCTCATCTCCGGACAGCCGGTGATGGAGATGGTCTGGCCGCGGTTGCTGCGGACGCTCCAGCTAGCCGCTGTCGCGATGCTCATCTCCGTCGTGGCCGCTATCCCGCTCGGTATCGTCGCGGCGGCCAAGCGCGACACCGTCGTCGACCACGTCGTGACCAGCGGTTCCTACGTCGGGCTCAGTATCCCGTCCTTCGTCAGTGCAACCCTGCTGTTGTTGTTCCTGACGACGCCACCGCTTGACCTCTTCCCCAAGGGCGGGTTCGTCCCGATCAGCGACGGCGTCGTCCCGTGGCTCCATCATCTCCTCTTGCCCGCGATCGCGATGAACACCATCATCCTCGCGTACGTCCTCCGGCAGACGCGGTCCTCGATGGTCGAAACGCTCGAATCGGACTACATCCGAACGGCGCGACTCAAGGGCGTCGCCGAACGCAACGTCCTGTTCAAGCACGGACTCCGCAACGGCCTCCTCCCGACGGTCACCGTGCTCGCGCTGAACTTCGGGTGGATGATGGGAAGCGTCGTCATCATCGAACAGATATTCGCGTTCCCAGGCATCGGCGAGCTCATCGTGCAAGCGATAGACAACCGTGATCTCCCGGTCATCCAAGCCGGCATCCTGGTGCCGACGATCGCGTTCATCATGGCCAACTTCGCAGCGGACATCGTCTACACGCTGCTCGACCCACGAATCAGTCTGGGGGACGAATAGATGGCTACTGACACCTCAACGTCGACCGACTCGAGCGGATTCGACCTGCCCCCGATCGTGGGGAACCTCCTGAGTAACCGCCGTATAAGTCTCGGACTCGCGATCTTGCTCCCGATCGCGCTCGTCGCGATCCTCGGTGAGACCGTCGCGCCGTACGACCCGACGGCGACGCACGTCGCCGACCGGTACGCGGGACCCGGCGGGCAGTTCCTCCTGGGCACCGACCACCTCGGTCGGGATCTCCTGTCGCGAGTCATCCTGGGCGGCCGAACGAGCCTCCTGCTCGGGTTCGGGGCGACGGCGCTCGCACTCCTCGTGGGCGTCCCGATCGGGTTGACCGCCGGGTACGCGAAGGGCCGCGTCGACGAGATCCTGATGCGGATCATGGACATCATCATGAGCGTGCCGACGCTCCTGCTCGGCCTCCTCATCCTCGTCGTCCTTCCCTCGAACATCCTCAACGTCGTCATGGCGATCGGCGTCGTGTACGCGCCACGGATCGCTCGCGTGACGCGCTCCGCGACGCTCTCCGTCAGCGAGGAGGAGTACGTCTTGGCGGCGAAGGCGCGCGGTGAATCGAGTCCGTACATCCTCTTCCGTGAGATCCTCCCGAACGTCACCGGCCCGATCGTCGTCGAGGGGTCGGTGCGCGTCGGATACGCCATCATGATCGGGACGTCGCTGTCCTTCCTCGGTCTCGGTGCCGGGCCGCCGAACCCGGACTGGGGGTTCATGATCGCGACGGCGAGAGACCACATCTACCAGACGCCGTGGTTCCTCATCTGGCCGAGCGTCGCGCTGTTGCTCACGGTGATGGCGACGAACCTCATCGGCGACGGCTTGCGGGACGTCTTGGACCCGCGCGAAGTGGGTGATCATTCATGAGTATGGAGACGCAGTCCCGACGCAGCGAGCAGGAAACGCTCCTCAGTGTCGACTCCCTCGACGTGAAGTTCGAGGTCGCTGATGGCAACATTCACGCGTTACGCGACGTCTCGCTCGCCGTGGAGAAGGGCGAGACCGTCGGACTCGCGGGCGAGAGCGGGAGCGGGAAGAGCACGCTCGCGCTCGCTATCGTCCAGTATCTGGACGCGAACGGCTGGGTCGACGACGGCTCGATCACGTTCGAGGGCGAGGATCTGCTGTCGGCGTCGAAGCGAGACCTCCGGTCGATACGCGGGAACCGCATCGCGCACGTCGCGCAGAACCCGTCGAGCTCGCTGAACCCGAGCATGACCATCGGCGCGCAGATCCGGGAGACCATCGAACTCCATCAGGACATCGATAGCGACGCGGAGGGCACGCGACGCGTGCACGACGTCCTGGAGCAAGTGAACCTCCCGAACCCCGCGGGGATCGCCGACCGGTATCCCCACGAGCTCTCGGGCGGTCAACAGCAGCGCGCGCTGCTGGCGATCGGGCTGTCGTGTAATCCGGACCTCCTCATCCTCGACGAGCCGACGACCGGGCTGGACGTGACGACGCAGGCGAAGTTCCTCGACCTCGTCGAGGATCTCAAAGCCGAGTACGACGCCGGAATCCTGCTCATAACGCACAACCTCGGCGTCATCTCGGAGATCGCCGACCGAGTGAACATCCTCTACGCTGGTGAGATGCTGGAGAAGGGACCGGTCGAGGACGTGTTCACCACGCCCGCGAACCCCTACACGCAGGCGCTGCTGGCGACGACGCCGGAGATCGGCGCGGACAAGGAGGTCAAGCCGATTCCGGGTCGGATTCCGGAACTCGACGCGATACCTGAGGGCTGTATTTTCGCGGACCGATGCGAGTTCGCGACCGAGGAATGTCGAACCGGCGGCATCGAGATGGCATCGGTGGACGACGAGCGCGACCACGAATCGCGGTGTTTGCACTGGCAGGACGTCGTCGACAACCCGATCGACGTGCCGGCGAAGCAAGCCTCGGATCGAACGCCCGGCGAACCCATCCTCAGCATCAACAACCTGCGCAAGTACTACGACGAGGGCGGGTTCATCAAGAACCTCATCGGCGACCACGACCCGGTCAAGGCCGTGAACGACGTCTCGTTCGACATCCACGAGGGCGAGGCCGTCGGACTGGTCGGCGAGAGTGGCTGTGGGAAGAGCACGCTCGGTCGCACGCTCCTGAAGCTCCATACGGTGACGAGCGGGAGTATCGAGTACGACGGGACGGACATCGACTCGCTCTCGAAGCAGGAACTCAACGAGTTCCGTTCGTCGTGCCAGATAATCTTCCAGGATCCGGAGTCGAGTCTGAACCCGAACCGGACCGTCCGCCAGATCCTGGAGCGACCGCTCAAGTTGTTCACCGACAGGTCCGCCGACGAGCGACGTGCTCGCGCGGAGGAACTGCTGAATCAGGTGAACCTCGGGAGCGACGTCGTCGACAAGAAGCCACACGAACTCTCCGGCGGGCAACAGCAACGGGTTGCAATAGCGCGCGCGTTCGCGGCGGACCCGTCGCTGATCGTGTTGGACGAGCCGGTGTCGTCGCTCGACGTGAGCGTGCAGGCGAGCATCCTGAACCTGCTCGAGGAGCTCTGCGAGGAGTACGGGACGTCGTACCTGCTCATCAGTCACGACCTGAGCGTCATCGAGGCGATCTGTGACCGCGTGGCGGTGATGTACCTCGGGGAGATAATCGAGACCGGGTCGACCGAGCAGATCTTCGAGCCGCCGTATCACCCCTACACGCGTGCGCTGCTCTCGAGCATCCCGACGCTCGACCCGCACGAGGAGAAGAGCCGCATCCGGTTGGACGGCGACGTGCCGGACGCGCGCAATCCCCCGAGCGGGTGCTCGTTCAACACGCGCTGCCCGCAGAAGATCGGGGAGGTGTGCGAGACGGACGATCCGGAACTCGAAGGCGACGGTGACGGTCACTGCATCGGGTGTCACCTCTCGGAGGAAGAGATGAGCGAGTCGCTCGACGCGACGTTCGACCAGGGCTGAACCCCCGGGTCACGCGTCGTCGAGAACACGGGCGAATGGCCCAGACCGCCTGCAGCACAAGCCCACTGTTCGGCCAGAAATATCTCCGAAAATCTCAGATACCAACATTCTTCGTAGTATATTCACAGTATTCACAACACTTATGCGATTACGAACGGTGTTTGTGAACAACAGTGCTTCCTACAACGTTGAGCGAGGAGGACGAGGTACAGAACTACGTGGACGGGGCATGGCAGACGCCATCGAGCGCGGACGGGCAAGCGGTCGTCAACCCGGCGACACGTGAAGAACTGGCGTATCTGCCCTTCAGTGACGAGGACGACCTCGACGCTGCCGTCGAGACGAGCAACGAGGCCTTCGAGGACTGGCGGCACACCGCCGTCGAGGAGCGCGTTCAGCCGTTGTTCCGCCTGAAGGAACTGCTCGACGAGCACATCGAGGAACTCACCGAGCTCCTCGTGATGGAGCACGGGAAGACGCGAGCGGAGGCTCGCGGCGAGATCCGCCGGGGCATCCAGAACGTCGAGACCGCCTGTGGCATCCCCACGATGATGCAGGCGGGGAACCTCCCGAACGCCGCACCGAACATCGACGAGACGGCAGTGCGCGAACCGATCGGGACGTTCGTCGGCATCACGCCGTTCAACTTCCCCGTCATGATCTCGCTGTGGTTCCTCCCGCACGCCGTCGCCACTGGGAACAGCTTCATCCTCAAACCCAGCGAGCAGGATCCCCTCGTCACGCAGCGCATCTTCGAGCTCGTCGACGAGGCCGGGTTCCCGGACGGCGTCGTCCAGCTCGTCAACGGCGGCCCCGACACCGTGAACGCGATGCTCGAGCACGACGGCATCGAGGGCGTCTCGTTCGTCGGGAGCACGCCGATCGCGCGGCACATCTACGAGACCGCCGCAGAGCACGGCAAGCGCGTGCAGGCCCAGGGCGGTGCGAAGAACCACATCATCGTCACGGAGAGCGCGGACGTCGAGTACGCCGCAGAGAAGACCGTCGCGTCGGCGTGCGCGTGCGCCGGCGAGCGCTGTCTATCGAACGACGTGATGGTCGTCGAGGAGAGCGTCTACGACGAGTTCGCCGCGGAACTGGCCGCGCAGACCCGCGAGCAGACGGTCGGGTACGGGCTCGACGACGGCGTCGACATCGGCGCCATCATCAGCGACGACCACCTCGAGACCGTGCGCGGGTACGTCGAGTCTGGCATCGAGGAGGGCGCGGAGCTCCTCGTCGACGGCCGCGACGTCACCGTCGACGACTACGACGGCACCTTCATCGGCCCGACGCTGTTCGGCGAGGTGACGCCCGACATGACGATCGCTCGCGAGGAGCACTTCGGGCCCATCATGGGGCTCGTCCGCGTCGCGGACTTCGACGAGGCGGTCGACGTCGTGAACCGGAGCGACTTCGGGAACGCCGCGAGCCTCTTCACCGACAGCGGCCACAAGGCGAATCGCTTCAAGCACGAGGTCGAGGCCGGGAACCTCGGCGTCAACCTCGGCACCGCCGCGCCGATGGCGTACTTCTCGTTCGGCGGCCGGAAGGACTCGTTCTTCGGTGACCTGCACGCGCAGGGCCAGGACATGATCAACTTCTACACCGACAAGATGAGTTACCTCGAACGCTGGCCGGACCAGTCCTGAGCGTCAGGACGCGTCGAGTTCCTCGATCAGGTCCCAGTCCAGGTCGACGCCCAGTCCGGGGCCATCGGGTGGACTGACCGCGCCGTCTTCGGCGACGACCGGTTTCTCCAGCAGGAAGTCCCTGGACTCGGGCGTCCAGCCCGGCGGGTCGAGGGGGTACTCGCACCAGCGCGCGCCCGTCGCGGCGAGCAGGTGGAGGTTCGCGACGAACCCGAGGCCGTCGTTCCACGTGTGCGGCGCGAACTCGAGCCCGTGCGTGTCCGCCATCGCAGCGACCTTCTTCCCGCCGCTGATGCCCGTCGCCAGCACCGCGTCGGGTTGCAGGACGTCGAGCGACCCCTGCTTGATGAACTCTCGGAAGTGATGGACGCCGTTGTTGAACTCGCCGCCCGCGATCGGGACGTCGGTCTTCTCGCGCAACCGCGCCAGGCCCTCGTAGTTCCGGCGGTCGAGGGGCTCCTCGAGCCACCCGACGTTCCCGATCTCTTCCAGTTCGCGGGCGACCGAGAGCGCGTCGTCGAACGACCACGGTTCGACGTCGACCATCGGGACGCTCCAGCCCATGTTCGCGTCCATCATCAGCGTCAGGTCGGGGTACGCCTCGCGGATCCGTCGCGCCACCTCGAGATCCGGCGCGGGGTCGTCGCCGTGACAGCGGAGCTTCACCGCCTCGAACCCCTCGCTGACGCGGTCCTCGACGTACGCCAGGCGCTCGTCGACGCCCTGGCGCTCACCGGTCGACGCGTACGCCGGAATCGGGTCACCGCTTCCACCGAGTAGCTCGTAGATCGGTTTGCCGGCGTCCTTGCCGACGATGTCCCAGAGCGCGACCTCGAAGTGCCACGGCCGCGGCCCCCACAGGTTCAGCGGGTCGAGCTTCTCGACGAGCGACTCGATCTCGCGGGGGTCCTCGCCCACGAGGAACATCTCGGCGAGTTCGAGGTAGTCCATCCGGCCGGCGAAGCCGGACGCGGTCGCGACCCCCGAGATGCCGGCGTCGGTCTCGAGTTCGAACAGGAGAACCTCGTGCTCCGTCTGTTCGAACCCCGGTTTCCACGCAGGCTGGAAACTATCGGCCATGTCGTACTGCAGGTGATACTGGTTGACGTCCGTTATCTCCATGCTCGTCAAGACGTGCCAGCCCTGGTACGTTAAGGATTCACCAACACATGTCCGGGCCGCGGCCGTGCCACGCCCCATGGTTTGAACCGGGGGACATGTTCAGCAGAACCCCGATTGCCCGTCCGCCCCTCGAGTTCCTCATGGAAACGGAGACGGAAAGCCGAACGTACGACCTTCTAATCGACGGAGAGCTCGTTCCTGCAGCGGCAGGCGAGCGATTTCAGACGCTGAACCCCGCGACGGAGGAGGCGGTTGGAGCGGTCGCCCGGGCGCGCGAAGCGGACGTCGACCGAGCCGTGACCGCCGCGAACGACGCCTTCGACGACTGGTCGTCGACCCCGCCCCAGGAGCGGGGCCGGTTGCTCGACGACCTCGCTGAGGCGATCCGCGCCCAACAGGAGAGCCTGGCGTTGCTGGAGACGCGCGACAACGGCAAACCGCTCTCGCACGCTCGCGCCGACGTGGAGACCTGTGCGCGCTACTTCGAGTACTACGCGGGCGTCGCCGACAAGGTCCACGGCGATTCGATCCCCCTCACCGACGACTACGTCGACTACACGGTCCGGGAACCCCTCGGGGTGACCGCGCAGATCATCCCGTGGAACCTCCCGACGAACATCTTCGGCCGAAGCGTCGCGCCCGCACTGGCGACGGGGAACACGGCCGTCGTCAAACCCGCCGAGCAGACGCCGCTGACCGCCGTCGAGATCGGCCGGCTCGCCACCGAGGTCGGCATCCCCGACGGCGTCCTCAACGTCGTGCCGGGGTTCGGCGCGGAAGCAGGCGCGCCCCTTTCGGCGCACCCAGACGTCGACGGCGTGAGCTTCACCGGGTCGGTCCCCACCGGTATCGAGGTCGGGAAGTCGGCCCTCGAGAACGTCACCAACGTCCACCTCGAACTCGGCGGGAAGAGCCCCAACGTCGTCTGGCCGGACGCGGATATCGATAGCGCGGTCGACAGCACGATGACGGGGATCTTCGCGAACGCCGGCCAGGTCTGCTCCGCCGGGTCGAGACTCCTCGTTCACGAGGACGTCAAGGACGAGTTCCTCGACGTCCTCACCGACCGCATCGAGGAGATGACGCTCGACAACGGCGAGACCGACCCCGACATGGGGCCGCTCGTCTCCGAGGAGCACTTCGAGAAGGTCACGAACTACCTCGAGATCGGGCGAGCGGAAGCGGGCGAGCCACTCGTCGGCGGCGACGCCCTCGACCGCGACGGGTACTTCGTCGAACCGACGGTGTTCACGGGCGTCGACAACGACATGCGTATCGCCCAGGAGGAGATCTTCGGACCTGTTCTCTCTGTCATCGAGTTCAGTACCGAAGCCGAGGCGATCGAGCTCGCGAACGACGTCGACTATGGGCTCGTCGCCGGCATACACACCCAGAACATGGGTCGCGCGCACCGCTTCGCTCGCGACGTCCGCGCGGGGCAGGTCTACATCAACGAATGGTTCGCGGGCGGCGAGGAGACGCCGTTCGGCGGCTTCAAGGAGAGCGGGTTCGGTCGCGAAAAGGGGCTCGCTGCGGTCGACGCGTACACGCAGGTCAAGAACGTCTGCGCGGACATCTCGCCGAAGTAATCCCTCTCGCTTCGGTCCCGAGGTCGCTCGCCGTCTCGCCGTGACCATCGAACCGCGTCCCGGTGCGGGTATAAAAACGCGGAACCATGTTCGCCTCAAGTAGTATGGGACCACGTGGCATTCGTCTGTAGTGATGAGCGTCGACGTTGCCAAACGGTACTTCGAACTGATGGACAGTGCGGACGCGGGAACAGACGACGTCATGGAACTGTACGGTGAGGATCCAGTCGTTCACTCCTCGCGGGCGGGCGTCGTCCGCGGTCTGGCGGACATCCGCCAGTTCTACGACGACAACGCCGAGTTCTTCACCGGCGGCGAACACCACATGACGAACTTCCATCAGGACGGGAGTACTGTCATCTGTGAGGGGTATCTCGACGGCGAGACCACCGTCGGGCGCGAAGCGAACGGCGTCCCGCTGTGCGACGTGATGGAGTTCAACGACGACGACGAGATCGTCGCCTTCCGCGCCTACCTCGACTACCGCGGCTACGTGGACGAACTCCCGGCGGACGTCCCCAACGTCCGCGCAGAGGCAGAATGAGCACCGACTCAAGCGGACCGAGCGCCGACGGCGAGACCGGGCACCTCGTCTACCTCGACGGGCCGAGAGACGTCGAATTCCGCGAGTACCCGGTCCCGGAACCCGACCCGAACGCCGTCGTGACGGAGGTCGTCCGCTCGAACGTCTGCGGGTCCGAACTCCACGTCTGGAAGGGCGACCACCCGCTCAAGGACTGCGTACTCGGCCACGAGGCCGTCTGTCGCATCAGCGACCTCGGCGAGAACGTCGAGACCGACAGCGCCGGGACCCCCGTGGCGGAAGGCGACCTGGTCGCCCCGGTCTACTTCCAGACGTGCCAGTCCTGTGAGTATTGTCGACGAGGCGAGTTCTACGCGTGCGACAACGACTACGAACACACCGGGAAGTCGCCGGAGATCTGGCCGCACTTCCACGCGCCCTGGGGAACGCACTACTACATCTACCCGGACAACCACTTCTACAAGCTCCCCGAGGAACTCGAGGCCAACCCCAACGTCGCCGCCGCCGCGAACTGCGCGCTCTCGCAGGTGCTGTTCGGTATCGAGGAGGTCGGCGTGGACTACAACGATACCGTCGTCGTCCAGGGCGCGGGCGGGCTGGGCCTCAACGCGACGGTCGTCGCGAACGAGTTCGGTGCGGAGACCATCGTCATCGACGGTGTCGACGAGCGCCTCGACCAGGCCGAGGCCTTCGGAGCGGACCACGTCATCGACTTCCGCGAACTCGACTCCGTCGAGGCACGCAGCGCCCGCGTCGACGAGATCACGGACGGCGTCGGCGCCGACGTCGCCATCGAGGTCGCGGGCGTCCCCGAAGCGTTCGTCGAAGGCATCGAACTGCTCCGGAAGGGCGGGCGCTACCTGGAGATGGGGAACGTCCGCCCCGGCCACGAAGTCGACTTCGACCCTGGGAAGCTCACGCGGAAGTCCATCGACATCACGACCGCCGTCGAGTACGACCCGTGGGTGCTCTACGACGCGCTCGAACTCCTCGCGAACACCATCGACGACTACCCCTACGAGCAGCTCATCGACGCCGAGTTCTCGCTCGAGGACATCGACGACGCGCTCGAAGCCTCCGAACGGCGCGAACTGACGCGGGCAACACTCATCCCGTCGCGGTGACGATGTGGACTGACGCCCGATGAACGACCTCGACCGGAACTCCGATTCGAGAGATCGATGTTAACCGCGAAGCTAAGCGTCCGATACGAGGACGACTGGACCAGTAGCCTCGCCGCGTACGACGTCTCCGGCGAGTTCCTCGCGTCGACGTTCCGCGACCGCCGGTACTTCGGACTGCTGGCGCTGGAGGTCGCCGAGGACGACTACGACGACGTCGTCGAGACCATCCGAGAACACGAATCGACGACGTCCATCGACGTCCTCGAGCGGTACTCCATCGGCGGGGTCGACCGGCTCTCGGCGACCCTCTTCATCCGCAGTCAGCACTTCGAGTACACGCCCCTCCAGCTGTTGCTGCACGAGGGATTCATCCCACTCGGTGGGTTCGGCGAGTTGCGTAATGGGAAAGAAAGCTTCGACCTTCTATTGACAACGCGGGAGGATTTGTCCGAGGCTGTCAGTCTGCTGGAGCGCTTCGGCCCGGTCAAGATCGAGTACGTCTCGTCGGACTTCCAGCGCCAGATTACGCCGAGCGTCACGGAGTGGAGCGAGGTGTTCGAGACCATCACCCCGCGTCGTCGCATGGTGCTCAACAAGGCCTTGGAAGCGGGCTACTTCGATATCCCACGCGGGAGCACGCTTCAGGAGATCGCAGACGACCTCGGAATCGCCAAGACCACGGCGTCACAGCATCTCAGGAAAGCGGAACAGCACATCATGGAGTTCTTCATCCAGTACGTGAACATCGCGGTCGCGAACGACGAGTGAGGACGGGCGCGCTGTCGCCCTCGACTCGCACTGACCGCCGTGTTGGTTCCGAAGCACAATCGAAAGCCGCCCAACCATAAGAATACATATATACGAATGTATCTGATACTATCTCGGTCGCGTCGTTGCTCCCGTGCGATGTGGCCGGATGGGACTCGGAGTCCGTCTTCTCGCTCAGCGGGTCGAGGTGCTCCGTGCTGCGGCGGCGAGTGCGAGCGTTATCCACGCAAGTAGGGCGACGACGACAACCGGTACCGAAACCGCGGTCGCGCCGAGCGCCCCTGCTGCGCCACTTGCGCTGGGGACGCCGGCCATCCCGAGGACGCGCAGGCAGTCCGCTGGGTTCGCGGCGACGAGCGCCGCGAGTGCGCTCGCGGGCAGGTCGAGGACGACGACCGCGGTGAGCGAGACCACGTCGTGGACGAGGACGAACCACGCCCACGCGAGGAGCACGCCACCGAGTGCGCTCGCCTTCTCGCCCGCCACGGTCGACACCAGCACCGCTATCGCGAGGAACGCGACGCCCGCGAGGACGGCCGCGGCGACCGTCGGCAGGAACGCGTTCACGGCGTCGAGGCCGCCGACGCGGTAGAGCGCGGCGCCACCGAACGCGTACCCGATGCAGACCGCGCCGGTGAACGTGAGCGCGCGACCGGCGAAGGCGCCGACGACGACGGTCCAGCGCGGGACCGGGAGCGCGTACAGTACGTCGAGCTCGCCGCGGGTCGCAGGGCCGACGACGGTCGCGTACCCGAACGCGAGCGCGGCGAGCGGGACGACGTACGTCGACAACGCGGCGACGGACGCGACGACCGCCGGAACCGTGCTCGCGCCGGCACCGCTCGCGCCGTACTGCACGACGCCGACGGTGAACGCCGCGAACAGCGCCGCGAGCCCGACCGGCCACCGCGACCGCGCCGCGACGCGATATTCGCGGCGCGCGAACCCCACGACCGCTTCGCGGCGCGACGCGGCCCGTCCCGTCGACGCTGTGCGTTCGCTCGCCTCTCGCCCCGTCAGCGGTCGTTCCGTCTCGGAGGCGGCACCGTCGTCGCGGACGCGCCGCGACGCGAGCGCTCGGCCGACGCCGGTGTCCGGCACCTCGCCGACACCCCCATCGGGTCGCGGGCCGCGGGCGTCGGACTCGCCGCCGCCCCGCGTCGGCTCGTCATCTGGAGCGGTCACGCACGATCACCTCCGTTCGTCGTCGCGACTGCGGGGTCGTCGACCATCGCAGCGTCGTCGACCGCGGCCGCGAACGCGTCCTCGAGCCCTGGCTCCTCGACCTCGAACCCGTCGAGCGCGGCGGCGTCACGGGCCGCCGCAACGACGTCGAACGCGACCGCCCGGTGGCACTCGACGACGAGCGTACAGCCGCGGGACTCGACCGCGCCGTCCGACGGCGCGTCGGCTATCGCGTCCCTGACGGCGTCGTGGGCGGCGCGACGCGCGTCGCCGTCCACCGGCCGCAAGCGCACCTCGACGGCGTCGGCAGCGTCAGTCGCGAGGTCCGCGACCGACCCGCGCGCCTGCACCCGGCCGTCGTCGAGGACGACGACGCGCTCGCAGAGCCGGTCGACCTCGTCGAGGACGTGACTGGAGACGACGATGGTGGTGCTCGTGCGTTCGCGGATGCGGTCGACGACCCGATGCAGCGCCTCGACGCCGCGCGGGTCCAGCGCGGCGGTCGGTTCGTCCAGCAGGAGGACGGCCGGACGGCGGACGAGCGCGGTCCCGACCGCGAGCCGCTGGGTCATCCCGTTCGAGTATCCCTCGACGCGGCGGTCCGCGGCGTCGGCGAGGCCGACCGTCGCGAGCACGCGCTCGACGCGCTCCGCCCGGTCGTCGCCCGGGACGCCGCGGAGGCGCGCGTGCAGCTCGAGGACCTCACGGCCGGTGAGCCGCGGGTCGAACGCCGCGTCCTCGGGGACGAACCCGACGCGCTCGCGGAGCGCGGGCCCTTCGGTCGGTTCGCGCCCGGCGACCCGGACCGTCCCGTCGTCGGGCGTCGCGTGCCCGACGAGCAGGCGGAACAGCGTCGTCTTCCCAGCACCGTTCGTCCCGACGAGTCCGACCGTCGCTCCCTCGTCGACGGACATCGACGCGCCGTCGAGCGCCACCACGTCGCCGTACGCCTTCGTGACGTTCCTAATCTCGATCATAGTATCGCCTCCAGTCGTGAACCGGCGTCGCGAGCGGTCGTTCGTCGACCACGCCCGGCGAGCGGACGAGCGGCACCTGGCTCTCCGCGAGCTCGAGCACGCCGACCGCGGGCGAGCGCGCGAACACCGCGACGAGCGGGTGCTCGCGCGCCAGGCTGTCGACGAGTCCCTCGGGTCGATGCCGGACCTCGCTCACGCCGTCGTCGTCGACGTCACGCACGGTCGCGTCCGCCCAGTAGTTCCCCGCGGACTCGTTCCAGACGACGTGTTCGCCGACGTCCGCCAGCACCGGGTCGCGGTTGTCGACGAACGAGTTGTGATGCACGCGCTCGTCCGTGCTGCCCGCCGAGAGGTGCACGCCGACGTCGTTCGCGAGCACGAGGTTGTACGCGAGCTCGTTGTGCAGCGAGTTGTACACGAACAGGCCCCTGTCGTTCCCCACGAGGTGATTCCCGGTGATGGTGGAGTCGTCGATGGACTTCACCATCAGGCCGTGCCCCGACCGCCCGGTGTTGTTCACGGCGGTGTTGTTCGCGATGACGAGGTCCTCGCTGACCATGAGCGCGTACCCGACGTCGTTCCCGAACGCGGCGTTCTCCCTGAGGACGCAGTCGTCGCTGTACATGTAGTGGACGCCGTACCGGAGGTCCCAGAGCGCGTTCCCGGTCGCGACCACGTCGCTCGCCCACGAGTAGTAGATGCCGTCGCGAGCGTCCGTGATGCGGTTGTCGCGGACGCGAGCGTCCTCGGCGCGCCAGAGCTGGATCCCGTTCCCGCGTTCGGCGCGGTCGGCGACCTGGTCGCGGCCGACGATGGTCGTGTTCGCGACCACGGCGCCGCTCGTGCCGTCGACCCAGACGCCGAACGTGGTTTCGGTGACGCGACTGTCGCGGACGACGACGTCGTCGCCCGCTATCCAGACGCCGGCGTCGTTCCCGGCGGCGTCGCGCCCCGAGTTCCGGACCCAGAGCCGCGAGACCGTGACGTCGTCGGCCTCGATGGTGAGCACGTCACCGCTCCCGTGGCCGTCGACGACCCCCCAACCGCCGTCGGCGCTCCGTATCGTCACGTTCGGCGTCGTGACGGTGACGTTCCCCTCGACGACGCCGTCCACGACGACGGTCGCCCCCGGCGTCGCGGCGTCGAGCGCGGCCGCGAGCGTCTCGAAGCGCTCGCCGTCGACGCGGACCTCGCCGTCGCGCGTCGGCGGGTCGAAGTCCACGTCGCGCTCCTCGACGGGCGCGTCGTACGCGAGCGGCGGATGGCTCGCCGCTCGGTCCTCGACGCCACCGGTCGCCATCTGGGGGGCCCCGCTCGCGCCCGTCACGGCCGGCGCGACCGCGCCGACGACGACGAGCGCCGCGACCGCGACGACCGCGGCGACCGCGAACCCGCGTTCGACCAGGACGTCGACGGGGGGAACGCGAGCGGCGATGCTCCACGAGGGCATCTCAGTCACCTCCGACGCCACCGCGACCGCCGCGGTCCCGTCCCGGTGCGCCATCGGCGTCGCGCGGACGACGCCCCGTCGGGCGCTCGACGCGTTCGGGATCTTCGCCGTCGCCGAAGCCGTCGACGGCGACCGGTTCGTCGCCGCTGCCCGGAGCGCGACCGTCGGCCGAGCTGTCGCTCCCGGGTGCCTCGGGCGGGTAGTCGACGACCGGCAGGAGCTTCAGCGTGCCCAGGACGGGGCGTGCGGTGCCGGCGGCGACGACGAGGTCGCGGGGCGTCGCCGTCGAATCGCGATAGCGGTACGCGAGCACGAGCACGGCGATGGCGACCATCGAGAGGTACGCGCCGAGCCCGAACCGCGAGTAGCTCGTGATGTTCGCCACGGAGTACTGGCCGAACAGCGGCGGCGTGAACCCGTCGACGCCCATCACGGGCGCGTTCGGGTCCAGCGAATGCCCGACCTGGTAGAGCCGGTACTGGATGTCCGCGACCATCGCGCCGAACACGCCGACCGTCCCGACGACCTGCGCGAGCAGGCCCGCGCGGAGCTTGCGCTCGGTCGGCGCCACCGCGACGAAGACGCCGGCGAGCGCGCACCCGACGAACGCGACGGGCCCGAGCGACCACTCCGGGACGCGGACCGCGTTCTCGTGCACCTCGAAGTTCGGCTCGACGAGCACCGGGTCCGGGTAGTAGAACCCGATGTACTTGTTCAATCGCGCCATCTCCACGTAGTCGCCCGCGACGTGGGGGTACGCGAACAGTTCCACTCGCAGCACGGTGTTGGGGTACTGGACGGCGTGCACCTCGATGGTCCACATCGGGAACGCGAGCGCGCCGACGAACAGCACCGCTGCGAGCACGCACAGCAGTCGTCTGAGTTCGAGGAACTCGTCGATGCTCGGGAGTTGCATGGGGAATCACCTCGTGGGGAGTTCGGTTCGCGCCGGACCGCTCCGGAGTGCGGCGGTCACGGCGGCGTGTGCCCGACCCGATCAGTGGTCGGGCGAGCGCGCTGGCGGCGAACGCGAGCGGTCAGTCGCGCGGTTCGACGAGCATCCGCGAGCGCATCTCCAGGTGGAGCGCGCTACAGAAGTACGTGCAGTAGATCCAGTACACGCCGGGTTCGTCGACCGTGAACGTCGCCTCGCGGGTGTCCTGGGGCGCGACCGCGACGTGCACGTCGTGCTCGGGGACCGCGACGCCGTGGACGATGTCCGCGACGCCCTCGATGTTCGTCACGGTCATCGTCACCTCGTCGCCCTCCTTCACGGTGAAGTCCGCGAGCCCGTACTCCGAGCGTTTCGCGGACAGCTTCACGTTCACCGACTCCTCGCCGGTGCGCTCCACGCCGCTCGCAGACTCGGTGACGAACTCGCCGTCGACGTCGGCCTTGTCGTACACGCGCTTCGGGCTGATCTTGTCCTTGTGCGCGAACACGCAGTCGTGGGGCTCGGGATACGCGGGATGGTCGGCGACGACCTCCATCTCCTTCTCGCCCTCGCCGATGTGGATGAGCTGGTCGTTGTCCGGATGGATGGGGCCGACGTTCAGGAAGCGGTCCTTCGAGAGCTTGTTCAGGCTGACGAGCCACTCGCCGTCCGGGTCCGTCGTCATCGCCTCCACCGCCTGGATGTGCCCCGGGTTGTAGTGGACGTCCTGCTTCTCGAGGATCGGTTCGGTCGACCCCGTCTCGGCCTCGACGGCCTTCTCGATGTCCCACTTCGCGACCTGCGAGTCGATGAACAGGCTCGTGTACGCGTGCCCGTTCCCGTCGAACGTCGTATGCAGCGGCCCGAGACCGACCTTCGGCCGACCCGCGACCGCATCCGCTGGGTCGTCCACCTCGCCCAACTTCTCGATGTCGAGCATCGTCACCGTCGGCGAGAGCTTCCCAGCGACGAACGCGTACTTCCCGTTCGGCCCGACCTCCACGCAGTGCGGGCTCTTCGGCGTCGGCACGTACCGAACGATCGGATTCGAGCCGCTATTGTGTGGCGACTCCTTCGTCCCGTCGACGATGGGGACGCCGTTGACTTCCTCGTCGTACTTGCCCTGCTCGACGAGTTTCTCGATAGCGGGGACGTCGAACGCCTTCACGTAGTCGCGGTCGTCGTGGGTCATCCCCGAGATGGTCACGGCCTCCTCGCTGTTGTACGCTGACGCGATAGCCCACCGACCGTCCTTGTCGGTGTCGAGGATGTCGAGGTTCCCGTCCACGCGCACCTGGAACTGCGTCTCCATGGACTCTGGGTCGATCGCGGAGAACAGCGACTCGTAGCTGTCTGGGCTGTCGAGGTCGCGACCGTCGTTGGGCAGGGGCGTCCGGAACTCGCCGTTCCCGAAGATGTACTCGGTGTCCGGACTCTGCACGGTGAACCCGTGAACGGCCTGCACGTTCGGGACGTCGAGGATGGCGTCCGTCTCGAAGTACTTCAGGTCGATGCGCGCGATGCGACCGTTCGCCTTGTCGTTCACGAACAGGTACTCGCCGTCGTAGTCGCCGCCGGTCTCCGACAGCGCCGGATGGTGGTTGTCGCCCCACGAGTACCCGCCGCCTTCCTCCAGCACCTGCTTTGACTGGTCGTCGAACCCGTAGCCCTTCGCCGGCTCGGGGTTGAACACCGGGATGCGGGTGAGGACGCGCATCGACGGGATGCCGATCACGCGTATCTCGCCGGAATGACCGCCCGACCAGAAGCCGTAGTACTCGTCGTGCTCGCCCGGCGGCACCTTGTGGTCGGCGGTCGACTTCCCGCCACCGCCGCTACTGGTCCCGGCGCCGCTACCGCCGGTGTCGGTGAGGCCGCCGACGCAGCCACCGAGCGCGGTCATCGCGCCCGTCGCCGCGCCCGCCTTCATGAAGTCCCGCCGGTCGAGTTGCAGCCCGGCGAGTTCGAGCGTCGGACTGTCGTCCGCGCCAGTCGGTTCCTCGACCTCCGCGAGCACGCTCTCGAGCTCGCGCTCGTGCTCGGCGACCACCTCGGTCGGGTCCGGCACGTCCAGGTCACCGGTCGATGCACCGTCACCGTCGTCGTCGAAGGATTGCGTCATCTCGAGTCACCTCACTTAGACGACCTTCACGTACCCGACCATCCCGTTCATCTCGTGGGGCACGCAGTAGTACTTGTACGTCCCTTTCGTCTCGAACGTGTACTCGTAGGACTCGCCCTTCGGAACGTTCCCCTCGTTGTCGTTATTGTAGCCGTCGACCGCGGCCTGCTGGGAGTCGAACCCGCCCGACGCGAAGTACGACGCGTCCTCGGGGATCTCGTCCTCGTACGCGGTGACGGTGTGCCCGATGTTCCCCGTGTTCTTCCACGTCACCGTCGTCCCCTGCTCCACCTCGATGCGCTTGGGCGCGTACTTCAGGCTCGCCGTCATGTCGACCGTACTCGTCTGCGTCCACTTCGACCCGGAGCCGTCGTCGTTCGACGACGTCGACCCGCCGTCTCCGCTATCCCCACCGTCGCCGCCATCACCGTCCCCGCCGGACGTCGACGTACTGGAACCGCTCGAACACCCGGCCACCGCGACGGCGGTACTCACCGCAGCCATACGAACGAAGTCGCGTCGACTCGGTCGGTCCATCATTCTGGGTTCCTCCACGAGACGACCTTACCGAGTGATACCCATAAGGGGAAGAGCGCGTTCCAACGCGGTGGACACGCGTGCGAACACGTTCGACGCCCACCCTCGTCCGACGCGACCCGACCTCGGAAAGCGAGTGGACGGACGCGCTCGCGAACCCGACTCGTTCGCACCACCCCGGCAGTTGCCGAGCCGATACTGGCCGCGACGCGACGACTGGCCCGCCGATACCTGCCCTTGCCATCGTTAGCTGTTCGTACCGAGACGGCGTCCTCCGGTAACTGGCGTATGTTGATGCGGGATGCTCGCCACAGTTGGACCGTCAAGCGAGCGAACCTCGGTGGGACGCTCGCTCGACGGATACTACAATGGTACGAGCATTCAAATCGAGCGACGAAGGCAAGAAAGTAATGACCGCCGACGGCGACATGGTCGGCACAGTCGACAAGATAGCCGGCGACGAGGCCCACGTGCGGGTCGACACCGGCCTCTCGGGGTCCATCCGGAGTAAACTCGGCTGGGAGGACGAGAACGAGACGGTGTACCCGCTCATGCACGACAACGTCGACAAGATACAGGGCGACGAGATACACCTCAAGTCCAGCTTCTGACGGCGACTCCGGTCGTCACGGTCGGACGACCACCGTCCGCGCAACCGCCCTCGGCCCTTCTCCCGTCCAGTCCAGTTCCACCCCCTCGTCAGTCGACGGTCCGCTCCACGTCCGTCAACTGGTCGGTGACGGCGTCGAGGTGGGCCAGTCCGACGACGGCGACGACCGTCCCCGACGTCCGAAGCGCGTCGACGTTCGCGGCCATCGTGGCCTCGCGCGCCTCGTCGAACAGCACGTCGCCGGCGGGACGCTCCAGGGCCCCGAGCAGCGACCGGCTCCGGGAGACGTGCGAGCGTTCGTGGGCCGCCTGGTCGACCGGGTCGTCCGCGGCGTCGACCGCGTACTCGCTCCCGTCGCCGTCGGGCCGACCACCCTCCGACCCGTACCGGACCGAGAGCGCGCGCCAGACGACGCGGCCGACGCCCTCGAGCGCCTCACGAACCGCGGACGCAGTGACCTCCCCGGAGGTGACTCGCGCCAGGAACGCGCGCCAGAACCGCCACGTGAACGTGTCGACGCCGACGACGTCCGCATCCGCCGCCGCCGCGTCGATGGCGGCGCTCATCTCGTCGACGCTGTCCACGGCCCGGCCGCCGTCGGCCACTGCGTGGCCGTCCTCGACGTCGCTCGCTCCGGCGGCGGGCGACTCGCTGCGAGCGGTCCGGCCCACGAAGTACGGGACCGCGAGATTCGGGAGTTCGAGCGCCAGTACGTCCGGAGCGGCTTCCGCGACGACGGACGCGACGCGGTGCGCGCTCGCCGGATGGTCGTGGACCACCCCGACCAGCACCACCGCACCGCGGCCGTCGGCCGCGGGCACCACCCGCCAGTAGTCGTCGTCGAGACGCGGGTCACCCGACGCCGCAAGTGCCTCGACGACTCGAGAGAGCCGTTCACCCATACCCTGAATTCAACCGTTGTAGCGCCCTCACGACGTTAAGCCTTTCCTAGGCGCCAATAACAGGTTTCTACGGTTACCGAACTGACCGCTCCCCCGGCGAACTTGCCGCTTCCCCCGCCGAACTGGCGGTACTCGTCCGGCCCGGGGTTTTCGGCGGCTCTCCGCCGCCTCACCACGAGTAGTGGTCTCCATCTGTGTGCTCCCGTCCGAACCCCGCCAGCACGCGGTCCCGACGCGACACCACTCGGTCCCGACGCGACACCACTCGGTCCCGACGCGACACCACTCGGTCGCTCCCCTCCGCGTGCCGTGGTACCGAGGCGACGACACACTGACGTGGAGGCGACGTGAACTCGGAGACGACGCGACCATCGCGGCCGCTCGCCGACGCGGCCCGTCGACGCCGTCGGCGGTGCCACGCCCCGGGCCGGCACGAGCAGGGTCGCGACGAGGTGATAGGACATGGAGTTCGACGAGCTCGACGTCGGGTACAGCGCCGAAGCCATCCGGGACTACGTCACCGACGCCGTCGCCGCGAAGGGAACCCGCCGCCAGCCGCGGTTCTACGCGATCGCCGGCAGTCACCTGTTCGGGTTCGCGGACGCCGACAGCGACGTCGACGTCCGCGGCGTGCACGTCGTCCCAGCCGAAGAGTACGCGTACCTCAGCGAGCCCCGTCCGGACGTGACGGTGAACGTGCACGGGACGACCGACGGCTTCGAGGCGTACGCCGACTGCGACCTGAAGAGCAACGAACTCAAGCACTTCGGCTCGCTGCTCGTCGACGCGAACTTCAACGTCGTCGAACTCGTCCTCGAAGCCCCCGTCGTGATGAACGGGATGCCCCTGGAGGTGGACGCGCTCCGCGCGCTCGTCCGCGAGCACCTCCCGATGAACGTCCCGCACGCGTACCTCGGGATGGCGAAGTCGAACTACTACAAGTACCTCGACCCCGGCAAGACCGAGGGCTACGACCCGAGCGCGAAGCGGTTCCTCCACGTCTACCGCGGCCTGCTCGGCGCGCAGTACGTCCTCGAGCACGAGGACGTCGAGGCCGACGTGCACGCGCTCGCCGACGCCGTCGACGCCGGTGACCCCGCGCTCGTCGACGACCTCGTCGCGCACAAACGCGACCCCGACGTCGACCACGTCCCCGATGGTCTCGAGGAGCGCGCTCGCGACGCCGTCGTCTCGCAGTTCAACGCGCTCGACCCGCTCCCCTCCGTCGACAAGCACGGATACCGGGACGCCATCGACGACTGGATGCGGAAGGTCCGGAACTGATCCCCTGCGGCGCGTCGACCGCCTTCACTGCCTCGCGCCGAACGCCTTCACGCGGTCCCGGTCCTCGCCGAAGCCATCGACCGACGCCCGGGCGGCATCGTCGATGGCCGGTTCAACCTCCTCACGACGGTTCGAACGCGTGCCGTCGTCCAGCGCAACCACCTCGAAGAATGAAAGCAGGGGACGCCGCGTCCCCGCGGTCACCGCGTCCGTCGGTATCGAACGCTCCGATCAGGCGACCGGATCACAGGATGTCCGCACAGCAGTTGATGATGTCACACGAGCACTCGAGGATACAGCAACCACAGATCTTCCCGATCGGTGCCGTGCAAACGCCCGCGCCGAGGCCGCAGCCACAACACAGGTCGACGCCGCAACCACAGCCCGAATCACAGCCGGCACCCTGCACGACGGCGGACTGGGAGTCCTCCGGCGGGAGTGCGTACCGCGCGAAGTTCGGGACACCGGAGATCCCGAGGTAGCTCGACATCGGCGTCAGGTCGGCTTCGTGCACGTTCCGCGCGAACGAGCGCTGCGTCTCGCGCAGGGAGTCACCGACGTCCTGGTAGACGTTGACCATCTCTCTGACGTTGTTCTTCCGATAGAACGTCTGGAGGCGCTCGACGCCCGTCACGTACGCTTCGATGTACTCGGAGACGGTCGCGTTCTCGAGGTCGGGGACCACGAAGTCGACCGTGGGGTAGGCGAGGTCGTGCTGGACCTTCGACGCCATCGTGGTTGCGATGTCCGCCTCGTCGCCCTCGAGGACGGCGGGGCCACGGCCGACGTTGATAGCGAGCTCGAAGCGCCGGCCGTCGACGACGGCGCTGTAGATGTCCATCTTCCCGGCGTCGTCGGCGACGTCCGTCTGGAGGCTCGCCGCACGCTGGATCCCGGGCTTGGCCTCGTTGATGTCGTACGTGGTCGAGACCTTGTCGATGCGGAGTTCCCCGCTGTCGCCGACGCGACGCTTTTCGAAGTTGGTCTCGTTGCTCGACCGCTTGAGGGATGCGGTCGACTTGCCGTCGCCCTTCGCCTTGGTTGCCTCGTCGAACGACGGCGGGCCGTGGATGAGGTCGGGTCGGTTCCGGATGGTCGTATCGAACCCGCCACGTCCGTTCTCCGTGACGGTTGCGACACGGACCTCCAGGTCGCGCGGCGGTCCCTGGCTGAGACGCTCCTTCTCTCTGGCGACTGCCGTCCCCGGCATCAGTGTCGCGGCGGCGGTCGCTGCTATCCCGGTGAAGGCGCGGCGAGAGAGCACGCCACTGCCAGACTCGGTGGTGTCGGCCGTCGCGGAGTGATCCTCGTCGCACGAGCAGTCATCGGACTGGTCTGCGAGGTACTTCAGGTCGAAGTACTTGCTCATGAGGCCGCCGAAGTCCCGAACTCCGGTTGCCTGCACGATCTTCGGGACCGCGCGTAGTCCCTTCGAGCAGGTGCCTCCGCTGACGAAGTAGAAGTCGTGGTCCGGGTCACCGGTGTAGTACTTCTCGAGAACGCCCTGCGCTTCGGGGCTCTCCAGGGGGAGGATGGAGATGTCCTCACCGGTCTTGTTGTTGATCTGCGATGCCAACTGCCGACAGATGTCGCACTTTCCGTCGTAGACGACGATGCCTTCGTTCGAACCTCGCACCGGATTCAGGTGTGTCTCGGCTTCTGACATGTCGGACCCACCAGATGCATAACGCTTCCACTATTTGTAATTTATTGATTATACCATGTTAAAAATGATTCGGGGACGGGACCGATTGAGAAAGATAAGATTCTAGAAATTAAAGCACGACTAGATTCTGAATATGCAACCAACGGGCTTCTAGAGCTATCTAGTATGTCTTTAGCGGAACGATTAAAAAATAACTAATCTGGCTTGTTCCTCTGCTTGCGGACACCAACTGCAAAAAATTTGGATACGGTATCAACGCAGAAGGAGTACCTAAATTCAAAAAATTATATTGGGCTGTCTATTCAGATATGCGAGCACTTCTTCCGTAGTTGGTACAGATAGTAACTCGACACGACCAGCGTGAGCCCGGGGATTGTTAAGCCATACAGCGCTCTCCGGACGAACGTCGAGCGGTCAGGTACCCACTCGGCGTCGGACCGCCCAGTATCCAGGGAGAGGATGTCCCGGTGCAGCGCGTACGGGAGCGATACGGTTGCCAGGAATATCAAGAGGACAGCAACGACACCCAGAACGAATATCGCATCGGTACCAGCCAGGGGAACGTCGACGTCAGCGAACCTATTCAGAATATATAACGACCCGGTTGCAATACCTATAAGGTAAGCAATTGGAACGAACCATATCACTTTCCTCCAGTGTGTTTCTTCCGGACTGGTATCTGACATAGGGGCAGCTAGATTTACATCATCCGTCCACAAATAATTTTGTCCGAGATCTGACTACCGGCCAGTGTACTGCGACGGTAACCCGACCAGCACGCCACGGTCGACCATCGCCAGTAGGCTACCCACCGGCGCATCACTCGCGAGAGAACCACTCTTCAGCGGGACCGCGAGGGTCAAAGCGGCGAGAACCTCTTCCGGAAACGGACCGTCAATTGGTGGGTCGTGGCGCTACCGGAGCTCTACGTCGCGTCTCCCGAGCGCGCCCAATTCGCTGACGTCCCGTCCAGCGAGAACTGCGTTGAGTTTCGCTGCCGCGGGCGATTCGCGGACGTCGGTGCGGTCGTAGTCCGCGTCGTCGAAGGCGTCGGTCGCCCAGCGCTTCCCGCGGAGGTTGAACTTCTGATGGTACGGTTCCGCGAGCGCGAACGAGTCGAGCGGCTCGACGCGCGTCTCCACCGACGGGACCTCGAGAGCGTCGAGCGCGTCCTCGATGGCCTCGCGCTCGCGCTCCCTCTCGAAGAACAGCACGTGGTGGTACTGGCGCTTCGCGGGCTGGCGCGTCGGGTCGTGCAGCCCGATCGCTTCGTCGACGAGCGCCGCGAACGTCGTCTCGCCGGGATCGTAGTCGACCTGAACGACCTCGCTGTGGTCACCGATTCGCTCGTAGGTCGGGTTCGGGTCGGTGCCGCCGGCGTACCCGACGCGCGTCCGGACGACGCCCGGGAGCGTACCGAACGCGGCGTCCGGGCCCCAGAAGCACCCGAGCGCCGCCGTGAACGTCCGCGTCTCACTCGGTGCGGGTGCTCGCTCGTCGTACGCCTGCACGTCCGCCGCAGTCCATCTGCTCACGCGCTCGGGTACGCGCCACGGACGCTTGAGGACTCGGTTCGGTCGACGCAAACGCGTTCCGGACGCGGTCCGTGCGAACGCGTCGCAGTCTCACGACACGCTCTTTACGGCGACGGCGAAAGGACGGGGCGAGAACGATGCCCATCGAGATCGACGGCGAGCACACGACCGCTCGCGTCATGGTCGACGACGAGTCGCTGCTCGAGGCGAACTGCCGCGAGCAGATACAGGAGCTCGTGGACCATCCCGCGTTCACCGAGCCGGTGCGCGTGATGCCTGACACGCACTGGGGCGCCGGCGCGCCCGTCGGGTTCACGATGCCGCTCGGCGAACGCATCGTCCCGAACGTCGTCGGCGTCGACGTCGGCTGCGGGATGGCCGCCGCGAACCTCGGCGACGACCTGCCGCTCGCGGACGCGGAACGCGAGCGTCGGGTCCGCGACGCCGTCCCGATGGGGCGCGAGGTACACGAGTACGACGACTCCGTGCATCTCGTCGACGAGTTTCCCTTCGACCGCGCGAACCGCGTGTTCGAGTCGTTCGACGACGCGTACGTCGAGCGGTTCGGGGAGCGCGTCGACCCGCTCGAGTTCGACTTCGACGGCTACGACGGCGACTACTTCGAGGGGCTCTGCCAGCGCGTGCTCTCCCGGAAACCCCAGGGGATGGGGTACGTCATCCGTGGCGTCGGGACGCTCGGCGGCGGGAATCACTTCGTGGAGTTCGCGCGCGAACGCGACGCCGGCGACCACTGGGTCGTCGTTCACTCCGGGTCGCGGTACCTCGGGCTCGCGGTCGCGGAGTACTGGCAGGAACGGGCGACCGAGCGCCGCGAGCACGCCGGCCTCCGCGACGGCATCGACGACGACCTCGTCCCGTACCTCAAGTTCGACCCCAGCGAGGTCTCCGACACCGACCTCTACGAGTGGCTGACCGGTGGGAAGGGCGAGTCCGCCATCCGGAAGGCGAAGGTCCGCGAGGAGTTCGACGGCAAGGCCATCGAGGAGACGTTCGACCGGCTCGCCGCACTCCGACCCGGGGAGACGGCGCCCGACGCGCCAGGCGACGACGCGGCCGGTGACGACGCGTCCGACGACGACGCGGTCGTTGCGGGCGACCGGAACGAGGCGCTCGATTACCTCGAGGGCCGCGAGGCCCACGGCTACTTCGTGGACATGCTGTTCGCCCAGCAGTACGCGCGGTGGAACCGCGAGGTCATGGTCGACGCCATCTGTGACGCGCTCGCGGTCGACCCCGTCGAGCGCTTCCAGTCCATCCACAACTACGTCGACTTCCGCGACCTCACCATCCGGAAGGGTGCGACGCCGGCCCGAGACGGTCAGCGCCTCCTCGTCCCGTTCAACATGGCCGACGGGTCGGTCATCGCTCGCGGGAAGGGCAACGACGAGTACCACCGGACCGCCCCCCACGGCGCCGGACGCGTCATGAGTCGCACGCGGGCGTTCGACGAGGTGTCGATGGACGAGTTCGCCGCCGCGATGGACGGCATCTACTCGGAGAGCGTCGTCGAGAGCGTCGCCGACGAGGCACCGATGGCGTACAAGTCCGCGGACGTCATCGCGGACGCGCTCGAACCCACGGCCGAGGTCGAGGCGCGCCTCGACGTGGTTCACAACCTCAAAGCGAAGGAGTGACCCGTCGATACCCTCCCACGGTCGTTCTCGGTGTCGATGCGTATCATTGAAACTGGTCCACGACCAACGGGCGACGTATGCTAACGCTGCACGTCGCGTTCCTCCTGCTCGTCGTCGGCACCGACGTCTTCTTCGGGTGGCTCTCGGTCGTGAACGTCCAGTACGGCGCGAGCGAGGTCCGCGATCGGCGTGAGTGGGTGGACGAGCGTCTCGCGGTCGCCGACGTCGACGAACTCCTCGATTATCAGCGCGCGAAGACCGGGTTCTCGCTCCTCCAGAGTGCCATCGGGCTCGTCGTGCTCCTGGGCGTCCTCTACACGGGTGCGTTCGCGGACGTCGTCGAAGCCGTCGACGCGCTTGACCCGAACGTCCCCATCGTGGACGCCACGCTCGTCGAAGGCGTCGTCCTCGTCGTCGTCGGCGCGCTCGCACTCCAGGCGTTCAGCGCACCGTTCGACGCGTTCGACACGTTCGTCGTCGAGGAGCTGTTCGGGTTCAACAACCAGACGCCGCGACTCTGGGTGCGAGACAAGTTCGTCGGCGCCGCCATCACCGTCGTCCTCGTCACCGCGCTCGCGTTCCCCATCCTCTGGGCCATCCAGGCGTTCCCGACGTACTGGTGGGCGGTCGGCGTCGCGCTCTACCTCGCGTTCGCCGTCGTCATGCAAGTCCTCCTGCCGCGGGTCGTGATGCCGCTGTTCTACGACTTCGACCCCATCGACGAGGGCGAGTTGCGTGACGCCATCGACGACGTGTTCGACCGCGCGGGCTTCGAGTGCGAGCAGATCTACGAGATGGACGCCAGCCGGCGCTCCTCGCACTCGAACGCGTTCTTCTCCGGGTTCGGGAAGACAAAGCGCGTCGTCCTCTTCGACACGCTCGTCGACCAGATGTCCATCCCGGAGGTCCAGAGCGTGCTCGCGCACGAGCTCGCGCACTGGAAGCGCTCGCACATCTGGAAGCAACTCCTCGCCAGCACCGTCCCCATCGCGCTCACGCTCGCCGCGCTCTGGTGGCTCACCACGCAACCGTGGCTGTACGCGATGTTCGGCGTCACCGGGAGCGTCGAGAGCACGCCCGCAGCCGGCCTCCTCCTCGGCCTCCTCTGGGTCGGCCCGCTCAACCAGCTGCTCTCGCCGCTCACGAACAAGCTCTCGCTCGCGCACGAACGCGAAGCCGACACGTTCGCCGTCGACGTCATGAACGACGGCCAACCCATGGTAGGCGCGCTCGCCGCGCTCGCCAGCGAGAACCTCTCGAACCCCTTCCCGCACCCGCTCTACGAGGCCTTCCACTACGACCACCCCCCGATCCCCGAACGCATGCAGTACATCGAGGCCTACGCCGCAGAACACCTCACGAGCGACACGACACCCGGGTCCGACCGAACCGCGACGGTGGACTGAGCGGACCCGACGACCCACGCCCCTCGTCTCTGGTTCGCCAGGGAGAGACGGTCGATTCGATGTCCGAGACGTTCGTGACGAGAGCGGGCAGAAGCCGACCGACACGGCTCGCGTTCGCTACTGGACGAGCCCGAGTGACACGTCGGTCTCGACAGTCACGTCCTCGTCACCGGGCTGGGCGAACCCCGCGGTCGTGTTGTCGAACACGAGCCAGTATTCCGTATCCGGCTCCAACGTCACGGTGGCCGCGTCGCTCTGCGATAGATACGCCTCCCAGATGTCCGGGCTCCCGAACTCACCGTCACGCTCGTACCGCTCGAATCCTTCCGCGCCGAAGACGCACGCATCGATTGGCGTGCCAGACCGCGTCTCGAAACTGATCTCGAGGTCGGTGTAGACGCCCGTCTCGATGCGATATCCGCCATAATATCCGGAAGGCAGCCGGAACGTTTCGGTCCGCTGCTCGTCGCTCAGCATCGACTCGATTCGCTTCCGGCGATAGTATCGCTTCCCGGCCCTCGCCAGGTCGTCGATTCCCGACGCCGACGACCCACCTTCGTCACCGGACCGCGCGCCTCTGGCGAGCAACTCGTCGGCGCCTCTGGCGAGCAGCCGCGCCGCTTCGTCACTTCCCTTCACTGCGACCACGCCCACCCCGGCGAGGAGCGTCAGGATTCCGCGTCGTTTCGACCCCATACGGTCACGATTCGCACCGTCGGTATAATAGTCGCGTTACATTTCCGCGGTCGGTCTCAGCCGTCGGCGCCCGGTGCCAGCACGACGAGGGCTCGAGCGTCCGTGAGCGCGGTAGGTGCGACCTCGCGTTCGCCGTCGAACCGGAGGACGTCGCCGGCCGCCACCGTGGTCGACTCGTCGTCGAGTGCGACCTCCATCTCGCCGTCGAGGACGTGGAAGAGCACGTCCTTCCCGGGGTGCGTGTGGGCGGCGACGCCGTCGCCGGCGTCGAGCACGAGGCGGACCGTCTTCGGTCCGGATTCGAACACCGCTGCGTGCGGTCGTCCGTCCAGGTCGTCGAGTGTGACTTGCTCCATGGTCGACGAGACGAGACCGGCGTCCGTGGACGTTCCGACGAACATGTTCGGGGGTGTCCTCTCGGTGCTCTGGCACCTCGGTTCGACCATGAGCGACGCACACACCGTCGACGACCCCGATTCGAAGAGCGACCGCGGTGCCGACGACCCCGACTCGAAGAGCGACCGCGGTGCCGACGACGTCGAACCCGTCACCGACCGCGACCACGACGGATCGTGGTCCGCGAACCTCGAACGCGACCAGTACGCCGACGACCCCGACCTCGTCGTCGCCCACGCGCTCGACGCCATCGACCACACCGCGAGCGGGACCCACGTCAACCTCGTCACGCACCGCGCGCACGGCCACCCCGAGACGTACCTCTACCCCGCGCTCGACGACGCCAGGGGCGACGCGCTCGACCGACCCGTCGACTACGAGTACGTGAAGCAGTGCGGGTGCGGCGGGCACGTCACGCGTGTTCACCGGCCGTAGCGTCGTCGAGGAACCCGCGGTAGCGGTCGCGGACTCTCGCGACCCCGGCGCTCCGAGGTCGACCGCGCGGGTTCGGACCGGTGCGGTCGGTCAGGACGCCGGTGGGTTCCGGACGACCACCACCGGGACGGGCGACTGCCGCATCACCGCCTCGGCGGTCTCGCCCGGTAGCACCTCGACGAACCGCGACCGGCCGTGGAGGCCGACGACGACGAGGTCCGCGTCGAACGCGTCGACGGCGTCGAGTATCTCCGCGACGACGCGACCGACACCGACGCCCGTCTCCAGGGTCGCGTCGTCGTTCACGACGTCACGGGCGTCGGCGAACAGCGCTCGGGCGTGGTCGTCGCGATCCGCGAGCCACTCCTCCCACTCGCCGGGGTGGTCGCCCCATCCCTCCGACGCCGTCGGGTCCGTCTGTTGGTCGATGACGTAGAACGCTATCGCCGTCGCGTCCGGGAACGCCGTCGTCGCCCATTCCAGTGCGCGCCGAGACAGCGGCGATCCGTCGAACGGAACGAGTATGCGGTTCACGATAGGTCACGTCTGGTGCGTCGAGTGGATTGGTATAGGGACCGTACGCTATCCGTATCCTGACTCGAACGCGACGAGCAATCAACGCGCCGATGGATCCGTGGAGCGGGCGAGGGTCGACTGTTCGGTGCCACTGTCGCCACGTTCGGGTGCGTTCCAGCGTCGTGGGAACGACCGAGACGTAAGTGGGGGTGGCGTCCCGAGTCGGCGGTATGGAAGCGCCAGCCGAGCGCGTGACGGTCGCGGAGCGGCCGCGCGCCGACGAGGGAACCGCATTCGAGGTGTTCGTGCGCGACGACTCCGAGGACCCGCTCCGGCACGTCGGGAGCGTCACCGCGGAGGACGCCGAGGGCGCCTACGAGCGTGCGACGCGGTTGTTCGCGTGGTACGCCGACGACGTCTGGGTGTGTCCCGCGGGCGAGTTCTCGCGGTTCTCGACGCACGACCTCGACGCCGAGGGCGAACCGGCGCCGGGGGACGTCTCGGGGTTCGATGGGGGCGAGGACTACGAGGAACCGCGGCAGCGGGAGTTATAGATGATATCGGTCAGCAAACTCCTCTGCGGGCTCGACGCCGAGGGGGACGGCCTGCGGTACGACGCCGCCGACGAGGCCGACGAACCCCAGATATCGGAGGAGAAGCAGCGGCGCCCCGTCGTGGTGTGGAACACGACCAAGCAGTGCAACCTGTACTGCGAGCACTGCTACGCGGGCGCTGACGACGGCTGCGCGCCCGCCGAGCTCTCCACCGAGGAAGGCGAACGACTCCTCGAGGACCTCGCGGAGTTCGGCGTCCCAGTCGTGCTGTTCTCGGGTGGTGAACCGCTCGCGCGACCGGACCTCGAGCACCTCGTCGCGTACGCCGACGACCTCGGTATCCGACCCGTGCTGTCGACGAACGGGACGCTCGTCACCGAGGAGCGCGCCGAAGCGCTCCGCGACGCCGGCCTGAAGTACGCCGGCGTGAGCGTCGACGGGACGCGCGAGGTCAACGACGCGTTCCGCGGCCAGGAAGGCGCCTTCGACGCTGCCATCCGCGGCATCCACTGCTTCAAGGACGCCGGCGTGAAGACCGGACTCCGGTACACGATAACGGAGCGCACCGCGCCCGTCCTCGAGGACGTCGTCGACCTCCTGTACGACGAGGGCGTCGACCGCTTCTGCTTCTATCACCTCGACTACGGCGGCCGCGGCATCCCGGACGCGGACCTCGACCCCGCCGACAAGCGAGAGGCCGTCCGCAGGGTCTGCGACCTCACCCGCGAGTACCACGCCGACGGCGAAGACATCGAGACGCTCCTCGTCGGGAACTACGCCGACGCCGGCTTCCTCGTCGAGTACGCTCGCGACGAACTCGGCGACGCTCACGCGAGCATGGTCCGCGAGTACCTCCGGCGGAACGGCGGCGACCCCGCGGGCGAACGCGTCGCCGACGTCGACTACCAGGGGAACGTCCACCTCACGCAGTTCTGGCAGGACTACAGCCTCGGGAACGTCCGCGACCGCGCGTTCGGCGACATCTGGAGCGACGACACGAACCCGCTCCTCGGCGCGCTCCGCGAGCGCGAGCAACACCTCCCCGAACGCTGCCAGTCCTGCGACTACGTCGACGTCTGTCGCGGCGGCTCTCGGCTGCGCGCGCTCGGCGCAACCGGCGACCTCTGGGGCGAAGACCCCCAGTGTTACCTCACCGACGAGGAGATCGACGTGAACGCCTCCGGAACGCCGGGCGCGATGGACGCGGACTGATCGAAGCCCAGCCGGGAGCCCCGGATTCGTCTGACCGAACTGAAAGTCGCCCAGACCGACACACTTTATCCAGTTGGATGCGCGACAATATCCAGAGCGAGCCAGCATGAAAGACGAACGGAGCACGCGTCGACGGATTCTCGCGGCCGTCGGCGTCACGGGGACGATAGGGGTTTCGGGTTGCCTGCGACTCACCGGGAGCGAGGAGCCGACGAGCACGGCGACGTCGATCAAGGACTCGGACGGCGACGGCGTCATCGACAGCGAGGACTACGCGCCGCGCGACCCGGACGTCCAGGAGGAATCGGACGTCGAGAACGACGACGCGACCACTGCAGACGCGGACCCCACGGAGACGGAGACGGAGACGGAGACGCGGACCGAGGAGACAGCCGGCGCCGCCAGTTTCGGCGACGACTTCGAGGACGGGACGTACGACGACACGTGGGCGGTGACGCGATACCACGAGGAGGAAGAGTTGGAGGAGTCCGGCGGCGTGCTCCGGTACAACTCGCCGGTTGCGGCGACCCAGTACGCCTCGGACATGGCGGTTCGGACGAAGGCGACCATCGAAGCCACGGGCACGCACCGGTTCGAGGCGACGCATCGCGTCACGCACACGGAGTACGACGGCATCCCCATCTTCCGGGTGTTCGCGACCGGGACCGATTCGCTCGTCGAGATCCGCGAGCACCGGTGGAGCAGCAAGGACCGCTTCTACGTCCGCGGGCCGGACACGGGGAAGGTCAGACTCGACGAGTCGGTCGACGACACCGGGTGGATGGAGTACGCGATGACCGTCGACTTCGACGAGAACGTCGTCCGGTCGGTCAGTCGCGACGGTACCGAGTACGACGTCGACGTCTCGTTCGCGCCGGCGTTCGAGTCGTACACGCTCGGTATCGGGGACGGCGGCGGCGAGGACGAGTACGAGGCCATCAGCGTCGAGCGGGTCTGAGCGCGCTGGCTCGGGGAACCCGCGCTGTCGGTCGACGACCGGTTCGCCGCGGTCGAGGGTATTTTCCCGACGCATCGGCTACGAATCCAATATCTCAGAGAACGACGACGACCGACGTCTGCTGACGCGCCGACGCCTCCTCGCCGGCGTCGGCGGGACGCTCGGACTGGCCGGTGCAGGTGCCTTGTACGTCCAGCAATCGCTCCGGGGCGACGACGGCGACCTCGTCGCTCCCGAGGACTATCCGCGGCTCTCGACGCGCGGCGTCTTCGACGACGAGGGCAACGTCAACGCGGGCGTCGACGACCCGACGGTGACGCGGGAGGGCGCGTGGTCGACCGAGGACGCCGATGCGCTCGTCGTGTACGTCCACGGGCTCGGTGCAGCCGAATCCGAGGCGCTGAACCAGGCGTACACGACACGGACCGCGCTCCGCGACCAGAACGTCCCACATCCCGTGGTGTCGTACACGTGGGACTCCGACCGGGACTGGGCGCCCGCGAAGCGGACCGCGGACGCGAACGGGCCCGCGCTCGCCGACTGGCTCGCTCGCTGGGCCGACGATGACGGCCGCCCCGTCCACCTCGTCGCACACTCCCTGGGGGCGCGCGTCGTCTGCGAGTGCCTCCGGTCGCTCGCCGACGCCGGGCGCGAGAACGCCGTCGCGACCGCGTCGCTCCTCGGCGGCGCGATACCGAAGGAGAGCGTCGAGACCGACGGCCGGTACGGCGACGCTATCGAGGCCGCCACCCCGAGCCTCGTGAACTTCCACAGCGGTCGTGACGAGGTCCTCGGGTGGCTCTACCGGTTCTCGGACGGCACGAACGCGGTCGGTCACGGCGGCATCTGCGACCCGGCCGACGCCCCCGCGACGTACCGGGACGTCGACGTCACGGACCAGGTCGCGGACCACTACTCGTACTACGAGCCGGACGCGGGCTGTGCGCCCCGGATAGCGGACGTCGTCCGCTGACTCACCCGAGTTCGGCGACGCGGAAGCGCGCGTAGCTCGCGGCGAGCGCGACGACGCCCCACGCGGTCATCGTCGCGTAGTTGAACCAGTTCTCCTGATAGATCTCTCTGGACCCTTCGACGGCGTAGTTCCGGGTGACGCGCGGGTAGTCGCCGCTCCCGATGACGCCGTCGTACACGGGTTCGAGCCCGGAGAGGTACGCGGTCGTCGGGGAGGCGGCCGTGATCCATCCTCGCGTCGACTCCGAGACGGTCGCGCCGAACAGGTCCGCGACGGTCGTGACGACAGTCTGGAGGCTGACGACGGGGAGGAACCCGAGCCAGAACGGCCCGAGGAGGAAGTACAGGCCGATGACGCCGAACATCGCGCGGGAACGGCGGCTGGTGAGCGTCGAGCACGCGACGAAGATCGCGGTCATCGACGCGACGAACAGGCCGGTGATGGCGGCGAACGTCGCGAACCGCGCGACGTCGACGCTCCCGTCGTACATCCCCAGCCCGATGAGGAGCGCCGCGAGGACGGACGCGAGCACCGCGCCGAGCGCGACCGCGGTCCGGGAGACGTACTTCCCGAGGACGTACTCGGCGCGCGTGTTCGGGAGGCCGAGCGTGTGCTTTATCGACCCGTGCTCGCGGTCGCCGGCGACCGAGAGGTACGTGAGCGGCACGAGGATGAGCGGGAACACGAGGAAGAAGAAGAACGAGACGTCGAACAGCGCGCGGAACGCGTCGTCGTGGAACTCGGCGACCGAGTACGTGATGAGGGAGACGAACCCGGTGAGGGTCGCGATGACGCCGAGGACGACGTACGAGCGCCGCGTGTTCTTGAAGTCGTCGCGGAAGACGGTCGCGAAGCTCACGCGGACTCACCTCCGTCGGCGGCGGCCCGTTGCTCGGCGGCCGGCGCCGACTCCGTCGTGGTCTCGTTCGCGCTCCCGTGCCCGGTGTACTCGTCGAAGAGCGCTTCGAGCGACGCGTCGTCGATGCGGACGTCCTCGACGGTCGCGCGGTCGTCGAGGTACCGGAGGGCGTCCATCTTCGCCGCCGACGACGACACCTCGACGTCGACGGTGCTGTCGGTCACGCTCGCCGTCCGGACGCCGTCGACGCTCGCCACGTCCAGCGGTTCGGGGACGGCGTCGAGTTGCGCCGAGACGGTCGCGCCCGTCTGGAGTTCGCTCCGGAGGTTGTCGATGGTGTCGAGCGCGACGAGTTCGCCCTGGTTGAGGATGCCGACGCGGTCGCAGACCTTCTCGACCTCCTCGAGGATGTGACTGCAGAAGAAGATGGCCGCGCCGCGCTCGGTCTCCTCCTGGATGATGCTCCGGAGGAGCGCGACGCCGTCCGGGTCCAGTCCCGTCGACGGCTCGTCGAGGATGATGAGTTCGGGTTCGCCGACGAGCGCGACGGCGAGACTCATCCGCTTCGCCATCCCCGTGGAGTACTCGCTGGCGGCGCGACGCGCGTCGTCGGGGGCCAGGCCGACGCGCTCCAGCAGTTCGTCCGGGTCGTCGTCGGCGGCCTTCGCGTGGATGGCCGACTGGACGTGCTCGCGTCCGGTGAGGTTCTCGTAGGGCTCGTATCCCTCGGGGAGCAGGCCGATGCGCTGGCGGATGGCGAGTGACTCGCGGGTCACGTCCATCCCGAGGACGGAGACGGAGCCGGACGTGGGCTGGAGGAACCCGAGTATCATGTTGATCGTCGTGGACTTCCCGGCGCCGTTCGGGCCGAGGAATCCGAACACTTCGCCCTCGCGTACTTCGAGGTCGAGGCCGTCGACGGCGAGGACGTCCTCGCCGAAGCGCTTGGTCAGGGCGTCCGTTTGAATCGCTGTCATCAACGTAGTCGTCACCTGCCACTCGTATTAAATCAAGGGGGTGATTGCAGAGCCAGCAACCGTGGCTACCTCCCGCGAAGCCGTCGAGGCGTATGGCGATTTCCAACCGCAACGGACTGCCGTGCGGGCGCGTTCCCCGTCACACCTCGGTCGCTTCGAGCGCACTCGCCGGTCGAGCTCGTTCACTGCATCGGCGAGCCACGGGATTTTACTCGCCGGGGGGCGACTGTCGCAGCACGTGCCCGTACTCGAAGCGCGAGCCCGCATCCTCGGCGGGCTCGCAGTCGCTCTCGCCGCAGTGACCTTCACGGTGGCGACGCTCGCCGGGACGGACGTCTTCGTCGGCGTTCCGAACGTCGCCGCGTTCGTCGCCGTCGTCGCCCTCCCCGGATTCCTCCTCGGTCGAACGGGCGTCCCCGAGCGACTCGGCCCCGTGCTCTACGAACTCGTTATCGCGTACGTCACCGCTGGCATCGTCGCCGTCGGCATCCTCGTCACCGGTACGTACGTGCTCGCGACCGCCGGCGGGCTGTCGGCCGCACTGGTGGCGTTCGTCGCGACGCTCGCATCGTCGTGGGCGCCCTGGGGGCTCGCTGGATACGTCCTCGGGCTCGCATCCACGCTCGTCGAGTGACACCACTGTCCCCATCCCTTCCCCGCCCCCGCGACCACGACCGCGAGTGCAACGGCCAGCGATGGTTGGTCAGTCCCAGCCACGGCGTCGCAGCGCCAGTTCGAGGTGCGTGCTGTCGCGCGCCATCGGCCCCGCGTAGGTGCCGACGCGTTCGCGCCGCCACCAGTCGCCGGTCTCGCGTCGCTCCGCGGGCGTCGCGTACCGGTACTCGTAGCGGAGCGCGCGAACGTGCTCGGGCGGGTCGCCGTCGAACGGGTCGGTGCGGACGAGCGACAGCGTCCCCTCGTCGGCGTCGAGGAGTTTCGCGAGGAAGTGCAGGAATCACGGGTTCCGCGAGAGCGGCTGCATCGCGGCGAACCAGAGCTGCCAGTCGAGCCGCAGGTGGTACGGCGCCCACTGCGGCGGCCGCCGGGAGACGTCCGTTGGTTTGCCGTGGAACTCGTAGGTCTCCCACTCGGTGTCGTCATCCACGACCTCGTCGGTGGTGCCCTGGACGACGAGCTCGTAGCGCGTCTTCGTAACGTGGCCGAACGCGCCGTACGTGTTCACGAGGTTCAACGGGTCGAAGCTCGTGTTCATCCGCTGGCCCGTAGAGAGCATGTTCCGAACCGGATGGTAGCTGAGCGCGAGCACGACGACGGCGTACGCCCACGCTATCGCCGTGAACCAGTTCGAGGGCGCGGCCACCGGGACTCCCGCGATGACGTCGACGCCGGCGAGAACGGTCGCGACGGCGGCGAGCGACTCGGCGACCGCGGCGAGCTGGGGGTCGGCGAACAGCGAGAGCGCGAGCACGACGGTGAGCGCGTTCAGCCACGAGAAGTTCCCCGTCAGGAGCAGCCAGCCCATGAACGCGACCGTTACCGCGCCGGCTATCGACGCGAACGGCTGCGGTGCGAAGTACAGCAGCGGGACGGCGAGTTCGACGACGTGATTCCCGGCGACCTCGACGCGATGGAAGCGCTCGGGGAGGTGGTGCGCGAACCAGCTCGCGGGGTTCGGCATCGGCTGGGTCTCGTAGTGGTAGTCCATGCAGGTGAGGTCGCGCCAGCAGTCGTCGCCGCGGAGCTTGATGAGGCCGGCGCCGAGCATATTCCGGAAGAGCAGCCACCGGAACAGCCAGACGGTGACGGCTGGCGTGGCGACGTCCCAGCCGCCGAGGAAGACGGCGAGCGCGCCGGCCTCGCAGAGCATCGACTCCCAGCCGTACCCGTAGAAGAGCTGTCCGGCGTTCGCGAACGACAGGTACAGCGCCCAGAGCGCGAGCCAGACCGCGACGGCGACGGGCGTGCCGAGCATCGATGGGACGCCCAGGAGTGCGAGCGCGCTCAGCGCGATACCGGCGCGTGCGAGCCACGCCGCGGTTCGGTCCGTCGGCGAGAGGTAGAGGAGGCTCGGGCGCTCCCGGAACGCGAAGCGGTCCACGTAGTCCGCGATGGGGAGCAGCCCGTCCTCGCCGCAGAGCGGGCGGAACTGGCGGAGCGCGACGACGAACGCGACGAGGTAGATCGCTGCGACCCCGCGCTGGAGCGCGAACCGCGTCAGCCAGTACGTCCCCGGGTCGTAGAACGGGACGTCGACGCCGAAGACCATCGCAGCGGGGTCGACGGCCCCTCGCCAGAAAACGGTTCCGTCGAGACGGTCGCAGGCGGGTGATACGGCTCGCGCATACCCTTTTTCCGTCGTCGCGTCGTCAGAGTCGTCATGGAACCCATACCAGTGGTCGTCTCGACGGTCCTCCAGGTCGGTCGGCCGTTCGACCCCGTCGGCGTCGACCCGACAGTCGGGCTCGGGGGTGGTGCCGTCGGGACCTTCCTCTCGACGCTCGTCGTCGGCGCGCTCCTGCTCGTGCTCGCGCCCGACTGGACGCGCTCGCGCATGCGTGACGTCGCTCGGAATCCCATCGGCTCGTTCGCGTACGGGGTCGTGGCGCTCCTCGTCGTCATCTTCGTCGTCGTCGTCCTGTTCGTTACCATCCTCGGCATCCCGTTCGCGCTCCTCCTCGCCTTCTTCCTCTACCTGGCCTGGGTCGTCGGCGCCGTCATCGCGTACCTCGCCATCGCCGACCGGTTCGTCGACGTGGACGACGACTGGGTGGTCGCGCTCGTCGTCGCCGCCGCCCTCAACGGCGTCCTCACGCTCACCGGAATCGGCGCGCTCCTCTCGTTCTGCATCGGGGCAGCCGGGTTCGGGACGCTCCTCCGCGGTTGACCGCCGCACGCACGGCCCACCGGGTGTCTCGCGACCGGTGCTCGGCGACGGAACGCGGACGGCACCGATGCGTCGCCCGCGTCGATCCCCGGTACGACTATCCCTCGTCCACACAATTGCTACCGTATGGCACACGTTCCGGAGTCAGTCACGATGTACGTCTGCGAGAACTGCCAGGTCGCGCACGCGGGCACCCCGATTCACGTCGACACCGCCCAGCACACCTTCGAGGCGCCCGACGAGTGCGGGTGCTGCGGTGAGACCGCGTTCGTCGACCTCACGAACTGGGTGCACCACCACGACTGACCGGACCGCGCACGCAGGCACCGCACCGGCCGGCCAGCCGAGCCCACCCGAACGTGCCGCAACCTGTTTAACTCGCTCCGCTCGTACGTTTCGTCGAACGTGCAACTCGGGCTCGTCGTCGCGTGGACGTCCGTCGTCGTCGGCGCGGCGAACCTCGGCCTGCTCGCGTACCTCCGGCGGCTCTCCGAGCGACCGGGCTTGACGTGGTTCCAGGGCGTCATCGCCGCACAGACCGTCTTCTGCGCCGCCTACGGCGTCGGACTCCTCCTCGGCGAAAGCCCGCTCCGCGACCCGCTCCTCGTCCTCTACTGGGTCGCCGCCATCTGGATCGGCGTCGCGTACCTCGGGTTCGCACTCGTCTACACGGGTCGGGCCAGGTACGTCCACTCCCGTCCCTTCCAGGGTATCGTCGGCTTCCAGTCCCTCGGCACGCTCGTCGTCCTCACCTACCCGTTCCACGACTACGGCCCGACGAACGTCGAACTCGTCGAGTACGGCGGCGTCCGCGTCCTCGAGTACACGCACAACGCGTTCGTCGTCTTCGAGTTCCTCACCGTCGTCTCGCTCGCCACCCTCGGCGTCGTCCTCCTCATCGACACCGTCGTCAGCTACGGGCCGCTCTACCGCAAGCACGCGCTCGCCATCGCCGTCACGCCACTCCCGCCGACGGTCGCGTTCAGCGCGTGGCTCCTCGAAATCGGGCCGTTCTACCCGCTGAACCTCACCGCCATCGCGTTCTTCCCGCACCTCGTCCTCGACCTGTACGCGCTGTTCGGCGAGGACATGTTCGAGTTCCCGCCCGCGACCCGTCGACGCGCGGAACGCGCCGCGGTCGAGGACCTCGGGAATCCCGTCGTCGTCGTCGACCCGGACGACCGCATCGTCCGCCTGAACGCCGCCGCCGTCGACGCGCTCGGCGTCGACGAGACCGTCGTCCTGGCGACCGACATCTCGAGGTACCTCGAACCGGTCGACGACGGGTTCGACGGCGACCACGTCCGCATCGCCGACGACACGCGAGCGCGGACGTACGCTCGAACCCGGAACCCGCTCGACGACGGCGCCGGCGGCGTCGTCGGGTACACCGTCGTCCTCCAGGACGTCACCGCCGAACGGCGCCGCGAGCAACGCGTCGGCGTCCTCAACCGCGTCCTCCGACACAACCTCCGGAACGACCTCACCGTCGTCCTCGGGAGCGTCACCGCGGCCGCCGAAGCCAGCGACGACCCGGCGGTCGTCGACCTCCTCGAGACCGCGGCCGACCAGACCCGCGAGCTGTCCGCGCTCGGCGAACGCGCTCGCGAGGTCGAAGCCACGATGTCCGGGTCGGTCGTCGCCGACGAGGTCGTCGACGCACACGCCGTCCTCGAAGCCGTCCGCGACGACGTCACGGGCCGACATCCTGCGGCGACCGTCGACGTCGACGTCCCCCATGACTGCCGCGTGACCGCGGACCCGGACGTCCTCCGCGTCGTCTTCGAGAACCTCGTCGAGAACGGCGTCGTGCACGACGACGGCGACCCGCGCGTGTCCGTCGCCGTCACCAACTCCGGAGACGCTGTCGCCGATGGAGTGGACGGGAACGGAACCGTCGCCTCCGCTGCCGACGGTGGCACGGTCACGTTCGCCATCACGGACACGGGCCCGGGCATCCCCGGCCACGAACTCGACGTGCTGGACGCTCGCGAATCGGCGCTCGAACACGGCAGCGGCCTCGGCCTCTTCGTCGTGAACTGGGGCGTCAGCACCCTCGGTGGCGACGTCACGTTCGACGCCACCGACGACGGGACGCGCGTCCTCGTCACGCTCCCCGGCGCCTGACGCCGTCGGCCCCGACGCCGGGCGAGCCAAGCGCGGCGTTCGCGCCGGTACCCCTTTCGTGGCGCGCGCCATAGGACGCGCAATGTCATCGCCACGCGTCGTCGTCTGTCGGAACGAGGTCGACCCAGCGCACGCGTACCACTGCGACGCGCTCGCCGCGTCCATCCCCGATGCGGTCGAACTCGACTACGCCGCCGGGGAACGCCCCGACCTCGGGGAACTGGACGCGGTCGTCCTCACCGGAAGCACCGCGGGCGTCTACGAGGCCGACGAGTACCCGTGGATGCACTCGCAGATGGCGCTCGTCGAGACGCTCGTCGAACACGAGATTCCGACGCTCGCGGTCTGCTTCGGCCACCAGCTCGTGAACGCCGCCCTCGGCGGTCGCGTGGAGGCCGACGAGACGACGGCGCGTCTCGTCGACGTCGACTTCGCGGACGACCCGCTCTTCGACGGCGTCTCGCCGGTCGTCCCCGCGGTCCACGGCGACAAGGTCGTCGAGCCCGCGCCCGAGATGGAGGTCATCGCGACCACGGACTACTACGACGCGTTCGCGACCAGGCACCGGTCGGCGCCGCTGTGGAGCACGCAGTTCCACCCCGAGTTCACCGCCGCGCACCGCGACCGACTCGACGCCGACTACGGCTGGAGCGACGGCGAGTACTCGTTCGCCGACGTGAACGCCGGTCGCGTCTACGCGAACTTCACGCGCATCGTCGCCGACGGCGACTGTTGACGCACCGTCCCAGTCCGGAACTCCGCGCTCGTGTCGTCCAGCGGCCCTGAGAAACCGAACTGACTGGCTGGTGTTACCGACGAGTTACACCGGCTCGACGAAGCCGTCGGGGATGCCCGAGGTCCGGCCCTGCTCGAACAGCGCGACGACCGCCTCGTACTGGTCGTCGCCCTGCGCGAGCAGGTGCCGGCGGTCGACCGCGGGGAACTCGTCGCTCCCCAGGACGTAGGTGTTCGTCCCGACGACGTAGTCCCGGTTTCCATCGATGGGCTCGCCGTCGACGCGAACCGACTCGACGGTCCCGTCGTCCGCCACCCCGAGCGTCGCACCGGCGACCTGCAGCCAGCACGCGTACGCGCCCGGTCCTCGTGCCGCGCGGTCGTCGGTCACCACGCTCTCCCGAAGCAGTCGCGAGAGCGTTCGCCCCGACACCTCGATGCGACAGAGCGGCGCCGCGAACGGAACGAGGCCGACGACGTCACCGCGCGACACCGTCCCCGACAACCGCGGGCCCTCGCGGATCGCGAGCGTGTCGAGGACGCCGACGTCCGCGCTCGCCCCCTCCCGGTACGCGGTCGCGACCAGCGACCCCGCGCGCTCCCGGCCCACGAGTCGCTTCGCCGTGTCGCGGACGAGCGGCTCCTCGAGGTAGCCGACCGTGTCCTCCAGCCCGACGCGGTACCGCTCGGCCTGCAGTATCTCCGCGACCGACTCGTCGACGACCGCACGCTCGACGTCGTGGTCGTCGGTCGTCACGCGCTCCCCGTCGAAGTCGAGCTCCCACACCACCTCGCCGTTCACGCCCGGTCGGACGATGGGCGTCCCCGACACGCGCTCGCGGCCGACGCGATGCACGTGCCCGGCGGCGATGGCGTCCACGCCCTGCTGGCGCGCGACCGTCCGAACGACGTCGTCGCCGGCGTGCGCCAGCACGAGCACCGCGCGAACGCCGTGGTCGCGCAGCTCCGAGACCGCCGTCCGCACCGCTCGAATCGGGTCCTCGACCGCGAGCGAATCGGGGACCGACGCGTCCGGGTCCGTGATACCGACCACGCCGAGCGCACCGTCCGCGCGGTCCACGATCGTCCACGGCGCCGCGTCCCCGAACGGCTGCCCGCCCTCCATGACGTTCCCCGTCACGTACCGCGCCGGCGACTCCCACGTCACCTCCCGAGCGGCCGTCCGCCCGTGGTCGAAGTCGTGATTCCCGAACGTCGCGACCGCCGGCGACACCGCGTCCTGGAACGCCAGCGCGTGCTTGCCCTTCGTCGACAACCCCAGCACGCCCGGCGCGAGCGTGTCCCCACCGTCGGTGACGACCGGGTCGTCGCCGCCCTCCTCCCGGAGGACGGTCGCGAGCCGGCCCGCGCGCTCCGGGCTATCCAGTCCGGCCTCCACGTCAGCGTAATGCAGCACTCGCACGAGTTCGTCTCAGCGACTCGTACCCGGCGGGGGGCCGTAAGCCGTGCGGTCGCGCACGTAATTCGCCGCACGCTCTGGACCCCCGGCTCGCGGCCGGCCCTCGGTCGCGACTGAGCGCGTCGACGCAGGCTCGCATCGCCGGACCGAAAAGGACGGAATGTTGGTATGAACTATGAACAGACATACTCCAGCTTTGATGAACGCGGCCGCACTCTCGTTGATGATTACAGCATGGCTCGTAGTTCCCAGAATAACAGATGATGGTTTGTTCGGTGATGTGTTATTCCTCGGTGCGGCTATGATCGGCATAACTGGTTCGACGCTGGCTCTCCGAAACATACGCGCTGACTGAGGTCGGTACGTTCGCGAGCCACGATACGGACGAGGACGGCGTCGAGGTCCTCCTCCCCCGCGTCGTTCAGGTTTCGTCGTCGAAAACGATTCTGACGACGAACTCGCCGTCGTGCCGCTTCGAGGAGTAGACTGGACTGCGGCCGATGGCGGTCAGGCCTCGGGAGCGTCCTCGCGCGGTCGCTTCCCGACGACCTCGAGGTCGTCGCCGACGGCGAGTTCGCCGCCGTCCTCGCTCTCGTGGACGCGACTGAGCGCCATCACCTGGTAGTAGTGGTCGAGCGCGTCCGCGTCCGCCCAGTCGGGCATCGTCGCCTCGCGGCGCTCGACGAACCGCGCTTGGAAGTCCTCGATGACGTCGCCGGTGTCGGGGTCGCGGCTCGGGACGACGCAGCGCGCGCAGCACCCGGCGCCCTCGAACTCGACGTCGCCGATGCGGAACGCGACGACCTCGTCCTCGCCCGTCCAGAGGCGGTCCTCCCAGAACGGCTCCGCGTCGACGACGACGTTCGCCCGGAACCGCCGCCGGACGTTCACGGGGTCGAGGTCGAACCAGTCGCCGATGGCCTCGAGCGTCCCCGTCGAGATGACCGCGGGCCCCTTCGCGTAGTCGCGGTCGACGAACCCGCCGCCGGCGTCGCGGACGAGCGCGACCGGATAGTCCAGGAACTCGCTGAACCACGCGTTCGCGTCGCCGCGCTCGCTGTCGAGCGCGAACGACACCGCCTCGTCCGCGGGTTCGTCGTGCTCGCGGACGGTGAGCGTGCGCGTCTCCGGGTCGTAGGAACTGCGGACGCGGTGGAGGGCGGGTTCGCGCGTCGCGTTCACGAGCTCGCGGTCGTCGTCGAACAGCGCGAACTCGCGGTCGTACCGCAGGCGGCCGCCGACGAGGTCGGCCGTCTCGACCGGCATCGGGTCCAGGGACTTCACGGGATGGGTCACGAGCGCGTCGACGGTCGGCATACCAGCACTCCCGGGCGCCGACGGCGTGAACGCTTCGGTCCCGGACCCCGAGCCCGCGTTTTCTCGATAACTCACTCCGTACCGTGTGCGTTCGCTTCGAGCGTCTCCAGCGACACCTCGTCGAGCACGGACTCGTTCGTCGCTTCGAGCACGACCGGCGGCGCAGCACGCGCGTCCAACGCCTCCAGCCAGCGCGGCAGACACACGCACCACCGGTCACCCGGCTCCAACCCCGGGAACGATAGCTCTGGGCGTGGCGTCCGCAGGTCGTTCCCCATCACGTCCGTGAACTCGAGGAACCGCTCGGTCATCACCGCACACACCTCGTGGCGGCCCGGGTCCCGCTCCGGGAGCGCGTGACAGACGCCGTCGCGCTGCACGCCCGTCTCCGGGTCCGTCCCGCACGACGCGAGCGGTTCGCCGTTCACGTTCGACTCCGCGGTCGTCTCGTCCGGCGCGTTCATATCACGTCGTTGCGACCGCTCACGGAAAACCCTCCGCGGTCCGGAAGACATGTCGGGGTCGGGGCTCAGCACTTCGAGTACGACTGCGACCCAGCGATACCGGTCGGCTGTAGTCGCACCTTCGTCACCGCACCCTGGGGCGTCGCCACCGTGATGGTCGCTTCACCGCCGTTCTCCAGCGGTGCTCGCGTTCCGTTCAGTCGCGCACCACGTATCTCCGCGACGTCGAACGTCATCCGGACCATCCGCGACGTGTTCGTCAACTCGCGGACGTGCTCGCCGTCGTCGACGAGCGTGTACCGCGACGCGTTCGCGGTCTCGTTGTCCAGGCTGAGTTCCGCGTGCACGTCCCCGTCGGTGTACAGGACCGTCGTGTTCGACATGTTCACCATCGTTCCTCCCGGGCGCAGTCGGACGTGCACCCAGGCCTCGTCGACGCCTGGCGGGTTCGCGCTGACAGTACAGGTGCGGTCTTGGACCTGGACGCCGCCGACGACCTGCCCGACCGCTTCCTCCCCGGCGTCGGTCGCACGATCGCCCATCATGCCCGCCATGTTCACGATGACGCCCGCCGCGATCGCGGAGACGATGATCATCGCGACGAACATCACGATGATACCGATACCGACCTGCCCGCGGTCGTCCACGACGGCGAGCGTCCCCAGTTCCCGGCCGCTGTCGTCGAACTCGGCGCGGCCTCGCCCGCGGTCGTCGTCCCCATCGACGCTCGCGGACCGGGTAATCATGCAGACCCCTTACGATTGCACCACGAAAAGCGTTCTTGCCGCGACGACCCGTCAACACCCGACGTAGGACTGGTCCTCGCTGAGTCCGTTCGGTGCGCGAACGCTCGCCGCGTCGACCGTGCCGCCGTCGACCACGAGTTCCAGGGATGCACGCATTCCGGATTCGAGCGGCGCACCACGAATCGTCTCGACGGGAACGACGAGCGTCAGCGTCTCGCCTTCGACGATGCTCGCGTCGAACGCACCGGTGTCGTTCACGAGGCGAGCGGTCGTCTCGGACGCGTCGACGCCGACGTCGAGGGTGGCGGTCGTCGTCTCGTCGCCGTACCGGACCGTGGCGTCCGAGAGGTCGACGCTCCCGTTCCCCGTGTACCGGATCGACGCCGTCACGGTCCCGATGCCGGTCGTCCCATCGTCCGCGGAGACCGTGCAGCGACTTGCCGAGAGGCCGACCTCCGCCGGGTCACCCGTCTCCCCGCCTTCGGTCGCGACCACCCAGAACGAGCCAGCGAGGAGCGCGGTGACGATCGCGAGCCCGAGGAATACGATGCCGACGGTGACGGCGCTCGCGCGGGTTCCAGCGACCGCGCCGTCACCGTTTCGCGCCTCGTCTCGTCGCGGCATTCGTCAGGACGAACGCTGTCGCACCCCCTAAACTCACGCTTCGGTTCAGCGCTCGAAACGAACGCCGAACCCGAAGCATGCGCCACGTTGACATCCATCCCATAGTTTTTTGTCATTCGGCGATTTTTGTTGGACTACCCTGCGACGCCGACCCCTCAGTCGGCGTCCAGAGCGAACCCAACCATGTACATCGACCACATGAAGTCGGCGACCACTCGCGGTGTGAGTGGCAACGCCGTCACCGGGGAAGGTGACTATGCCTCCCCGGTCGACGGCGCCGACGAGCAGTGGTCCGATGTGCGGGCGAACCAACGGGGTCGCTCCTTCGCTCGGTCCGTTCTCGTCGGCGCCACGTGACACCGATCGTGACGTGAGCCCGGCTCGACGCTGACACCGTCGAGGCGACGCCACGTCCGTCGCCGACGCCCGGACCGAGAATCCTTCTCGGCCACTCGTCGTCGACGGCCAGGCTCCGTCACTGGTCGTCCTCACGTTCCGACTCACCACCGAGCACGGAGTCCGCCGTCCATCGCAGCGCGCGACGGCAGACCCCCTGGACGAACGCGACCGCGTCGACGCTGGATGCGGACGCGACCGCCCCGGCCTCGAACCGGGGTCGAACAGTCGCATCGCTCCCCACCGACCAGCCCCAGCGCCGTCCACCCACCGGACGCCCCGACGGCCCGCAAGCCCCCACCCACGCACGGAGGAACCGGCGGCCCAGTGGCCGCCGGATGCTCGTGCACGCCGCACCGCTGACGCAAGCCCCCACCCACGCACGGAGGAACCGGCGGCCCAGTGGCCGCCGGATGCTCGTGCACGCCGCACCGCTGACGCAAGCCCCCAACACGCCGCGACCGTGGATGAAACGGCATCCCGCGACCCCGCTCGGGTCGTGCGCGTTCGACTCGCGACGGGCGCCTATGGTAGCCCAAACCATCAGGCACCGATTCGAGACGACAGCTCACCTCACCGTCCGCGTCCCCCACGGCGCCGACGGCGACATGACCACCGGTGCGCGCACCGTCCTCCGACGCCTCGACGCGCTCGACGGCGTCGAGATCGAGCGCGTCACCGGCATCACGCCCGGCCTGAACGCGCTCGAGGTCGACGTCGAGGTCACCGCGACGCTCGTCGTCACCGAGGCCGTCGACGACGACGAAGCCCGTGCCACGCTCGAAGACGGCACCGGTATCGAGGCCGTCCACGACGTCGCCATCGAACCAGCAGCGAGCGCGTAACGATGTAGGAACCACCCGCGACGGACCGAGACCGGTCCGTCACGAACCACAGTCAGTCCCGCTCCGTGGGCAACAGACAGCCGCGCCGAGCCGTCGACAGTCGACTACAGCGACCTGAACGGTAGCGTCGCGAGCGACCCGGCGTCGTACGCGAGCGCGTCGCGCTGCGTCGTCCCCGTCGGCGTGACGAGGTCGACGACGCGCGGCGCGTCGTCGGCCGCCCCGCTCTTCGCACCGCCGAACTGCCACTGGGTCGCGTTCTCCTGCACGTTCCGGAACGCACCGTAGTCCTCGGAGCCGACGACCGGTACCACCTCGCCGTTCGGAACGTCGACGTCGCTCAACGTCGCCTTGTCCACGGACACCGTCGCGGTGTTCGCGGCGCGGTCCACGACGAGCGTCGGCGCGCCGACCTCGTTCCCCGACGCGTCCGTGACGTGCTGGTCGTAGCCGCTCGCGGCGATCCGGTACTGCCAGGCAGCAACGAACTGGGCGGTCACGGAGAGGTCGCCGAGTTCCGTCGTTCGGCCGCCGGACGCCGCCGGGTCTCGCAGCCAGACCGCCAAGAAGTGCGGGCTGAAGTTCCCGGAGTCGTACGCGTCGTAGAGGTTCGCGACCTCGAACGTGAAGTCGTACGTCGACGCGGTCTCGCTCACCTCGAACCCGCGGAGGTCGAACGCGCCGTCCTGGAACGACGCGTCCGTCGGATACGTGTACGCGCCAGGGCCGTCGTCGTCACCGGCGACGTCGTCGAAACTCGCTATCGTCACGCCACTGCTATCCGCGGGCCGCAGACGCATCGCTGCGCCGCCGCTCGCGCCCAGCGAGAGCGTCCGCGAATCCCCGGCTTCGACGCGGTAGTCGGAGATGGCGACCTCGGTCGGGTTCGACTCGACGCCGGTCCCCTCGGCGTCCACGTACTCCGTGACCGCCCACCCGTCAGCCTGCGCGGAGAGGAAGTCGAGGTTCACGGTGACGTCGCGCGCCGTCCCGTTCGTCATCGCACCGAGGAACCACTCGCTCCCCGAGCGCTTCGCGGTGACGACGTACTCGCCGATGCTCGAATCCAGCACGCGCGTCTCGTCCCAGTCCGCCACCGGGAGGTTCTCGATGAAGTCGAACTCGGGCACCGTGTCGTGGTTCTCCTTCGCGGGGTCGACGTTCCCGTACTCCGCGGCGACCGGCGAACTCCCGCCTTGCTCGCTGACCGCTATCGTGTTCAGGTTGAACCCGCCGACGTCGTCGGCCCCGAGCTTCACGGTCACCGTGTTCTCGCCCGCTTGCAGTTCGACGGGCTCCGTGTGAACCGCCCAGTCGTCCCAGTAGTCCGTGTACGCCGGCTGGATGGTGCGCTCGCTCCCGTTCACGACGAGCGTCGCCTCCGGGCCACCGTTGTCGACGACCGCTTGTGCGTTCTCCTCCGCGTCGCTCGCGTACCGCAGGTGGATGTCGTACGTGCCCGCGCTCTCGACGTTCTTCACCGTGAACGAGGCCGTCGCGCCGTCGGGTTCGCGGTTCGGGTCCACCGGGACGTAGTGCGCGCCGTACGCGTTCCGCCACTCGTCCGCCGTGATCATCCCGTCGAGCTCGCCCGATTGGGCTTGCACGAACTCGCCGACCTCCAGCGTCGGGTCGACGTACGCCTCGATGCGGTCCGCGGCCATCTGGATGCCGCCGAGGTACGTCGGGTACATCGCGAGTTGCTTCGCGCGCGTCGTCTGGATGCGGCCCGAGTCGTCGTCGTTGAACGTCACGTCGAAGATACCGGGCTGGTAGCTCGTCGGCCCGGCGAGCATCCGCGTGAACGGCAGGAGGACGTGGTGGTCGCGGCCGACGTCCGCGCCGAGTTCACCGAACCCGTCGTACTCCTGGGCCTTCACGACCTCCCGGGCCGCGACGTTCGGGTACGTCCGTATCTCGCCGGTCGGCTTGATGCCCTCGTGTATCTCGAGGAGCTGGCGGTTCGCCGCCGCCCGCCTGATGGCGAGTCGATGATGGTTCACGGCGGTCTGGCAGTGCTGGTTGTGCGTCGCGTACGACCCGTCGCCCTCGAACCCGAGCCCCGGGTCGGAGACGTACCCGTTCTTGATGGAACGGACGCCCTCGGCCTCGTATTCGTCGAAGACGCCGGCGTTCTCTATCTCGTCCTCGTAGTTCACGATATTCCCGGCGGTTTCGTTGTGGATCGTCATCTCCACCGGTGTCGGGAGGTTCGCGCCGTAGTCGGTGACCGTCGGGACGTCGAAGTCCGGGTACGAGTCCGCGACGCCCATCTCGAGGCCGGTGCCGTCGCCGGGGTACGTGTCCCAGCCCTCGTTCCACCCTTCGACGAGGACGCTGTCGATGCCGTGCTCGCTCGCGAACCGCATGTACCGCTGCATGCGTTCGGTGCGCGCGCCGTGGACGTACGACGCGGGGTCGTTCCCGTTGCTCTCTATCTCGCTGTCTGACTTGTACTCCCAGTTCGCGCTCCCTGCAATCATCGTCCACCAGATTCCGACGTAGGATTTCCCGGTTATCCAGTCGGTGTCGACGCCCCCGCTCCCGTCGCCGGGAAGCACCGAGTCGTCGCGGGCGTCCGCGAGCAGCGGGACGAGTTCGGACTCGACGAGGTCGCCCGGTCGGTCGCCGACCTGGAACGTCCGCCACGGCGTCACGTGCGGCGCGCTCGCCTGGACCTTCGTGCCGTCCGGGAGCGGCGCGAGTTCGACCGCGAGTTCGTTCCCGCCCGCGTCGTTCTTCGCGGCGAGACTCATCGTCGCGTAGTCGTCGAGGTTCGACTCGTGCACGGAGAGGTACGTCCCGTCGTCGGCGCGCATCGTCAACGGCGTGTGGACGCCCTTCCGGACCGTGTTGTCGTTCGGCCGGATGGTCTTCGACCCCGCGGGGACGTCGCTGAGCGCCGTCTCGCGGTACTCCTGTTCGAACCGCGGGTTCACGAACTCGTTCGCGATCCACCACGACGTGTAGTCGCCCGCGACGTTCACCTCGGTGTTCTCCGAGGTGATGGTGAACTCGCCGAAGTCGTCGTCGAACGCGACGCGGAACCCGACGCCGTCGTCGAACGCGCGCACCTGGAGGTTCGCCGACCGCGAGGGCGCACTCGTCTCCGCGAGGCCGATGGTCCGGTACGCGTAGTCCTCGCTGACGACGTCGTAGTTCCCCCACTCGGGCTCCCAGGTCTCGGTGGCTGTCCCGCTCTCGCTCCCGGTGACGGTGACGTCCGGCCCCGAGCCCGCGATGCCGGTACCGAACGTCGCCTGATTCGCGAAGTTGAACCCGATGGGTGAGGCGTCGACGTGCGTGGTGTCGTCGTAGCTGATACTGTACGTCGGGACGCCCGTGGAGACGTCGACGGTGACCTCGACGCGACCGTCGGGGGAGGTGACCGTCTGGACGTCGGACGCGTCGCCGCTCGTCACCTGCGCCGTCGCGTCCGTCGGGACGGTGGCGCTGTACGCGGATGCGGCGATGAGGCCCGTGAGCCCGCCGAGCAACCCACGTCGGCTGTGTAAGTTCTTACTCGCACGCGAGTTATCCTCTGTCATGCCATCAAGCGTGATGACCGTGTTCGTAATAAATTTTCATCCAGTCCGTAGCTGGATGACACGAACTCCACCGGGACTGGACGGTTCCCGGGCACCGCGACGGTCGGGCGAGCGGTAGATGCTTCACGATGGCCCGAGACTACCCGGGCACCACTGGGGCCGGAGCGAGATGCGGCCCCGCCGCCGCAACCAACTACCCAAAGATTTACTATTTATCCCCGTGAAGGTGGAGTCGTTATGGCAGACGAGCAAGACCTTCGCGAACAGATGGAAGATGCATTCGGTGGCGCCGACTACCCGATCTCGAGCCCGATGGACCTCGTCCCGGCGCTCCCCAACGGCCCGGGCACCCGCTTCGAGTCCGGCGACTTCTCCATGACAGCCATGGAGCTCCAGACGAAGCTTCCCGGCGGCGACTTCCCCTACGACGACGTCGAATCCTTCGTCGACGACGTCATCGAGAACCTCAAGGACGAAGGCCACATCTGAGGGCCCGCTAGCGTCCACCGCGACGGGCGCACACCACGCACCTTCTCTCGAAGTCACCCAGTAGCGACCGCTCAGCCACGACCCGTCGTCGGAAACCGGGACGTGGTTGCGAGCTCGGATGCGCTCGCGAACCCGAGCGTTCAAGCGCACGACGAGCCAAGGACGGCCCAGCACCGTGGCCTCTGACACGCTCCCTGCCGTCACCGTCGTCGACACCGAACTGCTGGGGACGCCCGGCGCGCACTCCGCGTTCCTCCTCGAAGCGCCAGCGCCTGTGCTCGTCGACGCCGGCGCAGCACCCGCCGCGGACGTCGTCGAAGCCGCACTCCACGACCGCGGCGTCGGCGCGCACGACCTCGCCGCCATCGTCCCGACGCACGTCCACCTCGACCACGCCGGCGCCGTCGGCGACCTCGCAGCGCGATTTCCGGACGCGACCGTTTACGTCCACGAACGCGGCCTGCCCTATCTCACCGACCCCGACCGCCTGGAGCGACTCGCGGCGAGCGCACGACGCGCGGTCGGCGACGAGATCGCCGACCAGTACGGCTCCCCGGTCGTCGTCGACGACGACCGCACGGTCGCGCTCACCGACGGCGATACAATTCCGGCCGGCGACCGCGACCTCGACGTCGTCCACGCCCCCGGCCACGCCCCCCACCAGGTCGCGCTCTCCGACCCCGAATCGGGCGCGCTGTTCGTCGGCGACGCCGCGGGCATGCACTACGGTGGGGCACTCCTCCCGACGACGCCCGCGCCCGACTTCGACCTCGACGAGTCGCTCGACACCATCGCTCGCCTCCGTGACCGCGAACCGTCCGCGCTCTGCTACGGGCACTTCGGCGTCCGCGAGGACGCCACCGACGCGCTCGACGCGTACGCCGAACTGCTCCCCGAGTGGGTCGCGGCCGTCGAGGCCGCGCTCGCGTCGAACGAATCCGCGGACCGAGCGGAGTTGGTCTCGGCGCTCCGCGAGGACTGGGCGAGTCCGACGCTCGAACGCGACGTCCAGGGCGTCGTCCACGCGCTCGACGCGGACCGCTGACCGACGGCGGTTGCCGCGACCCGACAACCGTCACACACCTTTATCGGTCCGACGAGCGCACTGTCACGCATGCACGTCCTCGTCCCGTACGACGACTCGGAAGGCTCCGAGCACGCGCTCGAACACGCGCTCGACCAGTACCCCGACGCCACCGTCACGCTCCTGCACGTCATCGACCTCGTCGACGCCGGGTACGCCAGCCCCGTCGACGGCACCCTCCCCGGGTTCTGGGAGGAGTGGTTCGAGAACGAGCAGGCCGCCTCCGAGCAACTCTTCGAGAGCGCTCGCGAGAAAGCCGGTGACGCGGGCGCGGACCTCCGGACCGAGTCCGTCGTCGGCCGGCCGACGCGCGCCATCAACGACTACGCCGAGGACAACGACGTCGACCACATCGTCATGGGGAGTCACGGTCGCTCGGGCGTGACGCGCGTCCTCCTCGGGAGCGTCGCCGAGGGCGTCGTCCGCCGCGCCCCCGTCCCCGTCACCATCGTCCGATGACGCTCAAACTACGGGGCGACCCCGACCGCGACTGGACGGACGCGTTCCTCGACGACAACCCCATCCCCGTCCGCGTCGCCACGCGGACTCCCAGCGGCGGCCTCTGGATGCTCTCGCTGTGGTACGGGTACGACGCGGACGACGCCACCCTCCACCTCGCGACGTCGGCGTCCGCGCGCGTCGTCGAGTACCTCGAAGCCGACCCCGAGGTCGCGTTCGAGGTGTCGACGAACCACCCGCCGTACCGCGGCGTCCGCGGGCAGGGGACCGCGACGCTCGAACCCGACGACGACAAGGCGCTCCTGCGGACGCTCGTCGACGACTACCTCGGCGACCGCGACTCCGACCTCGCCCAGTGGTTACTGCGCGACGACCGCGACGAGGTGCACGTCACCGTCGACGTCGAACGAGCGTACGCGTGGGACTACGGCGACCGGATGCGCGACGTCGATGCTCGCCGACCAGAGTGAGGTGGCTCCGGGAGTACCCCGACCGGTGCCGTTAGGGCGGTTCGGTCCGCACGTCGAGGCATGCCCGAGCTGCCGGACGCCGGTTCGCTGCCCGCGCGATTGACGCCCCGGGACTTCGACCACTGGAACGACCTCGTCACCGCGAGCGACGACGCCGCCGACCGCGAGGTCGTCGCACCCTACACCGGCGACGCCTTCTGCACAGCACCGGAATCGACGCCCGACGACGTCGCGACCGCCGTCGCGGACGCGGACGCCGCCCAGTCGCGGTGGGCCGACCGCGGGTTCGACGCCCGCACCGACGTCCTCGAACGCTTCCACGACCTCGTCCTTGACCGCCGCGAGGAACTCCTCGACCTCATGCAACTCGAGACCGGGAAGGCGCGCGGCGACGCCTACGAGGAGGTCATGGACGTCGCGATGACGTCGCGGTACTACGCGACCCGCGTCGCCGACCAGCTCGCGAGCGAACGCCGTCGCGGCGCCCTTCCCTTGCTCTCGACCGCGCGCGTCCACTACGACCCGGTCGGCGTCGTCGGCATCATCGCCCCCTGGAACTACCCCCTCACCCTCGCGGTCGGCGACGCCCTCCCCGCGCTCCTGGCCGGGAACAGCGTCGTCCTCAAACCCGCAGAGGAGACACCGTACACGGCGCTCGCCACGGTCGAACTGCTCCGCGAAGCCGGGCTCCCACACGACGCGTTCCAGGTCGTCACCGGCGATGGCGCGACGCTCGGCGACCCGCTCATCGAGCGCGTCGACTACGTCTCGTTCACCGGAAGCACCGCCGTCGGGCGGAAGATAGCCGCGAAAGCGGGCGAGGAACTCGTCGACTGCTCGCTCGAACTCGGCGGGAAGAACCCCGTCTACGTCCGCCCGGACGTCGACGTCGACACCGCTGTCGACCGCGCCATCGGCGCGTGCTACACGAACGCCGGCCAGCTCTGCATCAGCGCGGAACGGCTCTACGTCCACGAGGACGTCTACGACGAGTTCTCCCGGCGGTTCGTCGACGCCGTCGCCGACCTCGAACCCGGCACCGAGTACGCGTACGGCGTCCCCGTCGGCTCGCTCATCTCCGAGTCGCAACTGGAGCGCGTCGAGGCGCACGTCGAGGACGCCCGCGACCACGGTGCGACCGTTGAGACCGGTGGCCGCGTCCGCGACGACGTCGGCCCGTACTTCTACGCACCGACCGTGCTCACGGACCTCCCCAGGGACGCGACCGCTGCCTGCGAGGAGACGTTCGGGCCCGTCGTCAACATGGAACCGGTCGCGAGCGACGCCGAAGCCGTCCGGAAGGCCAACGACACCGACTACGGCCTGCACGCGTGCATCCTCTCCGGCGACGTCGACGTCGCTCGCGCCATCGCTCGCGACATCGACGCGGGCACCATCTCGATCAACGACGGCTACGTCACTTCGTGGGCCGCCCACGACGCCCCGATGGGTGGCATGAAGGACTCCGGACTCGGCCGCCGGCACGGCGAGGACGGCGTCGTCCGATTCACCGAGAAGAAGGCGGTGTCGACCTCCCGCGGCCTCCCCTTCGACCCCGTCACCGGCCCGACCGACCTCGAAGCGAAGGTCCTCGCAGCAGGGCTCAAGCTCTGGCGGCACGTCCCCTTCCTGCGATAGACTCCGGACAGCGGGAGTCACTGGTTCTATTACCCCTCCCGCCGTGGTCGCTGGCAAGTCACAGCGTCGGCGCGGCCGTGGCTCCCGACCCACACCATCCATGACAGATTCCACGTACGAAGCGGACGACACGGGCTCGACGACGGTCGCGGGCGAGACCGCCGAGGAGACGCGCGAGGAGTGGACGGAGTTCGAGTTCGAGGGCGACGCGAAGTTGAGCGTCGAGGACCTGAACGTGTGGTACGGCGA
>NZ_JAZAQL010000002.1:1144414-1483669 GCF_037081675.1 Halorubellus litoreus | reverse complement strand
CTATTCATACTTTGAGCCTGCCACCCCTGTTGTGGGGTGGTGGGCTTTTTGTCTTTACAGAGGGAGTGGTGATGCTGTGGTTGGGTTGTGCGTGTGTGTGTTGTTCGTGGAGTGGTGATGCTGTCCTGGGTTGTGCGTGGGTGTGTTGTTCGATGAGTGGCGATGCTGTGGTTGGGTTGTGCGAGTGTGTGTTGTTCGATGAGTGGCGATGCTGTGGTTGGGTTGTGCGTGGGTGTGTTGTTCGTGGAGTGGCGACGCTGTCGGTGAAGTTGCGTGCGTAGGGGACAGCTGTGGGCCTCGTCCTCCCCAGCCGACGGCTCGCTCACGGTGTTCGCTCGCCGTCCCTCGCGTGTGTGTGCGCGGCCGGGCTCCCGGTGGTCGCCGGTCGCGCTCGCTCGCGCGCCGTGCCGGTGGTGGGGGGTGGTTTCGTGAGGGTGTTCCGCTATGCTTAAATTCGGTGAGTCGGTAGGTGTGAGTGCGCCAAGGTGGCAGAGTCCGGCCGAACGCAGCGGCCTGCAGAGCCGCACCCCCGCCGGTTCAAATCCGGCCCTTGGCTTCTTTGTGTGTTCGTTGGTGAGCGCGTGCTGTGTGGGTGGTGTTGGTGGTTGTGTGGTGGGTGTGTCGTGGTGAGTTAGAAACCGTTATACCGAGTGCGTACTTCGCTTCGGTTATGCAACGACGAGCAGCGGCGGCGTACATCGCGTTCTTCCTCGTGATCGCTGCCGGGTCGTACGCGTTCATTGCGACGGCGGACGCGCCTGCGATCACGATCAGTGGTGATGATGTCCGCGAGATAGAGGCGGGCGATACTGTCACTGTGGATGAGCGGACGTATACGGTCGCTGAAGTGAAAGCTGAACAGCAGGAGGGTGGTGGTCACGGTGGTGGTGGTGGCCTCAAGTACACTGTCCGTTTCGAGTGGACGAACGATTCTGCGCGGTATACGGAGTCGTGGGCGGCGAATTCGACTGTCGAGTTCGAGAATCAGACGCGTCGTGTTCTGGTGGAGAACGGGACGGATCGGTTCGAGCTCCGCTGGGAGCCGACGGCGCAGTTCCGGCCGGCGTGGAGTGATGGGGTTCTGTATATCGATAGTGAGCCCGAGCAGGGTGGTCGGCAGGACGTTGCGGTGACGTCGTATATCGCGAATTCGTCGAACGAGTCGGTGCAGTCGGTGGCGTTCTCGGAGAGTGATTCGTTCGAGCGTGCTGGGAATCGGACGACGATTGCGAGCGTCTCGAATACGAGTGTCGTGTTGGAGTGGACTGCGCCGCGGACGAATGCGTTGTCCACGACGAACAATCAGAACATCTCGCTGAACGAGCAGCCGTACGTCGTTCACTTCAAGAACAACGATACTGTTCTGCTTGGTGAGGGGCAGGCTGCACGTGAGCAGTTGCAGGATGCGATCCGTACGAATGATCGGTTCCACGACCGCATCAATGGTGTCTGGGGTGTGACGATCGGGAGTGGGAGTGTGTTCGTGCTCCTCATCGCGCTGGCGTTCCTCCCGCGGAAGGAGTAACGCGCGCGTTCGTTTGTTGTCGGCAGCTGTTCGCCGTTTTTTTTTTATTCTGGTTCTCGGGTGCGTGGTCGTTCGTTGTTGGTCTGACTTGCAGAGTCTAGTCTTCGATAGCTACTGCGCTCCTCACGTCTGGTCGAGGCAGAGGCGGACTGGGAGCCACGTGATTCGAATCTAGACGTGCTCTCCCTGCGTTCGCTGCGCGCGACTGGAAGGATTCACGTCCCTCGGCTCCGATTCGCGCTGCTCACCGTCGTTCGCAGCGCGAAGTAGCGGGCCGGGAGGGACTTGAACCGATGCGAGACGGTCACCCTCGCTTCGCTCGGGTGCTGCGACTCGCAGGGTTCAAGTCCTCGATGGCCGCTTCGCTCCTCACGTTCGTTCGTCGCAGAAGCGGGCCGGGAGGGACTTGAACCCCCGACCGTCTGGTTAAAAGCCAGACGCTCTGCCGGACTGAGCTACCGGCCCTTGCTCCTCAGTTTCGGACCCGTGTATTTAAGGGTTGTCGATATAGGGGAGAACGCTTAGGGCGATGCTGGGTGAGCGTTCGTGCATGGATGGTTTCGAGGTGACGGAGGCGGGCGAGGTGCGGTCGATGCTTTCGTCGTTCGTGGAGTATGCGTCGACGCCTGGTGAGGAGGCGGCGGTCGTTGCGTGGTTCGAGCGGCGTCTCGACGATTGGGGGTTCGAGACGGTGACGTGGGAGGCTGATGCGAGTGTGCTTGCGGGGCATCCGTCGTTCCCGGACGACCCTGCGGAGATCGACGTTGATGGGCGGCCGAGTGTCGCTGGTGTCTTCGAGGTTGGGGACCCTGCGGCGGGGCGGACGCTCGTGTTGAACGGGCACGTGGATGTCGTTCCTGCGGGCGAGGGGTCGTGGTCGAGTCCGCCGTTCGAGGCGACGTGGGTGGACGGCGAGTTGACGGCGCGTGGTGCGGCCGACATGAAGGGTGGGTTGGTCGCGGCGGTGTTCGCTGCGCGCGCTGCTGTCGAGCGTGCTCGCGAGAGCGGGCTCGATGGTCGCGTGGTCGTGGAGGCGGTCGCTGGCGAGGAGGAGGGTGGTATCGGGGCGGGGATGGCGGCGCTCGAGTCGCCGTACGCGTTCGAGCGCGATGCGTGCATCGTCGCGGAGCCGACGGAGTTGGCGTGCGTGACTGCTGTCGAGGGGAGTTTGATGGGTGAGATTACGTTGGAGGGGCGGAGTGCGCATGCGGCGACGCGGTGGCGCGGCGAGTCGGTTCTCGATCACTTCGAGCGTGTTCGCGAGGGGCTTCGGGCGTTCGAGCGAGAGCGCGACGAGGCGGTGACGGACGCGCGGTACGAGCGGTTCCCGATCAAGTGGCCGGTGAACGTCGGGACGGTGCGGGCGGGCGAGTGGGCGTCGTCGGTGCCGGCGGCGTTGTCGGCGGGCGTCCGCGTGGGCGTCGCGCCGGGCGAGACGGTTGCTGGTGTCGAGGAGGCGCTCCGCGAGCGGTTGCGGTTGGTCGCGGACGCGGATGCGTGGACGCGCGAGCACCCGCCTGGTTTCGAGCGTGACGGTATCCAGTTCGAGGCTGCGGCGGTCGATGCGGACGAACCGGTGGTTGGCGCGCTTCGTGGGGCGATGCAGGCTGCGGGGTTGGACGACGAGCCGCGTGGGGCGACGTACGGTGCGGATTCTCGACATTACGTCGCGGCGGGGATTCCGACGGTCCTGTTCGGGCCGGGGAGTATCGACCAGGCGCACTTCCCGGACGAGACGATCTCGCTCTCGGAGGTTCGTGCGGCTGCGGACGTGCTCGCGGACGCGACGGTGGCGTTCCTCGCGAACGAGTAGGGTCAGCGCTGGGTGTTGGTCTCGTAGCGGTCGGGGTCGTATGCGGCGAGTGCGTCGGCGAGGACGCTGCCGGGGGGTCGGCCTTCGAGTGCGGCTTGCCGGCGGAGTTCGGAGTACGTGGCGAGCGGGAGGTCGACGTCGAGGTGTCCGGGTGTGATGCCGTGTGCGCGGAGGGCGTCCGCGATGGACGTGTCGTCGTCGACGTCGCTGGCGATGGTGCGGACGTCGCGGACGGTGAGGTCGGCGTCGAGGATCGCCCAGGCGAGGTGGAAGCGTGCTTCGCCGGCGAGGCGCGCGACGTGTTTCGCGGCGGTTGGGGCGATGTCGCCGCGGGCGACGTGCAGGCGGACGGAGCGTGGGAGGTCGTGGACGCGCGCCCATTTTCGGATGAAGGAGATGCTGGCTGCGCCGTCGGTGCGTTCGGCGGCGATCTTGTACGAGCCGACGCCGCGGACGAGTGCGGCGCAGGCGGCGGCGCCGCGGAGGACGTAGACGTGGTCGTCGTCGCCGACGCTGCTGGTTGCGAACCGGGCGACGGTGTCGGCGGCGAGCGCGACGCTTTCGGGGTCGTCGGGGTCGAACTGCACGGCTTCTTCGGGCGTCTGCCCCGTGATGTCGGGGTCGCCGCGGATGACGGGTTTGCCGACTGGCGATTGGCGGTCGGCGCGGGGGGCGTCCTCGTCTGGCATCGAGTTGTGGTTGGGGGCGTGGTGAGAAAAGTCGTGGGTGCTAGTCGTCGCGCGTCTCTGAGAGGTGCTCCCAGATCTCGGTGCAGCCGGCGCCGGGGTCGACGTCGCGGAGGTGTGCGTCGTCGCGGTCGCCGCTGCGGTCTTCGTCGTGGTCGTCGCTGGTGGCTGGGTCGTCCTCGATGGGTTCTGGTTCGGTGGTTTCTGCTTCTGGTTCGGTGGTCTCTGACTCGGGGTCGGTGGTTTCGGGTTCGGCCATCGTCATGCGTCCTCGTCGTGGAGTTCGGGGGCGACGTCTGCGGGCGGTGCGACGCTGGTTGGTCTCGTGGTCGTGGGGTGGTGTGGCTGGTCGTTGTCGGGTGGGTCGTCGGTTGGCGTGTCGGTGGGGGTCATCGGGTCGTCGTATGTGGTGGGTGTGGTTAAACGAGTTCGTGGTGTCACTCGTGACCGGGGCTCCCGGGTACCGGACGATGTTCCCGGTATCTCGGTCGGGCGAACTGGCGGGAAATCGCGTGCAGTGAGTGGGTTCGTGGTGGTTCGTGGTGTCGTGGACGACACGGAGGTTTGCGGGCCCCGATGGGACCAAACCCGAGCGGCGTCGAGGGTGGGTATGCCGACTGAATTGCGCGTGCTGGACGATGGTGCGTGGGTGTCCGTCGACAACGAGCGGCGGGTGCCGACGAGCGATATCTGGCGGTTCGCGGCGACGGATTTCTGTGGGTGTGCGACCGCGTTCGTGCTCCTGGAGGCGTTCACGCGCGTGAGCGTCACGGGACGCGAGGTATCGGTCGACGGCGTGGGTCGGTGCGTGGACTGCGGCGAGAAGCGGACGTTCTCGGGGTTGGGCGTCGGGCGTGTACTGGACGGGTCGTTCCGGCCGTATCCGCCGGATGCGGTGCGTGCGCGGAGCGAGCCGTCTGTCTGAGTCGGGTGGGTGTTGTCCGTCCGCGTCACGGCGCGGTCGGGGTGTGCAAGTTTCGCCGCTTTTGCGGAGTACCGGGGAGGTATGACGAGACGATTGCGGGTATGACCCCGTGGCGCGTGGCTTCGGGTACGAATGGCGACGGACGTCGAGGAGTGGAAGGCCGAGGTGTACGGGACGGACATCCGCGAGCACGTCGAGCGCTTCGCCGAGGAGGGTTGGGCGTCGATTCCGGAGGACGAGCGCGACGCGTGGTTCGAGCGCTTCAAGTGGTACGGCTTGTACCACCAGCGCGCGGGCCAGGAGTCGTACTTCATGATGCGCATCGGGACGCCGAACGGCATCCTCGAACCCGGCCAGCTCCGCGTCGTCGGCGAGGTCGCGGAGGAGTACGCGACCGGTCCGGTGGAGAATCCCGAGTTCGGCGCGTCGTGGTGCGACTTCACGACTCGGCAGGCGATCCAGTTGCACTGGATCAAGGTCGAGGACATCGTCGAGGTCTGGGACGCTCTCGAGGGCGCGGGCCTGTCGACGGTGCAGGCGTGCGGTGACTCGTGGCGGAACATCGTCGGCTGTCCGGTCGCGGGGAAGGACGAGCACGAGCACGTCGACGCGCTCGAGACGGTGTACGCGTTCCAGGACGAGTTCAAGGAGAACGACCGCTACGAGAACCTCCCGCGGAAGTGGAAGGTCGCCGTCACGGGCTGCCGCGAGGGCTGCGGGCAGGGCGAGATCAACGACCTCGCGTTCGAGCCCGCGACGAAAGAGGGCGTGAAGGGGTACAACGTCCGCGTCGGCGGCGGGCTCGCGCGGAACGAGCCGCGGCTCGCGCGCGACATCGACGTGTTCGTGCCCCACGAGCGGGCGGCGGCGGTCGCGGACGCGGTGTCGGCGCTGTTCGAGGAGTACGGGAACCGCGAGGACCGGTACTCGGCGCGCATCAAGTTCCTCGTCGACGAGTGGGGCGCCGAGAAGCTCCGGAAGGTGCTCCAGGAGGAGTTCGTGGACTTCGAACTCCAGTCCGCGGGCGAGGACTTCCGCGACGAATACAGCTATAACGCGGGGCGCGAGGGCGACGGGCACGACGACCACGTCGGCGTCCACCCGCAGGCGGACGGGAAGAACTACGTCGGCCTGAACGTTCTCGTCGGCCGGATGGGGACCGAAGACGTCCTCGAGCTCGCGGACCTCGCCGAGGAGTACGGTTCGGGCGAGCTCCGGCTCACGCAGCGCCAGAACGTCGTCGTCACGGACGTCCCCGACGAGAACGTCGACGACCTCCTCGCAGAGCCGCTGCTCGAGGATTACTCGCCGAACCCCGGCCCGTTCATGCGGGGTTCTATCGCCTGTACGGGCACGGAGTTCTGCTCGCTCTCGATCGTGGAGACGAAGAACCGCATGGTCCGCTACGCCAGACACCTTCGCGACACGGTCGAGTTGCCCGAGGAGGTCGAGGACTTCCACGTCCACCTGTCGGGGTGCACGGCGTCGTGCGCGCAACCGCAGATCGCGGACGTCTCGCTGCGCGGGATGAAGACGCGGAAGGACGGCGAGCCCGTGGAGGCGTTCGACCTCGGGCTCGGCGGTGGGCTCGGTGAGAACCCGCGGTTCGCGGACTGGGTCGGCGAACGCATCCCCGCGGACGAGGTCCCCGGTGCGATCGCGAACCTCGTCGAGACGTACAAAACGGAGCGCGAGGGCACGGAGACGTTCCGTGACTTCGTCGAGCGCCACGACGAGGACGAACTCGAGGAACTCGTCGAACCCGAGGAGACGAGTTACGAGGATCACTTCATGCACAACACGAAGCGCACGTGGTACCCGTACGCGGAGGACGACGAGATGGCGGCGTCGCCCGCGCCGACGGACGGCGACGGCGTGCCGCTGGACGCGGCGGCCGAGGACGACTCGGCGCCCGCGGACGACTGATGACGGGAGTCACGTCGGCGCCCGCGCTCGTGGAGGTGCGCTGATGGTCGGACGACTGATGAAGGTGAACGCGTACACGACGCTCGACCTCGTCGACGCTCGCGTCCGTACCGCGGACGACGAGACGACCGGGCTCGGCGTGGCGAACGCGACGAGCGCGCGCGAGAACCCCGAGCACGTCCGACTCCAGTTCGAAGCGGACGACCAACCTGACGGGGTCGCCGCGCACGTCGACGAACTCGAGCTGTCGCCCGAGCAGGCTCGCGAACTCGCCGCGGACCTGGAGTCGCACGCGGCGAAGGTCGAGGCGGCGGCGCAGGCGAACGACGAGGACTGACCGCGCCGACCTCTACGTTTTTGTGTCGTCGGTTCGACCGGGTGGAGCGTGCTGGACGTCGAAGAGGCACGCGCGTGGCTCGGCAGGACCGCGGCGGTGGTCGCGGTGGTCGCGCTCGTGCTCTTGGCTCTCCTGGCGGTGCTCGCGTCGGTCACGACGCCCGTTCAGCACTGTCCGCCGCTCGGGAACGGCGGCGCGCAGCGCCTCGGCGAGCCCGTGGACGCGGTCGCAAACGGATCCGAGGCGGTCTCGGTCGTCCGCGAGCACCTCGCGGACCGGCGCCTGGCGACGACGAGCGAACCAGCGTCGACTTCGACGACGGCGGGGACCGAGCGCACCGATGCCTCGACATCGACGATGGCTACGACGACCGTACTGGACGTCGGTGGGCACTTCCGCGGGAGCGAGCAGGTTCACGGGGACGTCGCTCCGAACGGGGAGACCCCCGTGCACTTCCACGTGCACGTCGACGCCGGGCCGTCGACCATCGGGTACGTGGTCACCGCGGACGGCGACCTCTATCGCATCATCTACGGCGATTGCTGACGCGTACGTGGAAGAACGGGACCGCGGTCAGTCGCCGTGCACGAGGTCGGTGACGTCGTCGGAGAACTGTGGGCGGAGCGTGAGGCGGGCGTCGCAGCGCGGGCAGTGGACGGCGACGCCGTAGCTCCGCTGGCGCTGCTGCCAGTCGCCGTCGGCGGGGGCTTCGCGGTCGCAGTCGGGACAGAACAGCGTCGCCTTCGGTGGCGTCGCTGGAGGCGGTTCGTGGCTCTCGCGTCGCTGGAGGGACTCCTCTGCGGTCATGAACGAGGGTAGTGGCTGGAGGCGTAAATACTTCCTCTGAGCCTGTTTCACCATACCAAGCGTCCGGTTCTCGCGTGCGAAGCCCTCTCTAGCGACGGCGGTGCTGGCGTCGGATTCGGGGGACGCGCGTGCGGCGAGCGCGCTGGCTACCCGAGGGAGACGTCGAGGTAGAGCATGACGACGACGCCGACCATGAGGCCGAGGGTGGCGACGCGTTCGTGGCCGCCCTGGTGGGTCTCGGGGACGATCTCGTCGCTGATGACGAACAGCATCGCGCCGGCGGCGAACCCCATCGCGTACGGGAGGAGGGGGGCGACGAGTGTGACGGCGAGTGCGCCGAGGACGCACAGCGGTATCTCGACGACCCCGGAGCGGACGCCGGTGAAGACGGCGTACGCGCGTTTGTCGAACCCGGCGTTGATGGCGGCGACGGAGACGGCGAGGCCTTCGGGGACGTTCTGGATGCCGATGGCGAGCATGAGCGCGAGCGCGTCCGCGAGCGCTGCGGTGCTCTCGGCGCCGGTGGCGTTCGCGGCGTTCCCGAACCCGACGCCGACCGCCAGTCCCTCGGGCATGTTGTGGAGAGTGATTGCGAGGATGAACAGGACGACGCCGGCGACTTTCGACTCGTCGACGGGGCTGTCGGCGGCGTCGTACCCGACGTCGTCGCGGCGCTTCCCCGTGAGGAGGTAGTGCGCGTGCGGGACGAACCGGTCGGCCTGGTCGAGGAACGCAGCGCCGAGGAGGACGCCGAACAGGACGGGGAGGGGGTCGCCGCCGGCGGCGTCGATCCCGGGGAGGATGAGGCTCGTGAACGCGGCGGCGAGCATCACGCCCGCGGCGAACCCGAGCGCGCCGTCGAGCGCGCGCTCGCTCGGGTCCTTCACGAACAGGACGAGCGACGCACCGAGGAGGTTCAGGCCCGCGATGACGAATCCGCCGACGAGCGCCTGCACGAGCACGTTGTCGCCGACGAGATTCACGAAGAAATCGGTGGCCGCAGTCATTCGTCCGGCCGGACGCCCGCACGCGACTTGAAGCTATGGCACCGGCGACCCGGTCGTCACCCGTCGGTGACGGTTATCGTGAACGACTCTTCGACCTCCTCGTCGTCGCCGCCGGCGGCCGCGACGCCGTACTCGCACTGGCCTGGTGACGCGTCCGGTGCGACGTCGACGGGAACGGTGACGGTGACGTCGCGTCGTCGCTTCCACGTCCAGATCTGGGGGTAGGAGTCCATCACGCCCGCGGTTGGTTCGGGGTCGAGTCGGGCGTCGTTCAGGCGCAGTTCGACGCCGGCCGTCTCGTGACAGTACGCGGTGAACTGACAGCGCCGAATCGCGGTCGTCCGGACGACCAGCGTCGCGCTGTCCCCTGGTTCGAGCGTCGGCTCGTCCCCTTCGACGGCGAGCGATTCGGTCGTCGACCGAGCGGGAGCACCGGTCCAGCCGAGACACCCGGCGGTCGCCCCGACTGCCAGGGCGCTCGACCCAGCGAGGAACGCACGACGGTCCATACGCCACGTAGCGAGGCTGCTTTCAAGAGTTCACCTCTGGCTGAAACGACCGTTTTCCCCACCACCGGCCGGACCGGACGACCAAAGTCCCTCGGACCTGTGTCAAGCCGCGTCGTCGAGCCGTCGGACCTCCTCGTCCGTGAGGTCGATGGCGCTCGCGGCGACGTTCTCCTCCAGGTGCTCGATGCTGGACGTGCCCGGAATCGGGAGCGTGACGTCGCTGGTGTGCAGGAGCCAGGCGAGCGCGATCTGCTCGCGCGAGGCGTCGTGTGCGTCGGCGATCTCGTCCACTGCGTCGTCGTCGTCGAGGTCGCCGGCGGCGAGCGGGTACCACGGGATGAACCCGGCGTCGTTGTCCTCGCACCATTCGAGGACGTCGCGCTCCTCGCGATAGCTGAGGTTGAAGCGATTTTGCACCGTGGCGACGTCGACGACGTCGCTCGCGCGCTCTAACTGCTCCACGGAGTAGTTCGAGACGCCGACGTGCTCGATGACGCCCTCGTCTTGCAACTCGGCGAGCGCGTGCAGGGAGTCCTCGACGTCGACGTCGGGGTCGGGGCGGTGGTGCTGGTAGAGGTCGATGCAGTCGACGCCGAGGCGGTCGAGGCTCGCGAAGTGCGCGTTCTTCAGGTAGTCCGGGTCGCCCATCGGCTTCCACTCGCCGTCGCGGTTCCGGAGCAGGCCGCCCTTGGTGGCGACGAACACGTCCGGGTCGTCGTACGGATGCAGCGCTTCGCGGATGAGGCGCTCGCTGACGCCCGGGCCGTACGAGTCCGCGGTGTCGACGAAGTCGACGCCGACCTCGGTCGCGCGGTGGAGGACGTCGCGCGCGGCCTCCTCGTCCTCGGGCGGCCCCGTGATGCCCTCGCCGCAGAGCCGCATCGCGCCGAACCCGAGCCGGTGTACCTCGTCTGTCCCGCCGATGGCGAACGTGTCGGAGTGGTTCTCGACCATACCACGAGTGTCGGCCGCCGCGGCCGTATGGCTTCGTGAAGCCGGACGCGTTCGCCGGAACCGCCGCCAGGCCGGCGTCGAGGCGGTGCCGCGAGCCGAGAGGCCTTGAGTCGCGAGCGAGTACGGGAATACATGAGTGGTTGGTCCGAGTCCGACGTGCCGGATTGCAGCGAGATGACGGTGGTCGTGACGGGCGCGAACAGCGGTATCGGTCGCGAGGCGACGCGGGTCCTCGCGGCGCGCGGCGCGACCGTGGTGATGGCGGTCCGGAGCACGGACCGCGGCCGTGACGCCGCCGAGTCCATCCGCGACGAGATCGCCGGGCGCGGCACGGCGACGCCGGGGAAGCTGGACGTCCGCGAGTGCGACCTCGCGGACCTCGACTCCGTTCGGTCGTTCGCCGAGCGCGTCCGCGAGGACTACGACGCGCTCGACGTCCTCGCGAACAACGCGGGCGTGATGGCCATCCCGTACAGCGAGACCGCCCAGGGGTTCGAGAAACAGTTCGGCGTGAATCACGTCGGGCACTTCGCGCTCACCGAGCATCTCCTGCCCGCGCTCGCGGCGAGCGACGGCGAGGCGCGCGTGGTCACGCAGTCAAGTGGGCTGCACGAGCGCGGTGACGTCGACTTCGAGCGCATCCGTCCCCGGAGCGCGGACCCGGTGGACGAGCCCGAGCGCGGGTACGACGAGTGGGCGGCGTACGCGCAGAGCAAGCTCGCGAACGTCCTGTTCGCGCGCGAGCTCGACGCGCGGCTCGACGACGCGGGCGTCGAGGACGTGACGAGCGCGGCGGTGCATCCCGGGTACGCGGCGACGAACCTCCAGAAGCGCGGCCCCGAGCAGCGCGGGTCCGTGCTCCGGAAGTACATGATGGAGGCCGCGAACGCGGTGTTCGCGCAGTCCGCGGCCGACGGCGCGCTCCCTTTGCTGTACGCCGCGACCGCGCCCGACGTCGCCGGTGGCGCGTACTACGGCCCCGGCGGGTTCATGAACATGCGCGGCAGCCCGGAGCGCCAGGAGCCGAGCGCTCGCGCGCTCGACGACGACCTCGCGCGCCGGCTCTGGGAGGCGAGCGAGGAACACACGGACATCGAGTACGAGTTCGACGCGCTCGCGGCCTGAGGCGTCACCGGTCGCCGCCGACCACGACTACTCGCCGGCGGCGCAGTTGTTCGGGCCGAGCTCGAGCTCGAACGCCTCGCTGTCGTCGACGTCCTCGCGGCCGAGGTTCGCGGCGATGATGGTCTCGTAGTTGTTCGGCCGCGGCGGCATGCCGTCGAGGATGGCGTCCACGAAGTCCTCGCGGTCGCGCCGGAACGCGGGCAGGCGCTTGCGGAGTTCGCCGAGCGTCGCGGCGTACGTGCCGTCGTCGCGCGGACTTGCGGTCTCGCTCGTGTGCCCCGGCGCGACGAGGACGTCGTCGTCGAACTCGGCGATGTCCTCGATGGTGTCGTATAGCTGGCTCGCGGCGTCTCTCGCGCCCTCGTCGCCTTCTTCGAGATCGGGGCGGGCGACGCTATCGGTGAATATCGTGTCGCCGGTGAGGAGGACGTCGCCGATGCGGAATCCGAGCATCTCGGTCGTATGGCCAGGGAGTGCGACCGCCTCGACGGCGACGTCGCCCACGTGAAGTTCGTCGCCGGCGTCGACGTAGTCCGCGTCGCCTTCGTACCCGCGCTCGGCCGCACCCCGTGGGACGAGCGCTGTGGCGTCGGTGGCGTCGGCGACCGCGGTGACGCCGGAGACGTGGTCCGCGTGCACGTGCGTGTCAACGGCGTGCACGAGCGAGGCGTCCTGGTCGTCGGCCGCGGCCGCGTACTCGTTCGCGAACGCACGCAGCGGGTCGACGACCATCGCCTCGCCGTTCGAGACGATCATGTACGCGAGACACCCCGAGCTGGGGCGGACGAACTGGCGGACGACGGCCTCGTCGGGGAGGAACTCGCTCGCGAGCGGTGTGGACTCGTAGAGGCCCGCCCAGCCGCGCATCCCGTCGTCGAGCGCGACGATGTCGTAGCCCTCGCGCGTGAGGAACTCCGCGACGTACAGGCTCGAGATGCCCTTCGCGCAGCACGTCACCATCGGCGCGTCGTACGACTCCGGGAGCGCTTCGAGGAGCGCCTTGGGGACGCCGCCCGCGGGGTCGTCGCCGTCCATGAACGCCGTGAACGGGACGTTGATTGCGGTGACGTTCTCGCCGTCGATGTGCCAGGACTCGTAGTCGTCCGGGCGGCGGGTGTCGAGGACGACGACGTGCTCGTCTCGGTCGACTCGCGCCTTGAGTTCGGCGGCGCTGACGAGCGGGACGGTGGCGTCGAGGTCGGGGAACTGACCGGACATATCTGGGGGAACGCGACCGAGACGGAAAAGTGCGGTGCGTACACATCTGGGTCCCGGTCGTGGGTGAGTGCGACCGCTGGCTACAGCGAGCCGCGGAGGACCTTCGCGGCGGTGAGGATGGGGTCCCAGACCGGGGAGAACGGTGGGGCGTACGCGAGGTCGGTGCGTTCGAGGTCGCCGACGGTCGTCTCGGCTTCGAGCGCGGTGGCGACGGTGTCGATTCGGACGGCGGCGCGGTCGGTGCCGGCGATGGCGCCGCCGAGGAGGCGTTCGCTGTCGCGGTCGGCGACGAGCGTGACCGTGGTCTCGGCGGCGCCCGGGTAGTACCCCGAGCGCGAGCGGGTCGTGATGGTCTCTTTCACGGGGTCGAACCCGTACGAGCGGGCTTCGTCGAGGTCGGTGATGCCGGAGCGGCCGACCTCCATGTCGAACGCTTTCGTGACGGCGGTGCCGGCGATCGACCCGACGGGTTCGCGGTCGGCTGGGGAGACGCCCCCGTGCCCGCTCCCGTCGCCGTTGTCGCCGGCGTCGTGGTCGGTGCGGGCGACGGTGGTGCCGACGGCGCGGCCGGCGCGGTTCGCGGTGAGGCCGAGGGGCACCCACGTCGACTCGCCGGTGACGGCGTGAGTCATCTCGGCGCAGTCGCCGGCGGCGTACACGCCGTCGACGTTCGTCGCGCCGAAGTCGTCGACTGCGACCGCGCCGCTCTCGCCGAGCGCGACGGGCGTGTCTTCGAGAAGGTGCGTGTTCGGCCGGACGCCGATGCCGACGAGCGCGAGCTCGCACTCGAGGGTCGTCCCGCCGGCGCATTCGAGCCCGGCGACGCGACCGTCGCCCGTCGAGGCTCCTGTATCGTCGACGAGGCGTGCGACCTCGGTGTCGAGGTGGAGGGTGACGCCGTGGTCCCGAAGGGTCTCCTCGACGCGTTCGGCGATGGGATCGCCGAAGGACTCGAGGACGTGACTGGGGCGCTGGAAGAGGTGGACGTCGAGGTCGTGCGCGCTGAACGCTTCGGCCATCTCCACGCCGACGTACCCGCCGCCGACGATGGCGACGGTCTCGGGTGGTTCGAGCGCGCCGCAGCGTTCGACGCGCTCCCGGTCGACGTATTCCTCGCCACCGACCGCGGCGAGGTGGTCGGCGTCGGGGTCCATGAGGAGCGCTCTCGTCGCGGCGGCGTTGTCGAGGCCGTGCATCGGGAGCGCGGCGTCGAGTTCGTGACCCTCGATGGGGCTGGTGACGGCGTGCGCGCCCGTCGCGACCAGCAGGTCGCTGTACGGTTGCTCGAACTGGCCGTCGGGACCGTCGACGCCGACGGTCCGCGCGTCGGTGTTCACGCCAGTGACCTCGTGTTCGCGCCGCAGGTCCACGCCCCGTTCTTCGACCTCGTCGGGCGATAGCGACAGGAGGTCGTCGAGCGTCTCGACGACGCCTTCGACGAAGTACGGCGTCCCGCAGTGCGCGTACGATATCCAGCGTCCCTTCTCGAACACGACGACGTCGCGCTCGGGCGCCTCGCGTTTGGCCTTGCTCGCGGCACTCAGTCCTGCGGCGTCTCCGCCGACGACGACGAACGGGTCCGGCATACCACACGCGTCGCTCGCCATCGTGAATACGTTATCCCCGGAATCGCCCGCCGCGTGCACGACCGCGGGTCGCTGTCGGCGGATCTCCCAAGCGTGAAGCGTCCGCTCCACGACACCGACGGTATGCGCGGTCTCAGACCGATGCTGTTCGGTATCGCGATGACGCTCTCGAGTGGGTTCGTCGTGGTCCACGACCTCGTCTGGTACGGCCGGTACAGCCGCGAGTACGGCCCGTTCACCGGGCTGGCGTACCTGGGCGTCGTCCTCGGGTTCGCGGTCGTCGCCGCCGGCTTCCTTTACGGCGTCGCGACGAGTCCTGCCGCGGGGCGGACCGAGCGCGGGGAGGACTGAGGTCGACGACGAGGCCGCTTCAGACGACGGCGTCGCTTGCGTCGACGGGCGTCACGGAGTAGTCGACGGTCGTGGTGCCCTTGGTCGCGCGGACCTTCCCGACGAACGCGGAGATCTCCTCGAGGCTGCCTTCGAGGACGAACAGCTCCATGCACTGGTGGTCGCCGACGTGATTGTGGAAGTTCGACTTCACGAGGCCCTCGTACTCGTGGCGGAGGTTCATCATGCGTTGCTCGGCGTTCGTGGTCTCGAAGTCGAAGAGGACGGTGATGACGCCGATGAGCTGGCGGTCCTCGAGTTGCTTGTCCTCGAACTCGCCGAGCAGGTTCCGCGCGCCTTCGCGGAGGACCTCCGACCGCCCGGTGTAGCCGTGTTCGTCGGCGAACTCGTCGATTCTGTCGAGCAGTTCCTGGGGCATCGAGACGCTCGCAACCGTCATGATACTAACGTAGACGGTCTCAGTTAATAAGGATTGGTAATCCGTGGGGTTCGTCGGTCGACGAGGCGGCGGCCGGTTCGAGTCGCTTCAGGCGGTCCCGGAGCCGTCACCGGGTTCGTCGGTCCGCTCGTCGCTCAGCCAGCCCGCGCCGAAGGCGAGGACGCCGACGACGGCGGCGGCCGCGACCGCGGTCGTCGTCTCGAGCGACACGACGTCGACGTAGACGAACGCGCCGACGCCGACGAGCGCGAGGCCGAACGCGCCGACCGCGTCGACCGCCCAGCGCGCCGGGCCGGCGAGCTCCTCGACGAGGAGCGCGACGGCGACGAACGCGAGGATGCCGGCGAGCGCGCCGGCGCCGACGCCGACGATGCCCGCGCCGATGTCCGCTGTGGGCGCGAGTGCTTCGATGACCGCGACGGCGACGACGCCGAACGCGACCACGGCCGAACCTGCAGCGACGAGGAGACGGTGGAGTATCATACCTCTCTAGACGCGTCCAGCGCACACATACTCGGAGTATGGGTCTCAGGGGGTGAGAAACGCGGTCGGGCGCTGGCGTCCGGACGTTGGTGGCGACGATGCCGACGGTGGCGACGATGCCGACGGTGCCGACGTGGTCACAGCGAGACGACGTCGCCGACGGCGGGTGCGCTGGCGTCGTAGCCGTCGTCGCGGAGGTCGGCGGCGAAGCGCTCGCAGTCGTCGCCGTGGTTCACGAGCACCTCGCTGTCGCGGTACGCGTCAAGGAACTCGCGGACGCCGGCTTCGTCGGCGTGCGCGGAGAAGTCGTACTGCTCGACGCGCGCGCTGACGGGCAGCCGGCGGCCGTCGAACTCGGCGCTCCCGGTCTCCAGCAGTTCCCGGCCGGGCGTGCCTTCGACCTGGTAGCCCGTCATCGCGACCAGGTTCGTCGGGTTCGGCGCGACCTCGGGGACGTACGTCATCGCTGGGCCGCCCGAGAGCATCCCGCTCGTCGTGACGATGGCGGCCTTCTGCTCGCAGATGCGCTTGCGTTGCCCGTCCCGACCGGTGACGAACCGGGCGTGGCTCGTCGCGCGCTGGAGGGCGTCCGCGTCCCGGACGAAGCCGGGGTGGTGGCCGAGCATCCGCGTCACGTCCTTCCCCATGCCGTCGACGTAGCACGGGACGTCGTGCGCGTCGCACACGAGCAGCATCTCCTGGGTGCGGCCGATGGCGAACGCGGGGACGACGACGGTGCCGCCCTCCCAGAGGGTCTCCTCGACGCGCTCGACGAACCGGCGTTCGACCTCGGCTCGCGGGTCGTGCTCGACGCCGTAGTACGTGGATTCGCAGAGGACGACGTCCGCGTCCGGGCGCGCGGTCGTCCCGGGGACGAGACGTTGCGAGTCGACGTGGAAGTCGCCCGTGTACAGGAAGCGTGTCTCGCCGTCGTCGATCAAGACGTGCGCGCTCCCGGGGATGTGGCCGGCGTCGAACAGGGTCACCTCGTATCCGGCGGCCTCGAAGGGCTCGCGGTAGCCGTGCGTCTCGGATACTTGCGTGAGTCGCTGGACGTCCGTCTCCGTGAACGGACACTGGAGGGTGCCGCCGTGGAGTTTCAGGGTGTCGCGAGCGAGCGTGAGAGCCAGTTCTCGCGTGGGGGGCGTCCAGTGCACGGGCGGCCGGGCTTTCCCGGAGAGCAGCGCGGGGACCGCGCCCGCGTGGTCGAGGTGGCCGTGCGAGACGACGACGGCGTCCGGGTCCGGCGTGTCGACCGGCGTCTGCATCGGCGTCCCCGTCAGGAGCCCGAAGTCGAGGAGGAGCGAGTCGTCGACGAGGATGGCACTCCGGCCGACTTCGCGGGCACCACCGAGGAAGCGAACGTCCATGCTGCGTTACCCGAGGGAAGTCACCGAAGCCACTTGCGTTCGTCGTTCGGCGAGTCGTCGCGAGCTAATCCGCGTTCGCGTCCGGGAACGCGCTCGGGTCGGTGGTGACGGGCGTCGGGCCGTCGTCGCCGACGCCGGTGGTGACGATGAGGCGCATCCCGCGACGGACGCTCATGTCTATCTCGTGCACTTGATCCTCGGGGAGGAGGACGAGGCGGCCGGCGGTCGGGTTCGGGCTGTTCGGGAGGAAGACGTTGTAGACGTCCTCGCCGGCGAACTCCTCGACCGAACTCGGACTCTCGCCGGTGACGAGGCCGATCGAGTACACGCCCTCGCGCGGGTACTCGACGAGGACGACGCTCTCGTAGGCGGTTTTTCGTTCGACCAGCGAGTCCGCGACCTGCCGGATGTTCAGGTAGATGGTGGAGAACAGCGGGATGACGTTCACGATGCGGCCGACGTTCCCGAACAGGTGCCGGCCGATGCTCTTCTTCGCGAGGTAGCCCAGGAGCGTGATGCTCGCAACGATGATGGCGGCGGCCAGCAGTTGCGCGGCGACCCTGTCGTTGGCGGTGTACCGCGTGAGTTCCGTCCCGGCGACGAACGGGTCGACGAACTGGAGCGACCAGTTCACGAGGAGCCGAAGGACGTACAGCGTGAGCGCCAGCGGCGCGATGAGTATCATGCCGGAGACGAAACTGCTCTTCAGTGCGTCGGTGACTCGCATACCGACGTATCGGGGTGGACGTGGATAGGGATGCTGGCGTCGCGCCGCCGGGGCGAGGGCCGGCCCACTTTCAAGCGGGCGCCGAGCAACGTGGTGGTATGAACGCAGTCTCGACGCTCGTCCCGTCGTTGCTCGCCGTCGCCGTGCTCGTCGTCGTCAGCGCGTTATTCTCCAGTAGCGAGTCCGCGTTGTTCTCGCTCACCGACGACTGGGTGACGGGGCTCGCCGCCGACGGCGAATCGACCGACGAACGCACGCTGCGAGCGCTCCTCGACGACCCGCATCGACTCCTCGTCACGATACTCGTCGGGAACAACGTCGTGAACGTCGCCATCTCCAGCATCGTCACGCTCCTCGTCGCCGAGTTCGTGCCCTCGGGGCTCGCGGTCGTCGTCGCGACGCTCGCCGCGACCGTCCTCGTCCTCGTGTTCGGCGAGATAGTCCCGAAGGCGTACGGGCTCGGGCACGCCGAACAGTGGAGTCTCCGCGTCGCCCGCCCGCTCTCGCTCGTCGAACGCGCGCTCGGCCCGGTCGTGACGGTGTTCGACGAGAGCACGCGCCGGCTGACGGGCTTCGTCGGCGGCGACCAGCGCATCGAGGAGCCGTACCTCGACGAGTGAGACGACTCGGTCTCGTCGGTCGACGAGCGAGAACCGCGGCGTCGTCGGTCGAGGCGTCGCTAGTTCAGCGTCCAGAACCCGACCGTGAGGTACGTCGCGAACAGCACCCACGCGAGGTAGGGAAGCATGAGCGCGGTCGCGCGGCGGTCGACGCGGTCGAACAGCGCCATCGTGGCGAGGATGGCGACGTCGAGTGCGAGGATGACCGCGAGCCCCGCGGCGGGCGACTGTGCGCCGAAGAACGCGAACGACCAGGAGACGTTCAGCGCGAGCTGGACGCCGAACGCGGCGAGTGCGCGCGTCCGCATCGGGTGGTCGCGTCGACGGTAGACGAGGTACGCGGCGGCGCCGATGGCGGCGAACAGGGCGGTCCAAACCGGCCCGAACACCCACGATGGTGGCGTCAGCGGCGGCGCGGCGAGCGTCGGGTACCAGGACGCGACGTCGCCCGCGGTGAACGCCGCGGGGAGCCCGCCCGCGAGGTTCGTCGCGACGATGGCGGCGAGGAGCCCGGGGACGTCCCCTCGGTCGAGGTCGTCACCGACGGGTGCGTCGACGGACGGCGTGCCCATACCGATTTACACGCGTTCCTTCCGGATAAAACGACCGTGCAAGCGGTGCGGGGACGGACGGCCGTCGGACTGGTCCCCTCGGGGCCGTTCACCCGGCGACCGGGGTTCGCGCTCGTCGAGTCGATGGAATTACTGTCGCCGGCACCCTGGCTGCTGGCGTGTACCAGGGGTCGCGTCGCGCGGTCGTGAATCCGGTGAGTGGCAGCGGCGACCACGCGGAGTACGTCGAGCGCCTGCTCGTCGGGCGCGGGTTCGAGGTCGAACGCACCGGGGGCGAGGGCGACGCTGTCGCGTTCGGGCGGGACGCGGTCGCGGACGGCGTCTCGGAGGTCTGCGTCTGCGGCGGCGACGGCACCATCAACGAGGTCGTGCGAGGGCTCGCGGACGCGGGCGGACTCGGGGACGTGACGCTCTCGGTCGTCCCGGTCGGGACCGCGAACCTCCTCGCGGGCAACATCGGAGTCCCGGACATCCGTACCGGCGTCGAGGTGGCGGACACCGGCGACGTCCGGCGGGTCGACGTCGGGTTCGCGGACGGCGAGCCGTTCCTCGTCTCCACCATCGCGGGGTTCCCGGCGGACGCGAGCCTGTCCGCGAGCAGCGACCTGAAGGCGCGCCTCGGCCCGCTCGCGTTCGTCGTCACGGGCGCGCAGGAGGCGATCGAGTGGAACGGTATCGACATCGAACTGGAGGCGGACACCGACGCGGGGACCGAGGCGTGGACGGGCGAGGCGCTGTGCTTGCTCGTCGGGAACGCGCGCCGGTTCGTCGCCGAGGGCGGACAGGGAGACATGGAGGACGGCCTGTTCGACGTGGCGGTCGTCGAGCAGATGCCGGCGGCGAACGCGGTGGCCGAGGCGCTCGGTCAGCGACTGCTCGGGCAGGACACGCCTGGCGTGACGCACCTGCAGGCGAGCAACCTCAACGTCACCGCCGACAACCCGATCCGGTTCAGTCGCGACGGCGAGCTCGCCGAGCACGACGGTCTGGACCTGTCGGTCCGCGAGGGCGCGCTCGACCTCCGCGTCGGCGACGCCTACGACCCCGACCCGGTCTGAGGGCGGGGTCGAGCGACGAGAGCGGGCTCGTTCACCCGCTGGTGGTCTATCCGAGGAGGTACTTCAGCCAGGAGTTGTTCTGGACGACGTCGAGTCGCTCGATGCGTGCGTCGAGCCCGAGGATGCGGCCGGCGCCGAACGCGCCGAGCCCGAACAGGAGCACGGCGTACACGATGTGGTCGTCGACGACCCAGCCGTGCGCCAGCGGCAGCCCGGCCATGAGGCCGCCTTCGAGCGCTGCGGCCCAGTAGAACAGCATCATGATGGCGCCCCAGAACGCGCTGAATCGGACGAACGCACCGAGGATGAGCGCAGCCCCGGCGAGTGTCAGGCCCCACATGTTCAGCATGTCGATGAGGGGGCTGCCTGCCATGTCCATCCAGAGTCCGCCGAAGGGGTTGCCTTCGGGGACGGCGTTCTGGAGGAAGCCCGCGGCCGTCCAGTCGTTCGCGGGGTCCCCGTCGAGGTACGTGACGAGTTTCGTCACGCCACCCTGGAACAGCACCCAGCCCATCACAACCCGCATGAGGAACATCGAGTACCCGACCCAGTGCTCCGAGTATTCGAACGTGACGCCGCGACCGAAGATCTCCGTCTCGAGTCTGTCTTGCGTTGCCATGCATGTGGCCTGTCACCAACCAACGGTATAATTGATGCAGTTCTTTCATATCTGCCGGAGCGGCGTTAGAACCGTCTTAACCGGACGAAATGGGCCCTGAAGGCGAATACAACTGCGACGCGGAGCTGTCGTACCGAACGAGTTAGGACACCGAACAGGTTAGGCTGGTTCGGCCGTGGATCACGCCGTCCGGCGGCTGGTTCGGGCGTGGGGGACGCCTGCTGGTTCACGCCACGCTACCGGTACGGGTCCTTCCCGACGTCCGGTGGGCGGCGGATGGTGAACTGCGCGTACCGGTTGCCGTACGCGAGCGCGAGCGACCCGACCCACCAGTTCCAGCGTTCGACGGCGTCCGTGCAGTCGTCGGGCGCGTCCGAGAGGTGGTCGACGATGACGTCCGCGGTCAGGTCGCAGCCGGCGTCCTCGCGATAGTATCCGCTGTCCCGGAGGTCGACGGCCTGGCGAACGACCACGCGAGACTCGCCGCCGTACTCGCGTTCCAGTTCGAGCTCCAATCGACCCGGCTTCACGATACCAGATACGAGCGCGGCCCCCATACGTGCGTCGGCCCACGGACTCTCCGAGCATCCGGCGGCCGCCAGGCCGTCGGTTCGGGTGGAACCGACTCACCGAGCGTCCGGGGGCTTCTCGACTCTCCTAGCGTCCGGCGGCCGCCAGGCCGCCGGTTCGGGTGGAACTGACTCACCGAGCGTCCGGGGGCCTCTCGACTCTCCGAGCATCCGGCGGCCGCCAGGCCGCCGGTTCGGGTGGAACCGACTCACCGAGCGTCCGGGGGCTTCTCGACTCTCCCAGCGTCCGGGGGCCGCCAGGCCGCCGGTTCCGTTGCGGTCGCTGTGCGGTGGCGGTGGGGGTGCGACGGCGGTGGTCGCAGTTGCGGTGCGGAATCGCTGCGGGAGCGGGCGTTGCGCGGTTGTTCGCGTTGATGTGGCCGTGAGCTGGGTTTCGATGGTGTTTTTTACGCGCTCCGTCTGAGTCCTTCTATGCCTAGTTTCAACGTCGTGGTTGGCGACCCCGAGTCGGGGCTCGCGCACCAGCTCGAGGTCGATGGACAGGATGCGAACCGTTTCGTCGGGAAGACGATCGGTGACGAGGTCGACGGCGGCGCTCTCGGACTCGACGGGTACACGCTCGAGATCACGGGCGGGAGCGACGAGGCTGGTCGCCCGATGAGCGGCGACGTCGCGGGCCCGAACCTCAAGGAGGTCCTGATGAAGGAGGATGGCGTCGGCTACAATCAGGACCGCGACGGGAAGCGAAAGCGCCTCACCGTCCGCGGGAGCGAGATCAGTGACGCGGTCGTCCAGATCAACGTCACCGTCGCCGAAGCCGGCGAGGAGTCCGTCGAGTCCCTTCTCGGGCTCGAGGACGACGAAGACGAAGCGGACGAGTAACGCCGTTCCCGGAGTCGGTGCGTCGTAGGTTTCCTGAGGGCGTCGCCCTCGGCGCGCATCGGACTCCTGCTTCTCGAACTCGATAGCGGCGCGTCCGGCGTGGTCGTTGCGACCCGACGAGCGCTGTCGTCGCGTCGTCGTCTCGGCGGCGAGTACGGTCGGAATCGGGCGTGTGCGTGTTCTCGGAGTTGATTCGTCGGGAGCGACGGGTTTAGGCGTCGCCGTCACGCAGAGGTCGTATGGCCGACCGCGTTTCTTCGGATGCCGTGCCGACGGTGCGAGCGACGCTCGTGAAGCACGGTGCGATGGATCGGTTGCGGGTGGAGATACCCGCGGACGAGATGGATCGGTTCCCTGCTGGGGAGGTCGTGCGGGTGGTCGTCGACGGCGACACGCGTCACGCGGAGATCAAGCGGCATCTCACGGACGACACGTACCTGCTCGCTGGTGCGTTCGACACGCCCGACGAGGCGCGCGACCGCTCCGGCGAGGACCGCCTGGCGGCGTGGTGCGAGGACGTGAACCGCCAGCCGGGCGGGTCCGTGCTCGTGGACGTCGTCGAGGAGGGATTCCTGTACGGGCTGCGTGCGCCCGGTGAGAAGTCGTTCTACACGGCGCACGAGGCGCCCGACGAGAGTCTCGCGGACATCGCGGAGCAGGTCGAACGCGGCGAGTGATGGTCGTTCGAGCGGTCAGGATCGAGCGCCGTCGACGAGCGCGTCGGGCGACTGGGGTCGCCACTCGGGGAGTGGGTCGAGTCGAGTAGAAGAGGGTGTGCTAGAGGCGAGGGAGGAACGAGTACAGCAGGAAGCCGAAGGCGAGGTGCTGGACCATCGTGCGTTCGACGGTCTCGCGGACCTCGCGTTCGCCGTCGATGGAGTACTCCTTCGTCCGCACCTTCTTGTGCATCTTCAGGATGTCCTCCTCCTCGAGCTGGTGGAGGCTCGGGTACACCGTTCCGGGGCTGAGTTGTGCGTCGAACAGCCGCGTGAGGTCGGAGATGAGTTCCTTCCCGTGGGTCTCGCCGCGGAGCGAGATGAGCATCAGGAGGATCTCGTCCAGGTTCTCCTTGACGATGTCCTCCTCGAAGTCGACGTCGTCGGTCGGGAGTGCCGCCCGGACGTCGTCGAGCATTTCGTCGAGCTCGCGCTCGACGGTCTTGTCGTCCGCCTTCGGCGTCGACCCGATGAGCAACTCCACCTCGTTGCTCTCGTCGGTGTCGTTCGTTGCCGATGCGGTCAACTCGTTGAACACGCTTTGTGCGTTGTCGGATTCCTCGTACATCAGTCGTCACCTTCCCTCCGAACCGGCCTCCCCCTGAGACACGACCCACGTACCCACGTAGCGTGTCAAGAGACCGTTCCAGAGTACACTCGTACATTGTAGCTATCCCACATAAGTGGTGTGGCCGTTATATGGTAAGTGACAGGTTTATTCCGGCGGCTCCGAGCGTAGACTAACTGTCTCGAATATGGTCTAATCGTCTTCTATATGGGGTATATGGTGGGTTCTGTGGAATCGAGACCCGACTCAGAAACTAAAAACGAATAGTTAGTGTATACGTAATCTGTCTTAACCTCGTGCGTGAGCGTGAATCACAAGCAGGAGATGGGTGCGAGCCAGAACCACGCCCACGCGAGCTCGCTCACGCCCGCGAGCGCACGAGCGACGACTCAATCGTCGCCGATCGCTTCGATGACCTCCTTGCGCGCACTCCGATCACCGAGTTGCTTGTCCACGCGCCGCTCCGCGAGCCGCGCGAGCATCAGGTGCTCCTCGAGGTCGTCCCCCGCGATCTTCGCGACGTACTTCAGCGACCGCGCGTGCGTCCCGAACGGCGTCCCAGAGAGCGTCTCGAGGGGATACTCGAGCGTCGCCGGCTCGTCGTACTTCTTGTTGTGGATCTCCGAGAGCGACAGTCCGCGGATGTACCGGATCATCTCCTCGCGGACCTCGCTCGATATCCACCCGAGGCGCTCGTAGTACCGCAGACAGTTCAGCGCGCCACTCGTCCCGAACGTCTCGCCGAGATACCGAGCCCACTGCATCGTCGTCTCCATCCGGTCCGCGGACTGCGATATCGAACCGAGATACGGTTTCTCGCGCTCCATCCTTGCACGAACACACCACCGCCGTCCACTTCAAGCGTCGCGTGAAATCGAGACCTGAGTCGTCCCCCGGGGAACCGTCGCCGGAAGGCGGTTAGACCGTGATGAGGGCGTCGACGACCATGCGCGTCACGACCGCGGTGAGCGCGCCCGTCCACGTCAGCATCACGAAGTGCACGTACCCACTCACCTGGTGACCGCGGTCACTCACGCGCACCATCACGGACGACAGGAGCGCGTTCAGGAGGACCGTCAGGAGCAGGAGGAACTCGATGACCTGGAGGTCGTATCCCTCGACGTTGATGAGGAAACTCATCCGACCGAGGTCACCCATCTCGTCCATGATGGTGATCATCATCTCGACGGTCTCCAGTCCGACGAAGAACGCGAACACCGACGCCGCCGTCAACCCGTAGAGGACGCCGATGAGCGTCGTCGTCGCCTGCTTGCGTTGCTCGCGGACCTTCATGACCTCGCTGTGGTTCCGCGAGATGACCTGCCCGAGGTGCTTCGGTTCGCCACCCATCCGACGCCCCTCGACGTACATGTCACCGAACTTCTGGATGAGGAACGACCCGGTCTCGGCGGCGAACAGATGCCACGAGCGCGTGGTGTCGATGCGCATGTGCAGGCGCTTGTAGAGGTTGTCGATGTTCTCCGTGAGCGCCCCGAAGTCCTTTTTCCGGAGCGATTCGAGGACGCTCCCCGTCGAGGACTGCTTGACGGACTCGACCGCGCCGAGCGCGCGCACGAAACTCGGGAACTCCTCGTCGCGAACCTGCACGCGCCGTTCCTCGCGCCGAACGCTCCACCCGGGGATGATGAGTGGCGTCACCGGGAGCGCGACCATCACCGGCAACGGCAGGACGTCCGTCGAGACCGGCGCGTACCCGAGGAGGACGACGCCGACCGCCGCCGCCAGCACGATAGACAGCCCGATACCGAGCGCGAGCCGCGCCTTCACGTACCCGAGCGGGTACGTCAACGACTCCGGTTCGCGGTACCACAGCGGGTCGTTCGGTGAGATGGTGTGGACCGCGTACACGAACCCGGCCTGGACGATGACGAACAGCCCGATGACGGCGCCGACCGCTATCGTCGGGTCGATGCCGACGATGACCGGGATGACGATCGCGAACACGAGGACGAACGCGGTCGACAGCATCATCGACAGGTACAGCTCCTTCATCACGTCGAGCTTGTTCAGGTCCGCCTCGTACCGGATGACGAACTGCTGGATGATGGAGTCCTGTTCGTCCATCAGGAACTCGCTTATCTGCTGGCCGCTCCCGACCGTGTACGCGAGGCGTTCGAGGAAGTCGCTGAGGAGGTCGGAGTTCACCTGGTTCGCGCGCATCCGGCACGCGTCGTCGAGACTCTGATTCCACGTGTCGACGAGCGCGACCAGGTGCCCCATCTCGTCGGCGAGCGCCTGGTACTCCTCCTCGCCCGCCAAGGTACGGAAGATCTGGACGCGATTGATGTTCGTCATCGACAGGACCGTGATGTGCGTGAGGAACAGGTGGAACCGCTGCCGTATCTGTTTGCGACTCCGGTCCTGGACGGCTTTCGGGTAGAGGAGTGCGGCGAACACCGCGAACACGCCGAGGCCGACGAGTGGTCCGGCGACCGTGAGCGGGAGCGAGACGATGAGCGCCGCCGCGATCGACCCGACGGCGAACAGGACGGACGGCAGCACGACCACGAGCAGGTACGTCCGCATCGGCATGTCCATCCGCCGGTAGGACTGCTGGAGGTCCTCGAGGACCGTTCGGATGGATATCTCGCTGTCCGGTTGTGCTGCCGTCGACATGATGTTACATCGTCACGCTCTGCAATCCAGTGATGTCTATCGGGAGGCCCTCCATGCCGTCCCGCTGGTAGCCCTCGATGGCGTCGTTGACCTCGTGATACCCGAGGACGTCCGCGTCGATGAGTTGGCGGATGATCTCCGCGCGCCGGTCGAGTTCGTCGTATATCTTCCGCGTGTCGTTGTACCCGAGTAGCGTCGCGATCTGCTCCTCGAGGACGTACGAGTTGTTCCGCCCCGTGAACTCGACGTTGTCCTCGCGCGGATCCCAGTTGAACGCCTGGCGCGTGATGACGCCGTCCTCGTAATCGGAGTATCCCTCGATCTCCTGCACCGAGGTGACTCGGCGGAGGACGTCGTCGCCTTGCTTCACGCGGTTCTGGAAGAGCGCGACGTCGCAGTTGTCCATGAACGTCTCCGGGACGTTGATCGGGGCGCCCGTGAACCGCTGGATCATCGAGACGATATCCGACGCGTGGAACGTGAGCATCACGGGGTGGCCCGTCTGGGCGGCCTGGAACGCCATCTGGCCTTCCGCACCACGAACCTCTCCGACGATGATGTAGTCCGGGCGCGACCGGAGTGCGGCCGCGACCAGGTCGAACATGTCGACGTCGCTCGACTCGTCCTCGCCCTGGCCCTCCCTGGTGAGGAGTTGCTGCCACGTGTCGTGGGGTGGGATGACCTCGGCGGTGTCCTCCGCGGTGTATATCTTCGAGTCCTGCGGGATGAACGACAGGCTCGCGTTCAGCGTCGTCGTCTTCCCCGAGGCGGTCTCGCCGACGACGAACACCGTCTGCTCGTTCTCCAGGCAGAGCCAGAGGTACGCCGACAGTTCGGGGGACAGCGTCCCCCACTTCGTGATCTGGAATATCGACAGCGGGATGTCGTCGCCCTGGCGGATGGTGAGCGACGGGCCCTTCACGGAGACGTCGTCGGAGTAGATGATGTTGATACGCGACCCGTCCGGGAGCGTCGAGTCCACGATCGGGTTCGAGTCCGAGATGGGCGAGTCCATCCGTTCGCCCATGTTCCGCAGCCACGTGTTGAACGCGTCCGGGTCCCCGAAGTCGACGTTCGTCTCCACCATCCCGAACGTCCCGTGGTCGATGTTGCACTGGTGCGGCCCGATGACGTGGATGTCCTCGTTCTGCGGGTCCTGCATCACGGGGTTGAGCGGGCCGAGGCCGACGATGTCGCGCTGGAGGTGGTATCGGAGCGCTTCGTACGTGCGCTGGTCGACCGTGACGGACCCGCCGAGCCCACCGGAGAGCGACCCGATGGCGCCACCGACCGACACCACCTCGTCGAGGAGTGCATCCAGGTGCGCCTCGAACTCGTCGTCGTCGTTCGGCGCCGGCCGCGAGACGCTCCGGTCGAGGATGCGTTGGCGCGCCTGCGCGTACACCTCGCGCTGCTGTTCGTCGAGTTGCGGTTCGATACAGTAGTACGTCGTACTCACGCCGAGGTCGCCGTACACCTGCACGAACACCTCGTCACTGATGCGATAGCAGACGTTCGGTCGGTCCGCCTCGTAGTCGCCGACGTTCTCGACGAACAGCGGGTACTCGCCGAACTCCGCGTGGAACTCCGCCAGGTGATTCTGGAGGTGCGGGTAGTCGTCGGCGTGCTCGCGCAACTGCGTCGTCATCCGCTGCGTGCCGTGTTCTGACATAGGTGTGTTAGGCGATCGTCCGGTTCACGATGGTCAGTCCACGCCCCTGCTGGACGTTGAACGCGATCCCGTCGTCAACTGGCTGCTTCATGTTCGAGAACCGGCGGACGCGAACGTTCCGCCGGATCTCCTGTCCGACCTCCTCCGTCTCGATCTGCATGAAGACGTCCGCGGTGCTCCGGATCGGGCGCAGCGCGCGCTCGGTCGTCGCCTCCGGGTCCGCGGTCAGGACGACCGTCTTCCCGCGGCTCGTCATGCCCTGCAGGAACGTGAGGACGCTCTCCATCTCGTGGTCCTCGTCGCCGTGCGCGGCGATCGCGTCGAACCGCGGGTCGTTCCGGAGGAACGCACTGAACGCGTCGACGACGATGACGTCGCCCTGCCAGAGCGTGCTCGGTTCCGTGAGCTTCGACAGGAGTTCGCGGCGGTCGCCGCCGCGGTGCGTGTCCACGTCCGCGTGCAGGAACAGCACCTGCCCGGAGAGCATGTGTTCGACGATGTCGTACGACAGCGAGTGCATCTGCTGCATGAAGTCCGCGGCCGTCAGCTCCGTGGACACGTACGCGATGTACGTGTCCTCCTCGGCCATCCCGTAACACATCCGCTGGGTCCACACGGACTTCCCGGCGCCGTCGACGCCCTCGATGAGCACGAGGCTGCCTTCGGGGATGCCGCCGCCGACGGCGTGATTCACGCGGTCGGTGTCCTCCAGGCCGAGCGAGTAGTGACCGTTCACCTTCATACGTAGAAGGTGAACACCTCCCGGTCGCCGTTGATTACGAGTACGACGCGGTGCTCGCCCGGCGACAGCGACTCGTCGACCTCGAGACGTAGCACCGTTCCCGGCCGCCAGCTCGACCCGTCGAGGACGGTCAGTCCCTGGTCGCTCGCGGGGACGTACTGGCCGTCGACGAGGACGTCGATCTTCCCGGGTTCGTCCGGGAGCGTGTTCGAGCCCGTGTTCTTCACGAGGACGGACACCGTCGCGTTCGGGTCGTCGTACACCGCGCTCGACCCCGGGTCGGAGATGATCTCTATCTCGGTGTCGATGCGTTGCTCGGCGTCGACGCTCCGCGTGTCTATCGCGTTACTCACCTCCGCGACGTTCGTCACCATCGTCCCGGCGACGCTCGCCGCGATGATCATCGCCGCGATGAACAGGATGAGACTGGAGACGGAGCTACTCGCCATCGCGACCACCTCCGCCGTCGACGGTCGCGCTCGATGACGCCTCGCCGTCCTGGCCCCGTCCCAGCGAACTCGTTCGACCGTCCGTGCTATGCGTATTCATATGTCGGTCTCCGTTTCGGCGATCCCGAACTCGGTGACGACCTTCACGCGATCCGGTCGCGTCGACGTCGACACCTCGATGCGCAGCGTCTCGCCGGGCACCCAGATGGTGCGCGAGCCGTCGCCGTCGACGCTCGTCGCGTACCCCTGCCGGTACGCGCCGTCGACGAGCACGTCCGTGTCCGCCACGGACAGCGTCCGCGACCCCGTGTTGTTCACGCGCACCACGAGCGTGTCCGTCGTCGCGTTGTACGTCACGTTCCCCAGGTCGATGTCGGAGTTCCGCTGGGAGAGCCCGCGGTCGCCGCGGTCGTCGACCGCGGTCTGCACGCGCTCGTTCGCGGTACTCATCATCGGGTACGCGGTACTGATCGCTATCAGGACGCCGACGAACAGGACCGCCATCGACCCGCTCGTACTGAAACCCATCCTATAACCCCGTGTCGTCGATGGTCCGCTGGACCGCGTCCAGCTTCATGATGTACTCGTAGCTCTCTGCGTGATCCTCCGCGGTGAGTTCGTTCGGGTCGCGGCTCGGGTCGACGTTCATGTCGAGGTCCGGCCCCGAGATGACGGACTCCAGGTACGCCTTGACTCGTGGACTGATCCACCCGATCTCCTCGTAGTACGCGACCGCGCGGAGCGTCGCCGCCGGCCCCGCCGTCGACACGAGACTCGTCAACCACTCGAAGACGATTATCTCCGTCGCGTACGTGTCCGCGAGCCCGGCGAGCGCGACCGCGTCGGCCGACCGGCCGCCCTCGTGCTCCCGCGAATCGCCGTCGTCGCGCCACGTGCTGGCGTCGCGTCGAGCGTCGTCGAGCTGACTGCGTTGACTCGTCGGTTCCGGGTCGTGTTGACTCATCGATTCCTCGGCCGTCGTCGGTTCGACCTCGATCTCGTTATCGACTGGTTCATCGTCCTGTCTCGCCCCGGCAGCCGCCGCGTCCTCCTCGACGGCGACGGTCCCGCCGTCGTCCGACGCCGCAGCCGCCTCCTCGTCGGCCGCCGCCTCCTCGTCGCCGGCCTCGTCGTACTCCGCGCGGAGGTCGTCCAGGCCGACCGTCGCCGCGTCGTCTTCCGTCGCCTCCGCCTCCGCCTCCGCGTCGTCTTCCTCGCCTTCCTCGTCGTCGGCGTCCGCGCCGTCGACGACCGCCTCCACGACCTCGCCGTCCGGATCCGGTTCCTCGCCGCCGACGACACCGAACCCGTCCGCGTCCGGGTCGGCGTCGCGCGTCGGTCCTTCCATGAACGGATTCACGTCCGCGGTCAACTGGTCGTAGATTCCGAGCAGCTGGCGGACGGTGTCGTTCACCTCGTTCAGTTGCTCGGCGACGTCCTGCTGGGAGCCCTTGATGGTCTCCAGCTCGGACTGGTTCTGCTGCATGCTGCCTTCCATCTCGTCGAGGCGTCCTTCGAGCGCCTCGACTTGCTCCTCCTGGTCGAGTTCCTCGAGCTCGACGTCGAAACTGGACTCGGGCGGACCCGACGCGTCCTCGCTCCCCTGCGCGTCGATCGAGTCGGAGTCGGAGCCACCGCTGGCGTCGTCGCGGCCAGCGCGGTCTTGGCTCCCCTCCGAACTCAGGAAGTCGGCGAGGACGTCTCGAAGTCCCATCTGTGGTGTGATTCGTGGTCGTGATTCGAGCGAGTCTGCCCGAGCGATACCGGATACGCCACCTGTCAGTACCGTACAGATGACTAAAGAAGCGCGCACACCCTCGCTCCGCGTTTCGAGGCGTGAGTCGAGACTCGAATCGGCCAACGAGGGCATACACGTCTTGAATAACCGAACTCGCGTTCACGTACTCGGGGGCACTCCCCCCGTATCTCGTGATGAACCTTCCCGACTCGCCCCGGCGCGGGGCTCGTGGCCGCTCCCGGTCGTCAGCGGACGACCAGCGAGCAGTCCGGCCCTGCGGCCGACGGACGGCCGAGTCGGGGACAGTGCGTCCTCACGCGAGGCCGCACCTGAGTCGGGTACGTTCGTTCACGGATGGTGAACTACCGATGCACGTACCCGAAGCACACGACAGACGCGGTCAAGTCGGTATCGGGACCCTGATCATCTTCATAGCGATGGTCTTGGTCGCAGCCGTCGCGGCAGGTGTCCTCATCAACACGGCGGGGATGCTCGAAGCGAAGGCGTCTGATACCAGTCAGGACTCGCAAGCACAGGTCTCCAATCACATCATCGTCGTCAGCGCGGTCGGTGAAGTCGACACGTCGGCTAAAACCGTCTCGCACCTGAATCTGACGTTGATGAAGGCAGCTGGTGCCGGCGACATGGACCTGGAGAAAGCGTCGTTCGAGTACATCTCGGACAACGCAGCGAAGAGTCTGAAGTCCACGGATTCAGCGGTGACGCTGTGGAACACGGATAACACCTCAGATTCGAAGGTCCTGACCAGCCGAGACGACCGTATCGTATTGCGTATAGACGTCACCGACGCCGACCTCGAAGGCGGCACTGGTCTACAACCCGGTGAGAAGGCAATGATCACGATCGTCACTGCGTCCGGAGCGAAGTCACTATACGGAGTGAACGTCCCGCAGACGATCAGCGACGAAGAGTACGTGAAAGTCTGATGACCGCCGGCGGTGTCCCTCGCGGGCACACGATAGAAAACAACGTATGACCACGAACGAACCCGACACGAACGACACGACGCCCGAACGCGCTCGCAGCGACGGCAGGTCCTCGGAGCGGTCCGGGGGCGTGCTGTCGCCCGACGAGCTCGCGCTCGACGACGACGAGCACGTTCGGCAGCTCGACGACGACCGCTACCTCGTCTCTACTGGCGGGACTGGGTCGTCGGCGAGTGGTGGGCGAGCACGCCAGACCCGCTCCGATGGGGGTCAGGTGGTGACCGACGGGTCGCCGTCGCCTACCGATGCATTAGCGCAGTCGTCCGCTGGGTTCGGAGTCGATTTGGCCGTCAAAACCGAGGCCGGTGTTTCGAGACGTCGGGTAACGTCGAACGACATTCGGGAGGTGTTCACCGAGATGCTACGCTGGTACGCGCTCCAGCTCGATTCGGACGCAGATCCTGCGGAGACGCTCGCGGTGTTGCGGGCAGCCTCCGAGCTAGACTTCTGAGCGTTCCCTGATACTTTCTGGTAGGTTTTCTAACTTGTTAGCGGTTGCGTTCGTTCGAACGAAATCACACGAACCACACGCAGGCAACGATATACGGGAGCCGTTCTGGGTCTCGTTTCGAGACCTGAGTCGCGCGCCGAAACGGCGACCGAACTGATACACCCCTTGATAGTAACCCGGATGCATGCACTATTCGGGGCGCATCCCCACACGACAAAGAATGATAGTGGAAAACCCTACGAACGACGATACCCGCGGTCAGGTCGGCATCGGCACCCTGATCATCTTCATTGCCATGGTGCTGGTCGCCGCGGTCGCAGCCGGCGTACTCATCAACACCGCCGGACTGCTCGAGTCAACCGCCTCCGACACGGGGTCGGACTCGCAAGCACAAGTCTCCAACCAAGTCGACGTGATCAGCGCCATCGGGCACGACAACGACACCGACGGCACCGTCGAACGGCTCAACTTCACCATCAAGAAGTCCGCCGGGTCCAGCAACATCGACCTGGAGAACCTCACGGTGAACTACCAGTCCGACGCCGCGTCCCAGACGCTCAACTTCACGAGCGGGGACGCCAACGCCGTCCAGTTCAACACGACGGAACTCACGGGCGACGGTGACAACGTCCTCGACGACACGGACGAGCGGTTCATCGTGACCGTCAGCGCCCAGACGATCGAATCCGGACTCAGCGAAGGTGGCGAAGCAACCGTCACGTTCGTCGACCAGTCCGGTGCGTCGACGATCTACGGCGTCAACGTCCCAGACACCATCAGCGGTGAAGAGTACGTGAGCGTGTAACAATGTTCGATGCAATCGATACCAACGAACGCGGTCAAGTCGGCATCGGCACCCTGATCATCTTCATCGCGATGGTGCTGGTCGCCGCGGTCGCAGCCGGCGTGCTCATCAACACGGCAGGCCTGCTCGAGTCCACGGCCTCCGACACGGGGCAGGACTCGCAAGCCCAGGTCTCCAACCAGCTCACGGTCGTGAGCGCATCCGGGCACATCGACAGCGGGAACGTCTCCTCGCTGAACTTCACGGTCATGAAGTCCTCGGGGTCGGGCGACATCGACCTCTCGGCGGCGACGGTGCAACTCAAGACCGACGAGGTCTCGAAGACGCTGACGTTCGCCAACGACACCGCTGCGGGCGCGAGGACGTTCGCCGTCTACGAGATCAACGACACGGACATCAACAACCCGCTGCACGACGGTCCGGACGGCGCGTCCGTCGTCCTCGACAGCAGCTCCGACCGGCGGGTCGTCCGTATCGACCTGAATACGATGAACAACCAGCTCGCGGAACTCCAGGAGGGCGAGGAGGCGACGGTCACGTTCGTCGACCAGTCCGGTGCGTCGACGATCTACGGTGTGAACGTCCCGAACACGATCAGCGACGAGACCACGGTCGCGGTCTGACGCACACCTTCGACCCGGTATCGGCCGGGTGAGCTCGTCCCCGGGCGCATCCCGCTCCGGCGTTGACGCCGGGGATGCGCCGGTGGCACGCGGCAGGATGTGTGCGCCGCTGGCAGCGCGTCTGGCGCCGGCCGGATGCGCTCGTGGACTCGCCATCCGAACAACGGAATGATAGTGGCGAACCCAGTTCGAGGCACGACACACCGACGCCGTCACGCACGCACGTGACGCGGCGTGAACCCAGGAGGCTCACGCCACGTCGGTCCGGTACGCACGAACGATCGAGGAATCGCGAACGACCATACGCTTCGGCGTATCCCACATCGGTAGGCAACCCGAGTCGGCCCGCAACGAGCCGGCTCACAGTTCACCCAACGCGCGGGCCACGGTCGCGTGACGACGCGACCACGGCCCACCTCGCGGTTTTCTTTCGACGCTACGCTCGACAGCGACGGTTCGCGGTCTCGACGCCAGTCGCTCCGCGGCGGCGTCTCCCAGTGCGAGCGCGGGGAACACGCGGAGTTTTTCAGCCTCGACCGTCGAGTACGTTCCATGACCGACGTCAGCGCGCGCCGGGAGGCGTTCCTCGCCGGTGACCGACCGGACGACGTGGCGATCTACCTCGCGGACGACTACGTGGACGACCTCGGGCGCCTGGAGAAGTACGGCGTCCGCACCGCCGACGGTATCGTCATCGTCGTCGACGGCGAGAGCGGCCGGAACGCGTTCCACGCCGCCACGGGGATGGACGCGATGAACTTCGCGCAGGGCGCGATGGGGACCGAGAGCCCGATCGAGCACGACCTCACGACCGGCGAGTGCCCGGACGCCGAGGACGACCCCGACGTCGAGCACGTCGTCGAGTTCGTGTTCGCGTTCAGCGAGGACGAGAAGGACGAGGAGGAGTTCGACGGCCTCTACACCGAAGGCGACGTCGTGCACGCGTACGCCCACTGCGCGTGCGGGACGTCGTACTCGGACAAGTGGCTCGCCGCCGACGACTGACGGACTTCTGGTCGTTCGCCACGCGAACGCGGCTCAGAACGTGACGTCGCTGCTGTCGACGACCTCGCCGAACAGCCAGTCGGCGTGCTCGAGCGCGTACTCCTTGTGGTCGGCTTCTATCGCGCCGATGGCGTCCTCGACCATGACGGGCCGGTAATCTCGGAGGCCCGCGGACCCCGCGGTATGGAGGACGCAGACGTTCGCCAAGGTCCCACAGAACAGGAGGTCGTCGATGCCGCGCGCCGACAACCAGCCGTCGAGTTCGGTGTCGTGGAACGCGTCGTACGTGTGCTTCTCGACGACGTGGTCGTCGTCGTGGACGTCGAGTTCGTCGACGACTTGGGCGTCCCAGGAGCCCTCGAGGACGTGCTCGCCCCACTGCTCGAACTCGTCGTAGTAGTGCGCGTCCGCGAACTGCTCGGGCGGGTGGACGTCGCGCGTGAACACCACGCGAACGCCGGCGTCGTGCGCGCGGTCGACGAGTTCGGCGACCGGGTCGACGGCGTCCTCGCTCCCGGGTGCGTACAGGCTTCCGTCCGGATGACAGAACCCGTTCTGCATGTCCACCACGACGAGCGCTGCGGAATCCGAATCTGCGTGCATACGTGAACGTCGGCTCGCCGCCCTCCTAATCCTTCGGCTCCACCTCGTCGACCACGACCCGACGAGTCGCGTCGGACACGACGACGCCACGGTCGGCCACCAGCACCCGGGTCGCTTCGACCGGGCGTTTCTTTAATTCGTAGCCCCCGATGATAGCCATGAAGCGACTGGCAACCGTCCTCGTGGTCCTCGCGGTCGTCCTCGCCGGCTGTAACGCCCCAGCTGGCCCCGGAACGACGACCGGCGGCGCGACCGAAGCGACCACAGTCCCCGAGACGACCAGTACCCCGCCAACCACGACGACCACCGACGATAGCGACGACGCACCCCCCGACCCGAGCGAGGACGTCATCGGGTGGGAGGACGGCGTGTGGGCGAACGAATCCATCGACGTCGACCAGTCCGACGGCCTCACCGACGAAGAGATCGAGGTGTTCGTCTCCCGCGCGATGGCGCGCGTCGAAGTCATCCGGAACAAGGAGTTCAAGGAACGCGTCCCCGTGGACGTCATCCCGCGCAGCGAGTACGCGAACCAGTCCAGTAACTCCGGGACGCCGAAAGTGCAGTCCGACTGGAACAATCAGGTCTGGGAGGCACTGTTCATCTCCAGCGAAGAGAAGAACGTCACCGACCAGATATCGCAGTTCTACTCCTCGGGCGTCGGCGGCTACTACAGTCCGAGCGAGGACGCCATCGTCATCATCTCCGACAACCCCGACACGCCAGTCATCAGTAACGCGACGCTCGTACACGAACTCCAGCACGCCCTCCAGGACCAGTACTTCGACCTCACGCAAGCGAAGTACGCCGCGCCGACCCAGGACGGGAACCTCGCGGGTGACGGCGTCATCGAAGGTGACGCGAACTACGTCGAGTACGTGTACGAGGACTACTGCATCAACGGCACGTGGGACTGCGTCGCCACGCCGTCCTCCGGCGGTGGCGGTGGCGAGTTCAACTTCGGAATCTACGTCACCATCTTCAATCCCTACGCGGACGGCCCGAACTACATCGACCGCCTGAAGCAAGCCGGTGGCTGGGACCTCGTCGACGAGGTCATCCGGAACCCGCCCGCGTCGACGGAGACGGTCATCCACGCACGGACGCCGGACGAGGCGGAGCAGCCCGCGACCATCGAGTACGAGAACACCGCGACCGACGGCTGGGAGACGTTCCCCGGCCAGGGCGTCGACGGGTACGATACCGTCGGCGAGGTGTCGATCTACTCGATGTTCTGGTACGCGTCGTACCCCGAGCGCGCCGGTGGTCTCGGCCAGGACATCGTCGACTGGCGTGCGCTCCTCAGCGCCGAGGGCGAGTTCGACCGCTACAACTACAGCGCCCCGCCGTCGGACGGCTGGGCGGGCGACCGCGTGTACCCGTACACGTCCCCGAACAGCGACGAGGACGGGTACGTGTGGGTGACCGAGTGGGACACCGAGCGGGACGCCGAACAGTTCCGGGCGGCGTACCTCGAACTCCTGAGTGGTCTCGGCGCGGAACAGGTCGACGAGAACACGTGGCGCGTGCCGAGTGGCGCGTACGCCGACGCGTTCCGCGTCGTCATCGACGGGAAGCGCGTCGTCGTCGTGAACGGGCCGGACGTCGACGCGGTCGACGCCCTCAAACCCGAGTACGCGTCCGGGTCGACGAACGCGACCGCGTCGACGAACGCCGTCGCGGTCCTCGCCTGAGGTCGGTTCGCGAGGCGGTCGAGTCCCGCGTGAACGCGCGACCGACCGCGACCGCTCGCAACACTCCTTTTACACCGTCGCCGCCAAGTGCACGTGATGCGTCGAGTCCTCGTCGCTGTCGCGCTCGTCACCGTCCTCGCGCTCACCGGCTGTTCGGCGTTCCTCGACGTCGGCGGCATCGATGAACCCGAGTCGAACCGCCCGGACCCGAGCGAGGACGTCCTCGGCTGGGAGGACGGCTACTGGTGGAACGACTCGGTCGCCGTCACCGCGAGCGACGGCCTGTCGAAGGCGGAACTCGAGGTGGTGAGTGCGCGCATGATGGCGCGCATCGAGCGCATCCGCGGCCACGAGTTCACCGAGGACGTCGAAGTGCGAGTCCTCTCTCGCGAGGAGTACCGCTCGGGCGGGAGCGACGACCCCGAGGGGTCACCGACCGAGGAGCAGCTCTGGGAGGCGACGTTCGTCGTCGGCGAGGACGCGGGCGTTGCAGCGGCGTTCGACGAACTGTACGGGTCCGCCGTCCAGGGGTACTACACGAACGGCCGGATCGTCGTCATCGGGAGCGGCGCGGACCTCGGTATCTCGCGGGCGACGCTCGTGCACGAACTCGAGCACGCACTCCAGGACCAGCAGTTGACGCTGCGCGTGGACGGTCGAACGCGTGACGCGACGCTCGCCGGCCGCGGTATCGTCGAGGGTGATGCGAACTACGTCGAGTACCTGTACGAGCAGCGGTGCGCGAACGGGACGTACGACTGCGTCGACGTGCCCGAGAGCGGCGGTGGGGCGCCCGCGGAGTACAACCGCGGGTTGTTCGCGTCGACGTTCGTCCCGTACGCGGAAGGGTCGACGTTCGTCGCGGCGATCCACGAACGCGGCGGCTGGGACGCCGTCGACGCCGTGTTCGAAGCGCAACCCGAGAGCACCGAACAGGTCATCCACCCCGAGGCATATCCCGACGAACGCCCCGACGAGGTCGACGTCGAAGACCGGTCGAACGCGGACTGGAACCCTGTCGGAAGCCCGCAGGTCGTCGGCGAGGCGACCGCGTACGCGATGTTCTGGTACAACGGCCAGATACCGAACGACCACTACGCGAGCAACGACGACCCGTTGTCGCGGTTCACGTACGACCACCCCGTCACGGCGGGGTGGGGTGGCGACCAGCTGGTCGCGTACGAGAACGACGGCGCGTACGGCTACGTTTGGCGGACGACGTGGGACAGCGACGCGGACGCTCGCGAGTTCGCGGACGCGTACCGCGACCTCCTCGCGTCGAAGGACGCGACCGCTCGAGGTGACGGCGTGTTCGTCGTTCGCGAGGGCGCGTTCGCGGACGCGTTCCGCGTCGTCCGCACTGGCGACACCGTCCTCGTCGTGAACGCGCCGACCGTCGACGCACTCGACGGCGTGCACGAACCGCGGAATCGGGCACTCGACGGCGTGCACGAACGCCGCGATCGGGCAGTCGCGCGCGCCGGGACCGACTCGCTTTTCGGCGGGCCGCTCGAAGCCGGCGTATGAGCGAGACGTTCGACACGATTCCCGACGATGCGGTGCTGTCGGGGCGGGCGACGGACGCGTACTTCGACCGGACGGTCGAAGCACTCGAAGGTGCTGGCCGGAACCCGCACGTGGTCGCGGAGGTGACGGCGGACCAGTTCCCGGACGGCGAGTTCGAGGTGTTCGCGGGCGTGAAAGACGCGGCGGCGCTCCTCGAAGGACGCGACCTCGACGTGCACGCACTCCGCGAAGGCCGCGCGTTCGACGGCGGGCCCGTGATGCGTATCGCGGGCGACTACCTCGAGTTCGCACGCCTGGAGACGTCGCTCCTCGGGTACCTGTCGCACGCGAGCGGGTTCGCGTCCGCGGCGCTGCACGCGCGCCGGGCGGCGCCCGACTCGAACGTCCTGAGCTTCGGTGCACGCCACGTGCACCCGAGTATCGCGGCGGTCGTCGAACGGAGCGCGCTCCTGGCGGGCCTGGACGGGTTCAGTCACGTCGCCGCGGGCGACGTCCTCGGCCGGGAGGCGAGCGGGACGATGCCCCACGCCCTCATGTTGTGCTTCGGGCGCGGGAACCAGGAGGCTGCGTGGCGCGCGTTCGACGACGCGGCGCCCGCGGACGTTCCACGGGTCGCGCTCTGTGACACGTTCACCGACGAGAAGGACGAGGTGCTGCGTGCGGTCGACGCGCTCGGCGACGACCTCGACGGCGTCCGCCTCGACACCACGGGCAGTCGCCGCGGCGACTTCGAGCACATCGTCCGCGAGGTCCAGTGGGCGCTCGACGTACGCGGCCACGAGGACGTCGACGTCTTCGTCTCCGGCGGCCTCGGCCCCGAGGAGCTACGCGACCTCCGGCGCGTCGTGGACGGGTTCGGCGTCGGGAGCGCCATCACGGACGCGAACCCCGTGGACTTCGCGCTCGACATCGTCGCGGTGGACGGCGACCCGGTCGCGAAACGCGGGAAGCTCGGCGGCGTCAAACAGGTGTACCGCACCGCGGACGGCGCGCATCACGTCGGGCTCGCCGACCGACCCGGCCCCACGGACGGCACGCCGCTGCTGGAACCACTTCTCAAGGACGGCGAACTCGTCCGCGAGTTCGACCTCGCGGACGCGACCGACCGCTGTCTCGCCGACGCCCGCCGCGTCGACTACTGACGCGTCGCTCGTAGCGATTGCTGCAGTCAGGGGGCGAGCAGGCGACTCGTTGCTAGCGGTGGCGTCGACGCGAGTCGCACTCCCGCCTGGACGTCGACGCACCCACGCGTCGGGCACGCCGACCGTCGCCGCGGCTCCGTACTTCAAATCTCGCTCCAGAACCAGCTCGCGGTGCGTCGAGGTCGCTAGCGGAGTTCCTGAACGCTCCCGTTGGGTTCGCGCTCGCGGAACACTTGCCCGTCGAACAGCGTCACCATGACGTCCTCGCGTTCGTACGCGTTCGGCGCCAGGCCGGCCTTCCGGCAGACGCGCGCGAGGTACTCCTCGGCGCTCCAGCCGTGCTCGAGGGGGACGGTCGGGTACAGCCACCCGGACTCGGTGCCGGTATCGATCGCCGCGCCGTGGCGCCCGATCTCGATGTCCGCGACCGGGTCGTCCGTGAGGACGACGTTGTTCACGTAGCACAGCGAGACGGTGAGGTTGTCGAGCTCGGAGGGCGTGATCTCGGAGCCACACGAGTCCTCGCTCGCCGCCTTGATGGCGGCGTCCACGATGACGTGCCCGACGCGTTCGTCGCTCTCGTAGCCGCCCGCGCACCCACGGAGGCTCCCGCGGCCGCGAGTGGATTCCAGGCGGACGAACGCGCCAGTTCGCTCGTAGAAGGCGTCACGCATACTCCCCGGTTGTTCGCGCTGCCCGTTGACGACGAACGACTCGACGGCCTCACGAGCGAGTTCGACCGCTCGTGCACCGTCATCGTACGAGAAACTGGCGGTTGTCGCCTTCGACATACACGTATTACCGGGAGGAACGCTCTTGAACGCTTTCGTTTCGACTCGACCGGTCACCGCAGGAGTTAACCACGCCAGTGGTCTACGTCGAGTCGGTAGAGAGAGCCCGGCCACCGCTGCCCCTCCGGGGCGAGCGAGGAAAGTCCCCCCACCGTCCGGGCAGGCGACTGGACGCAAGTCCAGAGCGGGAGACCGCTGGCGCTGGAACAGAAACGACACCCCGTACCGCGAGCGATGAGGCGCGAGCGGTGACGCGAGTCACCGCTCGGCGCGAACGGCGCGAGCCGTGAGCGTGCGAACCGACCCGTGAGGGGAGGGAGCTAACCCGCCGAGCCGAGACCGGTGCGAACGGATGGAACGGCGAATCCTCGCCGGTGCAAGTCCACACCACAAGGTAGCCCGGACGCGGATGTGGACGCTCAGCCGAATGCCGGGCCGAACAGAAGGGGGCTTACTCCTCTCAACCACAACCGTTCGTCGAGCGACGGCTGTGCAACTCGCGCTCCGCGCGGGTCGCGGCCGTCGCTCGCAAAACGTTGATGGAAAAGTGAACGTGCCCGCGACCAGCGAACGGTGGTTCGTGTGGTCGAGCGTCGACCGCATCGGTACAGCGACCGCGCAGCGTCGCAGCCGCGACCGCGACGCCGCCGGAACCGCGACAGCGTGCCGGCAGCGGCCCCAGGAGGTGACTGCGCCCGAACGCACCGCCAAGGTTTACGTCTCGTGTAAACCTCGCTGTGGTGGCGAGGGCGTGTTCGGTTCCTCGGTTCCTGCCCGCTGCACCGGCGGCAGCGCGCAGCACCGCCACCGCGTCCGCGACCGCACCGCGCCTGCCCTTCCCCTGCTCGCAGCACGCGCGCAGTCCTGCGCGCGCTGCTCGCGGCCGGTCGGTGGCGAATCGACCGTTCGACCACCGGCTGGCGCGCGGTGTCGCGACGCGGCGAACGCCGGTGAGCCGCGTCGCGTCGATACTGCGCGAGGGACGAGGCGCGACCGGTGGTCGCGCCGAGTCGGCTGGGGAGGGCGAGGCTGTGATGCGGTGCGGTCGCGGTCGCATGGCCCGACTCGTCGCCCCACCGAAAGATACCTGTCAGTCTACCGAAAACCAGTCTGCATGGACGAACTCGCCCAGACGGCCCGGGCGTACGAGGCCGACAGCGACGCGTTCGTCGACAAGTACGAGACCGAATCCATCGCCGCGCGCTTCTGGGACGACGTCGACCCGACGTTCCCCGGCGACCGCATCCTCGACGTCGGCTGCGGCCCCGGCACCGACACCGCCACCTTCCGCGAGCACGACTACGACGTCGTCGGCTTCGACCTCACCGCCGCCTTCCTCGACCGCGCCACCGACGCCGTCGACGCACCCTTCGTCCGCGGCGACATGCGAACCCTCCCCTTCAAATCGAACGCGTTCGACGGCATCTGGGCGAGCGCCAGCCTCCTCCACGTCCCCCGCAGCGACGCCCCCAACACACTCGAAGAGTTCCACCGCGTCCTCGACGCCCCCGGCACGCTCGTCGCGACGCTCAAACGCCAGGGTACCGACCGCCACGCCGACGGCGACCGCCACTTCGAACGCTACACGCCCGACGACCTTCGCGCACTCGCCCGCGACGCCGACTACGACACCGTCACCGTCGACGGAAGCGGCGACCGCTGGCTCGAACTCACCGCCAAACGAACCGACTGAGCGGTCGCAATCAGCCCGACCCCGTCACGCCGCCTCGTCGAAGCCGTCCTCCCACCGGAACACGCCGTTACGCTGGACGACCTCGCCATCGACCTCCATGCGCGAGTCCTCGCTCACGTCCGTTATCATATCCACGTGTACCGCCGACTCGTTCCCCGACTCGCCCTCCGGGAGGTTCGCGTCGTACGCACGACCGACCGCCATGTGGACCGTATCCCGCATCTTCTCGTCGAACAGGATGTTGTCCGTGAACCGGTCGATACCCGGATTCATCCCGATACCGAGCTCGCCGAGGCGGCGCGCGCCCTCGTCCGTGTCGAGGATGTCCCCGAGGACGTCCTCGTTCACGCCCGCCGAATAGTCGACGACCTCGCCATCCTCGAAGACGAGGTGGACGTCCCGCACCTGCTTCCCGCGGAACGTCATCGGCACGTCGAACGACACCTCGCCCTCCGTGTCGTACGGCGCCGTGAACACCTCCCCACTCGGGAGGTTGCTCGAATTATACGCCACGCTCGCCGCCGAGTTCACCGCCGTCCGCCCCTCGACGGACATCGAGATATCCGTGTGGTCACCGACGACGAGCCGCACCTCCGACCCGTCGTCCAGGATCTCCTTCATCCCCGCCATCTCCTCGGCCAGCGCCTCCCAATCCCGGAGGATGGCGTCGTACACGAAGTCCTGATACGCCTCGTACGACATCTCCGCCTGCTGCGCGAGCGCCCGCGTCGGATGCAGCGTCGACACGTAATCCAAGTCCATCCACGCCTCCCTGACGGGCTCGTCCGCCTTCGACTTCGCCGCCCGCGTCCCAGCGTCCACGTCCACCGACGCACTCGCGTTCCGACTCGCACCCAACCGCAGCCCGACATCGGCGTTCTCCACGAGCGCCAACTCGTGCTCACCCACTTCGAACTCCCCAGGATGCGCCCGCAGATACGCCCGACTCGCCTCCGCCGACGAATACAACGTCACCACGTTCGCCCCACGCTCCCCCAACGCCTCCGCCACCGCCACCGCCAACTCGTGCGCCCCCTCACTCACCGACACCACCACGTCGTCGCCCTCCTCGACGCGCGCACTCCACTCGACCAGTACCTCCGCATGCTCGCGAACTCGCGAATCCATACCACGACCACCGACCGCCACCCACAAAACCAACCCGCATCCACCGTCCCACACCACACGAACCCGCCTACTGCTTACGCACCGTATAGTTCGTCCCCACCTCGTTCATGTTCAACTCGTCAGCACGCCGCTTCGCCGACTTCCGATCCTCGAACGGGCCCTCCACCTCACGCGAACCCACCATCACGTAGTAGTCGCTCATCGAACCCCCCTATCCAGTCCACGACAAAGAGTCTCACGACTCGACGCGCGAGCGACCGCGAGAACGAAACGGATGGGCCCTGGCGGATTTGAACCACCGATCGCCCGGTGTCCCACAGTCGTGACACCCACGGCGCCGCGTTTGTGTCAGCAAACTGATATGAGCCGGGTGCTGTGAACCAGACTGAGCTAAGGGCCCTCTGTCGGCGTTTTGCAGACAGACCCTCTTGAGTCTGCCGGATACGCACCGCAACGTCGTCTAATCAATCACTGCCCGGCCCGGCGTGCACGAATCTCGGTGACCAGTTCCTCCGCCCCCTCGACGACGACGCAATCCAGGCCCTCCCGCTCGTAGTGGTCGAGTTTCCGCTCGAAATCCGCCTCGTTCGGACGCTCACCCGCAGCGAACCCGTTCACCTCGACCCAGAGGTCGACCTCCGGCAGGTAGAGGTCACTCGTCCAGTTCGTCTCCGGGACTTCGGGATGAACCTCGTACACGACGTCTCGTTCGTGCAACGCGGTCGCGACAGCCAGCTCCAGTCGGCTGTCGAGCGTCGCTCCCTGCGGTCCCTCGCACGAGACGCCGTACCGCTTGCCGGCGTCGACGTCCGCACGTTCGCACGCCTCGCGCCACGACCCGAACCGCTCTTTGATGGTATCGTCACCGTATGCACCCCGCTCGGCGTACTGACGTGACGTCAGGTGGTCGCTCTCGACCGCCTGCTGGACCGCACGGAGGTCCTGTAACATCTCCGCCGTCTCCTCGGGTCCGTACGCCTCTGGCTGTCCACGTTCCAGTCCCACATCTTCGAGCAGGTCGTTCCAGCCCCTATCGAGTCGCTTGTCTATCGTATTGAGCGACGGGAATCGGTCGTCGTTCGCCGCCTCCTCGGTCGTCGGCGCTTCGCCATTCTCGGCAGCATACGCCAGCACGGCCTCCTGCAGGTCCGCGTAATCTCCATCGTCCGTCGCTCCGGTGTGTTGGTTTCCGTAAAACTCCCCCATCGAACGAATTCACGCACTGAACCATCATAAAACTACCATATTAATAACATATTGGTTCGCTTGGTGCCTCCCTGCGCGTCGGTTGCTTCGACAGACCACGGGTGCCGCGTTGAGAGTGCTGCGAGGGTGAGAGTCCGGCGGCTATGGGGTGGTTGGTGTGGGAGGAGCGCCGTCGCCAGGACTCGAACCTGGGACAACCACGTTAACAGCGTGGTGCTCTACCATCTGAGCTACGACGGCTTCTGCATTACTGTGTTGACGCGGGTCGCTGTATAGGGCTTTCGTTTCGCCGTCGGGCGTGTGGGGGTGTGTCGTGTGGTTTGGGCGCGCTGGCGTGGCTGGCTGTGGTGGTTTCGATGGGTTTTCCGTTCGAGGCGGTGAGTGGTGTGGTATGAGCGACGAGGCCGACGCCGGCGAGGGTGACGACGCGTTCGAGCGGGTGGTGGGTGAGGTCCGCGAGTGGGTGGACCCGGACGACGCGGAGTGGGCGCGGATGCGTGAGGTGGCGGGCGAGCTCGCGGCGCGTGCGGAGGCGGCGGTCGTGGAGCTGTGTCCGGCGGCGGACGTGATGCAGGTGGGGTCGACGGCGCGCGGGACGTGGATCGCGGGGGACCGCGACGTGGACCTCTTCGTGCGGTTCCCGCCGGACGTGGACCGCGAGGACCTGGAGGCGTGGGGCCTCGAGGTCGGGCACGCGGTCCTCCCCGACGGACGCGAGGAGTACGCGGAGCATCCGTACGTCAAAGGGGAGTACGAGGGGTTCGACGTGGATTGCGTGCCGTGTTATCGCGTCGAGTCGGCCGCTGACATTCGGTCGGCGGTGGACCGGACGCCGTTCCACAACGAGTACCTGGAGAGCCGACTCGACGACGACCTGGCTGCGGACGTCCGCGTCACGAAGCAGTTCTTGAAGGGTATCGGCGTGTACGGGAGCGACCTGAAGACGCGCGGGTTCTCGGGGTACGTCACCGAGTTGCTGGTCCTCGAGTACGGTGGGTTCCGCGAGTTCGTCGAGGCGGCCGCTGGTTGGCAGCCGCCGGTGGAGTTCGACCCGGAGGGGCACGCGGCGGCGTCGTTCGACGACGCGCTCGTCGTCGTCGACCCGACGGACCCGGAGCGGAACGTCGCGGCGGTGTGTTCGACGCGGAACGTCGCGCGCCTCCAGCATCACGCGCGAGCGCTCCTCGACGAGCCGACCGTCGACCGGTTCCGGCCGCGCGACCCGGAGCCGCTCGACGAGGCGGCGGTCCGCGAGCACGTCGCGCGCCGCGGGACGACGCCGGTCGCGCTCGCGTTCGCGCCACCGGACCTGGTCGACGACCAGCTGTGGCCGCAGCTCCGCCGGTCGCTCGACGGTATCGTCGACGAACTGGACCGCCGCGGGTTCGACGTGCTGCGGTCGGCGGCGTTCGCGACCGACGACCGCGACGCGGCAGCGCTGTTCGCGGAGCTCGAGGTCGCCGAGCGCCCGGCGGTGACGCGCCACGACGGCCCGCCGGTGCACGTCGACGCGCACGCGACGGGGTTCTACGAGACGTACGCGAGCGACGAGGACGCGTACGGGCCGTTCGTCGACGACGACCGGTACGTCGTCGAACGCGACCGCGAGTTCACGACCGCCGTGGCGCTCCTCGAGAGCGACGCCGTGTTCGACGTCCGCCTCGGAACGCACGTCGAGACTGCGCTCGCGGAGGACTACGACGTGCTCGCGGGCGACGCGGTCGCAGCGCTCGCGGACGACTTCGGTGTGGAACTCGCGCGGTACTTCGACCCTGCACCGTGATCACCGAGCATACGGCGTCCGCCAGGACGCCGTTTCTCGCCGCCCGCTACCGCCCGGAGCGGTCGCCAAGTCAGTCGTCGAGCGCGTGGATCTCGCGGGCGTCGTCGAGGAGGTCGCGGACGTCGTCGTCGACGTCCTCGTCGGTCGGGATGGGGTCGCGGCCGTCGAACGTCTCGTGGACCATCGCCACGCCTTCCGCGAGCACGTCGAGGCCGTAGCCGCCTTCGAGCACGAACCCGATGGGGGCGTCGACGGCGTCGGCGAGCGCGCGAAGCCGGTCGGTCATGATGGCGTACCCTTCGGTGGAGACGCGCATCCGCGAGATGGGGTCGTGGCGGTGCGCGTCGAACCCCGCCGATATCAGGAGGAGGCCGGGGTCGTAGCGTTCGATAGCGGGTGCGACGACGTCCGCGATAGCGGCGGCGTAGTCGGCGTCGCCGGCCCCCGCCGGCAGTGGGAGGTTCAGCGTCGTGCCCTCGCCGTCGCCCTCACCGATCTCGTCCACGTCGCCCGTCCCCGGGTAGAGCCCGGACTCCTGGAGGCTCGCGAAGAACACGCGGTCGTCGTCGTACCAGATGTCCTGCGTGCCGTTCCCGTGATGGACGTCCCAGTCGACGATGGCGACGCGGTCGACGTCGCGCTCGTGGAGTGCGTAGTCCGCGGCGACCGCGACGTTGTTCACGAAACAGAACCCCATCGCGTCGTCCTCGACGGCGTGATGCCCGGGTGGCCGCCCGAGCGAGAACGGCGTCTCGCGGCCCTGGTCGCCGTCGAGCGCGCTCTCGGCGACCCACTGCGCGATTCCCGCGCTCTGCATGATCGCGTCCCAGGATTCCGCGACCGCGACCGTGTCCGGGTCCCAGTCACCGCCGCCGTCCGCGCAGAACTCGCGGAGCTCCTGGACGTAGTCGGCGTCGTGCACGCGCTCGACCGCCGAGAGCGCCGCGGGGTCGGGTTCGACGTACGCGACGCCGTGCTTGCGCTTCAAGCCCTCGCGGATCGCACGCAAGCGGTCCGGCGTCTCCGGATGCCGCGGTCCGGTGTCGTGGTCGAGGCACGTCTCGCTGTAACCGAAGTTCATCTGGAGGTCACTCGAAGAGCGCGAAGTACGTCTCGATGTCTTCAGCCTTCACGGTACGTCGGTCCGCGTGTCGCGCGAGCGTCGCCGCCGCGCTCGCGACGTTGTCCGCGTAATCCTCGAGGATGTCCGCGAGCGCGATACGGGCGTCCATCGACACGCGATACGAGTTCCCGATGTCGATGCGCGCGATGCGGTCCACGGGCGCGATCGGGAGTTCGAGGTCGTCGCCGTCGAGGTCGGCTGTCACGCCGAAGTCCGACGCCATCAGCGTCTTCCGGCCGTCCTCGGTGGCGACGTCGGCGGCGTCCACGGCGAGGTCGGCACCGTGCTCCTGGATGCGTCGCGCCAGCTCCTCGGCGGCACCAGCGCTCACGCGGAGATCGCCTGCGTTCCGTCGAATGATTGTATCCACCGGCGCGAACGGCAACTCGACGCTCATACACAACTCCGGGGTCGGCCACGCCTTAGTATTTTCCGTAGACGTAACGAGGTCGGCGGAGAACGCGCTTCGCGGACGCTCGACACGTTACGGATGCTGTCAGATCGACGGGTCTGCGACCACGACGCTGCCGACTGCGGTCAGACGACGCCGTCGAACGGGTCAGGCGACACCGCGGCCCGCGGCAGACGAGGTCTCCGAACCGGTCAGACGACGTCGTCGGCGTCGACGCGACCGTCTACGAGGTCACCGCGGACCGTGACCTCCTGGCCGAGGTGGACGTCCGCGTCCGTGTCGACGCTCATCGTCTCCTCGCCGTCGTCGAGCACCACGGGATTCCCGGCCTGGACGACGGTACCCGTGAATTCCACGCGCTCGCCGTCCTCGCGGGACCGCTGGGCGGCGACCGCGCCACCACCGGCGTCGTCCGCCGTCGCCGTCTCGCCCGCGTCGTCCGTCGAGTCGCCCGCACTCGCGTCGCCGTCGTCCGCGAACGCGTCCAGTCCGGTCGCCTCCTCGTCGCTCGCGCCGTCAGCGTCGGCGGCCGCGCTCGTCGCGTTCCCGTCGAGTACCGTCACCGAGGACCGCCAGCCGGCCGACGCTTCGAGGTCGTCCTGCCAGCCGTCCTGTATCTCCACGTCCGCGAACGCCACGCGGTCGCCGGGTCCGATGTCGTAATCCGCCTTGTCGCCCCAGAGCGCCACGCGGATGTCGCCCGAGTCGTCCTGCACGCGCACGTTCCGCACCTGGCCTTCGCTCCCGTCGTCGCGGTCGAACGTCCGCTTCGGGTCCGAGGACCGCACCACGCCCGCGATGTCCACGGTCGTATCGAGCTCCAGCTCCGCGATCGGGACCGACTCCGGCTCGTACGCGATCTCCTCGTCGAGCTCCTCGATGGCGCCGCGCTCGCCGACGTGCAGCTCGAGGTCGCCGTCGCGCTCGCGCGTGTACCCGTCCACGACCTCGACGCTGTCACCCGCCGCGACCTCGTTCACGGTCTCCGCTTGCCCGTCCCACATCGTCACGCGAACGCGCCCGGTCTCGTCGCCGAGCACGAGGTTCGCGACCTTCCCCTCGCTCCCGTCGTCGCGGTCGAACGTCCGCACCGACTCCGTATCCAGCACTTTGCCCTTCACGTTCACGTCCGACAACCCGAGCGAGAGGCCGTCGATCGTGCTCTCGCCGGAGACGTCGACGTTCACGTCCGTATCCGGCGCCGGCTCGACGTCGTCGACGTTCACCTCCACGCCGTTGTAGCCCTCCTTCGGTCGCCCACCAACCTTGAGGACGTCACCGACCTCGAGCTCCTCCTCGGCCGCATCCGCTTTCTCGTCCCAGAACGCGAGCCGGACGCTCCCCGTCTCGTCCGCCACCTCGACGTTGATGACGCGGCCGTCCGGCTGGTCGTCGCCGTCGCGCTCGAACGCGCGCTTCTCGCCGACCGACGTCACCTTCGCGACGAACTTCACCTCCTCCATTCCCGGTTCGACGTCACTCACACCCTCGACTTCGCCGTCCTCGAGTTCGTGCGCGACGAGCATCGCCGCGGACTCCTCGTCGGCGAGGCCACCCATCTGCTCGACCTTCGCCTCCACCGCCTCCCGGAACTCCTCGATGGAGACGTCTGTCTCGAGGTCCTCGTAGACGTCCTCTATCGCGCCCATAATCGTACGGTTTCGCAGGGTTGGCCGCCGCTTAAGCGTTGTCCTCTCGTCGTTTCGGCGACCGCAGTCCGCGGCGGTCGTCGTCGGCGAATACTCGGCATCGACGACCCTTACGCGGACCGCTACAAGAACCCTCGGCCCGCGGCAGCGACCGCGCCGCGACCGCCCCGTCGCCGACCGTTACCGCGTCGCGTCAGTGTCGACCGTCAGCGCGTCGCGTCGGCGACGACCGTCGTCTCGCCCTGCGCCTCGTGCTTGACCGTCACCGACTTCGGCACGCCGTTCTCCGTCCCGACACCCGCCGAGTACTCGACCATCCCGAGGCACTGCTGGCACGAATCCACGTCCGTCTCCACCGCCTTCATCGTCACCGTCAACGCGCCGTCCTTCAGCTCGATGTCGACGAACGCCGCCTCGTGGCACGGATCACTCGTCGGAATCTTCCCCTCGACCGACGCACCACTATCCGTGAACGACACCGTCGCTGAATTCTCGCTCCCACACCCAGTCTTCACGGTCTCAACCGACCGATCACCGAGCGACATCGGCTGCTCGGTCGTCGACGCCTCCGTCTCCGTCGGCTGCTCGGTCGTCGACTCACCATCGTCCTCGTCGGTCGTCGACCCGTCACCGCTCCCCGTACCGTCACTCAGACACCCCGCAACAGCGAGGGAACCAGTCACCGCACTCGCCCGTTTCAACAGCGTACGTCGCTTCATATCCCACCAAAAGCCCCCTGTTTTCAAAGCCCTTTCCCACGGTGAAAAATCACTTTCAGCCAGCCCCCGCGCTAGCAGCCCCCACGCGCCGCCCCGCGATTCCACCCCACCAACATCGTAACCCTCTTGTGTACCACCGCGAAACGTAGAGATGAGTCCGGGTAGGGTAGTGGACTATCCTCTTGGCTTGCGGAGCCAGGGACCGGAGTTCAAATCTCCGTCCGGACGTAACGGGCGTACGCCCGTACCGCAGTTTTCGGCTGTGGCATGAACTGAGAAAAAGTCATGTCGCAAGCCAACCCACGTAACAACGAACACCGACCAGCCCGCCGTCTGGCGGTTTCGGGAACGTGTCATACCAGGCACAACCCCCGACGCCGTCTATCGATCTCCGAGCGCAAGCCAACTACCAGGGTGCGCGCATGAGCGAGAATCACTCCACCATCGAGGGCATCATCCTCGTTCCCGAACCGTCGCGCGCGGAACTCGGAGAACGCCAACAACTCGACTACCAAGACCACCGTGAGAACCTGCTGGAGTGGCTGCTGGTATTCGGCAAGAATCCCAGCCACGCCGAGGGATACGCGACCGCGACCACGAAGAACACCGCCCAGCGCCTCGACGCGTTCTATCGCTGGGTCTGGAACGAGTTCGACGGCTACACGACCGACATCACGCACGAACACGCGGATGCGTACATGCGGGAACTCGCCCGAAGAGACGACGGGAACTACTCGCGGAACAACACGCAGAGTTCTATCAAGCGCCTGTTCAAGTGGCAACACCACGAGCGCGGTGGCGAACTCTGGGAGCCGGAGATCGTGTTCACGGAACCGTCCGGAACGGGCGAGCCACGGGACTACCTGACGCGCGAGGAACGGAGTCGGATACGTCAGGCGGCCCTGGAGTATGGTTCAATCCCGAGCTACGACAACCTCAGCCCCGAGGAGCGGTCCAAGTGGAAGGCGTACCTCGCCCAGCGACTCAGCAAGCACAAGCGCGACGTCACGCCTGCGGACTGGGAGCGCGCGAACAGTTGGAAGTTCCCCAGTCTCGTTTGGACGAGCCTCGACGCGGGCCTTCGACCTGTGGAGGTTGAGCGCGCACGCACGACCTGGGTGGACGTCGACAACGCAGTTCTCCGGATTCCGCGCGAGGAGAGTTCCAAGAACGACGGCAACTGGACTGTAAGCCTGCAGGAACGTACCGCGAACGCACTCGACCGCTGGCTCACCGAACGAGAACAGTACGACGACTACGCGGACACCGATGCCCTGTGGCTGACGCGCTTCGAGAACCCGTATCAGACGAACTCGCTCCGCCAAGTTCTCAAGCAACTGTTCGAGATCACCGGCATCCCCACGGAGAACCGAAAAGTGTCTTGGTATATGATACGTCATAGTGTTGGCACTTATATGGCCCGCGAGGACGGCCTGGCTGCAGCCCGCGCGCAGTTACGGCATAAGTCCGTTCGCACGACTGCTCGATACGACAACGCACCACCCGAAGACCGCCGCGATGCACTCGACCGCATGGGATAATCATGGACGACAACAACCACCCGGACATCAACGAGAACCGCTTGCTCAAACTCATCGAGGAGTACGCGAACACCACCTCGCGCGAGGAAGAACGTGAGATTGAATCACAGGTGCTGGCCGAAACTGTATGGCGAATCGACAAGGACGGCAAGATGGACAATTGGGTGTCCTTCAGCAAGGGTGAGTGGAGGTCGTTGATGGACAACGTCGAACCCCTCAACGAGAACGGGAAAATGCAACTCAGACGGCCGTTCATCAAGGACCTGTAACTCGGCTCCTCTCCCTTCTGGTGGGCATCCGCGAGAACCCGGCGACCTTCCATACGTCCTGTCACCCGAACCAGAGTGAAACCCTCCAATCCAGGCGGTACGCCGGTTATATTCGAGTCTCGTTTTATACTCAATTCGGCATATTCGCTTACTGTACCGAGACACAGATAGACTGTGTCCCCGACCCTCGTACAGCCACGGACGGCTCTCGTACTGCGTTTCAGCGGCCAAACGTAGGAAGACCCACGGAAACACAGGAAAGCCAGCACGGGCCGCTACAGGACTTCTGTGTGGGTTCTACAGGTGCATCTCTCTCCGCTGTTCTCCCCGACCTCAACAGCGTGCTATAACTCTGTCACACTACAACTGTACACCAGCTGCTATCCACTACAGTCCGTGTAGATATTTCCATGTACTTCAACGAGAAGGCCGCATCTCACACTCAAAAGTGTACATGAGGAGTGTGTTCATGTAGGCTGTCTTATTACCACTATGATTACTACCAGTATGACACCCACTTAGAAGTCCACGGTGTGATTTCTCAAGAACAGGCAGCGCTCCACGGATCTCCCGACCTTCTCGTTGTAGTCCGCCAATGAGTGACAGGACTCTTAGGACACACCGCCGGAGACTGCCTGATTACTAAACGTCTGGTTTCCGGCGCTTTGGGGTATTGAACCGGGTACTAACGACCGACATGGTTAATACCGCTCACCGAGTTATACTACTGTAGAAGAACCACCGAGGCGTAGCCTTGGTCAATCGCTTGTCTGCAGTTTTCAGCGACCAACGATGTTGACGAGTGGGGGACTTCTACGGATCTAAATATATAATGACGACTACAACTGTAGCGCCGAGTGACGACTCCACTCGGTTACTAAACGACGCAAGAGAGCGGTGTTCCCGAGCAATCAGTCAAGGATTCAACCAGGATACGCCAGTTCTCATTGAGGCACTCCCGTCTACCGGCAAGAGTTCTGGGGTGATTAGGTGGGCCGCGGATACCGGACACCCTCTAACTGTACTTACTGCTCGACACGATCTCTATGAGCAGTACGAGGGATGGTGTGACAAACACGAACTGTCGTACAAACGCCTCCCATCGTTCCACAGGGATTGTGAGACGGCAAACGGAGGTTACGGGACGACTTGGGCCAAACGAGTCGGTAAGGTGTATGATGATCAGGGGCTGTTCGGTGGTGAAATCCACAGATTCGCGCATACCCTATTCGATGAAACGTTACCTTGTCAGGAAGGGGGGAAGTGTCCCTTCTACGAGGAACGGGACTTCGATCCCGATGACTATGATGTACTTATTGGATACTACACCCATGCACACTCGTCTAAGTCCCCCTACGGTACCGATATCACCAAGGACCGATTCGTAGCCATTGACGAGTTCCCCGATGGAGCTTTCCTGAAGACCTTCGATACCGGAACGGTCACCAAGGCGGTGAACGCACTACTGGGCGACTGCGATGACAGTCCGTATCAGTTCAAGAAGGAGCTGACCAAACAACGAACCGATACCACCCTACGCGAAGCAGGAACGGAGTGGCTCACGGAGATACTTGCTGAGCGGGATGTGGTGCAGGTTGTAGAAGACATGGCTGGTGGTGCGCACGTTGATGCTGCTACAATCGCTTACGTCGTTCTCAATGCGACGGAATTGGAGAACGGCTGGGAGTACGCTACGCTCCCCAATGGACAAGTCGGGGCTATCAACCCTACTGACGAATCAGTAACCATCCTTACTCGGCCCGATATTGGGGACGCCAAGGGTGTGATTGCCCTCGATGGAACACCTACTGTCGAACTATGGCGGCTTCTGCTTGGCGAGTCGCTTACCCACGAAGCAATTCACTCTGACGAGGAGAAGGGCGAATACCTTGAGGAGGGTCTCGGAATCCGGGTAGTACGCACGAGTGAAAACGTCAAACCGTATTCGAGCGGGATACACGTCACCCCGCCGAAGGATATTGCTCTCATCGAGGGGGTGGGACTCATCGAGGAAGAACTACCATCGCTCATTTCGTCGAGGCGGGCAATCAATCAATACAAGAAACTGGGTCTTGCCGATCTCGTCGACGATTGGACTCACTACGGTGCTACGAAGGGAATAAACAACTTCGGAAAGAAGCGGGTCGGAATCGTAGTTGGAAGCCCGCACTATGGCGATCAGGAACTACAGAAATGGGGTGCGCTGGCGGGGAAATCTCTCTCACGAGCTGAAGACCAGTACGGTTCTAACGTGGACTTCGGTGACTACGGTAACAAACTGCTGTACGGGATGAGAGAGCAGGCTGTTCTCCAAGCGCTGATGCGATTCGGTCGTGATGGAGGCGGTGCGACTGTCTACGTGCATACCTCCGCTCTCCCCGAGTGGGTCCGATATAAGGCCGTTAGCCCGCAAGTACACACTTGGGTTGGTGAAAAAGAGGGGATGAAGAAGGTGATCGCCGCAATTGACGAGTTGGAGGAGAGGGAGTGGCGGTGCAGTCAGATTGTCGATGCTGTACCGCTATCGCCCCAGCAAGTCCGCACCCACCTGAACCGACTCGAAGAGTTTGGGTTTCTGAAATCACGCCGTGGAAGTGGTCGCGGAAGACCCTACATCTGGAGTGACCATGGAATCGACTCAATCGGAGATTGGGGCCATGTGAACTTCGACGTCTGACAGGGTCTTCGAAAGTCCGGCATATACACGACTATATGCGAGACTTTCGTGAACCGTGTAGTGCCGTTGGGGGGGAGTGTAAATATTTCCGCGCTCAATATTCACACGTACTTCCACGAGAAGGGCGCGAGCGAAGCGAAGCGGTTTCCACCGGGAAGGAGGCTGAGCGTAGCGAAGCCGACTGAACCGATTCACACTTGCTCACCACGGAGTCATGTGCTCCGCGACTGTGCTACTGACCCTTCGAAACTACGTGATTTCGGGGAAAATTCTCATACGATGTAACGTTTGTTGGCGGCCTCCGATTACGTCTGGTGTTGCAACCTCCCGTCGCCCGCCGCTTCTCGCTGTCTTCCACTCAGTCAGACAGCCACCAGATGGTGTTCCGCCCGCCAATCTGTTTCCGGGTGAGTTGCCCGGCCTCCTCCAGTTGTACGAGACGATTGTACACAGACCGCCGTTGCAGCGGGAGTGCGTCCGCTACCTCAGCTGTCGATAGAACTGGGTCGTCAGTCTCCTCGAACACGGCCAGGATTTCCTCGTCGGTGACGCGCGGCTTTCGCCCTGGTTTCGAGTCGCCCACATGTGAGAGGTCGTCACTCCGGCGATTAAAGATTCCGTCTAAGGGAGTAACGCGCGCACTCTGGCGTGTCAGCGGGCAGAAGATAGGTTTACTATTACTGCCGTCTAAGGAATTAACGTAGAAGGGCCGGTCCCTCGGGGCGTGAATCATCGGAAACGCCCGTGCGTTAGAGGCGCACGGACTGGCCTTCTTGGAGCAGAAAGCCAATGTCAAGTACGAAGTCTGGAAGTCAAAAGCATACCGCCGTCGAACACCTGACCTTCACCGCGCGCACCAGTCAAAGAGTATCGTGGGAGTCCTGGGAGTTCACCGTCGTCGGCCCGTACCAGGTCAAAGTCACGAACGCCAGTTACGGCTACCTGAAGGAGGACCATGCGTATGTGGTCGGTGTCGAGGAGCGCGAGGGTGTGATTGTGCCCGCGGAGTGCGAGTGTCCGGCTGATGTCCATGGAGACAAGGACTGTAAGCACAAGGTCGCGCTCGCGACGGTCGCTGGCCCGACTGTTCTTAATGCAGCGGTCGACTTCGAGAGGCCCGCGTCCAACTCCGACGCGCTGGAGAGTGCCACGACCGCGAAGGACCTGCTAACCTCGGACACGGACGTTCTCGCCGATGACCACCAAGATTGTGCGGAGTGTGCTGGCCTGTCCACGATGCCTTGCTGGGAGTGCGTCCGCGACGGGAAGCGCCATCTGAAACTCTGAGGTCTCGACTTCTACCTCCGGGGGTAACGTACTCTGTGGAAACACCTCGATTTGAGCATCTCACTATTAGTGATGCACTGAGACGATCTGAGTTGTCAGTTACAGTGCCTGCCGTCCCCGAACAATCGGGAGAGTGTTGGTTTACTCCTCAGGCTTCGTCAGGATCAGGATGTTTTCTTCAATGTCGTCGTAGTCCGCGGTCGTCGCCGCCATGTTGCGCCAAAGACGGATCTCAGGAGGTTCAAACCCGACTCGCTCTTCGGCAAGTTCACCGAGAATCTCTGCCGTCTCTACCTCAACTTGCCAGTACGAACCGGAGTCACCTACAACATACGCAGCCTTGCCACCAGGAGCAAGCAAGTCATACACTTGTTCGAAGTGGTGTTGCATCCCTGCAAAGTACTCCTCGATCACTCGGGGGTAATACTTCCCGAACCCGTGAGAGATGTCTTCATCAACAATGATCTGCTCCATCTCAGACACAATCGAGTCTACTTGGTCGTTCTCTCGGATGTCGACCTGTTCGCCTTCATCGTCGGCAACGTAGATGTTCTTCGTGTGCGAGCGGATGTTCGCCTTCTTGATTTTTTGCAAGTCCTTGTTGTCGTCAGCGGCATTAAGCCAAATGAGTTCGAGCCGCTGATTTCTCGTGTAATCGTGTTCTGCAGGGTATGGCGGGGAAGTGATGAGATAGTCCACTTCACCATTGTGTTTGTCCGTGTTTAGTAGCTCAGATTCCTCACGGAGAGTCTTCGCTAGCTGGCGAGCGTCTGCACGAATAACCTCGGTCTCGCCCGGATCAAGGTCCCCTGACTCGACAGCTGATTGGACAGTCTCCAAATCTTCCTCGATCTCGGCGAGTTTCGATTTGAAGATCGTGAACACGTCCTTATCCCCTTCCTGCTTGCGGTCACGGGTTGCTTCAGGGCCGAATCGAACGTTACCCACGTCTTCAGGCAGAATCGCAATCATCGCCAGCTTGAACAAGTCAGTCACATCGTCGTCAGGCAACTTCTCGATGTGATACTTCAGGACCTTCATCTTCTTCAGTGGCTTCTCGGAGAGCCACCCTTTCGGCGTCTTCTTGGGTTCGCTGAAGTCGTACTTGCTCAGGTCAACATCTTCGCTGTCTTGATTCCCGAAGGAGTCGAGTGTCGTGTTCCCCTGTGATGAGATCTGTTTAAAGATTGGCTCGACAGTGGCTAGAAGGTCGGCCCGCCGGTCACGGTAGTCATCAAGATCTACGTCCCAATTCGTCTTACAGCGTGCGCTTAGGACGGATGCTGGTGAGGTATCCGTGCCGATGCAATCAATACCGAGTTTCTTGGCGGCGAGTGTGGTTGTTCCCGTCCCGTTGAACGGGTCGATAATCAGGTCTTCCTGCTCGATATCAAATTCGTCGACTAAGCCTGTGATGACTCTATCTGAGAAGGCGTAGACGAACCGATACCAATCGTGGATATCTACGTCGTCTAGACGCCCGATATTTGATTGGTGCTTCAAGCTATCTGCCTCGTTGGTTTGTGTGGTCTTCATGGTTGGCGTTTAAGTTTGTGATTGTAGCGGTGGCCAGTATCTTCGCAAACACTCGGGTTATACCAAGAGCGTCTTCGCAGACAGTCGTATTATAGCTAACTTTTCTCTCTGGTGTTGGCGAGAGATTATAACTTCAGCTTCTGGATTCTGAACCATGAGCGAAGAGATCGACAGAGAAGATTTTCGTAGTCAGGCGAAGGTATTCAAGGCACTCCAATCAGAAGGCCGACTGAAGTTACTAAAGGAGGTGAGTGATCGGCAGCCCGTTTCAGCACCCGAACTAGACGACGAGTTTGAGGTTACGAGTGAGAGCATCAAGAAGAGGCTGAATCAGTTAGAGGAAGCTGGATTGCTCAAATCGTCACGGGAACGTGGACCCGGCAATCGCCCCAGGGATGAGTACGTTCTCGCATACGAAGAGAAGGGTGTGATGGTGCAGCTCGATGTTGTGCCTGACGACTATCACTTCTATCTTGGTGAATCTGACGTAGCGCCTCCGCGCTAACTCTCTTTTTTCGTTCGAGATACGACCAACTGCGAAGACTATCGCCGATTAAATTCGCAGATATGTCGGCTCTGTGTTAGTTTTACCACCCACCCCTGCCAAGGCACATGTGTCGATGGCAAAATACAAACCAATCATCAAATGGGTGTTCGACCACCAATCCGAAGAGTACGGCACAGAAGAAGAGATCCCGTTCCATCGAGATCACATCGAGATGGCGATGGAGGACTTGGATATAAGCGTCGGAAACGTACCTGACATCCCGTATGCGTACCGTAGCCGTCGCCCGCTCCCTGACGAAATCTCTAAGCATGGGTACACGGCAGTTGTCATTGATGACAAACGTGAGGGTGAAGATCCGACCTACATGTTCACGAAGACGGAGCAGTTGATTCCCGTTCCCGATACCGTGGACGAGACCCATCAAACCAGTACCAGTGTACTCCCGGAGGCTGTCCGTAAGTACATCGGGAAAGACGAGCAGGGTGCGCTCACTCAGGTGAGGTATGCTGGCCTGCTGGATGATTTCACGGAACTCGATACTTATCATCTTCAATCGCACCTCCGGATGCGTGTCCGTGGGCGTGAGGCCGAACTTGACGACCTGTATGTCGGCGTCGATGAGGACGGGAGTCACATCGCTCTAGCTGTCGAGGCGAAGGGAGAAGGTGAGACATTGAACAGGAATCAGCTCATCCGCAACACTCGGGGGATACAAGACAAGAGCGAGTACCCTAATTCGGTACGGACGCTGGCGGTCAAGCTGGACGAAGACGGCTACTTCTACCTGTTCGAGTTCGAGGTATACCAAGATGATGAGGGGGAAGACAAGTTGGAAACCGATCAAGTCTGGAAATACGACTTCCAGTCAGAGTAAACCACTATGAGCAAGTACAAAACCGTTATCGAGCGAGTGTTCGAGGATGAAGTAGAAGCAAACGGTGTAAACAGAGAGTTGAGGTTCACTCTGGATGATTTGGAGGAAGCAATCAAAACGATGGGTCTCGAAGTGCGCTGTGCGCCTGACATCCCCTACATGTACGGGGCGAAGCGTCCCCTCCCTGAATCAATCGCCGGTCATGGCTACACCGGCATAGAAGTTGCCGAGAACGGAGACGAAGCCCAAGTGATGTACAAGTTCGCTCGGTGATCGAGAGCAACCCGCGTTCGTTCTCGACGACTTCCACCAGGTCCAGAACCCGCGCGTGATGGACGACGACTACTTCGACATGGTGCTGGAGAAGTAGGACGAGCTGGCTTGAGGATTGTGACTCAAAGTTAGACGCTAAACCCCATCTTCCGGCTAATTACATCCCCTCCAGTTGGTCCTATCCAGGGGGTTTCACCCTACAACTAATATAGGACTTTACCGTGGTTGTCGCCACCGCCAGCGCAGTAGGTTTTATGTAGTCTCGCCCCTTCTAACCTATCGTCACAGCCGAAACACGGCTCGCAAGACCACCATACTTGGGCCGATTCAAGTACTATCACTTCCTCGGAACGAAGTGACGAGGCGGCTTGCGGAGCCAGGGACCGGAGTTCAAATCTCCGTCCGGACGTTTTCAGCGGACAACAACGACGAGCGTAGCGAGGAGTGCGTCCGCTGAAAACGGACGCGCGGAGATTTGAGCAAGCGAGTCGCAGCGCGCGAACGCAGTGAGCGCGACCGTCTCGCCCAGTTCAAATCTCCGTCCGGACGTTCCTTCGTTCCTTCACTTCGTTCAGTCACTTCGTCACGTCCGGACGTGCCCCCGCTCGCTGGCGCTCGCGGGGACTCCGTCCGGACTTGCTAGTTGGTTTGTGTAGTGGTCGCTGCGATTGTGGGGACTCCGACCGAGCGTGAGCGCTCGGTCGTGCTCGACGCTCGCGGTGCTCGCGTCGAACTCCGTCCGGACGTTCCTTCGTTCCTTCACTTCGTTCAGTCACTTCGTCACGTCCGGACGTGCCCCCGCTCGCTGGCGCTCGCGGGGACTCCGTCCGGACTTGCTAGTTGGTTATTGTGTAGTGGTCGCTGCGCTCGTGGGGGACTCGGTCAGTCGTCGCGGGTCTTGTCGGTGACGACCTCGGTGACTGGTTCGTCGCTGTCTTCGGGCGTGTATTCGTGGGCGACGACGAGCGAGTGGGGGTCGCGGTTCGTCTGGATGGTGGCGGTGTACTCGACGTGCCCGATGCAGGACTGGCAGCTGTCGGCGTCGGTCGGGGTCGTCCCGATCGTCACTTCGAGGACGCCGCCGAGAACGCGCTCGGCGACGAACTGGGCGTCGTGGCAGGGCGTCGACGCCTGCACGGCGCCGGTGACCGTTGCGCCGCTGTCGGTGAACTCGATGCTACCGGTGTTCTTCGCGCCGCACGCGGTACTCGTGGTCTCGATAGCCTTCGACTCCACGGTGAGTTCGGGTTGCGTCGTCGTTCGCTCGGTGTCGCTCGTGGTCGTGTCGGTGTCGTTCGTGGTCGTGTCGGTGTCGTTCGTCGTGGGCTCGGTGCCGTCGCCACCGAGGCTGTCGAGACAGCCGGCGAGGGAACCGAGGGCGGTCGTTGCGGTCGTCGCTCGGAGGAGGGCACGGCGTCGCATACCTGTGCGTGAGGGAGCGACCGGCGGAAGTCTTGTGTTGACTGAAAGAACGAATTGACCGAAGTCAGGGCTCGGCGTGTGGTCGCCGAGTCTGTGTGGTTCCGTCGAGAGGGAAGGTGGTTTGTCCGTCGCGGCCGTACGAGGTGGCGTGCGAGCGAACGTTCGTGCGGGCGTGGCGTTGTTCAACGACGGGTACTATCACGCGGCCCACGACCCGCTGGAGGCGGCGTGGTTGGCGAGCGACCGCGACGACCTCGATGGCCGGTTCCTGCAGGGGCTCGTGCAGTTGACGGCGGCGGTGCATCACGCTCGCGGCCGGAACTGGGTGGGTTGCGTCGGACTGGCGTCGAGTGCGCGCGAGTACCTCGACGACGTCCCCGACGCGTACGGGGGCGTTGACGTGGCACTCGTGCGGCGCGTGCTCGAGACGCTCGCGAGCGACCCCGAGGTCGTCGAACGCCGCCCGATGCCCGAACTCGCGGTCGACGGCGAGCGCGTGACGCGCGACCGCCTCGACCTCGACGCGGTCGAACTCGTCGCCGAAGCGCTCGCGGAGGAACGCGGACTCGACGAATCGGTCGTCGAGCGCGCCGCGGCGTACGCTCGCGAGGACCGCGACCGCGAGCAGGCGGCGGACGACCTCGCCGCGAGCGGCCGGAACGAGGCCGCGAAGCTCGAACGGTTCCTCGTGGACTTCGCGACCGCGGACGACGACTACGGTATCGTCTACCAGCGGCTCAGCGAGCACGTCGAGCGCCGCGACCACCGCGCGAGCGACGTCGACGGACTCTTCGACTGAGCGCTCTCGACCACGACCCACCGACGAGGTTTACGTGTACTGTAAACTCGGGCTGTGGTCGCTGGACGGTCGCGGTTGCGGTCGAGTCACTCGCCGCCGGCGCGGCGCTTCCAGTCGCGCTCCTGCGCTCGCTCCTTCACGTGTCGTTGGCCGTCCGCGAGGTCGTCGCTGGCGCGTTCGCCGAACGCGACGATGTCGTCGAGGAACGCGTCCTGGTACGTCTCGAGGATGTCGTACGACCAGCGGCCCTGGTCGTCGGGGTGCGTGCTCTCGATGACGCCACGCGGGAGGAAGTCGTCGCGGATGGCGTTCGCGAGGTCGTCGTGGCCGGCGTCGCGGAGGCGGGCTTCGGCGTCGGCGAGGTGGTCCATGCCGCGGCCGGTCGCGTGGTGGAACGCGACGAGGTGGCCGTGCGCGCGGTGGAGGTGCTCGATACCGAGGTCTATCTCGTGGAGCGCGTCGACCTCCACGTCGGTCAACCCCGAATTATGGGCTTCGTTACCAGTACTCATATGATTGGGTACGTGCTGCTCGGACTTAGCGTTCATTCGTTCCCGGGGGTCGCCGCGAGAACTCTCACGGAACCAACACCTATGCGTGTGGCGTGCGTCGACCGGAGCATGCCAGAGGAGACCCTGCACAAGTCGACGCGGACAGCGTCACGCGAAGCGATCGGCGCGTACCTGCACCGCGTCGCGAACGCGTTCGAGCGCGGCGAGCCGTCCCCCGTCGACGACGGCGTCGCCGTCGACCTCCCCACCGAGGCCGAACTGGAGGTCGACGTCGAACGAACCGGCGACCAGCTGACGTACGAACTCGAGTTCGCGTGGCCCGCGAACGACGGCGGCGTCGACACCGACGCCAGCGTCGACGACGGCGTCGACGAGGACGCCGGCGGCCCCGACAGCCAGGCGACGTTCGAGCTCTACGCGGACCGCGCGAGCGAGTGGCGATGGCGACTCCGCCACGACAACGGGAACATCATCGCCGACAGCGGCGAAGGCTACGGGAAGAAGGACAACGCCCGGAACGGCATCCAGAGCGTCCAACGGAACGCCGCCGGCGCCGCCATCGAAGAGCAGGACTGACCGGCGCGGTCGGAACTACCGGCGAGCGCTCAGGCGTCCGGGAACGTCGCGGAGTTGTCCATCGGCTCGTACCCGAGGACCTCCTTGGCGTTCCGGAGCGAGTAGTACTTGCGGTCGTTGTCGCTGATGCCGTAGACGATCTCGTAGTCGTAGTCGGCTTCGATGCAGCGCTGGAAGAGGTGCCCGCAGTCGCGGTAGGAGAGCCACATCGCTTGCCCGCGCTCGTAGTCCTTCGGCGGGTGTTCCTCGGTGAGGTTCCCGATGCGGACCGCGACGAAACTCAGGTCGTGTTCGTCGTGATAGTATCGACCGAGGAGTTCGCCGCTCGCCTTCGAGACGCCGTAGAGGTTCCCCGGACGGGGGAGTTCGCTGCCGTCGAGCAGGAAGTCGTCGTGCTCGCGGTAGAGGTCGGGCTTGCGCTCGGTCTCGAAGTGCTTGACGGCGTGGTTCGAGGACGCGAACGCGACCTTCTCGACGCCCTCGTCGACCGCGGCCTGGAGGACGGTGTGCGTGCCGTCGATGTTGTTCGAGAGCACCGACGACCACGGCGCGGTCTTCCGCGGGTCGCCCGCGAGGTGGACGACCGCGCCACAGCCCGCGACGGCGTCGCGGACCGCGTCCTCGTCCGTGATGTCCGCGACGACGAACTCGCCGGGGTACGCGTCGGGGTCCGTCGGCGGGTCGCGGTCCAGCAGCCGCCAGTCGTAGTCGTCGCCGGCCCAGTCCAGGAGCGCGGTGCCGACGTGCCCGCGAGCGCCGGTGAGGAGGACGGGGTCGTCCATTCGATTGATGGCATGATTGGCGCGGGTAAGAAGAATCCGGTTCCGCTCCGGCCGCGACCCGAACGGGTTTCCGAATCCGGGCCGACCGTCCGCGTATGACCGACGAGGAGACCGAGGGCGGTGCGTCGGCGCCGACGACCGGCGAGGAAGCGGCGTTCGAGGCGGGTATCAAGTTCGGGTCGCTCTACCACCAGTTCGCGGGGACGCCGGTGTCGCCGTCGAGCGCGGGGAGTCTCGCGACGGCGATGGAGGAGGCCATCGAGAACCAGCCCCATTGCGAGGACGTCCAGGTCGCGATCCGCGAGGACGCGCTCGCGGCCGCCATCGACGACGCTGGCGCGGACTACGTCGAGCTCACGGGGTCGCTCGTGGACGTCTCGATGCGCATCGAGTACGAGGACGTGACGGTGTACACGAGCATGGCGATGCAGGACGGCTACCCGCTGATGCAGGTCGATTCGGTCGAACGCGACTGACCACCAGACGGGAACGTCGAGGAGTCCCGTTTGACCTCGCATGGGGGTCGGTCGTCGCTGTCGGTCCACGACTCGGATTCGACGGATATGAGGGCTCTCGACGCTGGTTTCACTTTCACTTTCAGGCGGGTATTTAACCTCCTCGCGGGCGTCGGTAATGGCATGAGTCAAGCAAGTCTCGACGACGACGAGCTGTTCGGCGAGATGGCGTCGGAGATGCGCGAGGACGTCGAGGAGGCCCTCGAGAAGGCGCGCGAGAACCTCCCGGAGGCGGACGACGTCTGGGAGACGGACGCGGATAACGTCCTCGGCGTCCTGAACGGCCTGCGGTCGGCGCTCGACGTCGGCGACGCCGAGGACCACCTGCGTGACGCGAAGAAGGCGTTCGTGATGGGGAAGCGCGCGGACGCGTTCGAGGACGCCGAGGACCTCGAGGAGGCCATCGAGACCGTCGAGGACCTCGTCGGGACGATCGAGGAGGCGCACGATCAGGTCGGCGACCTCGCGTCGACCGTGCCGGAACTCCGGAGTACGCTCGAGGACGCCCACGCCGACGAGGACGAGGACGACGAGTAACGTCCCTGGCGGTTGTCGCGTGACGCGGCGAGCGGTCGCGAGCGGTTCGGCGTGTTCTCAGTAGGCGTCTTCGAGCGACCGGAACGGTGCGTGGTCGACGGTGTTCGTGGTGACCGAGAGCGGTGCGACGCTGACGTCGGCGTCGGCGAGCGCGCGCCGGTCGGTCCCGACGGGGTCGGTGACGGCTTCGTCGCGGTCGGGGCGGAGCGGGTCGTAGAACGCGCTGGTGACGGCGTAGCCGTCGTCGCCTTCGTCGACGCGCAGCGAGTAGTCGTGGACGGGTTCGGTGAGTCGCAGGCGCGTGCTCGAAGTGGTTCTGGTGGGGGCGTTCACGCTGAGGTACGCGTCGCTCTCCGTGAGCGTCGATGGGTCGAGTGCGTCCACGAGGCGGCGCGTGACGGTCCGGGCTTCGTCGAACGCGCTCCGGTCGGGGTCGACGAGCGCGCCTTCGACGGGGTCGTACGCGGAGACGGCGACGGCGGCGTGCCCGAGGAACGCGGCTTCGGCGGCGGCGCCGACGGTCCCCGAGCGGCCGACGTTGTCGGCGCCGACGTTCGGGCCGTCGTTACAGCCGGCGACGACGAAGTCCGGGTCGTCGACCAGATGGAGGCCGTACGCGACGCAGTCCGCGGGCGTGCCGGTGACGGCGTGCCCGCGGTCGTGCTCGTGCACCTGGAACTCGCGGGTGGCGCGACGGCCGACGCCGCTCTGGTTCTCGACGGGCGCGACGACGGTGACGTCCGCGACGTCGCGGAGGGCGTCGTGGAGGGCGGCGATGCCGGGCGCGTCGATGCCGTCGTCGTTCGTGAGGACGACGGTCGGGTCGGCGGCCATGGTCGCCGGTAGTCCGCGAGCGCTCCAGAAGGTACCGGTTCGTGGCGCCTGCGAGTCCGTGGTATCGGTTCGTGGCGCCTGCGAGTCCGTGGTATCGGTTCGTGGCGCCTGCGAGTCCGTGCGCGGTCAGTCGCCAGGGTGGCGGACGTCGAGGTCGGCGGTGACGGTGACGGTGGTGTCGGCGTCGAGCGAGACGGTCGCTTCGAGCGGGCTGGTGCCGGTTCGGTCGACGTGCGCGTCGCCGACGAGTTCCGGGAGACGCCAGTACGGGCGGTCGACGAGGTCGACGCCGCGGTCGGCGGCGAGCGCGAGCGTCCGCGGGTCGGCGAGGAGCGCGCAGCCGACGGGGAGCGTGAGGTGGTTCCCGCACGTCTCGCAGTCCGCGACCGCGTGGATGGCGTGCCCGTCGCCGCGGGTTGCGGTCTGGCTCGCGCTCGCGTCGTCGTCGACGGCCGCGAGCGCCGTCCGCGTGCGTCCGGCGCACTCGGGGCAGACGCCGTCGACGGCGAGTGCGAAGTGCGAGCGCACGCGGTCGTCGAACGCCGAGAGCAGCGCGTCGACGCCGCCGTCGTCGAGGTGCGCGGCGGCGGCCCCGGGCGGGAACGGGTAGCGCGTGAGGACGCGCTCGCAGCCGTGGCACGCGACGGTGAGCCACGCGTCGCCGTAGCTCGCGTGCAGCGCGGCGACCCGGCAGTGCGCGCACTCGCCCGGGACCGCCGTCGGGCCGAACGCGCGCTGGTCGGTGTACGTCCCGGCGGCGAGCGCGGCCGCGGCCTTCCACCCCGGGTAGCGGAGTCGATAGCCGTCGCCGGTCTTCGCGACGAACGCGCCGACGAGCGCGTCGAGGTGGTACGCGAACTGCGCGGAGACGTCGACGCCAGCGCGCTCACGGAGGGTCGCGAACGACGTCGGGTACGGCGTCTCGGGGTCGGCGTGCGCGGCCAGCAGCGCGCGGAGGATGGCGACGCGGTGCTCGTTCCCGACGAGCGCGAACGCGTCCGCCGTCGCGTCGGCTGCGTCCGTCCGCGGCGCGTCGGGTGCGTCCATACGCGCCCTCGCGGGCCCAACCACAAATCCGTTCCTGTCGAATAGCCTACTAAAACGCGGGGTAGATTACGGTTACAAACCACCAGCACGTGTCTCGGTCCGATGCGAACGCCCTCGCTGCCCTCGCGGCCGCCCAGGGTCGTCGCGACGTACTACGCGTACCGAGCGACCGCCACGTTCGGGTTCTTCTGGCCCATCTTCACCGTCTTCCTGCTCTCCAGGGACCTCTCGTACACGCAGATCGCGCTCCTCGGGTCGCTCTCGGCCGCGGTCTCGGTCCTCGGCGAACTCCCGACGGGGTACGTCGGCGACCGCGTCGGCCGGCGGAACAGCCTCCTGCTCGGCGCCGTCGCCCGCGCCACCTCGGTGTACGCGCTCGCGTTCGCCGAGACGTTCCCGGGGTTCGTCGCGCTCTACGTCGCCTGGGCGGTCGGTGGCGCGTTCACGTCCGGCGCGGGCGACGCCTGGCTCTACGACGTCCTCGACGACCGACTCGACGCGTCCGCGTTCACGCGCGTCCGCGGTCGCGGCGGCGCGGTCAACATGATTGTCAGCGCCGCCAGCATGCTCGCCGCCGGCGTGCTCTACGCCGCCGACCCACGCCTCCCGTTCCTCGTCGGCGGCACCGTCAACGCCCTCGGGATACCCGTCCTTCTCTCGATGCCACGCGTCGACGCCACCCGCGACGGCGACGCCGGGGGCGACAGCGACGGCGACGCCGGGGGCGACCACCTCGGCGTGCGCGACGCTGCTCGCATCGTCCGAACCCAACTCCTCCGCCCGCCCGTCCGCTCGGTCGTCGTCGGCGTCGCGCTGTGCTTCGGCGTCGTCGGCGCCGCCGACACGTACGTCCAACCGATCGCCGTCGACGCCGTCGGCCTCTCCGAACTCGCGCTCGGGCCACTCTACGCGGGATTCTCCGTCGTCGCCGCGGTCGCGAGCTATCACGCCGACCGCCTCGAACGCACCGTCGGGACCGCGGGCGTCCTCGTCGGCCTCCCCGTGGTCGTTGGCGTCGCGCTCGTCGTTCCAGCGGCGGTCGCGCCCGTGCTCGCGGTGCCGGCGTTCGTCGCGATGAAAGGCGCTCGCGAGGCCCTCGCGCCGGTCGCGAGCGGATACCTGAACGAGCACGTCGACTCCGTCGGCCGCGCGACCGGCCTCTCCGCGGCCGCGATGTGCTACGGGACCGTCCGCCTCGTCCTCAAACCGGTCGGGGGCGTCGTCGCCGACGCGCTCGGCCCGCTCGCCACCGTCGCCGGCCTCGGCGCGTTCCTCGCCGCGGGCGTCCTCGTCGTTCGCGGCGTCGCGGCGCTCCGCAGCACGCCCGACGCGGACCCCGCCCGCGCCTGACCAAGCGATCAGTTGCTCGTTCGCTCGACGAGTGCGTCGAGCACGCGAACGAGCGCGTCGGCGGCGTCGTCGAGCATCGCCTCGCCCGTCGCGGCGTCGCCGTCGCGCGGGTCGCCGACCACGCCGTTCGCGCTGAACGCGTCCGTATCGTGGGCGACGTTCACGCCCGCGACCCAGTCACCCCACCGTTCGCTCGCGCCCTCCGCGGCCCCCTCGACGCGGTCCTCCCGGACGAGGTGCGGGGCGACGTGCCGCAGCAAGGCGGTCTCGCGTCCGCCGCCGTGCCCCATCGGGACGTCCGCGTCCACGACGTCGAACCACGTGAACGCCGCCGCCACAGCGGTCCCGTCCCGCGAGAGGCGCGCCGTCACCTCCCGTAACGCGTCGACGTTCCCGCCGTGCCCGTTCACGACCACGACCGCGTCCACGCCGTGACTCGCGAGGCTCTCCGCGGTCTCGCGGACGTACGCGCGGAACGTGTCCGGCGACACCCACAGCGTCCCCGCGAACGCCCGATGCTCCTCGGCGACCCCCACGGGAATCGTCGGTGCGAGCGCAACCGGCGCCTCGCCGTCGTGCTCGCGCTCGTACGCCTCGACGCCCGCCTCCGCGACCGCCTCGGCCGCGATAGCGTCCGTTCCGAGGGGCGCGTGCGGCCCGTGCTGTTCCGTGCTCCCGACCGGCACCACGCCCACCACCGGGTCGGCCTCGCGCACGTCCGTCCACGTCGCATCCGCCAGGTCCATACCCCCACCGTCGCCCCCCGGTCGCAAGAAACGCACGCCCCACCGTCGACTCCCGTGCAGCGGACGCGACCGCGACGCCACCCCCGCGCGACCCTATTCGTTTCGGCAGGGAACCTACGTAAACTCGACGCCAACGTCGAGGTATGACGCGCACCGTCGAACGCGCCGACGCGCGACCGGCAGGCGACCAGCCGACCGCCCTCTCCGGCGAGCACGACGCCGACAGCGACGAGTACACGGTGTACCCGGCGTGCGCCGGCGACGACGACCTCGTCACCACGTGGCTCACCGTCGACGCCGACGCCGTCGTCGACGCCACCGACTGGCGGTGACTCCCGCTCGCAACCGCGAACGACGCCGAGGAACGTGACAGTTCGCTCTCACCCACTGGGAACGACCGGTCTTTTATATCCGGTGCCGCGGCGAAGTACGGAACGAGGCGAGCCACGATGCCAACCCCAGCCCCCAACTCGGACGCCGACCGCAGCATCACCGCTGCCGAACGCATCCCCGACGACACCCCGCACGACCCACAACCCGAGGACACCCCGCTCGTCGCACTCCCCAGCGACACCCCCGACGGCCGCGAATACACTCTCTGCCCCGCCAGCGCCGACGCCGAAACCATCATCACAACGTGGCTCACCGTCGACGCCGACCTCGTCTACGACCTCGACGAGTGGCGATGACACAGCAATCACCGAGACACGGAACCGAACAGTAACGGCGTCGTGGCGGCGATGACAGCGAGAAACAGCCGCCTGGGTGGCGGGATACCGAAGAAACGGCCGCCTGGGTGGCGGGATACCGAAGAAACGGCCGCCTGGGGGCGATGACAGCGAGAAACGGCCGCCTGGGGGCGGCCGTATGCTAGAGGAGTCCGTCAGTCGTCCTGGTCGACTTCGATCCGGTTCTCGCGGTTCTTCGCGCGTTCGACGAACTCCTCGGGGAGTTCGTCTATCTCGCCGGCTTGGACGCCCCAGAGGTGCGCGTAGAGGCCGTCGTTCGCGATGAGGTCGTCGTGCGTGCCGCGTTCGACGATGCGGCCGTCCTCCAGCACCACGATCTGGTCGGCGTCCTTGATGGTCGAGAGGCGGTGCGCGATGGCGAACGTCGTGCGGTCCTCGGCGAGTTCGTCGATGGAGCGCTGGATGAGCATCTCCGTCTCCGTGTCCACGTCGCTCGTGGCTTCGTCGAGCACGAGCAGGCTCGGGTCCTTCAGGATGGCTCGCGCGATCGAGATGCGCTGGCGTTGTCCACCGGAGAGTTTCACGCCGCGTTCGCCGACCTCGGTGTCGTAGCCCTCGGGGAGGTTCTGGATGAACTCGTGCGCTTCCGCCATCTTCGCCGCCTCCACGACGTCCTCGCGGTCCGCGTCGAACGTCCCGTACGTGATGTTCTCCTCGACCGTCCCGTAGAACAGGAACGTGTCCTGGCTCACATACCCGATGTGGCGGCGGAGACTCGGGATGGTGACGTCACGGAGGTCCTGCCCGTCGATCTCGATGCCACCGTCGTTCACGTCGTACATCCGCAACAGGAGCTTCAGGACCGTCGACTTCCCCGCCCCCGTGGGGCCGACGAGCGCGAGCGTCTCCCCGCCGTCGACGTCGAAGTCGATGTCCTCCACGATGGTCTCGTCGTCGTCGTACCCGAACGAGACGTCGTCGTACGTGACCGCGCCGTCGTCGACGACGAGGTCGCTCGCGTCCGGGTCCTCCGCGATACGCGACGGCTCGTCCATCAACCCGAAGATGCGTTCCGAGGATGCGCGAGCGCGCTGGTACATGTTGATGATCTGCCCGAACTGCGCCATCGGCCAGATGAACCGCTGACTCAGGAGGATGAACGCCACGAACTCGCCAGGCGACAGTTCGCCCGTGAATATCCACGGCGCCGGCTGGTCGTTCAGCGTGTTGAACACCCAGAGCCCGCCGACGAAGAACGTCACCACGAACCCGACGCCCGCGAGCACGCGGAGCGCGGGGAAGAACTTGATGCGCGTGTTGATCGCGTCCCAGTTCGCGTCGTAGTACTCCTGGCTGACGTCGTCGACGCGGTCGGACTCGAAGTCCTCCGTGTTGTACGTCTTGATGACCTGGACGCCACCGAGGTTGTTCTCCAGGCGCGAGTTGAGTTGGCCGACAGAGGAGCGGACGTCCGCGTACTTCGGCTGGATGATGTTCACGAACTTGTACGTCGTGTACCCGATGAGGGGGACGACGACGAGCGTGACGAACGCGAGCTGGGCGTTGTAGTAGAAGAGGATGGCGGCGATACCGAGCACCATCACGGAGAGGCGGAACGCGGAGTTCATGCCGTCGTTCAGGAATCGCTCCAGGCGGTTCACGTCGTTCGAGAGGATGGACATCATCTCCCCGGTCTGCTTGTCCGCGAAGAAGTCCATGTTCAGCCGCTGCATCTTGTCGTACGTGTCCGTACGGACCGCGTGCTGGATGTGCTGCGCGAAACTGTTCCACCCCCAGTTACGCGTCCAGTGGAACGCCGCCCCGCCGAAGAACCCGAACGCGATGAGGCCCGCCGACAGCATGAGTTGCGCCTCCGGGTCGTTCAGTGGGAGCCACGCGTCGGGGACGAGCCACAGCGAGAACTGCTGGTCGCCGTCGGGGTTGAACGTCGTATCGAGCGCCATCGCGAGGATGACCGGCGGCATCAGGTCGAGGAGGCGCGCGACGACGCTCGAGAGCAGGCCGACGACGAACGCGAGCTTGTTCTCCGCGCCGTACTCGAAGAACAACCGCTTCATCGGGTTCTCGGCTTGCTCGCGTTGTTCTTCGAACGGGTCGTCGTCGGCGTCGTCGAGTTCCATTGACTTACTCCTCGAACTGTGGACGGTTATGGCTTGTTACGTTTCGAAACTCTTGCCGGTGGTTCGACCGGGGAGGACGCGGCTGGATCGGTGACATGGCCGCTTCGTCGAACCCTCGTACAAAAAATCGGTCTGTGGTTCGGTAACGTCCCACGGTCGCGGTCGTGGTTGCCGGAACCGGCGCGTCGTCCGACGGTCGGTCGCACCGTCGCGCTCCACTCGGGCGGCCGTCAGCTCGGGCACTCGGTCCGATTCGTCGTCCCGTACGTCACGTTCACGCGGTCGCCCGCGTCGATGCCGTTCGCGGCCGCGTACCCTCGCGGCACCTCGAGCACCCACTTCGCGCGGCCCGGCGCGCGGATGGACTCGCCGTCCTCGCCCGGGTCGGGCGCGCGGAGCGACGTCACCGAGTTCACGCGACCGTCCGCGCCGACGTAGATGATGTCGAGCGCGAAGTCCATGTCGCGCATCACGTACGTCACGTCCTCCTCCTGGGGATGCACGAACCACATCCCGCTGCCGTTCGCGAGCGACTCGTGCTCGCTCAACCCCGTGATGCGTTCCGGGCGTCGGTCCGCGACCTCCACGACCACGCACGACGCCACGCCAGATTCGGCGTCGGTCACCGAGACGACGCCGACCTCGTGGTTCGTCGCCCACGGGAGCGCGAACCCGCCGAGCTGGTAGACGACCGCGGCGACGAGCACGACGAGGACGAGCACGACAGCCGCTCGCCCGAGCTGCGTTCGGTCCAGTTGCACGCGCGAATCGACGCACTCGACGAGGAAAGCGCTTCGGAAGCAAGCGAAAGCGGTATGAAGACGCGTCCGCTCTCGTCGACTGCGGGCACGTGGTCTAGTTGGTCATGACGCTTCCCTTACAAGGAAGAGGCCGACGGTTCGACTCCGTCCGTGCCCACTCCTCGGTCGCGGCGACCACCCGCGGCACCCGCGGCACCCGCTCACGTAGCCGCGAAGCACTTTTCGGGCGTTCGCGACACCAGTACGCGTATGCATCCCACCGTCGACGTCCGCCCAGCCACCTTCAGGGACGTCCCCGGCATCCGCCGCGTCGCCCACGACGCCTACCACGCCGCGTACGGCGACCTCGTCGACGCCGACGCGCTCGACGCCCAGCTCGACGAGTGGTACAGCGAGGACGGCGTCGAGAACCGCGTGCTCCGCGACGCCTCGACGCTCCTCGTCGCCGACCACCCCACCGACGGCGTCGTCGGCTACGCCAGCGGCGGCCCCACGCCCACGAGCGAGAGCGACCCCGACCCAGCCCCGGAGCAGGCGACGCTGTACACGTGCTACGTCCACCCCGACCACTGGGGCGACCGCGTCGGGCACGCCCTCCTCACCGCCATCGAGGACGCGCTCTGCGACCGCGGGTTCGAGCGCATGGTCGTTCCCGTCCTCGCCGCGAACGACCGCGCCCGAGCGTTCTACGCCGACCACGGCTACACGCACACCGACGACGACACCATCACGTTCGCCGGCACCACGCTCGACGAAGCCATCCACACCGGCGACCTCTAACCCACACCGCACCGATTCGAAATCCTTTTACAACGAACCGCCCGACGTAGAAGCGTAAGCCGCCTTAGCTCAGACTGGGAGAGCACTCGACTGAAGATCGAGCTGTCCCCGGTTCAAATCCGGGAGGCGGCATACTTCTGCGGCCGACAACGCGAACGAGCGTAGCGAGTGAGCCGTCGGCCGCGAAGTCTCCAGCGACTGGATTTGAATCAGGGAGCGAACGCAGTGAGCGACCGAGGTTCAAATCCGGGAGGCGGCATAGACTTCTCGGTTCACATGCCCGAACGACAACCCCCGTAGAGAGGGGTTCGTTCGCCGGTTCTCTGAATGGGGGTGAGCGGCGGTGCAGTTGATCGAGACTGCACCCCACGAGTTCGCCGCGCACTTCCTCTTCGAGAAGCGCGGGCTCGAACCGTTCTTCGCGTGCGACCGGCGCGTGAAGGACGGTGGTGGCAGTCAGAACGCGACCTTCGAGCGCGACGACGAGACGTGGGAGGCGACGCTCTCCTACCGCGACTCCGGACTGAAGCATCCCGGACGGCAGCTCCCGAGCGGGACCGAGTTCTGGCTCGACGAGATGCGCGAGTTTGAACTGACCATCGCGAGCGACGACGATCCCGTCGGCGAGCAATCTGTCTACAAAACTCCTTTTCTACGGGTTGCAGGAGTACATCCATTGCGTCCCTCTAGTATTGCTGCCCGCTTAACCACTCGCCGAGAGAATTCAGGATCACGACTAAAAATGGGTGTAAAGTTGCTCACTTCTATCGGCGAGAACAGTATACTGTAGCCACCGAGGATATCCGTCGGCTATCAGCACGGACTGTTCACTTTCACTCTGGCTTACACGATTTTAAGTGTCTCCCACTGGAAGAGATTAACATTCAAAGAACCAGAATATCTGACTACGCCAACAATCCCTGCTGGACTGCGGGTGCGCTCCAGAGAGAACATCATAGTGCAATCAATCGACGAAGTTAACCAATGAAATTCGGACACCTTGCCGACATCCATCTCGGCCACCGTCAGTACGGACTGAACCAGCGCGAAGACGATATGACGAGCACGTTCAAGGCAACGTTACAGCTCATTATGCGGGACGACCCAGACGCCATCCTTCTACCGGGGGATCTGTTCCACTCGCGGGACCTCCGCCCAAAGGTTCTCGAGGCGGCTGAAAAGGGCCTCAGTGTCGTCCCCGACGATGTCCCTGTCCTCGTCTCTCGTGGAAACCACGACGAGAACTTGACCCCACGCGACGTCACGTGGCTGAACTACCTCCACCGTCGCGGGCACATCGTTCTCCTCGAAGCTGACCTGGAGAGCCATCCGGAAGTGGCGACGTTCGAGCCGCACGACTCAAACGAGCCTGGTGAAGACGCTGGGTTCTACGACATCGAGACGGACTCCGGAACAGTCCGCGTGTTCGGATTGCAGTGGCGGGGTGCACGAACAGACACCGCGCTGGAGAAGGTCGCAAAGGGCATCCAGGAGACGGCAGATGAACACGGCGAGCCCGACTACACGGTACTTCTGGCTCACTTCGGTATCGAGGATGAAGTGCCTGCGCTCGGCGGAAACGTGACACATGCGGAACTCCGGGAGGTGCGTGAGGTGGTTGACTACCTCGCATTAGGACACATCCACAAGCGATACGACGCGAGTGGATGGATCTACAACCCCGGATCGCCGGAAGCACACTCCACGTCAGAGGCCAGAGACGACTGGGACCACGGCTACTACAGCGTAGACTTGACCGAGGCCGACGACGAGCACGACGGCCCAGGGAGACTCGCACACGCCGTTGATCACAATCACTCGCGACGCCGTCCGTTCTATACCATTGATTTCGACGTCACCCCTCACGACTCGGCGGGTGAACTCGAGACGGCGTTCCTCGACCACTTGGAGGACGAGCAGGGAGCTCTTCAGAGTTACATAGACCGCGAGGAGTTCTTGTGGGGGAGTGACCGTCGCGAATCGATGATCGATCTCCGGTTCGAGGGAACGCTCCAGTTCGACCGAGGAAGCTTCCGAGTGGACGAACTCGCCGACCGAGCGGAGAGTGTTTGCGACGCGCTGTACGTGCAGACGAACACCAGCCGGGTCACTACCGCTGAAATCCAGGAACTGCTGGCGGAGCTTGACGACGACGAGGTGTTCGTCGACGGGCGATTACAGACCGCAGCACTGGAGCAACGAGTGTTTGAGACGATCGCCACCGAGTCCGAGTATAGTGATCACGCTGACGAGGTGGCGACACTCCTCGGTGATGCCCACCGGATGGCACAGAGCGGGGAGAGCACAGACGACATCGTCGACGTCGTCTCAGACAGTCGCCAGGAGCTATTCCCCGACGCTACAGCGGATGTCTCACTGGACGTGACCGAGGCTCCCTTCGCCGAACGTGAACATACCGATGAGAGCACGGCTGAACAACAGAGTGCTGCTGCTTCTGGAGGTGATGCAGAATGAAGATACTCGGTGTTACCTTGGAGAACATCAAGTCGTACGAAGACAGAACGGAGGTGCCGCTACAGGAGGGCGTCACTGCAATCCTCGGGGAGAACGGCTCCGGTAAATCGACGATACAAGAGGCGATTGGGTTCGCCCTCTTCGACTCGCTTCCGTTCAACAACAGCGAGTTCGTCCGTGAGGGCGCCTCGTCCGGCACCGTCGAAGTCACCATTGAGTTGGATGAGCGCGAAGACGGACAGCAGTACCGCGTGACTCGGTCTGCGGGATACTCGAAGTACGGTGTTGCACGGTACGACAGCGAGAACGACGAGTGGGTCGACCAGGATATCGACTCGAAGAAGTCACTCGTTCAGTGGCTTTGTACGAAGTTCGACCTCGAGGACGGAGACGAACTGAGCAAACTCTGGGAGTCGTGCGTTGGTGTTCCGCAGACACGGTTCCTCTCTGACTTCGCACAGACTGCTCGGAACCGACAGAAGACGTTCGACGAACTCCTCGGCATCGACGCCTACGAGGAGTCTTGGGACGTTCTGAAAGGAGTCCCGGATGAGATTGGAGCGGAGCGCCAGCGCGTGCGGGAGAACATCCGGGAACTCACCGGCGAAGTACAGAGCCTTCCCAAGGAGCGTAAGGAGAAGCAGGAACTCGAGGAGGAAGTCGAGCGGATTGTCGGTGAGATCGAGTCGGCCCAGTCTGACCTTACCGACGCCGAGGAGCGACACGGAGAACTGGACGAAACCCGTGAACGTATCGCGGATCTCGAAGCGGAGATCCAGCAGAAGGAGCAGGCCATCGGGGCGAAAGAGGACGCCCTTGAAGACGCGGAAGACGATCTGGGGGCTGCACAAAACGCGGCCGACAAGTGTGAGGCTGCTCGTGAGGGATACGAACAGTACACCGAGGCGAAGGAACGCCAAGACGACCTCGAAGACGAACTCGCGGAGCTGAACGAGTTGCGCGACGAGCGTCAGGAACTGGAGGGCGAGCGTGGGCGTCTCAAGACACGAAAAGAGACCCTTCAAGAGCAGGTCGAAAAGTACGAACAAGCCAAGGAGAACATCGAGGAACACCGGGCAAACAAAGAGCGCTACGAGGAACTCGACGAGCGAATCTCCGACCTGAAGTCGGACCGCGAAACCGTCGAACGGCTTCGTGACGAAGTCGAGTCACTCGACGCCGATGCGCGGGATGATCTCGCTGAACTCCGCCGAACGGTTCAAACGATCGAAGAGATCGACCGAGAGGCGGCCGAGGTGGCGGATGCCGGCGAGATTCGGGACCGAATTAGTGACGTGAAGGGCGAATTGGCGTCACTGAAATCAGAAGCGTCTGAGCTCCGCGAACGACTCGAACGCCTCCGAGACGCTGATGCAGATGCCCCGTGCCCGACCTGCGGGAAACCGCTGGAAGGTGAGCATCGGACGGAAACCATCGAAGAGCGGGAGGGACGCCTCGAAGAGATTCAATCCGAACGCCAAGACCTCGAAGAGGAACTTTCCGAACTTCAAGACAAACTCGAGGAGGCCGAGCGGGTCGAAAAACGAGTCGCACAGTTGGATATGCACAGGAACCGGGCAGAGGATCTCCGAGAAGACCTCGGTGATCTCGCCGAAGAACGCGAAGAGACTCGTGAGGAGATAACCTCACTTTCCGAGCGGATCGGGCAGATCTCCGGCCTTGAGGACGAGCGCGACTCGCTAGAGGAGGCGAAGGACGCCTTCCAGACGGCGAAGGTCCAAGCGGACGAGTACGCCGATGCCCCGGACGACCTCGTAGATGTCGAAGAGTCGATCGAGTCGGTCGAAGCCGAGATGGTCCAGCTGGACGAAGAAATAGCCGGGCTCGGTGATGTCGAAGACGAACTCAAGGGCGTAAAACAGACGCTGAAGGAGAACGAGGACGATTACCAGCAGTTCGAACGAAACCGGCAGACGGCCGATAAAATGGAAGCGCGAGAGGAGAAGGTAGCGGAGATTGAACAGGAGCTCGTGGACCTTCGTGACGAACACGAGCAATTGAACGAGGATCTTGAGAACGTACAGGAATCGTTCGACGAGAACGAGTTCGAGTCCCTCTCCGAGGAGATAGAGGAACTCAAGGGACGAATTAACACCCTCGATGGCACGAAGGGCGCGAAGGAAGACGAACTCAAGGGAGTCGCAGCCAAAGTCGAGGAGTTAGAGGAGAAACTGGCGGAACGGGAAGAGAAAGTCGAAACGCTTCGCGAACTCGCTGCGGACCAGCAGTTCGCCACGTGGGTGCGCGACAACGTCCGTGCAGCCGGACCGAAGATGCGCGACGTAATCACCGACCGCATCGGAAAGCGCGCTGACACCATCTTCCGGTCGATTCGTGGCCGGAAGGCCGAGCAACTGGAATGGACGTCGGACTACGACATCGTCGTCGTCGACGCCGATGTTCGGAAGTCCTTCTCCACACTCTCCGGCGGCGAGAAGATGGCTGCGGCTCTCGCAGTCCGACTGGCCATTCTGGAACAGATCTCCGGGCTCGGTATTGCGTTCCTCGATGAACCGACGGCGAACCTCGACGAGGACAAAAAGGCGAACCTCGTCGGACAACTCAACAGGTTGGACGCGTTCGATCAGTTGACAGTCATCAGCCACGACTCCACGTTCGACTCGATGACCGACTACAGCATCACCATCGAGAAACCCGACCAGACGTCGGAGGTGATGAGCGACTGATGGCGTTCGACAAAGCCGAAGTCGCGGCGGCGCTCGACGACAACGTCGACGTCATCCGATCGTATCTGGAGGACGATGACGACCTCGTCGCACGCTATCAAGACGCATTTCGCCGACTTCCAGAGATGAGTGACGCGAGTGAGCTCCGCTCCGATCTGTCGTCTTCGTCGTACCCGGGAGCCCTCCCGACAGACAGATTCGACAGTGCAGACTCACTCGTGATTCACCACGAGACATCCGACGGGTGGGACAGCCACGAGGCGGTCAACGACTGGGCACGGGATCTCCTGATGGACGTCCCGATGCTGGCAGTCGACGGATCTGAGATCCCTCCGACGACCCAGTTCAATGTCCCACTCGCGTACGTGCAGGCTGCGTGGTGCCTCAACTACCATTCCCCTGAGGGAAAGCTCGAACGCGGGAGGGAGGGACGGCTCCTCGGCCCGATGGACGTGACCCGTTCAGGGGGTGACAACGGCGGCGACGAGTACCGCTTCGTCGACAGTTCGCTCGTCGGCCTCGAACGGTACGAACACGAAGCATCCCTCCTCGTCGAACGGATTGAAGACCTGGCAGGGGAGTACGAGCGTGGGGAACTAGAACGTCGCCCGGTCGTCCTCTACGACGGCCCGCTCGTGGCGTCGTTCGCGAACCCAAAGCGACCGGGAGTCCGAGATAGGTACCTCTCGGCCATCAGTCGACTCCTCGCAGCGAGTCAGCATCACCGGATTCCAGTTGTCGGGTACGTCGCAGGCACAAACGCCGTCGAACTGTCGAAGATGACCCGGCTTCTGCTTCAGGACGAACTGGGTGCGGACCGTACCATCCCTGACGCACGTGTGCTGGCTGGGATGATGAGCTCTTGGGGAGATTCGACGGTGCCGTTCCTCTGTCGACGTGATGGGAGTGTCGATGCCCTCACCGTGTCATACCGTGGAGTGGAGTACGATTTCGGCCACGAGATTCACTTCTCGTATCTCAAAGTCCCACCAGGCGATGGCCTCGACAGACTGGAGTTCCCCGGCTGGATGCTGGAGGCGGACGGACCGTCCGGATACGCGGACCTGTACGAATACACGCTGGACGTCGTCCGCGCCGAGTCCGGAGTCGGACGGGGATACCCAGAGGTACTCCAGCAAGCGGACACCGACGCCGTCCTCGATCAGCGTGACCGACAGCAGTTCCTCCGTCTGCTCCAGAAGTGGGCCGAGACGAACGACGTACCGCTGGAGTGGGACGCGAAGGCACTGAGCAAGGAACTCCGACGACGATGATTCGGGCGCCACACAGAGAAGCGACAGAGTCGCTCTCCGATCACGGCAGTGGAACCGTCACTTCCACGACTACCCACAACCAATGAGCGACACACCACTGACGGAGCAGTCCGACACACAGCGAGACCGAACCGACGACTGTCTCGCGATCGGTAGTATCGTGAGTTCGAACAGCCACATGGATTACACGGTCGAAATCTACAACGAGACCGACCGCGAGCGCGCCCCTGCCCCTGACGAGTGTGGGTTCGGCCAGCCTGTGTTCATCAAGAAGACGATCCGAGGAGACGAGTACATCGTGATGGGCGTCATCTACGACACCCAGCTGGTCGATCCCGACCAGGGTCGGTCCGGTCCGCGACTCGCACAGGGTGACCAACCGCAGTTCACACCGGGATACGTCGAGGAACGGACCAAGTTTGCGGGGGTCGCATTGTTGGGAACTGCGGAGGTTACCGAAGATGGGACAATTGAGAACTCCAGCCACCAGATGCCGCGGTGGACTCTCGCGGTCGAGGATATCGTCGAGCAGTGCCCAGACGGCGTAACCCGCGACTTCCACTCCACTGAAGACGGCCGGCTTCAACTCGCGTACATCGAACGCCTGCTAGACGTCGCCGGTCCACTCGGTGCTGAGGTGACACTGGCACTGGTGGGACGCCTCCGTGACTCGTTCCCCGCGGAGGAACACCAGCGGGTTCTGAACGTCATCGAGAAGGATGTCCGGTGGCAGTCGTCTGTCGACCGGGGGGGTGATGCGATGAGTACACCATCCACCTCGTCCGCGAGGACCGGGAGCGATGGAGATCTTATCGGTACCGTAGCTGGCCCAGGAGATGGCCCGAACGAGTTCTTCATCGTCACTCCGGACGAGCAGGCGGTGAAGACGGGTGAGTTCATCACATACTCGGTGACTGTCGAGGGGACGCCTCGAGATGTCATCGCTCGCGTGACCAATCGGGAGCAGGCGCGGGGACTCCCCGAGGCGTTCATGGCAGACCCCCATGTCGCGCCGGAGGCCGTCGCTGGAACGCTTGGAGTCCCGACAGAGGACATCGACCTCTATCGGCTCGAAGCCACTGTCATCGGTTTCTACGACACCAAAATGGAGACGTTCTCCAACCCGCGCCAACTTCCGCGGCCGGGAACGCAGCTTCGCACTGCCCCTGACGCGATGTTGGAAGCGGTCCTCCCGAACCTCGGTATCGGTGCCGAGAACGCTCGCACCGAGAGCGGAGAAGTAGACTTGAGTTCGGTCGACGTCGCCACGCGAGATGGACTCGCCCACATGGGATGGTTACTCAATCGCGAAACGGGTGCCGTAGACGTCCACGTCCCCATCGACGAATTCGCTGCGACACACCTGGCAATCCTCGCGTCCACTGGCTCTGGGAAGTCGTACACTGCCGGTGTCCTGATGGAAGAGATGATGAAGCCAGACGTTCGGGCGTCACTGCTGGTGTTCGATCCACACGGGGAGTACGGGAGTCTCTCGGAGATTCGAGGAGAGGAGAGATTTGCTGGCGAAGATGGGTACCGACCCGAGGTCGAGTACTTCAATCCCGAAAACCTCCGCATCCGGATTTCGGAATTGAGCGTCGGAGACGTCATGGCTATTCTGGACAACCCCAGCGACCGGATGCAGGAACGACTCGCCGGAGGGTGGCGAGCAATGCAACAACGCGAGTCTCGCACGTGGGGTGTCGATGAGCTGCTGGATGAGATGCGGAACCAGTACGGTCCAGATGATGCAAGTGTCGGAGCACTGGAGTGGCGTCTTCGACGCTCAATCCAGCGGAACGAGCTGTTCACGACGGACGTGAACGTCCCGCTCGATGACTTGGTTGCTCCAGGACGATGTACAGTCCTCCAGATGGACACGCTGAGCCGTCGTGACCAGCAGATGATCGCGACGGTACTTCTCCGCCGCCTGTATCAGGCACGACTGGCTGCCGTTCGTGAGCGCGGTGACGATCCGAACTTCGACGGCGACATCATCGACTTCCCGCTGTTTTCCCTGTTCGAAGAGGGGCACAGATTCGCGCCAGCGACCGGTGATGCCCCCTCGTTGGGTATCATGCGGACGATCACCTCCGAGGGTCGAAAGTTCGGATTCGGACTTGGAATCATCAGTCAGCGTCCATCCAAAATCGACCAGGACGTCCTCTCACAGTGTGGGACACAGGTTACGATGAAGATACAGAATCCGACCGACCAGAAGGCGATCGAGAGCAGCGTCGAAGCTGCTGGTGAGGACGTCCTCCGCGAGTTGCCAGGTCTCACTCCGGGACAGGCAGTCGTATCGGGAGATGCCATGAATACCCCTGTTCTGATTCAGGTCCGTGAGCGTCACACCCAACATGGTGCCGACAGCATCCCTGCGACACAGAGATGGCGAACTGCGAACGAGCAGCGACGAGAACAGCCAACACGTTCTGAAGGGGCGGATATGGGTGGTGGTGAGTCTACTGGTGATGTTGACCTGTTGGGCGATGGCTGACTTTCTTTTGTCCGAATCTGCAAATGTCACGAAGTCTGGATAACTCTCCCGCGTGCCTTCTTTTTAGTATTCTGACGACCTCTGGGAGACTATGTTCGACAGATTCACTAGCATCTTTGGCACTGGTTCTGACGTCCCGGAGTTGATTATTGGTCTTGGATTGGAGGACTGGTACAAAGACCTCGATGAGAATCAGCGACAGAAGCTCCGTCAACATAGCACCTTCTTTGGGACTGGTGGCGAAACCAACCTCCTCGAAGTGGGGAGACGGGAGACGTCTCAAACGGCACAGGAGTATCTGAAAGGGGTCGGTTCTACCGCAGCCAACGAAGGTGATTATGACTTCGCAGAAATGGTTCTACTGACAGCGCTTGAGCGTGAAGATGGGTCTGCCACAAGCACCCATTTCACGTATAACGAGCTGATTGACGTTTATTACAAACAACGCGATAGCCGAGAGGATGCTATTGAGAAATGCGTTGAGTGCTGCGAAAAAGACATTCAGATTGCTGATGAGTTCGTTAGGGAATTTGGTGAGGTTCCTAGAATTCCTGCATTCAAACGCTTAGCAATTATTTATGAAAAGCAAGAGAGGTACGAAGAGGCCCTTGATGTCTGTGACAAAGCACTCGAAATAGGAACAACCGACGGCACGAAAGGCGGCTTCGAAGGTCGCAAAGAACGGATTCAACGAAAGATGAATTGATGTAAGCTGAACTCAATTTGGGTGCCCTCTCTAACACGGTAGATCTGAGTGCTAATTAAATTGAATCAGATGGATTTGCCCTCAAGAGATGTGTGACTGGGCGAAGGAGAATCTGAGCAGTGCGTCTTTTTCATCAGGTGTTAGTGTTTCGGGGGCCCTTGGTCCGTGAGTGGAGGGCTTCGGTCTCCGGCGGCAAGTTCGACATCTATAAATTAGAGTAGGTCGGCATTTGGAATTTCAGTTCAATACCGGGAGGCGGCATAGCCTTCTCGGTTCACATGCCGGAACGACAACCCCCGTAGAGAGGGGTTCGTTCGCCGGTTCTACGAACGGGGGTGAGTTGGTGGTGTTCCGGAACGTTTTCGGGTGCGTTCTGCTGATGGTGGGTCGTGCAGTGGGTGGTTCGGGGTGGTGGGTTCGTGGCGTTGGTGGGGACGGCTCTGGCGTTGGTTGCTGGGGCGGTCGTGGAGCCGGTGGTGTCGGTGGCGTCGGTGGGCGTTGGTGGGTGGGTGGTGGTCGTCGGTGGTGTGGTCGTGGGTGCGGAGGGTCGGTCGCTGTTCGGTGACGGCGATGGTCGTGTGGTGTTCGGTGGCGGGGAGGTGCTGGCGCGTGGGGGCGTGGTGGAGGTGGTGGCTGTTGCGGGTGCGGCTGCGGTGACGTACGCGTTGAGCGTGCATGCTGGGTTCGGCCCGGTTCTCGCGTCGGCGGTCGTCGGGCTCGTGGCGGGGGTCGTGTTCTCGGACGTCGATGCGGCGGCGTACTGTGGGTCGTTCGTGGGGATGGTGTCGCCGGTGGTGTTCCCGTCGGTCGGGGTGGTCCTGGTCGCGGGATTGGTTGCGGGTGTCGGGTTCGTCGCGACGCGGGAGTCGTTCGCTGGGTTCGGTGGGAAGCTCGGGACGCTGGCGCTGTTCGGGTGTGCGTCGACGGGACTGGTGTTGGGCGTGGAGTACGCGGCGGCGAGTGGCGTGCCATGGGCGAGTGCGGTCGTGGTGGTGCCGACGGCTGCGGTCGCGGCCGTGCTCACTGCGGGCTTGAGCCAGCGGTTCGGGCTCGGTGCGGTGGTGGCGTCGGCGGTCGTCGGGGTGGTGGCTGGCGTGACGCTTCCGGTCGTCGTCGATGGTGGCGGGCGGTTGGCGGCGGTCGCGTTCTGCGCGTCGTTCGTCGGGATGTCGTCGCGCGAGCGACTCGGGAGCGCGCGCTCGGTCGGGGCCGCTGGCGTGGTGTGCGGGGTCGTGTTCGTCGTCGTCGCACCTGCGTTCGCCGGCGCGGGCGGGAAGCTCGGGACGACCGCGTTCGTCTCCTGTCTGGCGGTCGCGGGCGGCAGTCGGTCGGTCGCGGCGGTCCGCGAGCGCGTCGCCGACGCCACGTAGCGCGCGCACACCGTGGCTTTCGGGAACGCGAACGGTTTTCGGTGTTCGTTCGCTTGCGCTACACATGAGCGAGCGTGCTTCTGGGTTGTCGCGGTTGAAGCGACCGTTGTTGTACGTGATGGGACCGCTGTACGTGCTGGCCGGTATCACGCACTTCGTGGCGCCGGACGCGTACGAGCGCGTGGTGCCGCCGGGGTTCCCGCGGCCGCGCGAGCTCGTGTACGCGTCGGGGGTCGCGGAGATCGCGCTCGGTCTGGGCGTGCTGCATCCGGAGACGCGGGAGGCGTCGGCGTGGGGGCTCGTCGCGCTGCTCGTGGCGGTGTTCCCGGCGAACGTCTACATGGCGGTGGACGACGAGGCGGTCGATGAACTACCGGGGGGTGTCGAGCCGTCGGACGCGGCGCTGTGGGCGCGATTGCCGCTCCAGGCGGTGCTGGTGGCGTGGGCGTGGTGGTACACGCGACCGATGGAGGACGCTGCTGACGCGACCGACGAGTCGGCCGCGTAGACGCGTCAGGTCGGCGCTGCCGACCCGGCCGCGCTGTGGGCCGTGCTTTCTCGGTGTCGGAGCGCGTACCGTCGCGTATGATTCGCGTGTTCGTGAGCGACGGCATGGGGATGCTGGAGGGACTGGAGTCGATGGTCGGCGAGCACTCGAGTGGCGACGTCGAGTTCGTCTGGGAGGTGGTCGACGAGGTGGATGCGCTGGCGTCGGCTGCGGCGGACGCGGACGTACTCGTGGTCGGCCCTGATGCGCCGGTGACCCGGGCGGTCCTCGAGGCGGTCGAGCCGGCGGTCGTGGTGCGCGCTGGCGTCGGCGTGGACAACGTGGACGTGTCGGCTGCCCAGGATTTGGGGGTGGTGGTGACGAACACGCCGTCGTACTGTCGCGAGGAGGTGGGCGAGCACGCGCTGGCGTTGACGCTCGCGGCGGCCCGCCGGCTCTCGACGTACGACCGGTCGACGCGGGCGGGCGAGTGGGACTGGGGAGCGGCTTCGCCGCCGCGACGGCTCGCGGCGTCGACGGTGGGGTTCGTCGGGTTCGGCGCGATCGCGCGGTCGGTCGCGTCGGCGTTCGTGGCGTTGTTCGACGAGGCGGTGGCGTACGACCCGTACGTGGACGCGGCGCTGGCGGCGGAGCACGGCGTCGAACTCGCGGACTTCGAGGGGGTGTGCGAGCGCGCGGACGCGCTCTGTGTGTTCGCGCCGTTGACCGAGGAGACGCGCGGGCTCGTCGACGCGGACGCGCTCGCCGCCCTCCCCGAGGATGCGGTCGTCGTGAACGTCGGCCGTGGCGCTATCGTCGACGATGCGGCGCTCGCGACCGCGCTCGACGACGGCCCGGTCGCGGCGGCGGCACTGGACGTCCTCCCGACGGAGCCACCGGTGGACTCGCCGCTCGTCGGCCGCGACGACGTCCTCGTCACGCCGCACGCGGCGTGGTACTCGACGGAGGCTGCGAGCGACCTCCTGGAGACGGTCGCCGCGACGGTCGCCGCCGTCGTCGACGGCGACGCGGTTCCGGAGCGCGTTCGCGTCGCCTGACCGCGACGCCGGCAGGTCGTCGAGGGCTGTCGAGGTTTTTGTCGCTGGCGAGCGTGTCCGTTCGCATGACGCGCATCGCGCTCATCGCGCACGACGACGAGAAGCCCGAGATGCTCGACTTCGCCGCTGCGCACGAGTCGTACCTCTCGACGATAGATATCGTGACGACGGGGACGACCGGGGAGCGCATCCGCGACGAGGTCGGGTTGGACGTCGACCGGAAGGCGTCGGGCCCGATGGGTGGCGACCTCCAGATCGGGGGGATGGTCGCGGAGGGCGCGCTCGACGCCATCGTCTTCCTCCGCGACCCGCTCACCGCCCAGCCGCACGAACCGGACATCTCCGCGCTCCTCCGCATCTGCGACGTGCACGACGTCCCGTTGGCGACGACGCGCACCGCGGCGGAGTACGTGCTCGCGGGCGTCGCCGCCGAGGACGACGTCACCCTGGACGCGTAACCGGATTCGGCCGGAGCCGTCGCCCGGTTCAGTCGGAGCCGTCGCCTGATTCGAGGTCGGCGAGCGCGTCGTGCAGGCGGTCGCTGGCGTGCGTGCCGTGGATGAGGTGCGCGGCGCCGGTGGCGGTGGCGGCGTTCCACCAGCGCGCGAACCGGCGGCGGGCGCGGAAGCGCGAGGTCATGGCGACGGCGGTCCGCCACGCGCTCGTCCGGCATTCGTCGATGGTGACGACGGTGAGCCACTCGTCGACGCGACCGAGGTGGTCGTCGACGGCGGCGATACCGGGGGCGTCGCGTGCGGCGAGCGCGTCCTGGGTGTCGTCGACGAGGCCGTGGATGACGTCGATGACGGCGTCGTGGTCGGCGCGGCGCGTCCGCCGGTCGGTTTCGATGCCGGCGTCGACGAGCGCGAGCGAGAGGTCGTAGTTGATGTGCGCGTTCACGCCGAGTGCGGCGTCCTGCGCGACGAGGCAGCGGTCGGCGCGCGCGGCGTCGAACGCGAGCACCCACGGCGCGGGAACCGTGTCGACGCGTCCGGTCTCGTAGCGGTGGACGGCGCGCCGGTAGTGGTTCGCGAACGCGACGAGGTACGCGCGCACCCACTCGGGGTCCTCGAACTCGCCGCGCTCGATTCGGTCGGCGACTGCACCCGTCATCCGCGCGTAGATGGAGAGGAACGTCGCCCGCCTGTCGCCGGTCGCCGCGAAGCGCTCGCGGAGCGCGACGAGGCGGTCGTGGGCGTCGTCGACGTCGACGTACGCGTCGGCGGTGAGCGCGAGCACCTCGGAGTCGGCGCCGACGGGTCGGTCGCCGTCGCCGGGCACGCCGTCGGCGTCGGTGGGTTCGAGGCGGTCGCCGGTCGGCGTGGGCGTGCGGACGTGCGTCGCGGCGGCGCGGAGCGCGCGCCGACGCCGCGACCTCGGTGTCGCGCTCGAGTACATACCACGTACAGACGCGCAGTCGGCATAACGATGCGTGTCGACGGCACCGCTGGGAGGGCTGGGAGCGCCCGGTCAGTCGTCGCCGGTTTGAGGTGGGCGCCCGGTCAGTCGTCGCTCGTTGGACGTGCGAGCGGCGGCGTCGGGGCGTCCGCGTCGGCGGCGAGCCAGGCGCGACAGAGCCGCCGGAATTCGGCGTCCGTGAGTGCGTCCGCCTCGAGCTGTCCGGCGGCGGCGTGGACGTCGCGGTCGGTCGCGCTGCCGCGTTCGAGGACGCGCTGGAAGACGTCCGCGACCACCGGGACCTCGCGGTCGCCGTCGACGTCGACCTCGCCGCTGGCGGTCGCGACGGTCCCGTCGAACGCGAGCGTGGCGCCGTCGCTCGCGTCCGCCGGGAGGTTTACATTATACGTAAACCTCCGGGGTTGCCGGTCGTCGCTGTCGGTCAGGTCGCTCTCGTCGCTGGTGGCGGACCGGCTCTCGTCGCTGGTGGTGGACTGGCTCTCGTCGCTGGCGGTGGACCGGCTCTCGCCGCTGGTGGCGGACTGGCTGGCGCGCCCCCAGAGGAGGTAGCACTCGTCGTCGGCGTCGACGACGCGGACGGGCGTCGGCGCGACCGCCTGCGGGGTGATGGGGCCGGGGGCGTGCTCGTGGAGGAGCACGCGGTCGGCGGTCTCGTGGACGGTGACGGTCACGGTGAGCGTCCCGTCGGGGGCGGCGACCACGTCGTCGACCCGTCGGACCGCGCCAGCGCGCCGGTCGCGCGACGCGGTCGGGGTCGCCTCGACGAACCCGCTCGCGGGGAACTCGCCGGATGCGGTCGCGTCGCCGGCGGTGCTGCGCGAGCCGGTGGCGTCGGTGGTGCTGCGCGAGCCGGTGGCGTCGGTGGTGCTGCGCGAGCCGGTGGCGTCGGTGGTGCCGCGCGAGCGGGTGTCGTCCGCGAGTGCGTCGCCGCGGCCCGTCCAGCGCGCCCAGAGCGCGAGGGCGCTCGGGAGGACGAACACGCTCGCGAGGAACGCGTACGCGATGGTGAGCGCGGTGATGACGCCGAACGCCTGGAGGAACGGGAGGAGCGCGACCGTGAGGACGCCGAACCCGCTCGCGGTCGTCGCCGCCGACGACAGGAGCGCGCCGCCGGTCCCCGTGACGCTCTCCTCGAGCGCCGCGTCCACGTCGCCGGACGCGTCGAGTTCCTGCACGAACCGCTCGCCGACGTGGATGCTGTAGTCGATACCGAGCCCGATGGTGAGGCTCGTGATGAGGCCCGTGACGATGTTGAACGGCACCTCCAGGAACCACATCGACCCGAGCACCCACGTCACGGTGAACGCGACCGGGAGGACGACGACCGCGCCGAGCGTCGCCGTCCCCTCGGTGAACGCGTACGCCGCGGTGAGGAAGACGAGCGCGGCGACGAGCGCCACCACGAGCCCCTGGACGACCGTGTCGAGCAGCTGGTCGGCGGTGACGGCGTTGATGACGACCGACCCGGTCGCCGTCGCCGTCACGTCGCCGTCGGTCGCGCCGCCCGCGCCGGCCGCCGCGGCGCCCTCGACGCCGTCCTCGACGTCCGCCGCGAACCACCGGAGCTGATCGGTGACGACGGCGTCCTCGGCGGCGCCGTCGACGGAGACGGTCGCGACGAGCGCGTCGTACTCGCCGCCGTCGGTCCGATGGAGGACGGTCGCGGCGTCGTCGGGCGCGACCCCGTAGAGCGCGTCGTAGACCGCGGTCACGTTCTCGTCGGGGACGCCGTCGTCGTCGGTGTCGGACGCGTGGAACGTCGCGTTGAACGACTCGTTCGCGGCCGCCGTCTCGCGCATCACCGTCAGGGGCGTGCGGACGGCCGTGTCGCCGTTCGGGTACGTCGCGACGACGGCCATCGTCGACGCGTTCTCGGTCGCCGCGTCCAACCGGTCGAGCGTGCCCGCGCTGGCGACGTCGCCCTCGACGAGCACCGTGCCCTCGGCGTCCTGGCGGACGAACCGGTCGTTCAGGACGTCCATCCCGGCCTTGGCGGTGTAGTCGCCGGGCGCGAACGGCTCGGGGAGGTCCTTCAGCCAGTCGGCGGGGTCGTCCGCGAGGAAGTCCTCCTGCGCGAAGCTCGTGTCCACCTGCGTCGCGCCGTACGCGCCACCGGCGCTGACGAGGACGGCGACGACGATGACGGCGACCGGTGCGCGCCGCGCGATGCCGGCGCTCGCCTGGAGCGCCCGGCGGACGACGCCGTCCGCGGCACCGATGGCGGCCCCGCCCGGTGCGTGGCCGCGCGATGCGAGGAACTCGTCGAGCTCGGTCTTCACCGCGGGGACGAGTGCGCCGAAGACGACGAGCGTCGCGACGATACCGATCGCGCTCACGACGCCGATCTGGCGGAACACCGACAGGGGGCTCGCGAGGTTCGACAGGAACCCGATGACGGTCGTCCCCGTGACGAGGACGAGCGCGACGCCGACGCTCCCGAGCGCGGTCGTCATCGCCTCGCGCGGCGACGACCGCTCGTCGCCCGTGCTTTCGGTGGTCTCGGTGCTGTCGGTGCGCTCCTCGCGGTACCGCATGACGACGTGGATGGCGTAGTCGATACTGAGGCCGATGAGGAGGACGACGACGATGATGAACGGCTGGTTGAACGCGATGCCGACCCAGCCCATGACGCCGAACGTCCACACGAGCACGAGGCCGACGCCGAGGACGCCGAGGACGACGTCGACGAGGTCGCGGTACGCGATGACGAGGACGACGACGACGAACAGGAGCGCGAGCGGGCCGACGAGCGTGAGGCTGTCGGTCATCGACGCGTCCGTCTCGTCGGCGACGACGCCGTTCCCGAACACGAGGTACGAGGTCGCGTCGTCGCCGTGGGCGTCGCCGATGCTCGCCATCGCGAGTTCCGCGTCGACGAGCGACTGCGGGGCGTCGCTCGGCGCGGTACCGGCGCCGTCGGTCGCGTGCACGGCGACGAGCAGCGTGGCGTTCGCCTCGGTGTCGCCGGTCTCGTAGTCGGTCGGCATCAGCGAGAGCGCGCCGCCGCGCTGGCTCGCGTCGCCGAGGACGCGCTCGAGGACGCCGTCGACCTCGGTCTCGTTCAGTGCGGCGAGCGCGTCGCGTTGCTCGGCGAGCGACGGGTCGACGCCGTCGCGGAGCGCCGCGGCGTCCGCCTGGAGTGCGGCGTACTCGGCGTCGAGCACGCCCTGGGTGCCCTGCTGGTAGGCGGTCTCGCGCGCGGACTCGCTCGCGGAGTCGTTCCGGAGGGTCGCGGCGGCGTCCGCGAACGTCGCGTAGTCGCCGGTGAGGTTCGCGCTCGCGTTCGCCGCGACGGCGTCGTACTCGGCGCGAACGCTCGCGTTCGGGTCCGCGTCGAGGGTCGCGAGCGCCTCGTGGAGCGCGCGACTCGTCTCGTTCAACTCGCGCTCGCGGGCGTCGAGTTCGGCGCGCCGGTCGTCCGCGTACGCGGTCGTCGCGGCGGCGGTCGCGACGCTCCGGGTCGCGTCCGCGCCGTCGAGCGACGCGTTCACGGTCTCGTTCGCCGCTATCGCGGCCTGGTAGTCGAGCGTGGCGAGCAGCGAGTCCCTCGAGAGGACGTTCTCGCCGCGGACGACGACCTGCGAGACGCTCCCGTTCCCGTTCTCGCGTTCGAAGTTCGTGTCGACGTAGTCCTGCGCGTCGGCCTCGTCGGTGTCGGTCTGGAACTGGTCGAGCGACGTCTCCTGTTCGACGAGCGGGACGCCCGCGCCGACGACGAGCGTCGCGACGAGCAGGACGGCGACGACGAGGCGACTGTGCTCGGTGATCCCAGCGGCGAGCCCGCGGATCATTGCGGCCCCTCCGTCGCGGCGACCCCCGACTTGCTGAACGAACGTTCGGTAACCATGCACTGAACGAACGTTCGGTAGGTATTAGTTCTTTCGACCTCGTAACAGGTATGGCGCCCGAACGAATATTCGGTCAGCATGAGCGACTCGACGACCGACGACGCCCTCGACACCCGCGAACGCATGATGCTCGCCACCCTCCGCGTCCTCGGCGACCACGGCTACGCCGGCCTCTCCATCCAGCGCATCGCCGACGAAGCCGACCTCAGCAAGTCCTCGTTCTACCACTTCTTCGACGACAAGGACGACCTCCTCCTCTCCTTCCTCGACTTCATGCTCGCACGCTACGGCCTCCCCTTCGAGCAGGAATCACCCGACGGCCCGAAAGCGGAACTCGACGCCTACCTCGCGTTCGCGCTCGACGGCGTCACCGGCGACATCGTCATCCCGCTCGACGACTTCGACCCCGGAAGCGGCCGGCCCTACGTCGCACTCCGCTCGCAGGCCACGTTCGACGACGACTACCGCGGGCGCTTCACCGACATCGACGCGAACATCCACGACCGCCTCGCCGACGTCATCGAACGCGGCATCGACCAGGGCGTCTTCCGCGACGTCGACGTCCACGCCACCACCGAACTCATCATGAGCGTCATGCTCGGCTCGCTCTTCCGGCGCGCCACCAGCGACCAGGTCGACGTCGACGCCGTCCGCACCCAACTCGACACCGTCCTCGAATCGCACCTCTACGCCGACGACTGACGCGGACTCGTCGCCACACCGAGAATCGACACAGACTCGTCGCTACCCGAACGAGCCGTAGCGCTCTTGTCGACGACGAGCGTCCTCACGGGTCCGCCCATGGACCTCGACACCTTCCGGTACTACACGCGCTGGCACCACGCCGCCAACCGCCGCCGGTACCGCGCGCCAGCCGACCCCTGGCGACTCGTCCACGTCGACCCCGCCGACGTGGACGCCTACACCGGCGCACTCCCGCTCAACTACGGCCTCGGGCGCGTCCGCGGCGGCGACTGGGACCGCGACGCCGAACGCGACCCCGTCCGCGAGACCCCGAACTACCGCGGCCTCCGCGAGCGCTTCGTCGACGGCCGCGCGTGGGAGGACACCACGCTCTACGAGTACATCGCCGAGCAGTTCGAGGACCGCGAGCACGTCCGCGGCTACGACTCCCTCGACGCGTTCCGCGAGACTCGTCTCCACTACCTCGATGACCTCCACGAGTCCATCGCGACCGACGGCTACCGCGCGAACGCCCACGCCGCCGGCGAAGCAGCCTCCGTCGACGACGACGCAGCCCCGGGCGACGACGACGCAGGCCCCGTCGACGCCGCGGCCGGACACGACCCCGCGGACGCCGACAACGCCTTCGAGACGGCGTACGCGAGCAAGCTCGAACCGCTCGTCGTCCTCGCCCGCGACGGCGACGTCGTCTGGACGGAGGGCTACCACCGATTCGGTATCGCCGACCTCCTCGACCTCGACGCCGTCCCGGTCCAGGTGCTCTGCCGACACGAGGACTGGCAGCGCGTCCGCGACGCCGTCGCTCGCGAGGGTCTCGACGCCGTCGACCTCCCCGCGGGCGTCGACGCGACCCATCCCGACCTCGTCGACGTCCGCGACGACTGACCGACCCCGTCGAACCGCGATTTCGCTCGCGCCCCACCGATTAATTCATAACCCACCGCTCGGCACGTTGATACGATGGCGGTACTCTCAACCGAAGACGAGGGGAAGTTCCTCATGGACGTCGAAGGCGAACAGATCGGTATCGTGACCGAGGTCGACCCCGACGCGCAGGTCGCGTACGTCGAACCCGAACCCGGGATGGCCGAAGCCATCGTGCAGGGCCTCGGGTACGGCGACAAGGACGACGACGACATCGAGGTGCCCGCCGACAGCATCGAGACCGTCACGGACAGCGAACTCCGCGTCGCGACCGACCTCTAGCGGCCGCGAACCCGACCTCGTTCCGTCGACACCGACCCGGGCAGCCACCGGCTAGTACTGGACGACGGCGTTCAGGATACCCGCGGTCTGCCCGACGCCCGCGAGCGCGATGGCGGGGAGCGCGAGCGCGACGCCGCCGACGCTCCCGTAGAGGAACGCGAGCGCGCCGACGCCCGAGAGCACGCCACCGACGGTGTACACCCAGTCCGCCTCCTCGCGCGGGAGCACCCGGCCCGTGTAGCCGAGTGCGACCGCCGGCACCACCATCCAGGCGAACACGGTCGCGCGCAGCAGCGTCTCGCCGCCGTCCGTCGCGAGCGCGTACGTCCCGACGAGCGTGACGCCCGCACCGACGACGATGACCGCGAGCCACGCCCGCAGGACCGGATGCGTCTGCATGTCCCGCCACGAGAGCGCGGCGAACGCGACCAGGACGACGTCCATCACGACGTGCGCGACCAGCGCCGTGTGCGGCGACGCCACCTCCAGATGCGCGAGCGCCGCGAACGTCCACGCGAGCGGCACCAGGCCCGCCGGCGCGGTCTCGCGGACGCGACGGAGCATCCTACGCTCGCTCGCGGACGACCTCGACGGCGTCCACGAGCGCCGCGTCGTCCTCGAGCGCCGAGAGCACCTCGCTCGCCGACGCCTCGAGCGCGAACGCCGGCCGGCCCTTCCCGACCGCCGACGACTCCCCGTCGTCGACGCGCACGACCGGCCCCTCGACCTCCAGCACGTTCAGGCCGCGCGCGACCGCCGCCTCGTCGAGCGACCCGACGACCGCGTCCGCGAGCGCGTCCGTACAGTCACCGCACGCCGCCCGGACCGCCGGCGCGTGCGCCGGCGTCTCCTCGACGGCTTCGAGCGATGCGAGCCCCAGCAGGACGACCCGGTTCGACAACGACAACGACGAGACCTCGGAATCCATACCCGAACGTGCACGCGGCGGACCCAAAGGGATACTGGTGGTTCGCGGCCGGCGAGAAGCAGGGACGGGACCGCGGCGAGCGATACCCGACTCGCCGTCGCGGTCGCCTCAGCCGTCCGGCCCGGCCTTCTCCGTCACGCGGAAGTCCGCCGGCGGCGCGAGGATGCCCGCGACCGTCCCCATCGAGTGCACGACCGTCACCACGGGCGCGAGCGGGAGCGCGAGCGCGAGCGGCACCTGGTCGGCGTCGTCGTAGTACAGGACCCCGCGGAGGTACCAGAACGCCGTGAACGCCGCGAGCACGACGGAGACCGCGACGAACAGCGTCGCGTACACGACGGTCGCGCCGAGCAGCGACAGCGGGACGACGACGAGCGTCACGACCGGCGACAGCGCCCACGCGTAGTTCCGGACGCGCGTCAGCACGCGGTATCGCGTCGGCAGGAGACTCGTCGCGTCGAGGTTCCCCGCCGCCCACCGCCGGCGCTGCTGGAGGATCTCCGTGAGGTTCGGCGGCGCCTCGTTCCGACACACCGACTCCGAGAGCGCGAAGTCGACGTCGAACTCTCGGGCGGCCGCCCACACGAACGCGGTGTCCTCCACGAGCGTCTCGCGGTCCCACGTCACCGCGTCCTCGACCGACGACCGGACCGCGATGCCGCCGCCCCACGCGAACAGCGGGACGGAGAGCCGCGCGAACGCACGTTGCTCGATCTGGACGCCCATCCGGTAGACGTCCGCGAGGTACGACAGCGCCGACCCCGTGTGCCGGGGGCGTTCGCGGAGCTGGACGACGTCCGCGTCCGGGAGGCCCCGCCAGTCCGTGAGGAGGCTGTCCTCGTCGAGGTACAGGACGTACTCGCGGTCCGTGTCGAGCGTTCGGCGCGCCCACTCGATGGCCCGACCCTTCCGGACGGCGTCGCACTCGAAGTCCTCGGGGACGCTGTGGACGTCCGCGCCCGCGACGTCGATGGCGTCCTCGGCGACGACGTGGACGTCGTCGAGGTCGTCGGGGAGGCTGTCGACGGTCGCCTGCACGACGTCCGCGGCGTCGATGGTGAGGACCCGCACCTGGACGTCGTCGCCGTCGTACTCGGGGGGCGGGGACTCGTAGCCCGCGCCGACGACGTACGCGAGCGCGAACCAGACGACGGCGGTCCCGGCGAACAGCGCGGCGGTCGTCCACAGCGTCAGTTCGAAGAGCGATGCGACCGTGCCGGCGGCCAGGGGTGTGACGCCCGCCGTCGCTGCACCCGTGAGTACGAGCACGGCGGCGACGACGGCGAGCGCGACGCGTTCGACCTTCATCGTGGTCGACGCGTGGCACTCGCGGCCCTTCAACGGGCGACGCCGTTCGGCCCGGTTCGGCGTCGTTCGACGGGGTTCATTCCGTTCAATCGCCCGCAGGCATCGGGGCGAGTCACGAACCAGTCCCGGACGACGACCGTCGAACCGACCGTCGAACGCGCCGCCGATACCGATGCCTTGAAGTTCTGGACGGTTCCACGATAGCGTCCGCAGTTCCCGACCCGTCTCGGGTCGATGCCACGCGCACTCCTCGCCGCACGGCTCCGTTTCGACTGCACGCTCGCTAGCCTGCCCGCTGTCGGTCTCGACGAGAAATCAGGGGGTCTGGGCGGCTTCACTCCCCGGCGGCTTCGACGTCCGCGCGCCGGTAGGCGTTCCCGTCGGCGTCGTACACGACGTACTCCGCCATCGGCGCCGGGTCCGGGAGCTCGACGTCCCCGAGGCGGCCATAGTGCGCGACCTCGGTCAACGCCTCCCCCGGCGGTTCCTGGTACTCGATGCGCACGAGCGCGTACCCCGTCATCGGGTACATCGATTCGCGCTCCTCGCGCGCCGTCTCGAAGCCGTCCGGGCCGTCGTCCTCGTCCACCGCGTCGCCGGTCGTTGCGCCCTCCTCGTCCCAGCTCGCGTACTCGTCGGTCTCGTCATCGACCATACCCCACCCACGGACGCCCGCCACGAGAACGCACCGGTCTACCCAGTCCCTCCCCGTTCCCGCTTCGATCGCCGTCGCCGCCCCACCCTGGTCGTCGTCGCCGTCCTGGTTCCCATTCCCGTCGCCGTCCCGTGGTCGACGTTCGTCCGACTCCACCCCACAGAACAACAAATAACTGGCCAAAACACTCAGAAAAACTGCTGTATCTGGCTGTCTGATGGGTTTTTAGAAGAATCTGTTCCAGATGTTGTGATAGCCGGTATACTTATGGACTTATGTCCACAAGCAGTAGTCGCGGCGACAGGCCGCGTCGGTATCGTCAGGATGGCATCGCACGCCGTCTCTGTGAGCACGCGCAACTCATGCTAGACGGTCGTGAGTGGCTGCACGACCGTCATCCACGATTCTACACCCGCAAGCCGCCGCTGCGGCGACCCACGTGACCACACCACGAGACTATACCCCACACGACCCGTCCTGTGCAATGCACTGTCTATCCATATAATGCCATTCTAGGAGTTTCAACACTCCCAGGCATACGCTTATATCCGATGTCGTCGACGTTCCAATCGTCATGAGCATCCAACAGACCGCCGCCATCGCAAAGCCCCAGACCCTCCCCGAGGACATCACGTCGCCGCGCGCGAAGCTCGTCTACCTGTACCTCGACGTCACCGAGGCCGGGACCGTCGAGGACCTCCAGCAGTGCCTCGACATGAAGAAGATCGACCTCCTGAGCGTCCTCAACAGCCTCACGAGCGCCGGGCACGTCGCCAACGACGACGGCACGTACGTCGTCGCCGCCTGACGAGGCTCGCCAGACGCCCACTCGACGGCGTCCAGCACGCGTTCGCGGGACGCGAATCTCCACCACCGCCGCGAACGCCGACCACCGCCGCGCACGCGGACCTCTCTCCGCGTGCCCCGACCTCCCTCCTCGGATGCTCTCTCGACCACACCGAGTCACTCGCTCGCACGTCTCACGAGCCGGTCGCTCGCCGGCCCAGCGAGCCGAGCACCGCGGCAGTTCGCTTCGAAGCGCTTAACTGCGCGCTCGGCGGACGTTGCCGTAATAACCATGAGCGACAAGCCGGCGTCGATGTACCGAGAGATCTCGAAGCCGCCGTACACGCGGCGCGAGTACATCACGGGCATCCCTGGGTCGAAGATCGCACAGCACAAGATGGGTGACGCGGGCGCGGAGCCCGAGGACTACCCCGTCCAGATCAGTCTCCGCGTCGACGAGGAACTCCAGATCCGCCACGGCTCGCTTGAGGCGGCGCGCCTCTCGGCGAACCGGCACATGATCAAGACGCAGGGCGAGGGGAACTACAAGATGATCCTGCGGAAGTTCCCGCATCACGTCATCCGGGAGAACAAGCAGGCGACGGGCGCGGGCGCGGACCGCGTCTCCGACGGGATGCGTCAGGCGTTCGGGAAGGTCGTCGGGACGGCGGCGCGCATCCAGAAGGGCGAGCGCCTGTTCACGCTGTACTGCGACGTCGACCAGGCCGACGCCGGCAAGGAAGCGTTCCGTCGCGCGTACAACAAAATCTCGCCGCCGTGTCGCATCGACGTCGAGCGCGGCGAAGAACTCCTCATCTCGTAACGACGCTCTCCGCTTCTCGCGTCGCGACCGTCGCGAACCGGAGAGCGTCGGCTTCTCGCGTCGCACGCGTCCCGAACCGTGAGCGCGAGCGCTCGCCCGCGTCGCTCGCGTTCCCCGCCGGACGCCGGCAGTCGCGTCGTCGACCGCGGGCTTTTGTAGCGCGCCGCCCGAACGAGCGGGCATGCTCCGGCTCGCCGCCGCGAACCGCCAGGAGACGTTCGAGCGCATCCGCGAGCCGCTGCGCGACCGCGGCATCCACGTCGAGCACGTCCCGGTCAGCGAACGCACCGTCGACCTCACCGGCGACGGTAGCATCTCGGGCGTCGACGTCGCGCTCGAGGAGTTCGACGCCGGGTTCGTCTACCCGGGTCGCATGATGGAGGGCGCGGTCGCGGACGCGCTGCTCGGGGTGCCGTGGGTGAACGGCCGCGACGCCGTGCTCGCGTCGCGGAACAAAGCCGGCGTGCTCGCGACGCTCGCCCGCGAAGACGTCCCCGTGCCCGAGACGACGCTGGTGTCGAACCCCGTGGACGAGGCCGACCTCGTGGCGGCGTACGAGCGCTTCGAGCCGCCCGTCGTCCTCAAGCCGAACTCGACGACGCGCGGCATCGGCGTCGCGAAGGTCGGCGACGCGGACTCGTTCCTCGGCGTCACCGACTACCTCGACCTCGTCCACGACTACCGCGCGACCGGCGACAAGGCGTTCCTCGTCCAGGAGTACCTCGCGGACGCGACGGACTATCGCGTGATGGTCGTCGACGGCGAGTACGTCGGCGCCGTCGAGCGGTCGCTCCCCGACCGCGAGCGCGCTCGCGGCCGCTGGAAGCACAACGTCCACCGCGGTGCCGAAGCGACCGGCGTCGACCTCGACCCCGAGTACCGCCGGCTCGCCGAACGCGTCGCCGACGTCCTCGGCATCGATTTCCTCGGCGTCGACCTCCTCGTCACGCCCGAGCGCGCGGTCGTCAACGAGACGAACGCTCGCCCGACCGTCGACGCCGCCACCAAGTACGAGGACGGCTTCTACGACCGACTCGCCGCGCTCGTCGAACGCACCGCTCGCGGCGAGTCGGACTGAACGGAGTCGAACGCACCGCTCGCGGCGAGTACGAGTGAGAACGGGTTCTCACGAGCGCGAACGCGGCGCGTCTCGAGTCGGGGGCGCGAAAGAAACCGGCGTAGCAGGTGGTTACTGGAGGTCGATTCCCGCGGAGGAGTCCGCGTGGTCGAAGACGACCTCGAGGACGCCGTTGTTGTACGTCGCGGTCGCGGAGTGCTCGTCGACGCGCACCGGGAGCGACACGCGTTCGTCGTACTGTCGGTGCTCGGTGTGCGCGCTGATGGTGAGCGTCTCACCGTCGCACTCGAGTTTGATGTCGTCCTTCTCCACCCCGGGAAGGTCGCCGACGACCCGGATCTCGTCGTCGGTCTCGTGGACGTCGACGTGCGTGTCGGCACCGAATCCGGCGTCCCCACCGTCGAAGTGCACGTCCGAGCCGTCCCCCATCATGTCGTTCATCATCCGCTCTATCTCTTTGAAGAAGTCGTCGAACGGCTCGTCGTTGTCGTCACGCCGCATGCCTCCCAGTAACGTTAGCGTACTCAAAAGCCTTCTGTCCGCGGGAATCCGTGTCATGGTTCCCGACGTATCGAGGTGACTGCTGGTGAAGGGCGCGTGGCGTGGCCGGGCCGTCGCGCACGTCAAGAGTGGGTTGATGACGGCCACGGTCGCGTCAGGGGTAGGTTGATGACGGCCGCGCTCGCGGTTGTGGCATGGACGACCCGTTCGACGCGATGTCGTACGTGCTGCGGTCCCGGAACCGCCTCGGTATCCTCGAGGCGGTCGCGGACCGGCCGTGCGAGCGGTCGGCGCTCGTGGCGGCGACCGGGAGTTCGCGCGTGACGGTCGGTCGCATCCTCCGGGAGCTCGAGGAGCGAGCGTGGGTGACGACCGACGGCCGCGAGTACGTCGCGACCGTCGAGGGGCGAGCGCTCGCGAACGCCATCCGGGCGGCGCTCGACGAACTCGAGGGCGTCGGGCGCGTCGCGCCGCTGCTCCCCGAGTTCCCGCTGGAGGACGTCGTCCTTCCGCGGGGTGCGCTCACGGCCGCGTCCGTGACGACACCGAACGCCGCGCAACCGCTGCTGCCGACGCAACGACTGACGGAACTCGGGACGAACGCGGACGTGGCTCGCATGTACGCGGTCGGCATCACGGTCGAGGCGACCGAAGCGCACCTCGACCTGGTGCGGGACGCCAATCAGAACCTCGAACTGTTCGTCACGGAGGGCGCACTTGCAGTGGCCAAGGAGACGCCGGCGGTCCGCGAACCGCTCGCGGCGCTCGTGCGGACGGACGCGGTCGTCGCGGTCTGCGACCCGGACCCGACGTTCCCGTTCGTCGCGCGGTTCGACGACCACGCGGTGCTCGCGGCGACGACCGACAACGGGACGATCGCTGGCATCGTCGAGTGGGAGAGCGACGAGATGCGGGCGTGGGTCGACGACCGACTCGACGACCACCTCGCGGCGAGCGAGCCGCTGACGCCAGCGGACTTCTCTTCCTGACGGCGTCGTGCCGCGGCTCGCGGGGTGCGTTCTGTGGGGTTCGTTCACGGCGTGAACGAGCGGTCACGTCGTGACGCCGTGACCATCAGGTAAGGTCTTGACGTCGATGCTCGTGGGTGTTGTATGTATCCGGTGGGAAGTCGTAACCAAAGGGCACGGACCTGGGTTACACTCGCTGTGGTTGTTGCGGTGGTCGCGAGCACGGTCGTCGTCGGACTCGCGCCGGCGACGACGGCGGGCGCGGCGTCGTCGACGATCGTCGTCGCCGCCGACGGCTCGGGCGACTACGAGAACTTCTGGTTCGCCGTCGACAACGCGTCCGCTGGCGATACGGTCGAGGTCGAGAGCGGGACGTACGACGCTGGCGGCGGAACCGACCTGAACGTCCTCGACAAGCCGTTGACGATTCGCGGCGACCCGGACCCGAACGCGGTCGGCGCTGGTGCGAACGCGCCCGTCATCGGTGACTACGACTACGGGCCCGCGCTGGTCCTCACCGCGAACGCTTCCGGGACGACCATCGAGGGCGTCGTCTTCGAACCGCGGTTCGCGTACGGCGGCGTCGAGCTGTCGCTCGCCGCGGACGAGACGCTCTCGGGCGTCACGATACGGGACAGCGAGTTCCGCGGTATCGACCGGAACAGCGTGGTCGGTATCGACGGGACCGAGATCGACGGGAACCTCGACTCGTTCGTCGTCGAGCGCGTGCGGTTCGTCGGGTCGGGGGCCGACGGCGACCGGGCCGGCGTTCACGTCGTCGACGACGACGACGACAGCTCGACGGCGACCGGGACGACGTACGCGAACGTCGCGTTCCTCGACAACGAGTTCGAGGACGTCGGGACCGCGGTCGAGATCCAGCACGGGACCGACGAGGGCGGGATGGCGGACGTCGTGTTCCGCGGGAACGTCGTCGCGGGAGAGCCGGACTCGATGGATTACGGGTTCGTGCTCGACACGTACGCGCGGAACGCGAGCATCTCGGGGCTCACCGTCGCGGACAACGACGTGAACGTCTCGTACAACCCGTTCGACGTGTCGACGCGCGACGAGGGCCACGACGTCACGGACGTGCTCGTGACCGGGAACGACTTCGAGACGCGCAACGAGCAGGCGATACTGTCGGTCGCCGGGGAGCCGGCGACGCCGGGGACGATGGCGCGCGTCGCCGTCGAGAACAACACGTTCACGTCCAGCGGCGACGTCCGGAACGTCCTCCTGGTGACCGCGAACGACGGCGTCGCGGTGTCGGACCTCGTCATCTGCGACAACACCATCAACTCGACGGGCCAGGCTGACGCGCTGAGCGTCGCGTTCTCGGAGGCGTCCGGCGTGGACATCAGCGGGAACGACATGAACGGCCCCGATAGCGGGTCGAGCGGTCTCGCGGTGTTCGTCGATGCGCCCGACCAGTACACGGGTCTCGTCGTCGAGGACGTCAGTATCGACGGGAACGACGTCGAGACGGGCGGGGAGGGAATCACGTTCCACACGCAGACGGAGGCGGGCGTCCTCCGGAACGCCTCGATCTCGGGGAACGTCGTCACGGGCTACAACCAGGTCGGGATCTCGCTCGACGGGCCGATGGCGAACGGGACGTTCCAGGACGTCGCTATCGACCGGAACCGCGTGACGGTTCCGACGTCGAACAGCGCGGGCCTTCGCCTCTCGGGGTCGGGTGAGGCGGAGACGCGGTACTTCCCGGCGAAGCCGTTCACGTTCGCGAACGTCTCGGTGACGCGCAACGACGTGCAGGCGGCGGAGCAGGCGTTCTCGTTCACGGGGCGGATGGCGCGGTCGACGGACGCGGTCCGCGTGGACGGGAACCGGTTCGCGATGACGGCGACCGGCACCGACCTCGCGGGTGACGCCAACGGGATGACGGTGGAGCTGTTCGGGACGGATGCGGTCGACGACTTCGACCTGAACGTGACGAACAACACGGTTACGGGCGCGCCGACGTACGGCGCGTCGGTGGCGGCGACCGTGGGGCAGACGACGCGGTCGAGCGCGACGGTTCGGTTCGTCGGGAATCACCTGAACGACAGCGGGGTCGCGGCGCTGTACCTGGCGCGCCCGGACTCGCAGTACCGGACGCAGGCGGGGAACGTCACGGTGACGGGGAACAACGTGACGAACAACGCGGTCGCGTTCTACAGCGACGCGTGGGGGACGCTCGCGACGTCGGGGAACTACCTCGCGGGGAACGTGGTGACGGCTGACGGACAGGGCGCGGTCGGCACGGACCCGGCGTCGGGTTCGAACGCGCTCGACGTCTACGACCCGGCGACGGACGGCCCGGACGGCGTCGAGGTGTCGTGTCCGACGGTGACGTCGGGTGCGGACGAGTCGTTCCTCGAGACCGACGACACGCCACCTGTCGCGGTGTTCGACCGGTCGCCGGCGACGGTCGCGGTCGGCGAGGACGTGTCGGTGAACGCGAGCGCGTCGACCGACGACGTCGGTATCGCCGGCTACGTCTGGACGTTCGGTGACGGGACGACGACGTCCGGCGAGAACGCGACGCACCAGTACGCTGCCGCTGGCGACTACACGATAACGCTCTCCGTGACGGACGAGGCCGGGAACGTGAACTCGACGACGCGGTCGGTCACGGTGGAAGCAGCGACGACGACGACGACTCCGCCGCCGACGACGACGACTCCGCCGACGACGACGACTCCGCCGACGACGACGACTCCGCCGACGACGACGAGCCCGCCGCCGACGACGACGAGCCCGCCGCCGACGACGACGAGCCCGCCGACGACGACGACGACGTCGAGCCCGCCGCCGAAGACGAGTCCACCGCCGACGGAGCAACCAACCGAGCGCCCGACGACGGAGCGCCCGACGACGGAGCGCCCGACGACGACGGAGCCGACCACGACCGCGGCCCCGCCGACTGCGACGGCCACCGCGGCGCCGACGACCACCGACGCGGCGACGACGACCGCGCCGCCGACCGCGACCGGTACCGACGACGCGACGAGCGCGCCGACGACCGCGGCGTCCGCGGCACCGACCACGAACGCCTCCGCCGGGACGACCACCGAGACGCCCGACGAGGGCAGCCCCGGGTTCGGCGTCGCCGTCGCCGTCCTGGCGGTCCTCGCGACGCTCGCGGTCGGCGTCAGGCGTCGCTGACGGTCGACGAACCGGCGCGGCGACTGACCGACCGCGTTTCGCTCTGCGCGGCGACTCGATTCTATCTGCGAGCGACGAACGGATAGCCGACGCTCGCGGTCGGCGTCCGGAGAAGCGAGCGATGCCTGCGGGAACGCGGTGGGTGTCGGGCGCGTCGCGCCGCCTACAGGCCCATGCCCATCGCGTCGTTCGTCGTCTCGATGCTCGCGGTCTGGTCGTCGGTGCCGAGGACGGCGCGGATGGCGTCGACGTTCTCCGGGACGACGTCGGACTCCTGGTGGATGGCCTGGAAGAGGTAGAGGTCGTCGTCCTCCATCGTGACGGACTCGCCCCAGATGCAGTTCTCCCAGACGTCCGCGCGCGGTCGACCGCGGTCCATCGCGTACTCCTTGATAGCGCCGGCGCCGTCGAGGTCGAGGTGCTCGGGGATGACGAACGTCCGCGATTCGCCCTCCAGCAGTTCGCGGACGGCGTCCGCGCTCGGGCGGTCCGCGAGGGTGACGTTGATCGAGTGCATGTGCATGAGGGTCGCAGGGACCTTCAGGCCGAGCGTGTCGATGTCGAGGTCCGGGAAGATCGTCTCGACGTCCGGGCCGTGGTGGCTCGGGAGGCCGACCGGGTTCGGGAGGATGTCGTTGATGGGGCCGCGCCCGGTCTGGGCGGGGTCGCCGCCGCGGCGGACGAGCGTCGCGCGCACCTTCTCGACGCCGTAGGCCTCTTCGAGGGGCTTGATGAGGCGACTGAGGCCGGTGGTGTTACAGGAGACGACGCGGACGACGTCCAGTCCTTCGACGGTGTCGTAGTTCGAGCGCGCGTTGAAACTGGCGTCCGCGGCGTCGGCGTCCTCGCCGCCCTGGAGGAGCGCGGGCGTGTCGTGCTCGCGGTACATCGCGACGTTGTCCGCGCCGATACCCGACGGGCACGCGTCGACGACGATATCGGCTTCGGCGACGAGTTCGTCGACGGTCCCGGCGAGGTCGATGCCGGCGTCGTCGAACAGCTCGATGCGGTCCTCGATGGCGGCGTACAGCGGGTAGCCCTTGTCGACGGCCGTTTCGGCCTCGAAGTTCGGGCTGGTCTTCGCGACGCCGACGACCTCCATGTCGGGCTGTGCGCGGACGGCGTCCGCGACGCGCTTGCCGATCGTTCCGTACCCGTTGACCGCGACCTGTATCATACGCGAGGCTGCGCCGGCCAGCGTCCTAATAGTTCCGAGTGCGGTCGCGTCGACGCCCGGAGAGCCCCGAAGAAGGACTCGCGAGCGAGTACCTTTCGAGCGTCGGTCGAGTCGCGGGTCGTGGGTGGGTCGCTCCCCGACGCGCCTTAATTACGCAAGGTACATGTTTATTATCTATGCTGTTCTATCAAAATCCAACGTGCTCGCAGCTGCCACCTTCGTCGCCGGACTCGTGCTGTTCGTCGGCGGCGTGAACGCCGTCCGTCCGCCCGCCGACTACAACGAACGGCCGGCGCGGTTGTTCGCCGTCGGCGGCCGACGCTCCGCGCTCAGCTACGTGCAGACCGACGGCGCCATTCTCGGCGTCGTCGGGCTGTTCGCGATGCTCGCGTCCACGCTCGTGTGACCGTGACGGGACCCATCGGGCTCGGCGCGTTCCTCGCCGGGGCCGGCGTCGTCGCGCTCCTCACCGGCGTCGTCCAGTTGCGCTCGCCGACGTTCTGGCTCGCGTTCGCCTGGGGCATCCCGTCCACGCCGGAGCCCGGCTGGCCGGAGTACGCGGTGCGCGTGCTCGGCGGCGCCTTCGTGTGTCTCGGGCTCGCGGCGACCGTCGGCGGTGCGTTCGTCGTCTCCACCGCGCTCTAGCTGGGGATTCGACGGTCGGTCCCGCGGGGTCGCGTCGAGACGACAAGACCTAATCCGGTTCCGGTCGGACTCCTCGCCATGAGCGACCTTTCGGCGCCGGCGCGAACCGCCATCGAGCAGTGCATGGCCGTCAGCGAGGACGAGAGCGTGGTCGTCGTGACCGACGACGAGCGCCGCCCCATCGGCGAGGCGCTGTACGACGCGGCGCTCGACGCGACCGACGACGCGACCATCCTCCAGTACCCGCCGGGCGAGAACCACGGCGAGGAGCCGCCGGAGGCGGTCGCGGCCGCGATGGCGGCGGCGGACGTGTTCCTCGCGCCGACGTCGAAGAGCCTGAGTCACACGCGAGCGCGGTCGGCGGCGACCGACGCCGGCGCGCGCGGCGCGACGCTCCCCGGTATCACCGAGGACGTGTTCACGACCGGACTGGACGCGGACTACGAGCGTATCGCGGCCCACTGCGAGGACGTGCTCGCGCAGGTCGCGGACGCCGACGAGGTCCGGGTGACGACCGAACTCGGGACGGACATCACGTTCGAGGCCGGCGAGCGCGAGTGGCTCGCGGACACCGGGATGGTCCACGAGGACGGCCAGTTCTCGAACCTCCCCGCTGGCGAGGTGTTCGTCGCGCCCGAGACCGCGAACGGCCGGTTCGTCGTCGACGGGACGATGATGCCGTACGAGCGTCTCGACGACGACCAGACGCTCGCGTTCGACGTCGAGGACGGCCAGGTCGTGAACATCGAGGACGACCGCATCGCCGAGCAGTTCGCGGACCTCGCCGCGGACGCCGGCGACGTCGTCTACAACCTCGCGGAGCTCGGTATCGGGACGAACGTCGCCGTCACGGACCTCGTCGGCTCGGTGCTGCTCGACGAGAAGGCCGCCGGAACGGTCCACATCGCCATCGGCGACAACGCCGGTATCGGCGGCGACACCGACGCGCCCATCCACTCCGACGGCGTCATCCAGGACCCGACGGTGTACGCGGACGGCGAGGAAGTGGAACTTCCTCGACCGTAGTCGAGCGGCGAAGCCGCGAGACGGGGAGGTCGTGGACCTCCCGCAGCCGTAGCCGACGCGGCCGACACCGGCGTGAACCGACGCTGCTGTCGTCCGCCCACGTGAATTATCTGTCACTTGCTGCCGCTTTCGCTGCGGTTGGTTAACCAGTTAACCCGTCCGTTGACTGGCACGCCGCGTGGCATGTCTTCGCGTAGCATGAAGCGACGTGCGTTCCTCCGGGCGAGCGCGACCGCGGCGGCCGTCGGGGCCGCCGGGGCGACCGCGAGCGCGGACACGGCGGCGGGTGCGTCGAGCGGCGAGTCCACCGACAGGATTGTATCGAGCGGCGAGTCCACCGACAGGATTGTACCGAGCGGCGAGTACACGGACGAGTACCACGACGGCGTCCACTACACGCGGTACGTCCCCGACGGCGGCGGCGCGGACCGGCCGCTCGTCGTGATGCTCCACGGCTGCAGTCAGGAGCCCGACGAGTTCGCGTACGCGACCGGGATGAACGCACTCGCCGCCGCCGAAGGGTTCTCCGTCGTCTATCCGGATCAGTCGTCGTTCTCGAACTCGTTCGACTGCTGGAACTGGTATTACGACTACAACACCGCCCGCGGGAGCGGGGAGGGCGCGGACATCACGAGCATCGCGCTCCACGAGGTCGACCGGCTCGGCGCGGACGCCTCGCGCGTGTACGTCGCGGGGTTCTCCGCGGGCGCGGCGATGGTCCCGAACCTCCTCGTCGCGTACCCGGACGTGTACGCCGCCGGCGCCGTCCACTCCGGCCTGGAGTACGACGCCGCCGAGACCGCGACGGGCGCGACGTGGTCGATGACGTACGGCGGCCCCGACCCCGAAGCCCAAGCGCTCGACGCGTACGAGGCGATGGTCGGCAACGACGTCGTCGGCCGCACGCCGACCGCGGTCTTCCACGGGACTGACGACTACACGGTCGACCCCGTGAACGGCTATCAGGCCGCGGTGCAGGCCGCGGGGACGAGCGACTACGTGGGCGACGGCGCGGCCGACGGGGACGTCTCCTGGTCGCCCAGCGAGACCGCGACCGGGTCCACGGGCGGGTTCGACTGGCAGCGGGAACGGCACGTCGACGCACAGGGCCGGGTGGCGGTCGAACGCTGGACGGTCGACGGCCTCGGGCACGACTGGAGTGGCGGTGCGAGCGGCGCGACGTACGCCGAACCGGACGCACCCAGTGCGACCGACGCCATCTGGCGGTTCTTCGAGCGCTGGTAGCGGGCCGTGCGCGCTCGCGGTCTGCTCCGCGGCGGCGAAGCCACTCCACGGCGGCGAAACCACTTTGACGTCTCCGCGGATGGATGCGAGTATGCGAGTACTGCTGGGAGTGGCCGGCGGCGAGGAGTCGATGCGCGCGCTCGAGTCGACGGTCGAGCGCGCGGTCGAGGCCGGTGACGACCTCACCATCGCGGTCATCGAGAAGGACGACATGGAGCAGTCCCCCGAGGACGTCGCGGACGAGGCGCGCACGGTCGCCGAGCGTCACGGGCTCGACGTCGACGTGCGATTCCTCGACGGTGACCCGGGCGCGTCGCTCGTCGACACCGCCGAACGCGAGGGGTTCGACGAGCTCGCGATCGGCGGCGGTACCGAGAGCCCGATGGGGAAGATCCGCCTCGGGCCCGTCACCGAGTTCGTGCTCTTGAACGCTACCACGTCCGTTCGACTCGTGCGATGACCGGGAATCGTGCGTACCCCGACGACGCGACGAGCGGGTTCCCGACGCCACCGCGGTCGTTCGCGGACCGCGAGGACCGCGAGATCCGTATCGACGCGATCGACGACGCCCAGATGGACGCGGTCGCGGAGATGTACGTCGCGTTCGACCCCGCGGACCGCGCGCAGGGCATCCCGCCGGCGGGCGAGGACCGCGTGTACGACTGGCTGGACGCCATCTTCGACGAGGGCTTGAACGTCGCGGCGTTCCACGGCGACGACGTCGCCGGGCACGCGACGCTCGTCCCGGACGCAGCGCACGGCGAACCCGGCGAGCACGCGTACGAGCTCGCGATCTTCGTCCTCCAGAAGTACCAGCGCGCCGGTATCGGCCGCGAACTCTTGGAGACGCTGCTCGGGCACGGCGCGAGCGAGGGCGTCGACCGCGTGTGGCTCACGGTCGAACGCTGGAACAGCGCCGCGGTCGCACTCTACCGCGACGTCGGGTTCGAGACCTGTGGGTCCGAGAGCTTCGAACTCGAGATGAGTCTCAGGCTCACGGACTGACCAAGCGTCCGGCGGCCTCCCGGCCGCCGGTTCTGTGGTGTGGTCGCGGACTGACCAAGCGTCCGGCGGCCTCCAGGCCGCCGGTTCTGGGAGTCGACGGTTCTCGCGGTCGCTTACACGGACAGCAGCGGTTGGCTGGCGTAGAGGAGGACGTATTCGGCGGCTTTGGCGAGGACGTCGCCGCCTTCGCCCATGGGTTCGCGGGGGACGACGAGGAAGTCGGCGTCGACCTCGTCGGCGGTGTCGAGGACGACGCTCCCGGGGTGCTGGGTCTTGCGTGTGGTCGAGAAGCCGTACGCGGTGGAGTGCCGGAGTTCGACGTCGTGTTCGGCGGCGATGGGTGCGACGTCGTCCATGAACGACTGGCTGTCGCTGGAGACGTCGTCCGCTTCGACCGCTCCTTCTTCGACGGCGCGCACGACGTCCTGGCCGACGACGTAGACGGCGTACACGCTGGCGTCGTACTCGTCGGCGATGGCGACGGCGTACTCGACGGCGGTCACCGATTCGTCGCTGCCGTCGACGGGAACGAGGACGGTGTCGACCTCGAGCGCCTCGGCTGGCGCGGGCGTACTCATGGCGGGCAGTGCGACGGCGGGCACCAAAAAGGTGCGTGCGTTCGCCTCGTGGTTCCGGGGTTGGGTCGTGGTGCGTCGGGTGGCTTTAAGCCGCGGCCGGTCGTTCCCTCGGGTATGTTCGATTCGGTCGTCGTCGCGACGGACGGCTCCGAGAGCGTGCAGCGCGCGGTCGACGTGTCGCTCGACTTCGCCGAGCGGTTCGACGCGACGGTGCACGCGCTGTACGTCGTGGACGCCTCCGAGGTGGAGTCCTCGCCGGAGTCGGTGCGCGACGAACTACGGAGTGCGCTCGAGGCGGACGGTGAGGCGGCGCTGTCGACGGTCGCGGAGCGCGCGAACGTCGACGTGACGACGGCGGTTCGCGAGGGCCGTCCGGCGGCGGAGATCACGGCGTACGCGCGCGAGGTGGACGCGGACGTGGTCGCCACCGGCACCCGGGGGCGGCACGGCGAGAACCGGTTCCTCATCGGGAGCGTCGCCGAGCGCGTCGTGCGGACGTGCGACCGCCCGGTGTTGACGGTGCGTCAGCTCCAAGAGGAGTAGCGCGATGGCGGTCTCGATGGCGGTGCTCCGCGAGCACGTGCTCGGTCGCGACGCGCGGACGACGGGTGGGTTCGTCGCTGCTGCACTCGCGCTCGCCGTGCTCGTCGTCGGCGTGTTCTTCGCGCCGTCGGTCGACTGGTTCCCTGCGTACGTCGTGTCCCTCGTCGGGGCGGGCGCGGTCGGGTTCTCGCTCGCGGCGGCGAACGCGTACCTGAACCGGGGAATCGCCGCGAGCGTCCTGCTGGCCTGGAGCGGCCTGCTCCCGTTCTGGGTGCCGTACGCGTTCACCGACGCACCTATCGGCCGGGAACCGACCGTCGAGAGCGCGACGTCGACCCTGCTCGTGGGGCCCGCCATCCCCGCGCTCGTCCTCGGTGCGGTCGCGTACGGTGTTGGTATCGGCGTGCACGCGCTCCAGCGGCGGGCAAGCGAGTAGCTGCGCGCCGCTACCACTCGCGAACCGCCGCCTACTTGCCGCGCGCTCGCGTCCTCGGGGTATGGACGAGTCTCTCATCGAGCAGGACGACATGTCGCTCGCGCGGAAGTCGGTACTTCCTGGGACAGGGTTCTTCGTGCCGGACGAGGTCGACGAGGAGCGACGGGAGCGCGAGGCCGCCGAGGCGCTCGCGGGGCAGTCGGTCGCCGTCGTCGCCGACCCGGACGCGGACGGACTGGCGTGCGTCGCGCTGCTGCGCGAGGTCTACGGCGACGCCGGCCTCGTGCCGGCGGGCCCGCACGACCTCGAGGAGGGCATGGAGCTCGTCGCGGAGTACGGCGAACCCGGCTTGGACGTGTTCGTCTGCGACCTCTGCCCGGACAAGTTCGAGTACGTCGACGAGGAACTCTCGGCGCTCGTCGAGACCGCGGGGTCGGTGCGGTGGTTCGACCACCACCAGTGGGACGACGACGTCGCCGCGAAGGTCCGCGACGCCGGTGTGGACCTCGTCGTCGGGAACAGCGACGAGGAGTGCACCGCGGACGTCGCGGTCCGCTCGCTCGAGTACGACTTCGACGAGCAGTACGTCGACCTCGCCGCGGTGACCCGGGACCACGACCTCTGGCTGCGCGAGGACCCGCGGAGCGACGACCTCGCGGACCTCGCGTACTGGCTGGACCCCGAGGAGTACATCGATATCGTCCGCGAGGGCGGCGCGGACCTCCCCGCGGACGCCCAGGAACTCCTCGCGGAGCGTCGCGTGGAGAAGGAGGCGCTCATCGAGAAGGCCGTGGACCGCGGCGAGATACGCGAGGTGAACGGGTGGACGGTCGGCGTGACGTACGGGCGGTGCTCGCAGAACGAGGTCGCCGAAGCGTTCCGCGAGCAGGGCGCGGACGCGAGCGTCGTCGTGAAACCCGCGGGGTCCGCGAGCATCCGCGGCACCGACCGATTCGAGCGCTGCCACGAGGTCGCCGGCCAGGTGAACGGCGGCGGGCACCCGAAGGCGGCGGGCTGCAAGCCCGACATCTACGACGACATGCTCGACTACGCGCACCATTGGACGACGCGCGGCGCCACGGCGAAGCAGGTCATCCTCGACGGCTTCCGGCACCTCGAACGAGAGGACGAGGCCGGAGCGGACGAGGGCGGAGCGGATGACGCCGGAGCGGACGAGGCCGGCGACGACGACGGCGACGACGACGACGCGTCCGCGGCCGCCGAGTGACGCGGAGGTTTACGTCTCGCGTAAACCCCTCGGCGGGGTTCACCCGGTAAGGGGGTCGAGTTCGACCGCGACGTGCTCGCCGACCTCGAACGCGAGGTTCTCGCCGACGAGCTTCACCGCGTAGTCGCCGCGCTGCCCGCAGAACAGCGAGATGCCGTGGACGGGGTCGTCGTTCGCGCGCACCGCGACGGGCCGCCACGCGACGTCGTTCGCGCTCCCGGGGCTCGCGACGGCGTCGCCGACGTGCTCGCCGAGGAGCTCGACGCGGCCGGTCGCGTCCGAATGCACTCCGCCACCGTCGTAGTGCTGGAAGCCGCCGTCGAGCACGACCCGCTCGCCGGCGACGCTGGCGGCGAGCCCGGCGAACGCACCGGGTTCGAGGTGACTGGAGTCGGGCGCGTCCAGGAGCGCGTACGTCTCGCCAGTGTCGACGACCGTGCCGGTGCCGTCCCAGTCGAGCGGGACCGGGTCGACGTCGACGTCCAGGGGGAGGGAGCCGCCGGCGCGCAGGTGGTTCTGGTCGTGCCGGCGGAAGCCGACGTGGAGGTGGTTCGGGACCCAGCGCGCGAAGAACCCCGCGCGCACGAGGTCGCCGAGGTCGTCGCCGCGCTCGACCGTGTCGCCGACCGCGACGCGCGGCTTCACGTGCATGATCCGCGCGACGACGGGCCCGCAGTCGACGACGACGAGGTGATCGTCGGCGGGCGCGTACGGCTTCGGCGGCGCGCGCACCGTCTCGGTCGCGACGACCTCGCCGCTGACGGGACTGGGCGCGGTGCCGTCGAGCGGGTACAGGTCCACCGCGCACCCGGCGTCGTGGGCGGCGTACGGCGAGTTGTACAGCGTGTACCGCCGGTACTGCGCGAGCGCCGCCCGCGGGAGGTGGACGACGCCGCCGTCGTCGTCGACCGACACCCCGCGCTTCTCCGTCGCCGCGTCCTTCGCTTCGTCTGTCCGCATCGGTCGCGGGTTAGGGGCGACGTGCCTAAACCGGCGCGGTCCGACCCCTCTGGTATGGAAGCGAACTCGCCGACGCTCGTCGTCCGCGGCCGACTCGACGACGCGCTCGCGGACGGCGACGCGACCGCGCGACTCCGGGACCGCGTCGCCGACACCGGCCAGCCGGCGGTCCGCGTGTGGGCGCCGGCGCGCATCGTCGCGTTCGGTCGCCGCGACACCCGCAGCGAGGGGTACGACGCCGCCGCGGCCGCGGCGCGCGAGCACGGGTTCGAGCCGGTCGAGCGCTCGGTCGGCGGGCGCGCGGTCGCGTACGACGGCGCGACGACGCTCGCGTTCGCCCGCATCACGCCCGTCGACGGCGTGCGCGGCGGGCTCGACGAGCGCTACGACGCCCTCAGTCGGGACGTCCGCGACGCCCTCTCCGCGCTCGGCGTCGACGCCGTCGACGGCGAACCCCCCGACTCGTTCTGTCCTGGCCAACACTCGCTCCGCGCTGCGGGGAACGGAAAGCTCGCGGGGCTCGCCCAGCGCGTCACGCAGGGCGCCGCCATCACGAGCGGCGTGCTCACCGTCGCGAACCGCGACGAACTCGCCGCCGTCCTCGCTCCCGTCTACCGCGCGCTCGACGTCCCCTTCGACCCCGCGAGCGTCGGCAGCGTCGCGAGCGCCGGCGGCCCGAGCGACCCCGACCGCGTCCGCCGAGCGCTCGAGGACGCGCTCGTCGACGGCAGCGAGCGCGAGGTCGTCTCGGTCGACGCGCTCTGACGCTGGACCGGAGCCTTCAGGGCGCTCGCCGGTGACGCGTCGCGTATGCTCTTCCGGAACGCGACGCTCGCGGACGGCGAGACGGCCGACGTCCGCGTCGAGGACGGCGAGATAACGGCGGTGGGTGACGTCGCCGCGGCGACGGGCGACGAGACGGTGGTGGACGCGTCGGGCAAGCACCTCCTGCCTGGTGCCATCGACGCGCACGTGCACTTCCGACAGCCGGGGTACGGGCACAAGGAGACGTGGGAGACGGGGTCGCGGTCGGCGGTCGCGGGCGGCGTCACGACCGTCGTCGACCAGCCGAACACGAGTCCGCCCACGACGACGGGTGCGGCGTTCGACGAGAAGGCCGCGTTCGCCGACCAGTCGTACGTCGACTGGGGCATCAACGGCGGCGTCACCGCCGACTGGGACCCCGAGTCGCTGCTGGAGCGCGACGTGTTCGCGCTCGGCGAGGTGTTCCTCGCGGACTCGACTGGGAACATGGGTATCGACGCGGACCTGTTCGCGGACGCGGTCGCGAAGGCCGGCGACGCCGACGTGACCGTGACGGTGCACGCCGAGGACGCGACGCTGTTCGACGAGGCCGCGCTCGACGACGCGGGCGACGGCGAGGGGCGCGCGGCGAACGCGGACGCGTGGAGCGCGTACCGGACCGCCGACGCCGAGGCCGCCGCCGTCGAGCGCGCGTGCGACGTCGCCGCGAACGCCGACGCCGCCCTCCACATCGCGCACACCTCGACGCCCGAGGGCGTCGACGCCGCCGCGGCGGCGGGCGCGACCTGCGAGGTCAGCCCGCACCACCTCCTGCTCTCCCGCGCGGACCTCACCGGCGCGGACGCGCCCGACCGCCCCGCGGACCGCCAGCCCGGCGACCCGCTCGGGACCTACGGCCGCATGAACCCGCCGCTCCGGAGCGAAGCCCGCCGCGAGGACGTCTACGAGCGCGTCGCCGACGGCACCGTCGACGTCGTCGCCACCGACCACGCCCCCCACACCATCGAAGAGAAGGAGGCGACCCTCACCGACGCCCCGAGTGGCGTCCCCGGCGTCGAGACCATGCTCCCGCTCCTCCTCGAGGAAGCACGCACGGGCCGCCTCGACCTCGAGCGCGTCCGCGACCTCGTCGCCGGGAATCCCGCCGACGTCTTCGACCTCCCGCGGAAGGGCGCCGTCGCCGAAGGGACGGACGCCGACCTCGTCCTCGTCGACCTCGACGACCCCACGACCATCGACGGCGACGCCCTGCACTCGAAGTGCGGGTGGACGCCGTTCGACGGCTGGCGGGGCGTGTTCCCCGAGCGCGTCTACCTCCGCGGCGACCTCGCGTACGACGCCGCCCGCGACACCGGCGGTCCAGCGGCCGACGACGCGTTCCCAGCGGGCGCTATCGGCGAGAACGTCAGAAGATAACCCGCGACGCGACCGCGCTCAGCCGGCGAGCGCGACGAACTCCACGACCCCCGTCGCGAGCATCGCACCGCCACCGAACCCGCCGATTCGCGCCATCGCGCGCCGCGAATCCGCCTCGGTCCAGTTCGTGTTCGTGTCCAGATGCTCCTGCATGTTCTCGAAGCCACGACCAGCCATCGCCGACCCCGACCACCCCAGCAGGCCGAGGCCGAACGCGAGCGTGCCGAGCGCGAACGCGAACTGCGAGGCCTCGACGACCGCCCACCCGAACGCGACGACGAGCGCGACGAGCAACGCCGCGCCGACGACCGCGCCGACCGCGAACGCCCCGCCGACCAGCCACAGGCGCGGCACCGCGTACGCCAGCACGCGCTCGCCCGCCGCGGCCTCCGCGTCCATCGCGATCAGTCGACCGCGTCCTGCATCCGCGGGTCCAGCGCGTCCCGCATCCCGTCACCGAGGAGGTTGAACCCGAGGACGGTCAACGCGAGGAAGAGCCCGGGGAAGAACGACATCCACCAGCGCCCGGACTGCAGGCCGAACTCCACGCCGTTCGCGAGCATCTTCCCCCACGACGGCGACCCCGGCGGCGCCCCGAACCCGAGGAACGACAGCGCGGCGATGTCGATGATGGCGAGCCCGAAGTTCAGCGTCGACTGGACCGTGATCGGCGCGAGCGTGTTCGGCATGATGTGCCGGAACAGGATGCGCGGGTCCTTCGCACCCAGCGCCTCGGTCGCGTCGATGTACTCGTCCTCCAGGACCTTCAGCGCCGCCCCGCGGACGACGCGCGCGAACCGCGGCGTGTACACGAGCGTCAACGCGATCACCGCCTTCCAGAGCCCAGCGCCGAAGATCGCGACGAGCGCGAGCGCCAGCAGGAGCGACGGGAACGCCAACAGGACGTCCATCGTCCGCATGATGACGTTGTCCGTCACGTCCCCGTAGTACGCCGCGAGGATACCGAGGGTCACGCCCAGGACCGTCGAGATGCCGACCGTGATCGTCCCGAACTTCAGCGCGATCCACGCGCCGTACATCGTCCGCCGGAAGATGTCCCGCGCGGCCTGATCCGACCCGAACAACAGCTCGTTCGCCGCCGCGGGTCCGCCAGCCCACCCGGGCGCCGCCCGGTCCGGGAACGACCCGCCGAGCCGCGAGGACTCGAGCGCGCCGAGGTCGTAGAACACCCTCGCGTAGACCGCTATCAGCAGCATCGAGAGGATGATGCCGATACCGATGAGCGCGAGGCGATTCGAGAGCAAGTCGCTGAGGAACGGCGAACTCAGGATGCGCTGGAGGCGCCCGCGTTCCTCGCGTTCCGCGCCGACGTCTGTGGTTTCGGTACTCATGTTATTGCTGGATTCTGGGGTCGAGGTAGCTGTACGTGATGTCGACGCCGAGGTTCACGAGCGTGAACAACAGCGCGAACGTCAGGACCGCGCCCTGCACGACCGGGTAGTCCGTCGCGTTGATCGCGGAGACGATGAGCGTCCCGATACCGCCGATACCGAACACGGTCTCCGTCAGGACCGCGCCACCCAGGAGCGTCCCGAACTGGATGCCGACGACCGTGATGACGGGAATCATCGCGTTCCGGAACCCGTGCTTCATGACCGTGATCTTCGCGCCCTGGCCTTTCGCGCGAGCGGTCCGCATGTAGTCCTGCCTGATGACCTCGAGCATCGACGACCGCATCATCCGCGAGACGAGCGCCATCGAGTACACGCCGATCGTGATCGCGGGCAGGAACAGGTGCGAGACCGCGGACAGCCACGCGACCGGTCGACCGAGCAGGAGGGTGTCGATGGTGACCATCCCCGTCAACGGCAACTCCATCCCGAGGAGCGTCCAGGAGTTGTCGAGGAAGATGGTCGACCCGATGCGGCCCGCGGCCGGGAAGATACCGAGGTAGCCCGAGAAGAACAGGATGAGGAGCGGCCCCGACCAGTAGATGGGCACGGAGATACCGGCGAGCGCGCCGATGCGCGTCGTGTGGTCGAGCAGCGAGTCCTGCTTGATCGCGGAGAGGATGCCGAGCGGGAGGCCGAGTGCGAGCCCGATGAACTGCCCGTAGAGCGCGAGCTCGATGGTGACGGGGAGGCGAGCGATGAGCACGTCCCGAACCGGGTTCCCCTTCGAGACCTGGTAGGAGTTCCCGAAGTCGAACTGGACGACGTCGACGAGGAATCGCCCGTACTGGACGAGTATCGGGTCGTTCAGCCCGAGGTCCTGGCGGACCTGCCGGACGACCTCCTCGGACGCGCGCTGGCCGGCGATGATGCGTGCCGGATCACCACCCGAGAGATGGAGGATGGCGAACACGAACGTCGACACGCCGAACAGCACCGGCACGAGCAACAGCAGCCGCTTCGCGATGAATCGCTTCGAGACCATTCCTGTGTTGGTTCGTCACACAGACCGTCCCAATAAAACGCTTGCCATCGACACCCGAGAGTCGACGCCATCACCCGATTCTTCCAGCCGCTATCCGCCTCGAAAACACTCCGAACGTTGACTCGAACGACGCAGTTCGAACCGACCGACGCACCGCCGACCGCGACCACGACGATAACGGCCGACGACCGACGCGACGAGCGGCTTACTGGAGTTCGACGAGCTCCAGGTACGGACCGCCGACGGAACTCACCGTGAACGAGTCCGAGACGACCGCCTCGTTGATCGCGCGGATCGTCTTCGCGTGATCCACGAAGATCCACGGCGCCTCGTCGTGCGCGAGCTTGCTCGCCTGCTGGTACTTCTGCTTGCGCGTCGCCTCGTCGTACGTCGACTGACCGTCACGCACCAGCTGCATGTACTCCGTGTTCGCCCAGCCACCGACGTTCAGGGTACTGTAGCCCTCCGTGTCGAAACTCACCCAGTCCTGGCCGTCCGGCACGGCGTCCATGTCGACCTTCGGGTCGAGCAGGACGTACAGGAAGTTGTCCGGGTCCGCGTTGTCGGTGTACCAGCCGAGGAAACACGCGTCGTGGTTCCCCGCGGACGTGTAATCGAGGTACGAGGAGAACGTCGAGAACTGGTTGATGTTCACGCTCAGACCGATCTCCTCGAGGTCGGACTTCACCTGGTTCGCCGTCTGGATCGGGCTCGGGTTGTACCCGCGCGGGTTACTGAACGTCGCGAGCTCGAACTCGATGTCCGTCTGCCCGGCCTCCTCGAGCAGCGACTGCGCCTGCTCCTTGTCCGTCGGGTACGGCTCGACGTTCGGGTTCCGTCCCATGACGCCCTCGGGGAGCGGCTGCCCGGTCTGCACCGCGAAGCCCTGGTAGATGTCGTTCACGATGGCTTCCGTGTTCACCGCGAGACTGATCGCGCGGCGGACGCGGCGGTCGCGGAACGCCTCCTTGCGCGCCATGTTGAACGCCATGTACCCCGTGTTGATGCCGGGCTTGGACTTGATCTGCGCCGTGTCGGCCTCCTCGATGGTCGTCGAGGACTCCGCGCCGAGGTTGTCCGTGATGTGCGAGTCGCCGTTCACGACGTCCTGCGCACGCGAGGAGTTCTGGCCGATCGTCTTGAAGATGACCTCGCCGACGTTCGGGCCGTCGCCGAAGTAGTCGTCGTTCGCCGCCAGGCGAACGCGCTGGTTCGAGTTGTCGAGCTCGTCGAACGAGAACGGCCCCGTCCCGATCGGGTCCGTACCGAGTGCGGTCTGGTCGTCGAGGCTCGTGATCTGGTCCTGCGAGAGGATCGCCGCGGCGAACATCGCGAGGTTCCGGAGGAACGGCGCGTACTTCTGCGTGAGCGTGAACTCGACGGTGTACTCCGAGGACGCGTCGATGCTGTCGACCCAGTTCCCGAACGTGAACCCGGCGTACCCGGAGGCGTTCTCCGTGCCGAGGTAGTACTGGTAGTTCTCGTCCGTGAACCGTCGGATGGTCGCCTTCACGTCCGCGGCGGTGAAGTCGCTACCGTCGTGGAACGTGACGTCCTCCTTCAGTTCGAGCGTCGCGGTGGTCCCGCTGAGAGTCCAGCCGTCGCTCTTCGCGAGCCCGTCGGAGAGCTGGCCGCCGCTCCCCGGCTGGAACTGGATGAGCTGGTCGAAGATCTGGTTCGTGACCTTCGCGACCTCCCCGCTCGTGGTCTGCTGGGGGTCGTAGTTCTCGGGGTGGTCGCCGCGTGCGTACACGAGCGAGCCACCGCCGCTGCCGCCGGTCAGACTCGAGATACAGCCAGCGGTCGCGGTGGTCGTCGCCGCCGCGGTCGCCGCACCGGCTGTCTTCAGGAAGTCACGTCTCTCCATGCCGTTGTCACCATCTGCCATACCCAACGCCACCAAGGCCACCTATATATAGGTTCGTGATGTGTTGTCAGGGGATTCCCCCGCCTGATAGCGAAAGCACGCGTTCTCCGGCCGCGACTCGTATATAAATTTACAACGACCGTAGTTCGTCCTTGGGGCCCGGGTCGTCGCGCTACGTATCGTCCGCGCCGAGCGTCGAGTCCGCTCCCGTCCCCGAGACCGCGTTCGCCGGCTGCTCGTAGAGGTGACACGCCGACGGATGCTCGTCGTCCTGCAGGACGGGATTACGCGTCTCACAGACGCTCTCGAAGTGGTCCGCGAGCGTCGCCGCCGCCCCCTCCCAGTCGTCGCGCGCCAGCTGCTCGAACGCCTCGTCGAGCAACGCACGCGAGCGCCCCTTCACGACGGACGGGTCCTCGAACAGCTCGCGCCACAGCACGTCGACGAACGCGTCCACCGACGACGGCATCTCACCACCGCCGTCGACGGTCGTCCCGCCGTCCGTCGCCGTCGCCTGCGACTTCTCCTTCGCCATATCCCACGCCAACGTCAGGTCGATGGACTCGTCCTCGATACGCTGACGGACGCTCATCACCTCCCGGTAGGCCTCCTGGGGCAGGTCGACGTCGTCCGGCGGGATAATCTGCGGGCACCGCGTCCGGAAGTGACAGCCCGACGGCGGGTCGATGGGGCTCGGCACGTCCCCTTCGAGGATGACGCGATCGTCCGTATCCACGGTCGGGTCGGGGACCGGAATCGACGACAGCAACGCCTGCGTGTACGGATGCTTCGGGTTCGCGAACAGCGACTGCGTGTCCGCGACCTCCACGACCTCGCCGAGGTACATCACCGCGACGCGGTCCGAGACGTGCCGGACCACGCTGAGGTCGTGCGCGATGAACAGGAACGTCAACCCGAACTCCTCCTGGAGGTCCTCCAGGAGGTTCAAGATCTGGGCCTGCACGGACACGTCCAGCGCGGACACGGGCTCGTCGCAGACGATGAAGTCCGGGTCGACCGCGAGCGCTCGCGCGATCCCGACGCGCTGGCGCTGCCCGCCGGACATCTCGTGGGGGTACCGGTCGACCTGGTCGCGCGACAGCCCGACCTCGTCGATGAGCTCCATGACGCGCTCGCGACGCTGCTCGCGTCGACTCTGGCCCTCGGGCGGCCGCTCCTCGGGCAGGTCGTGGATCTTCAGTGGCTCCATGAGGATCTGCCCGACGGTCATCCGCGGGTCCAGGCTCGACAGCGGGTCCTGGAAGATCATCTGCATGTCCCGGCGCTTCGCGCGCAAGTCCTGTCCCGAGAGGTCCGCGAGGTCCTCGCCCGCGAACACGACGCTCCCGTCGGTCGGCTCGAGCAGGCGGAGCACCGTCTCACCGGTCGTCGACTTCCCGCACCCGGACTCGCCGACGAGCCCGAGCGTCTCGCCCTCGCGGATGTCGAAACTCACGCCGTCGACCGCCTTCACGCTCTGTGGTTCCCGCGACAACCACTTGTCGAGGAGGTCGTCCGCTCGCGAGAAGTGCTTCTTCAGGTCCCGGACCTCGACGAGCGGCTCGCCGATCGCGGTCTCGTCGTCCGAACGGATGCCCTCCTGGTCGCTCGCGTACTCGCTCTCGTCGAACTCGTCGAGCACGCACTTCGAGACGTGGTCGACGCCCGCGCCGCCGTGCTGCTTGTAGGGGATCTCCTCGCCGACGCACGCCTCGTGCGCCCACGGACACCGATCCGCGAAGTGACACCCTTCGTCCATGTCGATGAGGTCCGGGACGTTCCCCTCGATGGGCGTCAACCGCTCCTTGTCCTCCTGCGGAATGGACTCCAGGAGCGCGTACGTGTACGGATGCGACGGGTTCGCGAAGATCTCCTCCACGGGGCCCTCCTCGACGACGTTCCCCGCGTACATCACCGCGACGCGGTCGCACGTCTCCGCGACCACGCCGAGGTCGTGCGTGATGAACAGGACGCTCATCCCGCGCTCGTCCTGGAGTTCGTTGATGAGGTCGAGGATCTGCGCCTGGATGGTGACGTCGAGCGCGGTCGTCGGCTCGTCCGCGATCAGGAGCTGGGGCTGGCACGCGAGCGCGATGGCGATGAGGACGCGCTGACGCATCCCCCCGGAGAACTCGTGGGGGTACTCGTCGAGCCTCGCGGTCGGCTCCGGGATGCCGACCTCCTCGAGGATGTCGACGGTGTCCTCGAGGACTTGCTCGTCCATCCCACCGTTCCCACCGAACTGCGGGAGGATCTCGCGGACCGCGTTCCACCACGTGTCCTTCGACCGGTTCCCGTACCGGTGCAGGCGCAGGCTCTCCGCGACCTGCTCGCCGACCGTGACCGCCGGGTTCAGCGACGTCATCGGGTCCTGGAAGATCATGCTCATCTCGCCGCCGCGCACCGACCGCATCGCCGGCTCGGGCGCCTGCGTCAGGTCGACGACGCCGCGGCTCTCGTCGACGAAGTTCGGCGCCTGCTTCGGGTACTCGTTCGCGAACCGTTCGGCGAGGTCGCGGTCCTGGAACTCGACGCTTCCCTCGGCGACGTACCCGGGGTCGTCGACGAGCCCCATCGCCGACAACGCCGTCACGGACTTCCCGGAGCCGGACTCGCCGACGAGTCCGACGGTCTTCCCCTCCGGGATGGTCAGGTCGAAGTCCTCGACCGCGCGAACCGTCCCTCGCTCGGTATCGAACCGGGTGTGCAGGCCGGAGATGGAGAGTAGATCAGTCACTATCCGCACGTGGCACGGCCACCCGTGAAAAGCGTTTCCACACGAACCCCGCGGGTTCGGCGATACGTTCGCCAACCCGGCGACTGCAAACTGACGGCTCCGGCCGCCGGGCTGCGCGCTCGCTTCCAAAACCCTCTTGGAGCGCGGTCACGCGGAGTCGAGCATGAACGAGGACCACGTCGACGTCGACCCGGAGAAGCACCTGCCGCCCGAGGGCGTCCTCGACCACTGGGACGCGGTCGTCGCGGACATGGAGGCGACGGTCGAAGAGTACCGCGAGGAGGGGTGGGACGTCGTCGAGGTGTTCCCCGGCGACATCGCGCCGACGTCCGGTCAGCACGCGACCGTCGACCGGTTCGGTCTCGACCTCGTCGTCCCCGGGGAGCTCGCGCGCGAACTCTCCGAGCTCGTGACCGCGGACGACGCCGCGTTCGACGCGTGCTCGGTGTTCCGCGCCGTCGAGACCGGCATCGTGTTCCTCGTCATCGTCGTCGAGGATACCGGGCGCGACATCGCGGTCATCGCACCGGCGTTCTACGACAGCGACGACGAGGTCGCCCAGGACATGATCGAGCGAGCGACTCGCGAGGGCGAGATGCGCACGCACGTCCGGGACCTCTCCTCGGAGCACGTCGCGACGTTCACGCACGACGACCCGTCGTTGTTCTTCCCACCCGCCGAGGAGTAACCTCGCACCGCGGCGCGCGCGAGTTCTGTGGCACGTCCGAACCCCGAGTCACCACGCAAAGCAGTTGGATAGCCAACCATACCCGGACACTGATTGGGGAGGTGACATCATTGCGGTTTTGCGGCGAAGATACCCCCGCCAGAAGCACCTCAACCGGGCCTTGAATCGACAGACGAAACCGGTTTCGACCGGTTCGCCGCCGACCCAGACCACGACCCGCTTCCACCCGTCGTTCAACCACCCACTGAGAACCAGCGAACCCCGCTTGAAACCGGGCAAGAAGCGCTATACTCCCAGAAACCGTCTCAAACGGTTCTCCCCCTTTATCTACGACGCTCCCATCCGGTAGGATAGCGTTCACCGCCGACGAGGCGTCGGCCGCGAACGCAGAGGCAGGCCAACCCGACACAACGGGCGGCTCGATTCCACGCACGTATCGCGGTGGACGGTCCTGTCGGCCATCACGGGGGTGGAGGCCGATTGCGGCGCACCGCACCATTACGCTCTCTCCGGATTCTCGACCTCGACGAAGAACCAGCCTACTCGCAGCCCACCGCACAGCGACCGACGTAACCGACGGCTACTCGCCGCGCTACTCGTCGCGCAACTCCTCGCTCGCCTGCCGGACCTCGCGCATCACCGACGAGATGCGTTCCTCGGCGTCCAACTCCTCCTCAACGGAGAGGTCAACGCCCTCGACCTCCAGCAGGAACTTCGCGACCTCCGTCGACTCGTACATCACGTCGTCCAGCTCCTCCGCCGTGAAGAAGTCACACATCGCGCCGTAGAGGAACGTCGCCCCCGCCTTCCGGACCTTCTCCTCGAACGACGCCCGCGCCTGATTCACCGCCTGCGGCGTGTACGTATCCGTCATGAACGGCACCAGCTCCGGGAGGTTCTCCCCGATCTTCGTCATCTCCACGCCCGTCTCCGTCCGGAAGTCAGCGCACAACCGCGCGATCGCCCACTCCCGAGCCGTCACGTACGTGCGCTCCCGGATGAAGTCGTTCACGCGCTCGTACTGCGCGCCGTCCATCTTCGTGAACCGCTCGTACTTCTGGACGTCCGCCGGCACCTCGTCGTCGCTCGGCAGGTTCGACTCGTCGGGTACCCCCGGCGACGGCCCGCCGTCACCCGCCGAGTCGCTGGCAGCCCCGGGGTCGTCGTCACCCGTCGAGTCGTCACCACCCGGTTCGTCACCACCCGTCGGTCCGCCACCATCCGCTGGCTCGACGTCGTCGGACGCCGCTCGCGACTCGCGTCCCTCGCCGTCGCTGCTCGCAGCCACCGGTTCACGTCCATCGTCGTCGTCCGCCGTCGCCGGCGGGTTCTCGGTCATACCCGGCCGTTGCCCGGCGCACGCCAAAAAGCGTTCGCCCCCACGGAGACGCACTCGAACGCCCCGCGAACGCAACTCGGACGGCTTTTAGGGCTGGACGCGGTATCCCGGATATGAGCGATACCGCCGAGCGCGTCGCGCTCGCGTGCCCCTCGTGCGCGCCAGCGACGCAGACGGTCCACGAGGTCCTCACCGCAACAGGTGCGCAGTACACCGTGCGCTGCACCGAGTGCGACCACACCCACAAGACCCGCATCGAGGAGGAGACGACCATCGACATCGACGTCGTCGTCAGTCAGGACGGCGAATCCTTCACTTCCAGCGCCGAGGTCCCCGCCGAGGAGACCCTCGCCGTCGGCGAGGAGTTCGTGCTCGACACGCCCGAAGCCCTCATGACCGTCCGCATCACGAGCCTCGAACTCAGCGAACAACGACGTCGCGAAGCAGCGACCGCCGAGGACGTCGAGACCATCTGGACGCGCGAGGTCGACAACGTCCCCGTGAACGTCACCGTGCACCCTCGAGACGGCACGCACGACGACTCGCGCTCCATCAAGGTGTACGTCCCCGGCGACTTCGAGTTCACCATCGGCGAGACCGAGAGCTTCGGCGAGGACGAGTTCACGATCAAGGGCCTGAACGTCCGCGAGGACGCCGTCGGCTACGACCGCGACAGCCTCGACCACGACGGCGACAGCGTCGTCGCAAAGGACCTCAAGCGCGTGTACGCCTGGGACGAGAACACTACTGCTTGGTCGGCCTGGTAGCGCGGTCCCGACCGCCTGGTCCGCCTGTAACGACAACGGTCGGCCGGTCCGCCCGGTAACGACAACGCTCGAACGGTCGGCCGGTCCGCCCGGACCCCTCTCGGCCGGTCGTCGCAGCGACCTGACGCGAACATTCTTCTCGACGCGAACCGACACCTAGACCGTGACTCCCGACTTCGCCGAGCGGCGCGACGCGCTCGTCGACCGGCTCGCCGAACGCCGGGACGTGTCGCGACCGTCGACGCTCGACGCGATGCGCGCCGTCCCCCGCGAGGCGTTCGTACGCGGCGGCGACCGGTCCGCCGCGTACGAGGACCGCCCGCTCCAGATCGCGGACGGACAGACCATCAGCGCGCCGCACATGGTCGCCATCATGACCGACGCGCTCGCGCTCGACCCCGGCGAGCGCGTCCTCGAGATCGGGACCGGGTGCGGGTATCACGCCGCCGTCACCGCCGCGGTCGTCGGCGCCGAGAACGTCTACAGCGTCGAATACAGCGACCGCCTCGCCGAGACGGCTCGCGAGACGCTCGCCGAGGTCGGGTACGGCGACGTCAGCGTCCGCGTCGGCGACGGGCGCGACGGCTGGACCGAGCACGCGCCGTACGACGCCGCGTACCTCACGTGCGCCGCGACCGACCTCCCCGACGCGGTCGTCGACCAGGTCCACGACGGCGGCCGGCTCCTCGCGCCCATCGGCGACGGCCGCCAGCGCCTCGTGTACGCCGAGAAACGAGACGGCGGCCTCGACCGCGAGGACCGCGGCGGCGTCCGGTTCGTCACCATGCGCGACTGACCACCAACCAGTGGAGCAGGGACGCCCGCGAGCGGCGGACTTACGGCGTCCGCGACCGACCGCCGTCGTATGAACGACGACGCACGCGACCGGCTCGCGACCGTCGCCGCGCTCCGCGCCGCCCGCGAGACCGGCGCGCTCGACGCGCTCCTCGACGACGCCGACACCCCGAGCGACGTCGCCGCCCGCACCGACCTCGACGACCGCGCCGCCAGCGTTCTCGTCGACGTCCTCGCCGACCGCGGGTTCTTCGACGTCGTCGACGGCGCGTACGAGCCCACGAACCGCGCGCTCGGCCTCCTCACGAAGACCGACCTCCGCTCCATCGGCACCACGCCCCAGGATATCGACCGGTTCGGCGCGTACGCCGCCCTCCCCGAGACGCTCACCGAAGACGACCCCGTCGCCGCCGCCCGCGACGCCCGTAGCGACGACCACGAACGAAACCGCCTCGGCGCCCGCCAGGCCACCCCCGACGCGGCCGTCAGCGCCGCCGTCAGCGCCGCACAACGAGCCGCACCCGGTGCCACCAGTGTCGTCGACGTCGGCGGCAGTCCAGGTAAGCACGCCACCGAGTTCGGCGCCCGCGGCCACGACGTCACGCTCCGCGACACCCCCGCCCGCATCGACGCCGCACGTCCACTCCTCGAGCCCCGAAACGTCGACCTCGACACCGGCCCACTCAGCGACCCCCTCCCCACCACCGACCTCGTCTTCGCCACCGACCTCACGCCACGCCTCGACGACGACGCCATCGACGCCTTCGCGTCCAGCGCCCACGACGCACTCGTTCCCAGCGCCGACCCCACTGACACCGACACCGACGCCACCGACCGGCCCCCAGCGTCCGAGCGCGCACTCGTCCTCGTCGAACACCTCCAGGACCGCTCCCCACGCACCCCCACGCGTCGCCTCGACGCCCTCGCAACCGGTCACCCTGGCAACCACCGCACCGAGGACGACCTCCAGACCGCGCTCGAAACCGCCGGGTTCCAGGCCGTCGACGTCCACGCCGTCCCCGGACTCGACGCGCACGCCGTCGTCGCAACCCCACGAAGGACTTAATCCCTCGCACCCGAACGTCGAGGTATGGAGCCCGCGGCGCTGCGAGAGGACATGGTCGACAGCCTGGAACACGACGCCAAGAGCGTCGTCGACACCGACGCGGTCGGTCTCGCCATGCGAACCGTCCCCCGCGAAGCGTTCGTCGACGACGAACGCCGAGCGTACGCTGACCAGTCCCTCGAACACCGCGGCACGCGCGTCCTCAGCCCCAGCACCGCCGCTCGCCTACTGGAAGTCCTCGAACCGGAACCCGGCGACGACGTCCTCGTCGTCGGCGCCGGCGTCGGCTACACCCCCGCAGTGCTCGCCGAGATCGTCGGCAGTCGAAGCGTCCACGCCGTCGACATCACTCGCCCGCTCGTCCACGACGCCCGCCGGAACCTCGCCGACGCCGGCTACCCCGAAGTCCTCGTCGACTGCCGCGACGGCGCCCGCGGCCTCCCCGAGTACGCGCCCTACGACCGCATCCTCGTGGAAGCCGCCGCCGTCGACCCACCGCGCGCCCTCCGCGACCAACTCGCACCCGACGGCCGACTCGTCCTCCCACGCGGCCACGGCCCCCGACAGACGCTCACCGCCGTCGCCGCCGACGGCACCGAGACCACGCACGGCCCCGTCGCCTTCCAGCCACTCCTCGCCGACGGCGAACAAGCTGGCGCCATCGAACGCAACCGTACCGCACGCGAAGACGCCGAACGCGCCGCCCGCGCCGCCCAATCCCAGACCGGCTGGGAGCAAGACTGGATCGAGTGGGACTGACTGACTCTCCGGGCATACGCCGACCGGCAGGTCGCCGTTTCTATGGCGGCGTGCTCGTGTGGGACTGACCGCCCCGCGCACCCACACGGACACCGACCCGCACCTAGTCGTCCTCGACCACCAACAGCATCTCGTTCTCCCGGTCGTCCACGAACCCACCGCTGGCCGGCGGCTTCACCGTCACTTCGACCGTTCCCTGGTCGCGATTCGCCGCCAACGACGCCGACACCGATACGGACACCCGGCCATCCTCGCCCGTCCGCCCCGTCACCACCCCGTCCAGGTCGGCCGACCCCGACGTCAACACCACCGTCGCGTTCTCCACCGGCTCCCCCGCATCGTCCACCACCCGCACCGTCACCGACGACTCGCCCTCCGCAACCACCGCCGGCGTCGGCCGCGCATCCACCTCGTGCACCGCCAACCCACCCACGCCAGCAAGCATGTTCATCATCACCGACAGACTCGCCACACCCACCACGAGCGCGATCACGAGCCGAACCGGTAACCCCTCGATAGCACGACCATCACGACCGAACAGGGCCAGACGCATACCCCACCCTCGCCGCCCCCTCCCACAAGAACCCACGTACCCACCCACCCATCCACCCCCGCAACGAACGCTCGAACGAGCACCGCACGGAGTATCAAACGACCACTTGAGTCTCCGGGAACACTAATACCACTCCACCAGAAGCCAAAGTCGTCGACGGGACTGCCTGTCATCCACCATGGAGACGCCTGTCGACGACCCCGAAACGGTGGCACCCTGGTGATGGAAGTGCCCCAACGCCACCGCCTCTGACACTTTCCCCGCACCTACTCGTCACAGTCACGACCCCACTCGCACACGCCCAGCAGCCACGCCTCCCGCGTCGCTCGAAAGCGTGCTCCCTCCCGCAGATACCGTTCCGCGTCGCGACGACGACAGCCTCGTCGCTGCGCTCGGCAGTTAGTCGCTGGAAAAGCGCCCGAGGCGGGATTTGAACCACGGTCGCTCACGTTCGTTCGCTCGCTGCTCCAAACCCCGTTCGGCGTTTCTGCTTCCAGACTCACTCGTCGCTACGCTCCTCGTTCGTTGTTGGAAGCAGAAAGCGCCCGAGGCGGGATTTGAACCCGCGTCACAACCGTGACAGGGTTGTATGATGGGCCACTACACCACCCGGGCTTCCATCAGTACGAAGGAGGGTAGAGTTTTTATACCTTTTCAATTGCCTGGGCAGTGCGGGGTCGTGTCATGCTGTGGGTTCCGCAGCGCTCTCTGGCGAACTACCGGGGTTGAAATTCGTAATCAGTCGCCCAATTGATCGACGGATGCTCGATTGCAGCGTCGAACCGCAACTCCATCTTCTGCTCGGTCGCATCCTCGACGTCGATCCAGTAGAGTTGCCCGCTCTCCGGGAACCTGACGACGAATGCGTCTGCTCCTCCTTCATAGGTTGCCTCGTGATAGTCGCCATCCTTCGTCGTCTGCGAGTGGGTATCGAACCGGATGGTCTCCGGTTTGTTGCGCCAAGCGGTCTTGCACTGAATCCTGCACAACGCGTCGCCGTCGTCGACGACGAGATCGTACTTGTCGTTGTCACCGAACGGAATCGACACGCTCCACCCTGCCTCGACCAGTTGGTGCAAGATTGCCACCTCGGTCTCGTCTCCAAGCGCTTCCGTATTCTCGACCGACACGACGAGCGTTGCGCGCTCTTGGACTTAGAATACCGCCTCCGTCTGCCACGTCCTCCCGCCGTTCTGGGTCCTCCGAACGGGTGTGTTCGCGACGAATGAGCTCGTCGCTCACGGAATGGCGTTCTGAGAAGCGCCCGAGGCGGGATTTGAACCACGGTCGCTCACGTTCGTTCGCTCCCTGATTCAAATCTCATTCGTCCGTTCTTCGAACGCGTCTTGTTCGCGACGAGCAAGCTCATCGCTCACGGAGTAGCGTTCGAAGAAGCGCCCGAGGCGGGATTTGAACCCGCGTCACAACCGTGACAGGGTTGTATGATGGGCCACTACACCACCCGGGCTGCACTCTCACGTATCGCGGTTAGACGATTAAGGCTTTCTACTCGGGACGGGTGTGGGTGTGTTCATCGTGGCACAAACGCTTTATGTCGGTAGCGTTCTTAGGTAGGGTAAGGTCGGTGGCCCGCCGTTGCCGCCCTCTGCCTCCCGGCGGGTCGCGAGAGTGGCCACGCCGCGCGCGTACTTGGCAAGTGTTAAATGCCTCCCGTCTGTATGAGCCTGTAGTATCTCGTGACAGCAGTTTCTCCCGCCCGCCAGACACACTCATGGTAAATGTAAGCCACCACGAACTCGTGCCAGAGCACACGCTCCTCGAGGAGGACGAACTCGAGGGCGTGCTCGAAGAGTACGATATCGACCGTACCGACTTACCGAAGATCAAGCGCAAGGACCCGGCGCTCCCGGACGAGGCGAGCGTCGGTGACGTCGTGAAGATCGTTCGAGATTCGCGAACAACAGACACGGCCGTCGTGTACCGACTTGTTGTAGAGTAACATAATGGATAGAGCAAACAGACGCGTTATCTCGAAGGAGTATTTCGGGAAGGATCGCCTCGCAGAACATCACTTCCGGTCGTTCAACTCGTTCCTGAACCGGGGGATGCAGCAGGTCGTCGACGAGAAGGAGACGATCGAGACGGACATCGGCGACAAGGAAGGTGAGGAGCCGGTGTTCGTGGAACTGAGCGACGTTCGCGTCGTCACGCCGCGTGTGCGTGAGGCGGACGGTTCCGAGGAGCTCTTGTATCCGCAGGAAGCGCGCCTCCGGAACATCACGTACTCCGCGCCCGTGTTCATGGAGATGTCCATCGTGAAGGGCGAGGAGGGCGAGGAGCGCGTCGTCGACAAGACGGAGACGAAGGTCGGTCGGATGCCGATCATGGTCGGCTCCGACAAGTGTAACATCGCTGGGTTCAGCGACGAGGAACTCATCGAGATCGGCGAGGACCCCGCTGACCCCGGTGGGTACTTCATCGTGAACGGCAGCGAGCGCGTGCTGATGACGAGCGAGGACCTGGCGCCGAACAAGATCCTCGCGGAGTACGACACGAAGTACGGTGACGAGATCCAGGTGGCGAAGACGTTCAGTCAGCGTCGTGGCTACCGGGCGCTCGTCCTGACGGAGCGGACGCGCGACGGCCTGCTCGAGGTGTCGTTCCCGTCGGTGTCCGGGTCGATCAACTTCGTGACGCTCGTGCGTGCACTCGGCCTCGAGTCCGACGAGGAGATCGTGCATCGGGTCAGCGACGACCCGGAGGTCGTGAAGTACATGCTCGAGAACCTCGAGGCCGCCGAAGTCCAGACGGAGGAGGAGGCGATCGAGGCGCTCGGGAAGCGCGTCGCGAGCGGCCAGGGGAAGAACTACCAGCTGAAGCGCGCGAACTACGTCATCGACCGGTACCTGCTCCCGCACCTCCACGAGGAGGGCGTCGAGGAGGAGGAGACCCGCATCAACAAGGCGTACTACCTCTGCCGGATGGCGGAGGCGTGCTTCGAGCTGGCGCTCGGGCGCCGCGAGAGCGACGACAAGGACCACTACGCGAACAAGCGCCTGAAAGTCTCGGGGGACCTGATGAAGGACCTGTTCCGGACGGCGCTGAACAAGCTGGCGCGTGACGTGAAGTACCAGTTGGAGCGTGCGAACATGCGGAACCGGCAGCTTTCCGTGAACACTGTGGTTCGCTCGGACGTGTTGACGGAGCGCCTCGAGCACCCGATCGCGACGGGGAACTGGGTTGGCGGGCGGTCTGGGGTCTCCCAGCTCGTCGACCGCACGGACTTCATGGGTGTTCTCAGTCACTTGCGTCGGCTCCGTTCGCCGCTGTCGCGGTCGCAGCCGCACTTCGAGGCGCGAGACCTGCACGCGACCCAGTGGGGTCGTATCTGTCCGTCGGAGACGCCGGAGGGACCGAACTGTGGGCTCGTGAAGAACTTCGCGCAAGCGATGGAGCTCTCACAGAACATCGAGGACGAACAGGGACTGAAGCGACAACTCGACTCCATGGGCGTGGAGGGTATCCCGGGGCTGCAGGGCCAGGGGCACGATCAGCCCGCTGACGACTAACATGAGTAAACAGGAACGCGAAGCGAAGGTGTACGTGAACGGTAGTCTCGTCGGGACACATCCCGAACCGCATCAGCTTGCCGACCAAATCCGCGAGGAGCGGCGGTTCGGCGACATCTCGGAGATGGTGAACGTGTCCGTGAAGGACCGGACGCGCGAGGTCATCATCAACGCGGACGCGGGGCGTGCGCGTCGGCCGCTCATCGTCGTCGAGGAGGGCGAGCCGCTCATCGACGAGACGGAGATCGAGGCGCTCGAGGAGGGCGAGCTCGAGTTCCAGGACCTCGTCGACAACGGTCGCATCGAGTTCATCGACGCGGAGGAGGAGGAGGACATCCTCGTCGCCGTGGACCGCGAGGACGTGACGGCGGACCACACGCACCTCGAGGTCGACCCGCAGCTCATCTTCGGTATCGGTGCGGGGATGATTCCGTACCCCGAGCACAACGCGAGTCCGCGCATCACGATGGGTGCGGGGATGATCAAGCAGAGCCTGGGGCTGCCGAGCGCGAACTATCGGATTCGGCCGGACACGCGCCAGCACCTCCTGCATTACCCGCAGCTGTCGATGGTGAAGACGCAGACGACGGAGCAGATCGGGTACGACGACCGGCCGGCGGCCCAGAACTTCGTGGTTGCGGTGATGAGCTACGAGGGGTTCAACATCGAAGACGCGCTCGTGATGAACCAGGGGTCCGTGGACCGTGCGCTCGCGCGGTCGCACTTCTTCCGGACGTACGAGGGCGAGGAACGCCGGTATCCGGGTGGCCAGGAGGACCGTTTCGAGATTCCGAGTCAGGACGTGCGTGGCGCACGTGGTGAGGAGGCGTACACGCACCTGGACGAGGACGGTCTCGTGAATCCGGAGACGCGCGTCGGCGAGAACGACGTGCTCCTCGGGAAGACGAGTCCGCCGCGGTTCCTCGAGGAACCCGACGACATGGGTGGCCTCAGCCCCCAGAAGCGCCGCGAGACGTCCGTGACGATGCGTTCGGGCGAGTCCGGGGTCGTGGACACGGTGACGCTGATGGAGGGCGAGGACGGCTCGAAGCTCTCGAAGGTCTCGGTGCGCGACGAACGCATCCCCGAGCTCGGGGACAAGTTCGCGAGCCGGCACGGCCAGAAGGGCGTCGTCGGGCACATCGCACCCCAGGAGGACATGCCGTTCACGCAGGAAGGGGTCGTGCCGGACCTCGTCCTGAACCCGCACGCGCTTCCGTCGCGGATGACGGTCGGGCACGTTCTCGAGATGCTCGGCGGGAAGACGGGCGCGCTCGAGGGACGCCGCGTCGACGGGACGCCGTTCACGGGCGAGAACGAGGACGAGATCCGCGGTGGACTGGAGGACCGCGGGTTCCACTCCTCGGGGAAGGAGATCCTCTACTCGGGCGTGTCCGGGGAGAAGATCGAGGCGGAGATCTTCGTCGGGGTCATCTTCTACCAGAAGCTCTACCACATGGTGTCGAACAAGCTCCACGCGCGCTCGCGTGGTCCCGTGCAGGTGCTCACGCGACAGCCTACGGAGGGGCGTGCTCGCGAGGGCGGTCTGCGCGTCGGGGAGATGGAACGCGACGTCCTCATCGGGCACGGTGCGGCGATGGCGCTCAAGGAGCGCTTGCTCGACGAGTCCGACCGCGAGTTCATCAACGTCTGCGGGGAGTGCGGGATGAGTGCGGTGGAGAACGTCGACCAGCGGCGTGTCTACTGTCCGAACTGCGGCGAGGAGACGGACATCCACGAGATAGAGATGAGTTACGCCTTCAAGCTCCTGCTGGACGAGATGAAGGCGCTCGGTATCGCGCCGCGACTCGAACTGGAGGACGCAGTCTGAACCATGTCGACAGGACAATCACCCAAGGAGATCGGGGAGATCAGCTTCGGGCTGATGGACCCGGAGGAGTACCGCGAGATGAGTGCGACGAAGGTCATCACGGCCGACACGTACGACGACGACGGGTTCCCCATCGACATGGGGCTCATGGACCCGCGTCTCGGCGTGATCGACCCGGGCCTGGAGTGCAAGACCTGCGGGAAGCACAGCGGGTCGTGTAACGGGCACTTCGGGCACATCGAGCTGGCGGCGCCCGTCATCCACGTCGGGTTCACGAAGCTCATCCGACGCTTGCTGCGTGGGACGTGCCGCGAGTGCGCGCGCCTCTGTCTCACCGAGGACGAGCGCGAGGACTTCGCTCGCGACCTGAACAACGCGCGGAAGCTCGGGAACGACCTGAACGACGTGACGAAGGCCGCGATCCGGCAGGCGCGCAAGAAGGACCGCTGTCCGTTCTGTGGCGAGGTCCAGTTCGACATCCAGCACGAGAAGCCGACGACGTACTACGAGGTCCAGCAGGTTCTCACGTCGGAGTACTCGCAGGCGATCGCGAGCGCGATGCAGGGTGACGAGGAGGCGGACGTGGAACCGATGGGTCGCGAGGGGCTCGCCGAAGCCACCGAGATCGACCTGTCGCGTATCAACGAGATCCTCTCCGGTGAGTTCCGGCCGCGCGAATCCGACCGGAAGGCCATCGAGAAGGCGCTCGACGTGGACCTCACCGAGGAGGACATGAACAAGCTGATGCCGAGTGACATCCGGGACTGGTTCGAGGACATCCCGGACGAGGACCTCGAGGTGCTCGGCATCAACCCCGAGCGCAGTCGTCCGGAGTGGATGATCCTGACGGTGCTTCCGGTGCCGCCGGTGACGGCGCGGCCGTCCATCACGCTGGACAACGGTCAGCGGAGCGAGGACGACCTCACGCACAAGCTCGTCGACATCATCCGCATCAACCAGCGGTTCATGGAGAACCGCGAGGCGGGCGCACCTCAGCTGATCATCGAGGACCTCTGGGAACTCCTCCAGTATCACGTGACGACGTTCATGGACAACGAGATATCGGGGACGCCGCCCGCCCGTCACCGTTCGGGTCGCCCCCTGAAGACGCTCAGTCAGCGTCTCAAGGGCAAGGAGGGGCGTTTCCGCGGGAGTCTGTCCGGGAAGCGCGTGAACTTCAGTGCTCGTACCGTCATCAGTCCGGACCCGACGCTGTCGCTGAACGAGGTCGGCGTGCCGGACCGCGTGGCCAAGGAGATGACGCAGACGATGAACGTCACCGAGCGCAATCTCGCGGACGCGCGCCGGTACGTCTCGAATGGTCCCGAGGGCCATCCGGGTGCGAACTACGTGAAGCGACCGGACGGCCGTCGCCTGAAGGTCACGGAGAAGAACTGCGAGGAGCTCTCCGAGAAGGTCGAGGCCGGCTGGGAGGTCAACCGCCACCTCGTCGACGGCGACATCGTCGTGTTCAACCGGCAGCCGTCGCTGCACCGGATGTCCATCATGGCTCACGAGGTCGTGGTGATGCCGTCGAAGACGTTCCGCCTGAACACCGTCGTCTGTCCGCCGTACAACGCCGACTTCGACGGTGACGAGATGAACATGCACGCCCTCCAGAACGAGGAGGCGCGCGCCGAGGCGCGCGTCCTGATGCGCGTCCAGGAGCAGATCCTGTCGCCGCGGTTCGGTGAGAACATCATCGGCGCCATCCAGGACCACATCAGCGGGACGTACCTGTTGACGAACCAGAACCCGCACTTCAACGAGACGCAGGCGCTCGACCTGCTGCGTGCGACGCGTATCGACGAGCTCCCCGACCCGAGCGGCGAGGAAGACGGCGAGCCGTACTGGACGGGTCGCGACATCTTCTCGGAGCTGCTGCCGGACGACCTGAACCTCGAGTTCCGCGGGACCGTCGGCGACGACGTCGTCGTCGAGGACGGGACGCTCGTCGAGGGCACCATCGCGGAGGACGAGGTCGGCGAGTTCGGCGGGCAGATCGTCGACACCATCGTGAAGGTGTACGGGACGACGCGCGCTCGCATCTTCATCAACGAGGTTGCGGCGCTCGCGATGCGCTCGATCATGCACTTCGGGTTCTCGATCGGGATCGACGACGAGACGATCTCGACGGAAGCCCAGGAGCGCATCGACGAGACGATCGACGAGGCCTACGACCGCACGGAGGAACTCATCGCGACCTACGAGAAGGGCGAACTCGAGAGTCTCCCCGGTCGTACCGTCGACGAGACCCTCGAGATGAAGATCATGCAGACGCTCGGGAAGGCGCGTGACAACGCGGGGGACATCGCCGAGGAGCACTTCGACGAGGAGAACCCGGCGGTCGTCATGGCGAACTCCGGGGCGCGTGGGTCGATGCTGAACCTCACGCAGATGGCTGGCTGCGTCGGCCAGCAGGCAGTGCGTGGGAACCGCATCAACCGCGGGTACGAGGACCGCACCCTCAGCCACTACAAGAAGGACGACCTGAGCGCAGACGCGCACGGGTTCGTCGAGCACTCGTACACGGGCGGGTTGACGCCCCGGGAGTTCTTCTTCCACGCGATGGGTGGCCGCGAGGGCCTCGTGGACACGGCAGTCCGGACGTCGAAGTCCGGGTACCTCCAGCGGCGTCTCATCAACGCACTGAGCGAACTGGAGACGCAGTACGACGGCACGGTCCGGGACACCTCGGACACGATCGTCCAGTTCGAGTTCGGCGAGGACTCGACGAGTCCGGTCCAGGTCGCGCACGACGCCGAGAGCGGTGTGGACGTCGAGCAGATCGCGGACCGCATCCTCGACAACGAGTTCGCGGACGCGCAGTCGAAGGCGGAGTTCCTCGGCGACGAGGCCCGTCCGACGAACCTCAGCGAGCACGCGGAAGCGCGTCGTAATCCCGACCTGCTCACGGAGGTGGAGTCGGATGACTGACTTCGACGTGTCGGCGGACGTGGAAGCGGTCGTCGAGGACCGGTCGATTCCGGAGGACCTCCGCGCCGACGTGTACCGCGTCGTCGAGGAGCGGAGTCTGAGCGTGGAGGCGGCCGACGAGATCGCGAAGGCGGTCGAGAACCGCTATCAGGAGACGCGCGTGGAGCCGCTCGACCCGGTCGGGACGGTGTCCGCGCAGTCCATCGGTGAACCGGGGACGCAGCTGACGATGAACACGTTCCACTACGCGGGCGTCGCGGAGATCGACGTGACGCAGGGGCTGCCGCGGCTCATCGAACTCGTGGACGCGCGGAAGACGCCGGACACGCCGATGATGACGATCTACCTCGAGGACGAGTACGCGGAGAGCCGCGAGCGCGCCCACGAGGTCGTCTGGCAGCTCGAGGCGACGAAGATCCTCGCGCTCGGGGACGTGTCCACGAACGTCGCGGACATGAACGTCTCCATCGACCTGAACCCCGATACGTTGCAGGAGCGCTGGCCGACCGTGGGTGACACCGGCGAGATCGCCGGTGAGATCGCGGAGATCATCGAGGATTCGCTCGGCGTGACGACGATCCAGAAGGGGACGAACGTCCAGTTCGGGCCCGAGGAGCCGAGTTACCGCGACCTCCTCCAGCTCGTCGAGGAGCTCCGCGAGATCACGTTCAAGGGTATCGAGGAGATCTCGCGGGTCGTCATCCGGAAGGAGGACGTGGAGACGCCCGATGGCGAGGAACGCGAGGAGTTCGTGCTGTACACGGAGGGGTCGTCGTTCGGTGACGCCCTGGAGATCGAGGGCGTGGACGCGTCTCGGTCGTCGTGTAACAACATCCACGAGATCCATCGGACGCTCGGTATCGAGGCGGCTCGAGAGACCATCATCGAGGAGACCAACGACACGCTGAAAGAGCAGGGGTTGGACAACGTGAACGTCCGGCACCTGATGTTGGTCGCGGACATGATGACGAACCGCGGCGAGATCGAGTCCATCGGCCGGCACGGTATCAGTGGGTCGAAGGAGTCCGTCTTGGCGCGTGCGGCGTTCGAGGTCACGGTCAACCACTTGCTCGACGCCGCGATCCACGGCGAGGTCGACGACCTGAACGGTGTGACGGAGAACGTCATCGTCGGGAAGCCGATCAAGCTCGGGACGGGTGACGTCGACCTCCGGATGGGGTCGCTGTCGAAGTCGGGCGAGCAAGCTGACTGATGGCGCGGACGCTGTCGGACGAGGCGCGCCGTATCCTCGGGCTGTTCGAGGACGTGACGGGTGCGACCGGGCTGGATTGCCTGGTGTACGACGACCGCGTGGTCGTCCTGGTCGCCCGCGGCGACATGGGCGAGGCGATCGGGCCGGGCGGCGAGCACGTCGGCGAGTTCGAGGAGCGCCTCGGGACGGACGTGAAGCTCGTCGAGGACGCGACCACGCCCGGTGATTTCGTCGCGAACGCGCTCGCGCCGGCGGCGGTGTACAACGTCACGGTCAGCGAGAACGGTGACACGGTCGCGTACGTGGAGGTCGACGAGGCCGACACGGGCGTCGCCATCGGTGCGGACGGCCGGAACATCGAGGCGGCGAGAGCACTTGCGCGACGACACGTCGACGTGGACGACATCGAGTTGACGTAGCCGCCGCCCGGACTCGGGTGGCGGCGAGTGCTCGCGAACCCGTCGGCGTGCGTACCTATTTATCCTCGTCGCGCGTGGTTTCTACGTATGATTCACGTGGACAGTGCTCGGGGTGAATGCGAGTGAAGCTTGCGATTATCGGGTTCGGACAGGCTGGCGGGAAGGTCCTCGACGAGTTCATCGCGTTCGACCGACAGACGAAGGGGTCGGTCGTCCGTGGGGCTATCGCGGTGAACACGGCGAAGGCGGACCTCCGCGGGCTCGAGCACGTGCCCGAGGACCGGCGGGTGCTCGTCGGGCAGACGCGCGTGAAGGGACACGGCGTCGGTGCGGACAACGAGCTCGGCGCGGAGATCGCCGAGGAGGACATGGGTGAGATCCAGAGCGCGATCGACGACATCCCGACGCACGAGGTGGACGCGTTCCTCGTCGTCGCTGGGCTCGGCGGCGGGACCGGCTCGGGTGGGGCGCCGGTGCTCGCGAAGCACCTCAAGCGCATCTACAGCGAGCCAGTGTACGGTCTCGGTATCCTCCCGGGGAGCGACGAGGGCGGTATCTACACGCTGAACGCCGCGCGGTCGTTCCAGACGTTCGTCCGCGAGGCGGACAACCTCCTCGTGTTCGACAACGACGGCTGGCGCCACAGCGGCGAGAGCCTCGAAGGCGGGTACGATTCGATCAACAGGGAGATCGTGCGGCGACTGAACGTCCTGTTCTCGGCGGGCGAGGTCGGCGACGGGGATGCGGTCGCCGAGAGCGTCGTCGACGCGAGCGAGATAATCAACACGCTCGGGAACGGCGGCGTGTCCAGTATCGGGTACGCGGTCGACCACGTGGACCGCGGTGACTCCGGGTTGTTGTCGCGGTTCTCGAAGAAGCAACTGGACGACGTCGATACGACGAACCGCATCACGAGCCTCGTCCGGAAGGCGACGCTCGGTCGCCTCACCCTCCCCTGCGAGGTCCAGGGTGCCGAGCGCGCGTTGCTCGTGGTCGCTGGGCCGCCCGAGTACCTGAACCGGAAGGGTATCGAGCGCGGGCGGACGTGGCTCGAGGAGCAGACGGGGTCGATGGAGGTCCGCGGTGGCGACTTCCCGATGCCCAAGGAGTCCTCGGTCGCGTGCGTCGTCCTGCTGTCGGGCGTGACGAACGTCCCGCGCGTGAAGCAACTGCAGGCAGTCGCGGTCGAGGCGATGGACAACATCGACGACCTCCGCGAGCAGAGCGATGCGAACCTCGACGCGCTCCTGGATACGGGCGACGAGAAACTTCCGCCGCTGTTCTGACGCCGTCACGTCCTCGCGCCGGCGGTGGGTGTCGTTGTCACGTTCCGACGGACGGCTGCCAGTACGCTTAGGCCGGTCGACGACGAGTTGCTGACGACGAGGATGACTGACCTGCGCGTGCTCGCGGTCGCTGGGTCGACGAACGTCGCGAGCATGCTCGCCGCACGGGACGCGTTCGCGGTTGCGGTCGCGACCGACGACCGGGCGCTCGCGAGCGCGCTCGCGGCCGAACGATTCCACTGTATCGTCATCGAGCACGGCCCACCTGCGGTCGACGCCGTCGAGACGACTCGAACCGTCGTGGACGTCAGTGACGCGCCGGTCGTGGTCCGAGATTCGACGAGCGACGCGGCGGTCGCTGGCGAAGCCGTCGCCGTTGGCGCGGACGGCTACGTGCCGGCGAGCGCGGACTCCGGGACGCTCGTCGAGCGCGTTCGAGACCTCGCCGAGGCATCGAGTCGTCTCGATGGCGCGGCGAGGCGACGATACGAGGCCATCGTGGAGAGCCTCGCAGACCCCGTCTGGGTCGTCGACGAGGACGGCTACAGCGTGTTCGCGAACGAGGCGTACGAGGAGGCGTTCGGGTACTCGAAGGCGAGCGCGATGCGCGGCGACCTCCACTTCGAGGAGACGTTGACGGCGGCGAGCGCCGACCGCATCCGCGAGGCGACGCGAGCGATGGTCGAGGATGGCTTGGAGCGTGCGACCGTCTCGGTCGAGATGGTGACCGCGGACGGGTCGGTCGTTCCCGTGGAGGACCACTTCGCGCCGCTGCGGGACGCCGACGGCGAGTTCCGCGGTGCCGCCGGCGTCGCTCGCGACGTCAGCGACCGTGAACGCCGCGAACGACGCCTCCAGGTGTTGAACCGCGTCCTCCGGCACAACCTCGGGAACGACCTGACGACGATCACGGGGTACGCGTCGTTGCTCGCGGCGGACGCCACGACCGACGTCCAGCGCGAGCGCGCTCGCACCGTCCGGGACGTCGCCGAACGGCTCGCGGACGCCAGCCGGAAGGTCCGACAGCTCGGCGCCGTCGTCGACCACGACCCACGCGACCGGACTGTCGTCGACGTCGTCGCCGCCGTCGACTCCGCGGTCGCGAACGTCCGCGGTCGCCACGGCGATGCGGACGTGACCGTAGACGCGCCCGAGGTCGCGCACGTGCACGCTCACCGCCACCTCGAACGCGCCATCGAACAGCTCGTCGAGAACTCGGTCGAGCATGGCTCTCCCAGCTCTCAGCCGTCGGCTGAGAACAGTGTGGAACACGGCACTTCCGACGGCCAGGGCACGGGTGAGGCGCCGTCGACCGTGCGGGTGTCGGTCGAGGACGACGCCGACAGCGGGACGGTCACGGTTCTCGTGGCCGACGACGGCCCGGGACTCCCCGAGGACGAGCGCGCGGTCGTCCTGGACGACGGCGAGATAACGCCGACCAGGCACGGGACCGGCCTCGGCCTCTGGATCGCGAAGTGGGCGGTCGATTCCGGCGGTGGCGAACTCTTCGTCCCCGAACCCGCCGACGGCGATGGTGGGGTCGTCGCCATTCGACTCGACCGAGCGCGAGACGACTCGACGTAGGACCAGGATGGGGGACGACCCGACGCTACGAGCGAGAGTCCGCACCGCCCCACAGAACGCTCTCGCGTGGCCTGAAGCCGGCTGCGGCGCTACGGCGCGCGCAGAACGCGTCAACGCGCGAACCGAAACGGGCTGAGAGAGCGTTATCGGGGTCGCTAGAGCGACCTCAGGCCGTCACACCGTCTCCAAAAGGGTGGGCTTAAGTGCCTCCGTAAGATAGCGACTGGTACTATGGCGAACGGCAAGTACGCCGCGCGCAAGCTCAAGAAGGACCGCCAGCAGCAGCGGTGGTCCGACTCGGACTACGCGCGACGCGAGCGTGGACTTCGCAAGAAGTCCGACCCGCTCGAGGGCGCGCCGCAGGGTCGCGGCATCGTCCTCGAGAAGGTAGGTATCGAAGCGAAACAGCCGAACTCCGCGATCCGGAAGTGCGTCCGGGTCCAGCTCATCAAGAACGGGAAGCAGGTCACCGCGTTCTGTCCCGGTGACGGCGCCATCTCGTTCATCGACGAGCACGACGAGGTCACCATCGCCGGTATCGGTGGGGCGAAGGGTCGTGCGATGGGCGACCTCTCGGGTGTCAACTACAAGGTCGAGAAGGTCAACGGCGTGTCGATGATCGAACTCGTCCGCGGGAACGCAGAGAAACCGGTTCGATAATCATGTCGGAAGAAGATACACCCGAACCCGAGAAGCCCGCCGGGACCGACGAGGAAGGCGCGCGCGCCCTCCTCTTCGACCAGTGGGACATCACGGGTATCGAGTACAACGACCCGTCCACGGAGCGCTACATCACGGTCACGCCGATCGCGCACACGATGGGCCGTCACGCGGGCAAGCAGTTCAAGAAGAGCGAGCTCTCCATCGTGGAGCGACTCGCGAACCGCCTGATGCAGACCGAGGAGAACACGGGCAAGAAGCAGCAGGCGCTCCAGATCGTGCGTGAGGCGTTCGAGATCGTCCACGAGCGCACCGAGGAGAACCCGGTGCAGGTGCTCGTCGAGGCCGTCGAGAACGCGGCGCCGCGCGAGGAGACCGTCCGCCTGAAGTACGGTGGCATCTCGGTCCCGAAGGCGGTCGACGTCGCACCGCAGCGACGCGTCGACCAGTCCCTGATGTTCCTCGCGGAGGGCGTTCACGGGTCGTCGTTCAAGACGACGACGACGGCGGCGGAGGCGCTCGCCCAGCAGCTCACGGGCGCCGCTGACTACGACGTCCAGACGTACGCGATCAACCAGAAGGAAGAGTCCGAGCGCGTCGCGGCGGCAGCACGCTAATTTCGGTCTTTCTCTCTTCGTTCGCGGAAGACTCACCCGCGAGTTCGCAGATGCTTCTTCGGTCTAACTGCCAGCTTCTGATTGCATCGAAAATTGAGATATATCGAATCTCTACCATTATTCTTGAATTTCTAAGCTCCCGTGGAATGCAGCAGGGCGTGCCGAAGAGAAAAACTCAGCAGATAAATATATATCTAAAATCAATACATTTAGGAATTTTTTAAAATACGATGGTCTTGGGTGGAATGCAATGGTGAAGCGATCTACGCGACGATCTTTGATGAAGCGTATGGGTGTTCCTGTAACTGGACTGACGGCGCTCTCCGCACCTGCGGTAGCAGCATCGGAGAAATCCTTCGATCAGCGTGTTCAACACGGGGATTCGGTGGGTGTCATCGATGAAATCACCGAGGTTGGTGAAACCGCTTCAGGAGATACACTCGTTGCTGTAAAGATCAAGGAAACCGATCGTCGAACAGGCGCGGTCCGTTATCACACGTATGGGGTTAAAGTCGAGGGCGGCAGTGGTGGAATCTCTCACACGAAGATAGACGGGAAAGCGTTCCAACAGCTCAATCAGGTCGGTACTGAGGATGGTGTCTCCATCCAGAACCACATCCCTGACTTACCCGAGTTCGGCGACCTAGTTAAGAAAAAAGATCACTATCTCGGACAGAACATTGGAAATTGCGACGCATTTAATCATCAACACACGCAGGACGGTCTCACAATGTGGTTCTACCACGACATCGGAAAGATTGGGGCTGGGACGGCTCTCGCCGCACTGGGTGGGTATATCGGTGCGCTTGGTGGAGAAACACTTGCTGCAATCGGAGCCGGTAGTGGCGTTCTGTCAACAGGACTCTTAGAGCGGTATGTAAGCACTCATGCCGTCTCCGTAGTAGCGTGGGAGTATGACGTCAGTAAGTTCGGATGGAACCAAACGATGTACGCCGTCGATTTCTCCGGTCACTGGCATCAAAATGACCCCGATCACATGTATACGGTCTCGACGATTGTGGGGCATCCCTCTTGCGGGAACTGTGGATTCGGAGTATAGACTGAACTAACTGATGTATCGACAGATACTCGTTGGTATGCTCTACCTTTCTATCTTCCCGAGCACTCTCCTCACACTCTGGGCGTTCCATTTGCGTCCTTTCGAGAGCACGCAAAACCTCGTTATCGGTGTCTTCATTGCAGGTCTGCTCGGCTGGTTAGTTGCGAAGTTACACTACAGGATTCGGTCGCAATCGAACTAAACCCTGTAACAAATTCGTTCTTTCGCCCAACGGTGCTCTAGCGTCACGCGCGTTGACAGTAATGAGGCGATGTGTGTGGTCAACTAGCGATGTCGAGTGCGGTGTCGACGTCGCCGCGCCAGGGGTTGCCGTGGCCGGGGAGGAGCGTGACGTCTCCGAGTCCGGCGAGTTCGTCGAGCGAGCGGCGGGCGAGCGCGGTGTCTTCGTCGGCGGGTCCCATGAGCTGTGGGTCGCCTTCGCGGTTCCGGTAGATGTCTCTGGTGACGATCGCGTCGCCGGCGATGAGGACGTCTCGGTCCTCGAGGTGGAGTGCGCACGAGCCCGGGGTGTGGCCGGGGACGTGAATCACGCGTGGGCTGCCGGGCACGTCCAGGACGTCGCTGTCGTTCATGGGTTCGACGTCGGTAACGGGGTCGACGTCGCGGATGCCGTCGCGGACCATCTCGACGACGTACCGGAGGAAGCCGGGGCGCCAGAGGTTCCGGAGGAACCACGCGGGCGGGCCGTGCGGGAGGTCGCGGAGGTGGTGGTGGTCGTCGGGGTGACAGTACGCGGAGCTGCCGCGGTCCACGAGGTGCCTGGCGAACCCGGCGTGGTCCGCGTCGCCGTGGGTGAGGACGAGCGCGTCCACGTCGTCGAGGGTATACCCGTGGCGGTCGAGCCACGGTGCGAGTTGGGGGTAGTGTGCGGGGAGTCCTGCGTCGACGACGGTGAGGGCGTCGTCGTCCTCGACGACGTACCAGTTGATGCGCGCGGTCCCGAACCGGTAGACGCCGGGCGCGACCTCGCGGTCGTCGGCTTCGGTAGTGTCGGTGGTCGCTGCGGGGGACATGTACGAGAAGTTCGACGGGCTTCGAGATAGCTGTTCGCCGAAGGTCGCTCCCGGCCGGAGTTTGGCGGCGGTTGCGCCCTCTGCGGGTGTCAGTTACTCGGGAACGGTCCCGAGGTCGACGTCTTCGAACGCGCTGGGGCGTTCGCCGTCGGTGGCGTACACGTAGAGCGCGAGGCGTGCGATGGAGCCGAGCGTCGCGGTGAAGATGTACGCGACGAAGATGAGGGAGGCGGCGACGAGGAGGGCGCCGCCGAAGCCGAGTGCGCCGCCGCTGAGGCCGCCGAGGACGACGATGCCGGCGGCGACGATGGCGACGGGGAGCATGAAGAGGATGGTGACGATGCCGACGCCGAACGTCGCGCCGGCGGTCTCGCCCCACGTGTTCTTGAACGTCTCGCCGCTGCGTGCGATGGCGCCGCGGACGCCGACGTCCTCGAACGTGATGACGGGGATGACGAAGTACGTGAGGATGCTCCAGCCGACGCTGATGATGCTCGCGAGGACCTCCGCGAGGAAGTTGTCCTGGCTGTCGATGAGCTGGATGATGACGCCGACGGTCGCGGAGATGGCGCTCCACGCGAGGAGCGTGCGTTTGTGTTCCCAGGCGGCGCTGATGCCGCTCTTGAACGACGGTTCTTCGCCGCGGAACGCCTTCCGGGTCTCGTGCATGAGGGCGGCGGTCGTGAACGACGCGATGAACGTCGACCCGAAGTAGAGGACGAACAGGAGGGCGTACTGGAGGACGCCAATGTCGCTACTCGCCAGGAAGAACCCGGGAACGAGGAGGAGTGCGACGTACAGCAGCCCGGCGATCGAGCCGACGAGCGGGAACACGGCGAGTTCGGGGTCGCCGCGTAACACGCGGATGCTGTCCTTCGTGAGCGCCCAGCCGGTCTTCAACCGGTTGAAGAATCCCATGAGTATTACACGCCGCGTCCACGGATAAATCAGTACGGTCGAGGGGGAAGGGGGCCGCCGTCGTCACGGGGTTTCGTAGCGAACGAGCGCCGCGCCCGTCGCGTCGCCGCGCACGCTCCGACCTGATGCCAGCGGGGGAGTGGCCGCGACCGCGTCGGCCGGGGGGAGTCACCGACGGCGGAAGGGGATGGCCGCCGGCGCGCGTCGCGGTCCACGCCGAAGCGAGTACCTCACCGTCGAGTGGGTCGTTTCCGAGAGTTCCATCGTCCAGGGAACCCACGACCCATCCACTCCTTCGACACCACCGGAAAAGAGCGTTCGCCGAACTATCACCCGACTCTTTCTAGAATTCGTCGGCGTCGTTAGCGCCGGACGCTCGATGAATCCGTAAAGAACTGGAACCGGCGGCCTGGGGGCCGCCGGACGCTCGATGAATCCGTAAAGAACTGGAACCGGCGGCCTGGGGGCCGCCGGATGCTTGCGGAGTCCGTCAGTCCGCTGCCTGTTGACCACCGAGTGCGTACTCGCGGGTGACGTCGACGAGGGCTTTGCGGTACTCGCTCTCGGTGGGGTCGTCGCCGAGGTCGAGGAAGTGGCGTTTGAAGGAGTCGACGCTGACGCCGGGGGCGTCCTCGCCGGCGGCGTGCGCGAGGTCGTAGAGCCGGTGGTCGTCGGTGACGAGGTCGTGGCGCTCGCAGAGCGCGAGCGCGAACGCGGCGTTCACGGCGGTTATCTCCGGGTCGGCGTCGGCCGTGACCGGGGTGAGTCCGGCCCTGGGTGGGGTGCCGTGGTCGGAAACGGCGGCGGCGAGGCTCGCCTCGAAGAACGAGACGAGCTTGTCGCTGTCGCCGAGACTGCACGTGATGTCGTCGGCGTAGATGTCCTTCATGTGGTTCGCGATCTGGTAGCAGTGCGCGACCTTGCGGCGTTCGACGCTGTTCCCGGCGAGCCCGAGGAAGAGGGCTTCGTCGGTGCTCTGGAGGTGCGAGGGGTGTTCCTCCTCGTAGCGCGTCATATGCGCGTACTCGTGGAGCGCGAGCTCGCGCGCCATCGCGGACGTCGCGGCCTGCTGGGAGATGTTGAGGACGTGCTTGTCGTCGTAGTGCCCGGTCCACGTGCGTTCGTCCGGGTCGCTCCGGACGTGCACGTGCACGGGGAGGGAGACGTCGTACTCGGTCTCGAAGCGGTCCTGCGCGCCGAGGAACGGAGCGGGTGGCGCACGACCCTGGACACGAACGTCCATGTTACAGTCTCACAATGGCTCGGTCGGGTATGAGGGTTGCGGCCCCGGCATCCCACCGGTCGAACCCGGATGCGACCCGCGCGGACTCGCGCTCGACGGGAACGCGACGCCCGTCAGGAGACGTCGCGCGTCTCGACGAGCGGGAGCCCCTCCGCGCGCACGTTCACGCCCGAATCCGACGACCACGTTCCCGCCGGCGAACTCGACGGCCGCGACCCCTTCGACACGCCGAGCTTCGGACTCCCGAACTCGGTCGTCTCGTCGGTCTTGTACAGATAGAACGTCGCCCCCTCGCTCGACGACCCCTCGAAGCGCCCGTTGAAGTAATCCATCTGATCGTACGCATCTATCTGGAAGCGGACGTCCGCGTCCGCGCCGATCGTCTGCCCGCCGGTCTGGACGAGTTCGATGAACGACGAATCCGACGCCATCGACACCTCGAACGTCGCCGCCTTCCGTCTCGCCGTGTCCTTCCACGTCGGCGTCGTCACGGACGTCGCCCCGACGTCGCTCGTGTTCACGACGAACTCGCCACCGTCCCCGTCCCCCTGGAGGAACGCCTCCATCTCCCGGATGACGCCCGATTCGGTGACGAGCGCGGACCCGGAGAACGACTCCAGCGGGAACTCCGACCGGCGGAAGTACCGGCTGACGATCCGCGACTCCTCGAGCACGGTCGCGTTCTCGATCTCGTCCGCCTCGAGGATGAACAGCGTCGTACCGTCGCGCGTCTGCCGGCCGACCGGCGCGAAGTTCCCCGCCCTGATCAGGGCTTCGAGGAGGTCCGTGCCGGCGAGCACCGACGGCCGGAACTCGAACCGGAGTTCCGGGCTGTACGCGTAGATCGCCTGGCCGGCGACGGTCTGGCGCTGGAAGAGCTGGCGGTCCTCGACGTACGTCTCCGGGCCGCGCGAGCTCTCGACGCGCATCCTGACGTCGTCGCCGATCTTCGTCGTCAACCGGTTGAACCCCATGTACTCGGTCTCGACGGTCCGCGGCCGGCCACTCGTCCGCTGTCGATGTTCGAGCACGAGCGCTTCGGTCACGCCGTCCTCGCTGACGCCCGGCGGGTACGTCGCCGCGTCGTCGTCGCCGTCGGTCGTCTCGGCGTCGGTCTCGGTCGGTTCCGCGGTCGTGGCTCGTTCGGTCGTCGACTCGTCCGCGCTCGTCGCGGCGCTGTCGCCGCTCGTGGCCGTCCCGGTCGGTTCCGCCTGACTCAGCCGCAGACAGCCCGAGAGCCCGAACACGCTCGAGAGTCCCCCGGCGACGAGGACGCGTCGACGCGTCGTGTCTTCCCCATCCATTGCGAGGTCCTACCGTCAGCGTCGACATAACGCTTCTCGCCGTTTCGAGCGGTGAGTTGCGACCGGGTCCCGGTGTCGTTATGGGTTCGGCGGTCGCCACGTCGACGCATGCCCGTGGATTCGCTCGCCGTCGTCGACGCGTTCGACGGTGGCTTCGGCTGGCAGGCTGCCGGCGACGAGGCGCTCGCGCGCACCAGTCACGCGCTCCGAACCGACGACGGCCTCTGGCTGCTCGACCCGCTCGACGCCCCCGGGCTCGACGACGTCCTTGCTGCCCGCAGCGCCGGTGCGGACGACGACCCCCGCGTCGCTGGCGTCGCGGTCTGCGCCGGCTGGCACGCGCGCGACGCCGCCGCCGTCGCCGCCCGCCACGACGTCCCCGTCACCGTTCCCGCGGGCGTCGACCGCGCACTCGACCACCTGCATCCACCGGCCGGCGTCGACGTCCAGCGCGTCGACGACCAGCTCCCGGGGACCGACGTCTCCCTGCGTCGCGTCTCGCCGATGGGCGCGTGGACCGAGACCGTCTGTTGGCGCGAACGCGACCGCACGTTCTACGTCCCCGAATCGCTCGGGACCGCCAGCCCGTTCGTCGCCGGCGACGAACGCCTCGGCGTCATCTTCTACGCGCGACTCGCCCCACCACGCGACGCACTCGCCGACTTCGAGCCCGACCGCGTCCTCGTCGGTCACGGCGACGGCGTCTTCGACGACGCGACCGCCGCGCTCGCGGACGCACTCGCCGGTTCCCGCAAGCGATTCCCGCGAGCGGTCGTCGAGAACGGCCCGCGAGCGATGCGGAACCTCGTCGTCGCAGCGCTCGACTGACCTCGGTCGCTCCCGCCGCGACGCGCTGCCGACCTCGGTGACTCCCGCCGCGACGACCGGAACCGTGCGTACCATTGACGCACTGAGGGGTTCTCAGACCCGCGAAAACCACGGTTTCGGGGACTCGGCGCGAATCGAAAACAGCATACTTTTACACGGCGTGACGGTATCCAACACCAATGGGCCGACGTAAGAAGATCGTCGAACAGTGCGAACGGCTGATGGACAAACCGGAGAACATCCGGAACATCGCCATCGCCGCGCACGTCGACCACGGCAAGACGACACTCACCGACAACCTCCTCGCTGGTGCCGGGATGATCTCGGACGACACCGCGGGCCAGCAGCTCGCGATGGACACCGAGGAGGACGAGCAGGAGCGTGGGATCACCATCGACGCGGCGAACGTCTCGATGACCCACGAGTACGAGGACACCAACCACCTCATCAACCTCATCGACACGCCCGGCCACGTCGACTTCGGTGGCGACGTGACGCGAGCGATGCGCGCCGTCGACGGCGCGCTCGTCGTCGTCGACGCCGTCGAGGGCGCGATGCCCCAGACGGAGACGGTGCTCCGGCAGGCGCTCCGCGAGGGCGTGAAGCCGGCGCTGTTCATCAACAAGGTCGACCGCCTCATCTCCGAGCTCCAGGAGGGCCCCGAGGAGATGCAGAAGCGCCTGCTCTCGGTCATCAGCGACGTCAACGACCTCATCGCCGGGATGACCGAGGACATGGACGACGTCGACGACTGGACGGTCAGCGTCGAAGAGGGCACCGTCGGCTTCGGGTCCGCGCTCTACAAGTGGGGCGTCTCGATGCCGTCGATGCAGCGCACCGGCATGGACTTCGGCGACATCATGGAGATGGAGCGCGCGGACAAGCGCCAGGAGCTCCACGAGAAGACGCCGCTGTCGAACGTCGTGCTCGACATGGTCTGCGAGCACTTCCCGAACCCCGTCAAGGCGCAGCCGATGCGTATCCCGCGCATCTGGCGCGGTGACGACGAGAGCGAACTCGCGGAGACGATGCGGATGGTCGACGAGGACGGCGAGGTCGTCCTGATGGTCACCGACATCGGTATCGACCCGCACGCCGGCGAGATCGCGGCGGGCCGCGTCTTCTCGGGGACGCTCGAGAAGGGCCAGGAGCTGTACGTCTCCGGGACCGCCGGGAAGAACCGCGTGCAGTCCGTCGGTATCTACATGGGTGGCGAGCGCGAGGAAGTGGAGCACGTTCCCGCGGGGAACATCGCCGCCGTCACCGGCCTCAAGGACGCGATCGCGGGGTCGACGGTCTCCAGCGTCGAGATGACGCCGTTCGAGTCCATCGACCACATCAGCGAGCCCGTCATCACGAAGTCCATCGAGGCGAAGAACATGGACGACCTGCCGAAGCTCATCGAGACGCTCCGTCAGGTGTCCAAGGAGGACCCGACGATCCAGATCGAGATCAACGAGGACACGGGCGAGCACCTCATCAGCGGGCAGGGCGAACTCCACCTCGAGGTCCAGACCCAGCGTATCGAGCGCAACCAGGGCATCCCCGTGAACACCGGTGAGCCGATCGTCGTGTTCCGCGAGGCCATCCAGCAGAACAGTGGCGAGGTCGAGGGCATCTCCCCGAACCGCCACAACCGCTTCTACCTCGAGATCGAGCCGCTCAGCGAGGACATCGTCGAGAGCATCAAGCACGGGAACATCTCGATGGACATGCCCGAACTGGAGCGCCGCGAGGCACTCCAGGAGGCCGGCATGGACAAGGACACGAGCCAGGACGTCGAGACCATCCATCGGACGAACATCCTCGTCGACGAGACGAAGGGTATCCAGCACCTCAACGAGACGATGGAACTCGTCGTCGAAGGGATGCAGGAGGCGCTCGACGACGGCCCGCTCGCCGCGGAGCCCGTCGAGGGTGCACTCATCCGACTGCACGACGCGCGTCTCCACGAGGACACCATCCACCGTGGTCCCGCGCAGGTCATTCCGGCAGTCCGGAACGCGGTCCACAACGCGCTCGTCAAGGGCAAGGTCCGCCTCAAGGAGCCGATGCAGGACGTCCGTATCGACGTGCCGAACGAGCACATGGGTGCGGCGTCCGGCGAGATCCAGGGTCGTCGTGGCCGCGTCGACGACATGTACCAGGAGGGCGACCTCATGGTCGTCGAGGGCGAGGCGCCCGTCGAGGAGATGATCGGGTTCTCCAGCGACATCCGCTCCGCGACCGAGGGTCGTGCGTCGTGGAACACGGAGAACTCCGGGTTCCAGTTCATGGCTGACAACCTCCAGCGCGAGCAGATCATGGAGATCCGCGAGCGCAAGGGAATGAAGCTCGAGCTGTACGAGCAGGTCGACTACATCTAAGCGGTCGCTGTCCGCTGGCGGTCCGGTTTCTCTCTTCGTTCTTCGCGTCGGGTAGCGACGGCGCTCGCGGGCGCGGGGGTGGTTCCGCGTGCTCGTCGCGGGTGTCTTCGCGGTCGGCGTGAATCGGAACCCACAACGTGGTGCCGGCGCGAGTACGGGTATGGAAGCGATTCGCGTCGTCTGGGGTTCGGGGACGGGCCCGACGGCGATGGCGAGTTACGACGCGGCGCTCGCGGACGCGGGCGTCCACAACTACAATCTCGTGACGGTGTCGTCGATGCTGCCGCCGGACGCGGACGTGGAGGCGGTCGGGACGGCGGGGGACCTCGGTGAGGTCGGCGGGCGGTTGACGGTCGTGGAGGCGCGGGCGACGGCGACGGACCCGGGGCACGTCTCGGCGGGGTTGGCGTGGGCGCAGTCGCCCGACGGTGGGTTGTTCTACGAGGCGGCGGGGCCGACGGACGCGGCGGACGTGGAGGAGCGCGTCCGGCAGGGGCTCGCGGCCGGCCAGGAGTTGCGGTCGGCGTGGACGTTCGACGACCCGCGAGTGCGCGTGCAGTCCGCGCAGGTCGAACCGGGGACGCACACGACGGCGGTCGTGCTCGCGGTGTACGGGACCGCGGACGCGCTCGTCTGAGTCGCTGGGTGAGCCGCGGCACCTGCGTTGGGTCGGTACTACCTCGACCGAACCTTTTTCACTCGGCTGGCGCGTAGAAGTGGTAGCTCTGCGATGAATGGAAACACGCCGTACGCTGGACTGCCGGGGATCACGCAGGCCGGGAAGCGAAACGCGGAGGACGTGCCGGAGCTGTCGAGGGCGGAGAAGAGCGCGCTCCGCCGCGACGTGTCGGCGATCGCGGCGCGGACGCGCGAGTTCCTCCCGAAGGAGTACATCGTCGACGGTGACGTCCATCAGGGTGTTGCGGGACCGCAGGCGCGGATCGCGGTCCAGCCGCCGGTCGGGGACCCCGTGAGTGCGGGGTTCACGCCGGAGGTCGAGGACCTGAATCTCGACGAGCCGTTCATCGACGCGGACGAGCAGGCGGAGGTCGCACGCGGCCTCGCGGCGAGCGCGGCGTTCCAGGTGAAGCAGGCCCTGCAGGGGTCGGTGACGCCGACCGCGCGCTAGACGCTCGGGTCTTCCCATTCGTGTCTCCCGTTCACTTCGACGGTAAGCGACTGCGCTCGGCGCCGCGGCGGGGTCAAGCGTCGGCGTCGCGGCGGGTCAGGCGTCGACGTCGGGGTGGTCCTCCTCGAGTGCGGTGACGGTGTCGTCGTCGAGGCCGAACTCGCGGAGTTCGGCGGGCGAGAAGCCGTCGGCGTCCATCGCCATCCCGCTCGTGACGAGTCCCTGGATGCCTTCCTCGACGCTCATGTCGACGTCGAGCACCTCCTCCTCGGGGAAGTGTGCGAGGAACCCGCCCATGACGGGGTTCGGGGCGAGCGGGACGAACAGCGTCCGCATGGCGGCGTTCTCGGTCGCGCCGCGGACGTTCGCGGGCGTGGTCGCGGTCTCGAACGCGATCATGTAGCTGCCGTCGGTCGGGTACTGGACGAGTTTCACGGAGCGGAAGTTCTCGGCTTCGCTCTCGATCATCGCGTCGCCCATGCGGCGGAACGCGCGGTAGACGCTCCCGATGCCAGGGATGGACGCGAACAGGAAGTCGAAGAGGTCGACGAGGCGTTCGCCGTAGCGGTTCCGGGCGACGGTACCGACGGCGACGACGACGGCGACGAGGATGAGGAACGCGGTGATGGCGCCGACGAAGTCCGCTGCGCTCTCGTAGATGCCGACCTCGACGAGGAACGCGACGACGACGTTCTGTTGGACGACCGAGAGCAGTCCGAAGTGCGCGAGGACCTTCAGGACCGGTTCGAGGACGCTGAAGATGATGCCGAACGCGGCGTCGAGGACGTAGACGGTGACGACGATGGGGAGGAGCGTGACGACGCCAGTGGTGAGGACGTCGAGCGCGTGCTGGTACGCGGACTGGCTGGCTTCCCGCGCGGTCTCGACCCCGGACCCAGGGATTCTGTCACTACCTGACATACGGCCACGGTCGGTGGGGAGGCACCTAAGGGAGGGGGCTACGCGCGATGGGCGTCCCGCATCCGCAACGCGGTGATCGGACGAGGAGTGGTCGGGGGAGGAGCGGTCGGGCGAGCGGTGGTCGCGTCAGGCGGCGCGGAGGGTGACGGTGACGGCGGTACCAGTCGGGTGGTTGTCGGCGACGGTGACTGTGCCGTCGTACGCGCTGACGAGTGCGTGGACGAGGTAGAGGCCGAGGCCGTGGTCGAGTCGGTCGACGGTGCTCGCGGTGGCGTCGAACAGCACGGCTTTGCGGTCGTCGGGGATGCCGGGGCCGTCGTCGGTGACCGTGAACGTGACGTCGTCGCCGTCGACCGCGCCGTCGACGGTGACGGTGACGTCGTCGTGGTCGGCGTGCTCGATGGCGTTCGCGATGAGGTTCCGGAACACCGACGTGAGGAGGGCGTTCGCGACGACGTTCGTCTCGGGGAGGTCGCCGACGTCGACGGTCGCGTCGGGGTACGCGGCGCGAGCGCGCTCGACCTCTTCGAGGACGACGCTGCGGGCGGGGACGGGTTCGGTCTCGACGTCGTCGTCGTCCGCTTCGATCATCGTGACGACGTCGCGGATGCTCTCGGTGAGCGTGGTGGATTCGTCGACGACGGTCAGGAGTTCCGCGAGTCGGTCCGGGGTGGCGAGCGACGGGTCTTCGGCGATGAGTTCGAGCCAGCCTTCGAGGACGTTCAGGTCGTTCCGGATGTCGTGGCGGACGATGCGGTTGACGAGTGCGAGGGCTTCGTTCTGGTCCACGAGGACGCGCTGGCGTTCGCGGTTGGCGGCGGCGGGGAGCGTGATGCCGCTGACGAGCGCGGGGTTCGTTTCGCTTCGACTGCCGGCGTCCCGGAGCCATCGGTAGCTCCCGTCGACGGTCCGGAGTCGATACTGGACGTCGTACGTGTCGCTGTCGCCGTCGACGACGGCCTCGAACGCGGCGGCGACCGCGTCGTAGTCGTCCGGGTGCACGAGCGCCGCGAAGTCCTCGACGGTCTCGAAGTCCGCGGCTTCGTACCCTCCGAGCGTCGCCTTCCGGTCGTCGAACGCGAACGCGCCGGTGTCGACGTCGTACTCCCACCATGCGACGCCGGCGGCGTCGACCGCGCGGTCGCGTGGGGTCGCTTCGACCGCCCGTCCCTGTCGCTCACCCATAAATATCACTATCTGTATGTATGCGTTGCTACTACAATACTACTTCGGCGATTCCACCCCGGACGCGTTCGCGCTACCCCGGCTCGCGGCCACGGCTCGCAGCCCGGCCGCCGTCAGCGGCCGGCGGCGAGCGCCGCGACGGTCTCCGCGACGACGACCCGTCGTCCGACGTTGAACGAGTGATTCTCGCCGGGGAGGACGCGCAATTCGGCGTCGGGGAGTACGTCAGCGAGCGCGTCGGCGTGCTCGGGATAGAAGTGGTCCTCGTCGCCGTACAGGAGCGTCACCGGGACGTCGACGTCGGCGACGTCCGCGGGCGCGATGTCGAGGCCGTCCGCGAGGTCACCGAGCGGGACGTCGCGCTGCTCGTCGAGCGCGGACTCGTCGGCGAACACGACCGCCGGCGCCCACCCGAGCACGCGCTCGACGTCCTCGGGGAGGGCCGTGAACGCGATGCGGCCCCCGAAGCTCTTCACGAGCAGCGACACGTGGTCGTACCCGCGGTCGAGGGCGTGGTCGACCGCGGCCGCCAGTTCGCGCTGCAGTTCCGCGAGCGTCTTCGCGTCGAGCTCGTCGCCGCTCGTCCAGGATTCGTAGCGGAACGACGCGACGCCCGCGTTCGCGAGCTCGTACGTCGCGATGTCGAAGATGTCACCGAACGGGCCGTGGCCCGCACCCGGGACCACGACCACGCACGTGTTCGCGTCCCCCGCAGGCGGCGTCACGAACCGTCCCTCGTACGTCTCCCCGTCGACCTCGAAGTCGAGTTGCTCCATCGGCATGGACTCGAACGGTAGCGCGTCGACGGGAAAAACCCTCGTCGCACTGACGACTCGGCGCGCGACGATGCAAGCGCCTCACACGCCGCGCGAACGCTTACGTGCCCACCGCCGGCTCTTCCAGGTATGCGCATCCGCGACGCCACCCTCGACGACGCCGAACTCCTCGCCACCGAGTTCTGGTACCCGCTCGCGAAACAGATGGAACAGTACAGCGACCTGAACGAACTCCACGACGACGCCGCCGAGCACGCCGTCGGCGGCTTCGAACGCCTCCTCGACAGCGACGACCACCGCACCCTCCTCCGCGAGGTCGACGACGACCCCGTCGCGTTCGCCCACCTCGAGTTCGGCGAACACCCCTCCCGAACACGCGACACCTACCTCAAGATCGTCGACCTCTACGTCAAAGACTCGCACCGCGGCGACGGCCACGGCACCGCCCTCGTCGACCACGCCGAAACCCTCGCCGAACGCGAAGCCTGCGACTTCCTCAAGGTCAGCGCCGAATGGCAGAACCAACCCGCCCGCGACTTCTACGAGAACCGCGACTACGAACCCAAACAAGTCACGTACGCCAAACCACTCGACTGACACCACCCCCGCACAACCCCGAAACGGCCGCCTGACGGCGTGGTGACAGCACTGAAACGGCCGCCTGGCGGCGGCCGTATGCTGGTGCGACCAGTTACTTCCCCCAGAAGGGGTCCCGATTGCGCTGCTTCTCGAGGTACTGGTTGAGGGCTTCCCGTTCGTCCATCGGGATCTCCTCCTTCAACTCCTGCTCCAAAATCTTCGCGTGCTTCTCGGGGATCTCGATCCAGAGTTCGTCGCCTTCCTCGATCTGGCGGCCGACGGTCGGGCCGTCGATGGCGAGGCTGACGCGGCTGCCGGCGCGGGCCTCGTCGACGTCCTCGCCGTTCTCCTGGATGCCCTTGAGTTGGCCGACGCGCGTCGGCTCGTTCCCCTCGAACTTCACGACGTTCATGTTGTTCTTGACCGTCCCGGAGAGGATCTCCGTGCCGACGACCGCGGGGTCGTTCTGCCGGAACGTGTGGTCCATGAGGAGCTGGAAGCGCGCGGGCCGCGTGATGTTGTCCAAGACCGTCTCCTGTTGTTCGCGCTCTATCTCCTCGACGTACTCGTCGTACTCCTCGACGAGCTGGTAGATGACGTCGCTCTCGAACACCTTCACGTCGCTCTCCTCGATGCGCCGGCGCGCGTCGTCGAGCACGTCAACGTTGAACGCGAGGATGGTCTTGTGCGTGTCCTCGTCCGCAGTGGAGGCGACGGAGACGTCACGGGGCGCGACCGCACCTACTTCGGCGCGCACGATGGGGATCTCGGCCTCCTCGAGCGCGTTCGCCATCGCCTCCAGGCTCCCGAGGGTGTCGGCCTTCACGACCACGCCCTCCTCGGCGGTCTCGACCGCGATCTCGGCGAGTTCGCTCCGGACCTCGCGTTCGACCTCCTCGACGGGACGGTCGCGAACGACCCTGATGGGAGCGCCCGACATCGCCTCGTCCAGGTCCGGCGCCGCGACCTTGATACCGGCCGCCGCCATCACCTCGTCGACCTGCTCGAAGCGACTCTCGGTCCGGATCTCCGCGAGCGGCCGCGGCTGCAAGAGCGCCCGCACCTCGGTCACGATCGGGTTGTTCTCACCGCCGACGACGATGACGTCGTCCGCGCGGATCGTCCCGTCGTAGAGCACGATGTCGACCGTCGTCCCGAACCCCTTCTCCTCCTTGACCTCGAGGACCGTGCCGACGCCGGGCCCGCCGACGTCCACCTGCATCTCCTCTTTCATGTACCGCTGCGCGAGCCCCATCATCACCGTCAGGAGGTCCGGGACGCCCTCGCCCGTCATCGCGCTCACGGGAACGACGCCGACGTTCTGCTGGAAGTTCCGGACCTGCCAGTACATGTCCGCGGAGAACCCGTGGTCGCTGAGTTCGCCGACGATCTCGTAGAGCTCCTGGTTGAGTTGCTGCTGGACGCGGTCGGACTGGGTCTCCATCGACTGCTGGATGGGGGCGTCCTCGACCGGATTCCAGCCCGGGAGCGTGTCGACCTTGTTCGCGGCGACGACGAACGGCGTCTGCGTGCGCTTCAGGATGTCGAGCGCCTCGATGGTCTGGGGTTGGAAGCCGTCGTTCACGTCGACGACGAGGATGGCGATGTCAGCGAGCGCCCCACCGCGACTGCGGAGGGTGGTGAACGAGTGGTGGCCGGGCGTGTCGATGAACAGGAGTCCGGGCAGGTCGAAGTCAGTTGGGTCGACGAGACTCCCTGCGATGTCCGAGATGACGTCGAGCGGCACCGCCGTGGCGCCGATGTGCTGGGTGATCGCACCTGCCTCGCCCTCGATGACCGCGGAGCCGCGGACCTTGTCGAGCAAGCTCGTCTTGCCGTGGTCGACGTGACCGAGGACGGCGACGATGGGCGTGCGTAGCGTGTCTGTGCCGGGGTCGCCGGCGTCCGATGAGTCCGACATGGTGACCACCCAGAAGGTATACTCAGAACCTTCTCGCGCCGGCATTTAAGATTGCCGTATGCGTCCGCGTTCGGGCGCCATCACCGCATTCGACGACGCGTCCTCGTCGCCACCGGCGATGGCTGCCGCGCGGCTGACGACCCCGTGGCGTTTATTAGCCGTCGTTCGGTACGGGAGGGTATGCCCGATATACTGGCCGAGAACATCTCGGACAAGGCCGTCATGGGGTCTGACGGCACCGAGCTCGGCGCGCTGTACAACGTCACGATGGACCTGAAGAGCGGCGAACTCCACGACCTCATCGTGGAACCCGACGAGGACACGCCGACGCGAACCATCGACTACGACCGGGACGAACAGGGCCGTTTTCGCGTGCCGGTTGCGCGCGTGCAGGCCGTGAAGGACTACATCGTCGTCGACCGCTAGCTCGGATGAAGGTCCTGGACTCTTCTGCGTTCATCAACGAGTATCATTCCGAGGACGACATCGCGACCATCCCGCTCGTTCGCGAGGAGCTCACCGACGAGAGCGGGTATCGGTTCGACGCGATGGAGGGCGCGGGGATGCGCATCCACATCCCGGACGCCGGGACGGTCGAGCGCGTGGAGCGCGCCGCGCGCGAGACCGGCGACCTCGCGGAGCTCTCGGATACCGACGTTCGCCTGGTGGCGACGACGTTCGAGCTGGACGCGACGCTCGTCACGGACGATTACGCGATGCAGAACGTCGCCGAGCGACTGGACGTGCGCGTGGAGGTCATCGCGCGCGACGGCATCAGCGAGCAACGCGACTGGACGTTCCAGTGCGCGGGCTGTGGGCGCGAGTTCGACGAGAACAAGGACCGCTGCCCGATCTGTGGGAGCGACCTCGCGCGCAAGAACCCGAGTTAACGGACGGAGTCAATCGCCTGCTTCTGGCGGCGTCGTCTCGCTGTCAGAGGAGGGCCGGGACGACGACTGCCGCGGTCTTCTCGAGGTACTCGAACCCGAACAGGATGGCGTTGTAGCTCCCGTGCACGAACGCGGGCACGACGAGGTTCTCGGTGCGTTCGTAGACGGTGCCGAGGACGAGCGAGAGCGTGAACACGACCGCGAGCGTCGCGACGAGCTCGCCGGTGGTGCCGCCCGTGGAGTACGCGGGGATGTGGACGAGCGCGAAGATGACGCTCCCGGTCAGGACGGCCGCCCAGCGTGGCGCGTGCTCGTAGAGCGACTTCTGGACGACGTTCCGGTACAGGAGTTCCTCGCCCGGGCCGATGATGAGGAGGCTCAGCGGGACGAGTGGCAGGAGGAGCGACGGTTCTGACTCCGCTGCCTGCGTCGTCGAGTGCTGGCTCGTCGAGATGCCGAACGTCTCGAACGCGACCGAGATGACTTGGAGGAGCGCGAACAACGCGACGAGCCCGCCGATCGCCCACGCGGCCTCGCGGAGCGTCGGCGTTCGCACGTCGAGGAACGACAGCGACCGGTTCGTGTACGCGAGGTAGATGCCGGCGGTCATCGTCGTCGCCAACCCGAGCGCGACCGTCGACAGTATCTGTTGCCGGGCGCCCGACAGCGGCGGCTCCCAGACGAGGTCCGTCACCAACCCGTAGACGACCGTCTGCCAGACCGCGATCGCGAAGATGCCGACCGCACCGACGAACGCCATCGCGAGCGCCGCAGCCACGAACCGACCCGGCGACCACGCGTCACGCGACTCGACGGACATGCTCGCTCGTAGCGCCTCCGCCGACATAGGCCCTTCCGTTACGCGACCGCTCCCGGAGCGACGAGCTACTCGATTATCAGTTCGTCCTTGGCGGCGACGGCGTCGGCTTCGTCGTAGTCGCCTTCGCCGAGCAGGCCTCTGGCGGCGTTCTTCCCCCATTCGACGGCGGGTTGGACGAACGTGTCGACGCCGTAGAGTTCCCCGGCGAGGACGCACGCCGCCTCCATCGCGTACAGCAGGGCGCCGAGTTCGCGTTCGTCGACGCGGTCGAGTTCCACGCGGACGCTCGGGCGGCCGGCGGCGGCGAGGCTCGCCTCGGTCGCGTCGAACTCGGCGTCCATGAGTTCGCCGAGGCCGGTGCCTTCGAGGTACGCGAGCTCCTCGGCGTCGCTCTCGGGGATGTCGTGGTCGTCGCGTTCGGTGGGCCTGACGAGCGTGACGAGCTTGTCGCGCGGGCCGGCGCGGTAGAGCTGGAGCTGGGAGTGCTGGTCGGTCGCGCCGAGCGCTCGCGCGGGCGTCTGCCCGAGGCCGTCTTTGCCCAGACTTTCGGCCCAGAGTTGCGCGAACCACTCCGCGAACGTCTCCAGCGATTCGGCGTACGGCATCATCGCGTTCACGCTCGCGCCGCGCTGGTCGAGCGCGTACGCTATCGCGCCGTACGCGTACCCCGGATTCGAGTGCAGCGAGGGGCCGAGCTTCTCGCGTTGCTCGCTCGCGCCGGCGACGAGCGCGTCCAGGTCGTGCCCGCAGACGCTCGCCGCGGCGAGCCCGACCGTCGACAGCGCCGAGAACCGCCCCGGGACGCCCTCGGGTTGCGGGAGGTTCGGGAGCCCGTGTCGGTCCGCGAGCCGCCGTAGCGGCCCCTCCTCGCCGGTCGTGACGAACGTCCGATCGGTCCAGTCGACGCCCGTCGACGTCATCGCGTCGCGGACGACGAGGAAGTTCGCGAGCGTCTCCGCCGTCGTCCCCGACCGCGACACGACGTTCACCGTCGTCGACGCGAGGTCGACCTCGGAGAGCAAGGCGGTGATCCACTCGGGGTCGACGTTGTCGAGGTAGTACGCGTCCACGCTCGACTCGTTGGCGAGCGCGTCCGTGATGGTCGCCGCGCCGAGCGCGCTCCCGCCGATACCGACGTTCAGGAGCGTCTCGGTGTCCGCGAACGCCGCCGTCGTCTCTCGGATGGCGTCCACGTCGACGTCCTCGGGGAGCGCGAGCGCGGCGTACCCGTGCTCGCGGCCCTCGATCCCCCGCTCGATGCGGTCGTGTGCGGCCGCGACCTGGTCGTCGAGTCGCGCCAGCGCGTCCCGCGAGATGCCGGGGGACGCGGTGTCGGCGAGCGCGTTCGCGATGTCCACGTGCATGGCCGAATGCGCGCCCGGCGGCGACAAGTGTTTTGCCATCACTACCGGAGTGCGGCCCGCGGAGCGTGCGGTCTCCTTTGGACGCGCTGCCGTCAACCACGCCGCTTTTGGCCGTCTCGCCCCAAGCGTCGAGGGATGACAGAGGACGGCGTCGCGACCGCGGAGGACGCTCGGAGCAGCGACGACGACGCCGACGCGGGGAGCGACGGCCGCACGTACGGCGGGCTCCTGACGGCGTTCCCGTACGCACTCCGCGAGAGCGATTCGTTGTTGTTCAAACTGTACGCGACCGTGAGCGGACTGCTCGCGACGCTGCTCGCGTTCTTCTTCGCGGCGGCGGTGACGGTCGCGGTGTCGAACACGCTCGGTGCGGGCGGTGGGACGTTCACGTTCGTCCGGTCGTTCTACGTGTTCGTCGCGCTCGCCGTCGTCTCACCTATCGTCGCACCGGTGCTGTTCGTCGCGCGCGAGCACCGCCGCGGTCGCGGCGACGCGCGCTTCGACCGCCGGATGGCGCTCTTGGGGTTCGTGTACTTCGTCGCGCTCTACGTCGCCGCGGTCATCTCGATGCCGCCCGAGTTCACGCTCGACGGCGAGGTCACCACGCGCCCCGACCCGAGCGGGCTCTTCGCGCCGCTCGTCCGCGTGTTCTACGCGATGCCGCCACTCTCGAGCATCCTCCCGCCCGCGCTCGTCGGCGTCGCGATGTACCTCCTCGACCGCCGACACAAGGCCTCGAACGCGTGAGGCCGACGGCCGCCGACGCTCGCGACGCCACTTGCGTCGCCGGCGGGTGCGTGACGAAACCCGGAAGGCCACCGAGACGCTACCCGTGGGTATGACGGAGACGACCGCGACGTTCCTCGTGACGGAGGCGGACGCCGAGAGCGCCGTGCTACGCGACGTGGACGCCGGGCAGGTGTACACGCTCGCGGCCAACGACCACGAACTCGAGTCGGAGATGGTCGTCGGCGCGACCGTGAAGCCGGTCCCGCCGATGGACGTCGTGTACGAACTCGTCGACGTCGACTACGCGCATCACGTCGACGTCGTCGACACGGACCTGTCGCCGACGACGCAAGCGATGGAGACCGCCGAAGACCTCGACGTCGGCGACGTCGAACGCATCGAGCGCGCCGGAACCGGCGAACTCCACGTCCTCTCGGTACCGCCGGAGGACACCGAGCAAGCCGCCCAGGACGTCATCGCGGACGAGGAGACCGTCGCGCGAGCGGGTCGCGTCGGCGCCGTCCGCGTCGAGGTGCGTCGCGACACCGAACTGGGCGTCCTGAACGTCCGCTACCTCCCCGACTGAGCGGAGGAGTATCGCACTCGCTCCCGAACCCGGTCGTCGCTACTCGCTTCCTTCGCTCGCGTACGGCGCCGGACCGTCCGCGCTCTGGACCTTCCAGCCGCCGCCGACGTCGCACGCCTCGCGGACGGTGTACTCGATCTCCGTGTCGGGCCCCATGCGGTCGCCGCCCTGGACCTCCTCCACCCTGAGGGGGACGTCGTACGTGCTCCCGCAGCACCCGATGTCGACGAACTCGATCCACTCGTCGCCGCGCTCGACGTCGTCGTGGACGCGACGCAGCCACGCGTGGAAGTGGTCGGTATCCACCTGTTGGCGACTCCAGTCCGAGAGGTCCATCGGGTACGAGAGCACGACGCGAGATGCGGTCGTCATACCACACGGTACGGCGTCGGCGGACAAAAGCGTGCGTCGCGATGACGCCGGGCGCGCGAAGCCACCGTCGCGACGGCGTCCGGCGACGCGAGAGGCGGTCGATCCGTGCGGAAACCGTCGGCGTTCGTCGCCGCGAGAGAAAGAGAGATAAGAAGGCTTACTTTCGCCCGCGGCGGACCGGGCGGCATGAGCAAGTTCGAGGTACCGGAGGTCGACTACGAGCGGTACTCGAACCGCCAGCTCGCGGCCATCCCTCTCGCCCTGTTGGCCGTGGCGCTGGTGGTTCTCGCCGCGTTGTGGGTGACCACTGGGACACCGGTGCCGCTGGGTATCGACTTCACGGGTGGGACAGAGTTGACGGTGCAGACGGACACGCCCCGCGGCGAGATCGGGGCGGCGTTCGACGTGGAACCGGCGAACATCCAGGCGGCCGCCGGGACCGCCGACCCGCAGTACATCGTGACGTTCGCCGATACGGGCGATAGCACGAACGGGAGCATCCTCGCCGACCAGGCGCGAGCGAACCTGGAGGCGACGTGCGACAACACCGAGGAGTGCGCGATCGTGCAGTCCCGGCAGTCGACGACGCCGCGGTTCGCGTCGTCCGCACAGAACACCGCGCTCGTCGGGCTCGTCATCGCGTTCGCCGGGATGAGCGTGCTCGCGTTCGCGCTCTTCCGGTCGTTCGTTCCGTCCATCGCGATCGTCATCTCCGCGTTCTCCGACATCGCGATCCCGCTCGCCATCATGGGGCTCGTCGGCATCAAGCTCTCGCTGGGCACGGTCGCGGCGCTCCTGATGCTCATCGGGTACTCGGTCGACTCCGACATCCTCCTGAACAACCACATCTTGCGGCGCGAGGGCGGGTTCTACGAGAGCACCGCTCGCGCGATGCGGACCGGTGTGACGATGACGCTCACGTCGCTCTCCGCGATGGCGGTGATGGCCGTGACGGCGTACCTCTTCGGCATCGAGCTGATGGCGTCGATCGGTATCGTGCTCGTCCTCGGGCTCGCGACGGACCTGATGAACACGTACATGATGAACTTGAGTCTCCTTCGCTACTACAAGCTCGGGGAGGTGGGTAACTGATGGCCGACCTCCGTAGCAACTGGCGCGTAGTGCTGCTCGTCGTGATGCTGTCGATGAGCGCGATCGTGCTGTTCGTGCCGTCGGCGACGCTCGCGGGCGGCGAGGTGACGGGGCCGACGAACCTCCAGTACGGCCTCGAACTGAACGGCGGGACGCGCATCCGGACGCCCGTGACGGGCATGAGTGCGACCCAGTTGGACGTGCAGCGCGATGACGACGACGTCGTGCGGAACGTCTCGCAGGAACTCGGTGTGCCGTCGCTCGACGTCGCGGTCCGGGACTGTACGGCGTCGAACGTCGACTGCCGGACCGAGGAGGGCCACGTCGTCGAGGTGTTCAACGACTCCGTGACCCCGGAGCAACTCGTCGACGTGTTGCGCGCGCAAGGCATCACGCGTATCGACGGGACGCAGGTGACGACCGAGCACGTCCGCGACGACCCGTCGCCGGAGACGTACGCGCGGATGGCGTCGAGCATCCAGAGCAAGCTCGACGCGACCGGGCTGTCCGGTGGGACGGCGACGGTCGCGTCCGCGGCGAACGGCCAGCGGTACGTCGTCGTCGAGGCGCCGAACCGCGAGCCGGAGGCGCTCGTCGAACTCCTCGACGAACGCGGACTCGTTCAGCTCTCGGTCCGGTATCCGGGCAACGGGTCGATGCAGGAGGAGGTGCTCGTGGACGCGAACGGCATCCGGACGGTCGACCCGCCGCGGCGCTCGCAGGCCGGGTCCGGCTGGGAGGTTCCCGTGAAGCTCACCGAGCAGGGCGGGGTGCGCTTCCAGAACATCCTGAACCGCGTCGGGTTCACGAGCAACCGGAACTACCAGTCGTGTCCGGCGAACGCGTCGCGGACGTCCACGCGGAACGAGGACGGCTACTGTCTGTTGACGGTCGTGAACGGTGACGTGAAGGGTGCGTTCTCGATGGACGGCCGGCTCGCTCAGACCATCCGGAGCGAGCAGTTCGCGAACGACCCGCGGTTCTTCTTCACCGCGGGGAACCAGAGCGAGGCCCAGCGCATCCAGACGAACATCGAGGCTGGTGCGCTCCCGGCGCCGCTCGACCTCGACCAGCGCCAGACGTTCACGCTCGAGGGCGCGCTCGCGGACCAGTTCAAGCTGAACGCGCTCATCACGGCGATCGTCGCGGTGCTCGCGGTGTCGTTCACGGTGTACATCCGGTACAGTAACGCGACGGTCGCGGCGCCGATGGTCGTCACCGCGCTCAGCGAGGTCGCGCTCCTGCTCGGGTTCGCCTCGATCGTCGGCCTCCCGCTGGACCTCTCACACATCGCGGGGTTCATCGCGGTCATCGGGACGGGGGTGGACGACCTCATCATCATCGCGGACGAGGTGATGGCCGAGGAGGTGTCGAGCCAGCGCGTGTTCCAGTCGCGGTTCCGGAAGGCGTTCTGGGTGATCGGTGCGGCGGCGGCGACGACCATCGTCGCGATGAGTCCGCTCGCGGTCCTCAGCCTCGGGGACCTCCGCGGGTTCGCGATCATCACGATCCTCGGCGTCCTCATCGGGGTGCTCGTGACGCGGCCGGCGTACGGTGACATCCTCCGTGCGCTCGTCACGGGCGACAAGTAGCGACCATCTTTTTCCCGCTCGGGTAGCGACCATCTTTTTCCCGCTCGGGTGGCCTCGCTCGCGTCGCTCGCTGCGGCCACCGCTCACGGCAAAAACATGGGTGAAAAAGGCCGACGGCTCGGCCGATGGCCTCGCCGTCGGTGAACCGCGCTCGCCGTGCTCGCGCGGACCCTGGAGGGACCGAACCGGTAGGTTCGTGGACGCACTTGACCGCCGTTCGATTTCTCAGAAGTCGTCGAGTCCGGACTGTTCGTTGGCGGCGAGGAGGTCCTCGCACGTGCTCCAGGACGCTCTGGCGAACGCGGGGAGGTCGCCGTGGGCGTCGACGTGGTCGGCGAGGAACGCGCGCGTCGTGGGGTCGCTCGGGTAGCCGGAGCCGACGTCGACGTCGCCGAGGTCGTGCTCGCTGGCGAGGCCGGCGACGTGGGTGTCGCGGGCGACCTTCGCGACGATGCTCGCGGCGGCGACCAACGCGTAAGTCGAATCTGCGCCGTGTTCGGCGGTGACGTCGACGTCGACGGTCGCGTGCTCGGTGACGCGTCGCGCGAACCGCTCCTCGCTGGTGTCGCCGGCGTCGACGACGCCCGTGTCGCCGTCGCGAGCGATCTGCGAGATGGCGTCGGCGTGGGCGGCGACGGTGAGCGTGTTCATGTCGGTGCTCGGGTCGTCGATGCGCGCGGGTGGTATCTCGGCGACGCCGACGCGGACGCGGTCGTCGTCGCGGAGTGCGGCGTCGAGCGCTTCGCGCGTCGCCGGTGCGAGGTTCTTCGAGTCGTCGACGCCGTCGGGGAGGCAGTCGGTGTCGTCGACGGCGACCGCGGCTGCGAACATCGACCCGAGGACGGGCCCTTTGCCGGCTTCGTCGGCGCCGAATCGCATACCGCGGGTTCGGCGGGGAACGCACTTGACCGTTCCCGTTTCCTATTCTTTTAACAACAAGATGGAGTAAACTTAATTCCTGGAGCGTTCATGTTCGTACATACATGGGCGTTTTCGATGCGGTGTTCGCGTCGTCGGTCAGGCAGACGGTGCTCGCGGAACTCAGCGAGCGCCCGCGGCAGCGACGCGACCTCCTCGACGACGTGGACGCGAGCAAGTCCGCGGTGTACAACGCGCTGAACGAACTCCGGGACCGCGACCTCCTCCGCGAGGGGCGGTCGCGACGCTGGGAGACGACGGGCCTGGGCGACCTCGTCGCGGACTACGTCGCCGACCGCGAACGAGCGGGCGAGGTGCTGTCGACGCACGCCGAGTACTGGGCGACCCACGACCCGGAGGCACTCCCGGAGCCGTTCCGTGCGTCCCTCGGCGCGCTCGCCGGCGCCGAACTACTGGAGTCGCCGACGTCGGAGCCGTTCCGCGTCGTCAGTCAGGTCGTGGACGTCATCGAGCGCGCGGACCGCGTCGCGCTCGCCACCCCCATCTATCACGACCGGTACGCGGCGGCGCTCGAACGGACGGCCGCGGACGCCGACGTCCGGCTCGTGCTCGCGCCGTCGGTCGTCGAGGAGGTCGACGGCCGCGAGGACGCGGACTGGGACGCGGTCGACCCCGCGGTCCGGGTCGCGGACCCCGGCGTGACCGTGCTCGTCACCGACGAGGCGCTACTGTTCGCGCTCCCGCGCGAGGACGGCACGCACGACCCCGAGGAGAAACTGCTGGCGCGCTCCGACCGCGCGCTCGACTGGGGCCATCGGTTCTTCGAGCACCACTGGCGGACCGCGACGCCGGTCGAGGCGCTCGAACCGACCGCACAGCACTGACTGGGCCGACGCTGCTCCGTCGGACACGGCGGTCCGACGCCGAGCGGACCGACGCCGAGCGGACCGACGCCGAGCGGACCGACGCCGAGCGGGCCGACGCCGAGCGGTCGGACACTGACCGGTCCGACACGGACCCGTCGGTCGCGACGCGGTCGGACGCGTTCGCGGTTACTTGAGGTAGTCGTCGGTCGCGAACGCTTCGTCCTCGCCGTCGACGCTGAGGACGTCGAGCGCGGTGACGACCGCGTCGACGCCGAGGAGGCCGGCGAGACTCGGCTCGGTCCGGCCGTCGTCGCTGCTCACGAGTTCCTTGATGTAGAGGCCGCCCTCGCCGTGGACGTCGACGGTCGCGTGCGTCTCGTCCTCGAGTTCACCACTGGCGGCGTACACCTGGCGCGTGCGGTCGATGCTCGCGCGCCGGTGGTCGACGCGCTGGGGCGTGTGCTGCGTGATTGTCGCCCCTTCGAGCTCGTCGAGCGCCGCCTCGAGTTCCTCGGCGGTGACGGGCGCGCCGAACTCGACCTCGGCGCGGTAGGTCTTCGACGCGTCCAGTTCCTTCACGCGCTCGACCATGTCGTGCTCGGCGAGCGCGAGGTCCTGCACGGCGACCGCGCCGTCGGCCGCGTCGTTGATTCGCTCCTGGAGCGCGTCCACGTCGACGTCCCGCACGCCCGGGTGCTTCACCTCGACGACGAACGGCCGGCCATCGCCGAGCATCAGGGCGTCGACGTCCTCGCGGCCCGCGCCGTGGAACACCGCCTCCGAGCCGTCCATCGCCTCCTTCACGTGCGGCGCGACGTACCCCTCGACGCTGTCGTCGTAGAGGTACCCGGAGCCGCCGCAGTGGTCGCAGGGTTCCTCGCCGTCGTCGCCGAGCTGCTTCCCGCTCGCACCGCACTCGCGGCACGGCCACTCCGTCTGCGGAATGTCACGCTCTAACTTCTTGTACCGGCCGTAGACGAACGCAGGGTTCACCTGGACGTCGACCGCGTGCGTCGACGGGTCCGCGTCCGCCGCGTCGAGGTCGAGGATGGCGAGCACGTCCGGCCGGTCGAAGTCCACCTCGGTGTCGGTGAGGCGCCCGAAGCGCTTCCCGACCTCGCGGTTGAACTCGGACTTGAACAGCTCGCCCGCATCGGGTTCGAGGCCCGCGTCCTCCCGGAGCAGGCGGTCGTTCTCCTCGACGAGCGGCGGCGTCCGCGTGCCGACCTGGTACGTCGCGAAGTCCACGCCCTCGACGCTCTCGGCGGCCAGTTCCGCGTAGTCGTCGTACTGCCCGGTCAATCCCTCGCACACCCAGCACGCGTCGCGCTCGGGCGGCTCGTGGGGGTCGTCGTCGGCGAGCGCGACGGCGACGCGCAGGCTCTTCCCGCGCTCGTCGTTCGTCAACCCGAAGCTCCGGTCCGCGAACGGCCGGCCGAGGCACGCGTCACAGAGCGGCCCCGTCGCGAGCAGGTCGCGCGCGGTAGCGAGTACGTCCATTGGGAGAACGCAAGCGTTCACGGCGTTAGTTCCTTGCCATCTGGAGCGCGGCCAGCCAGCGCACGCAGTGGTCGAGCCGACCGACCACGGTCGTTTCACGGAACGAATGATAGATTACTTAATCGACGTGTTCGTTTCACAGGATGTCGATGCCCTCCATCGAAACGAACGAACTGACGAAACGTTACGGTGACACCGTGGTCGTCGACGACCTCGACCTGGAGGTGCGAGCAGGGGAGGTGTTCGGGTTCCTCGGCCCGAACGGTGCCGGGAAGTCGACGACCATCGACATGCTGCTGGACTTCGTTCGACCGACCTCGGGCGAGGTGCGCGTGCTCGGCCACGACCCGCGGACGGAGAGCGTCGCAGTTCGCGACCGCATCGGTATCCTCCCCGAAGGCTACGCGCTGTACGACCGCCGGACCGCACGCCAGCACGTCGCGTTCGCCGTCGAACTCGAGGACGCCGACGACGACCCGGACGCCGTCCTCGACCGCGTCGGTCTCGCGGACGACGCCGACCGACCCGTCGGCGGGTTCTCCAAGGGGATGCGGCAGCGCCTCGCGCTCGGGATGGCGCTCGTCGACGACCCCGACCTCCTCGTGCTCGACGAACCGAGCGCGGGCCTCGACCCCTCTGGAATCCGCGAGCTTCGCGACATCATCCGTACGGAGGCCGACCGCGGTGCGACCGTGTTCTTCTCCAGTCACGTCCTCGAACAGGTCGAGGCGGTCTGCGACCGGGTCGGCATCCTCCGGGAGGGCGAGCTAGCCACCGTCGACACGATCGACAACCTCCGCGAGCGCGCCGGTGGCGCGTCCACGCTCTCGCTGACCGTCGACACCGTCCCCGAAAGCAGCGTGCTCGAAGCGGTCGACGGCGTCCGCGACGTCACGGTCGACGGCAACACGCTCCGCGTCGCGTGCGCCGACCCGAGCGTCAAGGCCGCCGTCATCGCCGCCGTCGAGGACGCCGGTGCGACCGTCGAGGACATCGACGTCGAGGAGATGAGCCTCGAATCCGTGTTCGAGACGTACACCGAGCGCACGCCCTCGGAGGTCGAGGCATGACGCACCCAGTCCTCGCCATCGCGCGCAACGACCTCGCCGACGCCGCCCGCTCGAAGCTCCTCTGGGGAGCCGTTCTCGTCCTGCTCGTCGTCTCTGTGCCCGGCTACCTCGGCGCTGCGGGCGGCCGCATCCTGGAGACGCCCACGCGCGGGGTGCGCTTCCTCCCGCAGGCGCTCGTGAACTTCGTCGCACCGGTCGCGCTCGTCGTCGCGCATCGCGCGGTCGTCGGCGAGCGCGAATCCGGGAGTCTGCGCGTCCTCTTCGGGCATCCGGTCGCCCGGCGAGACGTCGTCCTCGGGAAACTCCTCGGTCGGAGTGCGCTCGCGGTCGCGGTCGCCACCATCGCGATGCTCGGTCTCGGTGCGGCGACCGTCTACATCTATGGGTCACTCCCCGTCACGACGTTCCTCGCGATGACGGCGTACGTCGCGGCGTATGCGGTCGTCTGGACGGCAGTCGTCGTCGGTATCTCCGCTGCCGCCGCGACGCGACTGCAAGCCATCAGCGCCGGCCTCGGTCTGTTCCTGTTCTTCGGGCCGTTCCAGCTCTGGAGCACGCTCGCGCTCCCCGCGTTCGCGCTCGCGTTCACCGGCAGCACGTCGCTCGCGGCGATCAACCCGCTCGACCCGGGGACGTGGCCGACGTGGTACGAGTACGTCCTCCGCGTGAACCCGATGGAGAACTTCGTGCAGACGCGGTACGCCGTCGCCGGCCTCGTGGACGGCTCGACGGGCGGTGGCCTTCTCGCCGCGTCCGCCGCGTCGTTCCTGCTCTGGGCGACCGTCCCCGTCGCCATCGGGTACTGGCGGTTCGAACGCAGCGACCTCGCCTGACCAGCCACGTCGACTCGCGTTCACCGCGGCGGTTCCGACGCACTCAAGCACGCGACGTGCGCACCGTCGAGCATGCGTCAGTTCGTCGTCGTCGCGCACGACGCCCCCACCGACCCGGACTTCTCGCTCGACGCGCTCGGGAGCGACGCGGGCCGCATGGACCTGCTCGCGCGCTGCCTGAACGCCGGCTTGCTCGCGAGTCACGGCATCCGCGAGGACGCGCGCGTCCACCTCGTCCTCGACGACGCCTACACCGTCAGCGTCGACGGCGCGACCGTCCGGAACCTCCATCCCGACGAGCGCTCCATCGCCGCGCTCGTCAGGAACGCGCTCGAATCCCGCGAGGACGCCATCGGCCATCAGCCCGCGACGCCGTCACCCGGTATCGAGGTGTACCGGATGGGTCTCGAAGCGACGCTCGACCGCCTCGCGCGCGACGGTACGGTCGTCGCGCTGCACGAGGACGGCGACCCCGCGAACGAACGCGAACCACCCGCGCATCCGGTGTTCGTGCTCTCGGACCACCGCGACTTCACCGACGCCGAGGCCGCGACGCTCGACGACGCGGCCGACGTCCGGCTCCGTCTCGGCCCGACCGTCCTCCACGCCGACCACTCCATCACCGTCGCGCACCACTACTGCGACACCGACGGCTACCGCGAGTTCTAACTCCGTCACGCCACCGCCCGTCACGTCACCTCGTTTCCACGAACGCGAGGGGCAAAACTAAGGCGCGCGTCGTCCAACCCGTGGCCATGTCAGATCTTCCCTCCGGCGAAGCCGACGGCTCGACGCCAGACACCCCACAATCCGTCAGGGACGCCCTCGGCGCGCTCGTCGACGACCAGTCGATACAGTTCCGCACCGAGTTCGGCGACGAAGGCCCGCGCGCCGGCGAACGCTACGAGTTCAGCGGCACCGTCGACCGCGCAACCACCGACGCGCTCGGCGCCAGCCAGGCGCTCGTCGACGCCGACGACGGCGAACGCTACCGACTCGCCGAAAGCTACACCACCGGTCAGGTACGCGCCACTCGCCTCACCGCCGGCAACGAGAAGGAGTACGTCGGCGTCGTCACCCGACTCGACGGCGACTGAATCGACTCTCGGCGAGCGACGCGGCGGCGACTGAATCGACTCTCGGCGAGCGACGCGGCGACTGACGACGAACCGTCTTCTCGATATCAGTCGTCTGCGGGCGTCGCACCTTCGGACGCGGTATCCACGTTGCTCGCGACGAGGCTCTCGTTCGCTGCCACCCAGCGGAGCAGGAGGAACGCGAACACGTACTTCGCGAACACGTCGAGCGCGGAGTACCCCCACGAGGTGACGCCGACTGACTGGACGAGCGCGAGGCCTTCGACGCCGACGGCCCAGATGATCGGGTAGCCGAGCCAGAGCACGACGGTCAGGACGCGAAGGGTCCCGAAGATGTCCGCGGTCCCCGCCCGCTCCGCGGCGGCGGGCCACTCGGTGAGGAGCGCGTAGAGGACGACGACGAAGAACGCGCAACTGACGAGGTAGAACAGCCAGCGGAACGCGAGCGAAGACGTGACGAGCGCAGCGGCGAGCCCGGTCACGCACATCCCGATGTCCGCGGCGACGACCGTGTACAGGCTCGCCTCGTCGACCTTCGCGAGCGTCCCGAGTGCGAGCAAGATCATCGGCGTGGACAGCGCCCACGTCAGGTACCGACCCCATTGACTCATCACCTCCTCGCCAGCGAGTGCGTGCCCGGGCGGCATCTCGATGAACCCGACGGTCAGTCCCGAGAGGAGCCCGATGTAGCTCGAGATGGAGACGAGCGGGATCATGAGCGTCGCCCCCCAGATGACGCGGGCGCGAGTGCTCGTGACGTTCCGTCCCATGTACACGAACAGGAGGATGGAGAGGCCGGCGAGCGCGATATTGATCCAGAGCGACGAGCTCAACAGTACGTCATCCTGTATCTGTGAGAACGCGTCCGATTGCGTCGTCTGCAGCACGAAACTAGCCAGAACCCCGACAGTTGATGAAAGCATACGACCACTGTTGGTGACTCGAAAGCATAAGTAGAAAGACGCGTATCGCGCATTTCCGGTATCTACCCGTCGAAACGGACCACTACTCGCACCCGCCCGAACCCCTCCCTCCACCACCAATCCCGCGCTCGCGCCCACGCCGAAACCACCGCAAGTCGCCACGACACGACCACGAACTCACGGCACGCACCGACACCAACCACGACCACGCCAGCGCCTCGAACTTTCGGAAGTCTTAAAGAGACCGCAGCGTCTACATCTACGTGCGGGCCGGTGGGGTAGCTTGGTATCCTTCGGCCTTCGGGTGGCCGTAACCACGATTCAAATTCGTGCCGGCCCACTACCTTTCCCGCACTTTCAACGCCTCCGCAGCAGACGCTATGCGTGTGGGCGTAATCACGTTCTCGTGAGCGAAGTGAGCGGGAGCAAGCGAGACCGCAGGTCTCGCGTGATTCAAATTCGTGTCGGTCCTCTTCGCCCGCATTCTCGCTTCGACGAGCGACAGCGGTATTGTTCGAGAGCCACGGTTGGTCGCATCGTTCGATGGTCAGTCGTTGGTGTCGTGTCTGGCGTTCGCGGGTGGGTTCGTCTTTTCGGCTCCGACGTCGCCGAACGAGTCTGGGTGTTGGTAGTCGCGACGCCGACGGCGGCGACCGCGTCCGAGCTGTTCCAATGATGGTGGTATTCGACGCTTTGATCGTCGTTGGCGTCGGCCTAACTGTCGAAGATGAGGTTGTCGGGGGTGACGAGGTGGTTGTCGCCAGACCCGTTGAGGGTGACGCTCACGCGTTCGCGGATGCTGGCATCGTCGACGTCGTCGGCGATGGTGGGCATGGTTGATTGCACCGACAGCGCTGTTCTTCTGGCTCCTGTGCCGAGATGTGACGTGTGGCTTGACCTGTGGACCGTCGGGTGTCGGCGTTCGGGTGTCTGTTAGCACGGGTTGGCAGGAAAGGATAACCGTCGTATTTTTACACTAACAATTATTCATCTATATTAATACTCGGCCCAGATTTCGAAAATTGGGGCGGGTGGTGATTCCATATGTACGAGGAACGAGATCGCGATAATTCCGATACAGGAGATTCGGACGATGAAGGTCGGTTGAAGGCGCTCGAGGCGGAGAACGAGCGATTGCGAGAACGACTCAACTCGATGAGAGAGAGCGTTGGGGTGCTGGAAGATACGATCGAGTCACTAGAGGAGCGAATGGTGGAGGCGGGCCTCGAGGAATCCGATTCCGTGAGCGAGTCGGGGATCGGAGACGATTCGGCGGTCGGCGAGGACGAACGGGTGTCCGCGGACCGAGCCGTTTCCAGCGGTGAGCCGTCGACGTCGGAGACGATGCCGCGCCGTGGCGTGATGACGGGACTGGCGAGCCTTGGCCTCCTCGGACTCGGGTCGAGCGCGGCGGCCGCCACGAGTACGGGGGGCGGTGCCCACGTCGGTGAGACGTGGAGTGGTGATCCGAGCGCCGACCAGTTGCTGCGATTGGACGCGACGGGGTCGACGAATGCGGGGTTGTACGCAACTTCGGAATCGGACTCTGGAAAGGGCCTCATCGCGAAGGCGGCGGGACCGAACTACACGAAGGGCGTGCTTGGCCTCGTCGCGTCAGACAAAGGGACGGGCGTGAAGGGGAACGCGTTCTCTTCGAGCGGGAACACGGAGGGTGTGTTCGGCCTCGCGAAATCGACGAGCGGCACTGGGGTCAAGGGGAAAGCGAGCGCGGACTCCGGTTTCACGAAGGGTGTTCAGGGCCTTGCGAAGTCGCCGGACGGTCGCGGCGTTCAAGGCGTGGCGTACAGTACGAGCGGCGAGAACATCGGCGTGCGTGGAGAGACGAAGTCGAGCACCAAGAACGCAACCGGTGTGAAGGGCCACGCGACCGCAAGCAGTGGTCAGACCTACGGCGTCGAGGGTGAAACTGATTCCGGCGACGGTGCAGGCGTCGCCGGGAAACTGACGACGGACTCGTTCTCGTACCCTGACCTGTCGGAGAATCCATCGGGCGTGCTCGGCGTGACCGACCGGAGTACCGACGACTCGACGGTCTTCGGGCCCACTGGCGTGCTCGGTCTAGCAACGGCTTCGAGTGGGGCGAGAGTGGGTGTCATCGGGCGGACGACGTCTCCGGGCGGCGTCGGAATCTTGGGGGTGACGCAAGACAACGGCGGTATTGGTGTCTACTCCGCCGGTAATAGTGTCACTGGCGGCGACCACATCGTCAATGGGACGGTCGCGCGAAAGTCGACGTCTATCGCGTACGCGAGTTCGGACCAGAGCATCCCGTTCGGCGTGGAGACGACGGTCGCGTTTGACTCGGTGGACAAGGACGATTTCACCACGTTCGATACGGAGAACAACGAGTTCGTTGTGCCCGAATTGGGCGAGTACCGTGTCGACTTCGCGGTCAAGTGGGCGGAACCGCTCGAGTCGGGCACGGAACACGAGGTCATCATCCGGTCGTCGGTGGCCAAGGACATCACGTTCACGCGGAAGACTCCGACGAACGGGGGCAGTTCGGTCGTTCACGACACCGGGAGCACGGTCATTCCGCATCTGACCGCGGGAGATACGATCTCGATCGTCGTCAGACACGACGCCAGCTCGTCCGTGGACCTTGCTGGCGGTCGTGCCAGCACGCACGTCTCGTTCACACACCTCGGGTGACGGTGCTGATCTCGGCGGCTGTAGCTCTCCCGAAACTGTTCTCTCGGATGGGCTGGACGTTCGTTCGATTGGTCTTGGGAACGAGCCGGTCACGTCTCTTAGTAAAACTATGAATATAGCGTAATTATTTATATCTAACAGTTCTTCTCTTCTCCATCGTTCGTCTCGAACGCCAATGGTCGGGCGGGGGGAACGAGAGGATTCATCAACATGAGTGACTCTGGAGCGAACGTCGACGATAGTACAGAAACACACGGTGGGGGCCGTATCGAAGCGCTCGAAGCGGAGAACGAACGGCTTCGAGAACGCCTCGAATCGCTTGAGGAGACTCTCGAGGCCGTCGTTTCGGAGGAGTCCGACGCGCCAGTGGACTCGGGGCTGGGACCTGATTCCAAACCGGCCTCGCCGACGGCGCCCGATTCCGACGAGTCGGCATCGGGAACGACGTCGCGTCGTGGTGTGATGACGGGATTGGCGAGCCTGGGATTGCTCGGGCTCGGTTCGAGCGCTGCGAGCGCCAGTGGTGCCGCGAGCGGCGATCACGTCGGTGAGACGTGGAGTGGTGATCCGAGCGCCGACCAACTGCTGCGGTTGGATGCGACGGGGTCGACGAACGCTGGACTCTACGCGACCTCGGAGTCCGATTCGGGGAAGGGTATGGTCGCGAAGGCGAAGGGGCCGAACTACACGAAGGGCGTGCTCGGTCTCGTCGCCTCGGACAAAGGGACTGGTGTGAAAGGAAACGCGTTCTCTTCGAGCGGGAACACGGAGGGCGTTTTCGGGTTAGCGAAGTCAACGAGTGGAACGGGTGTGAAGGGGAAGGCGAGCGCGGATTCCGGTTTCACGAAAGGAATCCAGGGGCTTGCGAAGTCCCCGGACGGCCGCGGTGTTCAGGGCGTCGCGTACAGTACGTCCGGAGAGAGCATCGGTGTTCGTGGTGAGTCGAAGTCCACGACGTCTCACGCGGCGGGCGTGAAGGGGCACGCAACTGGGTCGAGCGGGGAGACGCACGGCGTCGAGGGTGAGGTGGATTCGTACGAGGGTTCCGGTGTGGTCGGTGCCGCGACAAAGGATGGGTTCTCGTATCCGGACCTGACGGGTACACCGATAGGCGTTTTCGGGGTGTCGGATTGGTCGGGAGATGATAGTAACGTTTCGTCGGGAGTCGGGATGTTCGGCTGGGCGTCTGCTTCTACTGGCGCGACGGTCGGTATGGTGGGTCGATCGGATTCTCCTGATGGTGTCGGTGTTCGTGGAATCGACGGACAGGGTGATGGATTCGCCGTCGAATCGCTTGGCGATAGCCTCACCACCGGTTCCCATACCGTCCAGGGACCCGTTTCGCGAGAGTGCACGACAGTGGTGTACCTGTCGTCGGACCAGACGGTTCCGGATGGGTCCGAGACGCGGATCCAGTTCGATACCACAGCTAAGGACGAGTTCTCCGCGTGGGACGCCAACAACTATCAGTACGTCGTGCCGTTCGCTGGTGACTACCGTGTCGATCTCGCGTTGAAATATACGCTTGCACTTCCGGCTGATAGCAGGCATAACACGTACCTACGAAGCAAATCGAACGGAACGAAACTGAGTCTCATTCGAGACACGCCGTCGAATGGCGGGAACATGTTCGTGCACGATACTGGCAGTGCATTGCTCCCTGACCTGTCTAAGGGCGAGACATTGTACTTGTCTGTCAATCAGAAGTCGGGGAGTCAGGCGGATATCCAGGCAGGGCAGGACACGTCGTTCCTCTCGATTACGCACGTCGGCTGAATGGGTCGTTTGGCGATTCTCCTCTCTTGGTCGATGTGAGGTGACTGATGTGCGGGTTGAGGCATACAGAACGCTGATAAGTCGACCGTGTACGCCAGATCGCGAGCGGTGCTTGCTGATTCGTTCTCCGGGTTCGGGCGTCGAAGAGCGACGGGGTCGTCGCGCTCGTGGCGGTTCGTATCCGATGAGAAGAAAAGCTACTGCGCCGGGTCCTCGTCGGTCGTTTCTCGCTGGTCGTGGATGGTGGCGCGGACGTCGTGGGCGGTGTCGACGGGGACGTAGTCGAAGGGGTACGTGGTGCCGTCGGCGTCGATTCTGAGTTGTTGGGGGGCGGAGAGGAACGCCTTGCCGGCGACGTAGAGGGCGGCGAGCGTGCCGATGACTGCCGGGATGAACGCGATGGGGTTGGCGAAGGCGAACGCGGCGAGGGCGCCGGCTCCGGCGAGACTGCCGAAGCCGACGTAGTCGTCGACGCGGCTCGCTGGGTCGCTGGCGTGAGAGACGGCGGTGACGGCGTCGGTGTCGAGGTGGACGAAGCCGTTCGCGTCGTCGTGTTCGAACAGGATGCGGTCGGGCGTGACGACGAGTTCGCCGAAGTCGCCGGCGTAGGCGGCGCGGGTGCGAGCGAGCACGTTGGCGTCGTCGGGGAGGGCGCGCATATCCGCGTGGACTGGTGGTGTCGGGAAAAGCGTGGTCGTCTCGCGTCGCGTTCGACGCCGCTCGGGCCGTGAGGGCCGCGGCGTCACTCGGGGGCGAGCGGGGCGGTGGCGACGTCGTCGGCGAAGTCAGCGAGGACGTTGGCGAAGGCGTCGGGGTGCTGGATGGGGGTCTGGTGGTCGCCGTCGATGCGGACGAGGTCGGCGTCGACGCGGTCGGCGAGTTCGCGAGCGTGGGATTCGAACGCTTCGTCGCGGCCGTGGACGAGTCGCGTCGGGCCGTCGTACGTCTCGACGATCGGCCAGGTGTCCTGGAAGGCGGTGGCGCGCATGCCGTCGGCGAGCGCGCTGGCGGGGTTGTGGGTGTCGACGTCGTCGGGTGGTCGCTGGCTGTCGCGGACGTCGGCGGTCGCGTCGTCGAGCCAGTTCGTCGCGCGCTCGGAGTGCGCGGCGAGGTCGAGGAGGGGCGAGAGCGCGGTGGCGAGCGCGCTCGAGGCGAGCCCGGGGATGGAGCGGAAGTCGGTGGCGGCGCCGGCGAGCACGAGGCCGTCGACGCGCGACTGGTGGGCGACGGCGGCGCGGAGTGCGACGTAGCCGCCCAGCGAGTGGCCGGCGACGACGCCGCGCTCGGTCGCCTGGAGGACGGCGCCGACGTCGGCGACGGCGCTCTCGAACGCGAAGGACGCGTCGGGGTGCGTGCCGTGCGCGGGCAGGTCGACGGCGACGACGTGGTAGTCGTCGGCGAGTCGGCGGACGTGGGGCGTCCAGACGTGACGCGTCGCGCCCGCTGGTGGGAGGAGGACGACGGTCGGGTCTCGCCGGTCGCCGAACGCGCTGGCGTGGTCGAGCACGCGAGGGGCGACGAGCGGACGCGACAAAAAACCTAGGCGCGGTCTCGGGCGGCGTCGACGAGCGCGCCGACGCGGTCGAGCGCGTCGTCGGTGACCTCGTGGCCGACGCCGTCGCTGACTCGGACGTCGACGTCGGCGCCGTGGTCGCGGAACGCGGCCGCGGTCGCGTCGACGCGCGCTCGGGGGACGTGCGGGTCGTCGGCGCCGACGGCGACGAGGACGGGCGTGCCGTGGAACGACTCGCTTCCGCGCTCGACGTCGCCGTCGACGGCGGTGTCGATGACGGCGTCGGTGTCGATGGCGGCGCCGCTGAGGAGGGCGACGCCGCCGTACCGCGCGGGGTTGGCGAGCGCGTACTCGGCGGCGACGGTCGCGCCCTGCGAGAACCCGGCGAGGACGACGCGCTCGCGGTCGACGCCGAGGTGGTCGGTGGCGTGCGCGACGAGGGCGTCGACGACCGCGACGGCCGAGGAGAGGTCGGGTTCGTTGCGCTCGCGGTCGGCGGTCGCGGCGTGGGGATACCAGCGACTGCGGTGCGCGTCGGGCGCGAGGAACGTCGCGCCGTGGCGGTACGCGGGGTCGAGGAGGTTCACGACGCCTTGCGCGGTCGCGCCGCGACCGTGGAGCGCGAGCACGACGACGTCGGTCGCACCGCGTGGTGCGCCCGCGGTGACGACGGGCTGGCCGCCGTGCGGTGGCGGTGCGCTCGCGGTCGGCGACGCGCCGGGTGGCGTCGACGCCGTCGAGTCCTCGTCGGGCATCGTCACTCGCCACCCAACAAGGGCTGGTCCGGGACCGAGAGCGGCGGGAGCTGGTCCTCGATCATCTCGCGGTCTTCTTCGGCCCACGGCGGCAGGACGAGTCGGCGGCCGAGCGCGCTCGCGGGCTCGTCCGCGGTCACGCCCGGCGCTTCGGTCGCGAGTTCGAACAGGATACCGCCGGGTTCGCGGACGTACAGCGACCGGTAGTAGTGCCGGTCGCGGACGCGGGAGACGGAGACGTCGCGCTCGCGGAACAGGTCGTGGTACGCGAACAGCGCGTCCTCGTCGGGGACGCGAACGGCGACGTGGTGGATGGTGCCGACGCCTTCGCGACCGAACCCGCCGAAGTCGGGCGCGTCGCCCTCTCGGCCGTCGACGGTGGGTTCGTCGTCGCGGTCGTCGTCGCTGTCGTGGCGGCCGTCGTCGTGGTCGCCGGAACCGGCATCGGCGGCGTTCGCGTCGTCGTGGCCGCGGTCGAGGACGTCGACGACGGTCGCGTGCGAGCCGTCGACCGCGTACCGGACCCGGCTGCCGTCCTGCCCCTGGTTCTCGAACCCGAGGGTCTCGAGGACGCTCGCGGTCTGGAACGGGTCCACGGGGAGTGCGGTGACGCCGTGGATACCCCGGATGGCGACGTCCGCTGGGACGGTGCCGTCGCCGTACGGCTCGACGGGCGAGTCCGCGGCGACGAGTTCGAGTCGCGTTCCCGCGGGGTCCGCGAAGCGGAGGACGGCGTCGTCGAACCGGTCGCGTCGTTCGACGTCGACGCCGCGCGATTCGAGGCGGTCGCGCCAGTACCCCATCGCGTCCGGCGGCACCGCGAACGCGGTCGCCGTGAGCTGCGGTGGGCCGCGTCGCCCCGGCGGCTCGTTCGGGTACGGGAAGCACGTGTACAGCGTCCCGAGGTCGCCCGTGCCGTTCCCGTAGTAGAGGTGATGCCGGAGGACGTCCTCGTAGTTCACCGTCTGCTTGACGAGCCGGAGGCCGAGGACGTCCGCGTAGAAGTCGACGTTCGCCTGCGGGTTCCCGACCATCGACGTGACGTGATGGATACCGGTCGCGTCTGGGAGCATCGTTCGAACGGACGACCGCCAGCGACAAAGGGGTACGCGCTCTCGGCGGGCGGTCGCGTCGGCATCCGACCGGTCGCCGGGGCGTGGCGCCCCCACCCGACCAATTCCTTCACGCACGAGCGCGCTGCAAAAGCAAGCATTTGACCCGGGGGGCTGTTGGCCCCGGACACAGATGCCTGATGACCGCGACCGACCGGACGCAGCAGCGGACGCCCTCGACGACGTCGGGGCGGACCTCGGCGGCGTCGACGACGCCGACGACCCGGACATCGCGTTCCGGGGTGGCAAGTGGCTGAGTGCGTTCCCACTCGCGTTCTTCGTCCTCTGGGCGATCGTCCAGAGCGGCGTGCTCCGCATCGGGGACACGACGGGGCTCGTCGCGGGGATGCTCGTCGGCCTCATCGGCGGGCTGTTCCTCGTGAAGGGCTCGTGGACGACGTACGCGAACACGATCTTCCAGGGGATGACGCGACGCGTCGCCGCGACCGCCGTCGTCGCGTGGCTCTGGGCGGGGATGTTCGCGGCGACCATCCAGACCGGCGGGTTCGTCAGCGGGCTCGTGTGGGCCGCGGACGTCGCCGGCCTCACCGCCGGCCTGTTCCCCGCGGCGACGTTCGTGCTCTGCGCGCTCCTCGCAACCGGAATCGGGACCGGGTACGGCGCCACCGTCGCGTTCAGCGCGCTGTTCTTCCCCGCCGGGGTGCTCCTCGGCGCGAACCCCGTGCTCCTGTTCGGGTCCATCCTCTCCGGCGCGGTGTTCGGCGACAACCTCGCGCCCGTCTCGGACACGACGATCGTGAGCGCGGTCACGCAGGACGCCGACATCGGCGGCGTCGTCGCGTCGCGGTTCAAGTACGCGATCGTCGCGGCCGTGTTCGCGTTCGTCGCGTACCTCGCCGCCGGCCAGGTCATGACGGGCGTCGAGGTGTCCGGGCAAGCGCAGTCGGTGTTCGTCGAGAACAGCGACCCGCTCGGGCTCGTCCACCTCGTCTCGATGCTCGTCGTCATCGGGACCGCGGTGAGCGGCCGGCACATCGTCGAAGCGATCTCGTGGGGGCTCGTCGTCGCGGCCACGTTCAACGTCGCGCTCGGGCTCGCGCCCGTCTCGGAGATGCTCGTCTTCCGGGCGTCCGACGAGCTCGCGGCCGCTCAATCCCTCGAGTTCCTCCCGTTCGTCGAGCTCGTCGACGTCTCCCAGCAGGGCGTGAGCGCGAGCGTCGGCGGCAGCCTCTACTCGGGCGCCGCCGGGTTCTTCCCGCTCATCGTCCTCGTGCTCCTCATCGTCGCCGGCGCACAGATCATGATCCGTGGCGGCGGGTTCCAGGCGATCCAGGACTGGCTGCTCGAATCCGTCGCGACGTCGGTGCGGCGCGCGGAGACGACGATGGTGCTCGGCACCGCGCTCGTGAACGCGATGATCACGATCAACACCGCCGCGGAGATCGCGATCGCGCCGTACGTCGCGCGCCTCGGCGAGCGCTTCAACGTCAACGGGTACCGGCGCGCGAACATCCTCGACGCGAACACGAGCGCGCTCGGGTACATCTTCCCGTGGTCCGGCGGGCTCCTCGTCGGGTACGCGACCCTGACGGAGCTCCCGAACCAGTACGAGTGGTTCACGCAGGCGATGGTCGTGAATCCGGCCGACGTGTTCCCGTACGTCTTCCACGGCTGGCTGCTCGTGGGCGTGTTCCTGCTCTCCGCGCTCACCGGGTTCGGGCTGGAGTACACCACTGACCGCGAGGCCGAGGAGGTGGCGCGCGTATGAGCCTCCTCGAGAAGTACACGAAGGGCTGGGGGTTCCGGACGCGCAAACCCTCGTTCGGTGTCGACGACGAACTGTCGGCGTTCGTCACGGGCGTCGACGACGACGGCATCCCGCTAGTCCGCATCGGCGACACCGTCCTCCGCCTCGAGGACGGCGACCCGGGGCTCGTCGACAAGCGCGTGCGCTGTCGCGTCACCGCGTTCGACGCGGACGCGGCCACCGGGACCGTGGTCTACCTGGAGACCGTCGGCGAGTCCGCGTTCTGAAGGGCCCGCGCTCCCCGACTTCGCGCTCCCCGGCGCCGCGACCCGCGGTCAGTACGTGCCGACGGCGCCGTCCTTCCGCGGTTCGGTGGCGGCCGAGAGCGTCCCTTTCTGGTTGCGGACGAGTTGTGCGCCGCCGAACATGCCGGTGTGGAGGACGCCGGTGTCGTGGCCGCGGCGATTCAGGGGGCCGCCGACGCGCTGCGCGAGGTCGGGTTCGAGCGCGAGCGAGCCGTCCTCGCGGTACCGCCAGCGCGGTGCGTCGAGCGCCGCCTGGATGGGCATGTCGTAGTCGACGACGTTCGAGACGACCTGGACGTGGCCCTGTGGTTGCATGTAGCCGCCCATGACGCCGAACGCCGCCCAGTCGTCCGCGTCGAACCGCGCGATGGCGGGGACGAGCGTGTGGAACGGGCGCTTCCCGGGTTCGAGCGCGTTCGGGTGGTCGGGGTCGAGGGAGAACGACGCGCCGCGGTTCTGGAGCGCGATACCGGTGTCGCCGGCGACGAGCCCGGAGCCGAACCCGGCGAACCGCGAGTTGATGTAGGAGACGACGTTCCCCGCGTCGTCGGCGACGCACAGGAGGACGGTGTCGGCGTCCTCGGCGTGCGCGTCCGGGACGCCGAAGGAGACGTCGCTCGGCTCGTCGTCGACGTCGGCGGCCCGTTCTCGCGCCCACGCCTTCGACCCGAGGTCGGGGACGTCCTCGTACGCGGGGTCCGTGATGTAGCGGTGGCCGTCGTGGAACGCGCGCTTCGTGGCCTCCGCGAACGCGTGCACGCGGTCCGGGGAGTCGTGGTCGTGCTCGCCGGCGCCGATCTCTTCGGCGACGTTGAGGGCTTCGAGCGCGATGAGCCCCTGGTTGTTCGGCGGGAGTTCGTACACCTCGGCGCCGTTGTACGTCGTGCTGACGGGGTCGACGAACTCGGGTTCGAACGCGGCGAGGTCCTCGACCGTCATGAACCCGCCCTTGTCCTGGACCTCGGTCGCGATGGCTTCGGCGATGTCGCCCTCGTAGACGACGTCCGCGCCCTCGTCGGCGATGCGCTCCAGCGAGCGTCCGAGCTTCGGGAGCGCGACCTGCTCGCCGACGTCGGGGGCGTGCCCGTTCGGGAGGAAGGCGTCGCGAGCGTGCTCGTCCGCGAACAGCTCCTCGCCGTGCTGCCACTGTGCGCTCACGACCTCCGTGACGGGGTAGCCCTCGATGGCGTACCGGATGGCTGGCTGGAGGTTCTCGCCGAGCGTCCGCCGCCCGAGTTCTTCAGTTGTCGTCTCCCAGCCGCGTGCGGTCCCCGGGACCGTGACGGCGTGCGGGCCGTGCATCGGCATCTCCACGTCGCTCGGGTCGACGTCGTCCTCGGCGTCTTCGGCGAGCGCCTCCCGCACGCGCTCGCGGGTCGCGCCCTGGGGTGCGCCGCCGCACGAGCGCATCGCGCCGACGTCGCCGTCCGCGGTCCGGTAGAGCGCGAACACGTCGCCACCGAGCCCGGTCGACGTCGGTTCGACGACGTTCAGCGCGGCGGCGGTGGCGACCGCCGCGTCGAACGCGTTCCCACCGTCCCGTAGCGTCTCCACGCCCGCCTGCGCCGCGAGCGGCTGACTGGTCGCGACCACGCCCGACTGGCCGTACACGGTCGACCGCCGCGACGAGAACGAGTCCAGGTCCGGAGCTGTCATGCTCCCGCCTACCGGTCCGTGCGGTATAATCACAGTGCCCACGGACGGTGCTGCCGGTGCCGGCCGTCACCACCAGCGGCGACGGCGACCCGGGACCGCGAGCGCGTCGGCTCTCCGGACGTTCAGGCCGCTGACTCGCCCGCGGCGTCGTCTCCGCGGACGCGAGCGCGCTGCTCGGGGACGGCGTCGAGGTCGGGGTCGACGTCGCCGAGGACGAGCATCGCGTAGTATCGGAGGTACGTCTGCACGGGAACCTGGACGAGCGCGACGACCGCGAGGACCGCGAGCGCGTAGACCGCGCCGACGAGCACGAGCAGCGCGATACCGGCGGGCTCGGAGACGAACGCGAGGACGAGTCCACCGACCGCGAACAGGACGCCGAACGGGACGAGGAGCGCGAGCGCGAGCACGAGCGTGACGACGGCGACGAGGATGCCGCCGAGGATGCTGAGGAAGAACGACGCGACGAGGTACGCGAGGAACTGGAGCGGCTCGGTCCGGACCGACGGCCAGAGGCGGCGCCAGCCCGCGAGGACGCCGCACTCCTCGAGGAGCATGATGGGGACGACGAACACGGTCGTGAACCCGTTCACGAGGCCGACCGTGATGGCGAGGACGACGAACACCGGGAGGAGCAGGAGGAAGAACGCGATCGCGAGCCCGCCGCCGACGGATGCGACGTCGAGCGCGCCGACGATGACGGGGATGGCGAGCACGAGGACGCTCCCGAACACGAACGCGAACAGGGCGAGCCGGAACCCGAACAATCGGAGGCCCTGCCGCCAGTGCGCGCCCCAGTACTCGCGGACGCGAACGGTCTCCTCGCGGAGCGACTGCACGAACACGAACTCCATCACGGACCCGACGAACCCGAACAGGACGACGAGCCCCAGGGCGAACACGACGACCGCTGCCGCGACGAGGAGTTCGACGCCGCCGATGGGCTCGAAGACGACGTTCGGCGGCCCGCCACCGCCGTTCCCGCCGCCGCCGCCGAACGTCCACTGGACGCTGTTCGCGTTCGCGCCCGGACCGCCGATGAAGAACGCGACGATCGCGAGCCTCACCCACGTCGAGCGGTCGACGGGTCGGAGGAAGCCCGTCGTCGCGTCGAGCGCGTCGTCGAGGTTCTCGAGGGCATGCAGCGGGGCCATGGCGCGCGCTACGCCGCCACGCCTGATAGTAAATCGCCGCGAATCCGTGGTAAGCGGTGACTTCCGCGGTCACGCGACCGGGACTTCCGCGGTCACGCGACCGGGATACGACGGTTTTTGCCGTGGCGGCGAGAACGCCGACGCGTGCTCAACGTCAACATCTCCGACTTCATGGTCGAACTGAAGGACGGCTCCATCAAGAACGTCGGCGCGCCGACGAAGTCCGCGGAAGCGAAGCTCTTCGACCCCGACGACGTCGAAGTCCGCGAGTTCGGGGACAGCCAGGTGAAGGTCGTCGCGACCGACGCGTCCGGGAACGAGGTCCAGATCGCGATGCTCGCCGACCAGTTCGAGGACGTGCTCGACGACGCGAACGCGCTCCGCGAGGAGAGCCGCGTCTTCGAGTGAGAGCGCCCCGGCTTTCGACGGGCGGGTGCGTCGCTGGCGGCGTCACTCAGCGGTCGCGCGAACGCAGACGAACACGGGATGCGTGGACTCCTTCTCGTAGCGCTCGGGGCGCTGTTCGCGGAACGCCTCCGTGGGTTGCGGTTCGTGGACGTCGTCGAGCCGGAAGCCGTTCGCGAGCAGCGGTCGGAGCAGCTCGCCGAACGGCCGCCGATAGTACGGCACCTCGACGTCCCACTCCTTCGTCAGCCGCTCTATCTCGAAGTAGTTCTCGGCGTCGGGCGCGTCCGGACCGAACTGGTCGAGCGGGTGCCCCGTGGAGAACACGAGGAACCCGTCGTCGCGGAGGACGCGCCGGAACTCCCCGAAGACGCCGTCCCAGTCGCGGACGTAGCTGAGCGCGAGCGCGCTCACGACGCCGTCGAACGCGTCGTCGTCGAACTCGAGGGGCTCCGCGAGGTCGCCCTGGTGGAACTCGGCGGGTGCGTCGTCGGGGACGGCGTCGCGAGCGTGCGCGAGCATCTCCTCGCTGACGTCCACGCCGACGACCTCGGCGCCGCCCTCGACGAGCCACGCCGTGTACGCGCCGGTCCCGCAGCCGGCGTCGAGCACGCGCTCGCCCTCCACGTCGGGCACGAGCGACGTCGTCCCGGGGAACTCCAGGTGCGCGTTGTACGCGTTCTCCCGGACGTTCACGGCGTACGAGTCCGCGAGTTCGTCGTAGGCGTCCCTCGCGAGGCGCTCCTCGGACCGGTCGGGGTCGTCGGCTGTACCGGGGTCGTCGTGGACTGGAGGGTCCTCGGCTGGCATGGGGACGGAACTTGCGGTGGCGGCAGAGTAGCCGTTTCGGTCGTCGTCGCGGCGTCGTGTGGTCGGTCGCTCTCGTCGGCTCACCCGAGGACGGTGACGGCGCCGGCTACGACGATGAGTGCCGCCCCCGCGACGACGAGCGCGGTCTCGAACGGGCCGGGCACGCGCTCGTCGTCGCTCCCGGACGCTTCGGCGACGGCGCCGGATATCATCCCGAGGGCACCGACGAGCGTCAAGGCTGGAACGGCGGTGGCGTCGCCGGTGAGGAGCGTCGCGGCACCTTGCGCGCCGAGCACGCACCCGGAGACGACCAGCGAGACGCGGTGGAGGAGGGCACGGTCCATATCGGTGGCAGTTGAGCCGGGCCGATAAGCGTTGCCGACCACCCAAGACATTTCGGTGGTCGCGTCGACGGTCGGCGTAGATGCTCCCGGCGCTGCTCCCGGACGTCGCGACGCTCGCGGCGTACACCGTCGCCGCGGTCGGCCTCGTCCTCGCGCCCGGCCCCGATACGGCGTTCGTGCTCGCCCAATCCGTCGGCGGCGGCCGTGGAACCGGCGTGCGCGCCGCGCTCGGCGTCGCCGCGGGCGTGCTCGTCCACACCGTCGCCGCGGTCGCCGGCCTCTCCGTGCTCTTCCGCGTGTCCGCGGTCGCGTACGACCTCGTCCGGCTCGCGGGCGCCGCGTACCTCCTCTACCTCGGCGTCGCGACGCTCCGCCAGGGCGACGGCGGCCTCTCGGTCGACGACTCGACCGCCAGCGATAGCTTCCGGCAGGGCCTCGTGACGAACGTCCTGAACCCGAAGGTCGCGCTGTTCTTCCTCGCGTTCCTCCCGCAGTTCGGCACCGGCCTCGAACTCCTCCCGCTCGGCGCGCTCTACGCCGCCATCACGGCCGCGTACCTCGGCGCGCTCGCGCTTGCCTCCGGGACCGCCCGCGCGCTCGTCGACCGACCCGGCGTCCGCACGTGGCTCCGCAGGGGCTCGGGCGGCACGATGCTCGTGCTCGGCGCCGCCGTCGCGCTCGGCGACGCCGACGTCGTCTGACACTCTCACCTGCCGGCTGGCGGGTGCGACAGTGTCGCATCCAGTTCCGAGGGTCTTTAGGCCGCGAACAGACTGAATCCGCTAATGACCGATACCGCCGCCATCGAGGTCTCCGACCTCGTGAAGGAGTACGGCGACCTCCGCGCGCTCGACGGCCTCGACCTCCGCGTCGAGGACGGCGAGTTCTTCGGCCTCCTCGGGCCGAACGGCGCGGGGAAGACGACGTTCATCGAGATACTCGTCGGCCTCACGCGGAAGACGAGCGGGCACGCCGAGGTGTTCGGGTACGACGTCGTCGACGACTACCGCGACGCCCGGAACGCCATCGGGCTCGCGCCCCAGGAGTTCAACGTCGACCGCTTCTTCCCCATCCGCGAAGTGCTGGAGCACAAGGCCGGGTATCACGGCATCCCCCCGAAGGAGGCCGAGCGCCGGGCGGACGCGGCCCTGAAACGAGTGGGTATCTACGACAAGCGCGACGAGCGCTTCGACTGGCTCTCCGGCGGGATGAAGCGCCGGCTCCTGCTCGCTCGCGCGCTCGTCACCGACCCGGACCTCCTCATCCTCGACGAGCCGACCGCGGGCGTCGACGTCCAGCTCCGCCGCGACCTCTGGAACGTCGTCCGCGACCTCAACGCGAACGGGACGACCGTGCTCCTGACGACGCACTACATCGAGGAGGCCGAGCGCCTCTGCGACCGCGTCGCCGTCATGGACGAGGGGACCGTGCTCGACGTCGCCACCCCCGAGGACCTCATGAGCAGGGGCACGGACACCATCACGATAACGCTCGCCGACGAACCGAGCGAGGTGCCCGCGTTCGACCTCGACGCGGTGCTGGACGCCGCGGTCGAAGCCGACCGACTCACGGTCCGCGTCGAGGACGGCGGGCGCGCGGTCGCGGACGTCGTCACCGCCCTTCAGGCCGCCGGCCACCAGGTCGTCGACCTCGACGTCTCCCGCACCAGTCTGGAGGAGATCTTCGTCCAGATGACCGGCGACGACGCGAGCACCGCGCGCGACGACGGCGACGCTGGCAACGGCGACGCTGGCGGCCACGACGCGGGCGACGACGAGTCCCCCGCCGAAGCGGAGGTGTCCCAGGTATGAGCGTCGCTTCGAGCATCCCGGGCGTCTCCACGGGCACGGTCACGCTCGTCCGCCGCGAGATACTCCGGTACGTCCGCCGCCCGCGGAACACGTTCCTGCCGCCGTTCATCAACAACGTCCTGTACTTCGCGGTGTTCGGCGTCATCCTCGGCGAACGCATCGGGAGCTACGGCGACGGCATCCCCTACATCCTCTTCGTCCTCCCCGGCCTCGTCGTCCTCGGCGCCGTCTCGAACGGCTTCGAGAACGCCTCCTTCTCGATATTCCACGGCCGCTGGAACGAGTACATCCACGAGGTCCTCACGAGCCCACTGAGTTACGGGCAGACGACGTTCGCGTACGTCGCCGCCAGCACGCTCCGCGGCGTCCTCGTCGGCATCATCATCGCGATAGTCGGCGTCGCGTTCACGGTCGCCCACCCCGCGTACGACCTCGTCTCCATCGCGCACCCGCTCTACCTCGCGGTCGCGCTGACGCTCGTCGCCGCGCTGTTCGCGTGCATCGGCGTCGTCGGCGGCCTCTGGGCGCGCGACTTCGACTACCTCACCGTCCTCAACCAGTTCCTCATCCGCCCGCTCGTCTTCTTCGGCGGCGTCTTCTACCCGCTCGACGCCCTCGACGGCCTCGCGTACACCCTGAGCTTCCTCAACCCGATGGTGTTCACGGTCGACGCCGTCCGCTACGGGTTCCTCGACGTCAACGTCCTCGACCCGTGGCTCTCCCTGGGCGTGCTCGCCGGTGCGACCGCGGTCGTGTTCGCCATCGACGTCGCGCTCGTCAAACGCGGGTACGGACTGACGGAGTGAGAGGAGTTACACCGCCGGCGCCCGAATCCTCCGCTATGACGGACTTCGAGACGCTCGCCGCGAACGTCGATGCCGACCTCGAACGCGAGCACGTCGCGGTGAACGGCGTCCGCCTCCACGTGGTCACCGCCGGCCCCGAGGACGGCGACGTGGTCGTCTTGCTCCACGGGTTCCCGGAGTTCTGGTACTCGTGGCGCGAGCAGATTCCCGCACTCGTGGACGCGGGGTATCGCGTCGTCATCCCGGACATGCGCGGGTACAACGAGAGCGAGAAACCGCGCGGTATCGACCAGTATCGCATCGACCTGCTCGTCGGGGACGTCGTCGGACTCGTCGAGCACTACTCGGCTTCGGGAACGGCGCACGTCGTCGGCCACGACTGGGGTGGCGCGGTCGCGTGGTCGGTCGCCATCCGCGAGCCCGACGTCGTCGGCCGGCTCGCCATCCTGAACGCGCCCCATCCCGAGCGGTTCCGCGAGCTCCTGCGTACGCCCGCGCAACTCAGGCGCTCGTGGTACATGTTCGCGTTCCAGCTCCCCGCCCTCCCCGAGTTCGGGCTGGGGCGGGACGACGCCGAAGCGATCGGGCGGCTGTTCGCGGGGTCGATGCCGCGCGAGGAGACCAAACATTACCGCGAGGCGTTCCTGCAACCCGGCGCGGCGACCGCCACCGTGAACTACTATCGGTCGTTCATCCGCGAGGGCGCCAGGGACGAACTCCCGTTCGCGTCCGCGCGCATCCCGATGCCCGACGGGCGCGTGGAGGCGCCGACGCTCGTCTGCTGGGGGCTCGACGACGAGGCGCTCGTCCCCGCGAACGCGGACGGCCTCGACGAGTGGATTCCCGACCTCACCGTCGAACGCATCCCGGACGCCAGCCACTGGGTCCAGATTGACGCTGCCGACCGCGTGAACGACGCACTCCTCGCGCACCTCGACGCGGCATGACTCCGCACCGCGACGCGGCGTGACTCCGCAGCGCGACCGTGCCACGACCCACTCGGGTTTACGTGAGACGTAAACCTCCGCGTGGCTTCGTGGTGGGTGTCCCTCGAACGCTCGATTCGACGGACGACCCGGGCCGCGAGCAGCGCGCGCCGCCGGCGCGTGCTGCGAGCAGGGGGAGGGCAGGCGCGGTGCGGTGGCGGTCGCGGTGCGGTCGCGGTGTCGTCCAGCGCACTCACCGAGCGCGAGCGAGCGAAGCGAGCGAGTCGCTCGGCCTTTTTTCCAGCAACGTTTTTTCAAGCCCGGCGAGACGGCAAGCCGTCTCGCTGCCCCACGGGCGACCAGAAGTCGCCCGTGGACGGGGGTGCGCCTGTGGCGCACCCTCCGCAGAAAAAAGGTTGTTGACCTCAACTCGTAAGGGCCACCGGGTCGAACGCCCGGGTATGACAGACGACGCCGACCCGCTGGCGTGGGAGACCCGCGCCAGCGACGTCGCGTACGCGTGCCCCGGGTTCGAGGTCGTCCATCAGGACGTCCGGCTCCCCGACGGCACCGACACGGACTTCGATTACCTGACCGAACCCGAAGCGGTCGTCGTCCTCCCGTTCGCTGCGAACGCGAGCGACGGCGACGACGCCAGCACGGAGGACGGCGACCTCGGCGCGCTCGACGCCGGCGAGGTCGTCGTCATCGAGGAGTGGCGGCAGGCCGTCTCTCGCGTGAACCGCGGACTCCCAGCGGGCAGCATCGAACCGGACGACGACGACCTCGCGGTCGCCGCTCGCCGCGAACTCCGCGAGGAGACCGGGTACGAGGCCGGCGACGTCTCGCACCTCTGCACGGTCGAGCCCGCGAACGGTCTCCTGGACTCGGTGCATCACGTCTACGTCGCCACCGGCTGCGAGCCGGCTGGCGAGCAGGAACTCGACTTCAACGAGAGCATCCGCGTGGACACCACCGGGTTCAGCGACCTCCTCGCCGCGGTCCGCGACGGCCGGATACGGGACGGTCGGACGCACGTCGCCGTCACGCGGTACGCGCTCGAACGCGCACTCGGCGACGCCCACGACGCGACCGGCGGCGCGGAGCCGGCTGCCGGCGAGGCGGCCGACGTCGTCGACGCGAACGCTCCCGCGACCCAGGGTGGTGATGGAGCGTGAGCGACGACCGCGGGTCCGACGACGGCACGGAGCGCGAGTGGGGCGACGACCGCGGAACCGACGACGGCGCGGAGCCCGAACTCGGCGAGGACACCGGCTGGACCGACGACGGCGACGAGTGGAACGACCCCGCGAGCCTCCGCGAGAACGACCCGGGACGCGACGGCAGCGCCGACGCCACCGGCGGGCGCGTCGAGGCTGGCGCCGACAGCACGCTCGCGCCCTGGGAGACCGGCGTCGGCACGGGCGGGTTCCTGCGAGCGTTCGGCGAAGCCGTCGGCGTCATCGTCCTGTCGCTCGTCGTCGCACTCGTCCTGGCGCTCGGCACCGGCCTCGTGATGCTCCTCGCCGGGTTCGAGGTGACGTCCACGCCGACGCTCATCGTCTCCCTGACCGGCACCCAGGCGGGGTTCGCGGTCGGCGTCTACGCGTACCTGCGCTGGCGGAACGAACCGATCTCGAACCTCGGCGTCGCGGTCCCCGACGTCAAGGGGCTCGTGCTCGTCGTCGGCGGCCTGCTCGCCACGCTCGCCCTGTCGCTCTCGGCGAGCATCGCGGTCACGCTCCTCGAACTCCAGCCCGCGCAGAACGCGACGACGTCGCAGGCCCAGAGCGACCCGACGTCGCTCCTCCTCCTCATCCCCGTCATGCTCCTCGTCGTCGGCCCGTGCGAGGAACTCCTGTTCCGCGGGGTCGTCCAGCGCCGCATCCGCGAGCGAACGTCCGCGCCGGTCGCCATCGTCCTCGGCGGCGCGCTGTTCGCGAGCATCCACTTCGTCGCGCTCATCGGCGACCTCTCCGCGGTCGCGACGACCATCGGCATCCTGTTCTTCCCGTCGCTCGTCTTCGGCGCGATCTACGAGTACGGGAAGAACATCGTCGTGAACGCGCTCGTGCACGGGCTCTACAACTCGGTGCTGTTGGCGCTATCGTACCTCGCGCTCCAGTTCGCGCCCGAGAGCGCGGGGTCCGACGGCGCCGCTGCGGTCCTCGACGTGATCGCGATACTGCTCTGAGCGCCACCACGACCCTTCGGCATCGGGACGACGCCACTGGCCGCCACCAGAACGACTACGCTCGCAGAGCGCCTACTCGCGAGTGTGAAGGCAGCTAACGCATCGGTCGCGGGGGTCGTCGTCGCCGCACTCGTCTTCGTCGCGTACGGCACGCTCGTCTTCGATGGCGTCGTCGGCACCGTCGTCGTCGCGGTGGCGCTCGCCGCGGTCGTCGCCGCGGTCGTGCTCTCGCGGCGCGAATCGGCCTGACGCCCCCCGGGCGACGGCCGCTGTGACGGGTTGGACGGACCGCGGCGGCGAAGACGACACCCTTACCGACGCGAGGGGCGAACCGCGGAGCAATGAGAGACCACTTCGAGGCGCGCGACTGGGACGGCGCGGGCCGCGTCGGTCGACTCGACGTCCCGCGCGCCGGCGTCACGGTGGAGACGCCCGCGCTCCTCCCCGTCGTCAACCCGAACATCCAGACCCTGGAGCCGCGCCGGATGGAGACGGAGTTCGGCGCGCAGATCCTCATCACGAACAGCTACATCATCAAGACGAGCGACGGCCTGCGCGAGGACGCGCTCGACCAGGGGCTGCACGACCTGCTGGACTTCCACGGCGCCATCATGACGGACTCCGGGAGCTTCCAGCTCGCGGAGTACGGCGACATCGACGTGACGACCGAGGAGATACTCCAGTTCCAGTACGACATCGGGAGCGACGTCGGGACGCCCGTGGACATCCCGACGCCGCCGGACGCGAGCCGCGAGCAAGCCGCCGAGGAACTCCGGACGACCCAGGAGCGGCTCGGTATCGCGGAGGGCGTCGACGTCGGCGACATGCTCGTGAACGCGCCCGTGCAGGGGTCGACGCACGCGGACCTCCGCGAGGAAGCCGGACGCCACGCGGCGAGTACGGACCTGGACGTGTTCCCCGTGGGCGCGGTCGTCCCGCTGATGAACGACTACCGGTACGGGGACATGGTGGACGTCGTCGCCGCGGCGAAACGCGGCCTCGACCAGGACTGTCCCGTGCACCTGTTCGGCGCCGGGCACCCGATGATGTTCGCGCTCGCCGCGGCGATGGGCTGCGACCTCTTCGACTCCGCGGCGTACGCGCTCTACGCTCGCGACGACCGCTATCTGACGGTGCGAGGCACGAAGCACCTCGACGACCTCGAGCACCTCCCGTGCCCGTGCCCGGTGTGTAGCGAGCACACGCCCGCGGAACTGCGCGCGCTCGGCGAGCGCGAGCGCGGCGACGAGCTCGCGGCGCACAACCTCCACGTGTCGTTCGCGGAGATGCGGAGGGTCCGCCAGGCCATCCGGACCGGGTCGCTCATGGAACTCGTCGAGGCGCGCGCCCGTGCGCACCCGGCGATGCTCGACGGGTATCGCGCGGCGCTCGACCACGCCGAGCAGCTCGAACGCACGGATTCGGCGTCCAAGGACACGTTCTTCTACCTCTCCGGGGAGAGCGCGCGTCGCCCGGAGGTCGTCCGGCACCACGAGCGCCTCGACCGGCTCGCGCCCGAGGGCGACGTGCTCCTCACCGAGGGCGACAACGACGACGACTTCGACGAATCGTGGACCGTGGAACCGCCGTTCGGGCCGTTCCCGCGCGCGCTCCGGAACACGTACCCGTTGACCGCGGAGGTTCCCGAGCGGCTGGACGGGGCGGCGTTCGACGCGGCCGCGGACGGCGTCGCAGCGCTCTGTGCGGGCAGTGACGCCGCGTTCACGCTCGCGCACCGCGACTGGCCGGAGCGCGCACTGGCGCGGGTTCCCGAGGACGTGTCGCTCGTGAACCTCCACGGTCGCGAGCACTGAGGGAACCTCTCGCGAACCTCGATGCGCTCCTCGTCGCGGATCGCGAAACCGCTCGTTCGTGCGCTGGTCGACGGGCGACCGGCGGCTGGCGCTCGCGGTCGACGACGCGCGGATTCACCGGCGGGCGCTCCACTGCGTGGGACGCGCGACGACCTCGTGAGAGAATCAGCGAACCACTGGCTCCCGGGTCTTCGAAAGGGGGGGAATGGGGGAAGTGAAAGAGGGAGTGCCTCTGACACGGATGCCCACCTCGGCATCCACAACCGAAGACGTCGTACCGGTTAATTAATTTTTGGGCGCCGGGCATCTAGCACGCATTCGGGGGACGCGACGACGTCACTCCCTTGGAGATTATTGGGAGGATACTGAAGTAGGATTTAGGGAACCTCATGGTATTCGCTGGTGGTCGCTGTCCATCCGATGCTCGGCCGCTCGGCCGAGCCGGCCGTCGGGCGCGCAGAAGGGAAGATACAGGGGAGCGCGGCCCCGACGACGCGTCATGACCGAGTACTTCGAGGTGCTCTCGCGCGACGGCGCCGCGAGAGCCGCCGAACTCCGCCTTTCCGACCCCGTGGCGACGCCGGGGCTCGTCGACGACGTCGTCGAGAACGCCGGCGGTATGTGGCCCGAGCACCGGGACGTCCCCGACGGCGACGAGCGCACGCTCACCGTCCTGCCCCACCGCGGCCTCCCCGCCGGCACCGCCGACGAGGTCGCCGACTCCTTCGCCGTCACCGCGCCCGACGTCGACTACCCGAGCGCCGCCGTCGTCAGCTCGAACCACGTCGAAGCCAGCGGCGCGGACGCGTACGTGCTCTCCGACGTCCAGGGGTTCCTCGGGCACGCTCGCGGCTTCAAGGACGCCATCCTCGCCGTGAAGGACGCCGTCCCGGAGGACGCCGCCGTCTACCTCTCCGGTGCGGCGACACCGCGGAACGTCGCCGTGCTCGCGTACGCCGGCGTCGATCTGTTCGACGCCGACCGCGCCGTCGCGCTCGGCACCCAGGGCCGGTACCTGACGACCGACGAGAACCACTTCCTCGACGACCTCGACGAACTCCCGTGTGCGTGCGAGGCCTGCCGCAAACCCCGCGAGGCGTTCGACCGGCAGGATTGCGTCGACCACAACGTCGCCGTCCTCGAAGCGGAACTCGCGCGCGTCCGCCGCCGCATCCGCGACGGCCGCCTCCGCGACTACGTCGAAGGGCAGGCGCGCCAGGACCAGTGGCTGACCGCGCTCGTCCGCGAACTCGACCAGGAGTGGGGATACCTCGAGGAGCGGACGCCCGTCTACCGGAACGCGCACATGGACGCGACGACCGAGGACACCCTCAACCGCGTCGAGATACAGCGGTTCGCGCAGCGCGTCACCGAACGGTACCGGAACCGGTTCGACGCGCCGCTCGTCCTCGTCCCGTGCTCGGCGACCAAACCCTACAGCGACTCCCAGAGTCACTACCAGTTCCGCGAGGTCATCCGGTACCGCGCGCACCTCGCGTCCATCACCTCGCCCATCGGCGTCGTCCCCCAGGAGCTCGAACTCACGTACCCCGCCCAGCACTACGACACCGTCGTCACGGGCGAGTGGACCGCCGGCGAGGTCGAGTTCGTCGCCGAGGTCCTCCGCCGGTACCTCGACGCGAACGACTACCCGCGCGTCGTCGCGCACGTCCCCGACGACTACCGCCCCATCGTCGAACGCGCGCTCGAATCCCACCCCGACCTCGACGTCGAGTTCACGGTCGCCGACCACCCCACCACGGACGAGAGCCTCGCGAACCTCGCCGCCGCACTCGAAGGGGAGTCCGCGTACGGGAAGCGCGAACGCCAGCGTAACACCGTCCGCGCGCTCGCGGACTACCAGTTCGGCGCCGACGCCGGCGACGACCTCTTCGGCGACTTCACGGTGACGAGCCGGTACCCGAAACTCCAGATTCGCGCGGACGAACCGCCGACGGCGGGCGACGACCAGAACGCCGCACCGCAGCTCGCGACGATGGTCCCGAACTACGGGACGCTCTCCTTTACCCTCCGCGGGGCGCGCCGCTGGCTCGAGAGCGACGTGCCGACGAAGCGCGTCGAGATCGACGGGTTCGTTCCCCACGGGAGCGTGCTCGCGCCCGGCGTCGTCGACGCGGACTCGGACATCCGCGAGGGCGACGAGGTCGTCGTCCAAGGGCCGAAGGCGTTCGCCATCGGTCGCGCGCAGATGCACGGCGACGCCATGGTGGAATCGACGCGCGGCGAAGCCTGCAGCGTCCGCCACGTCGAGGAGACGTAGGCTCGACGCACCGCCGCTCGCGGGCGATTCGAGCGACGCGCTCGCACGAACGAACCTGTTGCGTACCGTCTTTATGAGGCCGCGAGCGCTTGATACGGTATGATTCTCGATGCGGTCGGGAGGACAGTCACGGGTGGGTCGTCGTGAAGGACCACCCGTTCCCGGAGGAGGTGCTGTTGCTGACGGCCGGTGACGGCGTCGTCAAGCCCGGGCGGCTCCCGGAACTCCTGTCGGTCGTGCAGGCGGACCTCTCGCTGCGCCTGCAGGAGTACCGCGAGCACCACGAGTGCGCGTACGAGGACGACCACCTCGTCGCGTTCTTCGTCGCGGCCGACCACTGGCCGGCCATCGCGGACCGCCTCGGGTTCGAGACGGGCGCGGTCGACGCGACGCGGTCCGCGCACGCACGATTCCTCCTCGGGCTCGGCACGGACGTCGACCGGACCGACGAGTTCGAGACCGCGCTCGACGTCCAGGACTGCGTCGTCATCGAGAAGACCGCAGCCTGACCGCGCCGCGCTCGCCGAGCGCGTCGCTCTCCGAGCCACCGCAAGGTTTCTGCCCGCCGGCGTGCACGACCGAACGTGACCGCTCGCTCGCGCTGGCTCCTCGTCGCCGTCCTCGCCCTGGTCGTGCTCGTCGCGTCGCTCGTCCCCGGCGGTGGCGGGTCGCTCTCGAGTCCCTTCGGCGTCGTCGGCGCCGACAAGTGGCTGCACGCGGCCGGGTACATGGTCCTCGCCGCCGCCGTCACGTACGCCGACGGCCGCGCGGTCGTCGGCGTCGCCGCGGCCGTCGCGTACGGCGTGCTCGTCGAACTCCTCCAGCTCGGCGTCCCCTATCGCTCCGCGAGCGCGCTGGACGCGCTCGCGAACCTCGTCGGCGCGGCCGCCGGCGCGCTCGCCGTCGCCGCGGTCGTTCGCGCCGCCGAGCGTTACGCCGGGGACGCCGCGGCGCGCTCGACGCGCGACAGGTAGCGTTCGAGGACCGCGGCCGCGGCCGCCCGCACCCGCTGCGCGCCCAGCGACGCGACCTTCCCGGCGACGTCCATCGTCGCGTCCACGCGCACCACCGCACCCTCGGTGACGTCCGCGACCGCGACCACGACGCGCGCGTCGAACGACCCCGCGTCCCCGTCGCCGCCGCCCGAGAGCACGAGCCGGCCAGCGTCGTGCTCTTCGACCGTGAAGTACGACTCGAAGGACGCACCGGTCCCGACCGCGGACCCGTCACCGACCTCCGGGACGCCGTCGGCGTCCCGGCCCGCGGGTGCCGCGACCGTCCCGACGAACGTGTCGCCGCGGCGCACTCGAGGTGGCGGGTCGCGGACGCCGGCTCCCGGCGCCCCAGCGCGACCCGTCGACTCCCGCGTCTCCTCGCGTGCCACGCGCTCCGCGCCCCCGAGCGTCTCCGGGTCAGCGAGCACGTCGAACACCGTCTCACCGTCCACGTCGACCGTCCGTTCGACCGATATCGTCAGGTCACCGATGACGTTCGTCATACCACCGCTTGGGGTCCCACGAGGGTGAGCGCGACCCCAAGGTGCCTTGGGCGAGCGCGGCGGCGTCCGCCCGCCGACGCCGACTACTCGCTCGCAGTCGTGCGAATCTCGAAACGCGCGCCGTCATCGGCCGACGCCCCGACCGCGACCGACCAGTCGTGCGCTCGCGCGATCTCCGCGACGATACCGAGCCCGAACCCCGTCCCGTCGGTCGCCGTCGAGTACCCCATCTCCATCACCGCGTCCCGGTCGTCCTCGGGGATGCCGACGCCGTCGTCCGCGACGAAGAACCCGGTCCCGTCCGCGAGCGCCCCCACCGTCACCGTCAAGTGGTCAGCGCCACCGTCCGACGCGGACACCGGCGCCTCGTCCGAGGACGTCTCGGACCCGGTCGAGCCGTGTTCGATACTATTTCGGAACAGGTTCTCGAGGAGTTCCTGGAGTCGGTTCGGGTCCGCGTCGACGTGGAGGTCGTCCGCGCGGACGTCGAGCGTGGCGTCGTCCGTGTCGACGTGACGCCACGCGAGCGTCGCCGCGGTCGCGACGTCCACGCGCTCGGTGTCGCCGACGACGTCGCCCTGGCGGGCGAGCGTGAGGAGTTCGTCGAGCATCGCCTCCATCCGCGTGAGTTGCGTGCGGACCTCCTCGACGGCGGTCACGTCCCCGGACTCGAGCGCGAGGTCCGCGTACCCGCGAGCGACGCTCAGCGGGTTCCGGAGGTCGTGACTGACGACGCCCGTGAACGCGTCCAACCGCTCGTTCTGTCGTTCGAGCTCGCGTTCGCGCTCCTTCAGCGGCGTGATGTCCGTGTAGATGAAGTACCCCGACCGGGTCTCGTCGTCGCCCGCGACCGGAACGCTCCGCAGGAGGAACCGTCGCGTCCCCGTCTCCGTTCGCCGCTCCACCTCGTCGTCGAGGCGCTCGCCGTCGTTCACCGCCGCGTGCAGTTCCTCGGCGGCGTCCCGGTCGGCCTCGGGGACGAGCAGGTCTGTCACCGGTTCGTCGATCGCGTCCGCTGGCTCGTACCCGAACGCACGGACGAACGCGGAGTTCACGCGGTCGACGACCGGGCGACCGTCGACGAGCCGGTACTGGAGCGCGGGGTCGGGGACGTTCTCGAACAGCGCCGCGAACCGGTCGCGTTCGCGCGTCACGAGCGCCTCGTAACTCACGCGCTCCCGGGCGTGCTCGACGTACGTTACGAGCAACTCCGCGAGCTCGCGGTCGGTGTCCGTGAACGCGTCCACGTCCGTCGACAGCGCCTGGAACACCGCGTCGTCACCGACGGGTATCGAGAGCGTGGACCGATACGCCGGGTCCGTCGGCGCCGCGTCCGCGTCCGCGTTCAGGTCCGGAACCACCTCGGTCTCGCCGCGACGGAGCGTCCGCCCGGCGACGCCCTCGTTCGCGTCGAGCGTCGGCGCGTTCGGCTGGAGTTCCACCGCCACCGCCGCCGCCGGCACGAGCCGGTCGTCCTCGACGCAACAGACGACGCACGCGTCGAACGCGAGCACGTCCGCCGCCGACTCCACCGCGATGTCGAAGATCTCCGATTCGGCGTCAGCCCGCGAGAGCGCCGTCGCTGCGTCGTGCAGGCGCTCGATTCGTTCGCGGGTCGCCGCCATCCTGCCCCTCGTAGGACGGGGGGACTCTTGACTGTACGGGCTCGATGAATCGGGACCGGACAGCGACCACCCCGGCGAGCGCGAATCAGGCGACGGGGTAGAACGGCGGGGTGAGTCAGGCGACGGGGTAGAACGGCGGGGTGGGTCAGGCGACGGGGTAGAACGGCGGGGTGGGTCAGGCGACCGGGTAGAACGGCGGGGTGAGTCAGGCGACCGGGTAGAACGGCGTGAGTTCGTTCGACCAGTGGAGTTCGTCGTCGTACACGACGAGATAGCCCTCGTCGTCGAGGAAGTCCGCGAGCTCGGTCGCCGACAGCTCGAACGCGAGGCCGTTCGCGAGCAGGCGCGGTCGGACCTCCGGGACGTCCGGATGCCAGAACAACCCCGCGGTCGGTCCACCCGCCTTCCCCGTGACCGCGAACGTCCCGTCGCCGTTCGCGACCACGTGCAGCGGGATGTAGTTCACGCTGTCGTCCGCCTGGAGCGTGTGCGTGCCGTCGCCCGCGACCACCACGTCGAACGCGCCGTCGACGTACCGGTCGACGAGCCGACGCGACAACTCCAGGCCGAACCCGTTCACGAGCAGGCGGACGAACGACTCCGCGGCCGTCCGCGACACCGCGCCCGTCCGACTCGCGCCGGCGACCGCGCCGGCGTCCACGAGCGACCGCGCGACCGCGCTCGCCGCGTCCGCGTCAGTCGACGCGCCCGTCAAGTCGAGCGCGAACAGGCGCGCGCCGACCGCCTCGACCGTCTCCAGGTCGAGGACGCCGTCCGCGCACACGACGCCACCGTCGGGCGTGCGCTCGGCGACGACGTGCACGAACGCACGCCGCTCCGCGAGCGCCGCCGCGAGGTCCGCGGTCGTCGCGTCCCGTCGCTCGACCACGGACAGGTCGACGAGCCCGTCGTAGTGCCGGTAGAACGCCGTCACCGCCTCCTGGTCGCCGTCGCGGCCGTGTCCGACGACGAGCACCTCCGGCTCGCCGTCGTCCAGGCCCGCGTCGAGATGCGAGAGGTAGTTCTCGTACGCCGCCGGCGACGCCGCGTACGTCCCCGGGCGCGTCCCCGGTGCGAGCCACGCGGACGTCACGGACGGGTCCGCGCTCGCGCCGACCGCGTCGAACGCCGACGGCAGGTAGACGCGCGCCTCGTGGTGCGCGAGATGCCCGAGTGCGGTCGCGTACTCGGCGGTCGGCTCGACGAACGCGACGTGCGAGCGCGCCGGGAGTCGACTCCGGATGCGCTCGAACGGCGCGTCCAGGTACGCCACGAGGCGCTCGGCGGGCGTCGCATCGAACAGCGCGTCCGCGTCCAGGCCGACGTCGTCGAGGAACTCGGCCTCCGCGAGGTCCGTCCCGCCGCGCGCCGAGTTCACGAGACAGTCCGCGTAGAACGTCCGCTGGAAGACGTCGTTCGCCGCCACGCCGAACTCGGGGAGCGCCGGGAACTCGTGGACGACGTCGTGCTCGGGAACGCGGAGTTCCGGCGTCTCGCGGTCCGCGACGCGGACGTCGGCCGCGAGGTGGTACGCGAGCGGCGCCGCCGGAATCCCGTACGCGAACTCGTCGGGGAGCACCAGCTCGATACCGGTGTCCGGCACGGCGTCGGCGACCGCGTCCGGCACGTCGGTCTCGTCGCCGAACGCGATACGGGGCGGGTACTCGCGCCACCCCGGGAGCGTCCGGTCCGGCCCGAGCGACAGGTACGCCGACGACAGCGCCGACAGCGCGGTCGCGAGCCCGCTCGCCGTCGCCGGCACCGTCACCGTCTCCTCGGGGTAATCCACGAGACTCCAGTAGCCGAACGTCACCGCCGTCGGATGCTCGAACGACAACCGGACGCGGCCGTCCGCGAGCCGCGCGAGCGTCCCCGCGCCCGTGAACTTCAGGTACGCACCGAGCTGCGAGGTGACCTTCACCAGGTGCGCGTCGTCCGCGAGCGACCACGTCTGCGTTCCCTCGCCGAGCTTCTCGAACCCCTCCGCGTCCGCGTCGCCGAGCTCCACGAGGTCCTCGCCGAACGTCAACTGGGTCGCGCGCGCCGCCACGAACTCGTCCAAGCCCTTCACGGGGATGGCTTCGGGCGTCGCGTCGTCGTCCCACCCGACGACGTCGATCGCGAGTTCGTGACCGACCCGGTCGACCGCGCGCAACGTCGCGTCCGACAGCCCCACCTCGACCATTACCCGCAGTGCGGTCGACGAGCGTATTAGGCTTGCGGGCACTCGAAGGGGATTTGAGCGAGCGGCCCCAGACTCCGGTAATGAGCGAACCGAGTCCGGAGGTCTACGAGCGCGGTCGTGGGATGGACGCGCACAACGAGGTGATGCGCGGCATCCGCGCGCAGAAGGACGCGACGTACGACCCCCACGAGCCGACGCGCGTGTGGCTCGACGAGGACAACACGCCCGGTGGCGTCTACGACAGCCTCACCATCATCCTCAACACGGGCGGGTGTCGGTGGGCGCGAGCGGGCGGCTGCACGATGTGCGGGTACGTCGCCGAGTCCGTCGAAGGTGGGAGCGTCGCGCACGACGCGCTCATGGACCAGATCGACGTCTGTCTCGACCACGAGCGCGAGAACCTCGGCGAACCCGGCGAGGACGACGAGCAAGCGGGCCTCATCAAGATCTACACGTCCGGGAGCTTCCTCGACGAGCGCGAGGTCGGCGCCGAAACCCGGCAGGCCATCGCCGAGACGTTCGCGGACCGCGAGCGCATCGTCGTCGAGAGCCTCCCGGACTTCGTCGACGCCGAGAAGGTCGCGGACTTCACGCAGCACGGCCTGGACGTCGACGTCGCGGTCGGCCTGGAGACCGCGACCGACCGCGTCCGCCACGACTGCGTGAACAAGTACTTCGACTTCAGCGACTTCGAGGACGCCGCGATGGCCGCGAAGGAAGCGGGCGCCGGCGTGAAAGCCTATCTCCTCATGAAGCCGCCGTTCCTCACGGAACCCGAAGCCCTGGAAGACATGAAGGCGAGCGTCCGCAAGTGCGCGGGCGTCGAGGGCTGCCACACGGTGTCGATGAACCCGTGTAACGTCCAGCGGTACACGATGGTCGACGAACTCTACTTCCGCGGCGGCTACCGGCCGCCGTGGCTCTGGTCGGTCGCCGACGTCCTCGAATCGACCGCGGACGAGGACGTCATCGTCGTCAGCGACCCCGTCGGCCACGGGAGCGACCGCGGCCCGCACAACTGCGGCGAGTGCGACGACAACGTCCAGACGGCCATCAAGGACTTCGACCTCCGCCAGGACCCGTCGGTGTTCGAGCAGGTGTCCTGCGAGTGCGAGGCGACGTGGGAGACCGTGCTCGAACGCGAGACCGAGTACAACGCACCGCTGGTCGACTGAGCGCGGCCCGTCCCGCACCCGGCCCGTCTCGTTTTTCGTTCGCGTACCGAGCCGTCAGTCGTCGCCGAGCGCTTGCTCGCCGTTCGCGTAGGCGTCCGTGCGCTCGTCGACGGTGACGGCGCCGGTCTCGTCGACGGTGACGTGCATGCCGGCGTAGGGGAACGTGAGAACCGCGCTCGAGTCGTCCGCGATGGTGTCCAGGGCCTCCGGGTCCACGACCTCCGCGAGCGGTGGGAGGTCCAGTTCGTCGCGGTCGGTCCTGGCTGCGGCGGCTTCGATCACGCGCGTCGACGCGCTCCGGTCTGCACGACTCATGAGCGACCCGGGGGACGGACGCACCATAAGCGTTCGTCAGACAACTCTGAACGCCGTGCTCGTTCTCCGGATTCTCAGGGGGTCGCCCGGGGTATTCAGGGCGGTTCCGTCGATTATCGGCAACCAAAGTCGGCACGCTGGAGCAGGTACTTCCCGTCGGCGTCCGCACGCCGGCGCTGATGGCTCGCGCGCGACCACCGACGGCGACCCTCGTCTGCGGATTGCGCGAACGGCTCGCGACGACACGGCGGCGTCGCTGCGGAACGACCGCGTTTCTACGGAACTGGACGTCACAGAAGCACGTGCGACGCCGCGCGATGCGGCGCCGACCTCCTCACTACGACCCATTGCGACCAGAATGACTTAAAGAACCGTGCGGGTCGTTCTCGCGACTCGGGCCGTCCGGCGCGTCGACGAACCACGACGTCTCCGCTGGCTAGTCTGGGGTGACGCGCTGCTGTACGAGCGAGCGACGTAGAATCGCGTACGACGCCGCAGGGTGCGGCGTCAACCTCCTCACTACGACCCATTGCGACCAGAATGACTTAAAGAACCGTGCGGGAGCGTCCCAATCGACCGTCGACGACGCCCACGAATGGCGTGCCGTGTGCTATCGTTCGTCCCGGTATCGGTGGCGTCACCTACCGACACCGGTGTCCGCGTCTCGTTAAGTACGGCAGGCGGCTACGGACGCACCACGACCATGTCCCAACAGAAGGCCGACTACGTAGACGACGCCGACATCGACACCGACCTCGACGCCCAACCCGACGACGACACCATCGAGGAGGCCGTCGCGAACCTCGAAGCGAACGGGTTCGCGGTCGACGTCGTCGACACCGCCGACGACGCGCTCGACGCCATCGTCGACGAGATTCCCGCCGGTGCGTCCGTGATGAACGGGCACTCGACCACGCTCGAGGAGATCGGGTTCGTCGACTACCTCGGCGGCGACGACCACGACTGGGAGAGCCTCCCCGACCACGTCTGGAGCATCGACGACGACGCCGAACGCCAGGCCGCACGCCGCGACGCCCAGACCGCGGACTACTTCCTCGGCGGCATCAACGCCATCGCCTCCACGGGCGAACTCGTCGCCGCCGACATGTCCGGGAGCCGCATCGGCGCCTATCCGTTCGCGGCCGGGAACGTCGTCATCGTCTCCGGCGTGAACAAGATCGTCGACACGCTCGACGACGCCTTCGACCGCCTCGAAGAAGTCGCGTACCCGCTCGAGAACGAGCGCGCACAGGAGGCCTATGGCGTCGAATCCGCCATCGCGAAGCAACTCGTCTTCCGCAAGGAGATGGAGGAAGGCCGGACGACGGTCGTCCTCGTCCGCGACCAACTCGGGTACTGACCCCGAACGGTACCGACGCGTTCAGTCGTCGGCCTGGATGACGTCCGCCTCGGTCGCGATGGGAACCGAGAGCGTGACGACGGTCCCACGGGGCTCGTTCGCCTCGAACTCGATGGAGCCGCCGGACTGACTGACGACCCAGTCGACGAGCCAGAGGCCGAGGCCGCTCGCGTGCCGGAGTTGCGTTATCTCGCGCTCCTCGCCGATGAGTTCGCGCTCGGTGTCCGGGATGCCCGGGCCGTCGTCCGCGACCTGCAAGCGGAGCATGTCGTCGCGGTCGCCCGCGTACTCGGCGCGCACCGTCACCGTCGGCGTCGACGAGTCGTTGTGCTCGACGGCGTTCTCCATCACGTGATAGATCGCGGTCCGGAGCATGTCGTCCGCGCGAACCGCGACGTCCGCGGTCACGTCCACGTCGATGACCGCGTCCGGGTACTCCTCGCGGATGCGTGCCGCGCTCGTCTCCACGCTCTCGGTGACGCTCACCGGCCCCGTCGCCTGCGTATCCCGGTCGAGCGTCCGTTCGACCGCGCGCGTCTTCTCCGCGAGCCCGAGCAGGTCGTCCGCGCGCTCGATGACCTGGTCCGCGTACCCGGCCGCCGTCGAGTCCGTCACCGCGTCCTGGAGCATCTCCGCCGATCCCTTGATGATGTTCATGCCGTTCCGGAGGTCGTGCCGGAGGACGCGATTCAGTATCTCCACGCGCTTCTGGCGTTCCTTGCGTTGCGTGATGTCCGTGTACACGAAGAACGTCATCGGCTCGTCGGCGTCCGCGTCCACGGGGACCGCCGTCAACTGGAAGTCCCGCAGGCCGTCGGTCGTCCGCCGTTTGACCTCCTGCTCGACGACGTGTCCCTCGCGGCCGCGGCGGTCGATGTCCCGGGCTTCGTCGAGGCGGTCGACGGGCACCACGAAGTCGTTCAGGTTCCCGCCGACGATGTCCGCGCTCCCGTACCCGAACACGCCCTCGAACGCCGGGTTCACCGCCTCCACGATCGCGCCGTCGTCGGTGTGACGCGTCTGCACGACCGGGTCCGGGACGTTCTCGAACAGCGCCGCGAACCGGTCGCGTTCCCCGCGCAACCGTCCCTCGAACTCGATGCGTTCCAGCGCGTCCTCGACGTGCCGCATGAGGAGTTCCGCGAGCTCGAGGTCGTCCTCGTCGAACGCACCGACCTCGTCGCTGACCGCCTGGAACACGCCGTGTTCGCCGATCGGAACCGACACGAGCGACCGGTACGTGCGTTTCTCCGGCGTCGCCTCGTTGTCCGCGCGGACGTCCTCGAACAGGAACGACTCGCCCGTCCGATGGGTCTTCCCGGCGATACCGTCGCTGACGTGCGCGGTCTGCTTGTAGCCCTCCGGCTCGATCTCCGAGGACAACCCGACCGAGTACAGGTACTCGCCGCGGACCTCGTCGATACCGCAGACGTCGAAGTCGAGGATGCCTTCGGCCGCCTCCACCGTCAACCGCCAGACGTCGTCGCGTCGCTCGCAGTCGTCGAGCAGCGACGCGACCTCGTGCAGGTGCTCTATCTTCCGGCGTTTCTCGCCGAGTTCGGACTGGATGCGTTTGCGCTCGCGGACGTCCCGCACCACGCCCGCAACCCCGCCCGCGTCCACGCCACCGGGGAGGACGCCGACGTTCGCCTCGCACGGTATCTCCGTCCCGTCCACCGCCCGTATCCGAACCTCGAGCGTCCCCACGCCCGTCGTCTCGCCGTCGTCGTCCGTCATCCCGGACAGCTGCTCGGTCGCGTTCGCGTACGTGTCCTCGCCGACGAGCGTCGACGCGTGCATCCCGACGAGTTCGTCGCGGTCGTACCCCGTCATCTTCGTGAGGGTGTCGTTGACGGTCTCGACGAACCCGTCGCTGTCGAGCGCGAACACGCCCGCGCCGACCGTCTCGACGATCGTCTGCTGGAAGCGTAGTTCCGCCTCGCGACTCGTCCGGTCGAGCGCCGCGGTCGCCGCGGACGCGAGGATCGTCGACAACTGGATGGCCGTCTCGTCGAACCCGTGTTCGTCGCGCGCGCCGAGCGCGAGCGTCCCGTGGTCGCCGAGCGGATGCACGACCGCGCTCCGGATGGGGGTGTCGTCGGGGAGCGTCGTCGCCGACGGGATGTCGGACTGGACGACGCGACGGTCGCCGGTCTCGTACACCTCCCAGTTCAGGCTCTCGCCGGCGACGACCGGCGGCGGGTCGCCGAACTCGGCGGTCGCCGCGGTCGCGTGCAGTGCCTCGCCGTCCTCGTCCGCGAGGTACGCGGCCGAGTACGGCTGACCGAGGATCTCCTCGACGGCGGTGACCGCGGTCTCGGCGACGGTCTCGGCGTCGTCGGCGCGGACGAGGTCGCGCGTCACCGACCGCAGCTGGGCGATGGTTCGCTTGCGTTGCTCGCGGTCGGTGACGTCGTGAACGAGCGACACGGAACTGCGGACGTTGCCGTCGTCGTCGGTCGCGTTCGTCGAGTGCCACTCGCACGTGATGCGCGTGCCGTCCTTCCGGACGTTCTCGTTGACGTTCGTCAACCGGCCGGGCGTCGACAGCGCGGTGTCGCAGACCGATTCGACGTCGTCGCGGGCGTCGTCGGGGACGACGAGTTCGAGGAGGTGCTCGCCGACCGCTTCCGCTTTCGTGTACCCGAACAGCGCTTCAGCGCCGCTGTTCCAGCGGACGATGACGTCGTCCGTGTCGACCTCGACGAGCGCGAGCGGCGCCTCCTCGACGACGACCGCCGGGTCGGCGCGCACCGAGCCGGCCGGTACCGGATCGCTCGGTCTCGAACCGTCCGGCCTCGAGTCCACGGCGGCGTCGTCGCCGACGAGCCGTTCGACGCGCTCGGCGAGCACGGACACGTCGTCGTCCTTCGTGACGTAGGCGTCGGCGCCTGCGGCGACCACGTCACCGGCGACGCGTTCGTCGCCGTGCGCCGTGTAGACGACGACGGACGCCTCCGGGACGTGCTCGTGGACGTGCTCGCAGAACGCTATCGTCCCGCCGTCCGCGGGGTCGGCGTCCGGGAGCGCGTACTCGGTGACGACGACGTCGAACCGCGTGTCAGCGAGCGCTGCACGCGCCGCTGCTGCTGTCTCGACAGTCGTCACGTCCGCGGAAAGTGCCGACGTCACGGCCGGCACGTCTGGCGACCCGTCGACGTACAGGACGCGAGGCCCACCTCCCCGCTCGTCCGAATCCGATGCCACCACTACTCGTCTTGTGTACGGACGGCACGGGGTTTAAGCTTTGAGGCAGGTTCACAAGCGTGGTTTCGTCGGCACGCCGTCGCCGATTATTCGGCGTCGACGGCGCGCGCGAATCCCTCGAGGAGCGGGCGGCCGTCGGTGCCGCCGACGTCCGCGAGCGCCGCGCGCTCGGGGTGGGGCATCAGGACCGCGGTGGTGTCGCGCTCGCCGAGGACGCCGGCGACGTTGTGCTTCGAGCCGTTCGGGTTCGCGTCGACGGACGGCTCGCCGTCCTCGTCGCAGTACCGGAAGAGCACGCGGTCGTTCGTCTCCAGTTGCGTGAGTCGGTCGTCGTCGACCTCGTAGCGGCCTTCGCCGTGCGCGATGGGAAGCGAGATGACGTCACCGGCCTCGTAGCCGGCGGTCCACGGCGTGTCGGCGTTCTCGACGCGGAGGTGGACGTGCTCGCACTGGAAGCGCGCCGATTCGTTCGTCGTGAACGCGCCGTCGGTGAGGCCGGACTCGCACCCGACTTGCGCGCCGTTGCAGACGCCGAGGACGGGGACGCCGTCCGCGGCGGCGTCCCGGACGTCGTTCATGATGGGCGACCGGGCGGCCATCGCGCCGGCGCGCAGGTAGTCCCCATAGGAGAATCCGCCGGGGAGCATGACGCCCGTGACGTCCTCGGGGAGGCCGTCCTCGTGCCAGACGATCTCGGCGTCGACGCCGACGTCGTCGAGCGCGCGGAGTGCGTCGCGGTCGCAGTTCGACCCGCCGAAGCGGACGATGGCGACGGTCATGCCTCGCGTTCGGCGACCGCGACCTCGTAGTCGTGGATCGTCGGGTTCGCGAGCAGTCGTTCGGCCATCTCGCCCGCGCGTTCGCGGGCGGCGGCCTCGTCCTCGGCGTCGAGGTCGACCTCGAAGCGGTCGGCCGCGCGGAGGTCCTCGAGGTCGAAGCCGAGGCGTTCGAGCGCGCGCTGGGTCGTCTCGGCCTCCGGGTCGAGCACCCCGTGCTTCAGCCGGACGGTCACCGTGGCGGTGTACGCGGTCATCGACTGGAAGCGCGCGTTCGTGGTCAAAAACTCTTGTGCAATCCCTTCGTGATACACGATTGTGGATAACGCCGCGACCTTAGGGAGCGACGAAACAATCGAGCGGGGAGTGCAACGACCCGCGAGATAGACGGGGCGACCGACGGGAGCCCCGAGACGGAACGGGCTGACCGAAGGGAAGCCCGTGGAGTGCGTCGCGACCAGCGGGAGCGACGATACGGTCGAGCGGGGAGCGTAGCGACCCGCGAGCGGGTGTCGTCTGTCGTGAGGATGCGGCGGTCGACGGCGGAGTGTGCGACGGTACGATTATGCGGCTGCGAGTGTTGTTCGATAGCATATGACGAACAAGTCAGGGAAGTCGCTGGGGGGCGGCGCCGCACAGGCTTACCGCTGGGTGTTCGGTATCGGGCACGAGCGGAACGTCGGCGGCCTCGAGCGGACGATACGGTACCTCCTCGGGTTCGCGTGTCTCGCCGCCGCGGCCGGCGTGCTGCTCGCGCCCGTCCTCGAGAGCGGGCTCGGTAACGTGCCACTCGGGGCCGCCCTCGCCGTCTGTGGTCTCTATCTCGTCTACGAGGCGCAGGTCCAGTACTGCCCGCTGAACCACACCGTCGGTCGGAGCACGTATCGGCAACACGACTGAGGCGTCGCGTCCCGACCCCGGAACGTGTGGAGTCGACCCGTTGACGCCGACGAGAGCGTGGCCTTGACGGCCGCGACACCGGGGGCGCGCTTATGCTCGCAGCACTCGTATCGGTCGACATGAAGCGAGCCCTCAAGGTTCTCGGTGGCGCGCTCGGCGCGACGGCCGTTGCCGTCGCGGTCTGGGACGCGTGGGCGCGGTTCGGGCAGTCCGACGTGGAGACGGTCCCGTACACGGTCATCGAGCGCGACGGTGCGTTCGAACTCCGCGAGTACCCGGACGTCGTGGTGGCGCGGACGGTCGCGCCGAGCCAGCGCGAGGCGTTCCGCCGGTTGTTCGCGTACATCGACGGCGCGAACGAGCGCACGCAGGGCGTCGCGATGACCGCGCCGGTGGCGACGACGCCCGGCGTCGACGTCGCGATGACCGCACCCGTCACCACCGAGCCCGTCGAAGCGGGCGTCGAGATGGCGTTCTTCCTGCCGTCCACGTACACGCTCGACGGCGCGCCCGAGCCGACCGACGACCGCGTCGAACTCGACGTCGTCGAACACCGGCGCGTCGCCGCCTACCGGTTCTCGTGGTTCGCGACCGAGGCCAGCGTCGAGCGCGGCCGCCGCCGCCTCGACCACGCGCTCGCCGACCGCGGCCTCGCCGCCGCCGGCGACCACGAACTCCACCGGTACGACGACCCGCGAACGCCGCCCTGGCAGCGCCGGAACGAACTCGTCGTCGAACTCGCCTGAACGGCCGTCGACGCGACCGATACCGGGCGGCGTCTCGCATCGTCTCGACCACCGATACCGGACGGCGTCTCGACCACCGATACCGTCGTCGGGAACCCGTCACGAAGCGAGATTTATGCTCTCAGCGAGCGTCCAGTTCGGTATGCTAGAGCTGCTCGTCTCCGCGCTCGTCGTCCTCGTCGTCGTCGCCGTCGTCGCGCTCGGCGCGGTCGCCGTCGGCCTCGTCTCCGTCCGCGAGTTCTACCGCGGGCGCACGGAGCGCACCGACGTCGCCACCATCGACGACACCGACCCAGCGGACCCGACCGTCCGCTGAACGCCCTTGCAAGCCCCCGGCGACGACCGCGAACCCTAGGCACTCGCGAACGCACCGCTGCCCGCACGTGACGCGTTACCGTCCACGCGCCCCGTCCACGGTTGCGTGGAAGGGAACCCTTTTGCTCGCGCGTGGCCTCAGCGTCGACTGATGTCTCAGTCGACCAGCAGTCGGAGGTGGCACCGATGACCAGTGACTTCGCCGAGATCACGGTCGTCGGAGGAGACAAGACCGGACTCATCGCGAGAGTGACCTCCCTGCTGTTCGAGCGCGGAATCAACATCGAGGACCTCGACCAGGCGGTCCGCGAGGACGTCTTCCGGATGACGCTGCACGCGGACACCGACGAGATGGTGTGCACGCAGGCGAAACTCCGCGAGGACCTCCACGACCTCGGCGACGAACTCGACGTCGACATCCAGGTTCGGTTCCCCGAGGACCGCGAGACCCAGCAGATCGCGGTGCTCGTCACGCAGGAATCCCATTGCCTCGAACGATTGTTCCAGGCGTGGGCGAGCGGCGACCTCGGCGCGGACATCTCTGTCGTCATCGGGAACCACGACGACCTGGAGCCGCTCGCGGAGAAGTACGAGGTCCCGTTCCACGACGTCGGCGACGAGAAGGGGACGCCCGACGAGGGCGAACTCCTCGACCTGCTCGCGGAGTACGACGCGGACCTCATCGTGCTCGCGCGCTACATGCGCATCCTCAGTCCGGACGTCGTGTTCCGGTACGAGGACCGCATCATCAACATCCACCCGAGCCTCCTCCCGGCGTTCCCGGGCGCGAAAGCGTACCGGCAGGCCCTGGAGGAGGGCGTCCGCATCGCGGGCGTCACCGCGCACTACGTGACGACGGACCTCGACCAGGGCCCCATCATCACGCAGCGCGCGTTCGACGTCCCCGACGACGCCGAGATCACGGACCTCAAGGAACGCGGCCAGCCGCTCGAAGCCGAAGCACTGCTCGAAGCCGTGCGCCTCCACCTGAACGACGAGGTGAGCGTCCACCGCGGCCGGACGCGCCTCCGCGAGAACCGCGAGGAATCCTACCAGCTCGGGCTCCCCGAGGAAGCCGACCGCGCGAACCCCGACCGGCCCGTCGACGGGCTCGGCGACGTCGTCAGCGACGACGACTGACCCGCGGACGCGGTCGCGTCGGGACGCCAGTTATCCTTGCTCCCAGTTCTCGAGACAGTCGTCGTCGCAGAAGTGTACGTGTTCGCTGTCGCCGTCGACGATTCGCGAGCGGACGCGGTGACTGTCGCCCGTCACTGGCGCACCGCAGTCGGCGCACGCGGGGGCGTCGTCGGCGTCCACGTCGCCGACGTCTGACGTAGGGTCGACCATGCTACCCGAACGCAAGCCCCGGAGTGGCTTGAACGCCCCGAGGGTGGCAATTATTCGGCGGCGTCGTCTGGTGCCTCGTCGCCGTCCGCGTCTTCGTCGTCGGCGTCCGTGTCGTCGGTGGCGGCGACGAGGCCGTCGGTCGTCTCGAAGGCCTTCGCGTCGCCGTCGCGGACGCTGATACCCTTGGAGGCGAGGTGCCTGGTCTGGTTCTGCGCGAAGTCCTCCTCCGTGGTCCCTCGCGTCGCGAGGACGACGACGTGCGCCGAGCCCTCCGGACGCATGGTGCGGCCGGCGCGCTGGGTGCCCTGACGTCTGGAGCCGCCGAGTCCGGAGGCGACGACCGCGACCTCGGCGTCCGGGAGGTCGATGCCCTCGTCGGCGACCCGGGAGACGACGAGGACGCGGCGGTCGCCGTTCCGGAACTCCCGGAAGAGGCGGTCGCGTTCGCTGTGAGCCATCTCCCCTGAGATGAACGGCGCGTCGAGCGCCTCCGCGAGTTCCTGGCCGTGGTCGAGGTACTCGACGAACACGAGCGCCTTCTTGTCCGGATGCTCGCGTTCGAGGACGTGCTCGGTCTCCGCGATCTTCGCGGGGTTCGCGGCCGCCGCCTGGCGCTTGTCGTGCCCGTCGCGCTTCGCGTGCCGTTCCTGTGCCTCGTCCGACCCCCACGGCACGTACCGGACCTCGACCTCGGGGTCCTGCACGAACCCGGCGTCGAACAGCGCGTCCCAGTCGGTCCCGATTGGTGGGCCGACGAGCGTGAATATCTCCTCCTCGCGGTCGTCACCGCGAACGGGGGACGCCGTCAACCCGAGCCGGTGCTTGCTCTGGAGGTCCACGCTCCGCCGGTGGATGGGCGCGGGCACGTGATGCACCTCGTCGTAGACGACGAGCCCCCACTCGCGGTCGTCGAACAGCTGGCGATGGCGGTCCATGCCCGCGGTCTGATAGGTCGCGATGGTCACGGGTCGAATCTGCTTCTTCCCGCCGTGGTACTCGCCTACTTGCGAGTCAACCAGGTTCGTGTGCGTCAGCAGTTCCTCGCGCCACTGCGTCGCCAGCTCGCGACTCGGGACGAGGACCAGGGTTTCGCCGCCGACCGCTTCGATGCAGCCCATCGCGGCGACGGTCTTCCCGCTCCCCGGCGGCCCAACCAGCACGCCCGCGCCCTTCTCGTCGAAGCGGTCCACCCACTCCTGCTGGTAGTCACGCAGCCGCAGATGGAGCTGGACGTCGAGGGCTTCTCCGGTCTCCAGGTCGCGGCCGTCCTCGACGGGATACCCGGCCTCGTAGAGCACGCGCTTGACCTCCGCGACGCGGTCCTCGGCCACCCACGCCTCCGTATCGGAGATGACGGCGCGGAGCGCGCCCTCCGGCAATCGCTGCTCGGCGACGTTCCCCAGGAGGCTCTCGTTCGCCGCGACGAGGACGACGTAGCCGTCCTCGTGCGTCCGGAGCTCGAACCGGTGCGCGCGCTTGTACTGCTCGACCACCCACTCCTCGAACGTCGACGGCCACACCGGCAGCACCGACTGCATCGTCGCCACCAGCTCCTCGTGCGTGTCGTACGGCGCCTGCCAGACGTCCTCCCGACGCACCTCGTAGAGGTACCCGCCGGTGCGCGTGGTGTCCTTGAGGCGCGCGAACTGCGCGAGCTGCGCCCTGGTGAACTGCTCGGGCTGGTCGACGACGATCTCGCGGCGCTCCGGGAAGAACACGACGCGCTCGCGTTCGACCATCCGCGCCCAGTCGCTCGCGTAGAACACCGTCGGGTCCTCCGCGACGCTCGCGCGCTCGACGTCCCCGCGCTCCTCCAGCGCGTCCAGCGCCTGCATCGCGCGCTCCTGGCTGACGTCGAGACGGCGCGCGAGCGCCGTCGCCGTGATGACGGGCCGCCCGTGGTCCTCCAGCGCGTCGTAGAACCGGTCGACGGACAGCTCCTCTGTCTCCGTATCGCTCTCGGTCACTACCCGCCGGTAGCGGCCGCGCAGGCAAAGGGATACCGTCCCACCGCCGACCCGACGCCCCCGCTCTCGCTCGACCACCGGCGGCCCTCTCACGACCCGCCGCTATCGGTCGTTCCCACGCGCTGAGAACGGTTTCGGCGTCCTGAGAACCACTCTCTCTTTATATTGGGTTGGTAGTCGAATCCTGAAGTGTAGAGGTGCAAGCCAATGTCCGCACAAACCCGCAAACTGGACGCAGAACTGTTCGGCCGAGAGACCAACTTCGAGTATAGCGAGCACTGGATCGGCTACGCGCTCGTCGGCCTTCGGGTCGTCATGGGTTGGGTCCTCCTCCAGGGTGGGCTCACCAAGCTCGTCACGTACCTGGACGGGAACCCCGAGAACAACTGGACGGCCGCGGGGTACCTCGCGAACGCCATCCCCGAAGGCAACCCGTTCATGGGGCTGTTCGCGGACATGGCTGGGAGCGGGTTCGTCGACATCCTCGTGATGTGGGGCCTCACCCTCACGGGCATCGGCATCATCCTCGGCGCGTTCGTCCGCTGGAACGCGTTCTGGGCGGCCGTGATGATGATGATGTTCTGGGCGGCGAGCCTCACCGGCGGCCTCATGCAGGGCCTCCCGCTCGCACACGGCTGGGTCGTCGACGACCACGTCGTGTACGCGATGCTCCTGTTCGGCCTCGGCGCCATCGGCGCCGGCCGCATCCTCGGCGTCGACGGGTTCCTCGAGGAACTCGACTTCGTCAAGGAGAACCGCTGGGTCCGCCTCCTCATGGGCTGACCACGACCTGAGCCCTCCAGTTGCGCGCGGGTTGCGCGCACGAGCCGATCCTTCTTCTGAAACTACGCCACTGAGACGCAGCGCCGTCGTCCGTCCCTGCGATGGACCGTTGTCGTCCGTGCGCTACGTCGCTGTCCTACTTGTTGTCGAGCCGGCGGACCTTCCCGACCGCCGACGAGAGCGGCGGTGCGTCGAACAGCTCCAGGCCGGTGTAGGCGTTCGTGCCGGCGGCGTACATGTCGCGCGCGATGGAGAGGACCTCGTCGTCGAGCGGTTCGGGGTCGACCTCGCACAGCGCCTTCCAGTCGGCTTCGTCGCGTTCCTTCGCCGCCGTCTTCGCGTCCGCGACGGCGCGCACCCAGTCGGGCTGCGTGCGCTTGTGGTACTGGCGGATGACTTCCTTCGAGAGCTGGGTGCCCTCGTAACTGAAGCGGTTCTCGTCGAACGTCCCGACGACGTCCGCGACGCGGATCTCGCCGTCGTAGTAGAGGCACTCTATCTTCCCGTCCTCGTGCGTGAGGCCCTGCGACGCCGCTTGCTCGGTGACGACGCCGTTCACGTCGCGCGCGACGCGCTCGAGGGCGTCGATGTCGGCGACGCCCGCGATGCGGTCGGCTTCCTCGCGGGAGAGGTAGCGGTCCGAGCGCTCGTACTTCGTGGAGAACTCGACGATAGGTTCCGCGAGGTCGACCGCGTCGTCCGGCCACGCGTCGTAGTCGAGTCCGTGGTCTTCCGGGGTGGTCCGCGAGCGGAGGCTGGAGCCCACGGGGACCTCGTTCCGGAACACGATCTCGAGCGGGACGAGGTAGTTCTCGCCGGCGTCGGCGTGGTACGCGTCGTAGTCGTAGTCGCGGCCGTCGACGGGGAGGTCCGGGACCTGCGTGAGGTCGATGGCCATCTCCCACGGCGGCGTGGACGCGTCCCGGAGCGGGACGACGTCGCCGTCGTCGACGACGCCACGGTAGTGCGTGGGAATCCCTGCATCTTCCAGTAGCTCGAAGTTGAACGCGCCCATCGAGCACAGCGACGCGCCCTTGTCGGGGATGCGGTCGGGCATCTTCCCCCAGTCGAACACCGAGTAGTCGTCCGTGAACACGAACGCGCCACGCCCCAGTTCGTCCGCGGTCGCGGGCTCCTCGACGCGGAAGTCCTTCACCGAGGTCATGCCGACTCACGCTCTCCGGTTGCGGCGACGGTCATGCCGACTCACGCTCTCTGGTTGCGGCGGCGGTCATGTCTCGAACGCGGATTCGCGGGGTAATCAACTTTCATGACTGCGGTGGCTGGCCTGCCGGTTCCGACTCCTCGGCGTCACCGTCGTCGAAGGATTAATTTCGTATGTATTCGTGTGTCGGTCCAAGGATGAACGTGATTCCAGGGAACGACGTCCGTGGGTGGTCGTCGTGGTAGTGGAGCAGGTCGTCGGGGCGAGCCTCTACCTCGTGCTGCCGCTCGTGCTGTTCGGGTACTGGGTGACGATGTACGACGCACGGGTCGGTGGGGCGCTCGCCGGGTACGCGCTCGGCGTCGGCGTCGGGCTGCCGGTGAGCGACGTGGCGGCGCTCGGCGCGGGCGTCGCACTCGCCGCGGTGTTCGCGGGGGTCGCGCACTACGAGGACCGCTTCGGGTGGGCGGTCGTCGGCGGCGCGACCGGCCTCCTGCTCGGCGGGTTCGCGCTCGGCGGCGTCACGACCGTCACGGGAGCGGGCGCCGGGCTCGCGCTCGCGGTCGTCCTCGGTGCGCTCGCCTGGAAGTTCCCGCGCGGCACGCTCCCGCTCGCGACGGGCGTCCTCGGCGCGCTCCTCGCCGCGACCGCGATCACCGCGGGCGGCGATTCGAGCGGTGGCGACCTGACGAACGTCGCGGTGACCGCGGTCGTCCTCGGCGGGTTCGTCGCGCTCATGATACAGCCGTGGACCGCCGAACTCGGCGACAGCGTTCCGCCGCTGCTCCCGCTCCGGGTGCGGAACTGGTTCGACCTCGTCCCCGAGGGCGGCGTCGAGGACGCGGTCTGCCCGAACTGCGGGCAGCGCGTCGACCCGGCCGCGCCGTACTGCGGGAACTGCGACGCGTCCCTCGCCGGCATCGTCGGCCCCGCCGACGGCGCCACCGGGGACGCGACCGAGACGACCGTCACCGACGTCCCCGACGACGCCGTCGCGGTCGACGTCCCGTGTCCGGAGTGCGGCGACCGCCCCATCGAGGAGGCCGCGACCGGCGTCGGCCTCGTCGGGATGCTGCTCGCGTACCGGTGGAGTTCGCGGACCGTCGTGGGCTGCCATCAGTGCAATCGCTCGCGGCTCTGGGGGCTCGCCGGGAAGAACCTCCTCCTCGGGTGGTGGAGCATCGCGTCGCTGTTCGCGAACCCCTTCACCATCCTCTGGAACCTCGGCCGCGGCGCGGTGAACCGCGGGCCGTCGACGAAGCTCGCGCGGACGCTCGCGGAGTCCGGCGTCGACTTCCAGTACCTCGCGGACGCGAGCGAGTTCGACGCGAGCGACTACGGCGAGCACGAACTCCTCAAGCGCGGACTCCTTCGACTCGGCGTCGCGGTGATGCTCGCGGACGGCAACGCGGACCCGACCGAGGCCGCCGCCATCCGCGACCACGCCCTCGAGCTGTTCCCGGACGCCGACCGGAACGAGCTCCAGGAGCGCGTGACGGAGTACGCGAACGGGACGACGAACGCCGCGAAGGTCGCCGACGGCCTCGAGGAGACGCTCACGCGCGACGGCCGCCAGCTCGCGCTCCGGTTCGCGGCACAGGTCGCAGTCGCCGACGGCGACGTCGACGACGCGGAAGCACAACTCCTGGCGACGATAGCGGACGAACTCGAGCTCGACGACGGCGCCGTCCAGGACGCGATCGGGTCCGGCGTCTCGACGGAGGCCGCGCCCGACCCAGCTGCCGCGATGTAGGCGCGCGCACTGTCCACGACGCACGTCGCCGCCGCGAGAGGGCCGGTTCCACCACGCTTTTGCCGTCTACTCGCCTCGTTCGAGTCGATGACCAGCGCGCTCGACCCCGAGGCCGTTCCCGACGACGGCGACTTCGAGTTCGACGTCGTCCCCGAGACAGACCAGGGCTTCGAGAACGCGCTGGCGAAAGCGCGCGCCGGCGACCGACTCGACGTCGCGGACGGCATCGAACTCATCACGACCGGGACCGACGTCGACGGCATCGACCACGAGCGCAAGGAGCGCGTCCTGCAGGCCGCGGACGAACGCCGCCGGGACGTCGTCGGCGAGGACGTGACGTTCGTCGCGAACCTGAACAACAACGTCACGACCGCGTGCAACACCGGGTGTCTGTTCTGTAACTTCAAGGACACCGCGCACACGTTCGAGGCGGAGTACGACGGCGAGACGGATGGATTCACGAAGACCCCGACGGAGTCCCGGCAGGTGGTCGCCGATGCGCTCGACATGGGTATCTACGAGGTGACGTCGGTATCGGGCCTGCATCCGGCGTTCGCGCTCGACGACGAGCACCACGAGATGCTCCGCGAGAGCGACTGGCGGGAGACGAACTACAAGCCCCCGGAGCGATACGCCAAGCATCCGGGGACGTACGTCGAGCAGATGGACGCGATGAGCGTCGGCGACGTCCACCTGCACTCGATGACGCCCGAAGAGGGCTATCACGCCAAGCGCGGGACGGACTGGACGTACGAGGACGTCTACGGTCGACTCGCGGACGCCGGCCTGGATTCGGTGCCGGGGACCGCAGCGGAGATCCTCGTGGACGAGGTCCGGGACGTCATCTGTCCCGGGAAGATAGATACCGGCGAGTGGCTCGCGGCGATGGAGGCCGCTGGGAACGTCGGTCTCGACCTCACCGCGACCATCATGTACGGGCACGTCGAAACGGCCGCGCATCGCGTCGTCCACCTCGACGAGGTCCGCGCGCTCCAGGAGCGCGTCGACGGCGCCATCACCGAGTTCGTCCCGCTCTCCTTCGTCCACCAGCAGACGCCACTGTTCGAGCACGGCGTCGTCGACGGCGGCGCGTCGCCCGCCGAAGATGCACTCATGATCGCGGTCTCCCGGCTCTACCTCGACAACGTCGAGCACGTCCAGTCGAGCTGGGTGAAGTACGGCGACGAACGCGGCCTCAAGTACCTGAACTGCGGCGCGGACGACTTCATGGGCACCATCCTCTCAGAGGAGATAACGAAGCGCGCGGGCGGCGAGTACGGCGAGTTCCGGAGCTTCGACGACTACGTCGAGATGATCCGCTCCATCGGCCGACGACCCGTCGAGCGCTCCACGGACTACCGCCAGCGCCGCGCCATCGAGGGCGACGGCCCGCACGGCCCGCGGCTCGGGCCGCGCGCGGACGGCACGCCATTGCTCTCGCGCCGCGACGTCGACGGCGTCGCTGCGGACGACTGAACCGGTCGCGAGCGCGGTGACTCGAACCCGGGAGCCGCACGATTTTTCCTCGCGCCAACCGTGTCCGTCGACGATGCAGGTCGTTCCGTACGACCGGGCGGAGGCGCTTCGGATCGTGGAGGCGGCGCTGTCGGCGTCCTCGAAGGTGTCGTCGGTGGAGCCGGTGGAGACCGGGTTCGTCGGGAAGCGGCGCCCGCGGGGCATCGTCTCGACGACCGCGGCGATGGACGTCGTCGTGGACGTCTGCGACGTTCCACTCGTGGACGGCGGGACCGTGCTCGCGGTGCGCGTGCGGAGCGTCGACACCGGCGTCGGTCGGTCGACCGTGCAAGCGGGACTGGACGAGCGCGTCCGCGAGCGGTTCCTCGAGCGGCTCGCGGACGCGGTCGCCGGCTGGGACGACCCCACGTAGACCACTTGCCTGCACGGTCGTCGTCGGCGCTCGCTGGGCGTCCGACCCGTCCCGCCGCCGCCGCGAACCGAGGGACATTTATCAGCCTATCTACTCACTAATAGTAGATAACGTGACATCGAAAAATAACGCGTTCAGGAAGGCGGCGGCCGTCGGCCTCGCGATGCTCGTCGTCGTCTCCCTGCTCACCGCGGTCGCTGCCTACAGACAGGTCCCCGAAGGTCACGAAGGCGTCGAGAAGGAGTGGGGTGCCGTCTCCGGGAACACCCTCGAATCCGGCGCGCACTGGAAGATCCCCGTCATGCAGAGCGTGCAAGCGGTCGAGGTGCGACCGCGAACGTACACGATGAGCGCCACCCAGGGCGAAGGGAACCGCGACAGCGGCGACGCCATCGAGGTGAAGACCGTCAACGGGTCGACGGTCGGCGTCGACATCACCGTCCGGTACCGCATCAAGTCCGCCGAAGCGGACACGTTCGTCGTCGACTGGAACGACGAAGCCCAGATGGAGCACCGCCTCATCCGTCCGACCATCCGGACGGTCCTCCGCGACGAAGCGTCGAGCCTCCAGACGACGGGCGACGACGCGATCTACACGCAACAGGGACGCGAAGCCCTGGAGACCGCCGCGCTCGAAGCGCTCGACTCCGAGTTCGAGGACGAACCGATCGTGCTCGAAGCGGTCCAGATCCGGAACATCGACCTGCCCGACGAGATAGACAGCGCGCTCGACGCGAAGGAACGCGCGAAGCAACAGGTCGAGGTCGAGAAGGAGAAGGTCAAGCAGGAGGAGGCCAAGAAGGAGCAGGAGATCGTTCGCGCGCAAGCGGACGCCGAAGCGATCGAGATCCGTGGTGAGGCGCTCGAGAACAACCCGATCGTCCTCGAACAGCAGTACATCGAGGCGCTCGAGAACGGGAACACGATCTACGTGCCGATGGGCGAGAACGGCGGGGTGACGCTCACGCGACCGACCGGGAACTCGACGGCGACGAACTCGACGAACTCGTCGTCGAACAGCACCGCGACGGTGCTGCCCTGACGCGTCGATGGTCGCGAAACTCGTCGTCGCGTTGCTCGCGCTGGCGGTCGTCGTCTCGGTCGTCACGCTCGCCGCGTTCTGGTACTTCGACAAGGCGTCCGAACGCGAGCACGAGCGCGAGCTGCGCGAGCTCGAGCAGACGGACGAGATACTCGACGCGATGGACGACTCCATCGACCGCGAGCTGGAGCGCGAGCGCGACGAGTAGCTCGGTCGATGCCTCGGTCTGGTTCTGGGTGGCGAACGAAGTCGATTTGTCCGTCCGCGAGAATCGTTCACGAGAACGCGTGAATCATCTCGCTCCCGCCCCCGACGACGCCGACGAGAACGCTGGCGAGCGGTACCTCCTCCCGCAGCACGCGCACATCGTCGTCTACGAGCGCGACGCGTCCGACGGCGTCGACCGTGACGCGGACGGGTCCGACGGCGTCGACCGTGACGTGGATACGACCGGCGGTGAGGGCGCTGGAGCGAGCCAGCTCGTGACGATATACGACTGCGGCGCGGCACAGAAGCCGCCGTCGGCGCAGTTGCTCGGTGAACTCGGGAGCGTCCGCGCGGCCTGCGAGACCACGGAGAACCCGACGGGGTACGTCGTCAGTATGCGCGAACCGAGCGTGCTCGTCGACCAGGGCGAGGGGCACTACGTCGTGCGGTCGCGGTAGCTCCGCGAACGAGGTCGCTGTCCACTGGTAGCATCGAACCGTCTTCTGTCCGCTGCTACCACCGAACCGTCTTCTGTCCGCTGCTACCACCGAACCGCCTTTATGTCGACACCCCGAACGTTCGAGCGATGACGCGACGGTTGGTCCCCGTCCTCGTCGTCGCCCTCGTGGTGCTCGCGGGCTGTACAGCGCCGAGCACGCCCGCTAGCGATACGGAGGCGACCGGGAACGGAACGACGACAGGAAGTATCGGCACGACGACTGACGACGCCACCGCCGGGAACGCCACCGGGCCACTCGAGCGAGGTCCGACGCCGCCGGGCGTCGCCGCGAACGCGACCGGCGGCGGCGTCGTCGCGAACGCCAGCGCGCTCCTCGCCGCCCACGAGCGCGTGCTCCGCGCGGACGGCTTCCGGGCGACTCGGTCCTCGAAGGAGGCGTACGGCGACGGCCCGATGCGGAACTCGACGGCGGTCGTCGTCGCCGGGCCGAACCTGACGCGGTACCGGTCCCAGGAGACCGTCGACCGCGAGAACGGCACCGTCACGTACGACGTCTGGCAGAACGAGACCACTGCGTTCCTCCGGACGACCGCCGACGGCAACACCAGCTATCAGCGCGTCGATAGGCGAGTCGACGGGAGCGAGCTGACGCACCCGCGGTCACTCGAGGGCGTCCTCGAGGACGACGACCTCCAGTTCTCGGTCGCGAACGTCACGACCAGGGACGGCCGACGCGTGTTCACGCTCACCGCGACGGCGTCCGCCGGGAACGAGAGCGCTGACGCGACGAACGGGACGTACACCGCGCGTATCGTCGTCGACGAACGCGGCGTCGTCTCCGCGTACCGCGTCCGACAGAACGCGACCGGGCGCGACGTGACCCACGAGTGGACGCTCGAATCGCTCGGCGCCACGCCGACGCGCCCGGGCTGGGTCGCGAACGCGACCGAGCGGACGCGCCGGAACGAGCGCGTCGACGCGAACCGGACGGTAGCGACGGAGGCGGTCAGCGGGTGGCGATGAGGGTGCGGAGGCGGCGTTCGCCCTTCGCGGTGATGCTGTAGAGGCCGGCGGTCCGCGAGCGCACGCAGCCGTCGACCTCGAGTTCGTGACAGACCCGGTCGACGAGCCGCGGGTCGCCGTCGACGCGGTCGGCGAGTTCGCTCACGTGCAGGGTCGGGTTCGCGTCGAGCGCGGTCAGGACGGTCGTCTCCGGTGGGTCGTCCACGTGCATCGGTCGCTAGTTGCTCGACGCCACACATGAACGTCTCTAGGAGTGGTACGTACCGGTACACAGGGCTCTATGGCGGTTCGAACTGATACGGATCGCCCGGTGGGTGGCGTCTCCGGCGGTGCTGCGCGAGCGACTGGGAGACTACAGCATCTATCTAAGCAATCGAATTACTTACCTTTCGACAGGACGGAGTCGGAGTGATGACGCGACGGTTGGTCCCCGTCCTCGTCGTCGCCCTCGTCGTGCTCGCGGGCTGTACCGCGCCGAGCACGCAACCGTCCCCGACCGACGGGTCGACGGCGGCGGCGACCGGGACGCCCACGACTGACGCATCGACGACGACCAGCGGCGACGCCGCGGACGACGACGCGTCGACCGACGGCGACGCCGCCGACGCGAACGCGACGAACCCGGCCGGGGAGGCGCCACCGGGCGTGACCCTCGCCGGGAACGCCTCGGGAGCGCTCGCGAACGCGAGCGCGCTCCTCGCGGCACACGAGCGCGTCCTCTACGCCGACGGCTACCGGGCGACGCTCGTCTCCACGGTCGCGTACGGGCCCGGACCGGCGACGAACGCGACCGCGGCCGTCGTCGCCGGCCCCGGCGGCGACCGACTCCGGGTGTCGACGACGCGGACGCTCGGGAACCGGACCGCGGGATACGAGGTGTTCGCGAACGAATCGACCGCCGTGATGCGGCTCGACGTCCGCAACGAGACCCAGTACCGGAACGCCGAGGGACCGTACGCGACCACGGAGTACACCGGCGGCGCGTACCTCGAGGGCTACCTCGACCGCCTGAACTTCTCGGTCGCGAACGTCACCGAGCGCGACGGTCGCGACGTCTACACGCTCACCGCGTCGAAGAGCGTCAGCGCGCACCCGAACGCTTCGACGACGATGTCGAACGGGACGTACGCCGCTCGGCTCGTCGTCGACGAGCGCGGGCTCGTGGCGTCGTTCCGCGTGCACACGAACGACTCGAGTTCGACGCAGACCCACGAGTGGAGCGTCGAATCGCTCGACGGCTCCCCGACGCGCCCGGACTGGCTGTCGGCGGTCCCGACCGCCGCTCGCCGGAACGTGAGCGTGGACGCCGAGGTCCGCCGCGAGCACTACCCGAACCCGAACGGGACCGGGTACGTCGACAACCACGGCGTCCTCGCCGTCACGAACGACGGCCCTGACGCCCTCCCGGCCGGCGCGAACGTCTCCATCACGAGCAACGGGACGACGTACGCGACGACCGTCGACCGCGCCATCGCCGCGGGCGAGACGGTCGCGTTCGCGCGCGTCGACGACGACCTCGTCGTTCGCGCGAACGCGTCGGCGTTCGACGACCCGCCGGACTTCGCGAACGAGGTCGACGTCTCCGTGACCGCGGGCGGGACGTCACTCCTCTCGCTGTCCGCGAGCTACAGTCACGTCTCCATCGGTGGCGACGACGGCCCCGACGACGAGGTGTCCGCGAACGCGACGCGGTACGCGCCCGGCGTGACGAGCGACGGGGTGGTGTACGCGGAGCGCCTCGTCGCCAATCACACTGCGGCCGTCACCGCGACCGGCTTCGAGGTCCGGGGGACGGAGACCGACGTGTTCCGCGAGAACGGGACGACGACCAGTCGGTCCAGCGAGCGCGTCGTCGTCGTCGCGTCGACGAACCGGACGCGCGTCCTCGAGCGCACGGTACACGACGACGGGCGGGTCGTCACCGCCTGGAAGCGCGGCCGGCATCGGCTGACGCGCGTCGACGGCAACGAGACGCTGTACCGGCCGCGGACGACCATCCGCGCGGCGTCGTCGCTTGCCGTGCCGGTGTCCGCGTCGCGCGCACTGGCGGCCGGGGAGTTCGAGGTCGTGAACGTCACGGAGCGCGACGGCCGGACGTTCGTGACGCTCACTGCCGATAGCGCCGACCCGCCGTACGACGGCGTGGACGTGCAGTCGTTCGATGCGCGCGTCGTGGTCGACGACACCGGTCGCATCCACTCGTTCCGCGCGAACGCGACGTACGTCGACGCCGACGACGGCGACGTCTGGGGCGGGTCGGCGTCGTTCGAACTCGTGAGTACGGGCGAGGGTGCGCCGTCGCGACCGTCCTGGGTCGGGGACGTGCCGGCGAACGCTCGCCGCGACGTCGGCGTGAGCACGGACGTCGACGATCGCTCGCGCGTCGCGCTCGCGGCGTACGGCGAGCACGCGGTCCCCGCGGGGACGACCGTCGTCCTGACCGTCGACGGCGATCGCTACGAGACGACGCTCGACGCCGCGCTCGACCCCGAGACGACCCGGTATCTCTACGTCGTCGACGGCGAGCTCCGGGTCGCGACCGAGCGCGCGGACGCGGTCGGTCGACGGCTCGTCGACCCGTCGACGGTGCGCGTCGTCACGCCCGACGGCGTCCTCGTCGAGGACGACGACCTCCACCTGCCGGCGGCGAACGCGTCCGCGTCCGTCGAATCCACGGTCGGTTGACGCGCTCGCGCCCGGCGGTCGACGCGGCGGTCGCTGGTCGGTGACGTCGAGAGAAGGGCCACGCCCCCTGGGCAGGGGGGCGTTCGCGTAGCGGGGGGATAGGGGTCGGGAGATGACAGGCGATGGTGGACGCGAGTGGGCAGCTCGCGGCCGTTCGTCAGAGGTGTTCCCGACGCCTGCACGTAGTCGTCCGGGGAGCGTAACGCTGTTGCGCCGGATACGAGGGTATCTTAAGTGCCTGGTGCGACGGAGTTTAGTTCTTCGCCGCGGACCCTACGGGGTATGCGGTACGTCACTGCGGTGTATCATCCGGAGTCCGGGGACGCGTTCCAGGCGTGGGGGCAGGCGCTCGCGGACGCCGAGGGCGTCACTCGCGAGTACATCCACCGCGTGGAACTCCACGAGGACGGCACGGTCGCGGCGCTCGTCTCGGTGCGTGGGGACGCCGACGCTGCGGCGGCCGCGCTCCGCGAGTGCCCGAGCGTGCACGACGTCGCGATGCAGGCTCCGCGGGACGGGGCGGCGCTCGCGTACCTCCATCACGACACGAACCCGAAGGCGGCGGCGATGCTGCGGGCGCGCCGCCAGACGTGCGTCGTCATGGACCACCCGATCGTCGTCCGGGAGTCGGGCGCGTTCGAGGTGACGTACCTCGGGACGGACGCGGCGTTCGCGGAGACGTTCGGCGAGGTCCCGGACTTCGACGTCCCGTTCGACGTCCTGGAGACCGGCGAGTACACGCCGTGTCGGCGGGACGCGTTCGACTGTCTCACGGACCGCCAGGAGGACGTCGTCGCCACCGCGGTCGAACTCGGGTACTACCAGAATCCGCGCGAAGCGACCCAGGAGGACGTCGCGGACGCACTCGGCTGTTCGCCGGGGAACGTCGGCGAGCACCTCCGGAAGGCCGAGCAGCGCGTGTTCTCGCAGTTCGTCGACTGTCCCGATTGACCCGTTCGGCGGGACGTCCTGGCCTTGCTGGCGGCCGGAGCGTCGGTCGTCGACGGCCGGTCGTCGCCTCGACCGCCGCCGTGTTTATGATGCAACCGCGAACAAGAGGAGTCGTGCGAGTCTCCGTCGAGGGCCGACCGTGGGTGGCGTTCGCGGTCGCGGCGTACGCGTTCTACGTGCTCGTCCTCCTCCGGTCGTTGGCGGACCGCGTCGACCCGGGGTGGCCGGAGGCGCTCTGGCTGCACCCGGTCGCGGTCGTCGTCGTCCCGTTCGCGTTTGCTGCCGTGGCCCAGGGCGCGTGGCGGGTCGTCGTCGAGGGTCGGTCGTGGTCGACGCCGCGGCGCCGTGGAGGGCTCGCCGGCGCGCTCGCGGTGATGGCGACGACCGGCGGCTACGGTGCATTCCGGGAGTTCGTCGAGAACCTCGACCGCAGCCTCGGGACGCTCGGCTCCGAGGTTCTCGTGTTCTCGGTCATCGGCACGCTCTGGCCCCTCATTCCGGTGTACGGGACGGCGCTGTTGCTCGTCGGCGTCGTACCCGGGTACGCATTCGGTCGCGCGGTCGAACGCAGCGACGACGGCCCGCGCGCGGAGGACTGACTACTACGGTGCGACGACGGCGTCGCCGCGGATGACGCGACGGTAGCGGTCGCCGGCGGGGCCGTCGTCGCGGAGGGCGTCGAGGACGGGGTCGTCGAGCCAGTCGTCGCCGGGGGCGGGGGTGCCGTCGTAGTCGTCGCGGCGGAACTCGGCGGGGAGGTAGCGTTCGTGGACGGGGAGGCGTTCTCTGAGGGGGACGCCGGCGTCGCTCGCGATGGCTTCGAGTTCGCGGAGCGCGGGCCACTCGTATTCGGGGTTGATGTGGTCGTCGGTGACGGGGGAGACGCCGCCGAGGTCGTCGATCCCGCACTCGAGGAGGTCACGGACGGGTGCGAGGTTCGGCGGCACCTGCACGGACACCTCGTCGGGGAGGACGGCGCGCGCCATCGCGGTCACTCGCCGCATGGTTTCGACGTCGGGACTTCCGCCCTGCCAGCGGTCGTTCTCGACGACCGGCTGGACGATGACCTCCTGGACGTGGCCGTGGCGCTCGTGGAGGTCGCGGATGACGAGCAGGCTCTCCGCGCGGTCGCGCCAGTCCTCGCCGACGCCGACGAGGATACCGGTCGTGAACGGCACGCGCAACTCGCCTGCGGTGTCGATCGTCCGCACGCGCTGTGCGGGCGATTTCTGCCTGGGGCCCGCGTGCGCGTCGACGTCCGCGGTTGTCTCCAGCATCACGCCCATGCTCGCGTTGTACGGCGCGACCGCCGCCAGCTCCTCGCGGGTCTGGTCGCCCGGATTCGAGTGCGGGAGCACGCCCGCGTCGAGCGTGTGCTCGCAGACCGCCGCGAGGTAGTCGTGGACGCCGTCGTACCCCCAGTCGTCGAGCTGGCGGTGGATCTCGGTGTAGCGGTCGTCGGGGTCGTCGCCGAACGTGAACAGCGCCTCCGTACAGCCCGCGTCGCGGCCGCGGTCGAGGACGGCGTCCACGTCGTCGTCGTCCATCAGCGTCGCCTCACCGGGCGGGTCGAAGAACGTGCAGTACGTGCACGTGTACCGGCACGCCGTCGTCAACGGCAGGAAGACGTTCCGCGCGAACGTCAACTCGTCCGCGGGCTGGACGTCGTCGGGCGTCACCGACAGCGCCGCGTCGACGTCGCGGTCGCTGACGGTGACGTCGACGTCGTACTCGTCGGCGCCCGGAAGCATACCGCGTCCTCCGTGACGCGCGGCCAAAAGGATGACTCACCGCGGCGACGCCTGCCGGCGCTCTCCCCCGACCGACGTCGCCGTGGCTTCCGGACGAGACCGCGCCGGCGCCGCAGCTCGCAGTCGAACGAAACTGCCCCGAAGCTGCAGCTCGCAGTCGAACGAAACTGCCCGACGGTGTCACTAGCAGTCAGTCGGTCGACGACCGCCCGAACCCCACCCCTTGGGATAGCGGGTCGGTGGGCGGTCGTCGTGTGGGAAAGGTGACGATGCGCGACCGTTCCGCGCACTCGATTCTCTCTCAGAGACCCACTTCAAGGGTCTGCATGAATCGGCCGCCGTCTCCGGGTTCGTTCACGGCCCCGAATCGAGCGTCGTCGCGAGCGTCGACTCGAACGGCGACTCCGCGCTCGACTCACTCGTCGTGTCGAACCGCGTGCACCGACCCGTCAGCGCGCTCGCCGAGCGCGAACCCGCGGTCGCGGAGCCAGTCCGCCGCCGCACCCGCGCCGTGTGCGAGCACCTCCGCGAGGTCACCGGGTTCGTCCACGTCCGTCGCGAGCCGATGCGAGTCGACGACCGACAGCGTCGCACCCACCTGCGCCGCCGCCTCGCGGTGGTCGACGAACGACGCGCCGTGGTAGTCCACGCGGAACTCGGGGTGGCGCGCGACGAGCGCGTTCGTCCCGACGCGCCGCCCCGGCGCCAGCACCACGTCCGCGTCGCTCGCGAACAACCGTCGGAGCGCCGTCGGGGTCGCCAACGCCAGGTCCGCCATCACGACCGCCACGGGCTCCGTGCTCGACGCCAGCACGTCGTTCACCGCCGGCGTCAACGCCCGGTCGTCGACGACCACGTCCACGTCGAGGTCGCGGTCGAGCGACACCGTCGACAGCACCGACGGTTCGGGGACGCCACGCGTCCGCGACAACGCATCGAGCACGTCCTCGAGCATGACGCCCGCGAACTCGCGGCGCTCGGCGGCCGAGAGAACGCCCGAAAGACGCGTCTTCGGGTCTGTCGGCGAGAACGGAACGACGACCTCCACGAGAGAACCCCCCGGGCGTCAGCCCAGGCGACTGGTGTCCTGCTGGTTCTGCCGATACCAGTAGACGCCCCCACCGATGAGGAGGAGGACGACGACACCGACGCCCGCGTAGACGAGTAACTGCTGGGTCTGCTGGCTGGACTGCGCGGCCTGCTCGGCGTCGCTCGCCTGCTCCTGGGCGTCCTCGGCGTTGTCGACCGCCGCGTCGAAGTCCTCGTTCCGATAGAAGCGCTTCGCGTCCGCGAGCGAATCCTCGGCGTCGCTCACGTCACCGCCCGCGTCCTCCGCACTCGCGATCGCCTCCGTCGCGGACTCGATGGCCTCGCGTGCGTTCTGGGAGTCCGCCGTGTAGTGCGCGGCCGTCCACGTCTCGATCGTCGACGGTGCGCCCGTCGACCCGTCGCTCGTCACCGGCACCTGCGCGAGCTCCATCGCCAGGAACGACGGCCGCGGTTCGTACGACCAGTTCCCGACCTCGGGCACCGTGCCCTCGACGGTCACGCGCACCTCGCTGGTCGGCGATTCGACGGTCCGCTCGCTCACGGTGACGTTCTGCCCGGTCCGCGTCACCGTCTCCGTCACGTCGCCCTCGACGCCGACGTACTCGATCGTCCAGAGCGGGTCCCCGGTGAGTTCCGTCGACGCGTTCAGTTGCCACTTGTTGTTGTCCGTGTACAGGTCGGTGAGCGTCACCGACGCCTCGTACCCCGTCCCGGCTTCCGCCTCGCTCGGGACGTCCTCGGAGTCGACGCTCACGGCCGCCGCCGGCACGGCGACGGTGGACAGGGCGAGCATCGCGACCAGACAGCACGCGAACAGCTTAGAACAGCGGGTCGAGTTCATCTTCGTCATCTTCCACCAACTCCTCCAAATTATCTTCGCTCTCCTCCCGGATCGACTCGATGTTGTCCTGCGCTTCGATGGCGACCTGCTGCAGCTCCTTGATGCGGGGCACGTCGTTCACGCCCGACAGCAGGATACAGGCCGCGACCTGGGGCTCCTTCACGGGGAAGTCGCCGCCGCGCACCTCCATCGACCCGGTCTGCTCCTCGAGCCACTTCCGCCCGCGCTCTATGCCTTTCCGGTTCAGGTGCTTCGGCGGGCCGGACATGACCAGCAGCGCGCGTTCGGCGCCCTCGATCTCGCAGGGGAGCGTCAGGCGGCCGAGTGCGGCCTTCCGGACGAGGCTCGTGATGCGGTTCGTCGTGTGCGCGGTGTCGACCTGCTCGTCGCTTCCCGTGAATCGGGAGAGGAGACCGCCGCCGTCGTCGAGGTCGACGCCTTCGCTCGCGTACCCGACGGTGGAGACGCCACCGCCCGCGAGCGTGTTGATGATCTCGCTGGAGTCGACGACGGATTCGGCGACCTCGTCGCCTTCACCGACTTCGCCCGCGCCGAACAGCACGCCGAAGCGCGTGACGATCTCCTTGTTGATGTCGTCGTAGCCGCCTTCGACGGACTCGCCGGCCTGCCGCCAGGAGTCGTTGTCGAACACGAGGAGGTTGTCGACCTCGCGGACGAACGTCTGGAACGAGCGTGCGGCGTTCAGCGTGTAGATGCCGCCTTCGTCGCTCCCCGGCAGGACGCCGAGGCCGTACACGGGTATCGTGTAGATGCGCTTGAGGTGCTTGGCGAGGACCGGGGCTCCACCCGAGCCGGTCCCGCCACCCATCCCGGCGACGACGAGGAACGCGTCGACCTCGTGGGTCGGGATGGCGTCGATCGCACCCTGGACCTCGTCGACGTCCTCCTCGGCGATCTCCGCGCCGAGTTCGTTGTCCGCGCCCACGCCGTGTCCTTTGACGCGGGATTGCCCGATGAGTACCCGGTTCTCCTGCTCGATGTTCTCGAGGCCCATCAGGTCCGCTTTCGCGGTGTTCACCGCGATAGCGGCGCGGACGATGCCGCTCCCGGTCCGCTCGTCGTATTGGACGAAGCGGTCCACGATCTTCCCGCCTGCCTGACCGAATCCGATCATCGCCAGTTTCATGGTTTGAAGGGGGGCTCCGTTGGCTTGATTAGAGAGTGATGAACGACATAAGGCTTTGGATGGTTTAAATATACACGTGCCATCACTTTCGAGGCGATAATCGCCCGACGGTGCGTGCTTCGACCGGAATGTAGGCACACGTTATCGGGAAAATTCCGTGACACGAACCCGCTCTATTTAAGTCGGGGCGCGTCCCGGGGTGCCGTAGCGACACGTTATGCCACGTTCAAGCCGTCCTTGGACGGAATTCGGACATTTCAGGCAGCGCTTGGGGATGCCGAGGTGACGACGACGGGCGTGAAACGACCGTTCTGACGCCGCGATGTCGACGACCGTGCCGCGACGGTGCGCGCTCAGGCGGCGCTCGCGGAGTCCGTTCGCGACGTCGTCGCCTCGCTGTCGTCGTCCGCGACGCCGAGGTAGTCCGCGAGCGTCCGCAGGTCGTCCTCGTCGACGCCGAACGCGGTCACGTCGTTCTCCGCGACCGTGTTCTGTATCTTCAGCGCCTTCGCTTGCTCCGGGCCGAACGGGAAGAACGGGACCGGGCCGGCGACGGTGAGTCCGGTCTTCATGAACCACATCGGGAGCGTCACCATCTTCGGGTGCTTGCCCTCGGCCGCCCACGCGAGCTCGGTGACCTCGCGCATCGTCAGGACCTCGGGGCCACCGATCTCGTAGACCTCGCCGCGGTGCGCGTCGTCCTCGATGGCGGTCGCGACGAGCGGCGCGAAGTCCTCGATCCAGATCGGCTGGAACTCGTTCGTCCCGCCCGCGGGCAGCGGCGCGACGACGGGCGTCGTCAGTTGCTTGGTGAACCCGACGAACTCGCCGCCGTCACCGAAGATGACGGACGGCCGGAGGATGGTCCAGTCGACGTCGGACTCGCGGACGATGCGCTCGGCGTGGCCCTTCGACCGGATGTAGGAGGTGAGGCCGTCGGGGTCCGCGCCGAGCGCGCTCTGCTGGACGAGGTGCTCGACGCCGTGGTTCTCGCACGCTTCGACGACGTTCGCGGTCCCCTGCGTGTGCACGAGGTCGTGACTCAGGCCGCGCGGCGGTTTGAACAGCGGGGAGAGCGCGACGAGGTTCACGGCCGCGTCCATCCCCTCGAAGTGGCTCTCGAAGGAGTCGTACGCGGTCACGTCCCCCATCGCGGTGTCGACTGCGTCGGGGAGGTCGGCGTCGCTCGGGTTGCGCGCGAGCGCGGTGACGTCGTGCCCGCGGTCGGCGAGTACGCGACAGACGTGTCGTCCCACGAATCCGGTTCCGCCAGCGACGATAACTTTCATATCCGATATATGAATCGGCAGGCAGATAAGCGCTAGCCCAACGGCGCGTCGAGCGTCGCGAGCGGGGAGCGGAAGCGTAACGTGTTCGCGCCCGCTACGAGGGCGCATGCTCGTCACGCTCGAAGGCCTCGACGGGAGCGGGAAGACGACCGTCTGGGAGGCCCTGCACGACGTCTACCCGGACGCCGTCTTCACGCGCGAACCCACGGACTCGCCGTACGGCGAGGCGGTCTACCGGTCCATCGAGGACGACGACGCGGACCCGCTCGCGGAGCTGTTCACGTTCGTCGCGGACCACGCCGACCACCTCTCGCGCGTGGTTCGCCCGGCGCTCGCCGACGGCGACCTCGTCGTCTCCGACCGCTACGTGGACTCGCGGTGCGCGTACCAGGGCGCGAGTCTCGACGGTATCGTCGACCGGCCCGTGGAGTACGTGCGGGGCGTCCACCAGCCGTTCACCGTCCAGCCGGACCTCACCATCTACCTCGACGTCGACCCGGAGACGGCCGTCGACCGGTCGGGCGCGACGAACAAGTTCGAGCAGTTCCAGTACCTCTCGGCGGTCAGCGAGAACTACGACCGACTCCAGGAGTGGATGCCCGAGCGGTTCGTGCGCGTGGACGCGACGCAGTCCCCGGAGGCGGTTCTGGACGAGGTCGAGCACGTCATCGAGACGGTCGTCGAGGCCGGCGGCCGTCGCGCGGCGGGATACGACCCGCTGGATACGGGCGAGGGCGACCGCGAGGACTACCAGGGCGTCGGCGACGGGCTCGGCGAGGGCGTCCGCGACCCAGACGCCTGACGGCGCGGTCGCCGCTCCGAGGATGGCTCGCGCGTCACCGCGAGTCGAGCGACTCGGGGAGTTCGACCTCGTCGGGCGACGGCATCCAGAAGTAGTCGAACGTGATACCGAGCATGAGCGGCATCGCGATGACGACGAGGACGGCGGTGTACCGCGACCCGAGGTTCCCGCCGATACCGAAGATGCCCGAGAGGACGAGCGTGGAGACGAACAGGACGAACGCCCCGCCGACGGCGGCGTAGATCGCGCTCCCCCACCCGGTCTCCAGGCGGTTCCTGAACAGTCGCGTGACGAGGGCGGCCAGCGCGGTGTGCACCACCACGAGCACGCCGATGCCGACGAGGCCGACGGTCGTGACCATACCCGACCGTGAGGGCTCCACGAACTAACCCCCATCGACGCCGGGCCTTCGGCGTCGGTCGCGTCGAGGGCGGCGGGACCGACCGCGACGCCGAGGGGTTTACGTCTCACGTAAACCTCGGCGGTGGGTGCGAGCGGTCGCGACGAGTTCACTCGGCCTCGAAGTAGCGTTCTCGGCGACGGACCGCAAGTGCTTTTTCCGGAGCGCCGGGAGGCGAGTGCATGCATCGGGTCATCGGCGAGCGCGACCTCGCGGACACGCCGTTCTCGGCGGACGAGGCGCGCGCGCTCTATCGGGACATGGTACGAGCACGACGGTTCGACGAGCGCGCGCTGGCACTCCAGCGTCGCGGGTGGATGAGCGGCTACCCGCCGTACAAGGGCCAGGAGGCGTCGCAGGTCGGTGCGGCGCACGCGATGGCGGCGAGCGACTGGTTGTTCCCGACGTACCGCTCGAACGGCATGCAGATCGCGCGGGACGTCCCGATGAGCGACGTCCTCCTGTTCCGCCGCGGGTTCCCCGAGTACGAGAGCGACCACGACGTCCCGAACTTCCCGCAGGCGGTCCCCATCGCGACCCAGATTCCGCACGCGGCGGGCGCGGGCATGGCGATGAACTACCGCGGCGAGGACGACAAGGCGGCGCTGTGTTACTTCGGCGATGGTGCGACCTCCGAGGGCGACTTCCACGAGGGATTGAACTTCGCGGGCGTGTTCGACGCGCCCGTCGTGTTCTTCTGCGAGAACAACGCGTGGGCGATCTCGCTGCCCCGCGAGCGCCAGACGGCGGCGGACTCCATCGCGCAACGCGGCGAGGCGTACGGGATGATGGGCGGGCAGGTCGACGGGAACGACCCGCTCGCGGTCCGCGAGTTCACGGAGAGCGCGCTCGAGTCGGCGCGCAACGGCGAGCCCGTGCTCGTCGAGAGCCTCACGTACCGCCAGGGCGCGCACACGACGAGCGACGACCCCTCTCGGTACCGCGACGAGGCCGAGGACCTCCCGGAGTGGCGCACCCGGGACCCCCTGGAGCGCTACGAGGAGTACCTCTTCGAGCAGGACGTCCTCACCGAGGAGTACGTCGACACCATCTACGAGGAGGCCGACGAGGAGCTCGACGACGCCATCGAGACCGCGGAGAACACGGAGCCCGAGGACGTCGCGGACGTCTTCGAGCACGTCTACGACGAGATGCCCGAGGGGCTCCGCGAGCAGCAGGCGTTCATGGAGTCGTTCGCGGCCGAGCACGACGTGATGGAGCTCGACCACTAGACGCAGTTGCTCGGAGCGGTGGGAGACGCGAGGAGTGGAGCGGTTCGGTCGTTCTTCTGGTCTCGAACCCGTGGGTCAGTTCGAGGCGCGTGCGCGTCGGTGCCCGCGGTCAGTTCATTGAGATGTAGGTCTTGGTGTCGGAGACGCCGTCGAGTTTCTGCATCTCGCTGGAGACGGTGTGGAGGACGTCGTACACTTCGGGGGCGTCGACTTCGCTGATGATGTCGTAGTTCCCGGCGACGATGTGGGCGGCGTCGACGAGGTCGATGTCGCGGATCTGCGCGAGGAGGTCCTCGGATTTCCCGGCGGCGGTCTTGACCATGATGAACGCGTGAACCATCGCTGTGTGGTACACGTTGGCACGTCAAAAAACTTCCCCTCGACCACCAGACGACGGCGGGGTAAGGTACTTGAAGGGGTCCGTCGTACGTGGTAGTATGCGGTTCGTTATCATAGGAGCTGGCCGAGTCGGTCTTCGGACGGCCCGCGTCCTCCGCGAGGAGGGCCACGACGTGACGTTGCTCGAACGCGACGAACGGAAGGTCGAACGCGCCCGCGACCAGGAGTTCACCGTCGTCCAAGGCGACGGCTCTCGCGAGGACAAACTCGAGGAAGCCGGTATCGCCGACGCCGACGCCGTCGGCGCACTCACCGGCGACCTGAACACGAACTTCGCCGCGTGCATGATCGCGAAACACCACGGCGCGCGCACCATCATGCGCATCGACGAGGACTACCGCGAGGACATCTACCGGAAGTACGCCGACGAGGTCGATGAGATAATCTACCCCGAGCGCCTCGGCGCCATCGGCGCGAAGAACGCGCTCCTCGGCGGCGACATCCGCGCCATCGCCGACATCGCCCAGAACCTCCAGATCGTCGAACTCTCCGTCACCGAAGCGTCGCCCGTCAAGGGCTACACCATCAGCGAACTCCAACTCCCCGCGGACGCCACCGTCCTCGCGTTCGGGAAGGAAGGCCACCCGGTCGGCATCCCGAACCCAGACGAGTCACTCGAGCTCGGCGACCGGCTCGTCGTCCTCGCGGACTTCGAGGTGCTCGGCGACGTCAGACAGATAATCGTCGGCGACGCGAGCGGTCGCGCCGCCACCCTCACCGGAGGTGCTTGAGATGCCAGTCACTGCCTACATCATGATCAAGGCGAACACGGGCGAGGCGGACCGACTCAGAGACGACATCGAAGCGCTCGACGGCGTCGAGCACGCGTACATCGTCGCCGGCGACGTCGACATCATCGCGAAGGTGTCCGTCGAATCACCCGGCGAGGTCAAGGACGTCGCCGCGACCAAGATCCAGGGCATCCACGGCGTCGAGGACACCCAGACGTACATCGCGATGGACTGACGGCGGCTCGCCAGTTCCGTCTTCTATAGCGGCGTGCCGCTGCGGCCGTTCCCGTCGTCGTCGCCGGCGGTGTTCTGCGAGGCCTGCGACCGGAGGTCGGCGGCGACGCCGACGTAGTCGTAGCCCGGGATGAGCCCCTGCACCCACGTTCCTTCGACGTACTCGGCGAGCGCTTTCGCGTCCGCGACGCCCTCGGCGGCGTCCCAGGACTCGTAGGCCAGTTCGACGCGAACCGTCTCCGCGCCGCGGTCGACGACCGGGTCGTCGCCGTAGCTCGTCTTCGCGACGTCGAACGCGTCCTCGAGGCGTCGCTCGAACGTCTCGAACCAGCCGTCCTCGACGACCGGCGCGACGTCGTCGGGGTCGTCGACCGTCGCGGACAGCGCCGGCACCGGGACGACGACGGTGAACGCGCCGGCCTTCCCGGAGTCCGGTTCGGTTGCGGTGACTGTCACGTCGAACGCGGTCGAGTCGAGCGCGAAGCGGTCGTCGTCGGTCGCGGCGAACGCGTCGTGGCGCTCGAACGCGGTCGCGACGTCGCTCGGCGTACTCGCGGTCATGGGCTCGCTTCGAACTCCGCGGAGAAGGGGGTTGCGTTCGCGGCGGCGCACCGTCGCGGACGAACGCCGTCGCGGGCGAGCGTCGACGGTTACCGACCGTCGAGGACCTCGCGGAGCGCGCCCGCGAGCTCCTCGAAGTCCTTCAGCGTGAGGCCGTCGGTCGTCACGAACACGCCGCCGCGGTCGACGGCCACGCGGATGAGGAACCCGTTCTCGAACACGCGGATGGTGTACTCGTGCGCGCCGAGTTCGCTCCCGGCGTACGCGGACTGCGTGGTCTCCCACTCGCGCCACTCGTGACCCACGAACGTTCCGAGGTCCGCGTCCCGCTCCAAGTCCCCGCGGAGGTACAGTTGCTCGTAGTCGTCGCGCGAGAAGTACGTCACCGACCGGAGGCTGTCCCCGACGGCGGTCCGCGCCGTGGTCACGACCTGGTCCGCGACGCCGTCGTCGAGCAGAGTCGTCATACCACTCTCGTCTACCTACACGGTGAAAAACCACCCGCCACGCGTCGACGACCGCTGGCGTTCGCGACCCCCGGTTGCTCGCGGCGCGCTCGCGGCGTTCGAGATTCGACGAACGTGTACAGCGGTACCCGCGTCGACCCATCTCCTGCCCACCATGTCCGCTAATACCCTGGAATCACAGGTCTCGGGCGCTCTCCCCGACGACCGGGGGATTTACTTGGGTTCGCCCTCGACGTGTTGTTGGTCTTCGAGGATTCGGGGGCCCAGTCGCCGACCGATTCAGGCACAGGTCGTCGACTGCAGGTGGCCGCCCCTGCCATGCCCACTTCGGGCGGCCGCCAGGACCACGTCGCGAGCGACGGCTCCCGGACGAGGCCTCCCTGACGGTCGCACACTCGACGAGCCGTAGGTTCAAGCGCTTGCGCGTCGACACCTCGGGGCATGTGTCGGTTCGTCGCCTACCACGGGCCGCCGATTCGACTCGACGAACTCCTCTACGCGCCCGAGCACTCCATCGTACAGCAGTCCACGGACGCGCGGGAGCGCCCAGAACCGCTGAACGGCGACGGCTGGGGCGTCGGCTGGTACGAGCCCGAGCGCTCCCCGGAGCCGGCGGTGTACCGCGAGGTCCGGCCGGCGTGGAGCGACGAGAACATGCGTCGCATCAGTCCGCTCGTGGAGACGCCCGTGTACCTCGCGCACGTCCGCGCCGCCAGCCCCGGGCTCGCGGTCCACGAACGCAACTGCCACCCGTTCCCGGGCGGCGAACGCACGCTCGAGGACCGCCGGGACCGCGACCCCGTCGTCGAGGGCCGCCACGAGCTGTTGTTCGCGCACAACGGCGTCATCGGCGGGTACCGCGACGTCGTCCGTCGACTCCGCGAGGACCTCGCGGACGAGCACTACTTCGCCATCAGGGGGTCGACCGACAGCGAGCACGCGTTCGCACTCGTCCAGCAGTACCTCGGCGACGCCGCCGCCGACCCGACGCTCGACGACCTCGTCGACGCCGTCGAACGCACGATCGAGCACGTCGAACGCCTCCGCGTCGACGTGGGCGCGCGCGACGACCCGACCGAGGCGAACGTCTGTCTGACCGACGGCGAGCGCGTGGTCGCGACCCGGTACGCCAGCGCGAACGCCGACTCGGCGCAGACGCTGCACGTCGGCGAAGCGAGCGGGTTCGTCGCCGACGACGAGTACGCGGGCGCGGTCGACCCCGACGGGAACGCGGCGACGGTCGTCGCGAGCGAACCGCTGTTCGCGGACGACCGCGTCTGGCGGGACGTCCCCCGGAACCACCGCGTCACCGTCGCCGCCGACGGCACCACGCGCGTCGCACCGCTCGACGTCGACGTCCCCTGACCGCGCCCGGGTCCCCTCCGCCCGCGTCCGCGCGCCGGGGTGCGCTTCGCCCGCGTCCCGCGGTGCGCTTCGCCGGCGACGGCACGCCGCGAGCGGTTCGCGACCCAACGCTTTTGCTCGCGACCACGGAACGACGACGTGATGCTGCTCGCGCTCGCGCTCGCCGTCGCGTTCGCGGTCGTCGTCGGGACCGTCGCCGTCCGCCAGCGACGCCGTTCGCCCACCGTCGAATCGCTGCCGGGCGTCGTCGGCGCCACGAGCGCCGCCGCCCTCGCTGGGTACGTCCTCGGTGACGGACTCGGCTCCTACGGGACCCTACTCGGGTACGGCGTCCTCGCGCTCGCCGTCGTCGGCGTGTTCGTCGGGCACGCCGCGACGCTTCCAGCGCACGACGCCGACGCCTGACCGACGTTCCGGCCGACCCGGCCGCTCGCTTGCGTTCACGCGTCGTTTCCCGTGGAAACCGAGTCATAACGATACGCCGCCGCCACCTGCCATGATGTGCTATGCCACGACACCTCGAGTGCGTCGTCGACGGCTGCGACGCCGTCATCGAAGCCGACACCGACGACGCCATCATCGAACAGGCCGCAGCGCACGCACGAGAAGCGCATCCCGAACTCGACATCGACGACGAGATGGAGCGCGAACTCCGCTCGCACATTACAACCATCTAACCCGAGTGGCGGGGGACGGTCCCCCGACCACCGGCGACCGTCCGGGCCTCGTTCAGTTCTCGCCGGCGAGCGGCGCGTACGCGTCGTCGAGCATGAACGCCGTGTACCAGCGCGCACCGCGAGCGAGCAGGTTCAGCGCGTGCAACCCGAGGACGAGCAGGAGTGCGCCAGCGACGGCGACGAACAGGGCGTCGCCGAACGTCCTGACGCGCCACGCGTCGAGCGTCCATACCGCCTCGAAGCCGACGAGGAGCTTGTTCCACGCGACGTACAGCGACGGATGTAGTTCGACGGGACGGTCCGTCACGACGCCGACGTACAGCCCCGGCTCTCGGTAGTAAAGCGGCACGAGGAGCATGCTGACGCCGGTCGCGAGGACGCTCGTCGCGAGCACGACCCCGAGCGTCCCGAACGCGAGCTTCGACGGGAGGTAGAGCACGGTCTTCCACGTCGAGGTATCGGTCAGGACCGCGACCGTGCGCTCGCGGAGCGACCCGTCCGCGGGGAGCGCGCGCGACCCGACGTCGAGGTCGAGGAGGTGCCTGGCGAGGACGCGCTCGACCGAGCCGGCGACGAGCGCGCCGACGACCGTCAGGAGGAAGATGGGAACGCCGACGAGGACGACGGTGAGCCCGACACCGAGGACCAGGCCGACGGAGACGAACACGAGGTAGGCGACGCCGAGCGGGAACGCCAGGCAGAGATAGCAGAGGTTCAGGTACGTCTGCGAGCGGACGGGAACGTCGACGAACGCACGGAGGCGAGCGGCGAGCGAACTGGACCGCGTCGAGGACATCGGTACCTAACTCAGCCGGCAGTTCGAGTATAAACGTTCGGGTCGAGTTGGCGAGCGAGCAACTCGGCCCGGGGACTCCTGGTGGCGGCCGAGAGTGGTCGACGTGATGTGTTCGTCGGGTCCTGGTTCGCCGCAGTCGCTCGCCCGTCCGACCGCGACGCTTTTGTCGACGGTCCAAGTAATCGCGTGACGATGCCACCGGAGGCCGAGGTCGACGAGATCGTGGACCTCATCAGCGACGCCTACGCGTGGCGCATCCTCGTGCAGACGCGCAACGAGGCGAAGTCCGTGGACGCACTCAGCGACGCGTGCGACGCCGACCCGTCCACGATCTACCGGCGCGTCGAACGCCTCCAGGACGCGGACCTCCTCACGGACGACCAGATGCTCGACCCGGACGGCCACCACTACAAGGTCTACAGCGCGAACCTCGACGCCGTCCACGTCTACCTCGAAGAGCACGGATTCGACGTCGACGTCGACCGTCGCGAGGACCCGAGCGACCGCTTCACGCGCCTCTACGAGGGATTCAAATGACCGCGAGCGTCCCCCTATCGTCCGCGAGTCCGCTGCAGACGACGACCGGCGGCGATCCGCTCGTCGTCCTCGCGGCACTCGGCGCGCTGTTCGTCGCGACCGTCCTCTCGCTGTACCTCGCGCTCCGCCTCTATCGCGGCTACCAGGACGGCGGCCAGCCGGGGATGGCGGCGCTCGGCGTCGGACTCGTCCTCCTGACGACCGTCCCGATGACGCTCCGGGTCGTGCTCGCGACCGTGCCGGGCGTCGACGGGACGACGCGCGTCCTCGCGGTCACCGCCAGCCAGCTCGCCGGCCTCCTCCTCATTCTCGGGGTGGTTTACGGTGGGCGTTGACGCGTACGGGCGCCTCCAGGCGGCCGTTTCCGGTGTGCTGGAGGTGGTTTACGGTGGGAGATGAAGCGTACGGGCGCCTCCAGGCGGCCGTTTCCGGTGTGATGGAGGTGGTTTACGGTGGGCGTTGACGCGTACGGGCGCCTCCAGGCGGCCGTTTCCGGTGTGCTGGAGGTGGTTTACGGTGGGCGTTGACGCGTACGGGCGCCTCCAGGCGGCCGTTTCGTCGTCGATGGAGGTGGCGTATGGCGGGCGTTGACCCGGGCACGATCGCGGCGATAGCCGCCGGCGGAACCGCTGCCGCGGGGAGCGTCGTCGCCGCGCTCGCGTACCGCGGCGCGAGACGGAACGACAGCGCGGCGATGCGGTACCTCGCCGTCGGTATCGCGTGCATCGCCGTCCTCCCGTTCGGGTTCCTGTACGGCCTCATGCCGCTGCTCGCGCTCTCGGACGCCCAGTCGCTGCTCGCGGTGTCGCTCGCGAACGTCGCCGGCCTCCTCGCCATCCTCTACTCGCTCGACGGCACCTGACGTCCGGATTCTGGTACTTGTAGCTTTGGGTCGGTTGGCGGCTCGGCAACTCGCCAGCGCTTGATATAGGGTGGTCGCGCGAACGTCAGGTTGCACATGACCCGATCGAACTCGTCGGCTGCGCGCCGGTCGTTCCTGGCCGCGCCCATCGACCCGTTCACGTACCGCACGCTCGGCTACCTCGCACTCGCCGCTCCCATCGGACTCGCGTACACGGTGCTCCTGAGCGTCGGCCTCGGGCTCTCGCTCGGCTTGAGCATCACGCCGCTCGGTCCCGTCGTCGTCGTCGCGACGCTGCTGGCCGTCGTCACGCTCGCGTGGCTCGACGCCCGCCTCACCGGCGGCGTCCTCGGCGTCGACGTCGCCCCCGAGTTCCCCGCCGTCGACCAGGGCGTCGTCGCGTTCCTGCAGGAGCTCGCGTTCGGTCGCGCGACCTGGACCGGCGTCGCGTTCCTCGCGTACCGCGCCGCCCTCGGCCTCGTCGCGTTCGTCGTCCTCGTCACCGGCCTCTCCCTCACGGCCGCACTCCTCCTCGCACCGTTCGCGTACGGCGACACGCTCGTCGTCCAGGCCACGACCACGCACGTCGTCGACACGTTCGCGGAGAGCGTCCTCGTCGCCGCCGCCGGCGTCCTCACCGGTCTCGGGACGCTGTACGCGACGAACCTCCTCGGTCGCGCCAGCGCACACGTCACCGACGCCCTCTTCCACGACGCCTGAGCGCGACCACGACCCCCGTCCTTCGGCTCACACCACGCACACGCGCCGCTCCTGTTCTTCCCCGTCGCTCCCGGTTCGAACTGCCGAGACCGATCCGCGACAGAATACGTGAGAAAAGGACCACACTACACAGTTGACCGCCGAACGCGGGGCGTTATCCTACCGGAGCGCCGACAGCGTCACGTCGCCCGTGTTCGTCTCGAACACGAGCTCGGGGCCGCCGTCGCCGAGCGTCCCCGACGCCGAATCCTCGCGCACCGACCCGTCGGCGAGCGACAGGTCGTTCACGACGACGTCGCCCGTGCTCGTCGACGCCCGCAGCGCCGCGTCGACGTCGGCGCCGATGGCCGCAGTCACGTCGCCCGTGCTCGTCTCGACGACCGTGTCACCGTCGATAGCGGGTATCTCGACGGTCAGGTCGCCCGTGCTCGCGGACGCCCCGCCGAACGCCTCCACGTCCTCGACGACGACGTCGCCCGTGCTCGTCTCCGCGCTCGCGGTGCCCGCGACCGACCGGAGCGTCACGTCACCGGTCGAACTCGCCGCCGTCACGTCCCCACGCACGTCCTGGACGTCGACGTCACCGACCTGCGTCTCGGTCTCGGCCACGGAGAGCGACGACGGCACCGTCACGTCCAGGTCCATCGACGGCTTCCCGGACAACCCGCCGTTCCCGGTCCACACCCCCCGCAACCGAACGCGGTCGTCGGGGCGCTCCACGCGGAACTCGAGCTTCGACAGGTCCGCGTTCACCGAACTCGACTGCTTCACGACGTCCACGTGCACGTCCTCGCGCTCCGCCGCGCGAACGGTCACGTCGCCGACGTCCACCGCCACCGCGAGCGCGGACGCGCCGTCGACGGGGACGCGCTCCGTCGACTCCTCGCGCTTCCCGACGAATGGCGTCAAGCCACTGCAGCCCGCCAGCGCGGCCGACAACGCCGCACCGGCGCCAGCGAGCAACCGCCGTCTGGAGGTCATTCCTACCATACCACAACCAACCCACCACGCATATTTCAACCGGAACGCACGACTGCGGACGCGCCAAGTCCCCCGAACGTTCAAATACGAGAAGTCACGGGGACTGGCTGGTCGACTGGAGGACGCTCAGTTCGCCGCGAGGTCCATGAGCGCACGGAGCTCCTCGGCGTCCTCCAGTTGCTTCCGGCGGAGCTGCTCCTCGATACCCGGCTCGTCCAGCCCCTCGAGTGCGTTCAACGCCCGGTCGATGCCGCGCACGCTCCGGACGATGGCCTCGCCCGCTTCGACCGAGAGGGCCTCGCGCTCCAGGCGCTGTTTGCGCTGGAGGCGCTCGCGCTTCAGCGACCGCTTCAGGGACTCCAGTCGCTCGCGCTCGCTCTCGGGTATCGCGTCGACGTCGTCGCACTCGAAGAGGAACGCCTTCACGTCCACCGTCTTCCCCTGTACGGTCAACTCGTCGGGGATGTCGCCACCGACGGTCCCCGACCGCCGCTGTAACTTCGACAGCAACCGCCGTCGCTCGCTGTCCTTCATTGGTCTACTCGAACCGACGGACGGCGGTGAATTAGGCGTTCCGAGCAACGCATTACTCTAACTCGCTCGACACGAACGCTTACGGCGGCTGCGACGAACCAGAGAACGATGGACCGCGCTGATACCGACCGGCACGGCGACCGCGCCGACGCCGACTCCCACGGCGACCGCGACCCCTACGCCGACACCGACGTGACCGCCGTCTTCGAGCGCGTCAGTCACCCCACGCGCCTCGACGTCCTCGACGCGCTCGCGGACGCCCACGCCGCCGACCCGACCGACCCCTGGCTCGCGTACACCGACCTCAAGACCGCCGTCGACGTCCGCGACAACGGGAACTTCAACTACCACCTCGACGCGCTCGACGACTTCGTCGTCAAAGCCGACGCCGGCTACCGGCTCTCCCGTACCGGCATGGAACTCCTCACCACCGCCGCCTCCGGCGTCCTCGACACCGACTGGACGTGGGGCCCACGCGACGCCCCCGGCACGTGCCCGTTCTGCGACGACGCCCTCGAGTTCCACTACACCGACGGCAAACTCCAACTCACCTGTGGCATCGACGAGCACGCGATGGCGCTCTCCGCGCCACCCAGCCTCCTCCAGACCACGCCCGACGACGAACTCGCCGACAATATCGCGTTCCTCGGCTACCAGTGGAGCCAGAGCATCCGCCAAGGCGTCTGCACCGACTGCCACGCCCACGTCACCGGCCACGTAGACCACGGCGGCCTCCAACCCGACCACCACCACTACCGCGCCGACTGCAAGCGCTGCGGCTACCAGCACGGCGTCCCCCTCGGCCTCCACCTCCTCACCCACCCCACCGTCACCCACTTCCACCACAACCACGACATCGACCCCCGCACCACCCCCTGGTGGACGCTCCACTGGACCACCCCCGGCACCGAGACCACACTCCAAACAGACCCCATCGAACTCGAAGTCGCCATCGAACTCGACGACGAAACGCTCACACTCACCATCGACCACGACGGCACCATCACCGACACCCAGCGAACGCGGAGCGAGTGACCGCTCGCCCCGAACGCACGTCCAGCCCCGTTACCAGCCGACGCCAACGCAGCACACAATCGCGAAACCTCTCACCACCCTCCTCACGACCGCACCGCCTCACTTGAACCGATAGATACAGGATGAGGCTGTATCGCGCTGGAGGAGAATCTACCTCAAAGTTGTTAGAATCAGTGTGCAAGATATAGAGGATAGTGCAGCAGACTGAGGAGGAGTCTGGGATACGTACTTGATATCGGGGATACACGTGGCTGGGATTGTGGTGTGACCTTTTGGTAAATGGGCACTACTCACTTCGTTATCTCGATTAAAAATTTGATTACAATATACGGAGCGTATCGTTAGTTGCGAATAGCCTGTTACGAGAGGGGGTCGTTTTCGCAACCTCTCCGAAGTAACAGGGAACAGCCCTTAATTATGAGTGACCGACGAAAGCAATCACGCTACCTGAATCGACGGACCGTTCTCAAAGCAGGCGGGGCTGCCGGCCTCGCTGCGGCAGCGCCCTGGACCACGGGACGAGTTGAAGCCGTTACCGGCGACACGGAGCTGCCGGTCGAAGATCACAAGTGGGAAGATCCGCTCCCGCGGCCGGGAACGTTGACGCCAGCCAGCCGGAAGGGTCAGACCGACCGCTACGAGATAGAACTGACCGAATTCACGCAGACGGTGCTTCCCAGTTCACTGGGGAAGACCACGACACTCTGGGGGTACGAAGGGACGTATCCCGCAGGGACCATCGAGGCACGACCCGGACGGTCCGTCGAAGTCGAATACATCAACAACCTCCCCTCGGACCACCTGTTGAGCGTCGACGAACGGGTCCACGGCGCGGGCCAGGGCGCACCCGCCGTCCGGACGGTTACCCACCTCCACGGCGGGGTGGCCGCTCCGGAGGACGACGGGTACCCCGAAGCGTGGATCTCGTCGGGTGGCCAGACCGCCGGGGACATCGCAAGCGTCCCGAACAGCGAAGTTCCGTACAAGAACCCCAAGGAGTACCCGAACGACCAGAAACCGGGGACGCTGTGGTACCACGACCACGCGCTCGGCATCACGCGCCTGAACGTGTACGCCGGTCTGGCGGGCTTCTACCTGCTCCGGGACCCGATGGAGAACGCCCTCCCGAGCGAGCAGTACGAGATCCCGGTCCTCTTTCAGGACCGGACGTTCGAATCGAACGGCGACCTGTTCTACCCGCCCGGAGACAATGACGAGTACGAGGCGGAGTTCGCCGGCGACATCCCGGTCGTCAACGGCAAGGTGTATCCCTACCTCGAAGTCGAACCCAGGTCGTACCGGTTCCGGTTCCTGAACGGGTCGAACAACCGGACGTTCAACCTGCGGTTCTACAACGAGGACACAGACTCGTATAGCGACGTTCCGCTGATGCAACAGATCGGTGTGGACCTCGGCTTCCTAGACGAAGTTGTCGAGGTGGGTCCTGGCGGTACGGTCGGCCCAGAGGGGCCAATCGATTCGATGCTTCTCTCTGGGGCCGAGCGGGCGGACGTGGTCGTCGACTTCAGTGGCTACGAGGGGACGACGTTCACAGTGAAAAACAACGCTGAGTTCCCCTACGCAGGCGAGAACAGCGGACCAGACCTCGACTCAATCGGCGAGATGCTTCAGATCCGCGTCACCGACTCCACCTCCAACCGGGGTAACGATGTCAATCTCGATGGGTTCCTGAATGGCGTCAACGGGAAGTATCAGGAACCGGAGACGAATCCGTCTGGAATCACCCGGACGTTCACGCTCGACAGCGCGGTGTTCACGGTCGAGAGTGGCGACTTCGAAGGAGACGAACTGGACAGCCACTTCCTCGACCTCGCGCTCTGGGAGGACGACGACGCGATCGTGAATCCGACGCTCGGCACCTCCGAAGTCTGGGAGCTGTACAACACCACGGGTGACTCCCACCCGATCCACCTACACCTCGTCGACTTCGAAGTGCTCGAACGGGAGAGCTTCACCTGGGACGACGAAGCGGGGTACCAGGACGCTGCCCAGGCCTTCATCGACGGCGAGACTACCACGAGGCCGGACATCTCGAACTACGTGACGCCCTCTGAAGCGCCCACACTACCGAACCCGAACAACCGTTTCCACAAGGATACGGTGCTGGTCAACCCGCAGGAGGTGGTCCGTATCAGGCCCGACTTCACCGGATTCACCGGCCTGTATCCCTGGCACTGCCACATCCTCGAACACGAGGACCAGGAGATGATGCTCCCCTACGAGGTGGTGTCACCGGAGTAGAGGCCATCCGTCGAAACGGGCGCTTTTCCTCCGTCTCCTGAAACTGGCTCAAGATTTTCCCCGTACCAAGCCAATGCTGAACGGAGGTACATGCAAGATTCGCGGGGTGTTTTCAGTACGACTCTTTGGACATCAACGTAATCTGGCAGAACCTATGGCGGTACCTTCGCACACCAACTTCGCGGCCGTTTCAGCGCACAAGAGGACGAAACAACCGAACAAAATGGAACCGTCGGAGCGACAATGCGAGGGGAGGGATTCGAACCACGGTCACTCCACTCGCTACGCTCGTTTCGCTCCCTGATTCGAATCCTCTTCCGATACTCGTCCCTCACGATGTGTTCGGGACGAGTATGCGAGGGGAGGGATTCGAACCCACGAACTCCTACGAGAGCGGATCTTAAGTCCGCCGCCTTTGGCCTGGCTCAGCCACCCTCGCTCGTCCGGCCTTACCGCCGGGGCCCCCAAGTCGGTTTCGCTTACTGCGGGCACCTCCACCGAACCCACTTCGCCGTTCCCGTCCCCGAACGCACGAGAACGTATCTGGTATCTTACGAATCCTATCTCTTCAAGTTCCCTGGACGCGTCTGAACGAGTGTACAACTCCCTTTCTCGCAACGGTCCATCGTCGAGGAACTGCGCGACTCGGTTTGTTACAGAGCACCCACAATGCCCACATTCGAGCACACTATCGACATTGCAGCGCCTACCGACCAGGTCTTCGCGTTCAACGACGACCCGCAGAACTGGATTCGAACGAACGCCAGCCTCGTCTCCGTCGACGTCGGCGAGGAGACCGACGACGGCATCCGGATGGACACCACGTACCGGCTGCTCGGGATGGAGCTCGACGGCGGTCTCACCCTGAGCCACGTCGAACCCACCGAGCACACCATGGTGTTCGAGAACGGCGGCATGACCGGCGAGATACACTTCGAGTACGCCGAGACCCCCACCGGGACGCGCGTCGTCCAGCGCGCCGACTACGAGTTCGGCGACAGCCTCCGCGACCGCATCGTCGCACCCGTCGCGAAGATGTACAACAAGCGCCAGTTCAAGCAGAGCCTCGAACTCACGAAGGACCTCATCGAGGCCGAAGCGAAGATCGAAGCCTGACTCACGCTCAGGTTCCCCGCCCGGTCTCGCTCCTCGAACCACACGTCTCTCTCCCGATCGAACGTGCTCTCCTTCTGCCGTCGCCCGCACGCCGACAGGACGCTGACCCCCTCGTCGACGCTCGAGGCCGACCTACCAGTCCACGCTCAGCGTGCCGTCGCCGTGCGGATTCGGTGCGATCTCCTCGTCCGTGCGGCGGTCGACGACGTGGATGATGCCGACGTCCTTCTTCGCCGGGCACGCCTCCGCCGCCGCGAGGTTGTGCTCGAGGTCGTCCTCGCCGAAGAAGTACGTCTTCGGGGTTCCCAGGCCGCTGTCGATACTCATCTCCCAGTTCGTCGACTTCTCCGCGCACTTGCCCGCGCCGAAGCACAGGTTCGCCTCGAAGATTATCTTGTACGGCGCCTCCTCGACCGGTGGCGCGTTCGCCTCCCCGATCTCGCTCGGCGCGTGCGCGTCCTCGCTGTCGCTCATTGGCGGGACTCGGGGCCGCGGTAACTTTCGGTTGTCGGTCCCGCGCTCGCTGCCGGGCCGCGGTCGAACCGGGTTGCGGCCGCTACTCGCCAGTGGACTTGCCGGCGGATTCGCCGAACAGGACGGGCGGGTCGCGGTTCGACGTGACGACGAGCTTGTCCAGCGCCGCGTCGTCCTCGCGGAACGCGACCGTGAGCGTGTGGGTGCCGGCGTCCAGATTGAAGCGTTTCGGTGGCGCGCCGTCGCGGTCGTGGTCGGGGACGGACTCCCACTCCCAGCTCCCGCGTCGCGACCGCATGCGGTCCCAGCGCACCCACTCGCGGTCGTCCACGCGGAGCCAGAACGAGTCGCTCTCGCTGTCCGGGACCTGCACGCGACCGCGGACCTCGTACTCGCCGGCGCGTTCGACGTCGAACTCGTATGTCGCGTACCCCTCGCTCGGCGGTTCGCCGCCGGCGTCCACGCCGCGGGTCGTGATGTACTTCCCGCCGCTCGCGTTCGGCGACTCCTCGACGACCCACGGCCGCTCGACGTCGTCTCGAAACCCGGGTTCCACGACCACGGCGCGCGCGCCGGCCCGACGGTCCGCGTCCGGAACCAGACCGCCGTGTCGAACATGACGGTCCGCCTTCCGGTGACGACCGACGATGCACTCGCGAACGTGACCGTCTACCGGTGGGAAGCAGGCGCCAACGAGACGTGGCACGCGACCTCGCGGAACGTCACGCGCGAGAACGGCACGGTCGCCGTAACCGTCGACGACGGCGGGTACTTCGCGGCCCTGAACCGCACCGAGTGGCGGTCGCTCACGAGCATCGACCGCGGCGAGGGCGTCACGCTCGTCGCGGGCGAAGGCGTCGACAGCGACGGCGTCGGTGTCGCGTCGGTCGACGACGAGAACGCGACGACGGTCGACTGTCACGGCGACTGCGACAGCAACGGCTCCGTCATCACCATCTCGAGTACGTCCTCGACCGACGGTCGGTCGACCGACCGCACCGCGACGGACGCGAACGCTAGCACTGCTCCGTCGAACCGCACGACGAACGCGACGAATGGTTCGACCCCCGCGAGCGACGACGCCGACGAGCAACCGCCGTCCGGCCGGAACTCGTCGACCGAAGACGGCGCCAACTCGACCGCCTACCTCCCGCCGGGCATCGGCGGTCCCGGCGGCCCCGGCGGTGGCGGCGGTGGTGGCGGTGGTGGCGGCGGTGGCGGAGGTGGTGGCGGTGGTGGTGGCGGTGGTGGCGGCGGTGGCGGAGGTGGTGGCGGTGGTGGTGGCGGTGGTGGCGGTGGCGGCGGTATCGGCATCTGTTCGCAGTCCGTCGAGCCGATGAGTCTGCCGTGCATCCCGACTCCCCCCGGCGGCGGCGGCGGCGGCGGTGGCGGCGGTGGCGGTGGTGGCGGCGGTGGCGGTGGTGGCGGCGGTGGCGGTGGTGGCGGCGGCGGCGGTGGTGGTGGTGGCTGCCCACTGTCCGTGTGGACCGACAGCTGCCCCGAGGACTCCGACGGCGACGGCGTCATGGACGAGAACGACGAGTGCCCGGACGTGCCCGGCGAGGGAACGTACGGATGCCCCGTCGACTCCGACGACGACGGCGTGGACGACCCCGACGACAACTGCGAGAACACGCCGAATCCCGACCAGGTCGACACGGACGGTGACGGCGACGGCGATGCATGCGACTCCGACGACGACGGCGACGGCCTCGACGATGGTCCCGACGAGTGTCCGAAAGAGTCCGCGGATACTGAGAGCGGCTGTCCGGACAAGGACGGCGACGGCATACCGGACGACTCCGACAACTGCCTGAACACGCCGAATCCGGAGCAGGTGGACACCGACGGCGACGGTGACGGGAACGAGTGCGACTTCGACGACGACAACGACTACGTAGACGACGACGTCGACGACTGTCCGCTAGAACACGGGACTGCGGAGAACGGCTGTCCAGACGGCGACGGTGACGGCATCCCGGATGGAGACGACGAGTGCCCCGACGAGGCCGCCAACACCGAGAGCGGATGCCCGGATAGCGACGGCGACGGCATCCCCGACAAGGACGACGAATGTCCCGAAGAGGCAGGGAATACCGAGAGCGGGTGCCCTGACAGCGACGACGACGGCGTGTTCGACCACGAGGACAACTGTCCGGAGGTCGCGAACCCCGAGCAGGCGGACGCCGACGACGACGGCAAAGGGAACGCCTGCGACGACAGCACGACCGTCTCTACGTACCAGGTCGACGTTCCCGACACGCCGCACTCGACGATCGTGATGAACATGCGCGCCACCGCACCGCGGGCGAACTCGGTGGTCGCGGTCGTCGTGGAAGGCTCCGACGGCGGGAAGGACCGCTTCGAGATCGCCGGCCCCGAAGCCGGGAGCGGGTTCACCACGAGCGACGACGGCGTCCCGCGCGCATCCGGCGAGACGCGCAACGGGTCGCAGGTCGCCGCGACGACGAACGACGAGGCGTTCAAGTACTACAGTCTCCCCGTCGGCCAGTTCGGTGGCGACACCGTCGACGTGACGTTCGTCACCGCTCGCGGCGGCACCCTCGAGATCAAGGCCGACGACGTGTACGCGTACGGCGACACCGACGGCGACGGCCTCTACGACGCCTGGGAGAACCAGGACTGGACGATCCCGCGCGGTCCCGCCGGCTCGTTCTCGCCGGACCCGACGAGCTCGGACACCGACGGCGACGGCGTCATGGACAGCGTCGAGGTCGACCTCGGCACGTTCGAGGACGCCGGCGTCGGCCAGCCCGGCGAGACGCCGTACGAGAACCGCCAGGGCGCCATCACCGTCGTCTCCGCGAAGTCGAACCCGACGCTCGCCGACACCGACACCGACGGCGACGGCGTCAGCGATCCCGTCGAGTACGACCCCTACGAGGTGAGTCTGTTCACGAGTCGGTCGGACGCGAGAGGGTTCCGGCGGGCGCTGGTGAACGACTCGTTCGATCCGACGGATTACGTGACGACGGAGACCAGCCACAGTAGCGTGTTCGCGGCGGACACGGACGGTGACGGGTTGAACGACAGCGAGGAGCGCCGGCTGGGGACGACCGCGGACGAGGCGGATGCGGACCACGATTCGGTGTCGGACGCCGAGGAGATGGCGATGAAGCCGGCGGACCCGACGATGTTCGACGCGTCGGGCCCGGAGGTGACGGTCACGAGCGCGTCGTACGCGGACGGGACGTACTCGGTGCAGGCGGTGCTGTCGGACCCGAGCGGCGTGGGCGCGTACTCGGTGACGCTGGACGGTGAACAACGAGCGTCCGGGAACGGGGACTGGGAGCGGAACGTCACGGTGAGCGAGCAGATCGACGTTGGGGTGTTCGACCGGATGACGCGGTTCCTGGAGAACAACGAGTTGCGGTTGGTGGCGGAGGACAAGCACGGGAACGCGCGGTCGCGGTTAGCGTATTCGAGTTCGGACGTGTTCGTGGAGACGATCGAAGCGCACGGGCTCGAGGAGTGGTTGACGCCGACGATGGTGGCGCGGTTGGGTGTGCTGTCGGGGACGACCCAGGGTGCAGGTGAGGTGCTCGGGCAGCTCACGTCGCTGATAAAGAAGCCGAAGGAGTTCCTGGAGAAGCTGGCGGACGTCGACAAGTACGCGAAGCTGGTGAAGAACCTGGAGTCGCTGCCAGGGTTGCTGGTGGCGGGGTATCGCCAGCAGATGAACGCGTCGAACCCGTACTACGACCGGCAGGCAGGGGCGCCGACGAACGAGACGCGGTACGAGGCGTTCGCGACGGGGTACTACGCGGGCGTGGTACTGTTCGAGGTGGGGGTGTCGGCGGCCGGCGGTGTGGGCGTGGCGAAGCACCTGAAGAAGGTCGACACGATCGCGAACGCGGTGTCGAAACCGAAGGTGCAGAAAGCGCTGTCGTACTACCGGAAAGCCAAGCGCGTGAAGGCGGATGCGGAGCGGAAGCTGGTGACGGGGCCGGCGTTCGTCAAGGTCGCCGAGGACCCCGAGAAGCTACGGTTGATCGTTCCAACGGAGTACGTGAATACGGAGCGGGACTACCAACCGTAGACGGTCCACAGAAACGAGGGTGGACTCAACCGAGTTCGGCTTTGTAGCTCAGACGTCGGCGCCGGTGAGGTCGAGGTGGCTGACGTCGTCGTGGAAGTCGATGGATTCGATGCCGGCGTCGGTGTTGGGGTTGTCGCGGCCGTCGGTGTCGAGCGCGCCGAGTTCCTCGACGACGTCCATGCCGTCGGTGACCTTCCCGAAGACGGCGTGCTTGCCGTCGAGGTGCGGGGTCGCGCCGAGGGTGATGAAGAACTGGCTGCCGTTCGTGTCGGGGCCGGCGTTCGCCATGGAGAGGACGCCGGGGCCGTCGTGCGTGAGGTCGTCGACGAACTCGTCGTCGAACTGGTAGCCGGGGCCGCCGCGGCCGGTTCCCTCGGGGTCGCCGCCCTGGATCATGAAGTCCTCGATGATGCGGTGGAAGTCCGCACCGGCGTACAGCGAGTCGCCGCGTGTCTCGCCGGACTCGGGGTCGGCCCACGTCGTCGTGTCCGGGGCGGGCTCTTCGTTCGCGGCGGGGTCGTGAAGCGCGAGGCCGACGAAGTTCGTGACCGTTCGCGGCGCCTGCTCGTCGTAGAGCTCGATGTCGATGTCGCCGTGCGTCGTGTGGATGGTCGCAGCTATCGTCATGGTCGAGGGGACGGCCGCCTCCGGGATAACGTTGCCCCATCGGGCTGGCGGGACGGTGCGGTCGTGTGCTTGGTGCGTGGTCGTGTCGCCGCGAGTGGCGTTGGGGTGAGATTCAAGACCCGGCGCGCCGAAAACTGGCGTAACCGATGACGCGTTCGGCTCGCCATCGTCGCGAGGACGTGACGCTCGCTCGACTGCCGTCGGGCGTTCGAGTGTCGACGACGGTGCACGTGTACGAGGGGCCGGAAGCGGGGCCGACGGTGTACGTGCAGGCCGCCCAGCACGGCCGCGAGGTGAACGGTACGGAGGTCCTCAGACGGGTGCACGAGAAGCTCCCGCTCTCGGAGCTATCGGGGCGCGTGGTCGCGGTGCCGGTCGCGAACCCGGTGACGTTCGACCGCGTCGGGTACACCGCTCCGGCGTCCCTTGATTCCGTGAACGGGAACATGAATCGCGTGTGGCCGGGCGACGACGAGGGGTCGCTCCACGAGCGGATGGCGGCGGCGCTCTGGGCGTACGTCGCGGACGCGGACGCGGTCGTCGACCTCCACACGGGGAGTCCGGACCTCCTCACGCACGTCGTGTACCCGCACGGCGACGGCGAGGCGCGAGCGCTCGCCGAGGCGTTCGGCACGGACCTCCTGCTCGGTGAGCGCCGCGGCGAGGACGCCCCCGACGAGTGGCATCGCCGCGACTTCGACGGGAAGCTCCGCGTCGCCGCGGCGCGCGAGGGCATCCCCGCCATCACGCCCGAGCTCGCGCACTGCCGCGAGCTCGTCGAGCCCGCGGTCGAGGCCGGCGTTCGCGGCGTCATGAACGTCCTGCGGCACGTCGGCGTGCTCGACGGGCAGCCCATCACGACCGACCCCGTCGTCGCCCGGAACCACCTCGGGCGCGTCGACGCCGACGACTCCGGGCTGTTCCGCCCGAACCCCGCGCTCGAACTCGGCGAGCGCGTCGGCGCGGGCGACGACGTCGGCACCGTCTACGACCCGTCGACGTACGAGGTCCTGCACCGCGCGACGTTCGACCGCGACGGCCTCCTCTACGCCATCTCCCGCGAAGCCACCGTCAAGGCCGGCGATAGGCTCGCGAGCGTCGCCATCCACGACTGAATGGCATACGGCGGCCGCCAGACCGCCTTTTCTGCGCCCGACTGAATGGCATACGGCGGCCGCCAGGCCGCCGTTTCTCTCGGGGTGGACGGACCGAGCGCGACGGCCCTGCGGACCACAACGCACTTGCCAGTCCTCCGACTCGTCACGCGTCCATGACGGAGAACTCCAGCGACGACGACGGCGACGATGGCGGCGACGGCGGTGGCTGGGAGGGCGCGTACGCGAGCACCGACGCGGTCGGGTGGGATACCGGCGACCCACAGCCAGCGGTGAAAGACCTCGTCGACGCGGGGGCGTTCACCGACCCGGTGCTCGACGTCGGCTGCGGGCTCGGCACCGAATCCTGCTATCTCGCGAACGCGGGCTACGACGTCCTCGGCGTCGACGTCGCACCGACCGCCATCGAGCGCGCCCGCGAGACGGCCGCCGACCGCGACCTCGACGTCCGGTTCGAAGCCGGGGACGCGTTCGCGCTCGGCACTCCAGCGGGGGTCGTCGACGCCGACTGGGCGGGGTCGGTGCTCGACGTCGGCGTGTTCCACGCGATCGAACCAGCCCGTCGCAGCGCGTACGCCGACGCGCTCGCTCGCGTCCTCGAACCCGGCGGTCGCGCGTTCGTCCTCTCGTTCGCGCCCGGCGCACCCGAGGACTGGCCCCCGAACTTGATCTCGCGCGACGACGTCCGGGACGCGTTCGACGTCGGCGATTCCGACCGCGGGGATTCCGATGGCGAAGATTCCGACCACGGGGATTCCGACGGGGATTGGCGCGTCGTCGATCTCCGCGACGAGACGTACGTCTCTCGCGGTGGCGAGGTTCCGGCGCTGCTCGCGATCCTAGAGTGGAGCACGGAGGATTGAGGATCGCACTCCTCGACGCCTATCGCGGTCGGGAGATGGACGGCGACGTCCTCCTCGCCCGCATCGACCGCGACACCTCGCTCGTCGACCGACTCTCTCCGGACGCCGACCTCGCCGAGCGCGTCGTCTACGTCGACGCCCTCGACGCACCGATCGCCCTCTGAGTCGTCGAAGAACGATCGGCGACCGTCGCGTTCCGTGACGAAGCACTCGTTCTGTACCGGTGCGAGGTCCCGGCGTCGCTCTTGCAGTGCGGAAACGGGTCCGTCGAGAGCGCGCCGAGTCTGTGGCGGCGTCGCTCAGCTAGCGTCGCGGAGCGACAGCCAGGCGGTCGCGAGGACCGTTGCGGTGGTTCCGAGGACAAGTGCGAATCCCACGCCGACGACGACCGACATCGGTGCGAGTTCGCGGAGCGTGGGCGTCGAGAGCGCGAACGGCCACCCGGTCACGAGCGAGAACCCGAGTCCGGTCCCGAACGCGAACGCGAACCCGGATGGGACGCCGTAGCCCGAGACGACTGGTGCCGCAGTCAGGACTACGAGGACGACAGCTGCGGTCTCGGTCGATAACACCGTCGTGACGACGTCCGCTCCGAGGATCACACCGTTCAGGAGCAGTCCGAGCGCGAAGAACGCGACGAGCGAACGCCCGCTCGTTCGAACTTTTGGCGTCGAGAGCCGATCTAGCACGCCCAGGTGGTCGTTCGCACTACAGAAGGGTGCTTCGACGAACGGGTCGACGTCGACCCGAGCGCGATGCAGCGTTGCATCGACCGAGCGAGATGCAGTTCAGTGTCGCCCCGCGCTCGGCCATCCTGCTATAGCGTGGTCAGAACGCCCGCAGGTCCTCGAGCACTGCCTGTGCGCTCCCGTCCGCGATGACAGCGCGTGCGTCGTCGATGCCTGCTTCGATGCTGTCGACGTCGTCGCGAGCGTACATCCGGAGCGCGGCGTTGAGCGCGACCGCGTCGGCGTAGGCGTCCTCGCGGTCGCCCGCGAGCACCTCCTCGGTGATCTGCGCGGACTCGACGGCGACGTCGTCGACCTGGAGGTCCTCCTCCTCGACGTCCATCCCGTACTCCGCGGTCTCGATCTCGTAGTCGGTGAGTTCGTCCGTCTCCGCGACCCACTCCGCGACCTTCGTGTACCCGGGGCGGACGTCGTCGTAGCCCTCCATCCCCTGGAACATCACGACCTTCGAGACGTCGCTCTCCCGGCTCTCGGCGAACGTCTCGCAGACCTTCTTCGCGAACGCGAGGTGGTAGAACGACCCGAGGTGGACGTCGGCGTTCGCGGGGTTCGCGAGCGTCTCGACGGTGTTCACGAACGTCCGCACGCCCATCATGTCGCGGCGCTCCCAGAGGTCCTGGATGCCGGGCGCGAACGCCGGCTGGTAGTAGAACCCGAACCCGGTCTCGTCGACCATGTCCGCCGAATCACTCGGCGTGAGTTCGGTGTGCACGCCGAGTTCGTCGAGGACGTGCTTGTACGCGTCCTGCTTCTGCGTCGGCACGCGGTCGCCGGAGTGCACGACGACGGGGGTGCCGGCGGCGGCGGCGACGACGCCCGCGGCGACGCCGAAGATCATCGACCGGCCCTTCCCGTCGTAGTTCGCGCCGCAGTCCACGGGGTCGCAGTCGGGTTCGGCGACCTCGACGGTCTCCTCGCGCATCACGTCGACGTACGCGCCGAGCTCCTCGGGGTTGTTGCGCTTCCAGCGGTTCGCGAGCCAGAACGCGCCCAGCGTCGTGTGGTCGGGTTCGCCCGCGAGGATGCGCTGGAACGCCTCCCGTGCCTGGTCGCGGGTCATGTCCTCCGCGGACTTGTGCCCGCTGCCGACGACCTCCGTCATCAGGCGCTTCAACGGCCACTCGCCGAACCGCTGCTCTCCTGTTGCCATGCGCGGTCGTTGGAGCGGTCGCCGCAAAAGCCCCTCGGAAGCCCCCAGTCGCTGGGAATCGAACACGGCTTTAGCCGTCGGTCACGTACGTCCTGGCATGACCACTGCCGTCGACGCCGTTCTCTTCGACCTCGACGACACGCTCTGCGAGTACCGGCGGACGAGCGCGGAACTGCTCCACGAGTCGTTCGACGCGGTCGACGTCGACCCGTTCTTCGACGTCGAGGAGTACTACGCGGCCTACGAGCGCGTGGTGAACGACGACGACGACCACGACGGCATGCGGGAACTCCGCGAGCTCTGTTTCGCGGACCTCGCCGACGAGTACGGGTACTCGCGGGACCTCGCGTACGCGATGGCGGACCACTTCGCGGAGAGCCGCGACCACACCGACGTCGACCCGCTCCCGGGCGCCGAGGCGGCGGTGGAGGCGCTCGCCGCCGACCACGCGCTCGGCGTCGTCACGAACGGCGCCCCCGAGATGCAGGCCGAGAAGCTGTCCGCGCTCGACTTCGCCGACCGCTTCCAGACGGTCGTCTACGCGGGCTACGACGCGCCGGCGAAACCGGAACCGGACGCGTATCACGCCGCGCTCGCCGAGCTCGACGTCACCGCCGACCGCGCGGTTCACGTCGGGAACTCCCTGCGGACGGACGTCCCGGGCGCGCACAACGCCGGCGTGCGCTCCGCGTGGCTCCACGACGGCACCCCCGAACCGGACCCGGAACCGCACTACACTGTCGAGCGCCTCGACGACCTCGCGACGCCACCGTGGTCGGTGTGAGCGAACTCCGAGAGCGACCGGTAGCGAAGTGAGCGGGCCGCGCGCGAACGCGGCGGTCAGCGAATCTGGACGGGAACGCGCTCTCCGGCTTCGGCCATCTCGCGGAGGCGTTCGATGCGGTCGTCCATCGGCGGGTGCGTCGCGAGGAGTTTCGAGAGGGCGTCCTCGTCGCCGTGCACGAACAGCGAACTCCAGAGGCCGCGGTAGGGGTCGCTGGCGCGCTGGATGCGCCAGAGGCCGCGGGCGAGCGCGAGCGGGTCGCCGGTGACGGCGACGGCGCGGTCGTCGGCGGCGAGTTCGCGACGCCGGGAGTGCGCGCGGAGCGCGAGCGTGAACGCCAGGAGCGCGAGGACGACGAGCTGGCCGACGCGGTAGTGCGTGCGCCGGAGGTGGACGCGGAACGGGGCGGGTTGGCGAGCGGAGAGGTAGGTCGCGGTGCGGGAGACGCCGGCGACGAGCACGCCGACGGGGAGGAGCGCGAGGAACGCGACGCCGGCGACGGACTGGAGGACGCTCGACGCGAGCGTCTGCACGAGGCCGTCGTACCCCTCGAGGTGCGCGAGTTCGTGCGCGAGGATGGCGTCGAGTTCCTCCGGGCGGAGGATGCGCGCGAGGCGATAGTCGAGGACGACGACGCCCCCGCCGCGCGCACCGACGGCGAGCGCGTTCGGCGCGTCGAGCGCCGCGACGTACACCGACGGACGCTGGACGCCCATCCGTGCGGCGATCTCGTCGAGGCGCTCGTGGAGCCGCGGCGCCGTCTCCGGCGGCACGTACCGCGCGTCCAACGCCGCCAAGAGACGCGTCGCGCCGGCGCGATAGCTCACGTACCCGAACACGAGCGCGCTCCCGACCACTCCCACCACCACCAGCCAGAGCGACGGCGGATCCGCGAGCACCGCCGACACCACGACCGCCAACGCCACCGCCACCACCGCGTAGAACGCCAGCGACAGCACGCCAGTCAGCACCAGCAACACGCGCCGCCCACCGGAATCCATACCACAACCTACGAGCGCGCCGAGTAAAACACCACCGAGCGCGACGAGCGAACCACGAAACGGCGACCTGGGGGTCGCCGTACGCTTGGAGAGTCAGGTGTGGAAACGGCGACCTGGCGGTCGCCGTATGCTGGTTGAGTCAGGTGCGGAAACGGCGACCTGGCGGTCGCCGTATGCTGGTTGAGTCAGTCGACTCTCGTGACGGTCCCGACCCCCTTGCTCTGGCCTTCGCGGAACACGAACCGCTGGCCCTCCTCGACGAGGTACGGGCGGAACTTGAACCGGACCCTGGTGTGGCCCTTGTCGCCGGGGAGCAACTGGCCGCCGTCGGGGTGGAAGACGGCGGCTTCGCTTATCGTCTCCAGGTGAACGACGGGCTCGTAGCCGTCACCGATCCGCGTCGGGTGGTTCAGGACCATCACTTCGGCCTCGAACTCGCGGACGGGCTGGGGGTCGCTGTCCCGGGGGACGAGCACCATCCCGCGCTCGATGTCGGCCTCCTGGACGCCCTTGAGTGCGATACCGACGATGCGGCCGGCCTTCGCCTCGTCGACGCGATGATAGTGCATCTCGATGCTCCTGGCTTCGACCTCGCGGAAGCTCCCGTCCGGCATCGGCCCGAGCAGGAGTTCGTCCCCGGCCTCCACCTCGCCGCGCATGATGGTGCCGGAGGCGACCGCGCCGACGCCGGTGACGGCGTACGTCCGGTCGATGTACATCCGGAAGTCGCCGACGTCGCCCGCGGTCTTCGGGAGGCGCTGGAACACCTCGTCGAGCGTATCCATTCCGCGGCCCTCGACGCTCGACGTGACGAACAGCGGGACGACGCCGTCGCCGACCTCGTCGACCGCGGCGTCGACGCCGTGGCGCTCCACGCGCAGCGGCGTCTTCCCGACGTCACGCAGCACCCCCTCGACCTCGCGCTCCACTTCTTCGAGGCGTTCGTCGGTGACGAGGTCGCTCTTGGTGATGGCGACCATCGTCGGGAGTTCCGTCGCGAGCAACACCCCGAGGTGCTCTCGGGTCGTCTTCGTCGGGCCGTCGTCCGCGGCGACCGTCAGGAGCCCGTAGTCGAGCTTCTGGCCGACGAGCCCGCGGATGGTCGTGCGGAGCCACGGCTCGTGGCCGACGGTGTCGACGAACGACACGAGCTTGTCGGACTCGTCGACGACCCTCGCGCGGTCGGACTTCCGGTGCGGGTTCTGCATCCTGACGGGCTGGTCGTCGTCGTCGAACCCGTACACGGCGTACGAGAGGTCCGCGGACAGGCCGCGTTCGACCTCGTGGGGTTTCACGTCCAGGTAGCCGCGGGTCGCGCCCTCGCCGTCGTCGGCCTCGCCAGTGACGAGCGACCCGACGAGCGTCGACTTCCCGTGGTCGACGTGCCCGGCGGTCCCGACGACGATGTGCGCGTCGTCCGTCGACAGCACCGCGCCCTCGCGGATGGTGGCGACGCCGACGATACCCTCGGCGTCGTCGACCGCAACCCCTGTGCCCGCGGACGCGCCGGCGTCGTCCACGCTCCACGTCTGCACGTCGTCGATGTGCGCGCCCGCTTCCTCGGCGAGCAAGCTCAGGACGTCCATGGACTCGGAGAACTCCGCGGGGGGAACGCCGGCGAGTCCGCCGTCGTCCGTGACGCCGACGACGTACGTCGCCTCGCCGTCTCCCGAGAGGACGCGATGCCGGAGTTGCGCCGCGAGCGATTCGCGACGGCCGTCCGACAGGTGGAGGTCCTTCCGGAGTCGCTCCTTGAACTCGACGCTCCCACCCTCGGATTCGCCGCGGTCGAGGGCGCGCTGCAACACGGCCCTGTCAGGGCTCATGTCGCCGCGTAAGGGAGAGACTCGCATAAGGCTTCCCGTCACATGGGTGTGTTTGTCACACGAGGGGTGGGGAGCGGGGGTCGACCGCACGCCAGTCCGCACGGGAACCGGAAGGGACCGCGGCCGTTCCAGCCTGCGCACCGTGCTCGCTACTGGGTGGCGTTCGGAGCGGCCTCGACCTCCCGTAGCTCGATGCGTGCGCCGCCCTCGGCGCTCTCGGTCGCCTCGACCGACCAGTCGTGCGCGTCCGCGATCTCCGCGACGATGGCGAGCCCGAACCCGGTGCCGTCGTCGCTCGTCGTCACGCCCGACTCGAAGACGGACCCGCGGTCGTCCTCGGGGATACCCGGGCCGTCGTCCGCGACGTAGAACCCATCCTCGTCAGGGAGCGCACCGACGGTGACCGACACCGCGTCGTCGCTCGCGCCGTGCTCGACCGAATTTCGGAAGAGGTTCTCGAAGAGCCGTTGCAGGCGTCGTTCGTCCGCGTGAATGCGGGCGTCGTCGGCGACCGTGAACGTCGCGTCCCCGGTTTCGACGTTCGTCCAGGCGGCGCTCGCGACCGCCGACAGGAAGACGCCGTCCGGGTCGACGACCGCACTCCCTTCGCGAGCGAGCGCCAGGACGTCCGTGATGAGCGTCGACATCCGCTGGAGTGCGTCGCTCGCGTTCTCGAAATGCACGCCGTCACCGGTCTCCCGCGCCATCTCCAGGCTTCCCTCGGCGACCGCGAGCGGGTTCTTCAGGTCGTGACTCACGACGTTCGCGAACTGCTCCAAGCGCTCGTTCGTCCGCTTCAACTCCGTCTCACGGCGCTTCCGGTCCGTGATGTCCCGCGCCGCCCCCATGAACGCCGGCTCGCCGTCGTACGTGATCTTCGCCGTCGACAACGCCATGTGGCGGACCTCGCCGTCCGCCCGAACCATTCGCGCCTCGCGGACGATCGGCCCCTCGTCGGCGGTTCGAGCGGTCTCCTTGACGTACTCGCGGTCGTCCTCGTGGATGAGCGTCCAGAGGTCCATCTCGTACAGTTCCCGCGTCGAATACCCAGTGAGCTCCCCGACGCGGTCGTTCACGAACGCGAACGACGACCCCTGGTAGACGTAGATGCCGTCGTGACTCTGCTCGACGAGCGTCCGGTACAGTTGCTCGCTCTCGACGCGGTCGAGCGCCGCCGTCGCGTGCGACGCCAACAGCTCGGCGTGCTCGCGGTCGTACTCGTCGAACGCTCCCGGTTCGTCGCTGACCGCCTGCAGCACGGCCTTGTCGCCGACCGGGACCGAGAGCCCCGCGCGGAACGCGTCGTTCGACGGCTTCGCGACCGACGACGCCTGGAGGTCCTCGATGCGCGCAGCATCGCCCGTCCGCAACGTCTCGCCGACGACGCCCTCGTCGAGCCCGAACCCTTCGGTCGGGAGGTACTCGCCCTCGCGGTCGCGCGGACGCGTCTCGAAGCGGTCGCCGACCGGCGCCAGGACGAACACCCACTCGAAGTCGAGGATGTCCTCCGCGGCGTCCAACGTGGTCCGGTAGACGTCCTCGTCGGTCGTGCACGTCTCGAACTCGCGAGCGACCGCGTGCAGTCGCCGCACGCGCTCTCGGCTCTCCTGGAGGCGCGCTCGCGTCCGCGCCTCGCTCACCGCGCTCTCGATGCGGTTCGCGAGCAACTCGAACTGGCTGGGGTCGCCGCTGCCCTTCTGGAGGTAGTCCGTCGCGCCCGCAGCGATGGCGTCGCTCGCCACGCGCTCGGACCCCTTCGCGGTGAACAGGACGAACGGCACGTCCGGGTCGTCGTCGCGGACGACGTCCAGGACGTCGAGGCCGTCGTACTCGCCGAGGTCGTAATCGCAGACGACGCAGTCGAACGACTCCGCGTCGACGGCGTCGACCGCATCCTCGTAGCGCTGGTGGGTCCGCACGTCGAACGCGCCGAACCGATCGAGGAAGGACGCGGTGAGTTCCCCGAACTGGTCGTCGTCGTCGACGTGGAGGACCCGAATCCCCCCCTGCATTCCTTACGGACTGCATACACCTGGGGGTACATAGCCCTAGTGGCTGTCGCTGGAGCTTATCCACTCGCTCGGACGTGGGTCAGGCCCTCGCAGACGGAGGCCGTTCAGTCGTCGGTTTGGCGCTCGGTGGCGCCGGCCGTTCAGTCGTCGGTCTGGCGCTCGCAGACAGCGGCCGTTCAGTCGTCGGTCTGGCGCTCGCAGACAGCGGCCGTTCAGTCGTCGGTGAGGCGCTCGTAGGCGGCGGTCACGCGCTTGAACGCCTCCTCGTCGCCGTCGGCGGTGTCCGGATGGACCTCCTTGACGCGTTCGCGGTACGCCGTGCGGACGGCGTCCTCGTCCGCGGTCGGGTCGAGCCCGAGGCGTCGGTACGCCTCCTCGGCGCTCGGGCCGTCTTGGCGTGGGACGCGACGGCCGTCGCGGCGGCCGCCACCGCGACCGCCGGCGGCGGCGCTCGCGCGCGCTCGCCGGCCGCCAGCGCGCGCCTCTCGGCGTCGTTCGCGGTTGATGCGACGACGCGCCTCGCGAGCGAACCGGCTGCGCCCGCGCTGGGCGCCCTCCTTGGCTTTCTGCTGCGCGAACCGCGACCCGTCCGCGTTCACGCCTTCGGCGACGCGCTCGCGCATCCGACCGGTCGCCTGGTACCACATGAAGTAGCCGGTGGCTGCGAACGGCAGGGCGACCGCGAGCACGAACGCCTCCTTGGTGACGATGGCGACGACGGCGAGCATCGTCGTCAGACCGGCGAACACCGACGCCAGCCCGAACAGGAGCGGGGAATCCCTCACGTCTCGACGGAAGGGCTCCGAACGCCTAAATCGCTCGGCTCCCCACCCCGCGAGCACGCGGGTCGCACTCGCACACCGACGACCTCGCACACCGACGACCGTGTGAACCAGACTCAAGGGGCGTCGGTGCGAACGGTGTCGTATGAGCGTCTCCGGGCTGTGCCAGGTCTGCGAGTCGAACGGCGCCGAGGAGTCCTGCGAGCGCTGCGGCGCGCTCGTCTGCGAGCGGCACTACGACGGCGAGCACGCGATGTGCGTGTCCTGCGTCGCCGAGACCACTCGCGGCGACCGCCGCGACCGCGGCGGCCGCGACGACGACCGCTCCAGAAACGACCCGGACGTCCCCGGCGAGTACCGGTTCTGACGGGCCGCTCGCGCCGGCGACTCAGCGGTCGCGCCCGAATCACGAGCGATTGCGTCCGAACCACGCGGTCGACGGCGGGACCAGCCCGACCGCGACGAACGCGAGCAAACCGAGGTACGCGACGAGGCCGCCGGCGAGCGCGTTCAGGCCACTCTCCGGTCGGAACGCCACGGCGAGCGCGGCCGCGAGCACGACGACGCCCACCGACAGCACGCGAACCCCTGCTCGCGCCCACAGCGCCCTGACGGCTGCTGCGCGAGCGCTCAAGAGGACTTCGAGGAGGAACGCGCCGACCGCGCCCACCGCGAACGCGACCGGAGACGCGGCCACGCCGACCGCGGCCGCGAGCGCGACGACGCCAGCGAGAACGCCCGCGGCGAGCGCGCCGTCGCCGAGCCGACTCACGCGTCCAGGAACCCGTCGACGACGAGTCCGACGGCGAGCAACCAGACGCCGGCCGCGACCGCGATGGCGCTCGCGTGCACGACCACCGCATCCGTGCCGGTCCCGAGGACCGACCCGCCGAGCGCGTTCGTCGCCATCGCCGTACTGCGCGTGACCGACCCCGTCGCTTCCAGGACCGACGTCCACGCGAGCACGCCACCGACGAACCCGACGCCGACCAGCGCGAGCCCGGCGCTGTACAACGACCGGACGACGCCGTCGAGCGGGTCGGCGGCGAACGGCCGCCCATCACGCGTAGCCATGCCAACCAATGACACGCTCGATCGTGATAAATCTGGCTCGACGACTCGTGAATGAAATACGACTGACAGAATCCGCGTTCGAGCGTCAGTCCCGATAGACCGTCGCGCCCTCACCGATCTCCGTCTGGTACGCGCGCGCCGACACCCCGGCGTCGTCGAACGCCGAGAGCATCGCGCTCGCGACCGCTCGCCGATCATCGCCGCGGCACACCGCGAGGACGCTCGGGCCCGCACCACTGATAGTCACGCCCGTCGCCCCCGCCGCCTCCGCCGCCGCCTTCACGTCGTCGTACCCGTCGACGAGCTTCGCGCGGCGCGGCGTCACCACGTGCTCCTCCAAGCCACGCCCCACCAGCTCGGGGTCGTCGCGATGCATCCCCGAGACGAGCGTCGCCGCCGACCCGACCGTCGCCACCAGCTCGTCCATCGACGCGGACTGCGGGACGACCTGGCGCGCGTCGCGCGTCGACACCACGACCTCCGGCAGGCACGCCACCAGCTTCACCGACGCGTCCACCTGCAGCACGCCGTCGTCACGAGCGATCGTGAACCCGCCGAGAATGGAGGGCGCGACGTTGTCCGCGTGCGCATCACCCGACACCACCGCCTCGCCCTTCGCCGCCACGTGCACGAGTTCCTCGCGCGACCGCCCGCGGTCGTACAGCTCGTTCAACGCCACCGCCGCCGCCGCCGCACTCGCCGCCGAGGACCCCAGCCCGGACGCCGGCCGCACGCCCTTGTCGATGTGGATGTGCGCCGGCGCGTCGAGCGCCTCCGCGACCGCCCCGACCGTGTTCCCCTTCGGGTCCTCGGGGATGTACTGGCTGCCGACGCCAGTCACCGATATCGTCGTCTCCTCGGCACGCTCGACGCGCACCACGTCCGCGGGCACACCGAGCGCCACGCCGAACACGTCGAATCCACTCCCCAGATTCGCGGAACTCGCCGGCGCCCGAACCGTCAGCATGCCCCCGACTTACCCGCCCCCTACGAAAAACCTAGCGGACCACGCAACCACAGCGACCGCCGTCGCTCTCGATTCCCGGAGCGTTCGCTCGCGCGACGTGTTCGCGCGCAGTCCAACAGACCCATACATCGCGCCCTCGGAGCACCGACCATGACTGTCGGCATCGTCGGCGGCGGCATCGCCGGACTCGCCGCCGCGCACCGGCTCCAGGAACGCGGCCACGACGTCCGCGTCTTCGAGGCAAGCGACGACCTCGGCGGGCTCGCCGCCGTCCACGAGACCAGCGGCGACCCAATCGAGAAGTTCTACCACCACCTCTCGAAGTCCGAGGAGACCATCGTCGAACTCGCCGAGGACCTCGGCGTCGGCGACCGCGTCGAGTGGATCTACGGGAACGACGGCTACTACGTCGACGGCGTCGTCCACCCCCTGAACACCATCTGGGAGATCGCCGCCTACCCCCACATGAGCCTCTACGACAAATTCAGATTGGGGATGCTCACGATGGAGATAGACGTCCGCGGCGGCATCCCGAGCTTCGACACGTACGACGACCTCGAAGCGTACGAGGACGTCCCCATCAAGGACTTCCTGCTCGAACACACGACGCGCGGCGTCTACGAGAACTTCTTCGAACCGCTCTTGGACGCCAAATTCGGCGACCGCGTCGAGGACGTCTCCGCCGCGTGGCTGCTCGGCCGCATCAAGTTCCGCGGCGAACGCGACCTCCTGAAAGGCGAACAGCTCGGGTACTTCGACGGGAGCTTCGCGGTCCTCATCGACGCGCTCATCGACGCCGTCGGCCGCGAGAACGTCCAGACCGGCGCGCGCGTCGTCGACCTCGACGCCACCGACGCGGACGCCGCGACGGACGCTGACGCCGGGACCGACGGCGCAGTCGAGTCCCTCACCGTCGAGACCGCCGACGGCCATGAGACCTACGACGTCGACAGCGTCGTCGTCGCCGCGATGCCGAACGTCCTCGAGGACCTCACCGGCTACCCCTGCGACGTCGACTTCCAGGGCGCCGTCTGCGCGGTCGTCACCCTGGAGGACTCCCTGATGGACGAGACGTACTGGCTGAACGTCGCGCACGACGCGCCGTTCGGCGCGCTCATCGAACACACGAACTTCGTGCCGCCCGAGCGCTACGGCGGCGACCACCTGCTGTACGTCGCGAGCTACGTGCAGTCCCAGGACGAGTGGCTCTGGCAGGCCGACGACGACGCGGTCGAATCCCGCTGGCTCGACCACATCGCGGACATGTTCCCCGACCAGTTCCACGAATCGATGGTCGCGGACGTCCGCATCTCGCGGAACCCGCGCGCCGCCCCCGTCTACGAACGCGGCTACCTCGACATGGTCGTCCCCTACGACGTCGGCGCGGACGCGACCGCGGTCCCCGACGGCGTCTACTACGCCGGCATGGCGAGCCGCGCCCAGTACCCCGAGCGCTCGCTGAACGGCGGCATCGTCGCCGGCTACGAGTGCGCCGACCGCATCGACGACCGCGTCGACACCGAACGGTCGACCGTCGAAGCGAGCACGCAGTGAGCCCCGGCAGCGGTGCTCTCTGGTGTTGAAAACCGAAAAACCGGGAATCGAAGTTAGGACCCGGACGGGAGACGTTTTCCACGGACCACGCGACCAGTGCTAGCTTTCGGTGGGCTCGCACCACCTCGGTCGACTACTGTCGACTTCGGCCGGGCTTACACCGGCGTGCTTGCGTATTCACGAAGATCGCTTACGCGACCTCCGTTACTTGGTCTTCGCCGCCGACCACCATGGTGGTCGACCAACGGTCTGCTGCGGTTCTCCTTCGGAGCGACGACTTTGGAACCCTGTTACGGGCCCTTCAGTTGCTGCCCCTACTCCGACACGTCTCACCCACTTGCGCGGGTCGATTCGTGCCTTGAGCGTCCGGTGAGTCCCTTCGACTCCCGGCGACATCTCAACAGAGGACTGCCGAGATATTAAATCTATCTGCTGTTTGGTTACCACGTCACAACTACGTCTGGCGATTAGGACGTTTCAGATAGCAGTGGCTATCGGTGGGCTGGCCCGCCGGACGGACCGTGCGAACGAACACCAAACTCGCGGAACCTGAAGATACGCGCCACCACGACGTAAAGATTCCCCAGGACTAGCCCGTCCGGCCCTCGCACGCTCACAGGCGTGGCCGGCAATCCAGGACACGATCGATCGCCCCCAGGACACGATCGCCCAGCACGAACAAGAGCCCGCTCGCCCGCTCGACAATCGACGGTCAGTCGTCGGCGACGTACTCCTCGGGGTCGACGTCGTCGGGTTCCTCCTGACCGCCCACGACGACCTCGCCGTCGGCGGTCTCGACGTACACGTCGTCGGCGAACCCGCCCTCGGCGTAGGGATGGATCGGGTCGTCGAGCTTCTCCGGCGTCGACGGCGCCTCAGCCACGCCATCCTCGGGATAGAAGTCGCCGAGCGGGTCGTCGACCGTGATGCCGTGGTCGTCGAAGAACTCCGCGTACCGGTCGTGGTGCTGGCCGAGTTCGTCGCTCGGGAACTCCATCATCTCCGTCCACCCGTGATTGTAGAAGTCGAAGTTCGCCTGGACGTGCGTGATCTCACGAGCCTTCGCCTCCGGGTAGTAGTCGAGCGCGGCGACGTACGTGTCCATCGTCGCGTCGAAGAAGTCGTCGAGGTGCTCGCGGCGCTCCTCGCGGTGGGCGTCGTCGGCCTTCCCGAGGAAGATGTCGGTGTGCATGTCCACGAGCTTCCCGCGAGCGACGTCCCCGAGCACCGGCGCGGTGAGCGCCTGCTTGAACGCGAAGTGCTTGACGTTCTGGCGTATCTTCATCTGTACGTCGACGTAGCGACTCCGCAACCAAGAACGTCCCGCTGGCGGCACCGCTCGGTCGTTCGCGGCAGCGTCGACACGGTCGAGTCGAGCGCGTCGACGCGCTCGACGCGGCGCTCGCCCCCAGCGTTCCGCGGGCTCCGGCCACCCGACCGGCGGCGTCGCGGTCGATCGCCCTACGCCATCGCGTCGTCGGTAGTGGCTCAGTCCACGTACGCCATCGCGTCCTCGGCGTCTCTCGGCGTCTCGACAGCGATCTCCTGAACGGGTTTGAGGTACGTGACGCGCACGTACCCCGCGCCCACCGGTTCCACCGAGACCGTCTTCGCGGCCGCCGGCAGGTCCAGCACTTGCCCGTGCTTGCGCAGTTCCGAATCGATTTTGAAGTTGGTTCCGTGCATGGTAACGCTCCGTTACTCGAGAAACACCCACTTTCCTCGAGTTCCGGCTTCACGAACCGTATCCCACGGGGTCTTATGTCCCTTCCGGGAACGCCGCTAAACGTCACGTAATCGTCCGTTAGAATCATTCAACTGTCTGCAACGAGTCCGCAATCGATAGCATCTGGTAACTACTGAACGGGTCGTGCTCGACGAGCGACCCGGGGACTCGGTCGGCGCGTCCGGCACGCGCAGTAACGGGTCGGTGAGCGGAGCGCTCGGCGAGCAGAAGACGAACGAGAACGGAAGAACCGGGAGGAGCGCGGTCGACGACGAGCCGACCGCGCGTGCTAGCGGTCGCGGCCGGTCACTGGAACCCGATGCGCTTGCGGTCCTCCGCGTCGCCCTTCGGGATCTCGATGGCGCACATCCCGGCGTCGTACGTCGCTTTCGCCTCCTCGACGTCGATGGTGACGGGGAGCTGGATGGTGCGTTCGAGGCGTTGCGGGCACTCGCGCTGGAGGACGCGGTGGCCTTGCTTCGGTTCCTCGCCGCCGCGTTCCCCGGCGACGATGAGCTGGTTCTCGTCGGCGTACACCGAGATGTCGGCCTTCTCGAACCCCGGCATCTCGAGTTCGACGAGGTACGACTCGGGCGTCTCCGTGACGTCCGCGCGCGGCATCGCGACCTCGGGGCCGCCGGCAGTCGGCTGCTGGATGCCGCTCATCCCGCCAGCGGCTGCCTGTCCGGCGTCGGCGTGCATCCCGCCGACGTCACCGGTCTCCACGCCCGGTGATGCACTCATCGCGGCCTGCGCCTGCGCGGTCTGTGGGACGCCCATGCTCTGCTGGGCGATGGGCATGCCCTGCGGCGCGAACCGCGGGTCGTCTCGGTACGGGTTCGCCGCTGGATTCCACGTCATCAGTACGCCACCGGCATCTCGCCGTAGCGGAGGCCCTGCACGCCGGCTCCGACGTCCCCGTGCTGGTCGCGAGGCATCGAGGACTGCTGGCTGGTCACCGCAGGCTGCCGGTTCGACAGCATCGCCTGCTCCGTCGTCGACGCCTGCGAGAGCAGCGACCCGACCGTGGTCACGGTCCCGTCCTGGAGCGTCACGGGCTCGTCGAGTCGGGGCGTCCGAACCGTCCCGGCTCCCTGGACGCCCTGGTGGCTGGACTGCTGCTTCGAGGCGTCGGTCTGGACGCCCTGCGCGTACTGGCCCTGCTGGGTCGGCGACGACCAGTCGAGCTTCTGGATCGAGAGGTCACCGGCGCCCGCCTGGAGCGGTATCTTCGACACCGCCGACGCGTCGGCCGCGAATCCCGACGTCGACGGCGTCCACTGAGACTGCTGGCCGAACGGCGCTTCGGTCGTCGACGCGAACTGGCGGCCGGACGCGGACGCCATCCCCGGGAGCCGTCCCTGGAACGCGCCGAGCGCTGCCTGTCGCGACGCACCGACCGACCGCTCGTCGAGCGGGGTCACGCCACCCGCGGCGTGCCACTGGCTCTCGACGCCAACCATGGGCTGCTGGCTGCCCTGCTGGAAGCCCTGAACCGGCTGCTGGGCGAACCCTTGCTGGGTGGATTGCTGGGCGAACCCTTGCTGGATGGGCTGTTGTGTGAGGCCCTGCTGGGTGGATTGCTTGGCGAGGCCCTGCTGGGCGGGTTGTTGTGCGAGGCCCTGCTGGATGGGCTGTGGTGCGAGGCCCTGCTGGGCGGGTTGTTGTGCGAGGCCCTGCTGGATGGGCTGTGGTGCGAGGCCCTGCTGGATGGGCTGTGTGGCCTGGTATCCCATCGGGACTTGGGACTGCTGGCTCGCGTACGCTGGCTGGGGCGCGCTCGCGGAGAGCGCGTGGCTGTCGAACGACTGCGTTGGTGCGTCGACGCCGATGCCAGCCTGCTGGTCGTAGCCCTGCCCCTGCCGTTGCTGGTCGTCGGTCTGGAGGCCACGCGGGTCACTCAGTTGGCTCGGCGCCTGCTGGGCGACGCCCCGCTGGGTGCCGTACTGTTGTTGGGGCACGGTGGTCTGTTGGGTGCCGTACTGTTGTTGGGTGCCGTACTGTTGCTGGGTGCCGTACTGTTGCTGGGGGACGGAGGTCTGGTGAGTGCCGTACGCTTGCGAGCCGACGGACGCGTCCATGCCGGACAGTTGTCCCTGGTGTTCCATGCTGTGTGTGGCTTCGAGGCTACGCTGGGCGGTGAACTTCGGGTCGATCGACGCCATCGGACTGATGTTGGGGTTCTGGTACATTTGTGGGTGGTGGCTCCCGTGCTGCCGCTCAAGTGCAACGTGAAGCCACGACGAGACGAGGCGCGAAAACAGCATAAAGCGAGTCGATAGTTCACTCGAGTAGGTGCCTGGTTCGTGTCGGTAAGCCCGATAGCGGGGGTCGGATAACGATCGGACTACGAATTCCGTTCATCGTGACCTATCAGGGTAATAGTCAGTTTCCGGGCGCCGGTAATCCGCAGGGTAACCGAGTCGGTCCAGTCGGGAGGAACCGACGAGCAACCGGCCGCGAACGAACGGCAGTCGAACCACCCGCATCGTCACCTGGTCGGTACTGAACCAGCACGGTCGGTGACGCCAGCGCCACCGCGGCTGCCGCACCCCGACCGGAGGGCGACGCTTGCACGCGAAACGAACGGTTCACGCGGGCGTGTTTTCGGAGATAGCAACCCACTTTAACCCCCGTACCGAACGGTTCGGACATGACCGAGTCGTACGTGATCATCGGCGACGGCATCGCGGGGTCCTCTGCAGCGGAGACACTCCGAGAGGAGGCGCCGGACGCCGACATCACCGTCATCACGGACGAGGGGGAAGCCCTCTACAATCGCATCCTCATCAAGGAGTTCGCGAAGGGCAAGATGCCCGAAGCACCCATCTCCATCCACGACGGGAGCTGGTACGAGGAGCGGGACATCGAGCTGGAACTGAACACGCACGTCACGACGATCGACGTCGACGGCCACGAGATAAAGACGCACTCGGGGGACGTCATCGAGTACGACAAGCTCCTGGTGGCGACGGGTGGGACGCCGACGCAACTGCCGGTCGATAACTCCGACGCCGAGGGCGTCCATCACTTCTGGACGTTCCAGGACGCACGCGGTATCGAGGAGCACGCGAGCGAGGCCGACACCGGACTCGTCGTGGGTGCGGGCCTGCTCGGTATCGACCTGGCCGCGATCTGTGGGGCGCAGGACGTCGACGCAAAGTACCTGATGCGCGGCGACTGCTGGTGGCGGTACGCGCTCAGCGAGGAGGGCGCGGAGATCATCCACGACGGCCTCCGCGAGAAGGGCGTCGAGCCCGTGTTCCAGTCCGGCGTCGACCACTTCACGGTCGACGACGACGGCGCGGTGACGGGGGCGGTCGACCCGAACGGCGTCGAGTACGACGGCGACTTCGTGGGCGTCGCCATCGGCCTGAACTTCAACACGGAGTTCCTCCGCGGGACCGGTATCGAGCTCGACGACGGCATCGTCGTCGACGAGTACATGCAGACGAACGTCGAGGACGTGTACGCGGCGGGCGACCTGACGCAGTTCCACGACGTCCTGCTCGGCGAGCAGGCCCAGAACGGGTCGTGGGGGAGTGCGAAGGAGCAGGGCCAGATCGCGGCGAAGAACATGGTCGCGGACGCGGAGGAGGCGGTCTTCGAGTGGGTGTCGTCGTACTCCATCACGCACTTCGACTTCCCGTTCCTCTCGTTCGGGCATCCGACGCAGGGCGACGACTACGTGGAGCAGAAGTACTCGGACACGGAGTGGCGTCGCGTCGTGTTCAAGGACGGGAAGGTCATCGGTGGCGTGCTCATCGGCGACCTGGCGCCGCAGACGAAGCTGAAGAAGCTCGCTCGCGAGCAGCGCGACCTCACCGGCCAGAAGGAGGTCTTGCTCGACGAGGAGCTCGACCTCGACCGGTTGGACGCGCCGGAAGCCGAGCAGTAGTCGGTCGCTAGTTCTCCTCGCCGTCGTTCGCGTTCGGTTCGTGGTTGTTTCGTGTTTGCTTCGCGTTCGGCCGTGTTTGCTTCGTATCTGGTTCGGGGTTGGTGAGCGACGCCCGGGGTGTCGTTGCGTTCGGGTGCTGTGGGGTGATTCGAGGTATCGGTCCGTGGTGGGTTCCTGGGTCGTCAACGCCAACCTTTAATAGAAATCGTGGTATACTGTACCATGCCCCATGGCAGTCAGTGACACCACGAGCGGTGCTCTACGGTTACGCCGTACCGAATCCGTCCCCGTGGACGCGACGGTCAAGCACGTCGACCAGCTCCGAGACCGAACGTACCGCCAGATCGCACGCGCGACCGACGGCTCGGTCGTCGAAATAGACGCAGCGTCGACCCGGCTCTCCGCGGGAGACGTCGTGGTGTTCACCGACTACCTCCGCGTCGAACGCGCCTGACCCGGGGGCGAGGGCGTTCTCTCGACCACGACCGCGTAGCGACAGCGCCGCCCGGCGGCCCTGGACGTTCTCGCGTGACCGCGCAGTCGGCCCAGACCGACACGTTCTTTCGCCGCGACCGGCCATCTTCGTGCATGAACGGGCCCGATAGTGGCACGATGACGCTGGCGTTCGAGCTCTCCGCGCTCCAGGCGCTCGCGGACCCCGAGGCCGTCTTCGACGACGCGCGACGCTGGGCGAAGTACGTCGGCGTCGTCTCCGACGAACCGACGTACGTCGTCACGAACTTCACGCGGAAGAACCGCGTCCGCCAGGACTTCTTCAGCGGGCCGCGTGGGCGCGAGGAGAGCCTGGAGAGCGTCCACGAGCAGTTCGACACCGACCGGCACGTCTTCGTCGGTACCGACGAGGGCGACGCGGACCTCGCGGACCGCGTCGACTGGGAGTACCTCGCCGTCGAGGACGCGGCCGACGCCGCCGACTGGACGCTCGCGACCGACACCGCGAGCGAGGACGCCGCCGACGAGGAGCCGGTTCGCGACGACTGGCCCTGACTCGGATCCCGCATCGAGGCGTCACGACCGGTCGTCGCGGGACTGCGGCGACCGGGAGTCGCGGCCCTTTTACGCGCTCGTTCCGAACGCGCTCGTATGCCTGAGCCGCGGGTTCCGGGTGACGACGCGCCGAGTAGCGCACTGGAGCTGTCCTGTGGCGAGCGCGTCGACGTGAAGGACCTGGACATGGGCGTCCGCGACATCTCGTGTGACTGCGGTGGGACGCACGCGGTCGTCCAGGACGTCCATCCGCCGTCGCGGTTCTTCCCCGAATCGCTCGTCGCGGTCCTCCAGGAGACCATCGAGCCGGAGGACGACTTCGACGAGTTCGACACCATCCACCTCATGGGCGTCGTCCTCGAGGAGTTCCCCGAGGACGTCGCCGTGAAGGACGTGAGCGACGACGGGAGCGTCGGGTACTCGATGGTGTGGGTGACCGACTTCGACTCGCGGCGCCTCCACGAGATCGTCGTCGAACTCGTCGTCGAGCTCATGGAGCACGCGGTCAGCCACGCCGAGGACCAGAACGCCGTCCAGGAGTTCGAACGGCAGATGCTCGAGTTCGACGTCGCCGAGTTCGTCGACGCGTACCGCTCGCAGCGGGACTTCGCGGACGAGCACGACACCGCGCTGTAGGTCGACTGCGACTGCGACTGCGACTGCGACTGCGACTGCGACTGCGTCGGCGGCGACGGCGACTGCGGCGACGGTGGGTCGTTCCGCTGGTTGCTTGCGTGTGTTTCTGTCGCACCCTGGGCGTCGTTTTATGCTCTTCGCGCGCGTGAGGTTAACCTGTGACTCCCGTGGACCACGGCGAGTTCGAGCGGATCCGTGACGTACTGGCGAGTGCAGGTATCGAGGAGCCGTTGTCGGCGAGCGAGATCGTCGCGGTGCTCGACGAGCACGACGTCGACGTCGATAGCACGCATCGCGTCGCGACGGTGCTCGGGCGGCGCGCCGAGTCGGGCGCGGTCGAGGTGGTCGGCGAGAGCCCGCCGTACCGGTATCGGTTCGTCGACGAGTGACCGACTGCGGCGCGGACGCGGTGCGGTCGCGGCGCGATTGCGACGCGGTTGCGGTCAGTGGAAGGTGACGGTCTCGTTTTCGGGGTCGAGTTCGACGCGCGCGCCGAGTGGCACGGGGACGTGCGGGTCGGTGTGGCCGACGTCGAAGTCGAAGAGGATGGGGACGTCCGCGAACGCGCGGACGGTCTCGCGGACGGCGTCGCGCTGGCGGTCGCGGTAGGCGTCGCGTTCGCTGTGGGGTGGGCTGTCGCGGTGTCGGGTCTTCGGGCGGCCGACGACGACGGCGTCGAGGGCGTCGAGGGTGCCGCGGACGCCGAGGTTCTGGAGGACGCGTCGGACGTGGGTCGGTGACGGGAGTTCCTCGCTGGTCTCGACGAGGAGGACGCGGCCGTCGCCGTGCGCGGGCGGTGCGCCGGGGACGAGCGCGCCCGCGGGGTCGGCGGCGGCGACCCACTCGAGGACCTCGAGGCAGCCGCCCCAGAGGCGTCCCGCGACTGGGGCGTCGAAGCTATCCCAGGTCCAGCCGGGGGCGTCGAGCCACTCGCGGGGGTCCCCGGTGGCGAAGTCGTAGCGGTCGTCGGTGTAGCTGTCGGCGGGTTCGACCTCGCCGAGCGCGTCCTCGAACAGCGCGCGTTCGAGGTACGTCGCGGTGTAGGGGGAGAGCGAGGCGTCGAGGGCGAGGCCGGGGAGGCATTGGCCGCCGTAGTACGATTGGACGCCCGCGGCGCCGAGCGCGCAGTGGAGGTTGGTGTTGTCGCTGATGCCGAAGAACCGCGTCGGGTTGGCGGCGAGGACGTCGCGGTCGAGATGGGGAAGGACGCGGACCTGGCGGTCGCCGCCGGTCGCGGCGACGACGGCGCCGACGTCGGGGTCGCGGAACGCGGCCTCGAGCGCGTCCGCGATGGCCGCGGGGGCGGGGTCGCCGTCGGCGTCGAGGAGCGGGGAGCGGTCGACGCTGACGCCGAAGCGGTCGCGGAGCCGGTCGGCGGCGCGGTCGACGACGAACCCGGGGACCTGGCTGGACGTCGGGAGGACGAGCACGACCTGGTCGTCGTCGACGGGGGGTGGGGTCGCGGGTGGCTCGGCGCGTGCACGAGGCATGTCCGTGCGTGGTCCCGGCGAGCGGGTAGTTCTTCCGGGGGCGTGTGTCTCTCTACCGTGCCAGTCCGCCCTGAACCCCGGCAAGATTTCGAATCTCGAAACCGAGTTTCGCCCCTCGTAATCTATCGTGGGTCTTATTACGATGTACGGACTGGACACCGGTAAGCAATCATGACCGGCGGGACACCAGCGGACGACGGCGCGGACGGACGCACAATCCTCCTCATCGGCTCCGGCCCCATCCAGATCGGGCAGGCCGCGGAGTTCGACTACTCCGGCGCGCAGGCGTGCCGCGCGCTCCAGGAGGAAGGTGCGCGAGTCGTCCTCGTGAACTCGAACCCCGCGACCATCATGACCGACCCCGAGATGGCGGACAAGGTCTACATCGAGCCCATCACGACCGACGCCATCGCGGAGGTCATCGCGCAGGAGAAGCCCGACGGCGTCATCGCCGGCCTCGGCGGCCAGACCGGCCTGAACGTCACCGCGGAACTCGCCGAGGAGGGCGTCCTCGACGAGCACGACGTCGAGATAATGGGCACGCCGCTGGACACCATCTACGCGACCGAGGACCGCGACCTCTTCCGCGAACGCATGGAGTCCATCGGCGAGCCCGTCCCGAAGTCCGTCACCATCAACAGCGTCGACGAGATCGAGGACGCCGTCGACGCCGTCGGTGGGCTCCCCGTCATCATGCGGACGACGTACACGCTCGGCGGCGCCGGTTCGGGCGTCGTCGAGGAGATGGACGAACTCAAGGAACGCGTCCGCAAGGGGCTGCGCCTGTCGCGGAACAACGAGGTGATGATCACGGAGAGCATCGACGGCTGGGTCGAACTCGAGTACGAGGTGATGCGCGACGGCGACGACTCCTGTATCATCATCTGTAACATGGAGAACATCGACCCGATGGGCATCCACACGGGCGAGAGTACGGTCGTCACGCCCTCGCAAGTGATTCCGGACGAGGGCCACCAGCAGATGCGCGACTCGGCGTTGAAGGTCATCCGCGAACTCGGCATCGAGGGCGGGTGTAACATCCAGCACGCGTGGCGCGACGACGGCACCCCGGGTGGCGAGTACCGCGTCGTCGAGGTGAACCCGCGCGTCTCCCGTTCGTCGGCGCTCGCGTCGAAGGCGACCGGGTACCCGATCGCTCGCGTCACCGCGAAGGTCGCGCTCGGGAAGCGCCTGCACGAGATCACGAACGAGATCACGGGCGAGACGACCGCGGCGTTCGAGCCCGCGATCGACTACGTCGTGACGAAGGTCCCGCGCTGGCCCCAGGACAAGTTCCCGGAGACGGACTTCGAGCTGTCGACGGCGATGAAGTCCACGGGGGAGGCGATGGCGATCGGGCGGACGTTCGAGGAGAGCCTCCTGAAGGCCCTGCGTTCGTCGGAGTACGACCCGGACGTCGACTGGGCGGACCTCGCGGACGAGGAGCTGGAGCGCGAGTTCCTGGTGCGGCCGAGTCCGGACCGGCCGTACGCGATGTTCGAGGCGTTCGACCGCGGGTATAGCGTCGAGGAGGTCATCGAGCTGACGGACATCCACGAGTGGTACGTGGAGCGGTTCGCGAACGTCGCGCACGCGGCGAAGGCCGCGCAGGACGGCGACTTCGAGCGCGCGGGCGAGATCGGGTTCACGAACGCGGAGGTCGCGGAGCTCGCGGGCGACGGCGGCCGCGTCGCGGAGGCTCCGACCGGAGACGGTGGAACGGCGGCGACCGTCGAGGAGGTCGAGGCGGCGACGCCCGAGCGCTCGTTCAAGCAGGTGGATACGTGCGCTGGCGAGTTCGCGGCGTCGACGCCGTACTACTACTCGGCGCGCCAGCCCTCGCACGTCCAGAGCCGGTACCGGAACGAGCTCCAGGTCGACCCGGAGATGGAGAGCGTCGTCGTCGTCGGCGGCGGCCCCATCCGCATCGGGCAGGGCGTCGAGTTCGACTACTGTTCGGTGCACGCGGTCCAGGCGCTGGAGGAACTCGGTATCGACGCGCACGTCGTGAACAACAACCCGGAGACGGTGTCGACGGACTACGACACGAGCGACGGGTTGTTCTTCGAGCCCATCACCGCGGAGGAGATCGCGGACGTCGTCGAGGCGACGGACGCGGACGGCGTGATGGTGCAGTTCGGCGGGCAGACGTCGGTGAACGTCGGCGAGCCGCTCGAGGCCGAGCTCGCGCGTCGCGGGCTGGACGCGGAGGTCCTGGGGACGAGCGTGGAGGCGATGGACCTCGCGGAGGACCGCGACCGCTTCAACGTCCTGATGGACGAGCTCGGTATCGCCCAGCCCGAGGGCGGGAGTGCGACGAGCGAGGACGAGGCGCTCGCGCTCGCGAACGACATCGGGTACCCGGTGCTCGTTCGCCCGAGCTACGTGCTCGGGGGGCGCGCGATGGAGGTCGTGCACGACGACGAGGAACTGAAGGAGTACGTCGAGGAGGCGGTCCGCGTGAGTCCGGACAAGCCCATCCTCGTCGACGAGTTCCTCGCGGGCGCGGTCGAACTGGACGTGGACGCGGTCAGCGACGGCGAGGACGTCCTCATCGGCGGTATCATGGAACACATCGAGACCGCTGGCGTGCACTCCGGTGACTCGGCCTGCGTCATCCCGCCGCGGTCGCTCGACGACGACACCACCCAGCGCGTCCGCGGCGTCGTCGAGGACATCGCGAGCGCGCTGGACACGGTCGGCCTCATGAACGTCCAGCTCGCCGTCAAAGACGGCGAGGTGTACGTGCTGGAGGCGAACCCGCGCTCCTCGCGGACGGTCCCGTACGTGTCGAAGGCGACGGGCGTCCCCATCGCGAAGGTCGCGGCGAAGGTCATGGCGGGGGAGACGCTCGCGGACCTCGGTATCGAAGAGCAGGTTCCCGAGCACTTCTCGGTCAAGGAGGTCGTGCTGCCGTTCGACCGCTTGCCGAACTCGGACCCGCGCCTGGGGCCGGAGATGAAGTCCACGGGCGAGGTCATGGGGACGGCGAGCTCGTTCGGGATGGCGTACTGGAAGGCGCAGGACGCCGCCGGGAACGCCGTGAACACGGGCGGGAAGGCCGTCGTGAGCCTCGACGGCGACACCGGTGACCTCCCCGAGCGCTTCGGTGAGTACTTCACTGTCGTCGAGTTCGACGACGTCTCGCAGGCGATCATCGACGGCGCGGTCGACTTCCTCGTGAGCGACGACCCCGAGGCGCTGAAGACCGCCGTCGAGGAGGACGTCGCGTACCTCTCGACCGAGGCAGCGGCCGAGGCGTACCTCGACGGGCTCGCGGCGTGCGACGGCGACCTCGAGGTCCTCCCGGTGGGCGACCGGCCGCGCCGCACCGAGAACTGGGGCTGAGGACGCAGACCGTCGTCCGCTGGCGTCCACGACCGCCTCGATGGCGTCGTGACGTCGACGCTTCGACGACCACGCCGGGCGCGGTCTCGCGCTCCGTTCGGGTGTGCGGGCGAGCGCGTGACGCGCTGCTGGCGGCCACCTCCTGATTCTTGCAGCCGCTTGCAGCTCGTATTAGCGTCGTTTGCCGTGTTTTTGGTGCGAATTTGGGACTGATTAGGGAAAATTCACTTTAGGGTCTGGTCGCAGGTACGGCCATGGCTAGAGGGGTCCTTCGAGCAGGGGTAGGCGCGCTCGTCCGACGCGCTCGCAGGGGGGTCGACCCGCGGGCGTCGGTGACGGGGAAGTTCGTCGCGGCGGCGGTCGCCGCGATCGCGGTGGCGTTCGTCGTCGTCACGGTGGCGGTGTGGCGGGCGACGGTCGCGCTCGACGCGAACTACGCGCAAGCACAGGCGATCTACCGCGGCGGCATCCTCGCGTTCGCGACGTTATCGGTCGGTATCGTGGTGGCGTTCGCGTTCGTCGAGCGCTCCGTCGTCGCGGGGCTGCGCGACCTCGACCGGGAGACGCGCAAGGTCGTGGAGACCGGGCGGTACGAGGCGGCGTTCGAGCCGACGCGACGCGACGAGGTCGGCCAGCTCGCCTGGAGCGTCGCGGAGTTACGCGACCAGCTCGGCGAGCAGGTCGCGACCGTCGAGTCGTTGAACCGCGAGCTGGCGACGACGGCGACCGCGCAGACGCGGACGCTGTCGTCGGTCCGACGCGGTGACCTGACGGGCCGGATGGACGAGGAGACGGGCGTCCCGCAGTTCGACGCGCTCGCGATCGGGTTCAACGAGATGATGGACCAGATGGAGACGATGGTTGCGGAGGTCCGCGAGTTCTCGCGGTCGGTCGCGGACGCGGCGCGGGAGGCCGACGAGAACGCGGGCGCGGCGAAAGCGGGAACGCGGCGCGTGACCGAAGCGACGGCGTCCATCAGCGACGGCGTGGAGGCCCAGCACGCGGAGCTGGAGGAGACGGCGGACGCGATGGCGGACCTCCTGGAGCGCGTGCGGACGGTGGCGCGGTCGGCGGGTGCGGTCGCGGAGCAGTCCGAGCGCGCGGCGGCGACGACCGGCGAGGGCGCGGACGCGGCGACGGACGCGCTCGCGGAACTCGACGAGATAGAGGACCGGATGGCGGCGTCGGTCGCTGAGATCGAGTCGCTCGCCGGGACGGTCGAGGCGGTCGCGGACCTCGCGGACGAGGTCCGGGACCTGACGAACCAGACCGAGCACCTCGCGATGAACACCGCGCTGGAGGCGAAGAAGACGAGCGACGACGGCAGCATGACCCATCTCGGCGAGCAGATACAGCAGCTCTCGAACGACACGGAGGCCGCGGCGGCGGCCATCGAGGACGGCCTCGGCGACGTCGCCGCTGACACGGACGCGGCGCTCGCGGAGATAGAGCGCACGCAGGACGCGCTCGACCGGGGCGCGGACACCATCGAGGACGCGCTCGGGGCGTTCGAGGACGTCGAGCGCGTGGTCGTGGAGACCGCCGAGGACGCGAACCGCATCGACGAGGCGACGGACGCGGGGACCGAGCGCGCGGCGGCGGTCCGGGAGAACGTCGCGTCGGTCCGCGAGATCGGCGCGGAGACGGCGACGGAGGCCAGCGACGTGGCGGCGACGGCGCGCGAACAGCAGGCGGTCATCGAGCGCATCGAGCAGCGCGTGGACTGGCTCGCGGACGGCGCGAGCGAGCTCGAGCGCGCGCTCGAACAGTTCACGGTGCGGGCGTCGGAGGTCCCGGAGCCGGCAGTGGAGGGCTCGCGATGACGGACGAGGACGCGTCCGCGGAGACGGAGCGCGACGACGAACGGGGCGACGGCGAGTTCGTGTTCGGTGCCGTCGCGGACGCCGAGGAGGCGTCGGCCGCGACGGCTGCCGACGGCCCTGGTGTGGTCGGGCCGTCCCCTGGGCTCGACCCGGGCGAGGCGCTTCGTGTGCAACTGGACGCGATCGAGGCGAGCGACGTGGACGCGGCGGCGGCGCGCGCGGCCGGCGACGTCCCGGGCTGCGTGCGGACGCTGTTCGACTTCGCGGCACCCGGGTTCCGCGAGGCCCACGGCGACCTGGACGGGTTCGCGGCGACGTTCCTCGGGGCGATCTACGACCGGCTCGTGGGGGCGCGAACGGTCGAGCGCGGCCCGGGCGAGCGCGACGGCGACCGGTACGTGCAGGCGGTGCTGGCGCGCCACCCCGACGGCGACCGCACCTACGAGTTCGTGCTCGCGGAGCAGGCGGGCGGGAAGTACGACGGCTGCTGGCTGACGGAGGCGGTGGACATGACCTACGACGGCGAGAGTCCGTCGTTCCGGCGGACGCCGACGGTGACGTTCGGCGACCGGTCGGTGACGTGCGAGGTCGGCGACCAGCTGCGCGCGGTCCTGCTGGCCGCGGACGGGCACTCGCCGCACAACGACGTGACGCAGGTCGCGAACTGCGGCGGGAACGGCCTCTGCGGGACGTGCGCGGTGTCCTGCGACGGCGAGGTCGACGAGATGGGCGACCGCGAGCAGCGCCGGCTGTCGCTCCCGCCCCACGAGACCGAGAGCGGGCTCCGACTCTCCTGCCAGACGCACGTCCAGGGCGACGTCGTCGTCGAGAAGGGCGGCGGCTACTGGGGGCAGCACGTCGAGGAGGTCGGTGTCGGTGGTGAGGGTGCCGACGATGGCGACGGTGACGGCGCGGTCGACGGCGACGCTGGCGGCGGTGACGCGGGCGTCGATGCCGACGCGCTCGTCGACCCGGCGTCCGTGGTCGCGGTGACCGACGCGGAGTACGCCGGCGAGTACGACTACGGCACCGACGGCCCGGGGACGGCGGCGGCGAACGGAGGTGGTGGGCGATGATGGACACCGCCGCGAGCCAGACCGACGAGTCGATGCGCGACGGCCTCGGGCTGGACGCGTTCCTCGTCGTCGGCGCGGTCCTGGCCGCGGTCGGCTGGGGCGGCACGCAGTTCCTGGCGTCCTCGCCGGGGCTCGCACTCGAGGTCCTCGGGTTCGAGGCGGCGGTCGTCGTCGTCGCGTACTGGCTCGTCGCGAGCGTCGGGATGGTCGCGCTCGCGCTCGCCGCCGGCCAGCGCGTCGTCCGGTACAGCCCGCTGCTGTGGGCGTGGGGCGGCCTCGTGTCGCTCGCGCTCCTCGTGGACGTCGCGGTCGTCCTCGGCGCGTTCGGGCCGTCGCTCGGCCGGACGCTCCTGTGGACGCCGTGGCCGATCGTCATCGGCGTCGGGTTCGCGCTCACCGGTATCGTCGCGGCCCACCGCGCCCGGGGCGCGTACCTCGTCGGCGCGCTCGCCGCCGGCCTCGTCGTCCTCGCCGCGATACTGTTCCCGTCCACGGTCGCGGACTGGGCGTTCGCCGCGACGGGCGTCGTCCACGCCGTCCCGCTGCTCGTGGACGCTCGCGTCGGCGACCGCGACGCGGACCCGGCCGACGACGCCGCGAGCACCTACGAGTTCCGGGAACTCGACCGCGAGCGCGCCGGCGACGACGCCGAGGAGGGCGGCGCATGACCGACCCCGAACCCCGCGCCGACGGTCGCGACGACGCCCGCGACCGCGGTCGCCGGCGCGTGCTCGCCGCCGCCGGCGCGTCCCTGTCGGCGCTCGCGACCGCGGGCTGTCTCTCGAACCCGTGGGGGCCCTCTCGGCCGGGCGCTGGCGCAGCGACGACCGCTGACGACGATCCAGCGCCTGCGACCGCGACGACGCGCGGCAGCGAGTCGACCGCCGACGGCGACGCGGACGCGACGCGCGCGGACGCGACGACGCGCGACGACCAGACGACTGCCGAGGATACCACCGCGCCCGGCGAGTCGACGACCGAGGACACCGAGACCGCGACGGCGACCGCGACCGAGGTCCCGCCCGAGGAGAAGGAACCGGACCAGATAGTCGAGGTGGCGCCCGACGGGTTCCGGTTCTCGCCGGAGACGTTCACCATCGACGCCGGCGACACCGTCCACTGGCAGTGGAAGGACTCCGGGCACAACGTCCGCGTCCGCGAGAAACCCGAGGACTCGGACTGGACGGGCACCCCCGGCGACGCGTCGGACACCTACGGCGAGGGCTACCTGCACGCGCACACGTTCGACGCGCCCGGCGAGTACGAGTGCTTCTGTGCCCCCCACCAGACCCTCGGCCTGGAGGGCTCGTTCACCGTCCGCTGAGCGCGCCCGGGACCGGCGACACCGAACTACGTATTTTGGCCGCATCTACTCCGAGCGCGCCGTGTTCACCGTTCGTACACAATGGGGCCACCCGATAGCGACGACGACCCGGGGGAGGGGGCAGGCGAACCCGTCACCGACGGCGGCTACGAGGTATCGACGTGGGAACCACGCACCGCGCTCGACCGGCTGTCGGTCGCGGTGTACTCGGGTATCGTCGCGAGCGCGCGCTGGGCGGTCGTCGCGCTCGCCGTGCTCGCGTTCACCGCCCAGCTGGGCCTCGTCGTGGTCGGTATCACCGTCCGCCCGACGCTGGGCGTTCTCACGCTTGCGTCCATCCTCCCGGCGCTCGTCATCGTCGGCGTCATCTGGTACCAGAACCCGACGATGCGCGAACCCGTCTGGCCGCTCGCTGCGACCTTCCTGCTCTCCGTTCTCCTCGCGAGCTTCGCGGCGCTCGCGAACTCCGCGCTCAAGTCCGTCGTCACCGCGTACGTCCCGAGCGTCCTCGCGCTCGTGGTCTTCTTCTTCCTCGTCGTCGGCCCCGTCGAGGAGACCGTGAAGTGGCTCGCGGTGCGCCTGTACGCGTACCGGAGTTCGGCGTTCGACGCGGTCATCGACGGCGCGGTCTACGGCGCGGTCGCCGGCCTCGGGTTCGCGACCATCGAGAACGCCCTCTACATCTCGCGCGCGGTCATCGACGCCGGCGGGTTCCAGGCCGCCCAGAGCCTCCAGGGCGCGTTCGAGGTCGCGACCTCGCGGTCGTTCGTCGGCCCCGGGCACGTCCTCTACTCCGCCATCGCGGGGTACTACCTCGGGCTCGCGAAGTTCAGCGACGACCACTGGGGCCCCATCGTCGTCAAGGGCCTCCTCATCGCCGCGGCCATCCACGCGACGTACAACTCGATCGTGACGCTCGTCGACTTCGGCGCGTTCCCGCTCGTCGACGGTGGCATCGGGTTCGTCCTGTTCGTGTTCGCGTTCGAGGGCGCCGTCGGGTACGTCCTCTACCGGAAGCTCTCGAGGTACAACCGGTACTATCGAGCGGGCGCCACGCAGGCGAACGCGGATTGACGGGGCGACCGGGTTCGTCGGTCCGCGGGCGTCGCCGCGGCCGTCGCGCGCGCTACGCGCGAGTGAACCGCAACCTGCTCTCCGCGATCCGTCACGTCCTGATATTATTCTCGAATAGTCTACGTGGCTTTCGAGGGGGTTCGATGGCGGTTCGCTGGCGGTTGTTCGGCGGTTCGCACGTGGTTTCCGGCGAAATACTTAGTACGGAATCGTCCGTACGTCGTGACCGGATAGAGCCATGGAACGCACGGATACCGACCAGCGAACGAAGGTATCGTGGACTACACTGACGACCGCGGCGGTGTCTCGATACGACGTCGCGCTGGGCGTTATCCCGGTGTTCCTCGCGCTACCGGCGCTCGCCGCCGTCGTCTCGGGGGTGCCGCTGGAACCGCTCGTCGGCGTCGGCGCGGTCGCGTGCACGCTCGTCGTCGCGGACGTCTGCTTCCTGCATCCGCCCGCCGGCACCGGCGTCGCCGGTCGCCGCGACGACGCTACCGGTCGCCGCGACGACGCCACCGGTCGCCCCGATGAGGCGACCCGTTCCCGCCGTCGGACGGGGTAAGTAAGTCGCTCGGAACCGGCACCGAAGTGGTCGCACGGAACGTTTTACCTCCCCCAGAACGTAGTGTGTGAACGTGCCACACGAATCGTATCGCGTCCTGGTTGCAGACGCCGCAACGCCGGTCGGCATCGCCCTCCTGACGTACCTCGGCGAGACCGAGTACGTCCTCCGCGCACTCGTCACGGACGCCGACGCCGAACGTCGCGCGCGCACCGCCGGCGCCGACGAGGTCGTGCACGCCGACTTCGCGAACCACCACGCGCTCGCGGACGCCGTCGCCGACGTCGACGCCTTCTGCTGTACCACCACCGACGGCGGCCTCGGGCGCGTCGTCGGCCCGCTCGACGGCGGCCGCGGCCTCCGGAACCTCCTCGACGCCATCGACGAGGACAGCCGGCCGTACGTCGTCCTGCACTCCACCATCGGCGTCGGCGACTCCACCTCGGGGATGGTACTCCCACGCCGCCTCTACAACCACCGCATCCTCCGCGAACTCGACGAGACGGAACGACACCTCCGCGAACGCGGCGTGCCCTACACGATACTCAGAACCGGTGCGACGACCGACGGCGCACGCAGCCACGACGTCGTCACGGGCGAAGGCGGCGACGACGTCTCCGGCCGCATCGGCCGCGGGGACCTCGCGTGGCTGATGACCGCCACCCTCACCACGCCCGAAGCCCGGAATCGGACGTTCGAGGTCGCGAGCACCGACGCGACGACCGCGACCGACGCCGTCGACTTCGCGTGGAGCGGCCCCGAGACGGGACTCGTCGCGCGCCGCTCCGGGTACTCCATTCCCTCTTGAGACAGTCGGAGAGCGTCCCTCGGACGTGCTCTCCTCGGCTCAGATGTTCTCGGCGAGCGTCCGATAGTGCCCGGCGATCTTGACGTCCCACCGGTCGTCGGTCGCGTAGTAGACGTTCATGCCGTCGAGCGTCGGTCCGTTGTACCGCCAGTTCCCGGGTTCGAGGTAGCGGTCCGCGACCTCGCCCATCACGTAGTCGACGCACGCCTCGAACGATTCGAAGGGCTTCGCGCCCTCGTACGGCGACGAGTCGACCGCACCCCACCCGTAGACGTTCCGCTTGTCCTGCGCTATCGTGCTCGTCCCCCACGCTGACTCGTGGATGGCGTGGGCGGCCTGATACACCGCGTTCACGCCGTACTCCTCCTGCGCCGCGACGAACGCGTCGCCGAGCCCGACGAGCGGGCTGTCCGGGCGTTCCGCGGCGATGGCGTCGTCTATCTCCTGGCCGGTGACGTCGACGGGCACCGTCAGGTCCGTCTCGACGTCGAAGTCCGTACTCGGCTCGTTGCCGCCACCGCCGGCGTCGAGGTACTGCTCGACGCTCCACCCCCACACGTTCGCGGCCTGCCAGTGCAGTCCCCACCACGTGTAGCCGTCCGCGTCGACCGGGCCGTTCACGACCTCCGCGGTCGCACCGCTCGAGACGGTTTCGACGAGCTCCTCGCCGGTGCCGGGCTGCTTTCGCGTGTTCAGGCTCGTCGTCGCGTGCACCGTGTCGCCCTCGGCGAACGTCGGGTCCGAACCACCGTCGTCGCCCTCGCCGCCGTCGGCGCCGTCGTCGCCATCGCCGCCGTCGGCGCCGTCGTCGCCATCGCCGCCGTCGGCGCCGTCGTCGCCGTGACCGACGCCGTGCCCGTCGACGGGCGCTGCGTCGAGGTACTCGCCCGCGCACCACCCGGTCTGCCCGGAGTTGAACGCGACCCGCCACCACGTGTAGCCGTCCGCCGTCTGCGGGCCGGCACGCACGTACCCCGCCGACCCCTCGGGGGCGGTCCAGACGTCGGGCGCGTCGAGCGCGTGGTCGTCGTGAACGACGAGGTCCGCGGTCGTCGCGACGCGCTGGTCGTGGAGGAACGTCACGCCAGCCTGGTCGGTGTGGTACTTTGCGACGGCCCACCCGACGACGCCGTTCTCGTAGGCGACCTCGTACCACGTGTAGCCCGCCGCTTTCGTGGGGCCGTTCTTGACGACGCCGCGGACGCCCTCGGGGTTCGTGTGGACGACGTTGTCCGCTATCTCTGGTGCGGACCGAGCGTTCACGGTACTCGTCGTCTTCACGACCTCCCCGGCCGGGAACCCGCCGCCCGTGGCGCCGTCCATCTTCGCGAGGAGGTACTCCCAGTCCCACGTCGACCCGGGGTCGACCTTCCCGCCGGTGACCGCCGAGCAGTCGTACGGCGACGGCACCTGGTCGTGCCCGATGAGGCCGCCGTCGCCGTCGTACGCGCTACAGGGCGCGATGTCGAACGCCGGATGCCGGACCGGGATGTCGTAGGCGTCGCAGAGCCACGCGCAGAGGTCCGCGACGGCCTGGTACTTCGCCTCCGTGAAGTCCGTCGAGTTCGCGTACCCACTCATCTCGATGCTGATGCCGGTGTCGTTGTACGGGCCGTTGCCCTGCGTCCACGCGACGTCCTCGAGGTCGACCATCTGCGTGATGGTGCCGTCGTCGTCGACGACGAAGTGACTGGAGACGTTCGCGTCGGGGTTCTGGAACCAGTTGATGCCCGAACTCGCGGAACCCTCGATGGTGTGGACGACGATCCATCGCAGGTCGCTCGCGTCGCGACTCGCGCTCGTGTAGTTCGAGTAGTGCGCGCTCACGTACTCCATCGCGGGTTTGTCGGTCGCGGCGGCGCTTCCGGCTGCTCCGAGGAGCGTGCCGGCCGCGACGGCTCCGGTACTCGTCTGCAGGAATCTTCGCCGACGCATAGTTCCACGAGAGAATCTCGGTAAGTAAAACAGTACCCGCGTGGAATTTTACTCGCCGACTGGAGACCGCGCTCTGACCGGCCGTACTTCGCGGCCATCACCGTTCGCACCGAGAGCGAGCGTGGCGGCCGCTCGCGGTCGGAGTGCTCGAAGGAGCTGGACGCCTACGTCCTGGTTCAGTCCGCGAGGACCGTTCGCTTCGCCTCGGCCATCCCGAGCACGTCGTCGAAGAAGCTCAGGGAGTCGTTCGGGCCGGGGTTGGCTTCGGGGTGGTACTGGCGCGTGATGACGTCGAGGTCGTCGCTGTCGAGACCCTCGGGGGTCCCGTCGTTGACGTTGATCTGGGAGACCTCGAGCGCCTCGGGTGCGTCCGCGACCGTGTACCCGTGATTCTGCGTGGTCATGACGACCTTCCCGGAGTCGACGTCCTGCACGGGCTGGTTGACGCCGCGGTGCCCGAACGCCATCTTCTCCGTGGTGCCGCCGAGCGCGCGAGCGACGATCTGCTGGCCGAGACAGATGCCGGCGACGGGGACGTCGCCGACGAACGCGTCCACGACGTCGACCGCGGCGTCGAAGTTCGCGGGGTCACCGGGGCCGTTCGAGACGAAGAGGACGTCGGGGTCGACGGCCTCGACCTCCGCGGGCGTCGTATCGTAGGGCATGCGGTGGACGGTCGCGCCGCGCTCGTTCAGCGAATCGACGATCGCCTGCTTCGCGCCGCAGTCGATGAGCGCGACGGTCTCGCCGTCGGCGTCGCCCTCGGTGACCTCGACCTCGTCGACGGAGACCTGCGCGCCGATGTCGGTGTGGTCGCTCATCGCCGTGCAGTCCTCGAGTTCCGCGAGCGCGTCCTCGGGCGTCACGTCGTCGCCGACGGCGATACCGCACGCCATGGCGCCGTCCTCGCGGACGTCCGTGACGAGGTCGCGCGTGTCGATCTGGTCGACCGCGGGCACGCCCTCCTCGGTGAGCCACTCGGCGACGTCGTCGGTGAGCTCGCGGGCGACCGCGGCGTTCGGGTGGACGCGGTCGGACTCGAAGCGCTCCTCGCGTACGCCGTAGTTACCGATGAGGGGGTACGCGAAGGTGAGGATCTGTTCCTCGTAGGACGGGTCGGTGAGGCTCTCCTCGTATCCCGTGTACGCTGTTGTGAAGACCAGTTCGCCGTTCGTCGTTCCTGGAGCGCGACCACGTGCTTCGATCACGTGTCCGCCCTCGATGGCTACGTAGGCGTCCATCGTTACGAGATACGTACCGACCCCGGCCCCATAAGCGTTGCTTTCGTAGCATCGTTACGAATTTCGCAATCGTTTAGGTTGGGGGTGGTGTACGTCCGAATCATCATGGACGAACTCGACCGCCGCATCCTCAACATCCTCCGGCGAGACGCTCGCACGCCGTACACCGAGATCGCCGAGGAGGTCGGCACGAGCGAGGGAACGGTCCGGAATCGCGTCGAACGCATGACCGAGGACGACGTCATCGAACGGTTCACCGTGTCCACGCGCACGGGGAACGTGAAGGCGATGATAGAGGTCGGCGTCGCCGTCGACGTCGCCACGGGCGAGGTCGCGGACCGCATGGCCGACTGGGACGAGGTCGACTTCGTCTGGATGGTGTCCGGCGAGGAGGACATCGTGCTCGTCGTCGACGCCGCGGACACGCAGGGCGTGAACGAACTCATCACGCAGGCGCGCGAGCTCGAGGAGGTCGACGCGACGAAGACCCGCCTCATCCTCGACGAACGCCTCGGGTGAGTCGACGCTCTGGTAGCGCGGCCCGGGCGACGACTCCCCGGGTACGCGGTCGAGGACCTGCTGGGCGGGGGCGTCTTCGAGACTCGAAACGCGGTTCGTGGCGTCAGGGTCGGTACGCCGCGAAGTCGACGCCGAGTTCGTAGCCCTCGTCGGCTGCGGCTTCGCGCAGTTCCGTGGTCGTCGTCCGCTGCAGGTGCTCGTTCAGATTGAGGAGCACGGTCCAGTCCGCGTCGGGCGTCCAGCGTGCGCCCGCTGATCCGCCGGTCGTGGACTGGGCGGTCGCTGGAACGGGTTCGGTCGACTGCAGCGAGGGGTTTACGTGAGACGTAAACCCGGGTCGGTCGCGCTCGGTCGCCGGCGCGTGCGGGACTGCGCGCGCCGCGAGCAGGGGAGGGCGGGGTGCCGTGCGGTCGCGGTGCGGTCGCGGTGTGGTCACGGTGCGGTCGCAGTGCGGTCACGGTGCGGTTGCGGTTGCGGTGGCGGGTGCGGTTGCGGTTGCGGTGGCGGGTGCGGTTGCGGGTGCGGTCGGGTCCAGCGCACCCACCGAGCGCGACCGAAGGGAGCGCTCGGGTGTTCTTCGCCCACGTTTTTCCAAGTCAAGCGGGACCGAAGGTCTCGCTGGAAGCCGGCGCTGCGCGCCGGCGACGAAGCGAGCACACCCTCCGCAGGAAAAAGGTGGTCGAGATTCGAAGGTGGTTTCACTTCGGTTCGCGTCCTGCCAGGTATGAGCGCACCCGATTCGCCCGCCGACGCTGCCGGCGGGGACCTCGAGCACGAGAACGCCTCGCAGGACGTCATCGCGGTCGACGCCGACGACGAACCGCAGGGCCTCGTCAACCGCCTGGACGCGCACACTGGCGACGGCATCCGGCATCGCGCGTTCACGGCGCTCCTGTTCGACGAGAACGACCGCATCCTCCTCGCGCAGCGCGCCCCCGGCAAGCGCCTGTGGGGGACGTGGTGGGACGGCACCGTCGCCTCCCATCCTCGCGAGGGCGAGACCCAGGAGGAGGCGACCCGCCAGCGGCTCGACGACGAACTCGGTATCACGCCCGACCAGTACGACGACCTCCGCGTCACCGACCGCTTCGAGTACAAGCGCTACTTCGAGAACGCGGGCGTCGAGCACGAGGTCTGCGCGGTCCTGCAGGCGACGCTGCACGACACCGAACTCGACCCGAACCCCGAGGAGGTCGGCGGCCTCATGTGGGTGCCGTACGAGCGCCTCCACGAGGAACCCGAGTTCTACCGCCAGCTCCGGCTCTGCCCGTGGTTCGAGATCGCGATGCGTCGCGACGTCGAGTAGTCGACTGTGCGAGATCGGTCTCGTCTGGTCGAGTAGTCGACTGTCGGGGGAAGTGGTCTGTGTCGGTCGAATAACTGCTTCCTTCCGTTCGTTCTCCGAGGGTGACCTGTCCGCTGGAGCGACTGCGTTCGCGTTCGCCGGGCGGTTCCGGATTCGCGACGCGTCCTGGGCGTCGATAATCCCACGTGAATCGTACGCAGGCGTCTCAGTCGACCCGACGGTCGGGGGCGGGGGTAGATAACTCCATCCCGGTTGTGCGTGGCTTGTTAACACATACCAATGCTTATGAGGGTGTCCGTCGTACTGACACGTGAGGCCCACGGCCTCGTGACAGCAAGTGTCGACTGATACCGTCCCGAACCAACCGCCGACGAACCGTCTCGTGCTCTCGCGAGCCGAAGCCTGGGTCGTCCACCACGTCGTGCTCGCGCACCTCCTCGACGAGGACGCCGACGCCGACGAACAGCCGTGGTGGGCGCTCGAGGCCGCCGAAAAGCTCGAAGGAGACGACGCGCGGTTCACAGCGTTCGAAGCCTGGCGGCTGCGCTGCGCCCTCCTGGACTACGCGGGCGAGGACGGGACGCCGGACGCCGACGTCGCCCTCTCCGTGGCGATCGTCGACCGCATCGAACGCGAGTTCGACGGCCCACCGGCCGCACTCTGCTAGCGAGACCGGACCTCACCGCACCCGTCGCTGTCATCCCACAACGGCGACTCCCCTCTCTCACCCCTACCCGTTCGACGAAACCGACGAGTTCCGACCATGCGAGACCCGCTCACGGTCGCGTCGTCGCCCACACGCCGACCGCACCCAGCAGTATCGCGGGGAGCATCGGGAGCGCGAGCAACGCCGCCCAGTACGGCAGCGACGGCGGCCGGAAGAGGATGAGTAGCGGCGCGCCGATGAGGGAGAACGCGAGCACGCCCAGGAGGACCCATCCGCGGGAGCCGACGCTCCGGTCCGCGGCCTCCGGATGCGCGCCCTGCAGGTCCTCGCCGCGGTCGCCGTCGTCGTCGGATTCACGGGCCGCACCCGGCCGGTGCGTGTACCCGTCGTCGTCAGCGCTCACTATCCGGGATTACGACCACCTTGCCAAAGCCCTCACGGTTCTCGAGGAGCTCGTGCGCTCGCGCCGTCTCGCTCATCGGGAGCGTCTCCCGGACCCGCGGTTCGAACGTCCCGTCCCACACCTTCGAGAGCGCGCGCTCCGCGCTCCCGTGACTCGCCATCGTCGACCCACGCACGTCCAGCTGGTTCCAGAAGATGCGGCCGATGTGCGTCTCCGGGCGCGGGCCCGTGGTCGCACCACACGTCACGATGCGGCCGCCCTTCGCGAGGCTCTTCAGGGAGTCGTACCACGTCGCCGCGCCGATGTGGTCGACGACGACGTCGACGCCACGCTCCCCGGTCTGCTCGCGGATCGCCTCGGAGAACGACTCCTCCTCGTAGTTCACGACGTGGTCCGCGCCACAGTCGCGAGCGTACTCCAGCTTCTCGTCGGTCGAGGCGGTCGCGTACACCTCCGCGCCCGCGTCCGCCGCGACCTGGACCGCGGCGTGCCCGACGCCGCCCGACGCGCCGAGGACGAGCACGCGCTCGCCGGACTGGAGCTCGCCGCGCTCGAGGAGCATCCGCCACGCCGTCTGGAAGACGAGCGGTGCCGCGGCCGCCGTCGCGAAGTCCACGTGGTCGGGGACGGGCGCGAGCTGGTCCTCGTGGACCGCGGCCTGCTCGGCGTGCACGCCCTGGGTGTGCTCGCCGATGACGTGATACGTCTCGCAGAGCGTCGGCTCGCCGCGGCGACAGAACTCGCACGTCCCGCACGAGACGCCCGCCAGCAGCGCGACGTGGTCGCCCGGAGAGAAGCGCGTGACGTCGTCGCCGACCGCTTCGACGACGCCCGCCATGTCGCTCCCCGGCACGTGCGGCATCTCCAGGTCGAGGCGCCCGGTCGCGCCGAGGCCCTGGCGCGTCCACACGTCCAGATGATTCAGCGCCCCCGCCTTCACGTCCACGAGGACGTCCTCGGGGCCGACCTCGGGGTCGGGGAACTCGCCGTACTCGATGACGTCGCGGTCGCCGTGCTCGGTGAACTGGACCGCCTTCATGCGCGGAGCGTCACGCGGTCGATGCAAGAACGTTCCGACCCCGGCAGCATCCCGTCGCCGATGCACACCCGGTCTTGGCGGAGGGCTTACGTCGGTCCGCGGGGAACGCGCGAGACATGACCGACGGTGAACGCGGCCAGGAACCGACGTCGACGGGCGGCGACGGCGAGCACGCCGGTGACCACGTCGCGGACAGCGAACGCGGCCACGACCACGCCGCGGACGACGACCACGCCGCGGACGACGAACGCGGCCACGACCACGCCAGCGACCACGCCGCGGACGACGACCACGGCCACGACCACGCCAGCGACCACGGCCACCACGCTGACGATGCGACGGGCGTCGGGGCGGCGGTCGTGACGGTGTCGTCGTCCCGGAACCTCGACGACGACCCGAGTGGCGACGCCATCGCGACCGCACTCGAAGACGACGGCCACGAGGTCGCGACGCGAGAGCTCGTCCGCGACGACTTCGACGGCGTGCAGGGAGCGGTCGCCCGCCTCGTGAACCGGGACGACGTCGACGTCGTCGTCACCACCGGCGGGACGGGCGTGACGCCGGACGACGTGACGCCGGAGGCGGTCGAACCGCTGTTCGACAAGCACCTCACCGGGTTCGGCGAGGAGTTCCGACGGCGGTCGGTCGACGCGGTCGGCGAGATGGGGATGCTCTCGCGCGCGACCGCCGGCACCGTCGACGAGGCGGTCGTCGTCGTCCTCCCGGGGAGCGAGTCCGCGGCGACGACCGGCATCACGCTGCTCGTGGCCGTCCTCGGGCACCTCGTCGGGCTCGCGAGCGCCGGTCCCGACGACTGAGTCCTGCGGTCGCGAGCGCTGTCGCTTCCGAGGTGTGCGACGAGAGGGGGGAATCCTGGCGCGGTCGCCAGTGGGAGAGGGGTGGATGAGGGGGGAGTGGAGGGCGTGCCCTGAGCGGGGTGCCTCTGACGTGCGGTCGCCCGGGGGGAGTGGACGACCGCTCCGTGGGGGGAGGCTTCCGCCTCCGGTCCCTCCTACTGGTCGGACCCATATGAACCGTCGAGACCGTCCACGCGAGTTCACGCGTTGAACGGTCGTGAACGAAGTAAAACGAGGGACGGAACGGTGATAAAACGAACTAATTGTCGTAAATTCCCGCAATCTGTCTCGGGATTTAATCCTCCTCCCGCCACTCACGGGCGACCGGGTGAACTCCGATGACGGAACGTACCCTCACGCGACGTAGCGCGCTGAAGACGCTCGGTGCCGCGGTCGCCTCCGCGACGTTCGCGGGCGCCGCGAGCGCAGCCGACAGCGAGGGCCCCGAGTCCGGGTGGGCGATGCGAGAGTCGCCGACGGGCAGCACGCTGTACGACGTGGAGGAGACCGCCGCGGGCGTGTACGCGGTCGGCGCGGGCGGGGTCGTGCTCGAACGCACGCCGAAGGGCTACGTGAAGGTGCTCGACGGCGGCCCGACGGGGAACGGGAACTCGCTGTACGGCGCGGACGTCACGGACGACGGGAAGCGCCTCTGGTTCGTCGGTTCCAGCGGTGCCATCGGCGAGTACGACGTCGAGACCGGCACGCTCCAGAGCCACTCCGCGCCGATGGACGTCACGAACAACTTCAACGACGTCTCCGTCACCGGCCGCGCGGGCGAGGCGAACGTCTACGTCGCGGGCGATAGCGGGAAGCTGTACTACAGCTTCGAGAACGGCGAATCTCAGACCTGGGAGTACACGACGCCCGCGTCCGGGTCGGCGATCAACGCGGTGGACTTCCACGACGCCACGTCCGGACACATCGTCGACGGGAACCAGACGGTGCTGTACACGCGCGACGGCGCGACGTGGGACAAGCTCGGCATCGAGAACGCGAACCACAACTTCTACGGCGTCGACTCCGACGGCTTCGACGACGTCTGGGTCTCCGGCGGCGGCGGCACCATCTTCCACTGGAACGGCTCGGAGTGGATTCGCTCGGATACGGGCGACGCGGGTCAGCGCGACATCGAGGTCGCCGGCACCGACACCGGGTACGTCGTCGGCGGCGGCGGGAAGGTCTACGACCGCGACGCCGAGAAGTGGACGGCGGACGCGACGCCGACGGGCCAGAACCTGAAAGCAGTGGTCCTGCTCGGCGGCGAGTCCGCGGTGGCGGTCGGCGCCGGCGGCACCATCGTCGAACGCTGACGCGACGCGGCAGTAGCATTCGCTTCATCCCCGACCCCCGAACCCCCTCGATTCTCCCGTCTTCCAACCGACGCGTCTCAGTCGAACAGCCGGCGGCTCCGTTCCTCCAGGCACACCCTGAGGATGCCGGTGCCGATCTCCCACCCGCCCTGGATGGGGTCGAGTTTCGTCTCGCCGGCGCGCTCGCCGTACGTGATGGGTATCTCGACGACGTCGTAGCCGCGCATCGCGGGCCGGATGAGGAGTTCCGCGGAGAGCGCCGTGTTCGTCGTCCAGACGATGTCCTGGAGGACGTCGCGGCGGTACGCGCGCATCCCGGTCGTGGTGTCGTGGACGCGCGTCCCCATCAGGACGCTCGCGAGCACGGCGAACGCGTGGTTCCCGAAGCGGTTGAACGCCGGCATCGCGTCCGCGCCGTGATAGAGGCGATCGCCGGAGACGACGTCGTAGCCCTCGTTCACTTTCTCGAGGAACCGCGGGAGGGCGTCCATCGGGTACGTGTCGTCGCAGTCGGTCGTGACGACGACCGGACGGTTCGGCGTCAGGACGGCTTCGCGGACCGCGACGCCGTACCCCTGCGGTTCCTGCTCGATGACGGTCGCGCCCTTCTCGCGCGCTATCTCGGGCGTGCGGTCGTCCGAGCCGTCCACGCAGACGACCTCCGCCTTCCCGTCGGTCACGCGGTCGATGTCGTCGAGCACGGTGCCGATGGCGGCCTCCTCGTTGTACGTCCCCATCACGACCGCCAGGTCGTCGAACGTGTACGGCGCCGACTCGTGGCCGGCGTCGTCGGTGGTCGCGTCGTCCGTACTCGCTGTCGCGTCCTCGGCCGCGTCGTCGCTGTCTGTCATGGCCTCGGCTAGCCTGCGCGCCGACTTTAGGCTTACCAAAAACTCCGAGGGTGGCCCTCAGACCGGGTCCGTCTCGTGCAGGAACGTCTGGAACTCCATCTTCCGTCCATCGGGGTCCGTCGCGAAGAACTGGTAGATGTCGAACGCCTCGTTGACCTCCGGTTCGCCGCGCGCACGGTCCGCGAACCGCTCGTAGAACGCGTCGACGCCCTCGCGGTCCTCGGTCACGAACGTCAGGACACCGTCGGTCTCCGTCTCGTCGCTCGCACAGAACCCGAACAGGAGGTTGTCGTACCGCAGGATGGTGCACGCGGACTGCTCCAGCCACACCTCGGCGCCGACCTCCTCGACGTAGAACTCGGCGGTCGACTCGTAGTCCTCGCACCCGAAGAACACGATTCCGGACATACCGACGGGTCCGAGGACCACGACCAAAGACGTTCGCGTACCGGGAACCGACTGCCGGTGCCGCAGGGACGAGCTGCCGTCAGCGCGCGATGTGGGTATCGGTCAGCCGTCCTGCCGTCAGCGCGCGATGTGGGTATCGGTCGGCCGTCCTGCCGTCAGCCGGTGAGTTCGGCGACGAACAGCAGGACCTGCGGGGCGACGAGCAGGAACACCCCGAGCGCGATGAGGAGTGCGGGCATCCAGAGGAGGTTCATGAACCCGCCGAGCCAGAGGCCGAGGCCGGCGAGCAGACAGAGGATGCCGACGATGCGTAGCACCCACGCGAACGCCTCTTCGAGTCCCGAATCTGCGACCAGTTCGACGACCTCAAGTGCTTCGTCCATGACACCCGAACCGTGCCCGCAGACGGTCTTCGACGGGCATCCTAGACAGTGAGGGTCGCCGCTGCGACGACCCGCCCCAGCGTCGACACGCCGCGATTTCGATTCTGGCATTCGACGCGCATTGAACGTAATTCTTACCGACTGTCGGCAATCAACTTTTTCCCAGTCCGGGCTCAACGGAGAGTCGATGACACGTCTTCGTCGAACCCTCGCGTACTTTGGCTTCGCGGCACCTGCCGCATCTATCGGTCTCGTGTTCCTCGCGACGCTCGTCGACCCCAAGTACTCGTGGGCGACGCGCTCGCTCTCGAGCATGGGCGAATCGACCGGACTCGGCCTCCTCGCGCTCGGGTCCTCGAACCAGCTCGCGTGGCTGCTGTTCAACGGCGGCCTGTTCGCCGGCGGCATCCTCGGGCTCCCGTTCGTCGCACTCCTCTGGATGGACGCCCGGAACACGCTCGAACGCGTCGGCGCAGGCTGGTTCGGGTTCGCGCTCGTCTGCATGTCCGGCGTCGGCGTCGCGTTCCTCGAATCCGACGCCGCCGCCGCACCGTTCGACCAGTTCCACTTCCTGTTCGCCGTCCTCCTGTTCTTCTCCATCGCCATCGCCCCCTGGATTCACGGCTCCGGCATGGCGCTCGCGGACGACAAGCGGGCGGGCGTCCTGACGATGTGGCTCGCGAACCTGTACGCCGTCCAGTGGGTCGTCTGGATCATCCTCGAGGCGATGGTGTTCACGGGCGACGGCGACACGTGGACGTACTTCGCCGTCCCCGAGTTCGTCGGCGCGCTCGCGCTCGGCGGCTGGGCCATCTGGCTCGCCACCCGAAAACTCCGCGGCTTCTGACAGCGACGCGACTCGACTCGGTGCCGTGACCGGGACATCTCCCGGAACCGTTTAGGCGACGCCGTCTGGTACACTCACCATGGACACCTGGCGGCAACGAACCGCGTACTACCTCGTCGGGCTGGCCGCCGTCATGCTCGCGTACGCCGGCCTCTACTACTACGGGATGAACGCGATAGAGGGCCGTCCCCGGACGTTCCTCCACGCGCTCCAGGTCGTCGTCGAGACGTTCACCACGACCGGGTTCGGGTCGGACTCGCCGTGGCAGACCCCCGAGATGAACGTCCTCGTCATCGTCATGGACCTCACCGGGGTCGTCCTCATCTTCCTCGCACTCCCCGTCCTCGTGTTCCCGCTGTTCGAGGAAGCCATCTCCACGAGCGTTCCGACCACGCTCCCGGACGACGTCACCGACCACGTCGTCATCTGCACGTACACGACGCGCGTCGACCCGCTCGTCGCCGAACTCGACGCCGTCGACGTACCCTACGTCATCGTCGAACCGGACCGCGAGAACGCCCAGGCGCTCGTCGAAGGCGGCTACGACGTCATCCACGACGACCCCGACACCGAGCGCGGACTCCGCGCGGCGAACCTCGCCGACGCACGCGCACTCGTCGCGGACGTCTCCGACCAGGTCGACGCCAGCATCGTCCTCGGCGCGCGCGACATCTCCGAGGACGTGCCGCTCGTCAGCATCGTCGAGGAACCCGAGAGCGTCCGCTACCACGAGCTCGCCGGCGCCGACGTCGTCCTGTCGCCCCGCGCCATCCTCGGGGAGAGCCTCGCGAACAAGGTCGCGGCCGCGCTCACCGCGGACGTCGGCGCCGCCATCGAGATCGGCGACCAGTTCGACATCGTCGAGTTCCCCATCCATCGCGGGAGCGAGATCGTCGGGAAGACCCTCGCGGAGAGCGGGCTCCGCGAGCAAGCGGGCGTGAACGTCATCGGCGCGTGGTTCGACGGCGACTTCGAATCACCGCCGGACCCCCAGCGCCGCATCGAATCCGGGACCGTCCTCCTGGTCTCCGGCGAGGAGCGCGCGCTCGAACGAGCGAAGGAGCTGACGCTCACCGAGTCGCGGCGCGTCGAGCACGGCGAGACCATCGTCGCCGGCTACGGCGAGGTCGGCCAGCGGATCGCGGCCGCGTTCGACGACGCCGGCCTCTCGTACACCGTCCTCGACGTCGAGGACAAGGAGGGCGTTGACGTCGTCGGTGACGCAACGGACGCCGAGGCCCTGGAGCGTGCGGGTATCCACGACGCACGGTCGCTCATCCTCGCGCTCCCGGACGACACCGCCGCGGAGTTCGCGACGCTCGTCGCGCGCGACCGCAGCGACTCCGTGGAGATCCTCTGTCGCGCCGAGGAGGTGGAGACGACGAAGAAGATGTACCGCGCCGGCGCGGACTACGTGCTCTCGCTCGCAACCGTCACCGGCCGGATGGTCGCCTCGGAAGTCCTCGAGGAGGACGTCATCTCCCTGAACACGCAGATAGAGGTCGTGCGGACGAAAGCGCCGGGGCTGGCGGGCCAGACGCTGGCGGACGCGCTCGTCCGGTCACGAACCGGGTGTACCGTCGTCGCATTGGAACGGGACGGCGAGCTCCACACGGACGTCGGGCCGGACACGGAGATCCGCGCGGAGGACGACCTCATCGTCGCCGGGACGGACGCGGGAACGAACCGGTTCAAGGAACTGCTCGCGTAGTTCGACGAACCGCTCGCGTAGTTCACCGCAGTGCTCGCGGGCGGACTCGACGCCGGCGGTCACTCGGGGTCGACGACGCGCTTCGGGCCGGAGCCGACGAGTTCGCCCTCGCGGCTCCCCGGCGCGACGTACGTCCAGACGCGCGCCCCGTCGCCGCCCTCGACGACCGGGGCGTCCTTGAGGCCGCGCTTGATGCACCGCCACCACCCGGACTCGCTGTCGTAGCCCGCCGGGTACTCTTCGTAGAGTTCCTCGACGAAGTCACCGCGCTTCGCGCGGTCCACGTCGCGGAGGTACGCGAGCGCCGCGCCCACGGCCTCCCGTCGGGGCGCGCACGTCGACTCGGACCGACCGGGAACGTCGAGCGCGTCCAGGTCGACGAGGTCCTCGCCCGGGCGGACGTCCGGACTGGAGCGCGCGATGCGCGTCCCGGACCGATACTCGAGCCCGGTCGAGGGCTCCCGACCGAGGCGTTCGCGCGTCTTCGCGACCGCTCGTCGCGCGAACTCGTCGAGGCGCTCGCCCTCGACGCCCTTCAGCTGGTTCGCGTGCGACCCGAGGGATTCGTCCTCGAAGCGCTCGACGCGCTCCGGCGCGAAGTTCCCGCCGATTTCCACGGGGTCGTTCGACTCGTCGCCGACGTCGTCGCTCCGCGACGACCGCGGTCGGCTGGCTCCGTCGCTGGTGGACTCGTCCACGTCACTCGTGGTCTGGGGTTCGACCGTGGTTCGTGGCTCCGCGGGCGTGGACGACGACGTCGCCCGCGACTCGGCCGTCGACAGCGTCCCGCTCCCGTCGGTCGCCCGTGCACGCCCGTCGTCGCTTCCGCTCTCGGCTCCCGCTCGCGGCTCGCGAGTCGCATCGGCCGCAGCACCGCCGTCGCCACCACGGTTCCCGTCGTGCGCCGAGAGCTGCGCCTCCAGTTCGTCGACGCGCGCCTGGTACTCCGTCAGCAACTGGTCGCGTTCGGTGCCCTGCTCGATTGCGGCGCGGTTCCCGATGATCCAACGCAGGTACTCGCCGCGGTCCTCGAACCCCAGGAGGTCGACCTCGGTGTCGAGCTTCCGGACGTCCTCGGCGGACAGTTCGAGGCGTATCTCGGGCATCACCGTCGGCTACGACCGTCCCCACTATAAATCGTGGCGCAAGACATCGAGCCCTCGCCGTGGAGAACGTTCGCACGAGCCGGGCCAAACCCTTAAATCTCGGCGAACGCATACGAACGGGCATGCACAAGGACGAACTCCTCGAGCTCCACGAGCACATGGTGACGATAATGGAGAACTTCTCCGACCAGGACGAGGTCCCTGACGGCCTGTTCTCGACGTACCGCGAACTCGACATCGACCCGTCGGACGTCCACAAGTCCAAGAGCGAACACAAGCACGCGGTGTTCGTGCTCGGGAACTCGCTCGCGAACGCGATGAGCGAGGACGAGTTCTCGAGCGCCGGCCGTATCGGCAAGCGCATGAAGGAACTCGCCGAGGACGCGGAATCCAAGATCTGAACGCGCGTCGTTCCTGTCGTCGCCTAGTCATCCAGTGACGACGTCGGGCGGCGACACCGCTCGCGCGACCGAGTCACGACGGCGGAACCTATTTGGTCCGTGTGGGGCGAAAGGCAGTACATGGACTCCCGAACGGAAGCGCGCGTCAAGGACTGGGATTCGCGTCCGTTCTCTGACGGCTACGAGGACCTGCGAGAGCTCGCGGACGCGGAGTTCTCGGGAGCGGTCGAGACCGGGTCGACGACGGCGTTCGTGTTGAACGGGAAGGTCGTCGGCGTGGTCGGTGGCGACGTCGAGTCGTTCGACGGCGCGTCGGGCACGATCTACGAGGCACCCCATCCGAGTCTCCCGCTCCTGTTCGCGATGCGCGAGCAGGGTGGCGAGGAGCGCGCGAAGTACTACACGAACGACACCCCGATATCGGAGGCGGACGGAACGCTGTCCTCCGGGTCGTTCACGGGCTACGTGGAGTTGTCCGAGAACGTCCTGTCGGGCGATTACTACGTGGTTTACTACGGCGGTCGGTCGATGAGTTGCGCGTTCGTCGGGAATCAGGAGAAGCTGATCACGGACGACGAGGCGTTCGACCGCGCGGACGACGAGGTCGGCATCTACACGGTCTGGGACGTCGACATCGAGGTGCAGGACATCCCGGCCGACGAGGAGCCGGACGATGACGCCGCTGCGGGTGCTGGCGCTGGCAGTGCTGGCGGTGGTGCCGTTGCGGATGCCGGCACTGGCGGTGCTGGCAGTGGCGCCGATACGGATGCGGGCGTTGGCGGTGTGGGCGCCGGCGCCGGCGGTGGCGGTTCGCCCGACGAACGCGTCGACGACACTCCCGCCGCCGCGGCCGAGGACCCGTCGACCGCGGTGGGCGACGACGAGGTCGCCGGCCGCGAGTCGACGGGCGGTGGTGCGGAGGACGCGGTCGCGGCACCGCCGATCGACGACGCGGAGCCGACGGTCGACGAGGACCCCGTCGTCGGGGAGGCGGAACCGGCGTCCGATCCGACCCCACGACGCGGTGAGCGCGACGACGAACGGCGGAGCGAGCGCCCGGTCGACGACGGCGACGCCGTGACCCGAGACGAATCCGCCGGGAGCGATGACGCGCCGTCGACGACCGGGCGTCGCGCGCGAAGCGAGACGGAGACGTCGAGCGGCCGGAACGCCCCCGGACGGACCGCGGCGGAGACACCGGACTCGACGTCCGAGTCCGACGCACGAGCGGTGCCGAGCGACGACTCGACCGGCGGTGCGATGGCGGAGGTCCCCGACGAAGTGATGGCCGAGGTCGAGGACGAGGCGAGAGCGAGCGAGGTCGACGACGAGGTCGCGTGGCGCGAGACCACGACCATCCCCTCCATCAACCCCGACCGGACGGTCGAGGACGACGACCCGGACCCGCTCGCGGCGGGCACCAGCGAGCCGACCGGAACGACGTCAGACGCCCGGTCGACGACCGACCGCGACCCCGGCCCTCCGAACTCGCGGTCGTCGCGCACCGACGACCACGCCACTGGGCGGCAGGGAGCGAACGGGAACCGGGGCGCGTCCCCGAACGGTGCAGCGGCCGGCGGCGCGGACCCCGATCGCGTCACCGAACTCTCCGAGGAGCTCGAGAGCGTCCGCGAGGAACGCGACCGGATCGCGGCCGAACGCAACGACCTCGAAGCCGAACGCGACCGGCTCGCCGAACGGAACGACGAACTGCAGGCGCGCGTCGACGACCTCGAAGACGAGGTCGCGGCACTCGAAAGCGACCTCGCGGCGGCGCGCGAACGACTCGAAGCGGAGACGCCCGGCGAGGACGTCGTCGAACTCTCGCCGCGAGAAGCGCTCGAAGGCACGAACCTCTTCGTTCGATACGGCTCCAAGAGCGCGACGACGCTCGAGGACGTCCACGACAGCGACGTCGGGATCGCCGACCTGGAAGCGAACCTCCGCCTCGAGTACCACACGAGTTTCGACGCGGAGAACGCGGTCATCGACGGGAAGGCCTACGACGAGTTCCTCTACGAATCCACGCCGTACCAGTTCGTGGAGTGGTTCGTGTACGACCTCGTCTTCGAGATCCGCGACACGGGGAACGAGAACGACCTCGGCGACCTCTACGAGGCGTTCCCGAAGGTCGACCGCGTCGAACTCTACGGTGACGTCTCGCTCCGCTACGAGGAGGACGGCGAGGAACACCGCGAGCAGACGACGTTCGACGTCGTCGTCCGCGACCGGATGGGGAACCCGTTAGCGGTCGCGAACGTCAACGCGTCGCGGGACCCGGCGACCGAGGAGATGATGGTGGACCTCCAGGAGCGCGGTACGCGCGTCAAACGGACGAGTGACGCGCTCGCCGGCGCGTTCATGGTGACCGCGAGCTTCTTCGCGCCGGAGGCGCTCGAGATCGCGAACGAGGCGACCAGCGGCGGTATCCTGAGTCGCGACTCGAAGAAGTCCTACGTCAAGCTGTCGCGGAAACGCGGCTACCACCTGTGTCTCGTCGAGACGCGTAACGGCGAGTTCCACGTGAACGTCCCGGAACTCTGACCGCGCGCGCCTTCGAGCCCGGTACGCGGTGGTCGCTACGTCGAGGCGGGTCGGTTCGGCGACGCCGTCGCTACGTGTCGTCGGTGGAACGAGAGAAGAACGAGGGTCTAGTTCTCGACTTCCGCCGCGTTGTCGATCTTCATGTTGTCCATCTTGTCGACGATCTCGTCGATCTTCTCGTCGAGGTCGTCCACGAACTCCGACGTGTGGTCGGTGGTGATGGCGCCCTGGCTCGAGGGCTCGATGAGGTTCTCCTCCTCGAGGACGCGCAGCGAGTAGCGAACCTTGTGATGCGGGTAACCCGTCTCGTTGGACATCTTGACGATCCCGATGGGTTCGTTCTCGATGACCATCTTCAGGACCTGCAGATGCCGCTCCAGCATGTCGACTTCCTTCTCAAGTCGGTCTATCATGGCATTTGTTAACTTGTCGTTCGGGGTTTTAAACCTTACTCTCCCATTGGCATGGTTGCCCAGAACAGTGTCTGAGGTTGACAGACGTACTACATAGGTCTTCTGGTCGGTATCGGAATACCCTCGGTGGGTTCCGCCTGTCACCGCGGCCCGCTGGCTCGCGCGTGCCCCCGGCCACGGTCCACGAGGAGCGACCAACGACCGACGGTATCGAAATCGGTTTATCGGGGCCTCGTGAAACCCCCCGTGTAAATGACTGTTACCATCGTCGGTTCCCAACTCGGAGACGAGGGGAAGGGCGGCGTCGTCGACCTCTACGGCGACCCCGCGGACGTCGTCGTCCGCTACCAGGGCGGCGACAACGCCGGTCACACCGTCGTCGAGGACGGAACCGAGTACAAGCTCTCGCTCGTCCCGAGCGGCGCCGTCCGCGGGAAGGTCGGCGTTCTGGGGAACGGCTGCGTCGTCAATCCCGCCACGCTCTTCGAGGAGATGGACGGGCTCCGCGAGCGCGGCCTGGAGCCGGACGTTCGCGTCGCCGAGCGCGCGCACGTCATCCTCCCGTATCATCGCGTCCTGGACGGTATCGAGGAGGACGTCAAGAGCGAGACCGACAGCGCGGTCGGCACCACCGGACGCGGCATCGGGCCGACGTACGAGGACAAGGCCGGTCGACGCGGGGTTCGCGTCGGTGACCTGCTCGACGAGGACGTGCTTCGCGACCGCATCGAGTACGTCGTCCCGCAGAAGCGCGCGCTCGTCGAGGACGTCTACGGCGTCGACGTGGACGACCTCGAGAATCCGGACGCCTTCGACGTGGACGCGGTGTTCGAGACGGCGCGGGAGTACGGCGAGCGTCTCGCCGCGGAGGACATGACCGTCGACGCGGGGAACTTCCTCGCGGAGAAGCGCGCGAACGGCGAGAACGTGATGCTCGAGGGCGCACAGGGCACGGTCATCGACATCGACCACGGGAACTACCCGTACGTGACGTCCTCGAACCCGACCGCTGGCGGCGCGGCGACGGGGTCGGGGCTCGCGCCGACCGTCATCGGACAGGGCGAGGTCGTCGGTATCGTGAAGGCGTACCTCACTCGCGTCGGTCGTGGGCCGCTCCCGACGGAACTCGCGGGCGTCGAGGGCCAGACGCCGGGCTACGACGGGCACGCTGGCGACGACGAGGAGGAGCTCGCGACGTACATCCGCGACGAGGGCGGCGAGTACGGTACCGTCACGGGCCGGCCGCGTCGCGTCGGCTGGCTCGACCTCCCGATGCTCCGGCACTCGACGCGCGTCAACGGCTTCACCGGCCTCGCGGTGAATCACGTCGACGTGCTCGCGGGGCTCGACGAGGTGAAGGTCGGCGACTCCTATACCCTGGACGGCGAGGAGATCGAGACGCTGCCGTCGACGACCGAGAAGTGGGCTGAGTGCGAGGCGAACCTGCGGACGTTCGACGGCTGGCCGGAGGTCGACTGGGACGACGTCGACGACTACGCGGACCTCCCGGAGAACGCTCGCGCGTACCTCGAGTACGTCAGCGACGAGCTCGAGACGGACATCTACGCGGTCGGCGTCGGCCCGGACCGCGACCAGACCGTCGTCCTCGAATCGCCGTACGACGACTGACTCCAGTACGGTAACTTTCTTAACACGTCGGCGCGTTGATTCGAGCATGTTCCGACGACTCCGCGCGCTCGTCAGGTCGTACTGGCCAGCAAGCGACGACGACGGCGACGTCTGGGAGGCGATTCCGGGGTCGCAGTACGACGGTCGGCACGCCGAATCCGGTGGGCTGACCCGCGGCGAGCAGGAGGCCGCCATCGCGGACGTGCAGGAGCAGGCCGCGGAACTCGACCAGGAGTGACCGCTCCGGCGTCGGACACCTCGCCCGGTCGCGTCAGCGCCAACCTGCACGCTCGTTCCTGACGTCCCAACGTTTTCATCGCGTTCGACGGTACCACGACGCATGGAGGACTACGACGAGTTCCGCATCTACTCGGTCGCCGTCGACCCCGAGTACTGCCCGCAGTGCGGGAGCGAGGTCGGTTCGCGCGAGTTCGACGGCGGCCCGATGGACTGGTGTGGCGACTGCGAGATGGTGTTCGCTCGGACGCCGGTCTCGGCGGTGCACGTGGTCGTCCGCGACGACGACCACGTCCTCCTGCTCGACGAACCCATCCCCCAGCACGACGGCGTCCTGAGTCTCCCCGGCGGGCACGCCCACCACGACGAAGGGCCGCGCGAGGCCGTGCTCCGCGAACTCCAGGAGGAGACCGCGCTCGCCGCGACCTCAGACGCGCTCTCGCTGGTCACCGTGTACCACGCCGAGACCGACGCGGTCGCGTTCCACTTCGCGACGTACGCCCTCGACTACGCGGACGCGACCGGGACCCTCGCGCCCGAGGCCGACGGGTTCGAGATCCGCCGCGAACTGGTCGACGACGTCATCGACGGCGTCGTTCCCATCCGCGACTCCGACCGGGAACGCGTCGCTGCCGCGTTCGACCGCGAGAACCCGGTCTGACCGACTCCCATCGACCGCGCGAGCAGCGACCGGTGGCGGTCAGTCGTCCGCCGACACGACCGCACCTTCGAGGGACGCCACCGCGTCCATCACCTCCTCGCGCTCCGCGTCCGGGACGTCGAACTCGCCGAGCGCGTCGTCCAGGTGCTCGGCGACGCGCCCGAAGTCCGCGGGCGTCACCCCGAGGTGGTCGTGCGCCGTCGCCATGTCGTCGCCGTCCCACTGCACGGGCCCGCCCGTGACGTGCGACAGGAACTGCGTCTGATGCCGTCTGAGGTCCGCGGGATCCGAATCCTCGAAGTACGCGACGAGTTCGTCGTCCGCGAGCACGCGGTCGTAGAACTCGTCGACGACCGCCTCGATAGCCTCCCGTTCACCCAATCGCTCGTAGAGCGTCTCCTCGCTCATGACGCTTGCGTTCACGCGACCCACGGAAGAATCTAACCAAAGAACACGTTCGGGTCCGAGCGCACAGTCCTGACTCTCCGCCATCGCACGTGACGGTCGTCCCGTCGCCGCGTTCCCGAAGCCTTTTGCTGTCCGTCCCCGACGCTCCGGGTATGAAGGAGTCGCTGATGGACGTTCTCTGCTGCCCGATGGACAAGTCAGAACTCGAACTGGAGGTCGACGACCGCGCCGACGACGAGGAGGTCCTCGCCGGCACGCTCGTCTGCACGGAGTGCGGGGAACGCTACCCCATCGAGGACGGCATCCCGAACCTCCTCCCGCCGGACATGCGCGACGACGTCCCCGCCTGAACCTTTTTTACACTCGCTCGTGAGGTAGATTCGTGGTCGACACGCTCACCGTCCACCTGAGTCGCGGGGAACTCCACGAGGTCGCGCCAGCGACCGCCGACTTCGAGACCGGGGGGACGTTCGAGCTCGAACTCGTCAATCACGGTCGCGCCAGTCACGTCCACGTACATCCGGACGACGCGCTCGCTCGCGGCGTCCACCTCGACGAGACGAACCTCTACGTGGAGACGGACTCGACGCGCGTCGTTCAGGTCGAGGTCCCCGATGGCCCGCGGCCGTTACGTGGCGCGCTCGAGATCTCGGCGGGCTACGGCGCAACCGGGTCGTCCGTCGACGTCGGCATCGTCGAACAACCCGAGCCGGACCTCCCGGTGGACGAGACGCTCGCCGAACCCGCGACGACCGACGACACGGGGAGCGCGCTCGACCGGTTGCTCGCCGAGGAGAGCCTGCCGGTTCTCGGCCTCGGCGTCGTCGCGGTCCTCGTCGCAGTCGGGGCGGCGTTCGCGTTCGGCGACCTCGTCGTCGCCGTCGGCGCGCTCGTCGTCGTCGCCGGCGTCCTCGCAGCGATGTACGCGCTCGTCAGCGAGTGAGACGCCCCCACTGGTACCGACCCGTGGACCTCGACACTCGGGTTCGAGGCCCGCTGAACGTCGACTAGTCGTCGCCGTCGGTTGGGACGCCGCAGAGGTTCCCGTCGTCGTCCATGCGTTTCTCGCGGAGATACCGCGTCCGCCAGCGGTTCGCGTCGTGCCGGAAGTCCGCCTCGCGGACCTCGTCGACGTCGCCGTCGGCGACGGTGTCGATGATGGCCTCGAGCTGTTCCTTCTCACTGGGCGTCAGCTCGAACTCGTAGGACTGCGAGTCCTCCCCTTCGAGTTTCGTCCATTGACGGGCGGCGGAGACGACCATCGAGCACGGCTCGCGGCACGGGAACGCGCCCACGCCACCGTCCGCTTCGAGGTCGGTGTCCTCGTCGTACTGCCACTCGCGGCGCTTCAGGCACTCCGAGTCCGCACAGCACGCCTCCGCGACGCGCTCGACGTGCTCTTTCCCTTCGCCGCGGTTCCACGTCTGGACGACGCCGTAGATGCCGGACTGGCGTTCCATCGTGGGCTCCCAGTGGTCGACGTCGAGGTTCCCCTCGCGCTCCCGATGCCAGTTCGCGACCGTCGCGGGATAGATCGTCTCGACGACGTCGACGACCGCCGCGCTCGTCAGCTCCGGGAACCGCCAGCCGTCGACGAGTGTCGGCGCGGCCTTCAACGGCCGGTAGCGTCCCTTCTCGTCGAACTTCGCGACGTCTCTCGCGTCCCGGACGTCGCGGTGCGCGTCGAGGTCGTCGGCGTCGGCGTCGGCGTCGTCGACGTGCCGGACCTCGTACCGCCGGTAGCCGTCGTCGGCGAGCTCGACGGTGACGAGGAGCTGGCCCCACTGGCGTTCGATGCCACGTTCGAGCGCGTCGTACCGGTCCAAGATGTCCGTGGGCTCGTACGTCGTCCCGTGGGTCGCGTCGCCGCCGTGCCCGCGCGTCTCCGTCGGCGCGTCGTGATCGGCGACGCGCTCCAGGTACCGGAGGAAGTCGAACCGCGCGGACCCCTCGGTGGGCGCGACGTCGTGCCAGAAGTACCAGTTCGAGACGTGCTCGGGGTTCGCGCGCGCCACCCGATGCAGTTCGTCCTCCGAGAGCCCGCCGCGTTCCAGGTCCGGGAGCTCGAACCGATAGCCGTCCTCGGTCCGCGTGACGTGCAGGCCGTCGAACGCGACGTCGTCCTCGATGGTGACCGCCGCCGACAGCGCCGCGAGTTGCTCGTCGTCCATGCTCTCAGGCCTCCGTGACCGCGGCGTCGCGCGTGTGCTCTTTGACGTACTCGACGGCGTCGGCGACGTCCGCGCCGGCGTCCAGCGCGCGTTCGAGGACGACGTCCGCCATCAGCGGTTCCGTGCCGACGGCGCCCGCGTACCAGAGGTAGTGGCCGTCGACCTTCGCGGGCGTCTCCCAGCCGTCGCGGTAGTCGTCGGTGAGTCCCATGTCCTCGGGGATGTCCTCCTGCGTGTGGTAGCCGTCCGCGACGAACAGCGGGACGACCACGATATCTTCGCTCTCGAAGAAGTCCGTGACGTCGTCGACCTCGGGGTCCTCGTCCATGAACAGCGCCTGCACCTCGTCGAACCGCCCCATGTCGCGGATCCGGTCGGCGTGGTACTCGATAGCCTTCGCGGAGTTCTCGTTGCGCTTCGTGCCGTGGCCGACGACCGCGAGCCCGAACCCCTCGCCGACCTCGGGGTCGCCCGTGACCGTCTCCGCGCGCCGAACGATGACGTCGCTCATCGCATCGTGGGTGCCGACCGGGCCACAGTAGTGCACCGTCTTCTCCACGTCTCCCGCGTCGAGCGTCACGTGCGTGGCGCTCGTGCCGTTGGACTCCCACGCCTCGGGATCCCAGTCGTCGAGCCGGAGTTCGCGCGGGATGACGTCCTCCGTGAAGTACCCCTCCGAGATGAACAGCGGGACGATGTACACCTCCTCGCTCTCGAGCGTCCGCAGGACCTCCCGGAAGTGCGGTTCCTCCTTCCAGAACGCCTCGCGAACCTCGTCGAACGCCGCCGTCTCCCGGATGGTGTCGGCGTGCGCGTACGTCGGCGTGCTCGACTCCGGGTTGAGGTGCGAGCCGTGTGCGACGATGACCAGCGCTTGCATACCTCGGCGTCCGGCCCGAACCGTCTTAGTGCCATCGTCACCGGGCCCTGCACCGAGGGTGTTCGTTCCACGGCCGCTGCGGGCGACCGCAACGCCTAACGTGCACGCTCCGCGAACGAACAATCGAGATGACACGAACGCGTACGGTCCTCGTCCTCGCCGCGGTCGCGTTCGCCGTCGCCCTCGCCGGGTGCTCGTTCGGCCCTGGCGGGGCCGGCGACGGTGGCGTTCCGCCGGTCCCGGACGGCGACGACGCCGCCTCGACGTACCGGGCGCTCGGGAACGTCACCGGCGACCTCCAGGTCGAGGTGGTCTCCGGCGACCGCACGAACCGGTCGACGCTCCGGTTCGCCGCGGAGGTCGGCACGCGGAACGCTCGCCAGCGCGTCACCGCCCCCGCCACGCATCGCGGGAACCGTTTCGTCTCCAACGACGCGTACTACTGGCAGTACAACGCGTCGGCGGACGTCGCACAGCGGTACGCGCACACCGCGGCGACGTTCAACTCGACGTTCGGCACGGGCGACGACGGCGACTTCGGCGCGTTCCTCGCGGCCGCGTTCGACGCCGCGAACGAGAGCGACGGCACGGTCTCTAGCCTCCCGAGCGTCGGCGTCGGCCCGGCCCCGACCGTCGTCAGCGGCGACGACGGCGAGGCGTCGGCGCCCGCGCCGTCCGCGAACGTCAGCGCGTTCGTCGTCACCTACGGGGGCACGGAGACCGTCGCGGACGAACGCACGCACGTCCTCGTCGTCGAACCCGCGGACCCGGACGCGACCGCGGCGCGGAACCTCACCATCACGTACTACGTCGACCAGGAGCGGTTCTTCCCGGTGCGCGTCGAGCGTCGCGCGACCGTCGACGGCGAACGCTGGTCGCACGTGATGACGTTCTCGAACCTGAACTACGGCGCGAACGTCTCCGCGTCCACCTATCGGTACGAACCGGGCGAGCGCACGGAGGTCGTCGACTACGCGACCGGCGTCGTCCGGTTCCCGACGGTCGCCGCGCTCGCGGCGAACACGACCGTTCCCGTCCCCGACCCCAGCGTCCCCGACGGGTTCGAGTTCGCGTACGCGGCCGGCATCGACCTGAACGCGACCGGCGGCCAGGTCCTGTACTCGAACGAGTCGACCGTACTCGTCGCCGGCCGCTACCTGAGCGACGACATCGTCCGGTCCCGCGAGCGCGGCGTCGCGGAGAACCTCACTGTCGACGGCCACAGCGCCCTCTACGTCGACCTCGGACGGACCAAAGCCGTCTACGTGTACTGCGACGACTACGTCGTCTCCGCTGCCAGCATCGGTCCGTATCCGCGGGACGCGCTCGTCGCGTTCGCCGCGTCGCTCGACTGTGGCGACGCCGAGGGGACGGGGTATGGAACGCAACCGGGGGCACCGAGCGGTCTCCGTGACGCCGATCTCGATGGTGCGCGCGGCGTCCGAGGGGACGTGGACGCGACGCGACCGTAGTCAGGGACGGCGGTGGAGCGCGTACACGATGCACGCGAGCCCCGCGAGCTGGGACCCACGGACGGCGACCTGCCACGCCGGCCGCAGCACCTCGGGCGCGACGTCGTACTGGAACGCGAGACTCCCGCCGAAGCTCAGGCCGAACGTCACCGCCGTCAGCAGGACGAGCCCGAGCGACAGGAACTTCATCGGCGTACTGTCGTTCCGCCGGAACCCGCGGTACGCCTGGTAGCCGACGTACAGGCCGAGCGCGGTCGACGCGGCCGCCATCGCGAGCAACAGCACCTGGAGCGGGTCGAGGCCGCTCACGGCGGCCTGGAGCAGGGGCGCGTCCGCCAGGACCTCGCCAGCGCTCGCGAGCACGTGCCCGACCGCGCCGGGTGGTGGTAGTGCCCCGAGCATGGTTAGAGGCGCTCGAACATGTCCGTGAACCTGTCCGCGACGTCCGTCTTCGTTTCAAGTTGCATCTCGAATGTCCCCTCTGAGAGCGCCAGTTCGACGCGCGAGAGCGTCGTGACGTACACGCTGTGGTGGTTGCCGTCGCTCCGCAGTTCGGTCTCCTCCGCGAGCAGGCCGGCGTCGACGAGGTCGTCGACGCGCCGGTACACCGTCGGGAGCGACGCGTCGATGGCCTCGGCCAGCTCCTTCGCGGAGCGCGTCTCCTCGCTCGCTGCCGCGAGGATGTCTCTGGCGTAGTCGTCGTCGAGCAGCCCGACGACCGTCCGCACGTCGACGTCCTCCGGCACACCCGCATCGTCCCACCGGATTGACTTAAATCGCGGTCGTCGGCTTCCAACCGAGAAACCGACCCATACCGCGACCCGGCGGTCGCGTCGACGCGAACGAGCGCTCCGGGGAACCCACACCGGTCGACGCGGGCGACCGCGGTACTTTTCTCGCCGGCGGACGGGCGTTCGAGCATGAGTCTCGCCGAACGCACTCGCGACGCCGCCCGCGAGCACCCGTTCCTCGTCGACGCCCTCCGCGCGGGCGTCGCGAACTACTCCGCCGCCGCTCGCTTCCTCGACGTCGACGGCGACCCGGACGCGGTCGCGACCGGCCTCAGGCGGTTCGCCGACGACCTCCCCGACCGCGACCCGGCCGCACGGGAGGTCCGCGTGACGATGGAACGCGGCGTCGGCCGGCTCCCCGACCCCGCGAACGCCGACGCGCGCGAGGTCCTCCTCGCCGTCTCCGGCACCGCGTTCGCCGCCGCGGACGACGGGAAGACCGCCGTCCTCGCGACCGGCGAGGTCGACCTCCACGGCGTCCGCGCCGCCCTCGACGCGCTCGCCGTCGACGACGTCGCCGTCGACGCACTCGCGCACGCCGACGACGCCCTCGTCGTCGTCGTCCCGCGACTCGACGCCGCGAACGCCCTCCGCGCCGTCGAACGCGCGTTCGACGCCGTCCCCAGCGGGCCCGCGAGAACCGACCGCCGCTGACCGCTCTGACGAAACCACTCCCAGCGGGCGAGACCGAGGCTTTTTCTTTCGCTCCCGGGGTAGAGGCGGGCAATGACCCTGCACGTCTCGAACACGTTGACGGGCGACCGCGAGGTCTTCGAGCCCCAGGACCCCGAGGAGGTCCTGCTCTACGTCTGCGGGCTCACGACCAGCGACCCCGCGCACCTCGGGCACGCGCGCCTCTGGGTGGCCGCCGACGTCATGCACCGCTGGCTCGAACACGAGGGCTACGACGTCCGGCACGTCGAGAACTTCACGGACGTCAACGAGAAGATCGTCGCACGCGCCGGCGACCCCGACCTCGGCGACGACGAGGCCGCGGTCGCGAGTCACTACATCCAGGAGCTCCTCGCGGAGATGCGCGCCCTCAACCTCAAGCGGGCCGAGGTGTACCCGCGCGTCAGCGAGCACGTCCCCGAGATCGTCGACCTCGTGGAGACGCTCGTCGAGAAGGGGTACGCGTACGAGGCGAACGGCTCGGTGTACTTCGACGTGACGAGCTTCGAGGAGTACGGGAAGCTCTCGAACCAGCAGGTCGAGGACATCGAGGAGCAAGGCGAGCCCGACGAGCTCGCGGAGAAACGGCATCCGGCGGACTTCGCGCTCTGGAAGGCCGACGGCGTGAGCGCGGACGCGGTCCGCGAGCACCGCCACGACGACCACCCGCACGCGGGCGACGGCGATGCGGACGCCGACCTGCCGTCGGGACAGACCTGGGAGTCGCCGTGGGGCGAGGGCCGACCGGGCTGGCACATCGAATGCTCGGCGATGAGCATGACCCACCTCGATTCGACCATCGACGTGCACGTCGGCGGCCAGGACCTCGTCTTCCCGCATCACGAGAACGAGATCGCGCAGAGCGAGGCGGCGACCGGCGAGCGGTTCGCGAACTACTGGCTGCACGTCCGCCTCCTCCAGACGAAAGGCGAGAAGATGAGCAGCAGTCTCGGGAACTACTGGTCGGTCGGCGACGCACTCGACGCCGTCGGTGGGAACGTCCTCCGGTCGTTCCTCGTCTCGACGGCGTACCACAACGAGGCGGTGTACAGCGAGGAGACGCTCGCGGAGGCCGAGGAGCGCTTCGAGCGCCTGGAGCGCGGGTACGAGACCGCCGTCGAGGCGTGCGACAGCGAAGCGGCGCGGACGAAGGTCACCGACGAGGCCCTCCGGGACGCCGTCGCGAGCGCTCGCGAGGACTTCGCGGCCGGGATGAACGACGACTTCAACACGCGGCAGGCGGTGACCGCGCTCATGGACCTCACCGCGGCCGTGAACCGGCACGTCGACGACCGCGAGACGTACGATTACCGCGCGCTCCACGACGCCGTCGACGCGTACGAGGAACTCGGCGGGGACGTCCTCGGATTCGCGTTCGACGCCACGCCCGACGGCGACGCCGAGGTCGCGGGCGAGGTCGTCGACCTCGTCCTCCGGGTCCGCGAGGCCGAACGCGAGGCAGGGAACTACGAGCGCGCCGACGAACTCCGCGACGAACTGGTGGCGCTCGGCGTCGAGGTCCAGGACACCGACGACGGCCCCACGTACCGGCTCTGACTACCGATTGACGACGAGCATCGGTCCCGACGCGGTCCGGCAGGTCGCCGCCGGCAGCTACTCGACCGAATCCCGTTGACGGGTGTTTTATGGTTCGTGACCGGTTCCAGTCGGGTATGCAACTCGATAACCGCACGCTGGTCGCGCTTGCGCTCGCCGTGACGCTCGCGACGGCCGGCTGCCTGGGCTTCCTCTCTGGGACGACGTCGGTCGAGGCGTCCCCCGCTATCGTCGCCGAGGACACCGCCAGCAGCAGTGACTACGAGAAAGCGGAGACGCGCGACCTGAGCGTCAACCGGACGTTCAGCGCGGCCGACCAGGAACGCACGGTGAAGGTGACGAACTGGGCGGTCGAGTACCACAAGACCGTCGGCATCGGGCCGCTCGCCGACCAGAAGGCGGCGGTGTTCGCGACGTTCACGTCCCCCGAGGTGAGCGTGTTCGGTCAGTCGTTCAACCCGCTCTCGAAACTCAGCACGAAGGACTTCGCGAAGCGCATGCAGGGCCAGTACCAGGGCCTCACGGTCGGCGAGGAGGTCGACAAGACCACCGTCGCGGTCGCCGGTGAGTCCACGAACGTCTCGCAGTTCGAGGGCACTGCGACGTTCAACGGCCAGGACGTCGACGTCTACGTCGTCGTCAGCGAACCCGTGAAGCACGAGGGCGACTACGTCGTCACGATGGCGGTGTACCCGCAGGCGATGGACGGCGAGTACGAGACCGTCAAGGAACTCATGCGGAACATCGAGCACCCGACGAACGCGACCGACGAGTAAGCGAACCGCGTTCACTCACTTCTCCGACAGCGCACCCGACCGATAGCGGCCGCACTCGCTCGCTCACCCACCGCGACGAGGAGTGCCGTTCGGCGAGCGCGATGCGCGACGGGGCGTCCGATGCCGGCGATGCGCGCGCCGTGGTCCTGGCGCGTGCTGGCGCTACGGGCGCCGATACGATAGCAGCGCTCACGGCGCGTACAGCGGACGGAAGAACAGGGCGACTGCGGGAAGGGGCGACTCCGTGTGCCGTCAGCGGTCGAAACCGGTCTCCGCGCGCACGGCCGGCGCGGCCACCACGCCCGAGGGTGCAGTGACCGTCGCGAACCCGGTCGCGGTCGTCGGCGGCGACGCGACGCTCGCAGACGCACCGAGACCGCCAGCCGGCGCGAGATTGCCTGCACCGCTGTTGTTCACGCCGACCGTGTGCACGCTCACCTTCAGGAACGTGATCGGCGGCGGCAGCACGCCGTCGTCGAGCTCCAGCGTCGGCTGGATGTCGGTAAGGGAGGTATCGTAGGTCATGCCCGCGCTCTGCTCGAACTTCGTCGGGCCGGCGACGATCGCGCCCTTCACGGCGGAACTGCCCTTGTAGACGCAGACGTCCCAGCCCTCGCAGTCATCCTCGCTACTGGGGAGCGCGTGGTTGCCTTCGTCGTCTTCGAGAGCCGGTTCGTTCCGCGGGGCGTAGATGGTGCCGACGAATCGCGTGCTCCCGCCCTGAAGGCCGACGAGCATCTCGCTGGTCCCGTACACTTGGAAGTGCTGTGCGCTCGACGCGGAGTGACCCGAGGTCTCATCGCGGTAGTCGCCCGCGAACGCGTTCTTCATCCCGAAGTCACCGGTCGAGTAGATTCGGAACGCGTAGTCGGTGCCGCCGGCGTTCTTGACCTTGATGTCGCCGTCGGTGAGTTCCATGTCGCCGTCGACGACGAGCGTCACGTTCCCACTGGAGAGGTCGACGACGATGTCGTCGCCGCTGTCGCTGAGCGAGAACCCGTTCGGGTCGTAGTACGTGTTCCCGCCGCCGAGCGACGCGCCACCGCTCTCGGGGTTGACGGTGATGACCGAGCCGTCGGATGACACCTCGTCGACCTTCCGGTCGATAGCTTCGTCGAGCTCGTAGAGGTCCGACTCCTTGTTCGGGGTCTTCGTTCCTGAGATGTCGTTACCGGGGTCGTCGATGTCGCCGGTTGCGGCAACGGGACCGTTGATGCCGGGGTCCCCGTTACCCATGGAGATGTCGCCGTCATCGCCACCGGTCGCCATGACGCCGTCCTCGAAGTCGCCGTTCGCGACCGGTTTTCCGAGTTTCACCTTCACCGTCCCCACGTCGCCGGCCGGCGAGTGGTCGACCTCGACGGCGACGTCGTTCGTCTGCGTGCGGAAGTACTGCGCCCAGCCCTGGTAGTACTTGCTCGTGATGTAGAGCGTGACGAGTTTCCCTTCGACGAACCCGACGTTGTTGATCGGGGATTCGGTCTTCATCTTGTTGATGTCGACCTGCCCGGCCTGCACGGATTCGTCGCCGTCGAGCGCGGGTATCGGGAACGTGAGCGAGCCGTTCTGGTACTCGACCGGGGGTCGCGACACCATCCGAGACTCCTCGCCGGTACCGCGCCAGACGCCGCCCGCCTGGTACGCGATGGTCTCACCGCTCTTCTCGTAGACGAGCGACCCGACCTGTTTGTTCACGATCTCGGTGCCGTCGACGACCACGCGGATCTGGCCCGTGTTCTCCTGGCGGAACGCGGCAGTCTGGTCCTGGATGTCGAACTCCATCGACCGGTACTTCTGGCGGCCGAACGCGACGCTGGAGACGTCCTTGTTGAACTGTCGGAACGTGTTCTCGACCTGATTCTCTTGCGCGGTGTCTCTGGTCTGGTCGACGGTCGCGGTCCCGACGACGAACAGCGAGACCGACGCCGCGGCGACGAAACCCATCATTAGGACCACGGCGAGAACGGAGGATGCCCCGTCGTCGTCGTCGCGTATGGTCACCATTCTCCGCTCGTCAGTCGCCACAGCGAGCCACCTCGCGACGACTGACGTCCGTATCCCTGCCCCGAGGGGATCGACGTTTCATTACTCCCCTAGAAAGCGTCCCTTACCAAATGTATGACGTAAAGGTGCGTTGGAACCAAAGAAAAAATAGTGTTCTAGTTGGATAGTACTACGATATCTGGCGTAGAAGGATTTTTGAAATGGCTCTAAAGCCGTTCTCGGCTTTGCTTAGCCTGTGGATATCGCTATTGGAAACTGCGGCCGAAGGATTCAAGGCCTGAATTGTAAAGCAGACGGATAGAAATGGGTGCTTGACGACGACAACGCGTCTTCAATCGGTGCCTGAACGGCAGGAACCGGTCAGTATCCGGTCCACTCGGGGTCCCGGTCCTCGAAGAACGCGTCGATGCCCTCGTCCTTGTCAGCCGACGAGAACAGGAGCGCGAACAGCTCGGCCTCGTACTCGATACCCTGTTCGAGGTCCATGCGCGACCCGGCCTTCACCGCGTCCTTCGCGAGTTCCAGCGCGAGCGGACTCTTCTCGGCCATCCGCCCGGCGAGCTCGTACACGCGCTCGTCCAACGCCTCGGGCTCGCAGACCTCGTCCACGAGTCCGATGTCAGCAGCCTCCTCGGCGTCGACGAGTTCGCCCGAGAGTATCAAGCGCATCGCCTGTCCCTCACCGACGAGCCGCGGGAGCCGCTGGGTGGCACCCCCGCCCGGCATGATGCCGAGGTTGATCTCCGGCTGGCCGAGCTTCGCGTCCGCGCTCGCGATGCGGACGTCACACCCGAGCGCCAGTTCGTTCCCGCCACCGAGACAGTGTCCGTTGATGCGCGCGACGACCGGTTTCTCCAGGTCGTCGACGTACTCGTACACGCGCGGGCGCTTCGACGCCTCGCGCTGCTCGACCGCGTTCCGCTCGCGGAGCTCCGACACGTCCGCGCCCGCGACGAACGCGGACGACTCGTCGGACCCCGTGAGCACGACGACGCGCACGTCGTCGTCGTCCTCGACCGCGTCCAGGACGTCCTTGAGTTCCCGACGGACCTGCGCGTTCAGCGCGTTCCGCTTGTCGGGGCGTTCGAGCGTCACGGTCGCGACGTACTCGGCGTGCTCGCCGACCGACGCCGAGACGAGGTCGCACTCGCTCGCGGTCTCGATTACTCCCATATCGGTCCCTCCTCGTCGTCCCGGTCGCCCTGGCCGACCGCGGCGGCGTCCTCGCTCACGCCCACGATCTCGCCGTCCTCCCAGACGTAGAACCCTTCGCCGGTCTTCTTCCCGAGCTTCCCGGCGCGGACCTTCCGCCGGAGGCTCTGCGGCGGCTTGAAGCGCTCGCCGAGCTCCTCGCGGAGGTGCTCGAGGATGTCCAGGCGGACGTCCAGGCCGACGACGTCACCGAGCTCGATGGGGCCCATCGGGTGGTTGTACCCGAGCTCCATCGCCGTGTCGATGTCGCGCGGGCTCGCGACCCCTTCCTCGACCATCCGCATCGCCTCCACGCCGAGCGTGACGCCGAGCCGCGACGTCGCGAACCCCGCGGAGTCCCGGACGACGACCGCTTCCTTGTCGAGGTCCTCCGCGAAGTCCGTCGCGAACCGCACGGTGCGCTCGCTGGCCTGCTCTGGGACGACGACCTCGACGAGCCCCATGATGTGCACGGGATTGAAGAAGTGCAGGCCGACGGCGCGCGACGGGTCGTCGAGGACGCTCGCTATCTCGGTGACCGAGAGCGAGGACGTGTTCGACGCGACGATGGCGTCGTCGTCGACGACCGCCTCGACGTCCTCGAACGTCGACTGCTTGAGGTCCATGCTCTCGGGAACCGCTTCGACGACGAGGTCCGCGTCCGCCGCCGCGGCGTCGAGGTCGGTGGTCGTCGCGATGCGGTCGAGCGTCGCCTCCTTCTCGTCGGGCGTGACCTTGTCGCGGTCGACGCCACCCTGGAGGTTGTCAGCGATGGCGTCGAGGCCGTCCGCGAGGACGTCCTCGTCGATGTCGCGCATCGCGACGTCGTGGCCGGCCATCGCGCTCACTTGCGCGATGCCGTGACCCATCGTGCCAGCTCCGAGTACGCAGATTCGCATACCAGAACGCGCGACGGCCTGGCAGGTAAGCGTTGCCCGTTCTGGCCGTCTTGCCGGCATCTCCCCGACCCCGGACCGCCAACAGTTACCATCTCTCATCGCGTACGGTGGTGTATGTCTGTGTCGTCGACGGTCGCAGCGTCGGTCGAAGGGGTCGCCAGCAAGCCGTTCCGCGTCCGCGTCGCCGCCGCGGCCGTCGCGGCGAGCGCCGCGAACCTCCTCGTCCTCGCGGTCGCCCTCCTGCTCGAGTTCGCACCGGGATTCCGACCGCTCTCGGTCGCCCCCATCGTCTTCCTGACGGTACTCGGCGTCGTCGGCGCGGGACTGGTGTACGCGTTCCTCGACCAGCGCACCGACGCCGGCGACGACCTGTTCAGGACCGTCGCGCTCGCCGTCCTCGCCGTCTCGTTCGTTCCGGACCTCGCGCTCCTCGTCTTCGACCCGGCCGCGACGGTACTCGGCGTGCTCGCGCTCGTCACGATGCACGTCGTCGTCGCCGCCATCTGTCTCGCGGTCGTCCCCGGAGACGCACCCGACCTTCTCGTCTGAAGCTCTCGGGACGACGACGGTGCCGAGAACGGAGGCGTCGTCGATGCGTTCAGCGCCGCCCGGCGGGTCGGACCTTGAACCCGTACCGCGTGACGCCTTCCTGCGTGTAGATCCGGCGGACGGTCGCGACGATGTCGTCGCCGACGTCGACGGCGCCACCGTCGGCGTCGGTCACCTGCGCGGGCGCGCTCACGGTCCCGTCGCCAGTCGGTGCGTCGAACGCGACCACGACCACGTCGAAGTCACCGTCGCGCTGTTGTTGCTGCGCGAACTCCGGCGGCGCCCCGCCCTGCGAGATCGTCGTCGCCGCCTCGATCCGGCCCGTCCCCGGCAACTGGACGTCCTCGTACGCCGCCATCGCGCCGCAGTCGCCGCACGCACCCTCCGGCGGGAACGCGAACGACCCGCACTCGCCGCACCGCCCCGCGACGAGGCGGTGCCGCTGCGGGAGCGTCCGCCGCCACGACGGCACGCTCACGTACGCACCACCGCCCTCTGGGGGTTCCGGGACGACCTCGTCGCGGAGGCGGAGGTACTCGGCGTACGAGAGCGTGCGCTCGTCGTCGCGCTCCAGGACGAGCGCCGCAGGCACCGCGCCGGTCGTGTCGACGACGAACGCGTCGGCGCCCGCGCCGCTCCCGTATCCCGCGACGAGCACGCGCCCGACGTCCGGGTCGTCGAGCGCTCGCGCGAGCCCCAGGAGCGCGCTCGCCGCGCCGGTATCGCCGAGGTCGTGGACCGTCGCGACACGCTGTATCGCTTCCGTATCCACGCCGAGCGCGCCCGTCGTCCGGTACGGCATCGCGCCGTCTGGCGCCTGCACGGCCGCCGCGTCCACGTCCAGGCCGTCGTCGCCCGCGGCCTCGTCGTCCGCGTCTTCGTCGCTAACTCCGGCGTCGAGGTCGTCGACGGCGCCGGCGAGCGTCTCCGTGAACGTCGCCCGGTCGTAGGACGTGACGCCGAGGCCGTCGACGCGCTCGCTCCCGCGCTCGCGGAACCGCGTTCCCGGACTGGCGCGCGCGTACGTGCCGCGAGCGAGCGCCTTCGCGGGGCCGTCGTTCACGACGAGGAACGCCACCGCACCGGCGCCCGCGGTCTGGTCGCGTTCGCCCGCTGGCTCGCCCTTGGGGCAGTCGCTCGCGACGACGAGCGCCAGTTCGCCGTCGGCGAGGTCGGCGTCGAATCCCGCAGCGAGCGCGCGCGTTCCGGCGCGCGTACTCCCACCGAAGGACTCGTGGCGCGCGGTCTCGGGGACGCCGAGCGTCGACCCGAGCCGGACCGAGACGTCCTCCTCCTCGACGGGCGGCGTTGTGGACGCGAACGCCAGCAGCCCTATCGAACTCGCGTCCGTTCCGTCCGCGTGCAGCGCGTTCGTCGCCGCCTCGTGAGCCATCGTCAGCGCGTCCTCGTCCGCACCCGGCACCGCCTTCTCGCCGACGCCCGACGCCTGCACCGACCCCCACGCCGCCTCCACCTCGCTCGCAGGCAGGCGATTCCGGGGGGCGTACGCACCCACTGCACGGATCCCGTTCGACGCACCCGCGGCCGCACCACCGTCGACGCTCGGCGACTCGTCGCTCATCGCGCGCTCACCTCCGTGGCCCGCTCCAGGACGTGCACGACGGCCGCACCACCACTCCCGCCGACGTTATGCGTCACGCCGCGCGCGGCGTCCGCGACCTGTCGCTCGCCCGCTTCCCCGCGAAGTTGCTTGTACGCCTCCACGACCTGCCCCGCGCCGGTCGCCCCGATGGGATGGCCCTTCGACTTCAAGCCGCCGGAGGAGTTCACGACCACGTCGCCACCGTGGTCGCTCCGGCCGTCCGCCACGAACGCCCCGGCGTCCTCTGGGGCGCAGAACCCGAGGTCCGCGTACGCCATGAGTTCCGCGATGGCGAAGCAGTCGTGGACCTCCGCGAAGTCCAGCGCGTCGGTGACCGCGCCCGCCTCGTCCGCGTCGATGCCAGCGCGGTCGTACGCACGCTCTGCCGCCATCGCCGACGCCGGTACCCCCGCGTACGTGTCCCGCTGGAAGAGCCCGACCGCGTCCGACGCCGCACCGACGCCCGCGACCCGGACCGGGTCCTCGCTGAGTTCGCTCGCGACGTCCTCGCTCGCCACGAGGACTGCGGCCGCGCCGTCCGTCGTCGGACAGCAGTGATAGAGCGTGAGCGGGTCCGCGACGACGGGCGCGTCCCGCGCGTCCTCGAGCGTGCACTCGAACCCGAGCTGCGCGTGGGGATTCAGCGCACCGTGACTGTGGTTCTTCACCGCGACCTCCGATAGCGCGTCGGGGTCCGTACCGTACTCGGCGACGTGCGCGCTCGCCATCTGCGCGTACACGCCAGCGAACGTCGTCCCCGACAATCGCTCCCACTCCGTCTCCCCCGAGACGCCCAGCCAGTACCGCGTCGCGTCACCGGACGCGTCCGTCATCACCTCGTACCCGCCAGCGAGCACGAGGTCCGCCATCCCCGACTTCACGGCTTGCACCGCCTGCCGGACCGCGTAGCCCGACGCCGCGCACGCGTTCTCCACGCGCGTCGTCGGCACGCCGTGCAACCCGACGTGCTCGGTGACCGCCGGTCCCGACAGCCCGATCTGGCGGCCGCCGACGCCGAGCGTCCCGAGAACCGCCTCGTCGACCGCATCCGGGTCGAACTCGCCGTCCACGGACTCGACGGCAGCCTCGTACGCGGTCGCGAACAGCGACCGGTAGCTCTCCTCCGGGAACGAGCCGAAGTCGGACTGGCCCGCACCGACCACGTAAGCATCGCGCATACTCCGACCTGCGTTGGCGGCGCGCATATAATTCAGGGAACCGCTCGCGGCAGCGGTCGGACGACTCCGGGAACCGCTGGCCGAAGAGGAACCTTGACATTATTTCATCCCGTTCGAGAGTGCATGGGGATCGGGTTGCTGCAGTACGAACGATTGGAGGGACGGGTCGTCCTGGGGCTCTGGGTGGTCGGCCTGCTCGCGCTCGCGGTCGTGTTGAGCGCGACGCTGCGCTCCATCGGGAGCGTCCTGTTGCTCGGCGTCGGCCCGCTCGCCGTCGTCAGCGCCGTCCTCGCACAGCTCGCCGGTGTCAGCACCATCTCGCGCTATCGCACGCTCTTCGTCGGGCTCGTCGCCGCGTTCTTCGCCGTCCTCCTCGGCACCCTGTCGCTCGTCACCGGTACTGGCGTCTTCGCGCTCCTCGGGTTCGGCGCGTCCATGCTCGCCGGCGTCGCCGCGGTCGTCGCGTGAATCGAGTGCTAGCGGGTGTCGTCGCGGTCGTCGCGTGAATCGAGTGCTAGCGGGTGTCGTCGCGGTCGTCGCGTGAATCGACTGCTAGCAGGTGTCGTCGCGGTCGTCGCGTGAATCGACTGCTAGCAGGTGTCGTCGCGGCCGTCGCCCGACCCACCACTTTTCACCGAGAACGCGGAAGCACACGGTATGTCAACAGGTTCTTCCCGCGACGACCCGCTCCAGCCGCTTCGAGACGCCACCGGCACCAGTCTCCCCGCCGTCAGCGTCGTCGGCGCGCTCGTCGCGTTCCTCACCGGCTTCGTCCCCGGGTCCCCGCTCCTCGGCGGTGCCGTCGCCGGGTGGCTCCTCCGCGAGAACGGGCGCCGCGGCGCACTCGCTGGCGCACTCGCCGGCTTCCTGTTCTCGCTCCCGACGGTACTCGTCCTCTGGGCGATATTCACCGTCGCGCTCGGCGTGACGCTCCTCGGCGCCATCCCCGCCGCGTTCGGGTTCGTCGTCGTCCTCTTCGGGCTCGCTGGCGTCGCGTACACGCTCGGGCTCGGCGCGCTCGGCGGCTACCTCGGCGTCGTCGCGTACCAGCGCACGCAGGAGCCGTCGACGACCGGCGACAGCTACGGTCAGCGAACGCGCGACGACCAGTTCGACGACACCCAGTTGTAAACTACCCTACCCTACTCGCTCACGGCTTCTTCTCGCGGGCCGAAGGCCCGCTCGAATGGTCCGCGGAACTTCGTTCCGCGCTATCGCCGTTCGCTTCGTTGAGGGTAGGGCTTTCGCGTGGACTCCCGTTCTGGCCGCCGTCAGCGGCAGGCTCGTAATCGCCATTCACGTTCAACGTCCCGCGATTCAAGCGCACGTTTACGGGTGCGCCTCCGCTCGACGACTTTTGCGCCGAGCGGAGCTGCTTCAGACCGATGTTCTTCGCCGCGTTGTAGTCGGCGTTCACTTCGTACCCACACTTCTGGCAACAGAACCGCTCTTGGGTCTGGCGGTTCTCTCGGAGTGTCGTCCCGCACTTCGAACACCGTTGAGAGGTGTACTCGGGATTCACCTCTTCAATCGAGATACCGACTATCTCAGCCTTGTACTCGACGTACTCGAACAGGCGTCGGAACGCCCATGCGTGGAACTGCTTGGCGCGAGGCATCCGCTCACGAATCCCAGTCAGGTTCTCGAACGCTATCACGTCGCAGTCGTGTTCGACGGCTTCCGCGACGAGTTCCTTCGAGACAGTGTGTAAGAAGTGGTCGTAGCGTCCCGTCTCGGTACGTCCGACCGACTGGATGGTTTCGTGGGCAGCCCGCGTGCCACGCTGTTGGAGCGACCCGCGTCGCTTCTCGAACTCGCGGTGCCAGTGGTTCAACTCTGACCCACTCCAGAACTCGCCTGTGGATGTGACGGCGACGTTCTCGATGCCGAGGTCAACGCCGAGGACTGTGCTGTGCTCGTCGTTGCCGTCGTCGGCAGTCTCGAACTCCACGTCCGCCTTTGTTCGGACGTGAAGGTAGAACTCGCCGTCGCGGTAGTGCAGTTCCGCGCCCGTCACTTCGTAGTCGTCGTCGAAGAGATACTCCGAGTGTGGCGTCTCGCGGCTCTCGTCGGGAAGAACGTACTCGGCGGTGATGCGTTCGTCGACGGTCGAGAGCGTCGCGTGGTCGTCGTTGAACGTCGCGCACCGCTTGTCGTAGACGAGCGTCGGGGCTGTGAACCGTGGTTTCCCCGCGTGGTCGCCTTGCTTCCAGCGTGCGACGACGCTCTGGACGGCGTCGGCGGCCTTGTTGCGGGCGTTCTGGACGAGATTCGCTTGGAGCCGCGTCTCGGCTCGCACGTCGTCGTAGGTTTCGCGTTGGAGTTCGGCTTTGCTCGTGGTCTTGTACTCGCCTTGCCAGGCGTGGTCGACGACGTAGTTTGCGGCCCACAGGAACTCGGAGATGGTCTCGTGGAGGCTGGCAGCGTCGCTGTCGGTTACGTCGAGTTTGACCGGAACAGTGCGCCGTACCTCCATCCGTACTTCAGATGTAGACCTATGTTTTTATATTAGTGACGATTCAGTGGGGGAGTCGGCCACCCATCGAGCGTAGGTAGTGTCGTCCCGTGTCGGTTTCCTCTCCGACCTACTCGCTCGCTACGCTCGCTCCTTGAGGTCGGAGGCTCCACCTTGAATTATGCTGAAACGACCGCCCGAGCGTACGCCGAGACGGATACCGACGACCGAACGCACCAAAACAGTGTTCTCAGCCCGTGAGACGCGGGGACTGGTTTACTATCTCCGCCGTCGTAGGAGGTGTATGAACGAGTACTCGACGACCCCGGACGCCGGCCGGTCCCGTAGCGGGTTCGTCAACGCCCTCCTGGGCGCCGTCGTCATGGTCGTCTTCAGCTGGATTCCGTTCGTGCCCGTCGTCGGCGGCGCGCTCTCGGGCTACCTCGAAGCCGGGGAACGCGACGCGACGCGGTCGGTCTCGCGGCGCGGCATCCGCGTCGGCGCGCTCGCCGGCCTGCTCGCCGCGATACCCGCACTCCTCGTCATCGGCCTCGTCGGGTCCCTGTTCACCGTCGGCTGGGTCGGTCTCGTCGCCTCGAGCGGCGGCGGCCCCGGCGTCGCGCTCGGCCTCCCGGTGTTCGCGTGGATCGTCGTCGCGTTCGTCGTCGTCGTCGCCGTCCTCTACCACGTCGTGCTCAGCGCGCTCGGCGGCTGGCTCGGCGCGGAACTCGCCGCGAGAGACGACCGTCGGTTCGACACCACCCCGCGCCCGACCGAGCGAACCGGGTCCCACGACGGCGAACCCGACCACGTCGACGACCACGCCGACGACAAAGGCGACGACGAACGCGACGACGCGTTCGCTCGGGAGCGCGACGACCGAACCGAGTACTGACCCACTCGGACGACCACCATCGTTTTTACTGACACCCTGCGAAGGCCCGGTATGGCTTACAGCTACGAACCCCACTACTTCGAGGACATGGAGGTCGGGAAGACGTTCGAGAGCGCTGGACGCACCGTCACCGAATCGGACTTCGTCTTCCACTCGATGTTCGCCGACGACTGGACGGAACTCCACACGAACGCAGAGTACAGCGAGGACGGCCCGTTCGGCGAACGCATCGGGCACGGTCCGATGACGTTCATCCTCACCACCGGGATGGTCCAGCGCTGCGGGTTCGTCGAACGCACCGTCATCGCGTTCCTCGGCATGAACTACATGGACGTCCCGAACCCCCTCACCATCGGCGACACCATCAACGCCGAGTTCGAGGTGACGGACAAACAGGACTTCGAGAGCCGCGAGGACGCCGGCCTCGTCGTCATCGACGGCACCACGTGGAATCAGGACGACGAGGTCCTCCTCGAGGGCGACATGAAGTTCATGTTCAAGAAGCGTTCCGCGTACGAGGACGACCCTGACTCGCCCTGAGCGTCGATTCCGGCGACGACCCCGACTCGCCCTGAGCGTCGATTCCGGCGACGACCCCGACTCGCCCTGAGCGTCGATTCCGGCGACGACCCCCGCCTCGCGCTACGACCCGTTGGACGGGAACCGAACCGTCTGGTTTTTTGTCACTCTGTCGTCGTGTGTGCGATATGTCGATTGAAGTAGCTCTCATCGCGTTCGTCCTCGGTGGGTTCGCGACCACGTGGGGGTACAAGCGTCGGGCCTACCATCAGGCCATCGCGGGGACGCCGACGTCGCGAATCCTCGACGTCGACGAACCCGGACTCGTCGAGGTAAAGGGCGAGGTCGTCGAGGCAGCGGACGGGAACTCGAAACTCCAGGCACCACTTTCCGGAACGGCCTGCGTCGCCGCCGGCTGGGAGGTCGAGGAGTGGGACGAGACCGGCGACAACAGCGATTGGCGGACCATCGCCGAAGGCTACGACTCCGTGCCGTTCCGCGTCGACGACGGAAGTGCAGAGATACGCGTCGAACCCGGTGCCGACGCCGATTCGAGCAGTTGGACGTCGAACGTCTCGCTGGGTGACCTCGACCACAGCGTCTCCGTCGACGGGAAGACGCTCGACTTCCAGACGCTCGGCGTCCGCCATCAGGTCGCACCCGACGACCCGAAGCCCGCGCGCGTCGAGGAGTTCGAGCTTCGCGCACCCGGTATCGACGAGCAGACGGGGTCGATGTTCAACGCGATCGACTTCGGGAACGCGCACGGCGAACGCAAGTACAGCGAAGGCGTCGTCGAGCCCGGTGATAGCGTGTACCTCCTCGGGACGGTCGAACCGACGGACGGGGACGCGCACCCCGACCGACGGCTGCGGCCCGAGGACGCGGTCGTGACGCCCGCCGGCGACGACGAGTTCATCCTGTCGACGCGCAGCGAGGACGAGTTACTGAGCAAAGCCCGGTACGGACTCCCCGCGATGGTGGTCGGTGCGATGGTGATGGCCGCGAGCGTGCTCTACGCGGTCGGCCTCTGATCGTTCGCTCCTGGAAGCAGGGTTACAGCGAGTGCGAAGCGTTTTGCGTCCGCGCCGGGGAGTACGGCGCATGGACGTTCGGTCGTACCTCTCGTCGACGCGATTCGTCGTCGTCGTCACCGCTATCGCGGTCGCCATCCCAACCGGCTACTTCGTCACCGACCTCGTCGGGAACGAGTCACTGGGGTTCCTGACGATGTTCGTTCTCGGGGTGTCGGTGCCGCGGACGTACTCGCGGTCGTGGCCGGAGCACGACGCGCGCTGGCACGGCGTCGCGTGGGCCGTCGGCGCGTGTGCGGCCGCGCTCGTCGTCGTCCTCGTCGCGCACGTCGCGACGAGCACCGTCCTCGACGAGTTCTGGGCTGCCGTGGGCGCGTTCCTCGTCGTCGAACTCTTGCTCTCGGCTGCCTCGCGCTCGCTCGAATCGGCCGAGGCCGGAACTGGCGGCGAGGAAGATCCCTCGTCCACGGACGTCGAGGGCTCCGACTGACCGGTTCCGGGAATCCCGAACGGCGTCACTGGCTCACCCCGGCGAAACGAGTTATCTGACCGGCAGGACTTTGTACGGCTGCGTGAGTTCTGGAACGATATGGCGTACACGCTCTGGCTTCGGCTCGCCATCGCGGGCGTCGGCGTCCTCGCCGTCGCGTGGGCGCTCCGCCGCCGCGCGATGTTCTCGCTCATCAGAGGCACGCCGGTCGTGGACGCGGCCGACGCCCAGCCGGGCGACCGGGTCGCGGTCTCCGGCACCGTCGAACTGGTCGACGACGACGCGGTCGTCCGCCCGGAGTTCCAGGACGACGACGCCGTCGTCGCGGCCTGGCGAACCGAGGAGTTCCGCACGCACCGCCAGCACACCGATAGTCCGACGGACGTCGTCGACGACGGGCAGACGTTCAGCCAGAACTGGGAGGAGGTCTCCACGGGGTATCGCTCCACGCCGTTCTACGTTCGCGACGACACGGGACGTGTGCTCGTCGACGCGGGCGCGAACGTCAGGAACGAACCCGCTGGCGTCGCGGCCACCGGAACGCTCGGGAACAGCGTCACGGACGGCGAGACGGTCGTGTCGTTCTCGTCGTTCGAGGCGCACACGCCGAAGTCGTTCGACGTCACCGCCGCCGAGGCCGCCGGTGCGAGCGGCCAACAGGAGAGCATCGAGGTCCCGTTCTCGCCCGGCGCCGAGGACGGCGAGCGCGAGCACGAGGAGGCGACGCTCGAACCCGGCGACGACGTCTTCGTGCTCGGCGAGGTGACCCGGACGGCTGTGGACGTCGACACCGACGCCCGCAGCGAGCGAACGGTCGTCGCTCGCGACTCCGGGCCGTTCGTGCTCTCGGACCGCGGCCGCACCGAACTCCTCGTTCACTCCGGGTTCGCGTTCCCCGCGGCGGTCGTCGGCGTTGCACTCGTCGCGTTCGCCGCGCTCGCGTTCTGACCGCGACGGGCCGTCCTCGGCCGCGCTCGCGTCGGTACTGCCGACCCGACCGCAACCGGAACGACCTTGTGTCCAGGCGGACAGGAGTGAAACCAAGTATGGCCGTGCCTATGCCCGTCGCTGGCCTGGCCGTCGTCCTCGGTGCGCTCGTCGCGGGGTACGGATGGCGGTCCGGGGTCACGGCCCGAGCCCTGTCGAACACGCCGGTGTCGGACGTCGAGGCGCTCACCGAACCCGGGCCCGTCGCCCTGCACGGCGTCGCACGCAAACCCGACTTCACCGGGAACCGCGCCCCGTTCTCCGCGCGGAGCTACCTCGTCGCCGGGTGGACGGTCGAGGAGTGGCGAGAGAGCGACAGCGGCAGTCGGTGGTCGACGCTCGCTACCGGCCACGAGGCCGTGCCGTTCGTCCTCGAGGACGACACCGGAACCGTCGCCATCGACTTCTCGGAGGACGCGGACGTCACCGTGGACCCGGACCGGATGCGGGAACGACACGAGGTCGCGCCCGACGACTCGCCGCCGCGAGCCGTGAAGGTCTTCGAGACGAAGACCGACGGCATCCCCGAACAGCGAGGGTCGAACCTGAACGTGCTCGATACCGAGCGGAGGGACGGCACGCGCCGGTACAGCGAGGGCCTCGTCACGCCCGACGAGGAGGTGTACGTCCTCGGCACCGCCGAGCGCCGCGACGGCGACCTCGTCGTCACCGGAGACGGCCCCGCGGTCGTTTCCACGGCCGCCCCCGAAGCCGTCGACGCGGGCGGCGGACCCTGGCGGCTCTACGTCCTGCTGGGCGTGGCTCTCGTCGTCGCGGGACTCTCGGCGATTCCGGCGAACTGGTTCCTCGTCGGCTGAGTCCAACGGCAACGCGGGCGTCGTCGCCGACGCGTCGGCGTTGCGGACGTGTCGGCGTCGCGCTCGTCGCGTTCGCCGCGCTCGCGTTCTGACCGCGACCCGTCGCGGGTCCAGCGATGGGTACGTTTTTGCGAGTGGCAGTACCAGGCCAACGTATGAGTCTCCCGGACGTGCTCGCGGACGAACCGCGGGCTATCGACACGCACGCCCACCAGCCGACCGAGGAGTTCCTGTTCACCGCCGGCGGCGAGATGATGCAGGACGCCGCGGAGCGCTTCGGGAAGGAGATGGTGCCGAACGACTACGAGCAGATGCGCGAGGAGTACGAGCGCGCCGGTATCGCGAAAGCGGTCCTGCTCGGGTGGGACGCGGAGACGAACACCGGGAATCCGCCGGTCCCGAACGACTACGTCGCCGAGGTTCGGGACGAGCACGACGACTTCTTCGTCGGGTTCGGGAGCGTCGACCCCCTGAAGGACGACTGCGTCGAGGAAGCCATCCGCTGCGTCGAGGACCTCGACCTCTCCGGGTTCAAGTTCCAGCAGATCGCGCAGGGGTTCGACCCGAGCGACCCCGAGCACGAGGACCTCTGGAACACCATCGAGGACCTCGGCGTGCCCTGCGTCTTCCACGGCGGGAACTCGACGCTCGGCGCGTGCGCGCCCGGTGGCCGTGGCCTGAAGATCAAGTACGGGAACCCGATGCTGCTCGACGACGTCGCCGCCGACCACCCCGACCTCCAGATGCTCATCGCGCACCCCGCGTTCCCCTGGGAGAAGGAGCAACTCGCCATCTGCCAGCAGAAGGGCAACGTCTACATGGACCTCTCCGGGTGGATGCCGAAGTACATCGACGACCAGGTCCTGCACTACGCGAAGACCGTCCTCAAGGACAAGGTGATGTTCGGCACCGACTACCCGATGCTCGACCCCCAGAAGTGGATGGAGCAGTTCGCGAACCTCGAGTACAGCGAGGAGGTCCAGCGAAAGCTCCTCTGGGAGAACGCCGAGGAGTTCCTCGGGCTCTGAGGCACGCGTCACTGTTTCGGGAAGCGTCACGAATATGCAGAGAGGGGGCGTCGGGCGACGATTCGCTCGGCTCGGAATTCCGGTAACTATTGAATCAACCCGGGATTATTGAACGCCCCTGAACGTAATCATCGTTGATGCACAAGCCGCTACTGGTCACGGACTTCCTCGACCGAGCCCGCCGGCACTACGCCGACGAGACGGCCGTCGTCGCGACGACGGGCGACCGCTACACGTACCGCGAACTCGGCGCGCGCGCCGACGCGTTCTCCGCGTTCCTCCAGACCGAAGGGGTCGCGAAGGGCGACCGCGTCGCCGTCCTCGACCCGAACACGCACTACCAGCTCGAAGCCGCGTACGGAATCATGCAGCTCGGCGCCGTCCACACGCCCCTGAACTACCGGCTCACGCCCGACGACTACGCGTACATCCTCGAGGACGCCGGCGTCGACGTCGTCTACGCGGACCACGAGTACGCCGAGAAGATACAGGCCGTCCGCGACGACGTCCCCACCGAGTTGTTCGTGACGGACGACCCGGACGCCGTCGACGGCGACTGGCGCGACGTCGAGACCGAACTCGACGCACGCCTCGACGCCGACGGTGCCGGCGCCGACTACGAGCGCCCGGAGATGGCCGAGGACGACGTCGTCACCATCAACTACACCTCGGGCACCACGGGCGACCCGAAGGGCGTCTGCCGCACGCACCGGGCGGAGACCCTCCACTCGTACCTCGTCACCGCCCACCAGGAGATATCGGACGACGACGTCTACCTGTGGACGCTCCCGATGTTCCACGTCAACGGCTGGGGGCACATCTACTCCATCACGGGCAACGGCGCGACGCACGTCTGCACGCGCGGCGTCGACGCCGCCGACGTCTTCGACGCCATCCAGACCGAGGACGTCTCGTACCTCTGCGCGGCCCCCACGGTCCTGAACATGCTCATGGACTACTACGACCAGCACGACGGCGACGTCGCGACGACGGGCGCGAACCCCGTGCGCGCCGCGACCGCGGGCGCCGCCCCGCCGGAGTCCACGCTCCGCACCGTCGAGGGCGAGTTCGGGTGGACGCTCATGCACGTCTACGGCGCGACCGAGACCGGGCCGCTCATCACGACCTCGCACGCGCCGCGGCACTTCGCGGACAAGTCCGACGACGAGCGGTTCGGCCTCATGAAACGCCAGGGCATCGGGTACCTCGGAACCGAAGTCCGCGTCGTCGACGAGGACGGCGAGGACGTCCCGCGGGACGGGTCGACCATCGGCGAGATCGTCGTCCGCGGGAACCAGGTGATGGAGAAGTACTGGAACAAGCCAGAGGCGACCGAGGAGGCGTTCAGCGAACGCCGCGAGGGCTACTACCACATGGGCGACCTGGCGACGTGGGACGAGAACGGGTTCGTCGCCATCCAGGACCGCAAGAAGGACATCATCATCTCCGGCGGCGAGAACATCTCCACCATCGAACTCGAGGACGTCCTCTACGAGCACCCCGAGGTGTCCAAGGCCGCGGTCATCCCCGCGCCGAGCGACCGGTGGGGTGAGACGCCGAAGGCGTTCGTGGTGCTCGCTCCGGACGCGAGCGTGGACGCGGACGGCCTGAAGGACTTCGTCGCCGACCGCGTCGCGAGCTTCAAACGGATCACGCGCGTCGAGTTCGTCGAGGAACTCCCCGAGACCGCGACCGGGAAGGTCCAGAAGTACGAGCTCCGGCAGCGGGAGTGGGACGGCGAGGAGTCGATGGTCGGCCAGGGCTGACGCGCTCGCGAGCGCCTCGTCCTCCTCGCCGACGACGGCGTCGTCGCCGACCGGCCGTGGACGCGGGGAAGTCGACCGCCTTTTCTCCGTGCGCTCGCTACCGGGAGCGTGATGGGAGTCGTCGCCACCGGGTCGATACACGGCCATTCGTACGTTCGCGTCCAGGGTGGCGGCGACGCCGACGGCGTCCTCGTCGTCGTCCCCGGGTTGAACGACCCATTGAAGCGCGTCGGCGATGCCCGCTGGTTCGCGGGACTCATGGCGCTCTATCTGCGTCGATACCGGGACGCCCGCACGGTCTACATGTTGTCGCGACCGCCGGGACTCGCCGGTGCGCGAACGACCCGCGAGATGGCCGGGCACTACGCGACGGCGCTCGACGCGCTCGCGACCGCGGAGGGCGTCGAGCGCGTCGACCTCCTGGGGCTGTCGCTCGGCGGGTTCGTCGTCCAGCACCTCGCCGCGGACCGCCCGGACCGCGTCGACCGCGCGATACTCGGCCTCGCCGGCACCGAGCTGTCGACCGCGGGCGAGACCAGGCTCCAGCGCTGGCGTGCACTCGCCAGAGGGGAACGCTGGGGGCCGATCTACCGGGACGCGTACGGACTCGTCGCCACCGGATTGCGCGCGAAACTCCTCCAGGCGGGGAGCGCGGGCTACGACCTGCTCGCGACTCCCAGGCATCCGAGCGACTTCACGGCGTCCGTCGACGCCAGTCTCGCGCACGACGGCCGGGACGCCCTCCACGACGTGCCCGTCCCGACGCTCGTCGTCGGCGGCACCGACGACCCGTTCTTCGACGAGCGCGGGTTCCGCGACGCCACCCGCCGCCTCCCGGACGGCCGGCTCGCGCTCCTCGACGGCGTCGGGCACGACGCGGTCATCGAACACCCCGAAGCGTTCGACGGCGCGATCCGTCGGTTCCTCACCGCGGACGCGTAGATACCCCGTCGTTCAGTCCCACTCGGGGTCGCGGCCCTCGAGGAACGCGTCCACGCCCTCCTCGTGCTCGTCCATCATGTACGCTTGCACCTGCATGTGGTTCTCGTAGTCCAGGGCCTTCCGCCAGTCGTTGTCGAGGTTCTCGTGGATCGCTTGCTTCGTCATCCCGACGGTCCGCGTCGGCCGTCGGCCGAGCTTCCCGCAGATGGCGTCGACCGCCTCGTCGAGGTCCTCGGGGTCGACCGCCTCGTTCACGAGGTCGATGCGTTCGGCCTCCTCGCCGTCGAAGAACTCGCCGGTCATCGTCAGTCGCTTCGCGGTCCGGAGCCCGAGGAGCTTCGGGAGCGTGAACGTCGCGCCCGTGTCCGGGATGAGACCGATGCGGATGAACGCACACGAGAACGTCGCGTCCGGGACGGTGTACGCGAAGTCCGCGGCCGCGACGATGGCCAGGCCCGCACCGACGCAGTCGCCGTTCACCTTCGCCACCACCGGCACCTGCGACTGCATGATCGTCGCCGCCGCGCGGTTGAACGAGTCCGCGACGCGCTCGTAGGCCTCGTGGGGGCCCTCTTCGCGTTGCTTCATCGCCTGGATGTCCCCGCCCGCGGAGAACGCCGGGTCGTCGCCCGTGATGACGACCGCGTCGTGCTCCTCGACGGACGCCTCGTCGACCGCGTCCGCGAGTTCCTCCGCCACCTCGATGTCCATCGCGTTCATCATCCCCGGTCGGTCGAACGTTATCGTCCGCACGCCGTCTTCGTCTGCTACTCGCATACCTCGTTGAACTCTCCATTGGTGCTTAATTGTTCGGGGGTCACCACGGGAGTCACCGTCCCGACGACCGGCGCCCGGACCACGCCGGTAGCCTTCGAGGAAGACCGCGACCACCCCCGAGGGCTCGTTCGGTACGACTCGACGAACCGACGGGGTGCTCTCACCGGATTCGGCCGTACCGGATGGAAACCCTCAAAACCTTCCCGAGCGCACGGCTATCCGACATGGCAACACGGGCGCCTCGGGCCGGAGACGCGGCCGCCATCGGACAGGTCGCGCTCATCGGACTCTTCGTCACGGCACTCGCGACCGCACAGCTCACCGCAAGCAAACTCCTCATGTTCGGCCTCCCGCTCTCGCTCCCCGTCACCGGCGCCGCCATCATCCTCCCGGGTGCGGCGCTCGCGTACGCCCTCACGTTCTTCGCGAGCGACTGCTACGCCGAACTCTACGGCCGCAAGGCGGCGACCGTGATGGTGAACGTCGGGTTCGCGATGAACTTCGTCGTCCTCCTGCTGGTCTGGTCGACGATCAACGCGCCGGCGCTCCCCGACCAGCCCATCGACCCGTCGACGTTCGCGACCGTCCTCGGCGCGAGCACGAACATCGTCCTCGGGTCGCTGCTCGCGTACGTCGTCAGCCAGAACTGGGACGTCTACGTCTTCCACCGCATCCGCGATTACACCGACGGCGAGAAGCTCTGGCTCCGCAACATCGGGTCGACCGCCACGAGCCAGTTCCTCGACACCGTCATCTTCGTGACGGTGGCGTTCGCCATCGCGCCCGCCGTCCTCGGCACCGGCGGGGCCACACCGACGAACGTCATCCTCTCGCTCATCGTCGGCCAGTACGTCTTCAAGCTCCTCGTCGCACTCGTCGACACGCCGTTCGTCTACGCGGTCGTCGCGCTCGTCGAGGCATACGGCGACGGCAGCACGCAGGCCGAACCCGCGACGCGATAGACCAGCGGCCGTCCACCACTCGGTACGTCAGTCACCGCGCCGACCCACCACGTTTTATCTCGCCGCCGGCCGGAGGGCCGGTATGGACATCGAAGCGTTCTTCGAGGAGATGCCGTTCGCCGACCTGCTCGGCGTGGACGTGACCGAAGCAGCGGACGGCCACGCCGAAGGATACCTGGAGATGCGCGAGGACCTGTCGTGGAACGCCGACCGCCTGATGGCCCACGGCGGCGTGACGTTCACGCTCGCCGACACCGTCGGCGGCGCCGCGCTCGTCTCTGAAGTCGACCAGCCCGTCCCCACCATCGACATGCGCATCGACTACCTCGACGCCGGCACCGGCGACCTGCGCGCGGAAGCGGACGTCGTCCGCGTCGGCGGCGACGTCGGCACCGTCGACGTCGAAGTCTTCGCCGTCGAGGACGACACCCTCGTCGCCGACGCCCGCGGCGTCTACAAGACTGGATAACGGAACCGGCGGCCTGGAGGCCGCCGGATGCTCGCCTATCCGCAGCGTCTACAAGACTGGATAACGGAACCGGCGGCCTGGAGGCCGCCGGATGCTCGCCTATCCGCAGCGTCTACAAGACTGGATAACGACCGGTATCGGTTCGCCGTCGCTCGAACGGTGACGGCGCCCCTCGACCCACCGAACCACGGCGAACGACGAGCACCGTCGGCGATGACCGCCCTTGTGCCCATCACACTAAAGAACGCGCAGCGACGTTTCCATCTATACTCGTCGCCATGGCCTGGCAGTTCACGCCGTACGTCATCCCGACCGCCGTCTCCGCGACGCTCTCGTTCGCGCTGTTCGCGTACATCGTCACGATCCGTCGACGGAAACTCGATCTGCTGGTCGTCCGCGCGTTCGTCCTCCTGACGCTCTCCATCGCGGCGTGGGGGTTCGGTGACGTCCTCCAGCTCAGCGCGACGACGCTCGCCGCGAAGCGAGCGTTCCTCGCCGTCCAGTACGTCGGTGCTGCCGGCGGCACCCTCGGGTTGCTCGCGTTCGCGCTCGCGTACACCGACAACGACCGCTGGGTGAACCGGTGGACGTTCGGTCCGCTCGTCGTCGAAGCCATCGCCATCTTCGCGTTACTCCTAACGAGCCCGCGGTACCACCAGCTCTACGTCGTCGCCGTCGACACCCAGACCATCGCGGGCGTCGTTCAACTCGAACGGTCGCTCGGACCGGCCGCTCGCGCACACGTGCTCGTCTCCTACCTCGTCATCGTGACGTCCATCAGCCTCCTCGTTCGCAAGGCGATCCGGTCGGAGAGTCTCTTCCGCGCGCAATCGCTCGCCGTCGTCGTCGGCGTCACCCTCCCGTTCCTCATGAACGTCGTCTGGTTCCTCGGACAAGGACCGCAGAACAACGTCGACCTCACCGTCGTCGGGTTCGGGTTCGCCGTCTTCCCGCTCTGGTACGCGGTCTCCCGGCACGACCTGCTGCGTATCTCGCCGGTCGCTCGCGACACCGTCATCGAGGACATGCAGGACGCGGTCGTCGTCGTCGACGACACCGACCACATCGTCGACGCGAACCCCGCGGTCGCCACGCTCGGCACGCCGGACGTCTCCGAACTCGTGGGGAAGAACGCGACGAACGCGTTCCCGTTCCTCGAACCCGCCGTCTCCCCCGCCGTGAAGACGCCGGACGAGGTGACCGTCGACGCGGGCGAGGACACGAAGCACTTCGACGTGAACGTGCAGTCGCTCTCGGACGCCGACCACGGGACGCGGCTCGTCCTCCTCCGCGACGTCACCGAGCGTCGTCGCGTCGAGGAACGCTACCAGCGGCTCATCGAGAACTCCTCGGACATGATAACCGTCCTCGCCGCGGACGGCACAATCAAGTACGACAGCCCCGCCATCGAGTCCCTCCTCGGGTACGACCAGGACGAGTGGGTCGGACGCGAGGGCCGGGAGCGATTGCATCCCGACGACCGCGACCGCATCGTCGCCGAGTTCCGCAACGGCGTCGACGACCCGGGGTACGAGACGCGCGTCGAGTACCGCATCCGGCACGCCGACGGCTCGTATCGCGTGTTCGAGACGTTCGCGTCGAACCTCGTCCACGACCCGGTCGTCGACGGCGTCGTCCTGAACTCGCGGGACGTCACCGAGCGCAACCGCCGGGAGCGCGAACTCGAACGCACGAACGAGCGCCTGGACGAGTTCGCGAGCGTCGTCAGTCACGACCTCCGGAATCCGCTGACTGTCGGGAACGGCTACCTCGAGATGGCGCGCGACGGCGACCTCGACGCGCTCGACGAGGTCGCGGCCGCGCACGAACGCATGGAGCGGATCATCGACGACGCGCTCGCGTTGGCTCGGGAAGGCGATTCCGTCGAAGGCGTGACGACGGTGTCGCTCGATTCGGTCGTCGAGGACGCCTGGGATTCGGTCGCGACCGCCGAGGCGACGCTCGACGCCAGCACGGGCGCGACCATCGAAGCCGACCGGTCGCGGCTCCAGCGACTCCTCGAGAACCTGTTCCGGAACGCCGTGGAGCACGGCGGTCGCGACGTCTCGGTGACCGTCGACGTCGAGTACGAAGACGACGGCGACGCTTCGGACACGCCCGAGGACCGGGCGGTCGTCGCGTTCGCCGTGGGTGACGACGGCGACGGCATCCCGCCGGCCGAACGCGACTCGGTGTTCGAATCCGGCGTCACGTCCCGACAGGACGGGACCGGGTTCGGGCTCGCGATCGTCGAGACCATCGCGAACGCGCACGACTGGTCGGTGGCTGTCACCGAGAGCGACGCCGGCGGCGCGCGCTTCGTCGTCGCCGTCGCCGGCGAGCGGGACCGCGCGGCGTCGGGCGCGCCGAGCGACGTGACCGGGGAAAAGGCGGACGACTGAACTCTCCGGGAGCGGCCGCGAGTTCACCCGAACAGCTGGTCGAAGACCGCGGCCTGCCCGCGGCGGAGGCGTTCGAGGAACGCGGACTTGCTGACGCCGAGCGCGTCGGCGACCTCGCCCGCGTCCACGCGCCGCGGGACCTCGAAGTACCCGAGGTCGTACGCGGTCCGCATCGCCTCCTCCTGTGCGGTCGTGAACGGCCAGCGTTCCGCGACCGCCTGGTCGTCCTCTGAGCCGAGCGGGTAGATGCGCTGGAGCGTCACGCCGACGGTCTCGCCCGCGGCCGCCATCACCCCCTCGAGGACGTCCCGGCCGACGACCGCGCCCGTGTAACGCTCCTCGCCCTCGTCGTACCGCAGCGACTCCACCATGAACCCCGCGTCGGTGAGTCGCTGGACGACGCACGGGTGCTTCGAGAGACACCGGAAGTTGACGCGCTCGTCGACGCGCGCCGCGTGCAGATACCGGAGGCGGTCGTCGGTGTCGAGGACGTCCGCGAGCGCGTCCGCATCGCTCGCGCTCGCCGAGCACTGCAGGAGCACGTTCCCGTCCTGGCGTAACTGCGGCGGGTTCGCGTCCACGGTGGTCTCCGTCTCGCGCGTGGCGGCGGCGAGCGGGCAGTCGTCGCCGGTGACGCGGAACTCGACGACGAGACACTCCTCTATCACGCGACCATCACGACAGCCACTACCACCCACGGGTACTTAAGGCCCGTACATGTGGTGGTGTACTCGTTTGTCGCTGGACGTGCTACGTGATGATGAACCATTATGGACATCGAGGAGGTCAAACGTCGAGCGGGCCCGCGCGAGTTCAGCCCCAAAGACGACCTGCCAGAGGAGTACCGGAAAGCCGCGACCCGCATGATCCAGTTCCACGCGAACTCCGAGATCATGGGCGCGTACCTCGAACGCCCCTTCATCCGCGAAGCCCCCAGCCTCGACCGCAAGCTCGCGTGCAGCGCGAAGGTCCAGGACGAGATCGGGCACGGCCAACTCCTCTACCGAGCGGCCGAGTCCCTCGGCCTGAAGACGCGCGACGAGATGCTCGACGAGCTCGCCAACGGCGAAGGGAAGTTCCTGAACTGCTTCCACTACCCGATGGACGACTGGGTCGAGACGCCGATGATCGCGTTCTTCGTCGACGGCGCCGCGATGCGACGCCAGGCGACGCTCAAGCGCACGAGCTGGGAGCCGTACGCCCACGCGATGGACAAGGTCTGCTTCGAGGAGGGCTTCCACGTCAAGCACGGCGAAGCCATCCTCCACGAGCTCATGACGGGCTCGAAGAAGGAGCAGGAGATGACCCAGGAGGCCTTCGAGGAGTGGTGGCCGCGCATCATCCAGTTCTTCGGGCCGACGAACGACAAGTCCACGCACCACGGGTTCGCGAGCGAGGTCGGCCTCAAGCAGATGGGGAACGACGAGCTCCGGAACGCGTTCCTGAACGCGTACATCCCGAAGGCGAAGAAGTACGGCCTCGAGATCCCCGACGAGCCGCGTATCCGCGAGAACGACGACGGCACGTACGAGGTCGTCGAGGAGGACCTGGACTGGGACGAGTTCTTCACCATCGCGAAGAACGACTACGACGGCAGCCACCAGCAGATAAACGGCCGGCAGGCCGCACAGGAGGCCGTCGACTGGGTCCGCGAGGTCCTCGACGAGCACGAGGCTCGCGAGTTCGGTGGCACGCAACAGCAGGCGGCTGATTAAGACCATGATCTGGGAAGTATTCCGCCAGGAGAACGCTGGCGACTACCACGAGCACTGCGGGAACGTGCACGCGCCCGACCGACAGATGGCGCTCATGTTCGCGGAGGTCCAGCACGCACGACGGAAGCCGACGAACAGCCTGTGGGTCGCGCCGAAGGACGAGATCGGCGAGGTCGACACGGAGGACGCGAAGTTCGGCGGGACGACCGACAAGTCCTACCGGTGGGCGTCCACGTACGACTTCGAGGCGGCGGCGTCGGAGGTCGCGGAGTCCACCGACGAGCAGGTCGAAGCGGAGCGCCGTCGGAAGGTCCAGCAGGAGAAGCAGGAAGCGCAAGGTGGTGACTGATGGCGGTCAAAGAGTCACTGCCGGCGCCCGACGAGTTGAGTGACGAGCAACAGGAGGCCGTCGAGCACCTCCTCTATCGGCTCGCGGACGACGAGTTCGTGATCGCGGAGCGGTACACGGAGTGGCAGGTGCGGTCCCCGACGCTGGAGTCGGACCTGGCGCTGTCGAACATCGCGCAGGACGAACTCGGGCACGCCCGCCTCTGGTACGACCTCCTCGAGGACTTCGGGTACACGGAGAGCGAGCTCGTCTGGGAGCGCGACCCCGGCGAGTGGCGTCACAGTACGCTCGTCGAGCAGCCGTTCGCGGAGGGCGACTGGGCGGACGCCATCGTCCGGTCGTACCTCTACGACCAGGCGGAGTACATCCGCCTGGAGGCGCTCGAGGAGTCGTCGTACCCGCGCATCCGCGACCGCGTCCCGAAGATCGTTCAGGAGGAGGACTATCACCGCGAGCACGCCGAGAACTGGATGAGTCGACTCGCGGAGGAGAAACAGGGATTGGAGCGACTCCAGGAGGCGTTCGACCGGTTGTTCCCGTACGCGCTCACGTTGTTCGCGCCGACGGACGAGGAAGTCGAGGACCGCATCGACGACCTCGGCCTGCGGACGGAACCGCTCGACGTCATGCGCGAGGAGTGGCTGGACGTCGTCGTCCCGTTCTTCCAGGACCTCGGCGTGAACGTGGACGACGCGGAACTCCCCGAGCAGTACGATGTCCACCACAGCGAGTTCGAACTCCCCGAGCACGTCGGCCGCGACCAGTCCCACACGGACGCGTGGTTCGACCTCCAGGAGGAGTTCACGCACACGTACCGGAAGCTCGATCGCCACGAGGCGAACCGCATCATGAAGGACCCCGACGAGGCCTGACGTCTCGTCATCAACTGAGAGAGATACCACACGATGGATAGTGACGTACCCTACGACCCAAGCGACGTCCCGACGGACGTCGACGCATCACCAGACGACTGCGACGAGCCCGCTGCGACGGCGTGCGCGTACACCGAGTACGAGTACGTCGACGCGCCGACCACCGAGGAGCTCCCGGCGACGGGCGCCGACGCCGACGGCGTCGAGCGCGCGGTCTGGGACGAGCTCTACGACATCGAGGACCCCGAGATGCCCGTGAGCATCGTCGACCTCGGCCTGCTGTACGGCGTCACCGTGGAGGACGGCCACGCGGAGGTCGACATGACGTTGACGTACTCGGGGTGTCCGGCTCGCGAGATGCTGATGAGCGAGGTCGAGGAGCGCGTCGCGAGCGTCGACGGCGTCGACGACGTGAATCTCCGCCTCGTGTGGAACCCGCCGTGGGGCCTCGAGATGGTGACCGAACAGGGCAAGGCCGACCTGAACGACTTCGGCCTGAGCGTCTAGCATGAGTCGACGACTCGACCCCTCAGTCCAGACGAGCGGCGACATGGAGGGCGCGGAGTGCCCGTACTGCGGGTCGACGGAGACCGAACGCGAACACCCGAAAGGCCCGTCGCTGTGCCGCTCCATGCACTACTGCAACAGCTGCGAGCAACCGTTCGAGAAGTTCGAATAACTGACCGCGCGAGCATACGGCGTCCGCGAGGACGCCGTTTCTGCGTGAACTGACCGCGCGAGCATACGGCGTCCGCGAGGACGCCGTTTCTGCGTGAACTGACCGCGCGAGCATACGGCGTCCGCGA